>NZ_CM182075.1:0-1335837 GCF_059417975.1 Candidatus Pelagibacter sp. PS_11 | reverse complement strand
AAAAATTTGTAGGAATAAGGTCAGTTAGAAGCAAAATAATTTTTTTGCAATGAATAATTTTGTAAAAGCAAAAATAAATAAAATTAATATTTGCAATAAATAATTTAGTAAAAATAAAAATAAATTAAATCTATAGGTGATTCATTTCAAACGGGAATATTCTCTCTAATGCTGATATAATATTACAACCAAGAGGTGGTCTGTTTTTAATCTTAAAAATTATTTTGCCACAGTGTTGTTTGATTGAACGATTAAGTTTTACAAATTTAAAATCTATGATTGTGTGATTTATAAATTATGTTTCTTATTGTTTTACTAAATCTATATATAGTTAATCTAAAAATTTGATTTCTTATATGATGTAAGTACTATTAGTTGAAATTTAAAATAGTCGTATAAATTTATTATAAGGCTGAAATTTTCTTTGTTATTCTCGAAATGTTTCTTGAAGCATTTGCTTTCTTTATAATTCCAGTTTTTGCAACTTTCATTAACTCAGAGTTCAACTTTGGCAAGAATTTTAGAGCTTCATCTTTTTTCTTTTCTACCAGAAGAAGGTTCATTTTTTTTATAGCATTTCTGTACTTGCTCTTACGAGCCTTATTAACCAATGTTTGTGTAGCAATTCTTCTAATTCTTTTAATTGCTGATTTTGTGTTTGCCATAAGCGCAGTGGTATAGCTTGAGAATTTATACTGGTCAATAGAATAATTCCCTATTTTTGGCATGTATTACAAAAGAATGTTGACCTATTAGATATAAATATTTTCTGAATTTTCCCATTACATTTAGTTCTTAAGCAGCTTAGATTTTCTCTTTGATACACCCTAAATTCTTTTTGGAAATTTCCACTTTTTCCAGTGATGTTTTTAAAATCTCGAATACTTGACCCTCCTTTTTTAATAGCCCTATTAAGTACACTTTTTGAATAAGTAATAATTTTTTTGCAATCTTGCTTGGTTAACTTTGATGCATAGGTAATTGGATTAATTTTACATAAAAATAAAATTTCACTAGCATAAATATTTCCAATTCCTGATACAAATTTTTGATCTAATAAGAAACTTTTTATATCCTTTTTTTTATTTGTGAAATAACCAATTAAATATTCTAAGTTAAAATTTTTAAAAAATGGTTCAGGTCCTAAATGACTAAATCTTTTTTCAAGTTCCTTCTTGTTTTCTATAAATTTAAAAAATCCAAATCTTCTAGGATCATTGTATATAACTCTTAAACCTTTAAAATGAATTTCAACATGATTATGTTTTTTTGGTAGGCTTGGTGAATTATAAAAACTAGTATTAGTAAACTTACTAATATTATTTTTTTTTATTAAATGAACAGTTCCAGACATCCCTAAATGAATTAAACAAAAAGATTGATCAGAAAAATTCAAGATCAAATACTTTGAAAATCTAGTTACTTTTTTAATAATTTTATTTTTTAATAATTCTTCAAATTTTAAAGGAATTTTAAACCTTAAATTTCTATTCGTAATTATTATTTTTTTGATTTTTTTATGCTCTAATTTTTTAGATAGCGATTGTTTGACTATTTCTACTTCTGGTAATTCTGGCATTTGAGACTATATTATCAATAAATAATAAATTTAATATGCAGCAATATCTCCAAAACAAAAAGGGCCTTGTCCAAAGTGTCTTTGATAATGTCTATGACAAATATGATTTAATGAATGACTTTATGTCATTGGGTGTTCATAGAATTTGGAAAAAAGATCTATTAAGTTGGATGAACCCTTCAAATAATAAAACTTTAATTGATGTCGCCTGCGGAACTGGAGATCTTGGTAAACTTTTTTTAGATGCAACTGATAAAAATGGTGAAATATTTTGCGTTGATCCAAATAAAGGGATGATTGGTAAAGGCAAAGAAAAGTTAAATACTTATAAAAATATCAATTGGATAATTGCTCCAGCTGAAAAGTTGCCTATTAAAGATAATTCTTGTGATTATTATACAATTAGTTTTGGACTACGAAATACTAAAGATCTAAATAAAGCTTTATCAGAAGCTTATAGAGTTTTAAAACCAGGAGGTCGTTACTTATGTTTAGAATTTTCTAAAATTCAAAACTCTAATTTAGACTTTATATATAAAAATTATTCAAAACTTATCCCTTTAGTTGGAAAAGCTATAGTTGGACAAAAAGAACCTTATGAATATCTGGTTAAAAGTATTGAAGAGTTTATTAATCAAGAAGAGTTAATTGATTTAATGAATAAAAATAAATTTGTTAACTGCAGTTATAGAAACTTATCAGGTGGAATTGTAGCTATTCATTCAGGCTGGAAAATCTAATGTTAAAAAAAATATTCATCTTATTTAAATTAGGAAGAAAATTAGCTCGTTCTGATATATTAACTATTCTTTCTAAGTTTAAAAAACCACCATTAGCAATTAAGATTCTCTTCCAAATACTTTCATTTTCTTTTTCTCCACCTAATAAAAATAATTTAAACGAAAATGAAGGAGCAAAACTTTCTAAGTCGCTACAATCAATGGGAACTACATTTATTAAGTTAGGACAATTTTTGGTTACTAGACCTGATATTATCGGAGATGATTTAGCAAAACAGTTAGAGGGCTTACAAGATAGATTGCCCGCTTTTACTTTAACTGAAGCAAAAGTAATAATTAAAAAAGACCTAGGAGATGATACTTTCAATTCAATCATTGATTTAAGTGAACCAGTTGCAGCAGCTTCAATAGCACAGGTTCATAAAGCAAAAATAAATGACAATGGAACCATAAAAGATGTTGCTATTAAAATTTTAAGACCAAATATAAAAAAAGTATTTAATGAAGAGATAGATGCTTTGATGCTTTTTGCTTTTATGGTTGAGTCATTTATAAAAAAAACAAAAAGGCTGAAATTGGTAGAAGTAGTTTTTCTTCTTAAAGAAATAACTAATTTAGAAATGGATTTAAGATTTGAAGCAGCAGCTGCAAATGAATATGCCGAAAATACAAAGAATGATGCAGGTTTTAGAGTTCCTGCTATTTATTGGAATTTTACAAGCGAAAATGTCATGACACTTGATTGGGTAGAAGGCGTTTCTATTCGTGAAACAGAAGATTTACAAAAAAGAAATATAGATACTAAGAGAATAGCCTCTGATGTAATTCAGCATTTTTTAAGACATGCTGTTAGAGACGGTTTTTTTCATGCTGATATGCATCAAGGAAATATATTTATTGACGATAATGGGCAAATTGTTCCTATAGATTTTGGAATAATGGGAAGATTAGACAATCTTAGCAAAAGATTTTTAGCTGAAATTTTATTTGGATTTATTCAAAGAGACTACAAAAAAGTTGCTGAGGTACATTTGGTTGCTGGTCTAGTTCCTAAAGATGTGCCTGTTAATGATTTAGCACAAGCATTAAGATCAATTGGTGAACCAATTTTTGGTCAATCTGTAAAAGATATTTCTGGGGGAAAATTATTAAAACAACTTTTTGAAGTTACTGAAAAATTTAATATGCAAACTCAACCTCAATTATTAATGTTACAAAAAACAATGGTAGTGGTTGAGGGTGTTGCGAGAAAACTTAACCCTAATACCAATATATGGGAAACTTCAAAACCAGTTTTAGAAAGTTGGTTAAGAGAAACAAAAGATCCAATTAATACCTTAAATGAAAGTTTAAAAAGTACTACTGAAGTAATTAAAAGATTGCCTGATTTTCCAGAGATTATGGATAAAGCCAATCAAGCTTTATCATTTTTAGCAAGTGGACAGATCCCCCAAAATTCAAATTCATTTACTGCCTTAAATGAAAAGAGATCTGAAATGACTGCCTTTAGAAATCAGTCTATTGTTGGTTTATTACTGCTTGTAATTTTTGGTCTAGTAGTATTTTAATTCTCACAATGAATAATATATCTGAAAGAAAAATACTTTTAATAATATGTGGTGGCATATCTGCTTACAAAAGTTTAGAATTAATCAGATCATTAAAAAAATTAGGTGCAAAGGTTAAAACTATTCTTACTAAAAGTGCTAAAGAATTTGTAACTCCTTTGTCCGTTGCCTCACTATCTCAAGAAAAAGTTTATGACGATTTATTTAGCCCTGAAAATGAGGCTGAAATGGATCATATTTCACTATCTAGATGGGCAGACTTAATTGTTGTAGCTCCAGCTACCGCTAATACAATCTCAAAATTAAGCACAGGGTCTTCAGATGATCTTGCTTCAACTGTAATTTTGGCTTCAGATAAAGATATTTTTTTAACACCAGCAATGAATGTTAGAATGTGGGACCATCCATCGACGAAAGAAAACCTTAAAAAATTAAAATCATTTGGTTATAAAATTATAGGTCCTGAAATTGGAGATATGGCCTGTGGAGAATTTGGTGAAGGGAAAATGACTGAACCAGATAATATTGTTCAAGAAATTAATTTATACTTTAGTGAATTAAATAAAAATTATAAATTAAAAGCCTTAGTAACGGCTGGACCAACTAATGAATATATTGACCCTGTAAGATTTATAACAAATAAATCTTCTGGAAAACAAGGTTATGCTTTAGCAAAAGCATTTGCTAAAAAAGGATTTCAAACCACTTTAATTTCTGGACCTACAAATTTAGAAGTAGGCAATAATATAAACTTAATTAAAGTAGAAACTGCAGACGAAATGTTTAAAGCTGCACAAAATAATTTACCAACAGATGTAGCAATTTTTTCAGCAGCTGTTGCTGACTTTAAAGTTAAAGAAATAAGTAATAGCAAAATTAAAAAGCAAGAAAAATTAAATCTAGAACTAGAAAAAAATATTGATATTTTAAATTATGTATCAAAACATAATTCTCTTAGACCAAAGTTGGTAATTGGATTTGCTGCAGAAACTAATAATATAGAAGAAAATGCAAAAAAAAAATTAGATGAAAAAAACTGTGATTGGATAATTGCAAATGATGTTTCCAATAAAGCAATTGGATTTGACTCTAGTTTTAATGAAGTTTCGATTTATTATAGAGATAAAAATATGGATGATGAAAGGCTTACAATAAAAAGTAAATCTGAAATTTCTGATGAAATAGTAGATAGAGTTATTAAAAGATTAAATTAAAATTCAGTGGCTAAAGTATTAATCAAAAAATTAAATCCTAAAGTAGAATTACCTGCTTACAAAACAGATGGTGCTTCAGGTATGGATTTGATGGCTTTTATAGAGGAGCCTATTAGAATAGCACCTAATAGCTCATATTTGGTTCCTACAGGGCTTTCAATGGCATTTTCAGAGGATTATGAAGTTCAAATTCGTCCTCGATCTGGTTTGGCTGCTAAAAAAAGTATTACAGTTTTAAACACTCCGGGGACAATTGATAGTGATTATAGAGGAGAAATTAAAGTTATACTTTTTAATCATGGTAAAGAAGATTTCCTTATCAACAATAAAGATAGAATAGCACAAATGGTCTTAATGCCTGTAATTAAGATGGAGTTTGAAGAAACAGATAATTTACTTGATACATTGCGAGGTGATGGTGGATTTGGCTCAACAGGTAAATGAATAGCCAATTAAAAAAAGCATCAATAGAAAGATACTCAAGACAAATAGTACTAAAAGATATTGGCACTATTGGACAAAAAAAAATTATATCTTCAAAAGTTTTAATTGTTGGAATGGGTGGTTTAGGATCTCCTGTTGCAGAATTTCTTGCAAGAGCTGGAGTTGGTTCGATAGGTATAGTTGATGATGATAAAGTTAGTTTATCTAATCTACACAGACAAAGTCTTTATAACACCAGCGATATAGGAAAATTTAAAGTTCAAGTAGCAAGGGTTAAAATTAAAAAAATAAACCCAAGTATTAAAATTAAAATTTACAAAATAAGACTTGATAAAAATAACTTTAAGAAAATTATAAAAGATTATGATTATATAGTTGATGGTTCTGATAATTTTTCAACAAAATTTTTATTAAATGATTTTTGTTATAAATTTAAAAAAATACTTGTAACCGGAGCCATAAGTAAATTTGACGGTCATATATTTACTTTTAATTTTAAAAATAAAAAAATTCCATGTTTAAGATGTTTTTTTCAAGACTCTGATATTTCAGATGACTTATTAAATTGCGAGTCAGAAGGTATTCTTGGCACTGTTGCTGGTATAATTGGAACAATACAAGCAAATGAAGTTTTAAAGAAAATACTTGGTATTGGAAAAAGTCTTGATGGATATATTTTTATCTTAGATTTATTACAATTAAATTTTAGAAAAGTTAAGCTTAAAAAAAGAAAAAACTGTTTTTGTAAATGATAAAAAAAATAGCTATCTGGTTTTTGTGTCTATCAGTTTTATTTGGTCAATTTTCAATGGCAGAAGAAAAGTTTCTTTCTTTAAAAAAAAGTAAAGTAAATGTTCGATATGGACCAAGTTTTGATTCAAAAATCAAATATATTTATAAAAAAATAAATTTACCGATAAAACAAATAGATCAAAAAGAAAATTTTAGGAGAATTGTAGATTTAAAAAATAATAGTGGATGGATCCACATTTCTCAGATTAAAAAATCAAATTCTATTATTATTTTAGAAGATAAAATTTTATATAAAAAACCATCTAACTTTTCAAAACCAATAGCCAAACTAGAAAAGGGAAGACTATTAATCTTAAAAAAATGTGAAAATATATGGTGTAACGTAAAAACTGAAGATTATTCAGGCTGGGTCAAAACTGAAAATATTTGGGGTTCTATTAGATAAAATCATCACATAGCGATTTAATGCTATTTTCTGATAGTTTTGTTGTGTGAGTATACTCTTTATGATCAATCCCAAGTTCAATAGTTGCACTATCTGATTTAAATTTAGAAATTTGATCATCATTTAATTTGAAATGGATAAACTGTACTGAAGAAGCTTTTCCTTCTGCTGATGTTCTGTCAACATCTGCTTCTGGAACTGCTTTAACAATTTCATTATTAATTTTCATAAATACCTTTTCTTCAATACCTCCAACTTTACCTAAAAATTTAGCTCTTGAAATTGGATTATCAATTTCAAACATTAATGTTGCTATAAGTTCTTTTCCACTTGGTACTAAGGGATTGTAGGCTATTAATTCATCTTTTAATTGCTCATCTCCACCTTTTTCGATGTGAAGCATTTCTTGAACTTGGGCAACCATAGTTTCAAAACTTTCAAAATAAAAAGTAGCATAAGGACCAAGTGCTATTCTTCTATCTTTTTTAAACTCAACTAAATCTTTTCTGATTTGTTTTCTACTTTTTGCGTAAACATCAGATGGTAGTAAGTCTTCTTTTTCTATTAGTCTTTTTTCTTTACTCATAATTACAATCTATAACTTTTTGCCATTAATTCGATAGGATGAAGTGCCTCATCATTTGAAATATTTGTGTCTGTTTCTAATTGTTTCAAATGCTTACCTGCCAAAGGACAATCTGAAGCCATGTATTTATTATTTTTATTTTTAATTTGTTTTGCTGTTGGTGTTCCAACTTTTATAGCTAGATCGTGAGTTTCCTTCATCACACCAAAAGTTCCTCCGTGACCAGCACATCTTTCAACAACATCCATTTTTATGTTAGGAATGAATTTAAGCATATCTCTAGATTTAATACCCATATTTTGTGCTCTTGCATGACAAGCGTTGTGAACTGTAACCCCACCATCAATTTCTTGTAAGCCTTCTGCTAAGCCTTCGTTTTGTGCTATATCAACGATATACTCATCTATATCACTAACACTTTTTGAAAGTCTTTTAATATTTTCATCGTTTGGTAATAGCAATGGCCATTCAAATTTTAACATTAGACCACAGCTGGCAGTTAGAGTAATAATTTGATAACCCTTATCTACCCACTCTAATAAATCTTTGGAAACTTTTTTAGCTTGCTCCACAACTTTTGGTAAATCTGCTTGCTCGAGATAAGGCATTCCACAACAACCTGGGTAAGCCTCTTGAACCTCTACTCCATTTTTTTTTAAAACTTTTAATGCAGCTACACCAGTGTCTTTTTTATTAAAATTAACAAAGCATGTTGAATAAATTACAACTTTTCTATCTTTAGATGGAGCTTCACTGTTTACTGGAATATTATTTTTTTTAAAATATTTTGTAAATGTTTCTGAATTGTAGGTTGGAAGCTTAACCCTCATATCAATTCCAGCAACTAATTCTAATATTTTTCTAAAAAATGTATTTTTAATGTTTGATGCCCAGTTTATAAGTGATGATAACATTACACCAATTTTTGCATTTCTATCAATTCGAGCTAATTGTGCAGGTACTGCAGGTAATTTATTTAATTTTTTTTGAGCTGTTCTGTATCTCAACATTAAGTGAGGAAAGTCTAAATCAAAATCATGTGGCGGTACATAAGGACACTTGGTCATAAAACACATATCACACAATGTGCAAGCATCTACTACAGGTTCAAACTGTTCACTTTTTAAACTTTCTACATCCTCATTTTCTGACTCATCTATCATGTCAAATAATTTTGGAAACGAGTCACATAAATTAAAACATCTTCTACATCCATGGCAGATATCGAATGCTCTTCTCATTTCGTCATCTAATTTTTTAGGATCTAAAAAATCTGGATGCTCAAAATTGATTGGGTGTCTAATGGGTGCGTCTATACTGCCTTCTTTACTCATATTTAAAATTTTAGGATTTAATGGTGGGGGAAAACCCCACCATAAATTAAGTTTTATTTACGCAATAGATTCTAATGTTTTTTGGAATTTACCTGCGTGTGATTTTTCAGCTTTTGCTAAAGTTTCAAACCAATCAGCTATTTCTGGAAAACCTTCTTCTCTAGCTGTTTTTGCCATACCTGGGTACATGTCTGTATATTCATGAGTTTCACCTTGTACTGCTGAAGCTAAATTTGCTTTAGTCTCACCAATTGGTAGTCCCGTTGCTGGATCTCCAACTTCTTCAAGATACTCAAGGTGTCCATGTGCATGACCTGTTTCACCTTCAGCTGTAGATCTAAATACAGATGCTACATCGTTATAGCCTTCGATATCTGCTTTTTGAGCAAAATATAAATAACGTCTGTTTGCTTGGCTCTCACCTGCAAATGCATCCTTTAAGTTTTCTTCTGTTTTACTTCCTTTCAATGACATATTTTTCTCCTTAATGATTATGGTGTACATATAATCATTCTAAACTGTAAGTCAACAGTTTAGAATTATTTTAATGTAATTATTAAATTATTGAAATTATTGAATTATTTTTGAGTTTGATTATCAGTTGCAACTTTAATCAATACTTCTACTGATTTTATTTTTTTTCCTGTGATATTTCTTTTTATATTCACTGAATCAATTTCTTCGTTGCTACAATCAATCAACTCATTTGTATCTTCGTCAAAAAAGTGATGGTGTTCAGTTACGTTAGTGTCAAAATAACTTTTATCACTATTAATTGAAATTTCTTTTAAGTATCCTTTTTTCTTAAATGCATGAATTGTATTATAAACTGTTGCTAGGGAAATTTTTTCACTCAACTTTTCTTCAATAATTTTGGTCAAATCATTTATCGTAAAATGAAAAGTTTTTTCAGGTGAAAACAATACTTCACAGATTTTTAACCTTTGTCTAGTTGGTCTTAAGCCAGATTCTCTCAGTTTTTCTTTGTATATATTAATATTATTCATTGTTGTTTATAATAATTCTAAACTATTTCTATATTATAATCATCATAAATCAAGTATTAAGGGACTGAAATTTATGAAAAAAAACTCATTCACATATGATGAGCTAATAAGCTGCGGAAATGGCGAACTTTTTGGCCCAGGTAATGCAAAATTACCGCTTCCACCAATGCTCATGTTTGATAGAATAACAGAAATCAACGAGGACAATGGTGCTTTTAGCAAAGGCTCTTTAAAAGCGGAGCTTGATATCAAAAAAGACCTTTGGTTTTTTGATTGTCACTTTAAAGGAGACCCTGTTATGCCAGGTTGTCTTGGCTTGGATGCTATGTGGCAGTTAGTTGGTTTTTATCTTGGTTGGCTTGGCAATCCAGGCAAAGGGAGAGCTTTAGGCGTGAGTACAGTAAAATTCACTGGTGAAGTTTTACAAAATGTTAAAAATGTAAGATATGAAATTGATATGAAAAAAATTATGGCACCAGGTGGAACAACAGTTGGTTTAGCAAATGGTTTAGTATTTGCCGATGACAAGAAAATATATTCAGCAGAAAGTTTAAAAGTGGGGTTATTTAAATAATGAGAAGAGTAGTAGTTACAGGTTTGGGAGTTGTTTCTTGTTTGGGGAATAATCAAGAAGAAGTTTATCAATCTCTTTTAAATTCAAAATCTGGAATATCTTTTTGCGAGGAATATAAAGAGCATAATTTAAGAAGCCACATTCATGGCAAACCAAATATTAAACTTGAAGATCATGTCGATAGAAAAACTATCAGATTTATGGGCTCTGGATCTGCATATAATTACATTGCAATGAAAGAAGCTATTAAGGACTCAGGATTAGAGGATAAGGATATAAGTAATTTTAAAACTGGAATAGTTATGGGTTCTGGGGGTCCTTCAATAGAGAATGTTGTTTTATCAGTTGATAAGACTAGAGCCAAAACTCCAAAGTTAATGGGACCATTTATTGTTCCAAGAACTATGGCTAGTACATCTTCAGCAACTCTTGCTGTACCTTTTAAAATTAAAGGAGTTAATTATACGATGAGTTCTGCGTGTGCAACTAGCGGACACTGTATCGGTCATGCAAGTGAATTAATTCAAATGGGTAAACAAGACGTTGTGTTTGCAGGTGGTAGTGAAGAATTACACTGGGCAATGACTGCAATGTTTGATGCGATGACTGCATTATCTTCTAAATACAATGATGCGCCTGAAACTGCTTCTAGAGCTTATGATAAGACTAGAGATGGCTTTGTAATAGCAGGTGGTGGTGGAGTTTTGGTGCTTGAGGAATACGAACATGCAAAAGCAAGAGGTGCAAACATATATGCTGAATTAACAGGCTATGGTGCGACTTCTGATGGGTATGATATGGTAGCCCCATCTGGTGAAGGTGCTGTTAGATGTATGAAAATGGCTTTAGCAACTGCTAAGAATAAAATGGACTACTTAAACACTCACGGAACTTCAACTCCTGTTGGAGATATAACAGAACTTAGAGGTGTTGGAGAAGCATTTGGTGCTGAGGTACCAAAAATAAGTTCTACTAAATCCCTTTCTGGTCACCCACTAGGTGCTGCTTCAGTTCATGAGGCAATTTATAGTTTAATCATGATGAAAAATAATTTTATCACAGCTTCAGCTAACATCACTGAAATGGATGATGAAGCAAAAAAATTCCCAAT
Organism: Candidatus Pelagibacter sp. PS_11; assembly: GCF_059417975.1. Lineage (NCBI taxonomy): Bacteria > Pseudomonadati > Pseudomonadota > Alphaproteobacteria > Candidatus Pelagibacterales > Candidatus Pelagibacteraceae > Candidatus Pelagibacter > Candidatus Pelagibacter sp. PS_11. The sequence continues at coordinate 1,324,482 of NZ_CM182075.1, read as the reverse complement.
CGTTACTAAAACTGAAACAGATGTTAAATTAAACTCTGTTATGTCTAACAGCTTTGGTTTTGGCGGAACAAATGCAACTTTAATTTTTGAAAAGGTTTAAATGAGTTTAATGAAAGGCAAAAGAGGATTAATCATGGGCGTTGCCAATGAAAGGTCTATCGCTTGGGGTATTTCGCAGAAACTTGCAGAAGCTGGAGCAGAACTTGCATTCACTTATCTTGGTGATGCATTAAAGAAAAGAGTAATCCCTTTAGCAGAAAAATTAAATTCAAAAGCTACATTTAGTTGTGATGTTGAGAATAAAGAAGAAGTAATAAAACTTTTTGAAGATATTAAATCTGAATGGGGACAAATAGATTTTGTGGTTCACGCAGTTGCATTTTCAGATAAATCAGAATTATCAGGTGAGTATTTAAACACTACTAGAGAAAACTTTTTAAGAAGTATGTTAATCTCATGTTTTTCATTTACAGAAGTTGCAAAAGAAGCATCTAAAATAATGAAAGAAGGTGGAAGCATGTTAACCTTAACTTACGAATCTACTAAAGCTATTCCAAATTATAACGTAATGGGTGTTTGTAAATCAGCTCTTGAGGCAAGTGTTAAGTACCTTGCAAGAGATTTAGGTGCTAAAGGTATGAGAGTGAATGCTATAAGTGCTGGACCCATTAAGACTTTAGCAGCTTCTGCTATTGGAGATGCAAAATTCTTATACAAGTGGAATGAAGATCATTCTTTCCTTAAAAGAAACGTAGATATTCATGATGTTGGAAATTCAGCATTATATCTATTAAGCGACCTTGCAAATGGTGTTACTGGCGAAATTCATTACGTAGATGCTGGATATAACAAGGTCGGAATGCCAGATCCTAAAAATATTACCTAAAATATAGTTAAATTTAGTTAAAAAAATTTGGAAGAATTTTTTAGACTTAATAATTTATATTTAAAAAAAATAAGACATAAGCTAAGATTTTGAATGATTTTTGTAAAAAATCTTGCTTCTGTTTTGAGTCAAGAATGGTCATCAACTGAAAAGTATCCTGGAGTAAGGTGGAAATTTTTAGTTGATGCAGATTTTGATGGTAGTTCTGGTTTATCCCTTGGTTTTGCTGAAATAGTGCCTGGTGGAGATTTAACACTTCATTATCACTCACCAGCAGAAATATATGTGGTTACCAATGGTACAGGAATTTTAAATAAATCAGGTAAACTTGAAACAATTAAAAAGGGCGATGTAGTTTATATAGCTGGAAATGCTGAACATGCCTTAAAAAATAATGGAAAAGAAACCCTTGAATTTTATTGGATTTTTCCAACAGATCGTTTTTCAGAAGTAGAATACTTTCCAGCAAAACAAAAGAGTGTGTAAGGTTTTTAATAAAAGCCCCATAAAAAAAACCCCCAGAACTTTCATTCCAGGGGTTTAGAATTTTAATTTAAAAATTATTCAGCAGCTTGTTTCATAGAAAGTTTAACTTTACCTCTATCGAAACCAATCACTTTAACTTTTACTTCGTCACCTTCTTTAACAATATCAGTAACTTTTTCTACTCTTTTAGTAGCAAGTTCTGAAATGTGAACAAGACCATCTTGTTTTCCTAAGAAATTTACAAATGCACCAAACTCCATAATCTTCATTACTTTACCTGAGTAAATTTTATTTAGTTCAGCTTTTGCTGTGATGTCTTTGATCATTTGCATAGCAATGTTTCTAGACTCTTCGTCCGGAGCAGCAACAGTTACCACACCTTCATCGTTCACATCTAGTTTAGCACCTGATTTTTCAACAATTTCTCTAATCGTTGCTCCACCTTTTCCAATTACAGCTGCAATATCTTTTTTATCAACAGTAATTTGTTCCATTTTTGGAGTGTGTTCACCAACATCAGCTCTTGATTCACTTAAAGCTTTGTTCATTTCACCTAAGATATGAATTCTTCCTTCTTTTGCTTGTTTTAAGGCCTGCTCCATGATTTCAAATGTGATACCTGTAATTTTAATATCCATTTGAAGCGAAGTAATTCCATCTTTAGTTCCGGCAACCTTAAAATCCATATCTCCTAGGTGATCTTCATCACCTAAAATATCTGACAAGACACTAAAGTCATCGCCTTCTTTAATTAACCCCATTGCAATACCTGCAACTGGCTCTTTAATTGGCACTCCAGCATCCATAAGTGCAAGAGATGCACCACAAACACTTGCCATTGATGAAGAACCATTGGATTCTGTAATTTCTGACACTATTCTGAAAGTATATGGAAACTCTTCCTTTGGAGGTAATGAAGAGTTAATTGCTCTCCATGCTAATTTTCCATGACCAACTTCACGTCTTCCAGTTCCAATTCTTCCAGTTTCACCAACTGAGAAAGGAGGGAAGTTGTAATGAAGCATAAATCTTTCTCTATGCTGTCCATCTAAACTTTCCAATCTTTGTTCATCATCAGATGTACCTAAAGTAGTAACTACAATCGCTTGTGTTTCACCTCTAGTAAATAGAGCTGATCCGTGAGTTCTTGGTAAAACACCAACCTCACACTCAATAGCTCTTACATCAGCTAAACCTCTGCCATCAATTCTTTTTTTATTTTTAAGAATGTCAGTTCTAACAATTTTTTTTTCAAGATTTTTTAATTCATCATTAACGTTAAAATCAGAATAATTTTCATCCTCTGCAAAAAGTTGTTTTGCTTTATCAGAAATTTCTGAAATTTGATTTGATCGTTCTTGTTTGTCTATTGTTGCAAAAGCTTTAGTTAAATCTTCTGTAAAGTTTTCTTCAAGTTTTTTCTTAACTTCCGATAAATCTTTTTTCTCAACAGTCCATTCTGGTTTCCTGCATTCTTTTGCAAGTTCCTCGATCATTTCGATTACTGGAACAAAACCTTCGTGACCAAACTTAACTGCATCTAACATTACTTCTTCTGTTAAACCTGACGTTTCTGACTCAACCATCAGCACAGCATCTTTAGTACCTGCTACAACTAAATCTAAAGTAGAGTTTTCTAACTCAGCTTTTGATGGGTTTAATATGTATTTTCCATCAACTAAACCAACTCTTGAAGCACCTACAGGTCCCATAAATGGCATTCCTGAAATGGCTAATGCAGCTGATGAAGCTGTAATTGCTAAAATATCTGGTTGATTGTCTTTATCATATGAGATTACAGTTGGTAATAACTGAACTTCATTTTTGAATTCACTTGGAAACAAAGGTCTGATGGGTCTATCAATTAATCTTGAAATCAATTGTTCACTTTCAGTTGGTCTTGCTTCTCTTTTAAAGTATCCACCAGGAATTTTACCACCTGCATAATATTTTTCTTGGTAATTTACAGACAGAGGAAAATAATCCATATCTGGATTTACTTTTTTGGCTCCTACTACTGTTGCTAAAATAACTGTTTCACCACATGAAGCAATGATTGCTCCGTCTGCTTGTCTTGCTACTTTACCTGTTTCTAAACTTATCTTCTTACCTGCTACTTCAATTTCCTTCTTGTATACTTTGAACATCTATTTTCCGTTTCCTTCTGTCTATTTTCTTAAATTTAATTGAGTTAATACATTTTTGTAAGAATCAAATTTATTTTTCTTTAAATATTCTAACAATTTTTTTCTTCTATTTACTGCTCTTAATAATCCAACCGAAGAGTGTTTATCTTTTTTGAATTGTTTAATGTGTGCTGAAAGAGTTTCAATTTTTCCTGTTAATAATGCAATTTGTACTTCTGAAGAACCAGTGTCCTTCGCGTGCATTTTTAATTCTTCTGCTTTTTTCGTCATACTATTTATTTTCCTATTTATTTGTTTGTTTTATTAAGTTTTCTATTTTTTCTGCGTACTCAAATGAGTCGTCTTTAGCAAAAAGTATTTTTGGTAAATATTTCATAATTATTTTTTTAGATAAAGCTTTTCTAATTAAGAAAGAATATTCTTTTAATTTTTTAATAACTAACTCCGAATCTTTACCACCTAATGGTAATACGTAAGCTTTTGCAATTTTAAGGTCTTGACTCATTTTTACTTCAGTAACTGTTATAGTGTTAGTTTCTAATTTTGGGACCTTAGCTTCATTTCTGGCAAAAATCATGCCTAAAGATTGCCTAATCATCTCTCCAACACGCAATTGTCTCTGTGAAACTGGTTTTCCTATTCTATCAGCCATTATACTGTTCTATCCGTTGTAGTCGTACTAAAGGCCTCTATTGTATCGTTTTTCTGGAAATCGATAAAGTCCTTAAGTGTTATTCCACACTCTTGGCCATTACTAACCTGTTTTGCCTGATCTTTTTCTCTAAAAATAGTACTTATTTTACCCGTGTAAATAATTGCTCCATCTCTTACTACCCTAGCGCTTGCGCCACTAGTTATTTCACCTTCGGTTACTTTTGAGCCTGCAACTTTTCCTGTACCTGAAACTTTGAAAATTTCTAAAATTTGAGCTGTACCAATAATTTTTTCCTGAACGTCTGGAGTAAGAAGTCCTGACATTCTTAATTTAATATAATCCAAAACTTCATAAATAATATTATAAGAAGAGATTACAATTTTTTCATTTTCTGCTAATTTTTTTGCTTCCTTACTTGGTTTAACATTGAATGCAATTAGTGCAGCGTTAGATGCTTTTGCTAAAGTTACATCTGTTTCTGTTACCATTCCAATATCAGATAAAATTATTTTAGGTTTTACTTCATCATGGGTAATTTGATTAATCGCACTTTTGATTGCCTCTGCAGATCCATGAACATCTGATTTTACAATAATATTTAATTCTGCAGCTGACTTATCAGCAAAAGCTGAGTCTTGAGTCGCAAAAGTTAAAGGACTTCCACCAGTTTTGCTTTCTTCTGCTCTATTCTGACTTAATGTTTTTGCCTCTTTTTCTGAATCTAGTACAATAAAATCATCTCCAGATTTAGCCGCTCCATTAATTCCAAGAATTTCAACTGGCATTGATGGTGGTGCTTCATTAACATTTTCTCCTTTATCATTAATCAAAGCTCTTACTTTTCCCCATTTTAATCCACTAACAAAGAAATCACCTTTTTTAATTGTTCCAGATGTAACCACAACTGTTGCAACAGCTCCTCTGCCAATATCAATTTTAGATTCTAAAACAATTCCTGTAGCTTTAGATTCAAAGTCAGTTTTTAAGTCTAAAATTTCTGCTTGTAGAACAATCGACTCTACTAACTTATCTAAATTTTTTTTATTTTTTGCAGAAATTTCAACCATTAAAGTATCTCCCGATAGATCTTCTGCAATAAGTTCGTATTCTAAAAGTTGGTTCTTTATTTTTTGTGGATCTGCTTCAGGTAGATCACACTTGTTAATTGCTACAACTATTGGAACGTTCGCAGCTTTTGCATGTTTTATAGATTCAATTGTTTGAGGTTTAACACCATCATCTGCAGCAACTACTAATACTACAACGTCTGTTAATTTTGATCCTCTAGCTCTCATTTCTGTAAATGCAGCATGACCTGGTGTATCAATAAAAGTTAGTTTATTAGATTCGTGTTGTATTTGGTAAGCTCCAATGTGTTGTGTTATTCCACCAAATTCACCAGAGACAACATTCGCACTTCTTAAAACATCTAATACCGAGGTCTTTCCATGATCCACGTGGCCCATCACAGTTACGATTGGTGGTCTATTCTTTAAATTTTCAGATCTAGACTCTTTTATTTTTTGAATAATTTCTTCTGCTTTTGTTTCTCTAATCGGATTGTGACCAAATTCTTTTACTAAGTATTCAGCAGTATCTGCTGCTAATGTTTGATTGATAGTAACCGTAACACCCATTCCAAATAAATGTTTAATTACATTGCTTGATTGCTCAGCCATTCTGTTAGATAGTTCTCTCACTGTTATTGCTTCAGGAATATTCACATCTCTCTTTACGGGCTTTAAGCTTTCTTGAATCTCTTCTTTAGTAAGTTCTCTATTTTCTTTTAATTTTGCTCTTTTAAGCGAAGCCATACTTCTTGATCTTGCTTCAATCTCATCACTTAATGCTCTTGATACTGTTAATTTTAATTCTCTTTTTTTAGTTTCGGGTTTACCTGTATCCCCTTTTAATCTTCTAGTTGCTCTTTGTTCAGCTAACTTACGTTTTTCATAATCATTAGTTATTGGAGAAGCCGGTTTAGGTGCTGATGTGGTTCTTGGAGGGAAACTACTTGTTGTTGATACTGCTGGTTTTGACCTAACACTAGCAGGTCTAGTAAAGTTACTTCTAGGTGCGAATTTGCTGGACTTTTTTTCAATTACAACGGAATTTTTACTTTGAGTTTTTGCTAACTCTATATTCTCTATCGATTTCTTGGCTATGCCAGACAGTGTTAATTTTGTTTTTTTGTTTTCCATATTTCATTACTCAATCTTTGTAAATTATGCTTCTTGCAGACATAATTAATTCATCCGCTTCTGTTTTTGATAAAGCAAAATCTTCAAGGTATCCTTGAATCTTAATTCTTTCACCTTTCACAACATCATAACCACCTGTTAATTCATCAGAGGCAAGGTCTGCAAAATCTTCTAATTTTAAAATCTTTTGCTCTCCTAAAGTAACTAACATTCCAGGGGTCAGTCCTTTGTGATTTATAAGATCATCTTGAAGTCCCAAATCTTTAATTCTTTGAGTAATATCTTCTTGATCTTTTTGGTAAAACTCTTTTGCTCTTTCAATCAAAGCCTTGGCAGTGTCTTCCTCTATACCTTCAATTTTCATTAAATTTTCTGGTGAACTATCTTTAATATCTGAGATTGAAGAAAAACCTTCAGCAACAAGTAATTGTCCTAATGTTTCGTCCAGCTCTAAGTTTTTAACAAAGTTTTCAGTTTTTTCTTTAAATTCAGATTGTCTTCTTTCTGAATCTTCTGCATCAGTCATTATATTAATTTCGTAATTTAATAATTTAGTAGCAAGTCTTACGTTTTGACCTCTACGACCAATTGCTTTACTTAAATTTTCTTCTGTTAAAATTACATCTAATTTTTTTGCAACACTATCAACGTTTACTCTTTGAACTTCAGCTGGTGACAATGCATTTGAAACTACTATTGCTGGATCTTCAGACCAATTAACAATATCAATTTTTTCACCTTGTAATTCGTTAACCACTGCTTGGACTCTTGATCCTCTCATTCCAACACAAGCTCCTACTGGATCTAATGAAGTATCAACTGCTTTAACACAGATTTTTGCTCTACTTCCGGGATCTCTTGCTGATGATTTGATTTCAATTAAACCATCATAAATTTCAGGAACCTCTTGAACAAATAATTTTTCCATAAATTTTGGATGTGCTCTTGATAAAAATATTTGTTGTCCTCTAGCTTCTCTTTTAACATCATAACAATAAGCTTTAACTCTATCTCCAGCTTTAATGTTTTCTCTAGGGATCATTTCATTTTTTTGAATAATTGCTTCAGTTCTACCTAAATCAACTATCACATTTCCAAACTCTAGACGTTTAACAATTCCACTTAGAATTGAGTCTTTTTTATCTATAAAATCATTGTATTGTCTTTCACGTTCTGCTTCTCTTACATTAAAACTAATAACTTGTTTTGCTGTTTGTGCAGCTATTCTTCCAAAATCAAAAGAGGGAAGCGGTTGTAAAATTTCGTCACCAATTTTTTTATCTTTGTTGACTTCATTTAAAATGATTGCATCTTGAAGATTAATTTCTGTATTTGTATTTTCTGGCTTTTCTACAACAATTAATTTTCTGAAAATTCCAATATCGCCACTTTCTCTGTCTATTAAAACTTTAATTTCATTGTCCTGTCCAAATTTTGATTTGGCAGCTTTTGCAATTCCAGTTTCCATGGAATCTATAATTAATTCTTTATCTATAGACTTTTCTAAAGCAACTGCTTCAGCAATTCTTAATAATTCTAATTTATCTGATCTTCTATTTAACATAAGTTTATTAGCTCCAAAAAAAAATGGGCTAAAGCCCATTCTGTAATTTCAATAATGTAAGGGCAATATATAAAGATTTTTTTTTAATTCAATAGCAACTATTTAGAAAAAACGTCTTTTTTATCAGTTTTTTCCCATGAAAATGAGCCGTTAGCTTCAGGCACTCTTCCAAAATGACCATAAGCTGCTGTTTTTTCATAAATAGGTTTATTTAAGCCAAGCATTTCTCTTATACCTCTTGGGCTTAAATCAAAATTTTCTGAGATCTTTTCTGTTACAAATTTATTTTTTTCTAAATCATTATCAAATAAATCTACATAAATTGATAAAGGTTTAGAAACTCCAATTGCGTATGCTAGTTGAATTAAACATTTTTCAGCAATGTTAGATGCAACAATATTTTTAGCAATATATCTTGCTGCATAAGCAGCTGATCTATCAACTTTAGTTGGATCTTTACCAGAGAAAGCTCCTCCACCATGAGGTGCTGCTCCACCATAAGTGTCTACAATAATTTTTCTACCTGTTAAGCCACAATCCCCATCTGGACCACCAATTACAAAATTTCCGGTTGGGTTTATATATAATTCTTCTTCATTAAAATCTTTCAAAAACTTTTCTGGAATTGATTTTAATAAATAAGGTTTTAATAATTCTCTTACTTTAGCTTGATCTACATCTGCTGAGTGCTGTGAAGATATAACAACTGATTTTACTTTGGTTGGTTTTCCATCTACATACTCAAACGTGACTTGACTTTTTGAGTCTGGCTCAATATTTTTTAATTTTCCAGATTTTCGATCTTCCGCCATTAATCTCAAAATTTTATGAGAATAATGAATTGGTGCTGGCATTAATTCTTCAGTTTCGTTACAAGCATAACCAAACATTATTCCTTGGTCACCCGCTCCCTCATCTTTATTACTTGATGAGTCCACACCCATGGCTATATCAGCGGATTGTGCATGAAGGTGGCTTTCTATTTTTGTAGCTTCTCTCCAAGTAAAACCATCTTGATCGTACCCTATATCCTTGATGCATTCTCTTACTTTTTGAATAAGATCTTCTTCTTTGATGCTCGGTCCTCTTACTTCTCCAGCTAAAACAACTTTATTTGTAGTGGTTAAAGTTTCACATGCTACTCTCGAAAACGGATCACCTGAAAGAAAGCTATCCACAACCATATCAGAAATACGATCTGACACTTTATCTGGATGTCCTTCAGAAACAGACTCGCTTGTAAATAAAAAATTTTTTAAATTACTCATGTGTAATTTTCTTAAATGAAAAAATTAAAAAAATATATAATAAAATAAGTATAAAAAATATCTTATCCCCATAATTCATATAAGGCGTAGATTTAAGGATTTTACTCTCTTTAAAATCAACATAACCAGTAGTGCCAAACTCAACTTTTTTTTCTATAATACCAATTGGATTAACAATGGCAGATATTCCATTGTTTGCTGATCTAATTACATATTTTCCACTTTCAATGGATCTAAAGATACTGTGTGCAAAATGTTGCTTTGGGCCAATAGAATTTCCAAACCACCCATCTTCTGAAATATTGATTATATAATCAAAATTTTTGTCTTTAAATAATCTATTTGAATAAATAATTTCATAACAGATTAAGGGAAGTAATTTTAATTCTATCTTGTCATTTTTTATTAAAAGTGCTTTTTGGTTCTCACCTTTTGAAAAAGATTGGTAATCATTGGTTACTGTTTTAAGTCCTATTAAACTAAGTACCGATTCAAATGGAGTAAACTCTCCAAATGGCACTAAATTAATTTTGTTATAACTATGAATTAAATCCAATTTATTATTAAAAATCGCCATTGAATTAAAAAATAAATTTTCACTATTTTTAATTTTTACACTATTTAGACCCATGATAATTAAATCATCACTCGAAAAACTATTTGAAAATAATTCCTTATATATATCCATATCTCTTAAATAACTGTCTGGAATAATTCCTTCAGGCCATAAAAAAATCATTGGTTCTTTTTTTTCTGGATTACTCAAGGTAATTAGTTCTTGGATAATCTTTAATTCATCCTGCTTTGAATAAAATCGGTCTAAACTAATATTGGGTGATACGGCTCTTATTGTAAAATTATTTTTAATATCAGCTGTAGTATTAAATTGATTATATTTTAAATTGCCAAAAACTAAAAAACCTACAGAAATTATTATAAAAAAAAAACAGACAATAATTTCTTTTCTGGTTTTTCTTAAGATAAATACAGATGGAACAGTAAATAAAGATATACAAATTAAATTGAAAGAATAAGTCCCAATAAGTGAAAGAATTTGAATAAAATAAATACTTTCTGAAAAACTAAAAGCAATTAAATTCCATGGAAAACCAGTAAGTATAGACCCTCTAATAAATTCAATAGATCCACATAAAATTGAAAAAATAAAAAATGTACTAACAACATCTCTAGAATAAAAAACAGAAAACAAATAAGTTATTAATCCATAAAATATTGCAAGAAAAGCAGGAAATAAAACTATAGCTATTGGTATTAAAAATTTAAAGCTTTCATCAAAAGTTAAGGAAATTGCAATCCAATATAAACTACATAAAAAATAACCAAAACCAAAAAACCATCCATATTTAAAGAAGGATTTATTTTTTGGATTAGTTTTTTTTTGTGTAAAAAGAAAAATAAAAAATAACGAAAAAGTAAAAAAATTAATTATAAAATAATTATAAGGTGGCAAGCTGTAAGAGCTGATAGCACCTAAAAAAAATACATATAATATGTTTAAAAAATTTTTTTTAAGCAAGTTAAACAACTTTTGTTTTAATGAATTTATAAATTAAATCTTCTTCTTTGATCATTTTTTGAAAGTCTTTTAGTTTTATATGATCGTGTCCTAATAAATGAAGAAATCCATGAATAAAAATTTTAATGACTTTTTGTTTAAACTCTAAAATGCTTATATTTTTTGGTTTATTCATAAACTCATAGCTAATTACTATATCACCAAGATAATTTGATTTTTTTGGGTTAAATTTTTTTTCAAATGGAAATGATAATACATCTGTAGGTTTATTTTTATTTCTAAAATCTTTATTTAGCTTTTTAATATTCTTATTATTTGAAAGTAAAATTGTTAGATCTATTTTTTTACCGATAAATTTATATTTTTTTGGAAAAAATTTTAGAATAGAATCAAAAAAAATTTTATTTCTTTTGATTTTTTTGCTCCAGAGAGTGCACTCCGAAACTACATCAATTTTAATCATTTTCTTGGTCAGAGTACGCTTTTACAATCTTAGATACCAAAGGATGTCTCACCACATCTGAATGATCAAAATCTACAACTGAAATTTCTTTTAAGTGTCCAAGTAATTTCTTAGATCTACTTAGGCCTGACATGTTTTTATTTGGTAGATCTATTTGAGAAGGATCACCATTTATAACAATTTTAGAATTCTCACCTATACGTGTTAAAAACATCTTAATTTGAGTATCTGTTGCATTTTGGGCTTCATCTAAAATTGCAAAAGAATTCTTTAACGTTCTTCCTCTCATGAAAGCAAGTGGTGCTATTTCAATATCACCAATTTCAATCATTCTCTGTATTTTTTCAAAATCAAATAAATCATAGAGAGAATCATATAGAGGCCTTAAATAAGGATCTACTTTCTCCTTCATATCTCCTGGTAAAAAACCAAGTCTTTCACCAGCTTCTACCGCTGGTCTTGATAGAATAATTCTTTCAATCTTTTTATCAAGCAACATAGTTAATCCAACTGCTACTGCTAAAAAAGTTTTACCTGTTCCTGCAGGGCCTGCAGATATGACAATATCACTTTGTCTTAAAGCTCTAACATATTCTTTTTGCCTCTCTGATCTGGGGATAACAGATTTCTTTGGTGTTTTAATTATGTCAGAAACATTTTGATTTTTTACTTTTTCTTCAATCATAAATTTATCTATAGATGAGATTATATCTTTTTTTTCAATACTGCCATTATTAATAAATTGATTTGCAAGAAATTGAATAGCATTTTTTGTAATTTCGTTTTGTTCTGGGGTTGATTTTATTAAAATAGAATTTCCCCTTGAATAAAGATTTGTATTAGTAATTTTTTCAAGTTCTTTTAAATTTTCATTAAACTCACCAACAACACCCATTAATAAATCATTATCATGGAAGATAACACTTAAAGAGTTATTATCAGAGTATACAAATTTTAATGTTGAATTAATTTTTTTTGAAACTGTATTATTCAATTTTAAGCTACCTTTTTTTTAGAGCTTTCGGTTAATTTTCCAAAAAGACTATTTTGATTGCTACTTGTTATTTCGACTTGCACAAGTTTTCCAATATTTTCTATATTACCATCAAAAATTACTGATGTCATATATTCTGTTCTGCCAAATAACTTAATCCCATCTTTCATTTTATTTTCTACTAGAACATTTAAAATTTTATTTTCTAGAGATTTATTTTTTTGTATTTGGTTATTAAATAATTTCTCCTGAATTATCTCTAATCTTTGTTTAGATTTTTTTTGATCCACAAGTGTTAAATTTGCAGCAACGGTTCCTGGTCTTGGGCTAAAAATAAACGAATAAGAGTTGATAAATTTTATTTTTTCAATTAGTTCCATTGTCATTTTAAAATCTTGCTCATCTTCTTCTGGGTATCCAATAATAAAATCACTGGAAAACTCAATTTTTGGGTTAATCTTCCTAAGTTTTTCATAAACTAGTAGGTATTCTTCAATGGTGTGTTTTCTATTCATTAGATTTAAAATTTTATTTGATCCACTTTGTACCGGTAAATGTACAAGAGGCATCAGTTTAGATGATGTCTTATAAACATTAATCAAACCATCTGTCATATCCTTAGGATGAGATGTTGTGTATCGAATTCTTTCAAGTTTATCAAAGCTATCCAATTTGATTAGCAAATCTGATAGTCTATATTCTTTACCTTCCTCATCATAACTGTATGCGTTTACATTTTGACCTAACAATATAATTTCTTTTGCACCACTTTGAACCAATTCTTTTGCTTCATTTATGATTTGGTCAAAAGGTCTGGAGTATTCTGGTCCACGAGTATAAGGCACTACACAAAAATGACAGAATTTATCACAACCTTCTTGGATTGTTAAAAATGAAGAGACTTTACTGTCTTTATTTTTAATCTGACTTAAATAATTAAATTTAGAAATTGTATCAAATTCTGTTTCTTCCTCTTTTTTTTTGTTTTTTAAATGATTTAATATTGCCTCATTTATTTTATGGTAAGACTGTGGACCAATTACAATATCAATATAAGGTTCTCTTTTTAACATTTCTTGATTTTCAGCTTGAGCGACACAACCAGCAACAATTACAATTGGTTTTTTTTTCTCTCTAAAAATTTTTTTGACTCTTCCTATTTCATGGTAAACCTTTTCTTTTGCTTTATCACGAATATGACAGGTGTTTAAAAGATAACAATTTGCATCCTCATATTTTTCAGTTTTTTCAAAACCTATTTTTTTTACAGTATCAAATATACGATTTGAATCGTATTCATTCATTTGACAACCGAAAGTTTTAATAAAAATTTTTTTTACCATTATGTTAGGGCTTTTTTTTAACCCCATATAATTCTAATTTGTGATCAACTAATCGATAACCGTATTTATCAGCAATTTTTTCTTGTAGCTTTTCTATCTCTTCATCCACAAATTCAATAATTTCTCCTGATTTAACATCAATTAAATGATCATGATGTCCTTCATTTAATTCCTCGTATCTAGCTTTGCCTCCTTTAAAATCATGTTTAGCTAAAATTCCAGACTCCTCAAAAAGTTTTACTGTTCTATATACTGTGGCAATACTTATTTTTGGATCAATCTTTGAAACTCTATTATATAGTTCATCTACATCTGGATGGTCATTAGACTCTGACATTACTTTTGCGATAATTTTTCTTTGATCCGTTAGTTTAACACCTTTAGCTAAACATTTTTGTTCAATATTTTCTGACATTTTTTAATTTTAACTTAAATAAATAGGATTAATCAAATTCTTTTTAATTTTAAATTTTTCACATAAACTAGGGACTTCTTCATACTTAACTTCTTTAAATCCTTTAAAATCTTCAAAACTAAAACAATAATAATTGATTTTTTGTGTTAGAAATAAAGCTTTAATCGTCGCTAATGAATTTCTAATTCCCGCAAAACTACCAGGTCCTCTGTTAACATAAATAATATCAATTTGATCTAAAGTAGAGGAATTTACCTTTAAAAAATCATTAATTAAGATCATTAATTTTTCAAAATTAATTTTGCTATTTTCATGAGTACAAGTATAAATATTTTCACTAACTATGAGTGTTAAAAAAATTTTATCTCTTGTGGCATCTACTATTAAATTTTTCATTATAATAATGTTATTTGCTATCAATTCTAAAGCAGAAGAAAATAATATCAAATATTATTCTGAAGATAGTGGCATTCTTTCTTTGATGTATCACCGATTTGATGAAAATAAATATCCTTCAACAAATATACAAATGGATATTTTCAAAGAACAAATGTCTATAATCAATACCTCAAATTATAAATTTTTTGATCCACAATACTTACAAAAAGAATTTAATTTTCCAAAAAATAAAAAAGAAATACTTATCACTGTAGATGATGCGTTCTTATCTTTTTATAAAATTGCGTGGCCATATTTGAAAAGAGAGAAAATTCCTTTTATTTTATTTGTTTCAACTGAGACCGTAGGTAAAACTGGCTATATGAGTTGGCAACAAATACAAGAAGTAGAAAAAGAGCCATATGCTTACATTGGCAATCATTCACATTCTCATAATTACCTGGTTGATCTAGAAACAAAAAATTTTTTGGCTGATATTAATACTTCAATTGAAATTTTTAATCAGAACTTAGGTTATAACCCAATCTTTTTTTCATACCCATTTGGTGAATATAGCAAAACTATTAAAGATTTTATTTCCAAAAATTTTGATTTTGCTTTTGGACAACATTCTGGTGTCATTGATATTAATAAAGATCCTCATGAATTACCCAGATTCCCAATTAATGAAAAATATGGTGACTTAGAAAGATTTAAATTTTTGATTAATCTTGGTCCACTTCCATACAAATCTTTAAACCCTGAAGACAAGTATATTATCAATAACAATCCACCAAAACTATCTGTTGAATTTTTTGAAAATCAAAAAAATATAGAAAATATTAATTGTTTCTCTGATGAGGGTAGTGGATGGGATAAGTCAAATATTACTTTTAATAAAAATATACTAAACATAAATTTTAGAGAAAAATTTACATTCAGAAGAGGTAGAGTTAATTGTTCACTTAATGATGATGGAATATGGAGATGGTTCGGCGTTCAATTTTCAGTGAATCAAAATTAAATTAAACTTTCTAAATCTTTGCTAGATGGTAATAACTTTGCATCATCAAAATCTGTTAAATCATTTTGTCTAATAATTTGTTGTAAAATTTTAACATACTCTTTTCCTGTCTCCGCATATTTATCTAAATATTCGGTAAGAATCATGCTGTCCAATTCTTTTCCTTCATCTCTCAATTCTGCTCTTGCACTTCTAAAATCTTTATAAGACGAGTGTGTGTTTAAATTTCTTTGATAAGCTTTTACAGACGCTTGCAAAACATTAAATCTCATAACTTTATGTGTACTATCATTTTCGGCATCAGCTGGTTTTATTCCTTCACCACTCCACGTCCACTGACCAAACAATGCATTTCCCTCTTGAGCAAATCTTGATGTTCCCCAACCAGTTTCCTTTGCAGCTTGTGCAATTGCCATTGAAACAGGCACTTCATCCATTCTAATTTTCAATGTTGATAAATCTTTATTTACAACTCCATATTGTTTAAATTTTATGTTTAACCACTCTTGTTCTGTCTTTGTATTTTTGCTTTTATTTAAAATACTAAAGAGCTTTATTCTATCTAGTTTAATACTATTATTTTCATCAATGACTAAAGGCAAAATTATCTGAATGAATAAGTCTTTTCTTTTTTTAGTATTTTCTATTTTTCCAATTTCTTTTGGTAATAGATCTAAATTTATAGGCTTTACTAATTTATTTTCTCTAACATCTTTTAAATTATAATTTGTTGATTTAAAAAGTTCTTCAATTGTTGCAGCACTTAATAGTATGGCATCTGATGGCTGCTCATCAAATGTTAAAACATCTTCATATAAAAACTTTTTATTTAATTGTTCATCTAGTTTTGTTGTTTTATTTTCTAATAATTTTTTTAAATTATTCTTTGAATTATTTTCATAGTCCTTAGAAAATATCATTTTTTCTTTTGTAAGATTAATGGCAAATGGAGCTATAAAAAAAATTGATATAATGATTAAACTTGATAAAAAAGTTCTTGAAAGATTATCTAGTCCACTTTTTTGTGCTTTTAGTTTATTTTTTTTTTTAAATCTTTTGCAGTTTTAAAAAACGATGTAAGTTTTTTTCTCATAACTATATTGCAACCACTTCTTTAACCTCAGGCAAATAGTGACACAAAAGATTTTGTACTCCTTGTTTTAAGGTCATTGTCGAGCTGGGACAACCAGAGCAGCTTCCCTGTAATTCTACCTTAACAATTCCATCTTTAAATTCTTTAAATTTAATATCACCACCATCTTTTGCAACAGCAGGTCTAATCTTTGATTCTAAGATACTTATAATTTGCTTTTCGATTTCAGTGTGTTCCTCTTTTTTTTCACCAAGTAACTCATTGGCAATTACAAATTCTTTTCCTGTAGAATAAAAATCATTAATCAGTGAAATAGCTATATGTTTAATATCTTCCCAATTTACTTCTTCATTTTTATTTACAGATATAAAATCTTCTCCTAAAAATACGCCTGTTACCCCATTAATTGATAAAATATTTCTTACTAATTCATTATCAGTTTCTTCTTTTTTTATCACTTCAAATGAGCCATTATTGGAAACTGTTTTTCCAGGCAAAAACTTTAGTGAATTTGGATTTGGTGTTACTTCAGTTTGAATAAACATCTTTTTATATATAATGATTACTGAGAAAATTTAAACTAATTAATATAATCTTATTAAAAACCTACTAAATCTTTAATTTCTTTTATTTTTTTTGAAGCAATTTTATTAGCTTTATTAGAACCTTCTAAAAGAATTTTATCTAAATAACCTTCATCATTTAATAATTTTTTTATTTCTTTTGAGATTGGGTCAATAGTTTCAATTAAAGTCTCTGATAACTTCTCCTTAAACTCTGAAAAATTTTTTCCTTTAAATTCAATAATAGATTTTTCTAAATTTTGATTTTTTAAACTTGAATAGATCCCTAATAAATTTTCAGCTTCTGGTCTTACGTTTAAATCTTTAATATCTGAAGGAAGTGGCAAAGGATCCGTTTTTGCTTTTTTAATTTTATTTAAAATCTCTTCGCTATTATCTGTAAGATTAATTCTACTCAAGTCTGAAGGATCTGATTTGCTCATTTTTTTTAAACCATCTTTAAGACTCATTATTCTAGAAAACTCTTTCTGTATTAAGGGCTCTGGAACTTTTAAAAAATCTGTTGCATTAAAATCGTTATTAAATTTTTGTGCTATATCTCTACAAAGTTCTAAGTGTTGTTTTTGATCATCACCAACAGGAACATGAGTTGCGTCATACAACAGGATATCAGCAGCCATTAATACCGGATAGGAGTAAAGGCCAATACTAGCTTTTTCCTTATCTTTTCCAGCTTTTTCCTTAAACTGAGTCATTCTATTAAGCCAGCCAATTCTTGAAACACAACTTAATATCCATGCGGCTTCAGAGTGAGCTGGAACCATTGATTGATTAAAAATTATACTTTTGTTAGGATTTATTCCACTTGCAATAAATGTTGCTGCAGTTTCTCTTATATTCTTTTTTAGTTCCTTAGGGTCTTGTTTTACTGTAATTGCATGAAGATCAACTACACAAAAAATACACTCATTTTCTTTTTCATTTTGGAGTTTTACAAAATTTTTAATTGCTCCAAGATAGTTTCCTAAATGTAGGTTACCAGTAGGTTGTACTCCAGAAAAAATTTTTTTAATCATATCAATAGTTTAAATTAATATCCGATCTTTTAAAAGCCTTGATTAAAACTGCAATGAAAAAATAAAATATAAGACCAGCAATAACAGCACCCATTAAATAGATCGCTTTGAAATTTTCTTGATAGGACAATTCATTATTAAAAAAATAAATTATATAATTAAAAAATATTCCCATAATCACTGATGTTGTTAAAATTTTAATTAATCTATCTATAAAAATAAGATTAAAATTGAAAAAACTTTCTTTTTTTAAAAATATGAACAATAGCAATGCATTCAACCAAGATGAAATGGTAGTTGCGATTGGTATGATTATAAAACCAATTTGTTTAAAAAAGATAACACTTATAAATACATTTAATAAAACAGATAATAATGAAATATAAAACGGTATTTTTGTATTATGTCTTGCAAAAAAAAATGTCGAAAAAACTTTTATTAATGAAAAAGCAGGCAAACCAATTGCAAAATAAAATAGAGCTTTTGCTGAATTCTTAACACTTAACTCATCAAAAGAACCATAGCCGAATAATGAAGAAATAATTTCTTCTGAGGCAATTAATAATGCAACTGTTGCTGGGATACTCAAGAATAGACTAAGTTCTAAAGCTTTATTTTGAATTAAGTTTATTTTATCTTTATTTTGACTTTTAACATATTTGGATAGTTGAGGTAAAATAACTGTACCAATTGCAATTCCAGCAATGGCTAAATTTATTTGATAAACTCTGTCAGCATAATAAAGGTAAGAAACTGCACCAGCTTGAAAAGATGCAATAATTGTTCCTACTAAAATATTTATTTGAGTAACACCTGATGAAAAAATACTAGGTAATAATTTTTTAAAAAAGTTTTTAATTTTTTTATCAATGTTAATTTTAAATTTAATCTTTGGTGAAAAATTTTTTTTTACAAAAAAGTATAGAAAAATAAATTGTACAGCACCTGAAATAGTTACAGCATAAGATAAATAATAAACAAGATTATCGTCTAATATTTTTGCAAATAACAAAACTCCAATTAAAAGTATATTTAAAATAATTGGAGCAGCGGACGCTATTGCAAATTTATTATGTGAATTTAAAATTGCAGAAAAAAATGATGCTAAACTTATAAAAATTAAAAATGGGAAAGTTATTCTTGTTAAGGTTATAGCTAGTTCCATTTTATCATAATCGCCTTCAAAACCTGGTGCAATTAGATAAACAAATAAAGGCATCAATATCTCTACAATCAGAACTAAAACTATTAGACCTAGGGTGAGTAGATTAAAAATACTATTAGCAAAATTTTGTGCTTTTTTTTTATTCAATAATGATGAGTAGCTTGGAACAAAAGCTGCATTAAATGTTCCTTCAGAAAATAATCTTCTAAAAGTATTGGGAATTCTAAACGCCACAAAGAAAGCATCTGCCAAAATTCCAGTTCCAAGGAATACTGCTATTAAAATATCTCTTAAATAGCCCAGTAACCTACTAATTATTGTAAAAAAGCTAAACGTGCTTGTTGACTTAATAAGGTTCATAAATCATATTAGTCTTAAATTTGCTCCATTTGTATATCTAATTAACATAAATGAAAAAAACTAAAATAGATCATTATACTGATAAAGAAGCTCTAGAATTTCACAGCTTAAATAAGCCAGGAAAAATAGAAATAAATTCTTCAAAACCAATGACAACTAAGAGAGATTTGGCATTAGCTTATTCTCCTGGTGTTGCAGTTCCAGTTCAAGCAATCGCTGACGATCCAGAGACAGCATACGATTATACATCTAAAGGAAATTTAGTTGCAGTGATAAGTAATGGATCAGCTATTTTAGGAATGGGTAATTTAGGAGCACTTGCATCTAAACCTGTCATGGAAGGAAAGGCAGTTTTATTTAAAAGATTTGCCGATATAGATTCTATTGACTTAGAAATTGACTCTCAAGATTCCGATGAAATTATTAATAGTATTAAAAACTTTGCATGCAGTTTTGGTGGTATTAACTTAGAAGATATCGCAGCTCCTGATTGTTTTATAATTGAAGAAAAATTAAAAGAAATTTTAGATATTCCAGTTTTTCATGACGATCAACATGGAACAGCAATTATAACTACAGCTGCATTAATTAACGCCCTAGATATTAGTGGTAAATCAATAAAAGACATTAAAGTTGTTGTAAATGGAGCAGGTGCATCAGCAATTGCTTGTACAAATTTGTTTAAAAATAGTGGTGTACCTAGTGAAAATGTAATCATGCTTGATCGTAAAGGGGTGGTCTATAGAGGTAGAACTGAGGGGATGGACCAGTGGAAATCTGCCCATGCAATAGAAACTAAAAAAAGAACTTTAGAAGAAGCTATAAATGGAGCTGACGTATTTTTAGGATTATCTGCCAAAGGAGCTTTGAAAAAAGAGTTAGTAAAAACTATGGCTAAGAACCCAATAATTTTTGCCTGCGCAAATCCTGATCCTGAAATTACACCTGAAGAAATAATGGAAGTTAGAGATGATGTCATTATTGCTACTGGAAGATCTGATTATCCCAACCAAGTAAACAATTTAATTGGTTTTCCTTATATTTTTAGAGGAGCATTAGACGTAAGAGCTACAACTATTAATGAGGAAATGAAGGTTGCAGCTGCAAACGCAATTGCAAAATTAGCAAGAGAAGATGTTCCAGATGAAGTTGTTGCCGCAATGGGAGGAGATCGTCCTAAATATGGAAAAGATTATATAATTCCATCCACGTTTGATCCAAGACTGATTAGTGTAATTCCTGCAGCTGTTGCAAAAGCTGCTATGGATAGTGGTGTTGCAAAAAAACCTATAAAAGATTTTGAGGCTTATAGAGACCAACTCAAACAAAGGCTAGATCCCTCAGTAACTATTATGCAAGGTATTAACTCTCATATCAAAAAAAATCAAAAGAGAATTGTTTTTGCAGATGGAGAAGACGAAAACACTCTTAAGGCGGCAATTGCATTTAAAAATTCTAAATTAGGTACACCAATTTTAATTGGTAAAAAAAATAAAATTAAAGAAAGAATAAAAGAAATTGGCTACAATGAAAATTTTGATATCGAAATAGTTAATTCTGAAGACACAACAAAAAGAGAGAAGTACGTAAACTTTTTATTTGAAAAATTGCAAAGAGAGAAAGGTCTTTTGGAAAGAGATTGTGATAGATTAGTTAGAAATGATAGGGTTATATGGGCATCTTGTATGGTTGCTTGTGGTGATGCAGATGGTGCTGTCACTGGAAATACTAGAAGATTTGGAGCTTCTTTTGATAAAGTTACACAAGTTGTAGATGCTAGACCAGGTGAAATCATGTTTGGATTAAATATGGTTGTTGCTAAAGGAAAAACTATTTTTGTTGGAGACACAAGTGTAAATGAATATCCAAGTTCAGAGGAGCTTGCAGAGATTGCAATTTCATCCGCTAGAGTAGTTAAAATGTTTGGCTTTGTTCCAAAAGTTGCTTTTGTTTCTCACTCTACTTTTGGTCAACCTCTAACAAGTAGAACTAAACATATAAAAAAAGCTGTTGAAATTTTAAAAGATAAAAATGTAGATTTTGATTTTGATGGAGACATGCAGCCAGATGTTGCCTTAAATGAAGAATACAAAGAATTATATCCTTTCTCAAGTATTGTAGGAAATGCAAATATATTAATAATGCCGGGCCAACACAGTGCTGCTATTTCTTATAAAATGATGAAAAGCTTAGGTGAGACAAAAGTTATTGGTCCTCTATTAATTGGATTGGGTCAACCCATTGAAATAGCTCCTTTAAGGTCATCTACTTCAGAAATCATAAATTTAGCATCAGTTGCTGCCTACTCCGCTGATGTAATTAATTATAAAAAAAGTTAATTTTTTTGAATTCTTAAATCTTCAACCAAGACAATACTTGCAATAACATCTTCTACATCTAGTATTTCTTTTGCTTCATTTATTACTTCTTTTCTTTCTTCTGTGGTTAAAGAAATCCCATAAATAAATATTTTTTTCTTATAAGTGTCAATTTGATAATTGGTTGCTTTAATTTTTTTGTTAAATATTAAAGCAGTACGAAGTTGGGATGTAATTAACAAATCTTTAGCTGATTGTTTGAAATTAAAATCTTCTTTTATTTTAATATCGTTTTTAACTGACCTTGCACCTTTTGTTTCCCATGCAAGTTTAGTAATTTGAAGTTTTTCTTCAGGATCATCTACTTTTCCTGTTACAAATATTTTTCCATCTAAAACTTTTGTGTTAACAGCTAAGATATAGCTCTTGTCTCTTAGGGCTAATTTTGCAGCTAAACTTTTTTGCATCACAGAATCATCTATTTGAGTCCCTAAAGATCTTGGATCAAACGCAACACTAACACCTGTTCCAAAAACTCCTTTTGAGCTAATCCCAACACATCCTGTTAAGATTAAAAAAATCAAACTTATTAAAAATATTTTATTTTTCATTTTTCATTTTTAGACAATAATTATAAATTTCTTTTTTTGATACATTCGTATTTTGACTAATTAAATCTGTAATATCTTTTATACTTAATTTTTTAATTAATTTTTGAATATTTATTTTATCAGATTCTTTTAACATTATCGATGAATTTTTTTCTTTTACCTTTTCAGAAATAACAATTGTTAACTCTCCTTTGGGATCAGATTTAAATGGTTCAAGTGTCTTTACATCTGTTCTTATATATTCCTCATAAAATTTGGTCATTTCTCTGCAAACCAAAATTTTTCTATTTAAAAAGTAACGTTTTAAATCTTTTATTGATCTATTAAATTTTCGTGGAGAAATAAAAAAAACAATACAACCCTCTAAATTTGCAAGTCTTTCGAAATCTTCGTTTAATTTGGTATTTTTCTCCGGAAAAAAACCATAAAAAAAATATTTTTCATTAAATCCACTTATGGAAACTGCAGAAGAAACAGCTGACGCACCCGGAATTGGGAAGATATCTATTTCGTTAATAACACATTCATTGACCAATATAGCCCCTGGATCTGAGACCGATGGAGTTCCAGCGTCAGAAATCAAAGAAACAACCAATCCTGATTTTAAAATATCAATTACTTTCGATAAATTTTTTTTTTCATTAAATTTATGATTTGCAATAAGTTTTGATTTAATTTCATACCGTTCTAATAAATTTTTTGAAATACGTGTATCCTCACACAGTACATAATCGGATTTTCTTAATACTTCTAGGGCTCTTAAAGTGATGTCGCTTAAGTTTCCAATTGGAGTAGATACAATATAAAGACCACTTTTAACTTTATTATTTATATTTTCAGTATGTAGAATCATCAAATTATAATAGTTATAATAATAACATTAAAATGAACAAAATTATTAAAATTATACTTTTTTTAGCTTTTGGTTTCTTAATTACTCCAGTAGCACTCTTGGCAAATGAGAAAATTAGGATTGGTCTTCTTGTCCCTTTAACTGGAAAGAACTCTGAAATTGGTCAATCTATAATTAGATCTACACGTCTTGCAATTAATACAATAAACAATGCATCAATTGAGATTATACCAAAAGATACACAGTCAAGCCCTGAGGTCACTTTAGGGGCAGCCAAAGAGTTAGCTAATTTAGGAATAAAAATTGTTGTTGGTCCAGTTTTTAACGAAAGTTTAATTTACCTAGATGAGTTAAATGAATTAACATTCTTGGCTCTAACTAATAAAAATGATAATTTTTCTAAAAACATTATTAACACTGGAATTAATGCAACTTCACAACTAAATGCAATTAAGAAGTTTATAGAATTAAACGAAATAAAAAAAACTATCTTTCTTACTCCAGATGTAAGTTTTAAAAATGAAATTGAAAAAGCTATTTCTAATTCTAAAATAAAAATATTAGAAAATTATATTTATAATACTGACCCGACTAAACTTACCAAACAAATTGAAAAAATTACACGTTATGAAATTAGAAAACAAAACCTTGAAGATGAAATAAATAGACTAGAGAAATCGGAACAAAGCAATAAAGAGTTCTTAATTGAAAGGTTAAAAAAAAGAGATACTCTTGGTAGCGTAAAATTTGACTCAGTGGTAATTTCTGATTTTGATGAAAGTTTAAAAAGTGTAACAACTTCCCTGCTTTATACGGATATAACTCCTAAAGAAAAATATTTTATTACTCTTAATCAATGGTTTGATGAGTCTCTTTTAAAAGAGACAAGCTCACAACCCTTGTATTTTCCCTCTGCAAATAAAGATAATTATGATGAATTTTCTAATGAATATTTTGAAAAATATAATCAGTACCCTAATCAATTGTCATTTTTAAGTTATGACTTGGTTGGGCTTGTGTATTATTTAATTCTTCAAAACGAATCTGTTATTGATAAAAAAATGTTTACTAAAAAAACCTTGTTTGAAGGAAAGGTTGGAGTTTTTGAAATTAAAAACAATAAGATTAATCATATTTTAAATTTTTATAAAGCTGAAGATGGAGAATTTAAAAAAGTTTTTTGATTTTTTTAAAAGCTCTAAATCTATGATCTATTTTATATTTCTGTGATGCTCTCATTTCACCAAATGTAATTTTTTTTCCAAGTGGTATGAAAATAGGATCATAACCAAAACCATTTTTACCTTTTATAACTGGTGAAATAAAACCCTCAATCTTTCCAATAGAATTTATTATTTCTTTATTTTTATTATAAATGGTTAAGGCACAAATAAACCTGGCCTTAATTTTTTTCTCTCGCCAATTTTTGTCTTTTTTATCTAACTCCTTAAAAATTCTATACATTGCTTTTTTAAAATCGCCTTTTTTACCTCCCCATCTAGCTGAATAAATTCCAGGATCTCCATCTAAAATATCTATTTCTAAACCTGAGTCATCAGACAGACATGTCATTTTTGATTTTTTAGAAAAAAATTTAGCTTTGATTAAAGAGTTTTCCTTAAATGTCTTGCCATTTTCAGGAGGGCTTTTTATTTTAAAGTCCTGTGGAGAGTATATTTCAACATTTTTAGGCAATAAATCCTTAATTTCTCTTAATTTTCCTTTATTATTAGTGCCTACCAACAATTTTATAATTTTATTCTTTAACATCTAGCAATTATCAAATTTCATACCATATAAGTTGTTATGGAAAAAGATCAAAACATTAATTCTGAAAACCAAAATGAAGAAATTAAAGAGAATGAAGCTGAGGAGCAGAACCAAGTAGAACAAGAAATTTCAGCTGATAAAACAGAAGAAGCAAAAGAGATTACACTTGAAGAAAAAATTAAGGAGTTAGAAGATAAGCTTACCAGAACTTTTGCTGAAATGGAAAATCAAAGAAGAAGATTTGAAAAAGAAAAAGATGATGCTTTTGATTATGGTGGATTTTCTTTTGCAAAAGAAACTTTAAATTTAATTGATAATCTTGAGAGATCAAAACAAATTTTAGAAAGTGATGAAGTATTAAAAGATACCGAAGCTTTAAAAAAAACTTTAGAGCATTTTGAAATTATTAGTAAAGATATGGTGTCAATTTTTTCAAAAAATGGAATTACACCTGTTGTTTCTATTGGTAAAAAATTGGATCCCAATCAACACCAAGCTATGATGGAAATTGATGATGATCAAAAAGAACCTGGGACAATAGTTCAAGAAATTCAAAAAGGTTTTATGATGAAAGATAGACTTTTAAGACCAGCATTAGTCGGAGTTTCAAAAAAAACTAAAACTCCAGATGATCAAAAAAGCGAGGAAAATAAAGAGAATTCAGACATTTAATTATAATTGTAAGAACTTGTAGATTGAAAATTAACACTTATATGAAGGGAAGGAATTAAATTATGAGCAAGATTATAGGAATAGATTTAGGAACAACAAATTCATGTGTGTCTATCATGGAAGGTAGTCAGCCAAAAGTTTTAGAAAATGCTGAGGGTGCAAGAACAACTCCTTCGGTTGTAGCATTTACTGAGGATGGGGAAAAACTAGTAGGTCAACCTGCAAAAAGACAAGCTGTGACCAACCCTGAAAATACTATTTTTGCCGTAAAAAGATTAATTGGAAGAAATTTTGAAGACCCTACTGTAAAAAAAGATATTGCAGCTGCACCTTTTAAAATTGTAAATTCAGAAAAAGGAGATGCTTGGATTGAAGCTAGAGGGGAAAAATACTCACCCTCTCAAATTTCAGCTTTTATTCTTCAAAAAATGAAGGAAACAGCTGAAAAATATTTAGGCCAAGAAGTAACTAAAGCTGTAATTACGGTTCCTGCATATTTTAATGATGCTCAAAGACAGGCAACAAAAGATGCTGGTAAAATTGCTGGCCTTGAAGTTTTAAGAATTATTAATGAACCAACGGCTGCTTCTCTTGCTTACGGTTTAGATAAAAAACAAAATAAAAAAATAGCTGTTTATGACCTAGGTGGTGGAACTTTTGATGTCTCTATCCTTGAGTTGGGTGATGGTGTATTTGAAGTTAAATCTACAAATGGAGATACATTTTTGGGTGGCGAAGACTTTGACAATACAATCGTTGATTATTTAATTGGTGAATTTAAAAAAGATTCTGGAATTGATTTAAGATCAGATAAATTGGCTCTTCAAAGATTAAAAGAAGCTGCTGAAAAAGCAAAAATTGAATTATCTTCTGCAGAGCAAACAGATGTTAATTTACCTTTTATAACAGCTGATAAAACTGGTCCAAAACATATCAATCTAAAAATGACTAGAGCAAAATTAGAAGCTTTGGTTGAAGATTTAATCTCAAGAACATTACCACCATGTAAAACTGCTCTTAAAGATGCAGGGCTTACTGCTAGTGAAATTGATGAAATTGTAATGGTTGGTGGAATGACAAGAATGCCTAAAGTTCTAGCTGAAGTTAAAAACTTTTTTGGTAAAGAACCTAATAAAAGTGTAAACCCTGATGAAGTTGTTGCAATGGGTGCTGCAATCCAAGCTGGTGTTCTTCAAGGAGACGTTAAAGATGTCCTTCTTTTAGATGTAACACCTTTATCGCTTGGAATTGAAACATTAGGTGGAGTTTCAACAAAATTAATTGAAAAAAATACAACAATACCAACAAAAAAAAGCCAAGTATTTTCAACAGCTGATGACAACCAACCTGCTGTATCAATCAGAGTGCTTCAAGGTGAAAGAGAAATGGCATCTGACAATAAAATGTTAGGAAACTTTGAACTAGTTGGGATCGCACCTGCTCCAAGAGGAGTGCCTCAAATAGAAGTGACTTTTGATATTGATGCAAATGGAATTGTGAGTGTTTCTGCTAAAGATAAAGGAACTGGAAAAGAACAAAAAATTCAAATCCAGGCCTCAGGTGGCTTAAGTGATGAAGAGATTGAAAAAATGGTAAAAGATGCTGAAGCAAATAAAGAAGAGGACAAAAAGAAAAGAGAATCTGTTGATGCTAGAAATCAAGCAGACACTCTTTTACACTCTACTGAAAAAAATTTAAAAGAGCATGGTGCCAAAGTTTCAGATGCTGATAAAAAAGCAATTGAAGATGCCTCAACTGACTTAAAAGAAGCTATTAAAGGAACTGATACTGAAGAAATTAAGAAGAAAACTGAAACTTTAGTTCAAGCCTCTATGAAATTAGGTGAAGCAATTTATAAATCTCAAGAGAAAAAAGAAGGTTCACCAAAAGAAGGTGATAAAAATGATGAAGGAAAAAAAGACGATAATGTAGTTGATGCTGACTTTGAAGAAGTTAAAGAAGAAAGCAAAGAAGGCAAAGAAGAAGATAAAGAAAAAAGCGCCTAAGACTTACAGCAACTATCATCTTAAAGTAACTTATGGCTAAAAGAGATTTTTATGACGTCTTAGGGGTTAGCAAAAGTGCAAGCCCTGAAGAATTAAAATCTGCTTACCGTAAATTAGCTGTAAAATATCACCCAGACAAAAACCCAGGTGATAAAGCCTCAGAAGATAAATTTAAAGAAGCTGGTGAAGCTTACGGCATCCTTTCAGATAAAGAAAAGAAACAAAACTACGATAACTTTGGCCACGCTGCTTTTGAGGGTGGTGGAGGCAGACAAGGAGGAGGCTTTGGTGGTGGTTTTGGTGGAGCTGATTTTTCAGATATATTTGAAGATTTTTTTGGAGATTTTGGTGGTGGACAATCAAGGGGAAGAAGAAAAACTAATAATAGAGGTTCTGATCTTCGATATGATTTATCTATTACCCTTGAAGAAGCATATGAGGGTAAAAAACAAGATATAAAATTCTCAACTACAGAAAAATGTAATACTTGCAGAGGTAATGGTTCTAAACCTGGTCATTCTCCAGACAGATGTACGGTTTGCGGTGGAAATGGTAAAGTAAGATCTAACCAAGGTTTTTTTACAGTTCAACAAACTTGTCCTCAATGTGCAGGCTCTGGTGAAGAAATAACAAATCCATGCACAGATTGTAATGGTCAAGGTAACAAACAAGCTTCAAAAAAAATATCAGTTACAATACCCAAGGGTGTCGATGATGGAACTAGGATTAGATTAGCTGGAAAAGGTGAAGCAGGATCCAAAGGTGGGGCAAGCGGTGATCTATATCTTTTTGTAAATGTACATTCACATGATTTATTTAAAAGATCTGATGAAAACTTATTCTTTGAATTTCCTATATCTTTTGCAGATGCTGCATTAGGAACCACAATAGAAATACCAACAATTGATGGTGGAAAAGCCAAAATAAAAATACCTGATGGAACTCAAAATGGAAAACAATTTAGATTAAAGGGTAAAGGTATGCCCTATATGAGAGGTAGTGGAAATGGAGACCTTTATGTCCAAGTAAATACTGAAGTTCCTATTTCTTTAAATAAAGAACAAAAAGCGTTACTTGAAAAATTTAGAGAAATTGAAAACGAAAAGTCCAATCCAAGTATCAAACAATTCTTTCAAAAAGCTAGGAGTTTTTGGAAAAACTAAAGACTAATTAAGTAAAAAAGGTTAATATTTTCCTAAATGAAAAAGATTAATTTAGCTATTTCTGGCTGTTTAGGGAGAATGGGTCAACAGCTTATTAAATCCTCAAAAAATAATAAAAACTTTAGATTAGTTTCTCTTACCGAAAATAAAGCTATCAGTAAAAAAATTGCTGGCATCAAGCTTGATGTAAACACTGAACAAGCTTTTAAAAAAACTGATGTAATAATAGATTTTACAGTCCCAAACTGTACTTTAGATATTTTAAAAATTGCATCTAAATTAAAAAAAAGAGTAGTAATTGGAACAACAGGATTTAATCAAAAAGAAGAGGCCTTGATTAAAAAATTTTCTAAAACTATTCCAATTTTAAAAGCTGGGAATATGAGCCTTGGTGTTAATTTATTAATGTATTTAACTGAAATTGCCTCAAAGTCACTAAATGAAGAATATTTAAGCAAGGTATTTGAAGTTCATCACAAACACAAAAAAGATTACCCATCAGGAACAGCTTTAATGCTAGGAAAAGGAATTGCAGATGGAAAAAATAAAACCCTTTATAACTTAATGGGTAAAAAATTTTTAAATAAAAAATCTTTTCCTTATGGAAAAAAAATTAATTTCAATTCAATTAGAAAAGGTGAAATTATTGGTGAACATGAAGTTACATTTTCTAGTGGAAAAGAAATAATAAAATTAAATCATGAGGCTTTTGATAGAGCACTTTATTCAGATGGAGCTCTAACTGCTGCAAAATGGTTGATTAATAAAAAACCAGGACTTTATTCGATGAGAGATTTATTGAACTTTAGATAATGGATGAAAAAGATAAAGCAAAAAAAATACTAAAAATTTTAAATAAACTTTATCCAACAACCCCTATCCCACTAGATCATACTAGTAACTTTACTCTCTTAATGTCGGTTCTTTTATCAGCACAATGTACTGATCTAAATGTTAACAATGTAACTAGAAATATATATCCAAAATATAATAAACCTGAGCATTTTGTAAAATTAGGCAAAAAACGAATAGAAAAATTAATTAAAAGTATTGGCCTTTTTCGAGTTAAAGCAAAAAGCATCTATTTAATGTCTAAACAGCTTCTAGAAAAGCATGGTGGCAAAGTGCCCAAAAGCTTTGAAGACCTCGAAAAACTGCCCGGTGTAGGCCATAAAACAGCAAGTGTGGTTATGTCTCAAGGTTTTGGGGTTCCAGCCTTTGCAGTTGATACTCACATACATCGATTAGCTCAAAGATGGGGCTTAACAAATGGTAAAAATGTTATTCAAACAGAAAAAGATTTAAAAAGAATATTTCCAGAAAAAACATGGAGTAAATTACACCTACAAATAATTTATTATGGAAGAGAGTTTTGTAAAGCCAGAGAGTGTCATGGTTTGACTTGTAAAATTTGTACGACTTGTTATCCTAATCGAAGAAATCCAGTTAAAATAAAAAAAACTTAATATGAAAATACTAGGAATTGGTAATGCAATTGTTGATGTTATTTGCAAAGTTGACGATCAATATCTGATAAATAATCAATTAACAAAAAGCACAATGAAACTAGTTGATGAAAGTGAGTTTAAAAAACTTTTATCAACTCTTAAAATTGAAGAAACAGTTTCTGGTGGATCTGTTGCAAATTCTATTGTTGGCCTGTCTCAATTGGGAAATGATGTTGGGTTTGTGGGTAAGATTAATGCTGATGAATTGGGAAAAAAATATGAAGAAGGTCTGACTAAAGAAAAAGTTCAATATTTTTATAATAAAAAAGAGGAAGTTTCACCAACTGGAACTTGTTTAATCTTGATCACACCTGATGCAGAAAGAACTATGGTTACATTTTTAGGAATTGCAGGAAAAATTAACCAAAATGATATTAATGAAAAAGCTGTAAAAGAAAGTGAAATGATATTTTTAGAAGGATATTTATGGGATGAAGGAGAACCAAAGTCAGCTTTTGATAAAGCGATGTCACTCTCTAATACTAAAGCAATGTCTTTATCAGATCAATTTTGTGTGGAGAGACATAAAAGTGACTTTTTAGATTTAGTTAAAAATAAACTTGATATTACCTTTGCTAATGAACAAGAAATCAGAGCATTAATTGATGCTAAAAGCTTTGAAGATGTTACTGAATTTGGAAAACAACTAGGAAAACTTTTAATTATCACACGTGGTGAAAAAGGAAGCATTGCTATTAAAAATCAAGAAATTATAGAATGTCAAAGCAAACCAAATTTAAAAATTGTAGACTTAACGGGTGCTGGAGACCTCTTTGCGGCTGGTTTTCTTCATGGGTTAATTAATAATATCTCAACAAAAGAATGTCTTGAAAAAGGAACTGAAATGTCTTCAAAGATAATCCAAAAAGTTGGCGCTAGACTAGATTAAGCTATTTTAGTCAATAAAATAGCCTTTTTTATGGCTTAATATAAATTTTTCATCATCAAATAAATCGCTTATTTTTTTTCGCAATCTATATATATGTGTTTCTACAGTATGGGTTTCCATATTTGCTGAGTAACCCCATATATTTTTTTGTAAATCTGCAACATTGTGTTTAATTTTTGTATTATTTAAATATAAAATAATTTCAATTTCTTTTTCTGTTAATTTTAACTTTAAATTGTCTTTAGAGAGAAATTTAGAATTTAAATTTAAATCATATCCTTTAATAACCAATTTAGATTGTTGGTTAAATTTTAATTTTATTAATTTAATATTGATTAATTCTAATAATTTTTTTAAGGATAGAGGTAAATCATTAAAATCTAAAAAGTTTTTATCAGTTATATTATTATTTAATAATAATTTATAGTCAGTTTTTGATATTACTAGAAAATCTATTTTATCTAAATCAAGATTGTTTCTTAAATCTTCTTCATTCTTAATTTTTATAATTTTAAAAGATAAATTTTCTTTTATCTCGTCTAAAATTTCATATAGTGAATTAAAATTTATAATAAAAACATTTTGCATAATTATATTTAATATCACCTATGATAATTCATGTGCCAAATAAAAACACTCTTATAATTGATGATTTTAGATTAAGATGTTGTATTGGAAAAAATGGCATAAATTCTAACAAAAAAGAAGGTGATCATTCAACTCCTAAAGGGTTATTTAAATTAAGAAAATTATATTTTAGAAAAGATCGTGTTGGTATTCCGGAGTGCAAAATCTATAAAAAAAATATAAAAAAAAATATGGCTTGGTGTGATGATCAAAACCACAAAAAATACAATGAAGAATTTAAAACTCAGAATAAAAGACTTAAAGAAAATCTACACAGAAATGATCATAAGTACGATTATATAATTTCAATTAGTCACAATGAAAGAAAAATACCAGGCAAAGGAAGTGCTGTGTTTATTCATTTAACAAACAATTACAAACCCACAGCAGGATGTATTGCTTTAATAAAAAAAGATTTTGAAATATTGTTAAAATTAATTGATCAAAAAACTAAAATCAAAATAGGTTAAGTTCTGTTACCAAATATTTTTGAACCTACTCTGACATATGTTGCACTGTTTTTAATTGCCTCCAAGTAATCTCCTGACATGCCCATACTTAATTCTGTAAAATTTAACTTTTGGTTTACTTTGCTCATCTCAAAGAAAAATTTTTCTGTATTTCCGTTGTTTGGTGGAATGCACATTGTGCCAATAATATCTAAATTCAAGTCCTTACAAAATTTATAAAAATCATCCAATCTTTCTTTATTTATTCCAGATTTTTGATCTTCATTACCAATATTAACTTGAATAAATATCTTGGGTTTTTTTCCTTGTTTGATTTGTTCATCAGAAATTTTATTAGCTAATTTTTCACTATCCAATGAATGAATATAATCAAATATTTTTAAAGCAAATTTAACTTTATTAGTTTGAAGTCTTCCAATTAAATGAAGTTTTATGCTATTCTTTTTATTTTTTATATCACTCCATTTATCTATTGCTTCTTGTACTTTATTTTCACCAAAATCTAAATGTCCATGATTTATCAATGGCAATATACTGTCTATAGGATGTGTTTTACTTACAGCAATAATTTTTGGTGATTTAGTAATGGTATTAAGATTGATAATATTTGATTGTATTTCTTTTTCAATCTGAATTAAATTATAAACACTTTTATGCATAGCAAGTTACCTAAATTATATTTTTTTATTAATACATATGATGAAAATCATATCAGAAAATTGCCAAAAAAAGTTGCAATAATTTTTAGAAATTATGAAACAGAATATGATGAGGGGTTAATTCTTAATATCAAAAGAGCTTGTCAAAAACAAGGTAGAAATTTTTTCTTATCCAACAATTTAAAATTAGCAATAAAACTTAATTTGGATGGTGTGTATTTGCCATCATTTAATAAAAGTATAAATTTTAATAAAAGTAATTTCAAAAAAGATTTTATTATTATTGGCTCTGCACATTCTGTACCAGAAATAAAAATAAAAGAACAACAAGGTGTAAAATTAATTTTTTTATCACCTATATTTAAAATTAATAAAAGTAAAAAATTTTTAGGCCCTATAAGGTTTAATCTGCTTGCAGCAAAGACAAATGTAAGAGTGATTGCTCTAGGTGGTATTAATCAATTAAATATTAACAAACTAAATTTGTTAAAAAACTATGGTTTTGCAGGAATTTCTTATTTTATTAATCATAATAATATATAAAAAATAACAATGAATAATATTGAAAATGAAATTAAAATTTTACTAAATTTATTTAATAGTGCTAAATATGATATCTTAATCAGTAAAACAAAAAAGCTTATTAAAAAAATTCCTGAATATTTAATTTTATACAATATTTTAGGATCTGCCTATCAAAGTATTGGTGATCTAAAACTAGCTAAAGAGACTTTTATCAAAGGTTATAAAATGGATCCAAACAATATAGCAATCATGAATAATTTAGCTAATGTTTACAAAAATATCGGTGAAATTGAACAATCTGAAGATTTATTTAAAAAAATAATAAAAAAAAAACCTGATTACGTTAATGCCTATGTAAACTATGGTAACCTTAAACGAGATAATAACGATTTTGAATTTGCTATAGATCTATACAACAAAGCCTTAGAAATAAATCCACAAATTCCAACTATTTTTTATTCTTTAGCTCTTGCTTATCAAGGTTTAGGAAATTTTGACCTTGCAATAGATTATGCAAAAAAGACTCTTGAAATTGAACCAAGGTTTACACAGGCAGATATGTTAATTTCTCAGTCAAAAAAATATCAAGTTAAAGATTCACATTACGAAGAAATGAATTCTAAAAAAGATAATCTAATATTAAATGATGACCAAAAAACAAATTTATTTTTTGCTCTTGCAAAAGCAGAGGAAGATATGGGTTTAATTGAAAAATCATTCAACAATTTGGATTTAGCTAATACAATACGTAGAAAATCATTAAACTTTAATATCAATAATGAAACTAATTTTTTTGATCAATTAAAAAATATTTTTTCAAAAGCTAAATTTGACACAAATATTACTGACACAATAAATAAAAAAAAAATAATATTTATTCTTGGAATGCCAAGATCTGGCACTTCTTTAACTGAGCAAATAATAACCTCTCATTCAAGTGTTTTTGGGGCAGGAGAACTTCCTCAGCTCTCTAGAATAGTCAAGACTAAGCTTATGATGAATGACGATTTATCAAAAGAGAATATATCCAATTTATTTTCAAATGAAGAATTTGTTAATGAATTAAGAGCTGATTATTATGATTTTTTAAAAAGATTTAACGCATCTGAGCCTTTTATAACTGATAAAGCTCCATTAAATTTTAGATGGATTGGCTTTATTAAAATACTTTTTCCTAATTCTAAAATTATACATTGCTCAAGAGATCCAAAAGATAACTGTCTATCAATTTTTAAAAATTTCTTTGAGGGGGGGTTAGATTTTGGATACAATCAAAAAGAGCTTGGTACATATTATAATCTTTATTTAGATCTTATGAGATTTTGGAAAGAAAAATTTCCCAATTCAATCTATGATGCTCAATATGAAAAAATCATTGAAGATCCTGAAAATGAAATTAAAAAGATGATAAAATTTTGTGATCTAGATTGGGAAGAAAATTGCTTGAAATTTTATAACAACAAAACTCCAATTAAGACATTAAGTACTGCACAAGCTAGAAAACCAATTTATACAAGTTCAAAAAATTCATTTGAAAAGTTTGCTGCTTATCTTACTGATTTAAATAAATTAATTTAGATTTTAGACAAAAAAAAAGCCCCAATAAATTGGGGCTTTTTTCTATAATTTTTAAACTGTATTAGAATGCAAATGAAACAGCAATTTCTGTCATTTTATCATTTGATCCAGCAGATCCAGCCATGTTAGAACCTTCGTTTTGGTTTCCAGCAATTTTCATTGAACCCATAGTGTATGCAATAGCGATACCTTCTAAGTCTTCAGTTACGTGTGCAGCTGAATTGTTAGCAAACTCAGTTTCTGCTTCACCGTAAGAAACTGAAAGGTTTTCATTGATGTTAAAAGCAACACCCCATCTGTTAGAGTATTGACTTACACCATTGTTTCCACCAGCATCTTCAGTTGACTCTTGGTAACCAATTGTTACAGGTCCGATAGAGTAATTAACGAAACCAGTCATATTAGTTGTATCACCATTATCACCTGCAGTTGAAGCTGTTTGTCCCGCTTCTACTTCACCATAACCAAAACCTAGTGCTAAGCCATCAATGCCTAACATAGAGCCATCAGTTGTTAATGCGAAGTCATAACCAGAACCTTCACCATCAGCAGATGAAGCACCATCAGCGTTAGATGTGCCTGATCCTCTTTTGATAGCACCATTAAAAGTTACACCACCGAAAGTGTTAACGTAATTTAATACACCAGAACTTCCAACAGCACCAACTCTACCACTTGTAGTAGTGTCTAGACCATCCCAGATTTCTTCAGCAGCAGTCGGCGTTTTATCATCGATTGTAGCTAATCCAGATCCTGAACCTTGGTCTAATGATAAGTTTCCTAAATCACCCATATCAACTGATAATCTAGCTGATGACATTCCAGCAAATTGATCTTTTGATACTTGCATGTAAGAAACAGTCATTCCGTTAACTTCACCTGAAGCAGTAAATGCTAGGTTAGTTTTCATACCAAGTGGGTTACCAGTTACTTCTGTACTATCTTCTGATGTGTAAGTTAACACAGTAGCACCACTTACTGACATTTCTGCAGCGTTAGCTGAGAATGCAACAAGAGAACCAGCTAAAGCTGTTAATCCTATTTTTTTCATATCATTCATGTTTATTCCTTTTGTTATTGTTTTCATTAATGAATGCATAATAAATATACGTAAATTTATATATTTGCTGTTTTTTAGCATTTTTTAACAATTTTTTTTCTATTTGTTGCATAAATATCACATTTTTTATGACTATTTTGCTTGTTTTTTCAAGCAATTTTCCTGAAAAGTGTTAATTAACTAAAAACCTTATTTGCACTAATGAACAAAATTTTACAATTCAAAAAAATAATCTTGATTTTAATTTTAATCACATTTTCCCTAACGCTTAATTCTTGTGGAATTTACAGAAAAACTGATGCTAGAGAAATTCCAACAAATGCTAATGACAGAATAGCAAAGAATGTTAAAGAAGGTAGGGGTTTTAAAATTGGCAACGTTGGAAATCGTGGTTCTGGTGATTTTCAATTTGCTTCATCAAATCCTCTATGGAGAGCTTCATTAGAAAAATTAAATTTTGCCCCTTTAAACAATGTTGATTATGCAGGTGGAATAATTGTAACTGATTGGTTTAGTAACGAAACTTCCAATGAAGAGATCAAAATTACCATTAGATTTTTAACTAACGAAATAAGATCTGATGCTATCAATGTAATCATTCATAAAAAAATTTGTAGCGCTCAAAATAATTGTAAGATTACTAAAATTGAAAATGATTTAAATGGAGAAATAAAATTCGAAATTTTAAAAAAAGCAGCACAAATTAAAAATAATGACGTTGCAACAATAAAAGAAGAAACTGGAGATTACAAAATCCCTGGAAAAAATTTTTAAGTAATTTAAATTGTTTTATTATTTAATTGATTAAACCATTTTATTTATGGATCCTGAAAGATATAATTTTAAAGTTGTAGAAGAGAAATGGCAAAATTATTGGCTTGAAAACAAAACATTCAAAGCAGAAATAGTTGAGGGTAAAAAAAAGTTTTATTGCTTGGAAATGTTTCCCTACCCATCTGGCAAAATTCATATGGGCCATGTCAGAAATTATACTATTGGTGATGTTTTGGCACGGTATAAATCTCTTCAGGGTTATAATGTTCTGCATCCAATGGGTTGGGACTCATTTGGTATGCCTGCTGAAAATGCGGCTCGACAAAATAATTTAGATCCTAAAGATTGGACTGAAAAAAATATTTTTACAATGAAGGCTCAGCTTAAAAAGTTAGGACTTTCAATCGATTGGGATAGAGAAATATCTACTTGTTCCCCTGATTATTATAAACATCAACAACAATTTTTTTTGGAACTTTATGATAAAGGGTTGGTTTATAGAAAAGAAAATTATGTTAATTGGGATCCAGTTGATCAAACAGTTCTTGCAAATGAACAAGTAATTGATGGAAAAGGTTGGAGATCAGGAGCTCCTGTTCAAAGGAAAAAGCTTAGTCAATGGTTTTTTAATATATCTAAATTTTCAGATGATCTACTGCAAGGTCTCGATCAACTTAATGAGTGGCCTAATAAAGTTAAAGTTATGCAAAAGAATTGGATTGGTAAATCTTTTGGTTGTGAAATAGACTTTAAAGTTGAGGGTAATCCAAACGTTAAAAGCATTAGCTGCTTTACAACTAGACCAGATACTTTATTTGGTTTTTCATTTTTAGCTGTATCAGTTGATCATCCAATATCAAAATTATATGAAAATAATGAAGAATTTATTAATTTTAAAGCCGCTTGTTCAAAAACAGGTACAACAGAAGAATCTATCGCTCAAGCTGACAAAATTGGATTTAAAACTAATTTAACTGCAATAAACCCACTTGATGAAACTAAGCAAGTGCCTGTTTATTTTGCGAACTTTGTTTTAATGGATTATGGCTTTGGGGCAGTATTTGGCTGTCCAGCGCATGACCAGAGAGATTTAGATTTTGCTTTGAAATATAATTTAGATGTCATTTCTGTAGTTAAACCTAATGATAAAGGTAATGATTTTAAAGTTTCAAAAGAAGCTTATACAGGGCCAGGAGTTATCTTTAATTCTAAATTTTTAGATGGCTTAAAAGTTCCTGAACAATCAATTATAGAAACTATTAAAATATTAGAAGAAAGAAAAATAGGAAAAAAAAAATAAATTTTAGATTAAAAGATTGGGGAGTTTCTAGACAACGATATTGGGGTTGCCCCATTCCAATTGCTTATAAAAAAAATAATGAAATAGTTAAAGTGCCTTTGGAAAAACTTCCAATTAAATTACCTGACAACATAAACCTTAATACCAGTGGCAATCCATTAGATCACCAAGAAAATTGGAGGAAAATTATTATTGATGATGAGGAATGCATGCTAGAAACGGATACGCTTGATACGTTTGTAGATTCCTCCTGGTATTTTTTAAGATTTTGTTCACCTAAAAATGAAGATTTAGGTTTTGATATAGATGAAGTTAATTATTGGATGCCTGTTGATCAGTATATAGGTGGAGTAGAACATGCTATATTGCATCTTTTATATTCACGATTTTTTACAAGAGCACTAGATTATAAAATTGATAAAATTAAAGTTAAAGAACCGTTTAAAGGTTTATTTACTCAAGGAATGGTTTGTCATGAAACGTATAAAGATCAAAATAATAAATGGCTAAGCCCAGATGAAGTTTTTTCTGAAAATGGAAAAGATTTTTTTAGTAAAATTAATACATCAGAAAAAGTAAAAGTTGGTCCCTCAGAATCAATGTCTAAATCAAAAAAAAATACCATTGATCCAGAACAAATGATTAAAGATTATGGGGCAGATGCAGTTAGATTATTTATCCTATCTGACAGTCCACCAGAAAAGGATGTACAATGGTCAGACCAAGGAATGATTGCATCATACAAATTCATACAAAAATTTTGGATATTGCATAAAAAAATAGTTCTTAGTTCTCAGCAGCAACAAAAAGAAGATCAAATTTTTAGTGAATCTATAGAAGAGTTTACCAATCAAACAATAAATAAAATTAACGTTAGCTTAAATAAGTTTAGCTATAATGTTATCATCGCAAATTTACATGAAATCTATACTTTTTTTAATAAATTATTAGAGGGGAAGTCGTTTAATAAGAACTTAATTGCTAACTATATAAAAATTCTAACTATAATGCTTCCTATTACACCACATCTTGCAAGCGAATGTCTGGAAGAAATTACCACTAATAAAAATTACTTATGGCCTGAAATTAAAGATAGATATCTTCAAAGTAATCTGTGCAAGATAGTTATACAAATTAATGGAAAAAAAAGAGGTTTAATTTTAATGCAAAAAAATATTAAAGAGTCAGATTTAATTGAAGAAGTTAAAAAAACAAAAGAACTACAAAGATTTATAGAAGAAAAAATTATTATTAAAACTATCTTTATAAAGGATAAATTAATAAACTTAATTTTAAAATAATGTTAAAAAAAATTACTTTATTATTGTTATTTTGTTTTTTTTGGGGTTGCGGTTATGAGCCTCTTTATCTAAAAAATGATTTAAAGCAGCAAATAAATATCATCACTCTTAACGGAGATCAAAAAATAAATAAAATGGTTATGTCTTCTTTAGGAATCAAAGAGGATAAAAACTCAACGTCTGGATACGCCTTAATATTAAAAAGCTCAAAAAAGATAGATGTTATTTCAAAGGACAAAACTGGAAATCCCTCAGTCTATAGATCCTCTATTATGGTAAATTTTTCTCTTACTGATGATGACACAATCATTAAACAAAAAGAATTTTATTCAAGTTTTACTTATAATAATACTGAAAGTAAATTTGATCTTTCTCAATACCAAAAAAATATTGAAATAAATTTAATTAACGAAATATCAGAAAAGATTTTTATTTATTTAAGGACATAGGAGATGATTTTAAAATCATTTGAACTAAATAAATTAAAATTAGAAAATTATAATTTTTATCTTTTTTATGGAGATAATGAGGGTTTAAAAGAAGATACTATCAAAAATTTTTTTTTAAAAAAATATCAAAATAAAATTCATAGGTATGAGGAGAAAGAAATATTAGACAATATAGATGATTTTTATAATAATGTTTTTACAAAGTCATTTTTTGATAACGAAAAGCTTATAATCATAAATAGAGTAACAGACAAAATTAGAGAGATCATTGAAGAGTTAATAGAAAAGAAAACTGAAGATATTCAATTTATTTTAAATTCAAAAAATCTAGAAAAAAAATCAACTTTACGAAAACTATTCGAAAAACAAAAATCAATTGTATGCATCCCGTTTTATGAAGATAATAATCAAACTTTAAACTCAATTATTAGTCTTTTTTTTAGAAATAAAAAAATCCCAATATCTCAGCAATTAATTAACGTTTTAGTAGAAAGAAGCAGGGGTGATAGAAAAAATCTGAATAATGAATTAGAAAAGATTGAAAATTTTTCATTAAATAAAAAAAATTTGAACATTCAAGAAATAATTAAGTTAACTAACCTTGCAGACAATTATAGTGCTTCAGAACTCGTAGATCACTCATTAGCTAAAAATACTAGGAAAACAGTCACTATTTTAGGTGAAAACAACTATTCAGACGAAGATAATATCATAATTATTAGAACATTATTAGCTAAACTAAAAAGACTAGTTAAAATTTATGAATTAGTTGATGAAAAAAATAATATTGAACAAGCAATTTCTGCTTGTAAACCACCAATTTTTTGGAAAGACAAACCTCTTGTTATTCAACAAATAAGGTCTTGGAAAAAAGATGGATTAGAACAGTTAATTTATAAAACTAATGAAATTGAACTTTTAGTTAAAAAAAACTCAGCGCTTGCAAAAAATATATTAGCAGATTTTATAATTAATAATTCAAAAAAAACTAATAATTAGATTTTATAATTTCAATTATTTTATTCAACTGATCTAGATCTTTATATTCTAATAATAAAGATCCTGAATTATTTTTTTTATTTTTAATTAAAACATTAAGACCAATTTTTTCTCTAATTGAGTTCTCCAAGACTTGTAGGTTAATATCCTTAGATGTTTTAAGAGAGTGCTTTTTAGTTTTAAATATTTTAACAAAATTTTCTACTTGCCTAACTGAAAGATTTTTTTCAATTATTTTATTTGCAACAAACTCTGCATTATCCAGACCTACTAAAATTTTTGCATGTCCTGCTGATAATTTTTGCGTTTGAATTAACTTTAAAACTGCTTGTGGAAGGTTGAGTAACCTCAAACAATTAGCAATATAGCTTCTACTTTTTCCAATAAATTGCGCTACTTTTTCTTGATCATATGAAAACTCTTCAATAAGACGCTGGTAACCCTGTGCTTCTTCTATTACGTTTAAATCATTTCTTTGAACATTTTCAATAATTGCAAATTCTAAAGATTTTAAATCGTCTACGTTCGTTATAACCACTGGAACTTCGTGTAGCCCTGCTTTTTGTGCTGACAACCACCTTCTCTCACCTGCAATTATCTCATACTTTGAGTTATCTTCAATAGACTTTCTGACAATAATTGGCTGAATAATACCCCTCTCTTTTATTGAGTTAGTTAAATCTTGTAAACTTTCCTCATCAAATGTTTTTCTTGGCTGAAATTTATTACTTACGAGATCAGATATCGAAACTTTATTGATATTTATTTCTACTTTTGTTTCACCTATTAAAGATGACAAACCTCTACCTAGGCCTTTTTTTATTTTATTTGCATCCATTATGCGGCGCTCCCTATTTTTTGTTCTTGATTAATAAATTCATCTGTAAAGTTAAAATATGATTTACTACCGGGACAAGATTTATCATACATTAAAACTGGCATGCCATGAGATGGTGCCTCAGACAGTCTAACATTTCTTGGAATCACTGTTAGATAAACTTTTTCATTAAAATAGTCTCTTGCTTCTTTTTCAACTTGTGTGGATAGCTTATTTCTTTTATCAAACATTGTTAAAAGTATGCCTCTAATTTTTAATTCAGGATTTAAATTAACTTTTATCCGTTCTATAGTTTTCATTAGCTGGGTTAAACCCTCCAGAGCAAAAAATTCAGTCTGCAGTGGAACTAATAGTGAGTGAGAAGACACAAGAGCCATAACTGTAAGCAAGCTTAGTGATGGTGGACAGTCTATAAGCACATAATCATAGGTTGCTCTAGAATCATTTAAATAAGCGGTTAATTCACGTTTTAAAATAAATGCTCTCATGCTATCATCAGCTGTCTCAACCTCAAGCCCAGATAAATCGACATTCGAAGTAATGATA
Organism: Candidatus Pelagibacter sp. PS_11; assembly: GCF_059417975.1. NCBI lineage: Bacteria > Pseudomonadati > Pseudomonadota > Alphaproteobacteria > Candidatus Pelagibacterales > Candidatus Pelagibacteraceae > Candidatus Pelagibacter > Candidatus Pelagibacter sp. PS_11. Next base: position 1,281,987 of record NZ_CM182075.1, on the reverse strand, counting down.
TCTAAATTTTTGAACTCCGTTTTCTTAATAACATCAGAAATCACCTTCGAACCATTCAACACTCCATAAATAGTTTCGGTTGAACTTTCTAAATTGGATAGACCCAGTCCTGTAGTAGCGTTTCCTTGTGGATCAAGGTCGATTACTAAAACTTTTTTCTCTTGTTGGGCTAAACCTGCTGCAAGATTAATTACTGTTGTTGTTTTTCCAACTCCACCCTTCTGATTTATGACAGAAATAATTTGCATTTAGTTTTTTAATTTTTTTTTTTAATGTTTTTTATATTTAATAAAAATGAGTCTTCGCTCGTAATACTTTTTTTTTTTTCAAAATCAAAATCCCAATTCATTAAAGTTTCTTCTAAAACTTTTTCTCCGTTTTTTCCCATGAATACAATTAAATTTTTATAATTGCTAAAATTTTTATAAACTAAATCTAAAATTATTGGTAAAGGTTTAAAAGCTCTTGCCATTATTGTACCCGAGTCTAAATTTTGTGCCTCAAAAATATTTTCTTGCATAACTTCAGTATTTAATTTTAAATCTCTAGATACTTTTCTTAAAAAAGAGCTTTTATGGTGACTTTTTTCATATAAATGAACTTTGGCTAAATTTTTTCGATTTTTAATCATAATTGATATAATTATACCTGGCATACCTCCACCTGAACCTATATCTGTTATAATATTGCTATTTAAATCAACAAATTCAATGATTTGTGCTGAATCAATTATATGACGAGCTCTAATAACTTCATTTTTGGCAGTTTCTTTACTTATTATATTAATTTTATCATTTCCCTGCTGTAGCATTGATATAAATAGCTCAAACTCAATTAATGTTTCACGTGGAACATTTTGGTATTTTAGTAGTGAATATTTTTTAAAAATTTCTTCCATTAAGCTATTAGCTTAATAGACTTTCTTTTTACATGTGACAACAAAATATATACAGCTGCAGGAGTTATTCCATCAATTCTCAGTGCTTGTCCCATAGTTTTTGGCTTTATTTGTTTAAATTTGGCTTTTACCTCATTTGATAGTCCAGAAAGATCATCATAATTAACATTTTCAGGTATAACTAAGTTTTCGTCTCTTTTAAATGCTAATATATCTGCTTTTTGTTTTTTAAGATAACCTCTATAATGAGCATTTATTTCAATTTGCTCGTCTATTTTTTTATCAAAATAAGGAATTTCAGGCCAAATTTCTCTTATTTTTTTCATATTAACACCTTTTTGAGTTAATATTTCATTAGATTTCCTTATAATACCATCTTTTGCAATTTTAATATTAAAATTGTTTATTTTTGTTGGAGATATTGATGATTCAGACATTATTTTGGATATTATTCCTAATTTATGTTCTTTATCTTTAAAAATATCTTCCCTTTGTTTTGATATTAATCCAATTTCAATTCCTTTATTTGTTAACCTTTGATCGGCATTATCTGCTCTGAGACTTAATCTGTATTCTGCTCTTGAAGTGAACATTCTGTAAGGCTCTGCAACACCCTTCGTTACCAAATCATCTATCATAACTCCAATGTATGCATCTGACCTATCTAAAATAAATGGCTCTTCTTTCTTAAATGATAACGCAGCATTAATTCCAGCAATTAATCCTTGAGCTGCAGCTTCTTCATAACCAGTCGTCCCATTTATTTGTCCAGCAAGATATAAATTTTGAATTTTTTTAGTTTCAAGAGTTAAAAATAGTTCTCTAGGGTCAATATAGTCATATTCTATGGCATATCCTGGTCTAATTATCTCAACATTTTCTAAACCGTTGATATTATTACAAATTTCTAGCTGAACATCTTCAGGTAGTGAAGTAGATATTCCATTAGGGTATATTGTGTGGTCATTTAGGCCCTCAGGCTCTAAATATATCTGATGACGGTCCTTATCTGCAAACTTTACTATCTTATCCTCTATTGAAGGACAATATCGTGGACCAACCCCCTGTATGCTACCTGAATACATCGCGCTTCTTTTTAAATTTTTTTGGATTATCTTATGAACTTTTTCATTCGTATAAGTCATCCGACATGAAACTTGCTTATTTATATTTTTTTTAGTTAAGAAAGAAAAAAAGTAAGGATCCTCATCTGCAAACTGTTCTTCTAAATTGTCATATTTAATTGTTCTAGCATCTAGTCTTGGTGGTGTCCCTGTCTTAAGTCTTCCTATTTTGAAATCATATTTTTCAAGTTGTTCACTTAACCCTGTTGAAGGCTTCTCATCAAACCTTCCAGCTGGTGTTCTCTCATCACCAATATGAATCAAACCATTCAAAAATGTGCCCGTTGTTAAGATTAGCTTGTTACATAAAATTTTTTTTCCTGACTTTGTTTCAAAACCACTTATAGTGTTTTTATTAAAAATAAATCTTATTACAGGATCAGAAAAAACGCTTAAATTACAGCAGTTTAGTAATTTTTCTTGCATATATTTACGGTATAATGATCTGTCTGATTGTGTTCTAGGTCCTTGTACCGCTGGCCCTCTGCTTCTATTTAATAATCTAAATTGTATACCTGATTTATCAGCAACCTCTCCCATCACACCGTCTAAGGCATCTATCTCTCTAACAAGGTGACCTTTACCAAGACCACCTATCGCTGGGTTACAAGACATCTCTCCTATGGTCTCAATTTTGTGTGTAAATAGGGCAGTGTTAACACCAAGACGAGCAGACGCTGCGGCAGCTTCACAACCAGCATGTCCTCCTCCAATAACTACTACCTCAAATGATAAATCATTTTTCATAAGTTAAATTTATAACTGATATAAATATTTACAAGCAGACAGTATTTTTTTAATAAATATTTCTTAAGCTAATTAAGACTACATTTTTATGATTAAAATTGAAGAATTAGTTATAGCTATCAACTAAAATAGAGAAAATAGGCTAAAAAACCCCTTAAATGTTGATTATTTGCCAATGCAAAAATCATTGAAAATACTACCTAATATCTCTTCAACATCTACTTTTCCAACTATCATTCCTAAGTGTCGTGTGGCTAAACGAAGATCTTCTGCAGCTTTATCAAAATCCTCTGCTTCATTTTTTTCTTCAAAGTTTTTCAAATAATTTAAGCTTTGTTCAAGATGTTGTCTATGTCTTGCACGGGTAATTAAAATATCTTCACTTGTGATAAATTTATTTTTCAATTTATTTTTAATTTTTAAAATTAAACCTTCTACGTTGAGATTGTTTTTTACTGAAATTAAAACATGTTCATAATTTTTTATTTCAAAATTTAAATCTTCTTTTAAAAGGTCAGATTTATTAACTACAAGAATTGCATTTTCATCCATCAATTCCTTCAAAACTCCTTTAAAATCAATGTTTTTAGCGTCTATAACGATCAGCTTTAAGTCTGCATTTTCTGCTTTATCAAGTGCTAATTTTATTCCTTTTTTTTCTATTTCATTTTTAGAATCTCTAATTCCCGCAGTATCAGAAACAACAACTGGATAACCATCAATATTTAAATGCGTCTCGATCACATCTCTTGTAGTTCCAGCAATTTCTGAAACGATTGCTACATCTCGATTAGAAAGGTGATTTAGTAAACTAGACTTTCCAGCGTTGGTTGGTCCTACGATTGCAATCTTAAAACCTTCTCTAATCCTTTCTCCAACTTTTTGATCATCTAAAATTTTTTTAATATTTAAAATTACTTCATTGGAAATTTTTTTAATATTTTTCAAAATATCTTCAGGCAGGTCTTCATCTGGAAAATCTATTTTTGCTTCAACGTGAGATAAAATTTTTAAAAGTTTTTCTCTTAAAATATTAAATTTATATGCAGATTTTCCATTCATAATTTTTATTGCTTGTTGTCTTTGAATTTCAGTTTCTGCCGAAATTAAATCTGAAACACTTTCTGCTTTAAGCAAATTTATTTTTCCGTTTTGAAAAGCAAGTTTTGTAAACTCTCCAGGATCAGCTAGACGACAGTTTTCAATTTTTGAAATAGAGTGGTGCAAGGCGTCAATTACAGCTTTGCTACCATGTATATGAAATTCGGCCATATCCTCGCCTGTGTAGCTCTCAGGGCCAGGAAACCACAATATTATACCCTCATCAATTAGCTCAGAAGTATTGATTTTGTTGATTTTTCTTAATGTAGCAACTCTTGGCTTAGGCAGCTGTATATTTGTTAATAGCTTTATTACTTTCTTGGTGTCTTCTCCAGAAACTCTAACAATTGCTATTCCAGAAATTCCTGGACCAGTAGAGAGAGCATAAATTGTCATGCTAATATTATAGCTTCAATTTTGTAGTTCTGTAAAACTTTAAATTAATTGGTGAGGGTACAACTGTGTTAAGCTGGTTTATTCATTGAGCTAAAGAAATCTGCATTACTTTTTGTTTCTTTAAGTTTTGAATTAATAAACTCAATAGCATCCATTGTTCCCATTGGACTGATAATTCTTCTTAGCACATTCATTTTTGAAAGGTCATCTTTATCAAACAATAATTCTTCTCTTCTTGTTCCAGATTTAGTTATATCAATTGCTGGATAAATTCTTCTTTCAGCAATTTTTCTATCTAGAACTGTTTCACTATTTCCAGTTCCTTTGAATTCTTCAAAAATTACTTCATCCATTCTTGATCCCGTATCAATCAAAGCTGTTGAGATGATTGTTAAAGATCCACCTTCTTCAATGTTTCTTGCAGCACCAAAAAATCTTTTTGGTCTTTGAAGAGCGTTCGCGTCAACTCCACCTGTTAATACTTTTCCAGAACTTGGGATTACTGCATTATAAGCCCTACCCAATCTTGTGATTGAATCTAATAAAATTACTACATCTTTTTTATGCTCGGTTAATCGTTTTGCTTTTTCAATTACCATTTCAGCTACAGCAACGTGTCTTGATGCAGGCTCATCAAAGGTAGAACTGATAACCTCACCCTTAACCGTTCTTTTCATATCCGTTACTTCTTCTGGTCTTTCATCAATCAATAAAACCATCAAGTAACTTTCTGGATAGTTTTTTGCAATTGAGTTTGCAATACTTTGTAAAATCATTGTCTTACCTGCTTTAGGAGGAGATATAATTATTGATCTTTGACCTTTTCCAATTGGACTTACAAGGTCAATTAATCTTGGGGTTAAATCTGGTTTTTTTTCAATTTTGGTTGTCTCAACTTCCATCACCATTTGTTTATTTGGGTAGAGTGGGGTTAAATTATCAAACGCAATTTTGTGACGAGCTTTTTCTGGTTCTTCAAAATTTATTTTTTCTACTTGTAATAATGCAAAATATCTTTCTCCCTCTTTGGGCGCTCTAACAGGGCCCTCGACTGTGTCTCCTGTTCTTAAACCAAATTTTCTAATTTGACTTGGACTAACATAGATATCGTCTGGTCCAGCTAAATAGTTTGATTCCATTGCTCTTAAAAAACCAAATCCATCTTGTAATAATTGTAACACTCCAGCTCCAGTTATCTCCTCTTTTTCTGCAACTTTTTTTAGTATAGCAAATAAAATTTCTTGTTTTCTAAGTGTGCTAGCATTTTCAATCCCAAGCTTTTCTGCTTGAGCTATTAATTGTTCGGAGGATTTTAGTTTTAGTTCTTGAATATTCATGTTGAGGGATTGTGATTAAGGTTGTTGGATGATTTGAATATATATACTCTAACGAGTATTTCAAGCCTAGATCGGTTTAAATATAACAATAAAAACAACCAAAATAAGCAATATTGTTGGTACTTCATTAATTATTCTAAAAAATTTAGAGGATTTAGTATTTTGATCTAGTTTAAAATCATTGAGTAATTTACCTAAATAGAAATGATAAATTGTTAATAAAGTTATTAATATTAATTTTAGTTTTAACCAAAGGGTTAAAATAATTTCAAAGCCAATAACAGAGATTAATATTAATCCAAAAATCCAGGATAAAATCATTGCTGGCATCATGATAAAATAAAATAATTTTCTTTCCATTGTTTTAAATATTGTGGATGAAATTTTATGATCAATATTTTCAACATGGTAAACAAAAATTCTTGGAAGATATAAAAGGCCAGCCATCCAAGAAATTATGGCTATTAGATGAAGACTTTTAAACAGTAAATAACTATTCATAATTTAAACAAGGACACTTTTTGAAATTTGAAGGACACTGAATTTTTGGAGGATAAAGATTTTCACTTAATTTATATTCATTTTTTTTTATTATTAATTCCGACATTGCTTTAATAAAATCCTCATTAATGCCAAGAGCCGGAACACGTGTATAATTTTTACATCCATTAGCATTTGCTATTTCCCTATATTCTATATCTAGTTCAACCAATGTTTCTGAGTGTTCAGAAACAAATGCGATAGGGACCAACACGATATGCTTGCCGAGTTTAGAATTTTCAACAATTATATCTTCAGTGGATGGTCCTATCCATTTCAGTGGACCAACTCTACTTTGATAACTTAATATCCAATCCAAGTTTTCAATGTTCAAATTCTCAACTATTTTTTTAACAGATTGTTCTACTTGCCATTGATATGGATCTCCCTTTTTAATATTTTTTTCTGGCAGGCCATGAGCAGAAAATATTAGTTTAAAATTTTTAAGATCCTTAATTTTTTTTATTATTTCTTTTGTGTGTGCGTTGATAAAATTTTGATCTGTAGGGTAACAACAAATTGTGCTTGTTTTAACTTTGTAGTTATTTTTTTTACAGACATCTTTCCATTCTTTAATTGAAGACCCAGAGGTTGCGGCAGAATATTGTGGATAAAGGGGCATTAAAATAACTTCTTCGGGGTCAAATAGCTGAACATCTTTGATCACATCATTTGCTCTTGGGTTCCAACATCTCATTACAATAAAACATTTATATTCATTGTCAGTTTCAGCTTGGTTTAACTTTATTTCAAGCGCTTCTGATTGTTCCTTGGTTAATTTTAATATCGGTGAGGAGCCACCAAGCTCTTCATAGATTTTTTTAGCAACTGGTGCTCTTCTGTTGGATATCAATTTTGCCAAAGGGTATCTTAATATAGTTGGTAGATTTAAAATTGCAGGATCATTAAATAAGTTAAATAAAAATGGCTCTACATTTTCAATTTTATCAGGACCACCAAGGTTAAATAAAATTACTGCTTTTTTCATTTAATAATCTTTCACTGTTTTGACCAAGTAGTCGACCATGTCGGGATTGGTTTCGGGTAACACCCCATGACCCAAATTAAATATATAGGGATGATCTTTAAAGATGTTTAAATATTTTAATGTTTCTTTTTTCAAATTTTCATTATCTGTTAACAAAACTTTAGGATCAAGGCCACCTTGAACTGGTATTTTTATTTCTCTACATATCGAGACAGGATCAACATCATAGTCAATATTAATCACATCAGGTTTAACAATATCACAATAATTTTTATAATTTTTTATTCCTCTTGGAAAACAAATTACAGGAATATTTAGTGATTTAATGTAATTCACTAAATTTAATGTTGGCACATATACATAGTTTGGTAGATCTTTTTTTTCTAAGAGACCAGCCCAACTGTCAAAAATTTGAATTACTGTTGCACCGTTTTTAATTTGCTGGTCAATATGTAATTTCAAAAACTTTTCTAAAATTATCAAAATTCTATTTATTAAAAATTCATCTTTAAAAAAATCTTTTACTAATTTTTTTTTGGGGGAATGTTTATTAATCATATAAACTAATAATGTCCATGGTGCACCCACAAACCCTATTAAGTTTTTATTTTTTATTAAAGTGTTTTCACTGACCTTTTTAATTGATTTATAAACAGGATATAATTTTTCTATAAAATCAATTTCATCAATCTTAGATATTTTTTCTAAATCTAATGAACCTAGTTTTGGACCAAAATTTTTTTCAAATTTTACTTCTTGGTTCAATCCATGTGGGACCATTAAAATATCAGAAAAAATTATTGCAGCATCTAAATCAAATCTTTTAAGAGGTTGTAAGGTTATTTCTGAAGATAAGTTTTCATTTAAACATAAGTTTATAAAATCTGAATTTAATTTTCTAATTTCTCTAAATTCTGGTAAATATCTACCCGCTTGTCTCATCAACCATATTGGAGAATTATTTGTTTTTTTGTTTATTATGGTGTCTTGAATAGGTGTCATAATAATAAGTAAATAATTAATTATAGTATTAGTTATATAGTATGTGAATAATGGTAATTAATTGTTTTTCAGTTTTTATACATTATTTATCAACAATTAATAATTTATAGAATTAGAACATAGTCTTAAATTTAAGGGTTTATTTAATATTATTAGATAAAATGTATATTATTTCTTAACATGTTTATTAATGTTTATAAAAATGGGTTTTTACAAAGAAAAATAACAAACAAGATTATTTTAAAGAATGATAAAAATAATACTTAATTATCAACATTTTATTTATGAGTAATACATATCAAATATACCTTATTTCTGACTCCACGGGTGAAACACTGGATAGGGTTTTTTTAGCGATTAAAGCTCAATTCAAGAACATAGAATATGATGTTAAATCTTATTTTTTTACTAGAACAGAAAATCAAGTTTCTAAAATAATCGATGAGGCGAAAAAAAATGATAATGCAATAATTTTATATACAATTGTTGACACTTCTCTTGCAAAGTTTTTAGCAAACAAAGGAGATGAAAAAAAAATTCCATGCTTTAGTGTTTTGGGAAATTTAATAATGAACTTCTCTAAACTTTTAAATCAAAAGGCATCCCACGTCCCAAGTGGGCAACATGCTTTAAACGAGGAGTATTATGAAAGAATAGAGGCCATCCAATTTACCATGGCCCATGATGATGGAAATCTTGTTGAAGATGTAGATAAAGCGGATTTAATATTATTGGGAGTAAGCAGAACAAGCAAAACACCAACATCAATTTATCTTGCTAACAGAGGTTATAAAACTTTAAATATTCCTTTGGTAAATGAGCAATCAATACCAGAAAGCTTAAAAAAGAATCCTAATCTTTCTTGTGTAGTTGGTTTAACAACTGAACCTCAGCGATTAGTTGATATTAGAAAAAATAGAATGAATGCGCTTAAAGAAAAGGAAAATACAAATTATACAAATATCAATAAGATAGAAAAAGAAATTAATGAAGCCAAAAAAACATTTACCAGATATAAATGGCCAACAATTGATGTTACTAGAAAATCAGTAGAAGAAACCGCAGCATCAATAATTAAAATATATGAAATAAAAAAAAATAATGGTTAAAGAAATAATACTTGCATCAAAAAGTGTTGTGAGAAAAAAGATTTTAGAGGCAAATAACATTAAGTGTAAAATAGAACCATCCAATGTGGATGAGGACAGTGTTAAAGAAAGTTTGCAAAAAGAAAAGGCAACTCCAACAATTATTTCAAAAAACTTAGCAGAATTAAAAGCTAATAAAATTAGCCAAAAATTTATAGAAGAAATAGTTCTTGGAGCAGATAGTGTAATAGATTTAGAAGGTGAAATAATATCAAAGCCAAACGATAGAGCAGAGGCCCTAGAAATACTTAAAAGGATGAATGGAAAAACTCATCAATTGATAAGTTCAGTTTGTATATCAAGGGGTGGATCGATGATATGGAATTACACTGATAAAGCCTCATTAACCATGAAAAATATGACTTTTTTAGAATTAGAGAACTACTTAAAAAAAATTTCTGATAAGGATCTCTATGCTTATAATGTTTATCAAATTGAAGGAGAAGGAAGAAATTTATTTTCAAAGATAGAAGGAGATGAAGATACAATTATGGGCCTTCCAGTCAAAAAAATTAAAGAATATCTTAAAATTATAAAATGAAAAAAACTTTTTTAGTTATAGGAAATCCAATTGATCATAGCTTATCACCAAAATTACATAATTATTGGATAAAAAAATATAAAATTAATGCAACCTATGAAAAAAAGCTTTTAAATAATAATGAGATAAAAGATTTAATTTTTAATATCAGAGAAGAAAAAATTCATGGAATAAATGTAACAGTACCATTTAAAAAAACGGTTGTACCTTTTTTAGATGAATTAAGCGAAGAAGCAAAAATTTCTCAATCAGTGAACACAATCTATAAAAAGGATAATAAAATTTTAGGCGATAACACTGATATTGAAGGTTTTAAACTTAGTTTAGAAAAAACAGAACAAGAAACTAAAAATAAAAAAGCTCTAATACTTGGGGCGGGTGGAGTTGTTCCTTCAATTATTGTTGCGCTAAAAAAAATGCAAATTGAAAAAATTTATTTAAGTAATCGAACAGAATTAAAAGCAATAGAGTTAAAGAAACACTTTCCAGAAATTGAAATAGTTAAATGGGGAGAAATTTTAGATTTTGATATAATTATAAATGCAACAAGCATTGGATTAAAAGTGGAAGATGAAATTAATATTAATTATAAAAAAATAAGCGAAGACAAATTTTTTTATGATGTAATTTATAACCCACCAGAAACAAATTTTTTAAAAAATGCAAAAAAGTACGGTGGAATAACAAAAAATGGTAAAATGATGTTTATTTATCAAGCTCAAAAAGCCTTTTTTATCTGGCATAAAGTTGTACCAGAAGTAGACAATGAAATAATTAATCTTTTAGATGTATGATTAAAATTGCAGTTGTAGGAGATATTGGTTCTGGAAAAAGCCATATTGCTAAACTTTTTGGTTATCCAGTTTTTAATGCTGATCAAGAAGTAGCAAGCATATATAAAAAAAACAAAAATTGTTTTAGAAAATTAAAAAAAAATTTACCTAAATATTTTTCAGTATTTCCAGCAAACAAAATACAAATTATAAAAGCAATAGAGGATAGTGAAAAAAATTTAAAAAAAATTACTAAAATTATTCATCCAGAAGTTAGAAAGAAATTAACTATTTTTTTAAAAAAAAATAAAAAAAGAAAAGCTATAATTTTAGACATTCCTCTTTTATTAGAAAATAAATTAAACCAAAAAAGTGATATAATAGTTTTTGTTCAGTCAAAAAAAAGTGAAATTATTAAAAGACTAAAAAAAAGAGATAATTTTAATTTAAATTTATATAATCAGTTTAAAAAAATACAGTTACCACTAAACTATAAAAAGAAAAAAGCCAATCATGTTATTAAAAATAATTTTACCAATAAGCTTGTTAAGAAAAGTGTAAAAAAAATACTAAAAAAAATTATATAAAATGAAAGAAGTGATACTAGACACTGAAACAACAGGACTATCTGTTAGAGACGGACATAGAATTGTAGAAATTGGATGCATCGAGTTAGAAAATTTGATACCAACCAAAAATAGATTTCATTGCTATCTTAATCCTGAAAGAAAAGTTTCTGAAAAAGCCCTAGAAGTTCATGGTTATACAGATGAATTTTTATCTACCCACAAAAAGTTTGGAGATATAGTGGATGAGTTTTTGGGTTTCATAGAAAATAAGAGACTCGTAATACATAACGCTGAATTTGACTTATCTCACTTAAATAATGAATTAGCATTACTAGGTAAGGAAAAATTAGACAGTAAAAATGTTGTAGACACACTTGCTTTAGCTAGGGATAAATTTCCAGGCTCTCCTATAAGTCTTGATGCATTGTGCAAAAGATACAGAGTAGACAATTCAAAAAGAACACAACATACCGCCCTTATAGACTGTGATTTATTAGCCAAAGTTTATATTAATTTATTAGACCAAAAAGAGCCCACATTAAATTTTAAAAATGAAGATAATGAAAAAATGATAATAAATGCAAACAATATTAATCAGTATTATAAAAAAGTTATTAAGCCGACTGAGGATGAGCTTAAGTTACATAAGGAATATCTAAAAAGCAGTTTAAAGAAAAATTTTTTTAATTAGCTCTTTGTTTATATAGCTCTGTAAAATCTATTTTTTTATCTATGGTTACTTCTGGAAATCCAGAATTATGAATTAAATTTAGAAATGCTTTTTCCAGGTTGGGGTAAATTTTATTTTGAACATCGCATAATATAATTTTTTCCAAATCTTTTTTATCATTTATAGCATCATCAATTTTAACAATAGAAGTATAAATTATTTCAAAGTATGATCTTTTTTCACTTAATTCCTTATCATCAAACTTCAAGGTTGTATTAACCTCAATCATTTTATTTTTTAAAGCTTTTGAATTTATATCTATATTTAGATGATATTTTGAAATTTGCTCTTTAACAAAAATATAAGTTTGAATATCTGCTGTTTCGCCTGAAATATCTTTTACAAACTCAGCTAATATTTTAAAGTTTTCTGTCATTTTCATCCTCTATATCTTCAAATTCACCATTAATAAAATCTTGTTTTTTATTTATGGGTTTTTGTTTAATTGATACTTTTTTAAATATCAATTTTCTTGTCGGTGGAAATATTATCAATAATCCTAAGAAGTCTGTAGCAAAACCAGGTAAGATCAAAAGTAATGCTGCAAACGCTAAAGCAGCCCCTGAAATAATCTCATAAACTGGAAGTTCATTTTTTACCATTTGGGACATTCCAGACTTAAGAGTGTTAAAACCTTCATATCTTGCGTAGATAATGCCAAAAAAAGCTGTAATAAAGATAAGTAAAATGGTGTTAAAGGTTCCAATTTGAGAACCCAGCTTGATAAACAAATAAATCTCAACGATTGGAATACCAACTAATAATAATAAAAATGTGTTCATTTGTCCTTAGTCTAAATTGCTAGTTGTAATTAATCAACATAGTAAATATTATTAAATTATGAGTTATAGTTTTGAGTACATTGATATTATTCTTTTAGCAATGATTGCTGGTTTTATTTTTCTTCGTTTAAGAGGAATACTTGGTAAAAAAACTGGTTTCGAAGGAAAAATTCCACCACAATTTGAAAAGGAATTTCAAAAAACAAATATAACTCCAAAACCAGTTAGTGAAAATTTTGATGAAGTGTCACAAAAAGAATTTTTAAAAGGTGCAAAAATTGCTTATGAAACAATTATTACAGATTTTAGTGATAGTGATAATAAGCTGATAGCAAGTAAACCTCTTTTAAGTAAAAAAATTTATGATCAGTTTAAAGAGGCGCTTGAAGATAGAGCTAATAAAGGTCATTTTGCTGAAATAACTTTTATAGGGATTAAGTCAGCTGTAATTAAAACGCATAAAAAAATTGAAGATAGCTTAGAAGTTACTGTGGATTTTGTTAGTGAAATTATAACATGTATAAAAGACAAAGATAAAAAAATTGTGTCAGGAGATAGTGAGAAAATCAAAACCGTTTATGATACTTGGGTTTTTTCAAAAGACATTAAATCATCAAATCCAAATTGGCTATTAATTAATACTATTACCTAATTGATTAAGAAGATAACAGACAAAGATAAAGAAGATTGGGAAAATTTCCTAAATAATAAAAAAAAAATTCTTAATAAAAATTCAGTAAAACAAAAAGATATAAATAACCCAGACAAAAACAAGCAGGACTGGGAAAACTTTTTAAACACTAAAGAGAAAATTCCCAATAAAGATTTTATTCTTAAAAAAAATATAAGATACGAGAAGATAAAGAAAATAGATCTGCATGGTTACACTATTGAAGAAGCAAATAAGGCCGTAGAACAATTTATTCAAAAATGTTTTGATGAAAATGTTACTAAAATAATAGTGATTACAGGCAAAGGACTAAGATCTAAAAATATAGAAAATCCTTACCTCTCAAAAGATTTGAGCATACTAAAATATTCAGTTCCAGAATTTATTGAAAAAAATAAAAGTTTAACTCAATTTATTATTGAAACAACAGATGCTAAGATTGAAGATGGTGGCAGTGGAGCTTTTTATATTTATCTTAAAAATAAAAACAAATTTAAAGAATAAATTTAGATAAATCCGTATCCTTAACGAGCTCATCTAGATTTTCTTTCACATAGTTAGAATCTATTATAATTTTTTCACCTGCCCTATCTGTTGCAGTAAAACTAATATCATCTAATATTCTTTCTATAATAGTATGAAGCCTTCTAGCGCCAATATTTTCTACAGTGTTGTTAACTTCTGAAGCCATATTGGCAATTGCATCAATACCATCATCAGAAAATTCTAGCTCAACGTTTTCTGTTTTTAAAAGAGCAACATATTGTTTTATCAAACTATAGTCTGGTTCTTTAAGAATTCTTTTAAAGTCATCACTGGTTAAAGCTTCAAGTTCAACTCTTATTGGAAGTCTACCTTGTAACTCTGGAAGTAAGTCCGAAGGTTTAGCAAGCTGGAAAGCTCCAGATGCAATAAATAAGATATGATCAGTTTTAATTGTACCGTACTTTGTACTTACTGTTGTTCCCTCAATTAAAGGAAGTAAATCCCTTTGTACTCCTTCTCTAGAAACATCTCCACCAGATCTATCTGTTCTTCCTGAAATTTTATCTATTTCATCTAAAAAAACTATCCCATTATTTTCCGTTGAATCTTTTGCTGATTTTATAATTTTATCTTCTTCTATTAACTTGTCAGCTTCATCATTAATTAAAATTTCATGAGATTCTTTGACAGTCATTTTCTTCTTTTTCTGTTTATTACCAACAGATTTTCCAATCATCTCTCCAATATTTATCATTCCAATGTTTGCTCCGGGCATTCCTGGAATTTCAAATGCAGCTTGAGAGCCACTATTATTTACTTCAATTTCAATTTCGTTATCATCTAAATCACCATCTCTTAATCTTTTTCTAAAACTTTCTCTAGTAGCAAGACTTGCTTTATTTCCAACTAGCGCATCCAAAACTTTTTCTTCTGCTAATTTTTGTGCCTTCGTATGAACTTCTTTTCTTTTTTTTACTTTCTCCATTGCAATTGCAATTTCAAGAAGATCCCTTATGATTTGTTCAACATCTCTTCCAACATATCCAACTTCAGTAAATCTTGTAGCCTCCACCTTTACAAAAGGAGCTTCAGCTAACTTAGATAGTCTTCTAGAAATTTCTGTTTTACCAACTCCAGTTGGCCCAATCATTAAAATATTTTTAGGTAAAACTTCATTCTTCATTTCACCTTTTAAAGCTTGTCTTCTCCACCTATTTCTTAAAGCTATAGCCACTGCCTTTTTAGCTTTATTTTGTCCAACAACATATCTGTCTAATTCAGAAACTATTTCTCTAGGTGATAAAGAACTGACTAAAGAGCTATCTTTCTTTTCAGTCTTTTCTTTTGGAAAAGGTGTAACGTTTGTGTCTTTCATTAAATTTTTTCAATTTTAATATTATTATTAGTGAATACACAAATTTCAGATGCAACTTGAATTGCTTTTTTAGCAACTTCTTCAGCACTCAAATCTGTATCTAATAAAACTTTAGCAGCAGCCAAAGCATAATTTCCACCTGATCCTATACCTATGGCATCACCCTCTGGTTCTAACACATCACCCGTTCCTGAGATTATAAAGCTATTCTCTTTATCGCCAATAGCCATTAAAGCTTCAAGTCTTCTCAAGTATTTGTCAGTTCTCCAGTCTTTTGCTAACTCGACAGCTGCTCTTGGAAGATTACCAGCATGTTTTTCAAGTTTTGCTTCTAGTCTTTCAAACAAAGTTAAAGCATCTGCAGTTGATCCAGCAAATCCAGCTATTACATTTCTTTTTTCAATTTTTCTAACTTTTGCAGCAGTACTTTTTATAACAGTATTGCCCATACTAACTTGCCCGTCTCCAGCAACCACTACTTCATTGTTTTTTCTAATAAGCACTATTGTAGTCATAGATTATAAATGGATATTAATTTTTATTCTTCAAGTAGTAGATTGCAAATATTGATATAGTTAATTAATCCCTATATATATATTATATATTATGAGCAGAATTGGAAAAGTTTCCAGAAAAACAAAAGAAACCAGTATTAGTGTTGAAGTTAATATTGATGGCAAAGGTCAATATAAAATTGATACTGGAATAGGTTTTTTAGATCATATGCTCGAACAATTATCAAAGCATTCACTGATTGATTTAAAAGT
Organism: Candidatus Pelagibacter sp. PS_11; assembly: GCF_059417975.1. Taxonomy (NCBI): domain Bacteria; kingdom Pseudomonadati; phylum Pseudomonadota; class Alphaproteobacteria; order Candidatus Pelagibacterales; family Candidatus Pelagibacteraceae; genus Candidatus Pelagibacter; species Candidatus Pelagibacter sp. PS_11. The sequence continues at coordinate 1,266,013 of NZ_CM182075.1, read as the reverse complement.
TAAAGCAAAAGGTGACACTCATATAGATCTTCACCACACAACAGAAGATACTGGAATTGCTATAGGTGAGGCTTTAAAAAAAGCATTGAAAGATTTTAAAGGAATTAAGAGATACGCTCATGCAATGATTCCAATGGATGAAACATTAACAAGAGTTGCAATTGATGTTTCAAATAGACCTTATTTAATATGGAAAGTTAAATTAAAAGTAGAAAGACTTGGAGAGATGGACACAGAACTTTTTAAAGAATGGTTTCAAGCTTTCTCTCAATCAGCAGGAATAACTTTGCACATGGAAAATATTTATGGAGATAATAGTCATCATATAATTGAGTCTTGTTATAAGGCTCTAGCAAGGTCATTAAGAACAGCTTTAGAGATAGACCCTAGAAATAAGAAGAGCATTCCATCAACTAAAGGCTCATTATAAGTTTAATGAATGTCACAATTGTTGATTATAATTCAGGAAATATCAGCTCTGTAATAAATTCCTTTAAAGAAGTCGCCAAAGATAAAGTTAATATCGAAGTGACTTCAGATTTAAATAATATTAAATCAAGCGATAAAGTAGTTTTACCGGGACAGGGATCGTTTAAGAGCTGTGTTGATGCGTTAAACAGTATAAACGGTCTAGTAGAGACACTAAATGAGTTTGCAGTCACTAATAAAAAACCTCTACTTGGAATTTGTGTTGGTTTGCAGATGTTTGCAGATCTTGGATATGAAGAAACTGAAACAAAAGGACTTGGTTGGATTTCAGGAAAAGTTTCAAAGATCGATAATCAAAATAATAAATTTAAACTTCCACACATTGGTTGGAACGAAATTAACATTATTAAAGATAGTAAAATTTTTAAGAATATAGAAAATAAATCACACATGTATTTTGTGCACAGCTACGAATTTATTCCAGATGATAAAAGTGTAATTTCAGCAACAACAGATTATTCATCAAATATTGTTTGTTCGGTTGAAAAAGAAAATATCTATGGAACCCAGTTTCACCCTGAAAAGAGTGATAAATTAGGACTTAAAATTATAGAAAATTTTTTAAATTTATAAATATGAAAATATTTCCAGCAATAGATATTAAAGATAAGAAATGTGTAAGATTAATTAAAGGGGACTTTAACAATAAAACTGAATATGAAATATCACCGGTTGACCAAGCTGGTAAATACAAAGATCATGGCTTTAAAAATTTACACATTGTTGATTTAGATGGCGCCTTGATGGGGGAGACTGTTAACCTAGATATTATTAAAGAAATAGTTCATAAATTTGATTTAAAAATTGAAGTAGGTGGAGGCGTTAGAAGCATTGATAGTATTAAAAAATACATAGATGCAGGAGTTGAAAAAGTTATTTTAGGAAGCGCAGCTATAAAAGATAAAAATTTTTTAAAAGAAGCATGTCAAAAATTTCCAAACAAAATTGCCTTAGGTCTAGATGCTAAAAATGGATACTTGTCAGTTTCAGGATGGAAGGAAAATTCTAATCAAATGACTTTAGATTTTTTAAAAGAAGTAAACGATTATGGTGCAAGCAGATTAATCTATACAGACATAAATAGAGATGGCACTAAAGAAAGTCCTAATTTTGAAGAAACAACCAATGTTGCAAATGCATCTAATTGCCCAGTAATTATTTCAGGAGGGGTGTCTTCAATTGATGATGTTATAAAAGCAAAAGATTTAAAAAATATTGAAGGAATAATAGTTGGTAAGGCTATTTATGATGGTGATATTAAATTGGAAGAATTAGTAAAAGAATTAGATGCTTAAAAATAGAATTATACCCTGTTTAGATGTTAAAAATGGGAGAGTTGTTAAAGGAATTAATTTTGTAGATTTAAAAGATACTGGCGATCCAGTTGAACAAGCTAAAATTTACAGTGATGGTGGCGCTGATGAGATTTGCTTTTTAGACATTACAGCTTCCAATGAACATAGAGACACAATTTATGATGTGGTTGAAAGAACATCTAAAAAATGTTTTGTGCCGTTAACGGTTGGGGGTGGGGTTAGAGGAGTTGAAGATATTAATAAATTATTAAATTGTGGCGCAGATAAAGTTTCAATCAATACTGCGGCAGTTCAAAACCCTGAAATGATAATTGAAAGTTCAAAAAAATTTGGATCACAGTGCATTGTTGTTGCAATAGATGCTAAAAAAAATGGCAATAAATGGGAGGTTTTTACTCATGGTGGAAGAAACAACACAAATATAGATGCAATAGAATTTGCAAAAAAAATGGAAGATAATGGAGCGGGAGAGTTATTAGTTACATCTATGGATAGAGATGGCACTCAAATTGGCTATGATAATGAATTAATGTTTAAAATATCTTCAACAGTTAATATACCAGTGATTGCCTCTGGTGGAGTAGGTAACTTGGATCACCTGGTGGATGGTATAAAATTGGGAAATGCTAGCGCGGTGCTTGCAGCTTCAATCTTTCATTATGGAACTCACTCAATTAATGAAGCTAAACAATATTTGAATTCAAAAGGAATTCCTATTAGGATTTAGAGATGTCAGAAAATCTATTAAATTTAGTAAAAACAATTAGAAATAGAAAGAATAAGGATGAAGATAAATCTTATACTTCGTCATTATTATCAGGTGGCCTGTCAAAATGCATAGATAAAATGGAAGAAGAATTTGATGAGCTTAAAGAGGCCCTAAATGATAAATCTAATATAGTTCATGAAGCAGCAGATACAATTTATCATATACTGGTTGCACTTGAGGCAGCTGATATTAAGTTTGAAGACGTTTTAAAAGAGTTGGAAGATAGAAAAAAACAGTCAGGCATTGAAGAAAAGAATAACAGATAATGAGTTACGACAAAAATAATATTTTCGCAAAGATTTTAAGAAAAGAAATTCCTTGTAAAAAAATATTTGAAAATGAACATGTTCTTTCTTTTCATGATATAAATCCTCAAAAAAAAATACATGCACTAGTTATTCCAAAAGGTGAGTACATTGATTTAGATGATTTTAATAATAGAGCCTCAGATCAAGAGATAGTTGCATTAAGCAAAGCTATTACAGAAGTTTCAAAAATATTAAGTATATCAACAGACACAGGTAAAGGTTATAGAGCTTTAACAAATTTAAGTGAAGATGGCGGTCAAGAGGTTCTACATTTACACTTCCATTTATTTGGAGGAGAAAAAGTTGGAAAAATGGTTGAGTGACAGAAAAAATTTATCGAAGTTATTTAGAGATAAGATCTCTAGATGAATTAAAAGAAGTTAAGAGGCCTGCAGAGAATTACTCCGTAGAGCTTTTAGACCCAAAAGATTTCCAATTGAATAAATTTTTTTACAAATCTATTGGTAAGAATTGCCAATGGATTGATAGACTTATTTGGACAGACTTAAATTGGACAGATTATGTTTCTAATGATCATTTATTTACATACATTCTTAAAGATAAAAGTGAAATAGCTGGTTATTTTGAATTGCTATTTAACAAACAAAATAAAGAAGCCGAAATTGCTTATTTTGGAATTTTGGAAGAATATTTTGGAAAAAAATTAGGAGGATATTTATTAAGTGAGGCAATTAAGCGTTCATTTAATATGGGTAGTGTAAGAGTTTGGGTTCACACTTGTTCTCTAGATCACAAAAATGCGTTAAAAAATTACCTAGCTAGAGGTATGAAAAATTTTAAGTCTGAAACTTTAATTAGATGATTAATTATATTCAGGTAATTTAAAAATCTTTTCATCTATCTCTTGGTTTTTTTTAACAGAAGAAATAAATGTTATTGATAAATTTTGATAAATATCTTCAGTTTGCCATCCAATTAAATTTAAATCTTTCTTATCAAAAAAAATATTAATTTCATTATTATTCTCAAAAATTTTAAAATTTAAATACTTATTATCAATATCTCTTGGCTCAAGTTCTTCTATTTTAGAAATTAGATATTCTTTATCTAGTAAAAATTCTAAAGGAGTTTTGTTAAGTGGATAACGATAATAACTTCCTTTATTATTAGTCTCAATAACTAAAGAACGTCCATTTGAAACTAAAATTTTTTTATTAGCATTATTGTATACACAAAAAATTTTTTTAGGATATTCAATGATACATTTTCCAGCTTCACTCTTATCATTAATGGTTTGTTTGAAATTAAAACTTAGATTTTTAGTAAGTTTCATTTGTGAAATTATCTTATCTTTTGGGGATGAGTTTGCTGGAAGATAAAAACTGAAAAACAATAAGATGATTATTACTTTAAGCATTAAAGCACATCTCTTTTACCAACATGATTAGCTTTACTCACAACCCCGTCAGCTTCCATCATATCAATAATTCTTGCAGCTCTATTATACCCTATTTGTAATTTTCTTTGTAAAAACGAGGTAGATGCTTTGCCCTCAGATCTAATAATATCAAGTGCAGCCTGGTACAACTCATCTTTATCCCCTGAGCCAGAAGCTTCTCCACTCAATTCTTTCTCGTCAGCGAAATTTAGGATTTCATCTATATAATCTGGCTCTGCTTGACTTCTTAAATAATTGTTAACTTTTTCAATTTCACTTTCTGACACAAATGGAGCATGAATTCTAACTATTCGGTTAGCAGAAGACATATAAAGCATATCTCCCTTTCCAAGTAATTGTTCGGCACCCTGTTCACCTAAAATTGTTCTGCTATCTATCTTTGAAGTTACTTGAAAAGATATTCTTGTTGGAAAATTTGCTTTAATAGTTCCTGTAATAACATCAACACTTGGTCTTTGTGTGGCCATTATAATATGGATCCCAGCTGCTCTTGCCATTTGTGATAATTTTTGAATATAATTTTCTATCTCTTTTCCAGCCACAAGCATTAGGTCAGACATTTCATCTACTACAACAACAATATAGGGCATAGCCAAAGTGTGCTTAGCATTGTAGCCATCAATATTACGGACTCCTTCTTTGGTCATAAGTCGGTATCTATTTTCCATCTCTTTAACAACCCAACCTAAGACAGAAGCAGCTTTTTTTGCCTCAGTAATTACAGGACATAATAAGTGAGGTATGCCCTCATAGGTTGATAGTTCAAGCATTTTAGGATCGATTAGTATGAACTTACATTTGTCTGGTGTGTGCCTGTAGAGTAAAGACAAGATAATAGTATTTATGCAAACAGATTTACCTGATCCAGTAGTTCCAGCAATTAATAGGTGAGGCATAGAAGCTAAGTCTCCAACAATAGGAACACCAGAAATGTTCTTACCAAGTGCAATTGGTAACCTGATATCTTTTTTATTAAAATCAGAGTTAGAGAGTATTTCACTTAAATAAACATTCTCACGGCTTGAATTTGGAAGCTCTATACCGATAGTACTACGTCCTGGAATAGTAGCAATTCTTGCAGATTCAGAGCTAGTGTTTCGAGCAATGTCATCTGAGAGATTAATAATTTTTGATACTTTAACACCGGCTGCTGGCTCAAATTCATTTAGAGTTACTACAGGGCCATGACTAACCTTCTTTATATCCCCACTAACCCCAAAATCTAATAAGATTTTTTCTAAAAATTTACTATCAATATAATCTTCGTCTTTTAGTTTTCCCCTATCTTTTTGTGTTGGGATTTTAAGTAAGTCGATAGTAGGTAGTTTGAAGCGAATTTTTTTACTAGGAGATTTATTTTCACTTTTTATAAAAGGTAAATCTTCTTGAATTAAATTTGTAATTTCTTCTTGTGGTATAAACTCGCTAATTATTTCATTTTCATTAGTATAACTTTTTTCTTTTTTTATAAAGATAAATTTAAAAAATTTTTTTATAATTTTATAAAAATAACTAATTTTAAAATGGATACTAATTAAAAATAAAATTGAAATAATTAAAATTAAAAAGTAATAAGAAATTTGAGAATTAATATTAATTAAAGAAGTTAAAAAAGTTGTTTCTAAATATTTTCCAATAAAACCTCCATTTCCATTAATATAAAGGTTGAATGCTGTAGGGTAAAAAAAAGAAAAAAATAGAGAACCAAATGAAGAATAAAGAACTGAATAAAAAATACTTTCAAATATCAAAAAAATTTTCTTATTCAGAGTTATATTTATGCCAGAAAATATGAGTGTAAATGGAGTCAATAAAGCAATGAGTCCAAAAGTTTGAAAAAAAAGATCAGCTATGTAACTTCCCTTAAAGCCAAGTAAGTTTTTAATCTCAGTATTGTCTGGAAAAATAAAATTAGGGTCGTCAGGAGAAAAGGTTGCAAGAGAAATCAGCAAAAGAAGACCAATTACAACAAGAGCAATACCAATAATTTCAATAATTCTATTTATACCGAAGTTAATTGAAGTGCTGGCTAATTTTTTAAATTCCATAAATAAATGAGTCTAATTAATCACTTTGTATCATCTAATTTTTATTGTTAAAATTAAAAAATATTATGAATGTATGCATTATAGGAGAAGGATTAACGAGTCTAGCTTTAGCTAAAAATCTTATAAATAAAAAAATAAATGTTCATATTTATTATAAAACTAAAATTCAAAAAAAAATAACTAGTAGAACTATTGGTATATCAAAAAATAACTTAGAATTTTTTAAAAAAGAAATTTTTGAAATCACCAAAATAAATTATTGGAAAATAAAAAAAATAGAAATTTATTCACAAAAAATTAAAAATGAAAATATCTTTAATTTTAATAATGAAAAAGATGATTTATTTTATATGGTTAAAAATGAGAGACTTTATGAATTGTTAAAAAAAGAAGTTTTAAAAAGTAAGTTTATTAAAAGAATAGCAATCAATAAAAAATTAAATGAGAAAAATCTTAATAAAAAAAATTATGATTTGATAATAAATAGTGACCCAAATAATTTTATTGCAAAGAAATATTTTACAAAAAAGATAGAAAAAAATTATTTTAATTTAGCCTACACAGCAATTTTTAAACATAAAAAAATAGAAAATAATACTGCAGTTCAGGTATTTACGGAGTTCGGTCCTATTGCATTTTTACCTATTTCAAGTAATGAAACTTCAGTCGTATGTTCGTTGGATACAAAAAGTAAAAGATTCTCAAACTCTGAAATAGTAGAATTGATTAATAAGAATAATCCCAAATATGTAATAAATAAAATTTTTGGTATTAATAGTTTTAAATTAAGTTCATCTATTTTAAGAAATTATTATCAAAAAAATATTTTAGCTTTTGGGGATATGCTTCACAGAATTCATCCCTTGGCTGGGCAGGGTTTCAATATGATTATTAGAGATATAAAAATTTTATCTGAAATTATTCAAAATAAAATTGATTTAGGTTTACATCTAGATATTTCAATTTTAAGAGATTTTGAAAATCAAGCTAAAAATAAAAATTTTATGTTTTCAAATGGAATCGATTTTATTTATGAATTTTTTAGTTTAGAAAAAAAATTAAAAATTAAAAACTTAACTAAAATTCTTAAAGTAGTTGGTAAAAATAATAATTTTAATAATCTATTGATTAAAATTGCAGATAGGGGAATAAATCTATAATTTATTGAATGGTTGAATTATCAAAGTTATCATAATTATAAGTATTTAAAATTTCTGCAATTTTATTTTTTCTATTTTCTAAATCTTGGCTTTCCAGTAATATTTGTTTTTCTTCTAATGAAAAAGGAGAGGCCATTGCAAGAGCATTAATTGTTTCATTTAAATCTTGTTTTTCAAGTGATTTCCAATTGATTATATATCCTTTTTTTTCAAATAATGTTTTTAAGTCTTTAAAAATTAATTCAAGATCAGAAAATTTTAATTCTTTTTTTTCAATTTGTAAATCATCAGAAAAATCATCAAAAGTAACTTTACATTGACGATAAGTCTTATCTGTCTCAATTTCTTTAATTATTTTAAATCGAGTTATTCCATTTAGGTCAATTAAATATCTGCCATCAACCTTTTCAAAATTGGAAATCTTTCCTAAACAACCAACCTCATATAAATCGAACTTATCAGTATTTTTTTTTTGTTTTGGTTGAATTAAACCAATTAATTTATTAGTTTCCATACTATCTTTGACCATATCTAAGTACCTTGGTTCAAATATATTTAAAGGAACAGATGTTTTCGGAAAAAGTATAAAGTTTGATAATGGAAAAACAGGAATAATATTTGGCAGTTTATTCATTTATGTTTAATAGTATTTAAATAAGGTGTTTGCAACAATGAATAATCAAGATGTTAAAATAAAAAAAGCTTTTGAATTGTTTAATAATAAAAAATTTGAAGACTCTAAACTTATATTTTTAGATCTTATCAAAAATCAGCAATTCGATAAAAAAATATATTATATGCTTTATGAAATATATTTACAATTAAATGATAACAAAAATGCTAAAAAGTACTTAATAAGTTTTTTAAAATTTGATAATAAAAATTATGTTGCATTAAATCAGTTAGCAAATTTATACCTAAAAGAGGGTACCATTAAATTAGCAGAAGAAAATTATATAAAAGCTATAAATCTAAAAAAGGATTATTTAATAGCAATTACAAATCTAGCTGTTCTTTATCAAGGAATAGGAGATAAGGATAATGCAGAAAAGTATTATTTAGAAGGAATTAATCTATCACCTTACGATTTATCTATTTATTACAATTTAAGTAGAGTTAGTCTAAATTTAATAAATGATAAAAAAATTGAATTTATATCTAAAGTTCTTAAAAAAAAAAAATTAGAACCCTTTAATATGGCGGCTGGTTTTTTTTTATTAGCAGAAGATAATAAAAGAAAAAAAAATATTGAAGAAGAAATTAAAAGCTTAAAGTTGGCACACAAATATGCTTTTGAAGACAAAATAAATACTAATCAACAATCAAAAAATTATTGGTTTAACATTATACCAAAAAATTATAAAAATATTAACTTTCAATTTGAGAAAGATATTAATGAAAATTTAAAAAATTTAGAACCTATTTTTATTGTTGGACTTCCAAGATCAGGCTCAACAGTCGTAGAGGCGATCTTATCTTCAGGAAAAAAAAAAATTTCAAATCTTGGCGAAACTAATTTGATTAATTGGTCAGTTATTACCACCCCAAATAAAACAATGTCATTGCTGAATGCTAAATTAATTTGTAATAAACTTGAAATGAAATTAGATAATTTAGGAGTGTCTAATTTAAAAGATAATATTTTTATAGAAAAATCATTAGAAAATTTTTTTTATATTGAGTTAATTTTGAAAATTTTTCCTAAAGCTAAATTTATTAATACATATAGAAATGTATCAGATAATGTTTTTGCTATTTTTCAGCAGTTTTTATCAAAAATATCTTGGTCTCATTCTTTAGAAGATATTTTAGAGTATACAAACAATTATTTAACAGTAATCAATTTCTTTAAAAAAAAATATCCAAATAAAATACTTTCAGTAAAGCTTGAAGATTTGACTAGCAATAGAGAAGAATTAGCAAAAAATATTTATAAATTTTGTGGATTAGAATGGGATAAAAAAGCATTAGAGTTTTATAAAAGAAAAGATCTATTTTCTTCTACTGCAAGCAATCTTCAAATTAGAAATGGACTACATAACCATGATAAAAATAAGTATAAGCCGTATTATTACTTACTAAAAAATTTTAAAGATAAGTATGAATGGCTTAATCAATAATTAATTATTGCTTGAATTATAAAAAACGTCTATTTATAATATTTTATAAGCGGGTCTAGCTCATTGGTAGAGCGAATCGTTGCCAACGATTAGGTAGAGGGTTCGATTCCCTTGACCCGCTCCAAAATTTTAAAACATATTAATCAATGAGTGATTTACTTAATAAGAAATGTGTACCATGTGAGGGTGGAATTTTACCTTTTGATATTAGTGAAATTCATAAATATCAAAAAAAAGTTGATGGTTGGGATGTTAAAAAAAATACAAAAGAAATATATTTTTTAGAGAAAAATTTTATTTTTAAGAATTTTGTTAATAGTCAAAATTTTATAAATAAAGTTGGTGAAATATCGGAAAATGAAAATCATCATCCAGATATTTCTTTTGGTTGGGGATATGCTAAAATTGTAATTACTACTCACGCGATTGAAGGACTGTCAGAAAATGATTTTATTTTGGCAGCTAAAATTGATCAAATTTTTAATGTCTAAAATGTCTTGTTTTGGAGAAAACTAAAATAGTACTAGTTTGGTTTGCAAATTTTATTATCTCTTTATCTCTAATTGATCCAGAAGGCTGTATTACAGCTGAAACTCCTGATTGTACTAATTTTTCAATCCCATCAACAAATGGAAAAAATGCATCAGAGGCTGCCACAACATCTTCTTTTAAGTTTTGGAATTTATTCATTTTATCTATAGCAATTTGACAGCTATCAAGTCTACTAGGTTGCCCTGAGCCAATACCAACGGTTGCCTCTTGACTTGCAAGAACAATTGCATTTGATTTTACATATCTACAAACATTAAATGCAAAAATTAAATTTTTTAATTGAGATTTATTTGGTCTTAGTTTTGAAACAACTTTGAAATCTTTAGGTTCAAAAACTTTTAAATCCTCAGATTGTGTTAATATAGATTCATTTACAGAACTAAATCTTATTAAATCTTTCATCATAAATTCTGATGCATCAATAATTCTTATATTTTTTTTCTTTTTTAAAATTTTTAAAGCATCAGCTTGAAAACCATTAGCAATGATAACCTCTAAGAAAATTTTATTAAGCTCCAATGCTAGAGTTTTATTTATTTTGAAATTACAAGAAACTATTCCTCCAAAAGCGCTAACCGGATCAGAAGCAAGAGCCAATTTATAACTTTTCAAACTATTTTTATTAATTGAAACACCACAAGGATTAGCGTGTTTAACTATAACGGTTCCGGAGTTTTTTGGTAAAGATTTTGATATTGTTAATGCAGAAAAAATATCATTATAATTATTATAACTTAACTGCTTACCATGAATTTGTTTAATATTAAGATTTTGAGTTTTAGAATAAATTGCAGCTTCCTGATGTGGATTTTCACCATACCTTAATTTTTCAATTAAATTTCCATAAATAATTTTTTTTTTGGGAAAATTGTTTTTTTTAATTTTATTAAAATAGTTAGAAATTACAGCATCATAATAAGCTGTTTCAGAAAAGGCCTCTAAAGACATCTTTTCTCTAAATTCAATAGATGTTGATCCTTTATTATTTTCCAATTCATTAATTAAGGTTTCATATTGATCTGAGGATGTAATAACAGTAACATCGTTATAGTTTTTGGCAGCTGCCCTAACCATAGTGGGACCTCCAACATCAATATTCTCTATTATTTTTGAATGATTGGTTGTTCGATCTAAAGTTTTTTCAAAAGGATAAAAGTTAACAATAACAAGGTCAATTTCATCATATTGATTAGCTTTTAGTTCTTTAGTGTGAGATTTGTCGTTTCTTTTACTTAATATACCAGCATGAATTTTTGGGTGTAATGTTTTAACTCTTCCACCAAGAATTTCTGGTGAACCAGTATACTCTGAAACTTCTTGGCATTTAAATTTAAGTTTCTTTATTTCTTTAAAGGTGCCTCCAGAGCTAATTAATTCAATTTTGTATTTCGCTAAAACTTTTAAAAGACTGCCTAAATCTTTTTTATCAGATACTGAAATAAGAGCTTTTTTTATTTTTTTCATTATAATTTTGTGATTTCCCATCTTATAGTTTGATTTTCTTCATTAGTCATTCCTGAAATAAATATATTTTGATTATTTGTAAAAGAATTTTTTTCTCCAAAATATAACCCTTCTTCAATATTTATCTTAGAATTTTCTGAGCTAAATTTCCAACCTTCTCCATCAAGATCAATAAGTATTGATTTTTCATCTTGGGTTTTCATTAATCGAATATTTGGCTCCAAGTGAAATCTAATATCAAATTTTAAGTTTTTAATACCTTTGTTAGAAATAATTTTATCATAGCCAATGAATTTTAATTGTTCTGGGTAAAATTCTATTTCTCGATCATGAACAATACCATGTGGTTTTAAATAGCCATCATGAGAAGCATTAATTTTCCAATAATTTTTTTCAAATACTACTTTTTTTTTTAATATTCTTAATTCTTGATTAATTTTAGATTTTTTACCTCTTATTTTGCTAAAATTACAAGAGGACTTGTCATCTAAAATTAGTGTGCTATGGACTGCGCTTGACTTAGATATTTCATTTAATTGATGATCAATTTTTTGAAAATAACCACAATTACTAATTAATTTTTTACTATTTGATATAATCTCAAAAGATAAAGCACCAGCTTGATAATCTGAAGATAATTTTTTATTTGGGCTCGATCCAACATCCATTATTAAAGAATTTTTTTTACTATTAAGGACCACATAGCCACCCAGCTCATTATTTTGATTTTTAAAATTGTATCCAAGTCTTTTTAAATAAAGGTCAAAATTATGATTATTTGTTTTATGATTACCATTAAAGAGAAAATCTATTTTATTGTTTTGCCAAATAAAAGCGTAAGCCTGACCTAAATAATATATATTTTCATTTATAAAATCTGGTATTTCATTTTGAGATTCTTTGAACCATTCCCTAATTAATATAAAATATTTTAAGTAAAAACTTAACTGTCTAATATTCCTTGATTTTGGAAAGCCATCATTATCCAATGAATATTTGGCTAATTTTTTTAGTAAACTTAACCCAGTATTTAAATAATTATTATTTTGAGGGTACGATAGACCAGTTAAAATGATAGCTGTACACCCTATAATTTTATTATCGATTAATTCAGAGGTTTCAATTTCATTAATAAGGTGATTGATCTGCTTCTTTATAATGCCGTTAAACTTGTCTTTATAATCTAAATTACCATCTTCATAAGTAAGCCTAGAATTTGAAATCCAAGCTATTATTCTTTTTCCAATTATATCAATCTTCCAATTTTTAGAGTTGTATCTGTCATTTGTATTAATCCATTGATTAATGACATTTTGAGTATCTTTTTTTGAAGATCTAAGATCTAGGCTAAATAGCCAAAAAAAACTGTTTAAATTTTGTTGGTCTTTTTCTTTTAAATTTGGGTTATCCCAAATTTCATTTAACGAATAATTTTCTATGTTAATCTTTTTTTTATCGTATTTTATAAGGCCATCTAATAAGTTAGGGCTTGGCTGATATTCGAGTAACTCAATAGAAGAGGGTGTAATTTTTTTATTATATAGATAGGAGTTTAAATAAAAGTGACGAATTTTTTTTTTAATAAGTCTAAATGAATTGTTTAAAATCATTATTCTAACTTGATTTTAAAAGGTCTATATTTTTTTTTATATCTCCATTGTTATTTTTAAATATAGTTGTCCCAGAAACTAAAATATTTGCACCAGCTTCTATTGCTAGTTTATTATTGTCAAAATTGATCCCACCATCAATCTCGATATCAAAATCTATATTCTTTTGATCTCTTATTTTTTTTAATTCTTTAATTTTTTCTAAAACTTCTGGCATAAACTTTTGTCCTCCAAATCCAGGGTTTACACTCATAATTAGAACTAAATCTATCTCATTTAATAAGTCAGTTATTAAATTAATTTTACTTTCTGGATTTAAAGAAACCCCTACTTTTTTTCCTAAACTTTTAATATGGTCAATAGAGACTGCTAAATTTTCAGTTGCTTCTGGGTGTATAGTAATAATATCTGCACCTGCATCTGCATAATCTTTGATATACTTATGCACGGGTGAAATCATTAAATGAACATCAAATGGTAGTTTTGTGAATTTTCTTAATGATTTTATGATAGGTGGACCCATGGTTAAATTAGGAACAAAATGACCATCCATCACATCCACATGGATCATATCTGCACCACCTTCTTCAAGTCTTTTTATTTCATTTCCTAATTGACTAAAGTCAGCAGATAAAATTGAAGGGGATATTTGTATTTTTTTCATTGATTGCCAGCTCTACTAGTATCAATTTTTAAAATTTAATTGAATTAAATAATTGATAAATTTGTTTAGAAATTTCACTTTCTAGAGGAAATGATAACATTCCCATTACAGAATAACCTAAGACCCATGGCATAAAGTAAAATCTAATCATATAAAAGAACCATGCTACATATAATGGAACCAGAGGTCCTATAATGAAAGAAGGGGTTATTGGTTTAAAAATTTTTATTAGTGGATCGGTATATTTGACAAAAATTTTCATAAAAAAGAATTCTGAGTCTTCTTTTTGAAAAATATTCATCGCAACTCTTCCTATTAAAGTCCACATAATCATACCAAATAAGTAATCTATAAAATAAATTAAGGGATGGAAGTTTGCTGACATTTAATGACTTATATTAGAAATGAGATTAAATTAAAAGGGGCGAAATTAATCGCCCCTTAAAATTAAAGTTTATTAGTTCTACTTACCAGTAACAGTTTTACCACTTGGTATACGAACTTCATCAACCATTTTTTGAATTGCTTTATCTGGTTCTTGAGTCATTAAACTCACTACAACCATTGAAACAAAACTAACAGCTGCTCCGAAGATACCAAATGTTAGTTGAGTAAGTCCTAAGAACCCACTTCCACCATTTCTTACCCATACAAGGTACCAAATAGCAGAACCAAGACCTAAAACCATACCAGCAACAGCACCTTCTCTATTAGCTCTCTTCCACCATACACCAAGTACAAGTGGGAAGAACAATCCAGACATCGCAAAGTCAAAAGCCCAGATTACTGAACCTAAGATACCTTGGATCTCCATTGCCGCAATAGTTGCTCCAGCAAAACCAATTATTACAAGTAATACCCTTGCAACAAGAAGTCTTTTTGCAGTCTCTGCTTTTGGATCAATCATTTTGTAATAAACGTCATGAGAGATCGCATTTGCAATTGCTAGAATCAAACCATCAGCTGTTGACATGGCAGCAGCCATACCTCCAGCAGCAACCAGTCCTGAGATTACATATGGTAATCCAGCTATTTCTGGTGTTGCCAACACAACCGCTTTACCACCCATGAAAAACTCGTTTAACTCAAGAGTTCCATTGCCGTTAAAGTCACTGATGAACATCAAGTTTGCTTGATTCCAGTTTTGGAACCAATCTATTGATTGAACTTCAGCAAATGATTTACCAATAATACCTGTTGGTAGTGTTGGATCGATCAACGATAGTTTAGATAGTGTTGCTAACATTGGTGCAGAAGAATACAGAAGGAAGATAAAGAATAACGACCAACCAACTGATTTTCTAGCTGCTTTTACACTTGGAGTAGTAAAGTATCTCATCATCACGTGCGGTAATGAAGCTGTTCCCATCATCATCGCCAATGCTAATGAAATAAATGCCCAAGGCGTTGCATTTACTGCAGAGTGTGCTTTAGTTATTCCAGCTAACCCTTTAGGTACCGTTGCTAGATCAGCAGCAGAGTTTTTTACAAAACCAAACTGTTGTTCTAACTCACCAATTCTAGCTACTTCATCAGCTAACATAAAGTGAGGGAAGAAACCTGCACCCATTTTGTTACTGATCCAAAAAATTGGAAGCAAGTAAGCTATAATTAGTACGATATATTGTGCAACCTGTGTCCAAGTTACCGCTCTCATACCCCCTAACATTGAACAAAGTAAAATACTTATTAGTCCAATATATACAGCGTATTTAAAGTCGATATCTAGAGCAACAGATGCAATAGTACCTGTAGCGTTTATCTGTGCAGTCACATACGTAAATGAAGCAACAGTTAAAACTATTACCGCACATAGTCTCGCTAAATTACCACCGTATCTTGTACCTACAAAATCTGGAACTGTGTAACAGCCAAATTTTCTTAAGTATGGTGCTAATAAAGTTGCAACTAATATGTAACCACCAGTCCAACCGACAAGTAGAGCCATATATCCATAGCCTTTGAAGTAAATACCACCTGCCATTGCAACGAATGAGGCACCAGACATCCAGTCTGCTGCTGTCGCCATTCCATTGAATACAGTGGGCACTTGTCTTCCAGCCACGTAATATGCGTCTGCTTGAGCTGTTCTTGATAGATAACCGATCAATGCATAGATGAATATTGTAAAGGCTACAAAAGCAACACCTATTGCTTTAGCAGTCATACCCATCTGCTCACCAATTGCCATTAAGATTATGAAACCTATAAAACCTCCTGTATAGATTCCGTAAACTTTTGGCAAATTGTCTATAAATTTACCTTTAATCATTATTGATCTCCCCTTTCGTTGAAGCCAAATTCTTCATCGATTTTCTCTTGCCTATTAGCAAACCAGAAACATAAAATTACAAAAATTCCAAGAGATCCTTGACATGTAAACCAGTATGTCCATGGATAACCGAAAGGTCCTGTAACCTCATTCATTTCAGCTGCAAAAAGGAAGATGCCGATTGAGAAAACAAACCAAATAGCCAGTGTTACGAATAACAATGATCTAGTCTTTTCCCAGTGTTTTGTTGCGTTTGACATTTATACCTCTCTATTTTTAGTTATAACTACCCTAAACCATAACCATTCTGTAAGTTTTTAAAAGACTTAAAATTGTTCATATTAGGTGCTTATTTACTTACCTTTTTAAGGTATAATGACCATATATATGAATTTTTATGCAAAAATATAAACTCTCTTGGAAAGACATATCGTTTGATGATTTTAAAGTTTACTTGTTTGCCATGTTTAGGGCTTTTATTCCAAAGAAAAAAATTAAGAATTTAGATGAGCTTGAGCACTTTATTCAAACAAAATCTGCTTGGGTAACACAAGTAACTTTATATAGTTATTTAAAAACCAGGATGGGAACAAGGTATGTTCTTCATTTTGACAATGACGTGTTCATGGCATCTCTTGATATTGCTAGATGGAATATTTATTCTGTTGCTTTACAGGATCTGACATTATTTACGTTTTCTTATTTAAAAGTTAATTTTAATTATCAAAACATCAACCAGTCTAAAGAGATTTTTTCTAAAATTTTAGATGATGAGATTTCTAATAAGATGCCACTTGATATTATTGAGGAAGCAAAAAAAACTTTTAATGAAAGACTTCAAAATATAAACTGGGAAATTTATTATAAAGATTTACCCTTTAATCCTAGTGCTTTGTCATTATACAAATGGGCCCCAATAGCTGAAGAGCTTAAAACTTTAGATCGAAAAATCGTATTGAATTCTATGATATTGAAATGGGATATTATTAAAAAAGAATTTGAGAAATTAATAGAATTTTAAATATTCTTTCTATTATCCACCAAACTTTGCACAACACTTGGGTCTGCTAAAGTTGTTGTATCCCCTAATTGGTCATGTTCATTAGCTGCAATTTTTCTTAAAATTCTTCTCATAATTTTTCCAGACCTTGTTTTTGGAAGACCAGGTGAGAAATGAATAATGTCAGGTGTCGCTAGTGCACCGATTTGTTTTCTTACCCAAAGTTTTAAATCTCTCTCAAGATCTAGGTCAGCTATCTCCCCAACATTTAAAGTGACATAGCAGTATAAGCCATTACCTTTAATGTCATGTGGGTATCCAACTACAGCAGCTTCGGCAACCTTTGGATGAGCAACAAATGCACTCTCAATTTCAGCAGTTCCAAGGTTATGACCAGAGACAATAATCACATCATCTACACGACCAGTTATCCAGTAGTAGCCATCCTTGTCTCTTCTAGCCCCATCCCCAGTAAAGTATTTGCCATCAAATTGAGAAAAATAAGTATCAATAAATCTTTGATGATCACCGTACACAGTTCTCATTTGTCCAGGCCAAGATTGAGAAATGCACAGTCTTCCCTCACCAGCTCCTTTAATTTCTTTTCCGTCCTTATCGACTATTGAAGGTTTAATTCCATAGAATGGTTTAGTAGCCGACCCTGGTTTTAAATTTATAGCACCTGTTTGTGGACTAATTAATATTCCACCTGTCTCAGTTTGCCACCATGTATCAACTATTGGGCATTTAGAATTTCCTATTGTTTTATAATACCACATCCAAGCTTCAGGATTTATTGGCTCTCCAACAGTACCTAATAGTTTCAAAGATTTTCTTGAGGTTTTTTTAACAGGTTTATCTCCCTCTCTCATTAAAGCTCTAATAGCAGTGGGAGCTGTATAAAAAATATTAACTTTATATTTATCAATGATTTCCCACCATCTTGAGCTGTCAGGGTAGGTTGGAATTCCTTCAAACATTATTGTTGTGGCACCATTAGCAAGAGGACCATAAATTATATAACTATGGCCAGTAACCCAACCAATATCAGCTGTACACCAATAAATATCTTTTGGTTTGTAGTTAAAGACATATTGATGGGTCATAGATGCATAAACCATATAACCACCCGTTGTATGCAAAACCCCCTTTGGTTTTCCAGTAGAACCAGATGTGTAGAGAATAAACAAAGGATCTTCCGCATTCATTTCTTCTGGCTCACAATGTTTTGGAACATCTTTAATTAAATCGTCAAACCAAACATCTCTTCCTTTAACCCAATTAACTTTATTTCCAGTTCTTTTAACAACTATACATTTTTTAACATTAGGACAACTTCTTAAAGCCTCATCTGTAATTTGTTTTAATGGAATAGTTTTTCCACCTCTAACTCCTTCGTCAGCTGTAATAATATATTCTGACTCACAATCATTAACTCTGCCAGAAATAGAGTCTGCCGAAAAACCACCAAAAATAATAGAGTGAACCGCACCAATTCTAGCACAAGCAAGCATTGTTACTGCCAGTTCTGGAATCATAGTTAAATAAATTGTAACTCGATCACCTTTTTTAATTCCTAGTTTTCTTAAACCATTTGCAGCTTTAGAAACTTCATTATGTAATTGTTTGTACGAAATTTTTTTAGTATCTTTTGGATCATCACCCACCCAAATAATAGCAGTTTTATCTTTTTTATCTTTAAGGTGACGGTCTATACAATTGGCAGAAGCATTTAAAGTCCCATCTTCATACCATTTAATTCTAACTTCTTTTTTACTGTACTTAACGTCTTTAATTTTTTTATATGGTTTAATCCAAGTAATTCTTTTCCCCTCATTCTTCCAAAAGTCATTGTTATTTTTAATCGAGTCTGAGTATTTTTTTTGATATTTAGCTTTATTTACTAGAGCACTTTTTACCCACTCAGGTTTAGTTTTTATGATTAATTCTTTTTCTTCAATTTTTTTTAAAACCTTTTTCTTAAAAGGCTTTACTTTCTTTTTAGCCTTAGTTTTTTTAGAAACTTTTTTAACTTTTGATATTGATTTTTTTTTTGGCATATATTTCTAAATATTACTCATCTTGTTTAAAATTTTCCAGCTTTTAGAGTCTATGGGCATAACAGATAATCTGCTTTGTCTAATAAGTGATAAATGGCTAAGAGACTTAGTTTTTTTAACCTCTTCTAGAGTTACACTTTTCTTTAATTTTTCTTTAAACTTTACTTGAACAGCTACAAATCGTCCATCTTTGTCAGTTGCATCTAAAAAAGCTTCTTTAATAACCTCAACTATGCCAACAATTTCTTTGCCTATATTTGAGTGATAAAAAAAACAAAGGTCTCCTTTTTTCATTGCTCTTAAATTTTTTGCAGCTTGATAATTTCTTACTCCATCCCAAGGAGCACCTTTAGCGCCAGCTTTTTTTTGCTGATCAATTGACCAAACATCAGGTTCTGATTTCATTAACCAATACTGCATTACAATCTTACTCCAGCACCCTTCAAAAAAGCAGCATCTGCATCTAGAGGCCACCTAGGTTTTGCAGGACTATCTAATTCACTAAACTGTTTTAACTTAAATTTTTCTAATCCAACCATTGCAATCATTGCCGCATTATCTCCACACAAATTAATAGGTGGAAATATTGCTTCAAATTCCTCTTCTTTGCAAAGATTAGTTAGAACTTCTCTAATTCTCTTGTTTGCAGCAACACCACCTGCAACTACAAATTTATTTTTAATTGTTGTGTTCATTTTTTTAAATTCTTCAAAAGCAATTTTACTTTTCTTATATAGTATTTCTTCAATTGTTTTTTGAAAAGATGCTGCAAGATCATATTTTTCTTGTTCAGTTTTTATTTGTTTTGATATTTTTAAAACAGCAGTCTTTAAACCCGCAAATGATAAATTACACCCTCCTTTATGAAAAATCGGCTTTGGTAGCTCATATTTATTGGGATCACCTTTTTTTGCATACACTTCAATTTGTGGCCCACCTGGAAATTCTATTCCTAATAATTTTGCTGTTTTATCAAAGGCTTCACCTACAGCATCATCAATAGTTGTTCCTAATCTTTTATAATTTCCTAAGCCTTGCACACTTAAAAATTGAGTGTGACCTCCAGAGATTAAAAGTAATAAATAAGGATAATTTAATTCAGAATTTAGTTTTGGGCTTAATGCATGTCCTTCTAAATGATTAACAGCTATAAAAGGTTTATTTAGCGAGGAGGCCATTGCTTTTCCAAAACTTAAACCAACAGACAGACAGACCATAAGACCAGGTCCTGCTGTGGCTGCTATTGCATCCAGTTCTTCCATTTTTACTCCACTTTCATCAAATGCTTTTTTTGTGATTAAATCTATTTTTTCCATATGGGATCTTGCGGCAAGTTCTGGCACAACACCGCCAAACTCTTTATGAACATCCACCTGACTTGAAACAATACTTGATAAAATTGTTGGCATACCTTGCTCATTTTCAGTTATGATAGAGGCCGCTGTTTCATCACAGCTTGATTCAATTCCTAAGATTATGGGTTTTTTATTCATTAAATTAGTTTTTATTAATAATACATTCTCAATATAAGTATGAAGTATAAAGCAATTAAATGAAAAATAGAAAAATTATTATAGGCTCTAGAGGAAGCAAATTAGCACTAATCTATGCTGAAAAGGCTAGAGAAAAAATTCTCAAACATTCAAAAGATTTTGGAATTGAAGAAGTAATCATTAAAGAAATTGTAACTAAAGGTGATCAAGTTCAAGACAAAAGATTATCGGAAGTAGGGGGTAAGGGACTTTTCTCAAAAACTATAGAGGTTGAATTATTAGAAAAAAAAATAGATATAGCGGTACATGCATTAAAAGATATGCCTTCTGAAGAAACTAAAGGATTATTAACAGATTGTTTTTTAGAAAGAAATGATCCAAGAGAAATTTTAATCAGCAAAGACAATAAACATCTAAAAGATTTAACTTCAAATTCAATTATTGGAACATCCTCATATAGAAGAGAATTTCAGATTAAAAAAATAAGAGATGATCTTAATTGTAAATTAATTAGAGGAAACGTTGATACAAGAATAAGAAAACTTAATGAAAACTTATATGATGCAATTATCTTATCTTATGCTGGAATCAATTCTTTAGGATTAAATCAAAATATCTCTCAAACTTTTTCTACTTCAGAAATTATACCTTGTGCTGGACAAGGAGTTATTGCCTTGCAGTGTAGAGATAACGATGAAGATTTAATTGAATTATTAAAACAAGTTGATCATCAATCAACACATAGCGCAATAAAAGCTGAAAGAAATGTTTTAAAGGTTTTAGAAGGAGACTGTGAAACAGCAGTAGGAGCATTTGCAAACATTAAAGAGAATAAAATTAATCTTGAAGTAGAGCTTTTTTCGTTAGATGGAAGTAAAAGATTTTATTTAAAATCATCTGAAAGTGTAGATAAAGCAGAAAAATTGGGAATAGAGATGGGAAAAACTCTTAAAAAGATGTCTAATAATTCCTACAAAAAATAATATGCATATTTTATTCACAAGACCTCTAGAAGATTGTCATGAAATGATATTAAAATTTCAATCATTGGGTCATGAAATATCTCATTTACCTTTAATTAATATTGAAGGCTTAAAATACGAAGCACCAAACTATTTGGAGTTTAAAGCAATTATTTTTACCAGTACTAATGCTGTTAAATTTTTGGATATAAAGAACATTGATAAAAAATTAAAATGCTTTTGTGTTGGAAGTGCTACTGAAAAAAAAGCTAGAAGTTTTGGTTTTCAAAATGTTTTTGCAGCCGAAGGAAATGTTAGTAATCTTAAGGAATTAATCTTACAAAATTTTAAACCTTCTGATGGAAAGCTAATTTATATAAGTGGAGAAATAATCTCTAGTGATTTGGACAAAGAGCTTATTTCGAGTGGGTATACGATAGAACGATTAATTAATTACAGAGCTAACCCAATTGAAAAATACGATGAAAGCTTTATCGAAAAATTAAAATTAAAAATGCCTGAAATTACTTACATTTATTCGCAAAATAGTGCGATTAATTTTTTAAAAGTAATTAAAAGTTATCAGTTAGAAACCCTATGGATGAATACTAATTTAATGTGCATTGGAGAAAAAACCTCTTCAATTCTTAATGAAATAAAGTGGAAAAAAATTTTTCTTTTTAACCCTGGAGAAGAGGAATTTTTGCTATATAAAATTTAGCTATGGATATTTTTAACAATTTTAGTGACTTATTTTTTTCAGTTTGGTCAAAGGGAATTCACGGTATTGATATTTTTCAAATATTAATTGGAATTGGGATTTTTTTTATTTTTTTAATTTTTAGAGGAATTATCAGTAAAGTAATTATTAAAAGATTAGAAAGTATCTCTAAAAGAACAACCAATAAACTAGATGACACTTTCGTCCATGCAATGGTTGGGCCAGCAAGATTTCTTCCCATTGTTCTAGGTTTTTTTATTGCAAGTTATTACATGTCTTTTGGAGAAGATGGCAAAGTAGCTATTGATACAATTAATAGAACTTTAATAACTATTTTTATTTTTTGGGTGATACATCAAATTGTTGAACCCATCTCTTATATTTTAAGTGGTTTAGATAAAATGTTAACTAGAGAGTTAATTGGCTGGATTATTAAATCATTAAAAATTTTGATTTTCATTCTAGGTTTAGCGGCTGTTCTTGAACTTTGGGGAATAAAAATTGGACCAATTATTGCTGGACTGGGTTTATTTGGTGTTGCAGTTGCTTTAGGTGCGCAAGACTTATTTAAAAATTTAATATCAGGAATTTTAGTTTTAGTTGAAAAAAGATTTAAAATTGGAGATTGGATTTTAGTTGAAGGAACAATTGAAGGTATTGTTGAAAAAATTGGATTTAGATCAACAGTGATTAGAAAATTTGATAAATCTTTAGCAATAATTCCAAACTTTCAATTTGCTGAAAACTCAGTAGTTAATATTAGTGAAACAACCAATTGGAGAATAAGATGGTCCATTACTCTTCAATACGATACCACTGTTGCACAGTTAAAAAAAGTAAGAGAAGAAATAGAAAACTATATTAATAAAAGCGAGGACTTCAGTCAAAGTGTTGGTGTTGCGGTAAGAATTGAAAAGTTTTCTGATAGCTCAATAGATTTATTAGTTAGATGTTTTACGGCCAGCAACAGTTGGAGCGACTCTCTTTTAGTTAAAGAAAGATTAGCGATTGCAATTAAAGAAATAGTAGAAGGAAACAAAGCTTCATTTGCATTCCCAAGTCAGTCAATTTATATCGAGAAAAAATGATAGCAATTTTTTATTTGGTTCTTCAAATATTAAAGCTCTATTCTTATGTGGTAATTGCAAATGTAGTTACAAGTTGGCTTGTTGCATTTAATGTTTTAAATACTCAAAATAGATTTGTTTATTCTATTTTAGAGGTGACTTATCGATTAACAAATCCTGCACTTAATAAAATAAGAAGTTTTTTACCTAATTTAGGATCAATAGATATTTCACCAGTTATATTACTTTTATTGATTTGGTTTATAGAAATGTGTATGAAGTTGTACATCGCGCCAATGATTTTTTAGGGGAACATATGATTTTAATAGATGGAAAAAAAATAGCAGCTGAACTTAGAGAAGAATTAAGACAAGAGGTCGTAGAGCTAAAAGCTAAACACAATAAAATTCCCGGACTTACAGTCATTTTAATTGGAGAAATGGCCCCTAGTCAAATTTATGTTCGTATGAAAGAAAAAGCTGCGAACGAGGTAGGGTTAAAATCTGAAGTAATTAGATACCCTGAAGCTGTGGAAGAAAAAACAGTATTAGATAAAATTGAAGAATTAAATAAAGATGAAAGTATTTCAGGAATTTTAGTTCAACTACCTTTACCAAAACATATCGATAAGCAAAAAGTTATTGAAACTATTTTACCAGGAAAAGATGTTGATGGGTTTCACCCAATGAATGTTGGAAATCTTTCTTCAGGCTATGAAAGTTCAGTTCCTTGTACTCCTTTAGGATGTTATTTAATGATTAAAAAAATTGAACCAAATTTGAGTGGAAAAAAAGTGGTTATGATTGGCAGATCAAATCTAAACGGTAAGCCAATGGCACAGTTACTTTTAAAAGAAAATTGTACAGTAACAATTACTCATTCAAAAACTAAAGATTTAAAAGCTGAATGCTTGGAGGCAGATATTATTGTTGCGGCAGTCGGCATTCCAGAGCTTGTAAAAGCGGACTGGGTTAAAAAAGATGCAATTGTAATAGATGTTGGGATCAATAAAACTGAAAACGGCATAGTTGGAGATGTTGCATTTGAAGAAGTCTCAAAAGTTGCAAAAGCCTTAACCCCTGTACCAGGTGGAGTAGGACCAATGACTATTGCTTGTTTATTAAAAAATACTATTGAGTGCTTTAAAAGATCACAAAAATAAGTGTTAAAAAAAATATTCAAAAAACTTCATATACTTCACAGTATTTACATTAAGCATAAATTTTTTATTAAAAAAAAATCTTATGCAATGAATAATGAAGACACCGCCATTTTAAACTATTTTAAAGACAGAAAAAATGGTTTTTATGTAGATGTTGGCTGCTATCATCCTATACATAGAAATAATACTCACCTATTACATATGCAGAATTGGAGTGGAGTTAACATAGATACAAGTAAATTTTCTATTGACCTTTTTAATTTTATGAGACCAAAGGATCTTAACTATAATTGTGCAATTTCAGATAAAAATAAAAATATAAAACTATTTTATCAAAAAGAACTTAGTCAGTTAAGCACGATAGAAAAGGGTCAGGCAGAAAGTGTGTTCCAAGGCGAGATTAAAGAAAAAGAAATAGAAGCTTTTACTTTGGATGAAATATTGAGCAGAGATAAATATAAAGATTCTAAAATTGATCTTTTAGATATTGATGTAGAGGGGGCTGACCTAAAAGTTCTAAGGGGACTATCTTTTGATAAGTTTAAACCAGAATTAGTGTGTGTTGAAATTCACGCAAAAGAAATAGAAAAAAGTGATATCTATAATTTTTTAATTGATAAAAACTATAAATTATTATGGTCAGGAGTTTTTAGTCATATTTTTAAAAGATTGTAAAATTAAGAAAAGATAGATGAAAAAATTTTTAACTTTTCTAATTATAATTACAATTTATAACTCACCAATAATTACTATGGAAAAAAAACCTTATCATCATTTACCAGATGGAACTTTTAGAAATCCAGAAGGATCACCTGTTAGAACTAGTCAAGCGAAGTTTTCATATACACAATTCATTAAATTGAAAAAAAAAATAGATATGACTGTTCCAAAAGAACACGTTGTTGATAAAGAAAAAGTTTTATCTGATTTAGAAAAGTATAAAAATGAAGATTATATTGCTTGGATTGGTCATGCTACTTACTTAATTAAACTTGGAGATATAACAATTATAACTGACCCAGTGTTTTCAAAAAATGCGGGACCTTTAATTTTTGGCCCAGATAGATTTACTGAGCCTGCCTTAAATTTAAATGAAATTCCAAAGACAGATTTATTATTATTAACACATAATCATTATGATCATCAAGATATGGGCACCATTAGAAAGTATCCATTTAAAGATACAAAAGTTTTAACACCTCTAAATCTTGGAAAATACTTTACAACAAATAAATTTAACGATGTAAATGAAATGGATTGGTACGAAGAAATTAAAGTTAATGAAGATCTAAAAGTAACATTACTCCCAGCTGTCCATTGGTCTAAAAGAAGCCTAACGGATATGAATAAAACACTCTGGGGTAATTTCTTAATTGAATATAAGGGTAAAAAAATATTATTTGCTTGCGACACTGGTTATGGAAATATTTATAAAGAGTTAGGTGAAAAATATGGTCCAATTGATTTAACAATGATTAATATTGGAGCTTATGACTTTAAGCCGATGTTTGATAAATCAATTTATCACACAACACCAGAAGAAGCTTTAAATGTAGCACAAGATTTAAGAAGTAAAAAGGTTATGGGAACACACTGGGGAACTTTTGTTTTATCCCTGGAACCTATTATGGAACCACCAGTAAGATTTAAAGCTAGTGCAGAAAAGTATGGTTTTAAAAAAGAGGATGCTATTATCTTTAAAATTGGAGAGATAAATTCATTAAAAAATATATTATCTAATTAAGATTATTTTTTTTCCATTATCCATAAAGCATTTTCACTTAAGAAAAATATTTTACCATTAGACGGATGAACTTGAATATCTCTTATTCTTCCAACATTATCTTTAAATATAACATCTTCTTTCACATTAGTTGGATCATTAAATATTAGTTTTCTTAAAGATCTATCCTTTAAAGAAGTAACTAGTGCATGCCCATTCCACTCTTTAAACTCATTTCCTCTGTAAATTGTAATAGCACTTGTAGCTATTGAAGGTACCCAATATTGAATTGCTTTAGTAAAACCTGGCTTCCATTTTGGACCAATAGAAATTCCAGAATAATTTTTTCCACCCCAGCCTAAAATTTTCCATCCATAATTTTCTCCTTTTTTTGCCTCTCCAAACCAATCACCACCTCTTGCACCATGATTACTTAAATATATTTTTCCATCATAATTAGAGAGTGTTAAACCTTGTGGATTACGAACACCTATTTGATAAATTTCAGGCAACCAATCTGGTTTACCAGTAAACTTTGGGTTATCTTTGGGAATACGACCATCAGTATGAATTCTAATAATACTACCAGGATGTTTTGTGGGATCTTGGGCAATCATACCTTGGCCTCTTTCACCAGCTGATGCATAAATATAATTATCTTTAATCGCTAATCTTGAACCAAAATGATAACCAGAATCTATAGGAGGGTTTGCTTGAAAAATATTTTTAAAATTTAATTCTTGTTTGTTTAATTGTGCTTTTGCAATTGATGTGCTTGTTTTTAAATTTCCCCTATCTTCCGAATAAGAAATCCATAGAGCATTATCTTGGTAAATAATATCTAATAACCCACCTTGGCCGACTTCTAAAAAATTAAGATTATGTTTAATTTCTGTAACTTCTTTTGAAATAAGATTAATAATTTTAATTTTTCCACTTTTTTCAGTAATAATGATTTCATCATTGTTAATAAAGGATGATCCCCAAGGTTCATCTAACTCTATAATTTTAGTGAATGTATAATTATTGGAATAGCTTTTTGAAGCAAATAAAAGAAAAAAAATTAGTAATAAAAAATATTTTTTCACTTTAAGAAAGTTTTGATCTACCACCATCAACAGCTATTATCTGTCCAGTAATCCAAGAACTCTCTTCAGTAATTAAAAATTTTGCAAGCGCTGCAGAATCTTTTCCTTCACCCAATCTTTTAAGAGGATGAGCTTTAGCAATTCCATCTGCAATTGCAGGATTCTTTAACATTGGTTCTGCAATTTTAGATTTTGATAAACTGGGTGCAATACAATTCACTCTAATATGTGGAGCAAACTCAGCAGCTAGTGTAACAGTTAGTCCCTCAACTGCAGCTTTAGCAGAAGCAATAATTGTGTGATTAGTAAAACCTCTTTGAGC
This sequence comes from Candidatus Pelagibacter sp. PS_11, assembly GCF_059417975.1. NCBI lineage: Bacteria > Pseudomonadati > Pseudomonadota > Alphaproteobacteria > Candidatus Pelagibacterales > Candidatus Pelagibacteraceae > Candidatus Pelagibacter > Candidatus Pelagibacter sp. PS_11. The sequence continues at coordinate 1,238,223 of NZ_CM182075.1, read as the reverse complement.
AGCAACAGTTGAAAATAAAACAACTGAGCCTTTGTTCTTTTTTAAACTTTCTTGAAATCCTTTTATTGCTTCAATAGCTGAATAAAGGTTTAGTTTCATACATTTATTCATATCTGCTTCTGTAACCATCCTTAATGGTTTTAAATCAATAGATCCTACACAGTAAGCGATACCCTTAATTTCACTAATGTCTGATTTTACTTTTTCTATAAATCCTTCTTCTAAAACGTCAGCAACCGTATAAGTGCAGCCTAATTTTTCTGCAATAGTTTTAACTTCATTTTCATTTCTTGCTATTAGATGAATATCATTTCCTGAATTTTTCAATTGTTCAGCTAAGCTGGAACCCACAGAACCTGTCGCACCAAAAATAAGATATTTTTCTGACATATAATTTTTATTTAGTTATATTTAACTATGAAATTGTTTTTTATACTTGGCAATCAATTATTTCCATTAAAATACGTAGACCGCTTCAAAAAGGACCACTCTTTTTACATGGCAGAAGACTATGGACTATGCACTTATGAAAAGCATCATAAGCAAAAGATCTTGCTATTTCTATCTTCTATGAGGTCTTATGCAGATATGCTTAAAGCAAATAAATACAAACTTGAATATTCTAAAATTGAGGACGAAGATTTTAAAGATACTTATTTTAAGAAATTAAAAATTATTATTGATCAAAAAAAAATTACTGAAATTTCAAGTTTTGAGGTTGAGGATAAATTTTTTGAAAAGAAAATTTCACAATTCTTAAAAAAAGAAAAAATTAACTGGAATATTGTTCAAACTCCAATGTTTTTAAACTCAAGAGATGAGTTTAAAAATTATTTAGCAAAATCAAAAAAACCTTTTATGGCAACATTTTACAAAGAAGTTCGTAAAAAATCTGGAATATTAATGGGAGCAGATGGAAACCCTATTGGGGGCAAATGGAGTTTTGATGAAGATAACAGAAATAAATTACCAAAAGACATGTCAATACCAAAATTTCCAAAAATTAACGAAACTAATCATACTAAAAAATTAAAACCAATTATTGAAAAACTGTTTAAAGATCATCCTGGTAGCACAAATGATTTTTGGTTAGCAACAGAATACAATGATGTGGTCAAACTTTTAGATTTTTTTATTAAAGAAAAATCAAATTTATTTGGCGATTATGAAGATGCTGTTAATCAAAAAGACAATATTTTATTTCATAGCGCATTAAGCCCGTACATTAATTTAGGATTGATAACCCCTGAAATTATCATTCAAAAAATTTTAGAATTTCATAAAAAACACAAAATTAGAATGAACTCACTTGAAGGTTATATTCGTCAAATAATAGGCTGGAGAGAGTTCATGCGTGGAATTTATCAAGGTTACTCTGATGAAATGGAAACAAAAAATTTTTTCAACCATGAAAGAAAAATGAAAAAGTCTTGGTATGAAGGCACAACAGGTTTGCCCCCATTGGATCATGCAATTAAAAATGCCGTTAATCATGGCTGGTCTCACCATATTGAAAGATTGATGATTTTATCAAATATAATGAACCTTTGTGAAGTGAAACCAACAATTGTTTATAAGTGGTTTATGGAAATGTTTGTAGATTCTTCTGATTGGGTGATGGTTCCTAATGTTTATGGAATGGGCTTATTTAGTGATGGAGGTATTTTTGCAACGAAACCATACATTTGTGGATCAAGTTATTTTATGAAAATGATGGATTTTAAAAAAGGGGAATGGTGTAATACGATGGATGGTCTTTATTGGAGGTTTATAGATAAAAATAGAAAATTTTTTTTAAAGAACCCTAGATTGTCTATGATGGTTTATGTTTTTGATAAAATGAAAGATGAAAGAAAGAAAATGATTTTATCTGAAGCTGACAAGTTTATTAAATTAAATACAAATTAAAAATGTTAAAAAGTTTATTTATTATCTTTTTTTATCAACTTCTAGGTGAAGCTATTCAAAAATTTTTTGCAATAAATATTCCAGGGCCTGTTATTGGTTTAATTTTATTATTATTATCGTTCATTTTATTTTCTAAAAATATTAAACAATCCAAGAGAATAATTAAAGAAATTTCTTTAACTAGTCATCAGATTATAAGCCACTTATCATTATTATTTGTTCCAATAGGTGTTGGGGTTGTGATGCATATAAATTATCTAGGAGATAACTTATTCAAAATTTTTAGTATTATAATTATTGGTACACTCACTACTTTAGTATTCACAGCATTTGTTATGGAAAAAATAATTAACCTAGAAAAGAAAAATGGCAAGAGAAGATAAACTATATAAAATTTGGGTATATTTGCAGGCAGAACCTCTTTTCTGGATCACCCTAACATTAGGAGCATATTTAGTAGGTGATTATTTATATAAAAAATCTAAGTTAAATCCATTGGTAAACCCTGTTGCAATAAGTATCTTAATTGTTTCCTCAGTTTTATTATTCTTAGATGTCTCCTATGATAGATATTTTGAGGGTGCAAAATTTATTCACTTCATGTTAGGTCCAGCAACAGTTGCTTTGGCTATACCAATTTATGAAAAAAGAAATTTGATTACAAAAGAAGTTAAACCAATTATTTTTTCAATTTGTCTTGGAATACCTTTTGCAATTTTAATTACTTTTTATTTGGGAAAATTTTTTGGATTAAGTAATGAGATGATTTTAACAATGATACCTAGAAATGTGACAGCTCCTATTGCAATGGGTATCTCAGAGCTTATTGGAGGAATACCGTCTTTAACTGCAATAATTACAATAATTACTGGTATAATTGGTGCTTCATTAGGAACTTTTTTATTAAATGTTTTCAAATTAAAAGACATGAGTGCTAGAGGTTTTGCGTTTGGTTTAGCAAGTCATGGTATTGGAACAGCAAGAGCAATGAGTAAAAATAAAACAGCGGGCGTATTTGCTGCTCTAGCGATGGGCCTAAGTGGCATTGCAACTTCACTTTTTGTTTTAATTATAATTAAGTTTCTTATTTAATTTGTGAAAAAAGAAAATTTACCTTCAAAAATTTGTCTTACTTGTAAAAGACCTTTTACATGGCGTAAGAAATGGAAGTTAAATTGGGATAAAGTAAAGTATTGTTCTAAGAAGTGCTCTAAGTGATTTACTTATCCTTATTTACTATATCTTTTTTAGCTGCAACCATTTTACCATTTTCATCTGAGCTCACATTGGCAGGATTAATTGCAACATCAAATTTTGATAATTTATTATTGTTAATTGTTGCTAGTTTTGGGAATATTTTGGGATCAGTTGTTAACTGGGTCTTGGGATTTTATTCAAGAAATCTAAGTACAAAAAAGTGGTTTCCGTTTAAAGACAAACAAATAGAAAACTCTTCAAAATGGTTTAATAAATTTGGTAAATGGTCATTATTATTTGCTTGGGTTCCAATAATAGGTGATCCACTGACTTTAGTTGCAGGTTTATTAAGAGTTAGATTTTTAGATTTTATTATTTTAGTGGCAATTGGAAAAGTAAGTAGGTACGTCTTAATTTATTATTTGTTTTAATATTTGCTGAATTTATCCAGGTAACTATGCTAGAAAAGTGAATGCTTGAAATATTTATTCAAACTTTCTTTTTATATTTTATTGTTATTGATCCACTAGGAAATACACCTTTATTCTTAGCAGTAACTCAGAATATGAGCAGCCAACAAAGAGTTAAAACTGCATTGAGTGCAACAATAATTGCATCAATTATATTGCTATTCTTTGCATTTCTTGGAAGCACTTTATTAAATTATTTGAATATATCTTTTCCAGCATTTACAATTGGTGGTGGCATCATTTTATTAATAATTTCCATGGAAATGTTGTTTGATAAAAGACAACAACGAAAAGAAGATGACATTGATTTTAATTCTGAAAATGTAAGTGTATTTCCTTTGGCAACACCCATTATAGCAGGACCAGCTGCAATCACATCTGTTATTGTTTCTGTTTCAGATATGGGAAGTAATTTTACAAACCAATCTGTTGGAATGATTGCTTTAGCTTCAGTTTTGCTTTTAACTTTTATATTTTTTTTTACTGCTTCAAAATTTTCTCAGATAATAAACAAAAAAGTTATTAGTGTAATTTCAAGAGTAATAGCAATTATTCTAGTTGGATTAAGTGTTCAGTATATTTTAGATGGAATAAAAACCTTTCTAGCTTAAAATATTGTTCAGTAGACTATTTAAAATACTATAAATATAGAAATGAATAATAAATTTTTTGAATGGACAGGGGTTTTTACAGCAATTCTTTATTCTATGTTTGTAGCCTTAAACATTGGAATAGAGTTTTTAGGATTTTGTTTGTTACTGTTGTCTGCCATTTTAATTGGTATCTGGGCATATAGAGGAGGTCACAAGGGAATACTTGTGTTGCAATTTTTTTATGCAACAGCAGGTATAATTGGAATGATACGTTGGTTTTAATTAAAATTAGCAATAATTTTTGGAATATAATTTTTAAAATTAAAAAAACCCTTATTACAATATTGCCAAGAAAACTGATCCAACTTTCTATATAAAAATTTTATATTTTTTAATTGATTATTTTGAATAAAATTTAAATTTTCACCAACGGTTGGATAAAGCGCATAAACTTCTTCGGTAATATTTTTTAAATCATTAATGTTAATAGTTTCACAATTTATTGATTTTTGTTTCAATCTTATTTTATGATCCTCTAAAAGATTTGCTTTAAATTTCAACACCTTTTCACTTAATTTGATAGTTCTATCTGTATTATTTGAGACTAACAAAATTTTTTTAAACTTATGTTCTTTAAAATCAGACAATTCAAATGTCATATTATTTTCAAATATTAATAAAGTTTTATCTTCCAAAATCTCAGAATTTTTAAAGCTTTTGTTAATAACAGAATATATCTTATCATTGGATATAGGTTTGGCATTTTCATTTAGTTTTATGTTTTTAAATCTATTATTTGTAAATTTATTTATATTCCATTCACTTACGAGGTAATGCTTGCCTTGAGTTTGAATGCCAGCAACCCATCTCCAACCAAGGGTATTTGATGCAGAATCCCCATCATATAGATGTTGCATAAAAAACTCAGCTCCCAACTGCCATGGTAATTCTAGTGTAAAAATCCAAATGCTAGCAAACCACATTCTTGTGTGGTTATGAAGATAATTTCTTTCTTTAAGTTCAATTACCCATTGATTAAAACAATCTACATTTGTTTTTCCCTCAATTGCATCCAAATAACTTTGATTGTTTTTAAATTCTTTTTTAATTTTATCTAATTCTATTAAGTAATCTGACCAAACATCAGGTCTTAATTCTAGCCAACCTTTCCAATAAACACGCCAAAGAACTTCCTGAATAAATTTTTCATTTTTTGCAAATGAAAACTTTTTAAGAGATTTATTAATTACTTCTAATTCATTAATTATTCCGTGAGTTATATAGGGGGATAAACAAGAAACATTAGATCTATTACTAGGCCCAAAATCAAAATTTCTTAGTTTTGAATAATCTGAAAGATTTTGTTCAACAAAAGTATTTAATTTATCAACGGCTTTAGCCCTTGAGGCTTCAAAAATCATTTTAAACTATTTAGATTTTCTTTTCTTTAGACCCAATTTATCACTGTGTCTTAATCTTAAAATAACTATTGCAGATGCAATTAGAACTATAGCTATAGCTTCATAGACTAATGCTGATGGATCCATTTCTTTTCCTTGTAATATAATAAATCGTGCGAGAGCTGTGATGGCAATTAAAAGAGGCAAAGTTATACTGATTGATTGCTGATTCCAAAAAACACGAACCATTGCTAAGACTTCTAAATAAAGAAACATTAAAAGTAAATCTGCTAGCATTACAGATTGATTTAGAAACATATTATTAATTTCCATACCAACTGCAATTACGGTGCTCACTAAAATAATGCACATTAGAGCTAGTTGTAAATTTTTTGCTATTTTATCCATTACTTATCTTTACTAAATGGTAGCCATTTTTCAAACACAGATTTTACTGGTCCATCATATGGAATTGAATAAGAGCTAGGGTTTGGACTTGTTAAAATTTCTATTCCTTTAGAAAATACAAAGATGAATACAATTACAAAAACAATAACCATAATCTTAAATGGATCAAAGTTTTTAGTTTTGAATACACTGCTAGATTGCGCCTCTGCTTTATGAAAATGTTTGAATGTCATATAAACTGCAAATATCAATCCAATATGAGCAACGTATAAACCGGCCCAACCAAATGCAAAAGTTGTATAAGAAAATATGTATAAACTAAAAACAGTTGTCCAAACGAAACTCAGAACTAATAAAATTTGTAATCTAACAGATCTTGGTAAAGATCTTAGATCATTTTTGCTATCATCAAATAAAATGTTAGCAGCATCTTTCATCCAATTTTTTAGAGCTTCCATATAGCTAGAATAGATATTTATATGTTAAAGGCAAAGGATAAAGTGTCCTTTAATTTTTAGCTTAAATTGGACTTTATTACACTTTCTAAATTTGCAGAGCTTTGGGCGCCTGAAATAAAATCTGTTCCTATTTCAAAGAAGGGTACTCCATTAATTTCTTTCTCTCTTGCGACTGAAATATATGAATTAACTTCTTCAATATTTTTTAAATTAAAAAAATTATTGATTGTATCTCCATTAATATTAAATTCTTTGCCAATATTAATTAAGATTTCTTTATCTCCAATATCAAGACCTTCAATAAAGTATGATTGATATATTTTTTCTTTAATTTCGTTGTGTACATTAGATTGTTCGGCTAATTTTATTAATAAGTGAGAAAATACAGTATTGGGTGTTTTCTTTATCTTATCTAGATTAAAATTAAGATTTTCTTTATTCGCCTCTTCTGTCATTCGATCATACATTGGTTGAGCAAAATCTTTTCCACCAAACTTTATTTCTAAGTACTTGTTTCTTTCAATTCCTTCTTTAGGCATGTCAGTATTTAGTTGAAATGGAACATGCTCTATCTCAAACTTAGTTTCAGGAAAATTTTTTAATGCTTTATTTAATCTTGTTTGACCAATAAAACACCACCCACAAATTGTGTCAGCAAATACTTTTATTTTCATTAATTTATGAACGAAGCTTTTGTTTATGAAAGTTAATAAATCTTTCTACATTTGATTTATTAAAGGTTTTATTTTCTTCAAAAGAAACTTTTTTCATTGAGTAAGCATTACTTTTTGTCTGTCTAGACATTATAGTGATATTGCCTTTGTATAATTTAAGCTTAACAGAGCCATTAACTTTATTCTTTTTAAGATCGACAATTTTTTGAAGTTTAAATCTTGCTTTTGAGTACCAGTAACCATTGTAAATAAGTTCAGCATATTTAGGCATAATTTCATCTTTTTTATGCATAGTTTCTTTGTCCAAAGTAACAGACTCAATTGCTCTGTGCGCTGACATTAAAAGTGTTCCACCAGGCGTTTCATAAACACCTCTAGATTTAATCCCAATAAATCTGTTTTCAACTAAATCAACTCTACCTATTCCATTTTTGCCGGCAACATTATTAAGTTTTTCTAATAAATTTCCAGGCGATAGTTTTTTACCATTAACAGTTATGGGGTCTCCATTTTTAAATCCTATAGTTACAAATGAAGCTTTGTTAGGTGCTTTTTCAGGAGATACTGTTCTTTGAAAAAGAAACTCAGGAGCTGAATTTTTTGGGTTTTCTAAAACCTTACCCTCAGTTGATGTGTGGTATAAATTATCATCAATAGAGAAAGGAGGAGCACCTTTTTTATCTGTTGGAATTGGAATATTGTTTTTTTTTGCATATTTAATTAAATCTGTTCTAGAGTTTAATTTCCATATTCTCCATGGTGCAATAATTTTTACTTTTGGACCAAAGTAATGATATCCTAATTCAAATCTCACTTGATCATTTCCTTTGCCAGTTGAACCATGAGAAACTGCATAAGCTCCAAATTTTTTAGCGGCAGCAATTTGACGTTTTGCAATTAAAGGTCTTGCAATTGAAGTACCCAATAAATAAACACCTTCATAAATTGCATGCCCTCTAATCATTGGAAAGACATAGTCTTTTACAAATGTATCTTTTAAATCTTCAATAATGATATTTTTAACACCTAGTCTTTTGGCATTTTTTATAATTTTTTTTCTATCAATTTCTTGCCCAACATCTGCAGTATAACAAATAACTTCTGCATCATAATTTTCTTGAAGCCATTTTAAAATAATAGAAGTGTCTAGTCCGCCAGAATATGCGAGTACAATTTTCTTTTTAGATTTCATTTAATTAACTGCAGCTAGTTTTTGCAGCATTATAGGCTTTAGTAAATCCTAACAATGAATAGTGATCTCTAGTTTGAGAGCCTTTTTGATTATAACCTGTGATCATTATTCTTGATCCTCTCTTCATGGTCTTAATCATTTTATTTTCAAGTTTGTTATCAGCAATCCAAGCAAATCCCTCTTGAGCAATATCAAATTTGTATTTAGATTTACCTGACTCAGCTGTAATAGAATTTTTGTTGTTAAATTCATAGCCACCTGTAATGCTTATTTCATTACTCACTTTTTCACTTGGTCTAAATGAAACAAACATTCTTGCTTCTCTAGGGTTAGATTTTGGGGCCTGCAACACAGGAACTGATTGAGCAAAACAAACTTTTCCTGTTTGTTCAGTTATAATAATTGCTTCCCAGTCTTTAAATTTACCAACTTTTTTTACTTCTTGTGAATTTACGCTAACAGCAAATAAGCTTACAAGAATTAGAATTATAAAATTTTTAATTATGGACATGGGTTAGGGTAAATTTTTTGTACTTCATTTATTTCTTTAATTACGTCTTCACTTAAATCTATACCTATACTTTCTATATTAGTTTTCAACTGTTCCATTGTCGTTGCACCAATGATAACCGATGTTACAAACGGCTGAATTTCTAAAAATTTTAAAGACATTTGAGCTAAATCCAAATTGTGTTTCTTTGATATTTCATAATATAATTCAATAGCTTTTTCAGCATTTTGATTATTATATCTAGACCAAAAATCACCATCTCTTTCCATTCTAGAATTTTTTGGCAATTGTTTATTTCTGTATTTTCCAGATAAATAACCACACGCAAGAGGAGAGTAAGCTAGCAATCCTGCTTGCTCCCTAATAGACATTTCTGCAAGTCCAATTTCATAAGTTCTATTTAATAAATTATAAGGATTTTGAACTGAAAGCATTCTTGGTAAATTTTTATCTTTTGAAAGCTCTAAATATTTAGATAATCCCCACGGTGTTTCATTCGATACACCAACGTATTTAATTTTTCCTTGATCAATAAATTTTTTTAAATTTCCTAGAATATCTTCAAACCTAGTCCACTCATTGCTATCATCATGTTCATAACCTAGTTTGCCAAAAAAATTTGTTTTTCTTTCTGGCCAATGTAATTGGTACAAATCAATACAATCAGTTTTTAATCTTTTTAAACTTCCCTCAAGTGCTTCTGTAATATTCTTTTCTCCAAATTGATTTCCACCACCTCTTACATACTCTCTCATTGGGCCACAAACTTTTGAAGCTAAAATTACTTTGTCCCTCTTTTTTGTTTTTTCAAACCAATTACCAATAATAGTCTCAGTATGACCAAACGTTTCTTGTCTTGGTGGAACAGAATAAATTTCCGCAGTATCCCAAAAGTTTACACCCTGATCTAAAGCATAATCCATCTGCTCAAAACCTTCATTTTGGGTATTTTGTTCACCCCAAGTCATAGTACCGAGACAAATAGTGCTTACTTTTAAATCTGTATTTCCTAATTTTTTATAATTCATAATTATTTAACCTTATTAAGACATCTTGAAATAATAGTAAAAGGCTATTATATATGTGTTATGGAATTCAATAAGCAAAACATATTAAATAAAGTAAAAGAAGCTCAGCAATCAACAGTGGTAATGGATGAGGGCTTAAGAGCCTACATGCTAAAAGTTTACAACTACATGGCTTCTGGTATTTTGTTAACAGGACTTATATCTTTAATATTTTTTAAGCTATCTGTAGTAACAGATGCTAATGGATCAATTACAGCATTAACAAGCTTAGGAAATACGATATTTCTTTCAGGCTTTAAATGGATTGTAATGCTTGCTCCACTTGGAGTAGTTTTTTACATGAGTGCTAGAATTAATAAAATGACAGCTTCAGCTGCTCAAACAACTTTTTGGGTTTTTGCGTCTTTAATGGGGTTATCATTATCTTCAATATTCCTAGTTTATACTGGAGCGAGTATCACTAGAGTATTCTTTATTACTTCTATTACTTTTGGTGCAATGAGTTTGTATGGTTACACAACTAAAAGAGATCTTACAAAATTAGGATCATTTTTAATGATGGGCTTAATTGGTATTATCGTAGCATCAGTAGTTAATATGTTTTTAAAATCTTCGATGATGGACTTTATAATTTCAATTCTAGGTGTTTTAATTTTTGTAGGTCTTACTGCTTATGACACTCAAAAGATTAAAAATATGTACGTATCAAGTGATACGGGTGAGTTGATGGGTAAAAAAGCTGTAATGGGTGCTTTAACTCTTTACCTAGACTTTATAAATTTGTTTATAATGTTGTTAAGATTATTTGGTCAAAGACGATAGTCTTTTTATTTCTTAAGGTTTTTCCAATTAGTATTTTTAAGTAAAACTTCTAGATCAAAGGAATTTTTTAAAACTTTCCCATTAGAGTCTGTAATTAAATACTTTAAATTTTTATTATTGGGTTTAAAGTTTTTACAAATTTTATACAAAGCATTCTCTGCTGCATTTTTAAAGACACTAAAACTAACCTGCCTGTTAGAAATGTTTAGACCATAGTCTTTCCATGATCCTTCAGAGACCATTTTTGCATATAGATCTAAAATGATTTTAAGTTCATTTTTTTCAAAAAATTGTCTTTCTTCTATTTGTTGGTGAGGATTATTTACGACTAGCTTTAAGTTTCTATTCATCAAGCTTGTATTTATTAATCAATGATATTTGAAATGCTGTAAAGACAAGGGTTATTGGTAACATTCCCCATACCTTAAAATTAACCCAAAACTCTTCTGTTTGCGTTCTCCAGACACATTCATTAAGGATTGCAAGAAAGAAGAAAAAGTACATCCATCTTTTGTTTAATAATTCCCAACCCATATCAGTTAGAGCAATTGATTTACCCATAATTTTTTTAAGGACAGGTTCTTTTGTAAAATATTTTCCAAAATATAAAGCAAGGGCAAATAAAATATTAATGATCGTTGGCTTTACATAGATAAAAACTGGATCATTAAAATAAATTGTTAGACCCCCAAAAAATGTAATTAAGATACCACTTATTAATGGCATCATAGGTATTTTTTTTTCAAAAAACCAAACAACTGCTAGTGCAATTAATGTTGCAACTATAAGTGGAGGAATCGCAACTGCTAGATTCTTATCATTATTATAATAATAATAAAAAAAAATGGCTAAAGGCCCAAAGTCTGTTGCAAATTTAAGAAAAGATTTATTCACTTGACAGATATTAACATAATAAAAAAAATATAAATGTTTTTTATTGATTTTTATTTTTAAACCCCCATATTAATAGCAATGGCAATTCAAAAAGCAAAATTTTCAATAGGAGACATTGTAAAACATAAACACTTTGAGTTCAGAGGTGTAATTTATGATGTTGATTTCGAATTTAATAATTCTGAAGAATGGTATCAATCTATTCCAAAGAATGTTCGTCCTAGAAAAGATCAGCCTTTTTATCATTTGTTAGCCGAAAATGATGAAATTACATATGAAGCATATGTTTCAGAACAAAATCTATTAATGGACGATTCAGAAGATCCAATTAAACATCCTTTAATTGAAGAGATTTTTTCTGGCAAAAGAGGCTCTAGCTACTTTAAGCCCTCTAATTAATTCTTTTTTTAAACACAATTAATTCAAATCTTCGACATATATATTTGCTATCTATACTTATGTTCTGATCAAGAGTGTTAAATAACGTTTTTATCATTATTGACTCCCTCTGCATTCTTGATCAGGATGATCTTCCATAAAAAAAATTAAATTATCTTTTTTTTAATATATATAATTTAAAAATGTTTAAATATTTTGAACCTAATAAAATTTTTGCAATAACCTCTAAAGCACCAAAGTATGTTCTATTTTTATTTATTATTGTCCTAACAATTGGTTTAACAGAAGCGCTTATACTTTCACCTGAAGATTATAAACAAAGTGATGTAGTAAGAATTATGTATGTTCATGTGCCAGCTGCATGGATATCACTTGGAATATTTACAAGTTTAGCTTTTTTGTCTGTTGGAAGTTTTGTTTTTAAAAATAAAAATTTTGCATTAATTGGTAAAAGTTTAGCACCTTCTGGATTCATTTTTAATATTATAGCATTAGTAACAGGATCAATTTGGGGAAAACCAACTTGGGGTACTTGGTGGGCTTGGGATGCAAGAATAACTTCTATGTTAATTTTAGCCTTGTTTTATGGAATGTATTTATTGGCTTGGAGAATTTATGAGGACAAAGAACAAGTAATAAAGGTTACGTCTTTAATTGCAATTTTAGGAGTGGTAAATGTTCCCATCATTAAATTTTCCGTAGACTGGTGGAACACGTTACATCAACCAGCTTCAATTAATATTTTATCAACCAACACAGCAATTCACCCATCAATGTTAGTCCCATTGGGTATTATGACTGCGGCATTTGCTCTTTTTTCATTACTCATTTTTTTGATGAAATATAATACCGAACTGATAAAAGTTAAGAATAAAGGATTAGATAGATTATGATAAATGAAATAATTTCAATGAATGGATATGGAGCTTACGTTTGGTCAGCTTTTTCATTTACATTGATTAGTTTTACAGCCCTGTACTTTGTAACTAAATTACAACTTTCAAAAGAGCAAAAAAGATTTGCTTCTAAATTTGGTTATCTAAATGTTGAGAAAGCTAGAGCTGCAAGATCACAAAATATTAATAGAGAAATATTATCCAATACATCAAATATTTAACTAATAAACCATGTATGGTAAAAAGGTTAAATTACGATTTATATTCTTAGCTTTAATCTTAGCCTCAGTAATTTTAACAGTTTTTTTAGTTTTACAATCATTAAAAGAAAACGTTGTATATTTTCAGTCTCCGTCTGAAATAAAATCTTTAATAGAATTAAATAAAAAAAAAATAAGAGTGGGTGGGATGGTTAAAGAACAATCAATTTTTATAGATTCTGATAAAGTTAATTTTGTTATTACTGACTTTCAAAATGAAATTAATGTTGTCTATACAGGGGCAGTCCCCAATTTATTTGCCGAAGGAAAAGGAGTAGTTGCTGAAGGTTTTTTAAAAGATAAGAATTATTTTACAGCTACTAAAATTTTAGCAAAACATGATGAAAATTATATGCCCCCAGAAGTTAAAGAAGCCTTAGGAGATAAATAAATTGCTAGCTAATCAGATAGGTTATTATTCTTTAATTTTAGGGTTGTTACTTTCGGTATTGCTTTGTGGAGTTTCGATTAAAGACTTTAATAAAACTAATAAGCAAATTAACCAAACTATATTATCTCTATCATTTCTACAGTTAGTTTTTGTAATTGTGAGTTTTTTGAGTTTGATTATATCTTTTATAAATTCAGATTTTAGTAATGAGACAGTTTTTAATAATTCTCACACAACTAAACCATTATTCTATAAAATCTCAGGAACTTGGGGAAACCATGAAGGAAGTTTATTGTTATGGTTGTTAGTATTAACTTTGTTTATTTTTTTGTTTTTAATTAAATCAAGAGAGCAGCCTAAAAAATATAGAATTTTAACTTTATTATTTCAGCAAATAATAATTATTGGGTTTTTCTTATTTGTATTAATGACATCTAATCCTTTTAATTATTTATTTCCAATTCCCAATGAAGGTCTTGGTCTTAACCCAATTTTACAAGATCCAGCTTTGGCAATTCATCCCCCAATTTTATATTTAGGGTATGTTGGTACCTCTATAATATTTTCATCATCCCTTGCTGCAGTTACACAAAATTATGTCACCAAAGAATGGGGGCAGCATATTAAAAAATGGGTTTTAGTTTCTTGGATTTTTCTAACTATTGGAATTATGCTTGGATCAATTTGGGCATATTACGAACTAGGATGGGGAGGTTTTTGGTTTTGGGACCCAGTTGAAAATGTTTCTTTAATGCCATGGCTAACACTAACAGCATTGTTGCATTGCATTGTAGTGTTAGAAAGAAGAGCATCACTAACATCTTGGGTGGTTATACTGTCTATTACAACATTTACCCTAAGTATGTGTGGAACTTTTTTAGTAAGATCCGGAATATTAAATTCTGTACATACATTTGCTAATGACCCTGCAAGAGGTATTTTTATATTAATATTTCTATTTGCACTAATTGTCTTATCGTTAGGAATATTTTTTATATTTCACAAAGAAAATAATAAAAGCTCAAATAATTTTTTTTGGCTTAGTAGAGAAACTTCTATCTTAATAAACAATTGGTTTATGATGTATTTTTTAGCTGTTGTTTTAATAGGTACGGTATATCCAATTTTTCTAGATGTAATATCTAGTGAAAAAATATCAGTAGGGCCTCCTTTTTATCATAAATTAATTGTTCCTTTTTTAATACCATTTCTATTATTCATGTCTCTTGGACCAAGACTTAAATGGATTAAATCAAAAATTGAAAATAAGAACTCACTTATTATCACATTTATAATTTCAGTAATGTTAACCTTTTTTATTATAAAAAATTTAACTGCTGACTTACTTTTTTATACAGTTTTAATTTCAGCTGCTTTTTTTCTTTTCTTTACAACTTTAAAAGAATTATTTATTAAAAAATTTAATAATATTTCTCAAACTGTTTCACACTTTGGTTTTAGTTTATTAATATTAAGCATTCTATTTAATAGTATTTTATCCTCAGAAATTATAACCAACATAAAAATTGGTGAAAGATATGATTATAATAAAGGTGAAATTTTTTTTAAAAAGATAGAGGAAAGAAAAGAAAGTAATTTTAACTCCATCATTGCCTCTTTTGAAATAAAAGACAAAAATGGCAAAACTATAGAATTAAAACCTGAGATTAGAATTTATAATCAGCCTATAATTATTACTAGTGAGGCAGATATAAGAACAACACTATTAGAGGATAAGTTTTTAGTAATGAACCTTGTAAAGGGTAATGAATATTTTAATATTAGATATCAAATAAAACCATTTATGGTTTGGATATGGGTATCAGTTTTATTGTTAAGTCTTGGTGGATTAATGAGTTTATTTAAAAAGGAGATATGAAAAATAAGTTTAGCTTATTTGTTGTAGTTATTTTTTTAAGCTTTTGTTTTGTTATTTTTTATAAAGGATTAAATACTCCAAATAACTACACACCCAAGGTTAATGAGAAAAAAAATATCCCAACCTTTAAAGCAAAAGACTTTTATTCAAACAATTATGTAAATTCAGAGAAAATTTTTGAAGAGAACATCTTTTATATTGTAAATATTTGGGCTTCCTGGTGTGTACCTTGTAGAACAGAACACCCCTTATTAATGCAACTAAGTAAAAACCAATCAATTAAACTAATTGGATTAAATTATAGGGACAATTTTAATAATGCAAAAAAATTTATCAATGACCTTGGCAATCCATATTCAAGAATTTTAATTGATAAAGATGGAACTCTAGGAGTTGAATTTGGAGCTTATGGAGTTCCAGAAACTTTTTTAATAGATAAAAATAAAAATATAATCAAAAAATTTATTGGTCCAATCAATCAAGAAATTGTTAATGAAATTAAATTAATTATTAAATGAAAGTATTAAAAATATTTATAATCTTATTTGTAGTTGCAAACTTTTCAGAGTTAAAATCAGCTGAAACAAATGATATTTTAAAAAATAAAATTTTAAAGAATATTCGTTGTTTAATTTGTCAAGGTCAGTCAGTATATGATTCTGAATCTGAGTTTGCTTCTAGTATTAAATTAATTGTTGATAGAAAAATTAACGAAGGATTAAAAGAAAAACAAATATATCAATTTTTAAGAGAAAAGTATGGTGATTGGGTGATTTTTGATCCTCAATTAAACAAAAACACTTATGTTTTATGGTTATTACCATTATTGTTATTTTTCTTTGGTGGTGCGATACTGTATAAAAAAATTCAAAAAAAAAATGAAAAATAACTTTTATATTAAAATTTTATCAGCAGTAATTTTAACACTATTTTCTTTGACTGTTAGTGCTGAGGAAAATGTTAGTGAGCATCAATATAATTTTTATACTGGCAATTTTGATTTCAGTGATGATAAACAAAAAGCTATCCTTGTTGGGTTTCAACACCAAAATGAAAATTTAGAAAGAAATACTTTCCTTGGAAATGCATCTCCTATTACGGGAGGATTTATAACTGAAAACTCAGCTGCTTATGTGTATACAGGCGTTGAATGGAACTACGCAATGGGAGACAAAATTAAATTTACTCCAAGTTTTGCTCCAGGATTTTACCATGAAGGTGATGGTAAGGACTTAGGTCATGCTTTAGAGTTTAAAACTGAGGTGCAATTGTCTTATGCAATTTCAGAAAGTACAAATTTCGGAATGTCATATAATCATATATCAAATGCAAGTTTAGGAGATAAAAATCCTGGTGCCAATAGTTATATGTTTAATCTTCTTAAGAATTTTTAATTTTAGTTATGAACTTAAAGAATTGTCATAATTTTAATGACTTTCGAAAATTAGCAAAAAAAAGATTACCTTCTCCAATTTTTCATTACATTGATGGCGGTGCAGATGATGAAAAAACCTTAAAAAGAAATACAGATTCTTTCGATGATTGTGATTTAATTCCAAATATTCTTGCTAGTGTTGGTAAACCAGATCTTTCAACGACTGTTTTTGGAAAAAAAATTGATATGCCAATCTTTCTTTCACCAACTGCAATGCAAAGACTCTACCATCATGAAGGTGACAAAGCCTCAGCAAGAGCTGCTGAAAAATTTGGGACCTTTTATAGTATGTCTACAATGGCCAATAATACTATTGAAGAAGTTGCTGATATTTCAAATGGACCAAAGTTATTTCAATTATATGTTCACAAAGATCAATCAATTACTGACGATCTAATAGATAGATGCAAAGTGTCTGGTTTTAATGGCATGTGTTTGACAGTTGATACATTAGTTGCTGGAAACAGAGAAAGAGATCACAGAACTGGTTTTACTACTCCTCCAAAATTGACACTTCAAAGCCTAATGAGTTTTGCCATGCGACCTGAATGGGTATTTAATTATTTTACTCATAAAAAATTTGAATTATCTAATGTTAAAAATAAAACAGATAAAGGAACCAATATTTCAAAATCAGTCATCGAATATATTAATGAACAATATGATCCGGCCATGAATTGGAAGGATGCAGAATATTGTGTAAAAAGATGGAACGGCCCATTTGCTCTTAAAGGTGTAATGTCGGTTGAAGATGCAAAAAGGGCAATAGATATTGGCTGTACAGCAATAATGATTTCAAATCATGGGGGTAGACAATTAGATGGTTCAAGATCACCTTTTGATCAAGTGAATGCAATTAGAGAAGCTGTTGGAGATAAATTAGAAATTATATTAGATGGTGGAGTAAGACGTGGAACTCATGTTTTAAAGGCTTTAGCAGCTGGTGCAACAGCATGCAGCTTTGGGAAAATGTTTTTATTTGCTTTAAGTGCTGGGGGTCAACCAGGTGTGGAACGTCTATTGCAAAACATGCATGATGAAATCAATAGAAATATGGTATTAATGGGTTGTAAGACCTTGAAAGAATTAGACGCGTCAAAATTAATTTATAGAAAATAGTTTTTACTTATCAAAATTATATATATAAAAAATAAATTAAATTATAAATTATTAACACTAGAATTTAATTATTATGAAATTAGCAAAAAATTTACAAAGACTAGGAACAGAATCTGCATTTAGTGTTTTAGCTGAAGCAAAAAAATTAGAAGCACAAGGCAAACCAATGATCCACTTAGGTTTAGGTCAGCCTGATTTTAAGACACCCCAACACGTAGTAGATGCTGCAAAAAAAGCATTAGATGAAGGTCATCATGGATATGTTTTATCAAATGGAATTTTAGAGTGCAGACAAGCTGTTACTAGAAAAATTAAAAAACTTTACAATAAGGATATTGATCCTGAAAGAGTATTGATAATGCCAGGTGGGAAACCAACAATGTATTATGCTATACAATGTTTTGGTGAATCAGGTGCGGAAATTATACATCCAACACCAGCATTCCCAATATATGAATCAATGATTAATTATACAGGTTCAACAGCAGTTCCTTATGACTTAACAGAAGATAAAGATTTAAAATTTGATCCAGAAAAAATTCTATCTTTAATTACAGATAAAACTAGATTGCTAATATTAATTAACCCGAATAATCCAACGGGAAGTTTTGTTGAAAAATCTGCAATAGATGTTTTAGCAGAAGGGTTAAAGAAACATCCTCATGTAGCAATCCTTAGCGATGAAATTTATAGTAGACAAATTTATGATGGAAAGGAAATGCCAACATTTTTTAATTACCCCGATCTGCAAGATAGATTAATCGTTTTAGATGGTTGGAGCAAAGCTTATGCAATGACAGGTTGGAGAATGGGATGGAGTGTGTGGCCAGAAGAATTAATACCACATGTAAACAGACTAATTATTAATAGTGTTTCATGTGTTAATGCTCCCTCACAATTTGCAGGAATTGCAGCTTTAGATGGACCAGATGATGCGATCCATGAAATGATGGTAAAATTTGATCAAAGAAGGAAATTGATTCACGAGGGTTTAAATAGTTTACCAGGTGTGGAATGCAGTTTACCAGGAGGAGCCTTTTATGCATTTCCTAAAGTTATTGGAACAGGAATGAATGGTTCAGAATTTGCAAAAAAATGCATGCATGAAGCAGGGGTAGCAATAGTTCCAGGAACAGCTTTTGGTAAAACTTGCCAAGATTACGTAAGATTTAGCTATGCAGCTTCACAAGACAACATATCTAACGCATTGGAAAATATCAAAAAAATGCTAGGCTAAGACTAATGAGTGAATTAGTTCTGCCAAAGATTGACAAAGCAACGATTAATAAAAAAGAATATATTTTTAAAAATCTTGCAAAAATTATCAATCCAGAAAATGTTTTAAGTCATGTAGATGATATTAAACCATATGAAACTGATGCATTAGCAGCTTACACTCAGACACCATTGGCTGTTGTGATGCCAGAAAATACTGAAGAAGTAAGTAACATTTTAAAGTTTTGTCACAAAGAAAATATTAAAGTTGTACCAAGAGGGGCCGGCACTGGTCTTTCAGGAGGAGCCCTACCTTTAAATGATGCAATTTTATTAAGTCTTGGAAAATTTAATAAAATTATAGAAATTGATTTTGAAAATAAATGTGTAGTAACCCAACCTGGTGTAACAAATTTAGGAATAACACATGCTGTACAGCATAAAAATTTTTACTATGCGCCAGATCCATCAAGTCAGCTTGCATGCTCAATAGGAGGCAATGTTGCTGAAAATTCTGGAGGCGTCCATTCTCTAAAATATGGAACAACAACTAATAATATTTTAGGTGTTGAAATGGTAATGATGGATGGAACAGTTTGTAGAGTTGGTGGAAAAACTCTTGATCAAGAAGGGTATGATCTAATGGGATTAATTTGTGGTTCAGAAGGATTATTAGGAGTGATTACTGAAGTCACAGTAAAAATTTTAAAAAATCCTCAAGTCGTTAAAGCAGCGCTAATAGGCTTTCCAACAATTGAAGAAGGTGGAAACGCAGCATCAGAAATAATTTCAAGTGGAATTGTTCCAGCAGGTATGGAAATAATGGATAAAGCTTTGATAGAAGCAACAGATAATTTTAGTAAAGCAGGTTACCCACGTGATGCGGAACTTTTATTGATTGTAGAATTAGATGGAACCGAATCTGAGGTAGATGAATTATTAAAACAAGTCAGAAGTATTTGTGAAAAAAATAATTGCTCAAGTTTAAAATTGAGTAAAAATGAAAAAGAAAGACTATCATTTTGGGCAGGTAGAAAAGCAGCATTTCCAGCATGTGGAGCTATGGCACCAGATTATTATTGTATGGACGGATCCATACCAAGAGGAAAACTTGCGGAAGCTTTACTTGAAATAAAAAGACTTTCTGAAAAATACAAATTACCTGTAGCAAATTGTTTTCATGCAGGAGATGGAAATTTACATCCATTAATAATGTTTGATGGAAGTGATAAAGAACAACTGCGAAAAACAGAGGAATTTGGAGCTGAGATACTAAAGACGTGCGTTAGATTAGGGGGAGTGATCACTGGAGAGCATGGGGTAGGAGTAGAAAAAAGAGAACTAATGTGTGAGATGTTTAATAATACAGATATTCAACAACAATTAGATATTAAAAAATCGCTTGATGAAAAAAATTTACTAAACCCAGGAAAAGTTTATCCAATATTAAGAAAATGTGCAGAGGAAGGAAGGGTACATGTCCACAGAAATGAAGAAAAATTCCCAGATCTTCCAAGATTCTAATAATACTTATTATCCAGAAGATGAGCTGCAAGTTTCAAATCTAGTTCAGGAACTTTACAAAAAAAACCAACCAACAGAAATAATTGGCACAGGTTCAAAAAATTTTATTGGTAACAACATTCAATCTGCAAAAAAACTATCTATGTCTAAGTTGTCAGGTGTAATTGAGTATTTGCCTGAAGAACTATATATTAAGGTTAAAGCTAACACGCCATTAGAGTTAGTTGAAAAGGAGTTAGAAAAAAACAATCAAGAACTAGCTTTTGAGCCTATTGATTTTGGATTTATTGAAAATGGAAAATCAAATAAGGGCACCATTGCAGGCCATTTAGCTTGTAACTTTGCTGGCTCTCGAAGATTTAAAGTAGGAAGTTTAAGAGATCACATATTAGGTTTTAGAGGTGTGAATGGTAAAGGAGATATAATTAAATCAGGTGGGACAGTTGTAAAAAATGTTACAGGTTATGACCTATCAAAACTAGTAACAGGATCTTTTGGAACTTTAGTTGCTTTAACTGAAATAACATTGAAGGTTCTACCTAAAAAAAAATTATCTAATACAATTACTATACATACTGATGATAAAAAATTAGTTAAAGATTTATTCGAAAAAATTTCTGGCTCAAGTAGCGAAGTCTCTGGAGCTGTTTATATTCCTGAAGAACCCAAAGATGAAAATTATGACCAAAACAAAGAGATGGTCTTTAAATTTAATGACTTAAAATACAAAGGTTCATTTTTAGCACTAAGAATAGAAGGAGATAAAATTTCAATAGATGAAAAATTAAAAGCTTTAACAAATGAACTGGAGCTTAGTAAGCTGAATACAACAGTTTTAGATGTTCATCAATCAACACCTTTTTGGAAAAAAATAAATAATCTTGAAATATTCAAATCAACAAAGAATAACCTTTTAAGAGTAGTAGTGCCTCCTTCGAAAGGCCCTAAGTTGATGCAATTCTTAGGCAATAAGTATAAATATTACATTGATTGGTGTGGCTCATTATATTGGATAGAGGTTCAATCAAAAAAGAACTCTAAGGTTAGCGATATTAAAAAATTGACCAAAGAATTAGGTGGTTATTTAACTATCATAAAGACATCGGATGAATATGATTACGAAGAAACAATTTTTACAGTAGACGATACAAGACTTTTAATATCAGAAAAGATCAAAAAAAGTTTTGATCCTAAAAGAATTTTTAATCCTGGAAAAATGTATAGAGGAATTTAATGCAAACAAACTTTACTGAAAAACAATTAAAAGACAGTGACAACGCTGCAACAGAAAAAATTTTTAAAAAGTGTGTTCATTGTGGTTTTTGTAATGCAACTTGTCCAACCCATCAAATATTTGGTGACGAATTAGATGGACCGCGAGGAAGAATTTATTTGATTAAAGATATGTTGGAAAATCAAAAAAAGCCAACAGCAAAAACTGTAAAACATATAGATAGATGTTTGTCTTGCTATAGCTGCATGACCACTTGTCCTGCTGGAGTAAATTATATGCACATCATTGATCATGGTAAAAAATATATTGAAAAAAACTATGAAAGATCTTTTTTTGATAGAACAATTAGAAATTTTTTATCAGTAGTGTTACCAAACACAGGATACTTTAGATTAGCAAGTTATATGGTTAAATTAGCTAAACCTTTTAAATTTTTAATGCCATTAAAAATAAAAGATATGATGAATTTGATGCCGACAAGTTTTCCAAAAAAAACTATAAAACAAAAAGAAATTTATTCTGTAAGTGGGAAAAATAAAATTGCAAGAGTTGCTCTTTTAACTGGATGTGTTCAAAAAGAAATTTCTCCTCAAATTAATGAGGCAACAATCAGACTTTTAAATAGACATGGAGTTGAAGTGGTTGTGCCTAAAAAGATCAGATGTTGTGGATCATTAAATCATCATTTGGGAAAAGAAGATGACGCGCACCAAGATTTTAGAAATAATATTAATACTTGGTATGACGAACATCAAAAAGGAAATTTAGACGCTATTTTATCAAATACTTCTGGCTGTGGAACTACCATGAAAGACTATGGTTTCATTTTTAAAGATGATGAAGAAATGAAAAAGAAAGCAAAAGTGATTTCTGATTTAACCAAAGATGTTTCTGAATATTTAGATACTAATTTAAAATTAAATTTTAAAGTAAAAGATAAGAAGTATAAAATTGCTTATCATTCTGCATGTTCAATGCAACATGGACAAAAAGTACACAGTCAACCCATGTCATTACTTTCAAAAACAAATAATGAAATTATGGAAATTCCAGAAGGCCACATCTGTTGTGGATCTGCTGGAACTTATAATATTTTGCAAACTGAAATTGCTAAAGAACTATTAAGTAAAAAAGTAAAAAATATTGAAAGTTTGAAACCAGATTTTATATCAACTGGAAATATTGGTTGTATTACTCAAATTTCTAATGGAACGAAAACTCCAATTTTACATACCATTGAGATATTAGATTGGTATACTGGTGGCCCAAAACCAAAAATATTACAAAAAAACTAACTATGAAAAAAATTCTAATTACACGAAGATTGTTAAAAGAATCTGAAGACAAAGCTTCAAAAATATTTGATGCAAAGTTTAACAGCAATGATGAATTATATTCTCAATCAAAGCTTATCGAATTAAGTGAAGGTCATGATGCAGTATTAACTTCTTTAACTGATAAAATGGATGAAGAGACCATAAACAAACTTCCAGACAGTATTAAGGTAATTTCTAATTTTGCAGTTGGATTTGGAAACATTGATTTAGAAGCAGCAAAAAAAAGAGGAATAGCTGTAACTAATACACCAGAAGTTTTATCTGATGCCACAGCTGAGATTGGAATTTTATTAATTCTTGGAGCATGTAGAAGAGTTCCAGAGGGTGTTCAGGCTGCAAAAGAAAGTAGCTGGAAATGGTCTGCAGATTATTTGATAGGAAAACAGTTAACTGGTACGAGGCTTGGAATTTTAGGAATGGGGAGAATAGGTCAAAAGATTGCAAAAATTGCAAAATCTTTAGGAATGATTATTCACTATCACAACAGATCAAAACTAAGTGACGAAAAAGAACAAGGTGCCATTTATCATGATAGCATTAAAAGTCTTTTTGGAGTTTCAGATGTATTGTCAATTTGTTGCCCCGCAACAAAAGAAACAGAAAATTTAATTAATAAAGAAACATTAGAATATTTTCCAACAGGTGCGGTTATAACAAATGTGGCTCGTGGAGACATTGTTGAAGATGAAGCTTTAATAGATGCATTAAACAGAAGAAAAATTTATGCAGCAGGACTTGATGTTTATAAGGGTGAACCAAATTTAAATCCAGGCTATCTGAAGATTAAAAGTGTTTTTATTTTGCCTCACCTTGGAAGTGCCACTAAGCACACAAGAATTGCTATGGCCAATCTAGCAATAGATAATATTGATGAATTTTTCATAACAGGAAACTGTAAAAATAAAGTAAATTAATTTTTTGTTATCAAGTTAATTTAATACAATTTTAAGTTGTACTGTTATTGTCGCAAGAAGATTTTTCATCATAAAACATAATTTTATAGAGCCGTTCAAAGTATACTATTCTTTAGACTCTGATCATGAATGTGATTAAG
Source organism: Candidatus Pelagibacter sp. PS_11 (assembly GCF_059417975.1). Lineage (NCBI taxonomy): Bacteria > Pseudomonadati > Pseudomonadota > Alphaproteobacteria > Candidatus Pelagibacterales > Candidatus Pelagibacteraceae > Candidatus Pelagibacter > Candidatus Pelagibacter sp. PS_11. Next base: position 1,213,925 of record NZ_CM182075.1, on the reverse strand, counting down.
ATATCGCCAGTTAATTAACAAATAATCAAAGGAGAAATAATGATTAAAGAAAAAAAATCATTGAAGAGCTCAAATTCTTCAAGACGTAAGTTCTTTAAGACTGCTGCTAAAGCAGGTGCTGTAGCCGCAACAGCTGTTGCAATGCCTAATATAGCAACTGCAGACGGACACGTTACATTAAAGATGCAAGCAGCTTGGCCTTCAGGCGCAAACATTTTTTTTGAAATGGCGCAAGACTACTGTAACATGGTTAGCGATATGTCAGGTGGATCACTTAAAATTGATCTTCAGCCTGTAAACGCAATTGTTAAAACTTCAGAAATCGGAGCGGCGGTAAGCGATGGAATCGTTGATATGGGTCACTGGGTGACTGCGTATTGGTACGGTAAAAACGCTGCAGCTTCACTTTTTGGAACTGGTCCTTCATACGGAATGTCATCTCAAGAAGTTATGGGATGGATGGAGTATGGTGGAGGAAGAAAATTATATGAAGAAGCAGTAGCTAGTGTTGGATATAACTACACTGGATTCTTTCATATGCCTATGCCAGCACAACCTTTTGGTTGGTTCAAAAAGAATGTAACTAAAGTATCTGATGTTAAAGGTATGAAGTATAGAACAGTTGGTCTAGCGACTAACGTTTTAACTGCTATGGGAATGGTCGTAAGACAATTACCAGGTGGTGAGATCCAACCAGCAATGAAAACTGGTTTGATTGATGCTGCTGAGTTTAACAACCCAACATCAGACTCACAGTTTGGAATGCAAGATGTCTCTAAACACTATCACTTAGGAAGTTTCCATCAATCTCAAGAGATGTTTGAAATTCCTATGAACACTAAGAGACTGAAAAGCCTTTCACCTGCTCATCAAGCTATCTTGAAGAACGCTGCTTATGCTGCTAACTCAGATAACTACTTCAAAGCACTTGTTAGATACTCTGACAGTTTAGCTGATTTGATGAACACACATAAGGTTAACGTTTATCAAACATCTGATGCCATTTTAGCTGAACAGTTAAAAGGTTGGGATAAAGTTGTTGGAGAATTCTCTGGAAAAGATGCATTCTTCAAAAAAGTGGTAGACTCTCAAAAAGCATACGCTAAGAAAGTAATGAAGTACTTGCTGATGAATCAGCCTAATTACAAACTAGCTTATGAAAATGAGTTTGGACCAATTGGAAAAGTTAAAATCTAATTAACTTTTTAATAATTTAAGAAGGGGGTTTCGGCCCCCTTTTTTTATAGTACAGTTTTTAACAAAATTAGAGTATCCTATCCAAATCATGATGAGAGCCTACATAAAATTAGCTGACACGTTAAGCACTTCGATAGGTAAGGCTTTTTCTTGGTGTATAGTTATTTTGATGGGTGGAACTTGTTATGAAGTTATGATGGCCTATGTATTTAATAAGCCAACACTTTGGAATTTTGACTTTAGCATGCAGATGTATGGTGCAATATTAATGATGTCAGGTGCTTATTGTTTAGCAACTGAATCTCATGTTAGAGGAGATGTAATTTACAGATTATTTAAACCAAGAACACAAGGCTATATTGATTTAGTACTTTATTTTATTTTCTTTTTTCCTGGTGTCGTGTCTTTAGCATTTTATGGCTATGAATATGCTGCACTTGCTTGGAAGATAAAAGAAACTAGTTGGAGTAGCCCAGCACAAATTAATATTTATATGGTAAAATCCTTAATACCAGCTGCGGGAGTATTTTTAGTTATTCAGGGAATAGCCGAAGTATTTAGAGCAATTATTTGTATTAAAACTGGACATTGGCCAGCAAGAATGGTTGTTGCAGAAGAAACAGAACAAATTTTAATGAGAACAGCGCAGGACGAGGATCAAAAAGATGTTATTTAGTTTAACAAATCCAGAAGTTGCCATCTTCATGATGGGGTTATTTTTATTTGCCGTGCTATTAGGTTTTCCAATTGCCTTCACCTTAATGGCTATGGGAATAGGTTTTGGATATTATGCTTATTACGATCCTGCTTTAATGGATCACATATTTGATAATAGGATATTTTCTTTATTTGTAAAAAATACTTACACCGTTATGGACAATAACGTGCTCACCGCCGTCCCACTATTTTTGTTTATGGGGTATCTAGTTGAAAGAGCTGGAATTGTATCAAAATTATTTTTTGCAATAAGACTTGCAGCTCACAGATTGCCAGCTTCAATGGCAGTAGCTGCTCTAATAACATGTACTTTATTTTCTACAGCCACAGGAATTATTGGTGCCGTTGTAACCCTAATGGGTCTACTTGCTTGGCCTGCAATGGTTAAAGCAGGATATGATAAAAAATTTGCTTCAGGAGTAATTTGTGCGGGTGGATGTTTGGGTATTTTAATTCCACCTAGTATCATGTTAATTGTTTATTCAGTAATAGCTCAGTTATCTCCTTTGAGATTATTTGCTGCAGCAATTTTTCCAGGACTTTTACTTGCAGGACTTTATATAGTTTATGCAGTAGGTAGAGCTTGGCTCCAACCATCAATTGCACCTAAGCCAAGAGCAGAAGATATTCCGCCACGAGCTGAAATTTTAAAAGAAGTATTAGTTTCTTTTGTTCCTCTTTTTGGATTAATTATGCTAGTTCTTGGAACAATCTTAGCAGGTATAGCAACGCCAGCAGAGGCAGCAGCAGCAGGAGCATTTGGTGCTATATTGTTATCTTGGTTTTACAAAACACTTAAATGGCAAAGTTTTAAAGAATCTGTTTTTCTAACAGCAAAAACTACAGCGATGATTATGTGGTTATTCATTGGTTCTTGGACTTTTTCGTCTGTATTTTCTTATCTAGGTGGTCATGAAATTTTTGAACATTTTTTTACATCAATTGAAATATCAACTTGGCAATTTTTAATTATTACTCAAGTAATAATTTTTCTTTTAGGATGGCCATTAGAATGGACTGAAATTCTAATTATATTTGTTCCAATATTTTTACCCTTACTTGAGGTGTTTGATGTTAATCCATATTTCTTTGCAATGTTAATCGCTCTAAATTTACAAACATCATTTTTAACACCTCCTATGGCCATGTCTGCTTATTACTTAAAGGGCGTTCAAAAGAAAAATGTTGAATTGATGGAAATATTTGCCGGAATTATGCCTTTTTTAGGAATAGTAATATTTGCTATGTTTCTTATGTATATGTTTCCAGGTATTGCTTTGTGGCTACCAGAAACGTTATTTGCAAACTAAATAATTTAAAATGTTAAATATATTTACTTTAACAACTAATAAATTAGTTGAGCACTTAAAATCGGGTCAGATTTCTTCAGTAGAGGTTTGTAATCAATATATTGAGAGAATTGAAAAATTTGAAAAAGATGTAAAGGCGTGGGAATATTTTGATAAAAAAAAGCTTTTAGAAAAAGCTGCTGAAGCAGATGAGTATAGAAAATCAGGAAAACCTCTTGGGTCTTTGCACGGTCTACCAATAGCAGTTAAAGATATAATAGGTACTTTTGAAATGCCTACAGAATGTGGCTCTCCTGTCAGAAAAAAAATGCCAAGCTCACAAGATTCTGAAGTTGTTAATCTACTTAAGATTGAGGGAGCAATAGTAATGGGAAAGACTGTAACTACTGAACTTGCATATTTTCACCCAGGCAAAACTACTAACCCACATGATAATTCAAGAACACCTGGAGGATCATCAAGTGGTTCAGCAGCTGTCATTGCAGCACATATGGCACCATTATCAATTGGATCACAAACTAACGGCTCAATTATTAGACCTGCTTCTTACTGTGGAGTTGTTGGTTATAAGCCCTCTTATGGGTTGATTTCACGAAGTGGAGTTATGAGACAATCTGATAAATTAGATCACATCGGAGTGTTCGGAAAAACGGTAGAAGATGTTGCCCTATTTGCAAAATCATTAATAAAAAAAGATTTATACGATCCATCAACTATTCATTATGCGGCAGATGAAATGTTAACTGTTTGTAAAAAAGGACCACTTTATGAGCCAAAATTTATTTTTTATAAAACAAAAAACTGGAAAAATATTGATAAAGAGTCACAAAAATCTTTTGAGTTCTTTATAAAAACTTTTAAAAAAAATATTGAAGTATTCGATACCCCTTCCTATTTTGATGATATTCCAAAATACCATAAAATAATTCATGAAACAGATATGGCAAATAATTTTCAAGGTTATTATAAAAAATCAAAAAAACATCTTTCTAAAGAAATGGTCAGTGCAATTGAAAGAGGACTAAAATACTCAGCAAAAGAATATGCTGAAGCAATAGACTTTATGAAAAGAAGCTACGAGTCCTATAAAGAGGTTTTTGAAGATTATCATGGGGTGTTAACTCCATCATCAGCAGGGGTTGCACCTAAGGGTCTCAAGAGCACTGGAAGCCCTGAATTTTGTACTATTTGGACTTATATGGGTCTACCATCTATTTCATTACCTTTACTTGTTGGAGAAAATAATTTACCATTAGGTATACAGCTAATTGGAGACAAGCTAGATGATTTAAGATTTCTAGGTGTAGCTAACTGGCTAGAAAAAAATTGTAAAAAATATGCTAAATAAAATAACAACTCTAATCGGGTCAGGCCTTGCAACATTATTTCTTATTGGCCTTGCAACAACTTTAACTAGATCTTCGATGATAGGATTTTGGGATATATTGCCAGTGTTTATTTTAATGGCAGTAGCAATTTTTATGATGTTCTACGAAGCTTTTTTCGACAAGAATTAAATCTTCTTTTAAGTGAATAATTCTAAAAATAGCTATTTACCTTTCTTATTATTATTTATTCAACCAATTTTTATGGCTAGCAACTTAATCGTTGCAAGAGGTGGGGTTGAGTATGTTCCTCCAATATCTTTAGCTTTTTGGAGATGGACTGCAGTTTTTTTAATATTACTACCATTCACCTACAGTTCTCTTAAAAAAAACTTTAAATTTGTAAAACAAGAATATAAAAGAATATTTTTCATTGGATCGATGGGTTGTGGAGTTTGTGGAGCTTTTCCATTTTTAGCTGGTCAAACAACAACGGTTACCAACATGGGAATTATATATTCCTCTTCTCCAATTTTTATAATCATAATCTCAAGTTTATTTTTTAAGGAAAAAATCAATCTTCTTAGGATTATTGGACTAGTTTCATGTTTAATAGGTGTTTTTGCCATTATTATTAAAGGTGATTTATCTTTATTAATTAGTCTTAAATTCACAATTGGTGACCTCTGGATGCTAGCTTCTGCAATAGGTTGGGCTCTTTATTCTATCTATCTATTTTATTGGAAAACTAATCTAAAAATTTTTGATAGATTTACTTTGATTGCATTTTTTGGAGTGGTTAGCTTGCTCCCATTTTATCTAATCGAAGAGGCTTTTTTTGTAAGAACTATATTTAATGCTGATTTTTTTATGTGGGTTTTATTTGCAGCTATTTCACCGGGAATTATAGCTTTTACCTTGTACACAATGGCGCAAAAAAAACTTGGGGCATCTATAACTGGTTTCACTCTTTACATTTTTACAGTTTATAGTGCCATTTATGGAGTTTTATTCTTTAAAGAGCAGCTCGAGTATTATCATTACATAGGGACAGCCCTTGTTTTTGGTGGGGTATATATAGTTAAGAGAAAAGTTTAAATAAATTAAGCCACAATCTAAACAAATAATTTACAAATTTCATATTTATACAATAAGTATGAAAAAAATTGTTAGGACTTTATTTATTATAATCTTTGTAGCTAATTTTACTTATGCGGATGAAAAAGATTATTCTGCGGATAATTTTTTTCATATAGGTCAGATGAATTCACATGATGAAAATTTTAGTCTTTATTTTAAAACTAGAGAAAAACCTATTTTAGCACGAGGGGAAGAATCTAATTATATAACTGATTTTCCTCAGGATCTTTATATCTATAACTATAAAACAAAAACTTCACTTTCTCTAATTTCATACGAGTGGTTTCCTTCAAAGGCTAAATTTTTTTTAGAAGAGTATGATTTTCCAGTGTTCCCAGAAGATTTTGCTTATTATTTATTAAAAGATAATAATACACTAGTTATGATTAGTGCTATTAAAAATATTAATAAAAATTTTCAATTCGATATTACTAATAAAAAGTTAAATCAATATCCTTCTAGTGGAAAATTTGAATTTATAATTTCATCGATCGCAAAAAACTGTGGTCACTCACAATTAAAAGAAAATTATAAATGTAATTATTATAAACCTTTAATCTCGAATAATTTAATCAATTAATTTGAGTAAATGCTTCTGCAAATTTTTCTGCATTAAAAATTTGTAAATCATCTTCTTTTTCACCAAGTCCAAGAGCGATTATTGGAAGTTTATATTTTTTAGCAAGGGCTAATAAAATTCCTCCTTTTGCAGTACCATCTAATTTTGTCATTATCAAACCAGTAAGAGGTATAATTTTGTTAAACTCTTCAACTTGACTGATAACATTTTGGCCAGAGGTTGCGTCAAGCACTAGGATTACGTCGTGAGGAGCATCTGGATCTATTTTTTTTGTTACATGGGCAATTTTTTTATATTCTTCCATTAAATTTTTTTTATTTTGTAATCTCCCTGCCGTATCGATCAAAACATGGTTAAAATCGTTCTTTAATGCTTCTTCTATTGCCTTGTAGGCAACTGATGCTGGGTCAGATCCTTGAGTAGATTTTGTAATTTGCACATCAATTTTAATAGCCCAACTTTCTAATTGTTCTATAGCAGCTGCTCTAAACGTATCACAGGCAGAAAACATAACTTTGTTACCATTAGATTTTAAAATTTTACCAACTTTTCCAATAGTTGTTGTTTTTCCAACCCCGTTAACTCCCGATACTAGGACTGCATTAAGTTTTTCTTTTTTATTAAAAAAATTCTCATTTTCCAAAGGTTTCATTAAAGTAATTATATAGTTTCTAAGAATAAAGTTTACCTCATGCATAATATCTTTTTTTGGGTCAATCTTTTCTTGAGCAATAATTTTTTTAATTTCTTCAGCTGCAGCAAGACCGACATCTGATTGAATCAAATATTCTTCAATTTGATCTAATGTTTTGTCATCTATTTCTTTTTTTACAATTATATCTCTTAAACCAGATGTAAATGCAGAAGCACTTTTCTTAAAACCAATTTTAAATTTATCAAAAATTCCCATTATAACTTAATGTTGATATTTTTAATATCAGACACAGGTCCTTTCATATGAATGCTATTTCTTTCATCAATAGAAATTGTTAAACTACCTAATGCAAACTCTATATCTGTAGTTTTTTCTACCAGATTATTAATGTTAGCTGCAACAGCTGTTGCACAAGCTGCCGTACCACAAGCCTTGGTAAGTCCAGCTCCTCTTTCCCAAACTTTTACTTTTATTAAATTTCTATTTATAACTTTGGCTAGGGTCACATTACATTTTTCAGGAAATAGAGGATGATTTTCAATTTTCGGACCAATATTTTTTAAGTCAAATGCTTCAATATCATCTACAAAAAAAATTATGTGCGGATTGCCTACATTTATGGCTATTCCACCAATATGTTTGGTATTATTTCTATCTATAATTTCAATTTTTAAGTCTTGAGTATCTAGCTGCTTACTTAATGGAATCTCTTGCCAATTAATTTTTGGTATACCAATTTCAGTCTCGACTAAATTATTTCCTAAAATTTTTGATTTTAGTGAGCCAGAAGTTGTTAAGAGCGTTATTTCTTTTTTACCACTTTCTTTTGATAGAAGATCTGCCACACACCTAGTGCCATTTCCACAAGCGCCAGATATGCTTCCATCTGAATTAAAAAATTCTATATTTGCATCTATTTCTTTATTTTTCTTAATTAGGATGAGTTGATCGCATCCAATAAAACTACGATCACATATCTTAATTATTTGATCTTTATCTAAATTAAAATCTTGGCTTCTTTGATCAATAATTACAAAATCATTGCCTAAACCATCCATTTTAAATGCTTTAATATCCATATACAGATATTTAACTTATTTATTGACTTTTTGAACCTCTATTATAGGTTGATTTCGTTTCCACAAAAACGTTAAATTTGTGGTGTCTTTGGAAACAAAGAGATCAACACTAGTCAGCGATATTCGCCCACTAGTGCGAAACTGCTGTGCGTAATAAATATGTTTGAAAACTTAACAAATAAATTCGAAGAAATTTTTTCTTCTTTAAAAAAAGCACCTTCACTTGATGAAAAGCAAGTAGATGAGGGTTTAAGGGCTATTAGGCAGGCCCTCTTAGAAGCTGATGTCTCTTTAGATGTAGCTAAAGATTTTATAACAAAAGTTAAACCTAAAGTATTAGGTCAAGAGATAATCAGATCAACTTCACCAGGAGATATGGTTGTTAAAATTGTTTATGATGAACTAGTAAGCCTTTTAGGCGAAAGTAACACAGATATTAATTTAAATGCAGTTCCGCCAGTTCCAATGATGCTAGTTGGTCTTCAAGGTTCTGGTAAAACTACAACAACAGCAAAATTAGCCAAATACTTAGAAAAAAATAAAAAGAAAAAGATAATGATGGTTAGCCTTGATGTTTACAGGCCTGCTGCCCAAGAACAATTAAGGTCTTTAGGAGAACAAAATAATATTTTAACACTCCCTATAATTGAAGGACAATTACCAGCAGACATTTGTAGAAGAGCAGTTAGTGCTGCAAGCTTAAATGGAGCAGAAATTATATTGTTTGATACAGCTGGTAGAACTCAAATTGACCTTCAGATGATGAGCGAAATTAAACAAATAGAGAGTATAATCAATCCAACTGAAACATTTTTAGTTGCAGATTCTTTAACAGGGCAAGTTGCTGCAGAAGTTGCAAAAGAATTTAAAAATACGGTAAACTTAACAGGTATTGTTTTAACTAGAGCCGATGGTGATGCAAGAGGTGGTGCAGCTCTTAGTATGAAATATGTTTCTCAAGTGCCAATTAAGTTTTTAGGGGTAGGAGAAAAAATAGAAAACTTAGAAGTTTTTCATCCAGATAGAATAGCAAATAGAATACTAGGAATGGGAGATATTGTTTCCCTTGTAGAAAAAGCAGCAGAAGATCTTGGTGAAGAAAATTTAAAAAAAGCTGAAGAAAATTTGAAAAAAGGACAATTTTCTATGGAGGACTATCTATCCCAACTAAGACAAATGAAAAAAATGGGTGGTATAGAAGGAATAATGTCATTTATGCCAGGTGTTTCAAAGATGAAGTCACAGATGGATGCTGCGGGAATTGATGAAAGTATTATTACTCAAAACGAAGCAATAATTTTGTCTATGACCAAAAAGGAAAGAGGGAATCCTAAAATCATAGATGGTTCTAGGAAAAAAAGAATTGCTAATGGCTCTGGAACAGATGCGGCCACTATCAATAAATTGCTTAAGCAATTTAAAATGATGTCTGAAATGATGAAGAAGATGTCAAAAGGAAACCTGAAGGGTATGTCTGATAAAGGAATACCTCCAGAGCTACTAAATCAACTTAAATAAAAAAAGGAAAAAAAATGATAAAAATAAGACTATCAAGAGGTGGAACAAAGAAAAGACCAGTATATAAAGTAGTTATAGCTGACAGTCGTCGTGCAAGAGATGGAAGATTTATTGAGAAGGTAGGATTCTTTAATCCACTTTTACCAAAAGATAAAAAAGAAAGAGTAGGACTAGAAGCAGAAAGAATTAAATATTGGTTAGGTCAAGGTGCTCAACCAACTACTAGAGTTGCAAGAATTTTAGGTGAAAATGGTATTATAGCAATGCCTGCAAACGGTAGTAATCCAAGTAAAGCTATTCCTAAAAAAGAAAGAAAAAAAGAAGGAGACGAAGCAGCACCAGCAGCAGCTCCTAAAGCAGAAGCAGCACCAGCAGCAGAAGCTCCAAAGGAAGAAGCTCCTAAAGCAGAAGCAGCACCAGCAGCAGAAGCTCCAAAGGAAGAAGCTCCTAAAGCAGAAGCAGCACCAGCAGCAGAAGCTCCAAAGGAAGAAGCTCCTAAAGCAGAAGCAGCACCAGCAGCAGAAGCTCCAAAGGAAGAAGCTAAATAGTTGGATTCATGTGGCAAGCTCAGATATTCACACTCTATCCTGATTTTTTTCCTGGCCCTTTAAATAAAGGGCTATATGGAAAAGCTTTAACAAATAAAATTTGGGATTTAAAAGTTGTAAATTTTAGAGAGGCTGCTGAGGACAAACATAAAACAGTAGATGACACCCCTTTTGGAGGTGGATCTGGAATGTTGTTGAAAGCTGACATTTTAGCAAAATCTCTTGATGAAAATAAAAAAGAAGGAGAAAGAATTTTTTATTTATCGCCAAAAGGAAAAAAGCTTGATCAGAAATTAGCACTAGAACTGTCTAAAGAAAAATCTATTAGTTTAATTTGTGGTCATTTTGAAGGTGTTGATGAAAGGTTGTTATCTACAAGGAATATAGAAGAACTTAGCATAGGAGATTTTATTTTATCTGGAGGTGAAACAGCAGCATTTGTTGTACTAGATAGTGTTCTAAGATTACTTCCAGGTGTCTTGGGAAATGAACAATCAAAGAATGATGAGAGTTTTGAGAAAGGACTTTTGGAGTATCCTCAATACACAAAACCTCAAATTTGGGAGGAAAAAAGCGTTCCAGAAGTGCTATTATCAGGAGATCACAACAAAATTAAAGACTGGCGTTTATCACAATCAGAGGCTATAACACGCGTCCGAAGACCAGATTTATGGGAAAAATATAAGAAAAATTAATTTGATAAATACTAATATGAAAACAATTGAAGAAATAAATCAACTAAACGTTAAAAAAATACTATCTGAGAAGAAAATCCCAGATTTTTTTCCAGGAGATGTAATAAAAGTTGGTGTTAGAATTACAGAGGGTAAAAAAGATAGAATTCAATATTTTGAAGGTGTGTGTATAGCTAGAAAAAACAGAGATATAAATTCTTCATTCACAGTTAGAAAAATTTCATTTGGTGAAGGTGTTGAAAGAACATTTCCACTATATGGTACTGTTATAGATACAATTACAGTTATCCGTCATGGTAAAGTTAGAAGAGCAAAATTATATTACCTAAGAGATAGAACAGGTAAATCAGCTAGAATTGCAGAAAAAATTAGAAAAAAAATTGGTATAGAAGTTGATGTTAAACCAGAAATGGTAACAGAAGAAACTTTAGCACCAGTAGCTGCAGAAGCAGAAAAACAAACAGAAGTTCAAGCAGAACCTGTAAAACAAGCAGAAGTTCAAGCAGAACCAAAAATAGAAAAATCAGAAGAAAAAAAATAATTTTTTTTTCAATGCCTTTAACTCTTTACGATAAAATTTGGAATGATCATTTAGTAGATCAACAAGATGATGGTACAGCACTATTATTTGTTGATCGACATTTAGTACATGAGGTAACAAGCCCACAAGCTTTTGAAGGATTAAGAAATGCAAATAGAAAAGTAAGACAACCAAGTCTTACCCTAGCTGTTGCAGATCATAATGTTCCAACTACTGATAGATCTAAGGGTATTGCTGATGCAGAGTCAAAAATTCAAGTAGATACCTTGGAAAACAATTGTAAAGAGTTTGGAATTCAATATTTAGGAATGAATGATAAACGACAAGGTATAGTTCATATTATTGGACCAGAGCAAGGATTTACACAACCAGGGACAGTAATTGTTTGTGGAGATAGTCATACAGCAACCCATGGAGCATTTGGAGCCCTAGCTTTTGGTATAGGCACATCTGAAGTTGAACATGTTTTAGCAACTCAAACCTTAGTGCAAAAAAAAGCAAAAAATTTTAGAATAAATGTAAATGGAAAGCTTCCAATTGGCGTGACTTCAAAAGATGTAATTTTACAAATTATAGGTGTTATTGGTACTGCAGGTGGAACAGGATCTGTTATAGAATATTCAGGCAGCCTAATTTCATCCTTAAGTGTTGAGCAAAGAATGACAATTTGCAATATGACAATTGAAGGTGGAGCAAGAGCAGGGTTAATTGCTCCTGATGAAAAAATATTTGAATATTTAAAGGGTAAACCGATGTCTCCAAAAAATGAAAATTGGGATAAGGCTATGAAATATTGGGAAAGTTTAAAAACTGATGATGGAGCTAAATTTGATAAAGAAATCAACTTAGTTGCAGAAGATATTTTACCGATGATTACTTGGGGAACTTCTCCACAAGATGTAATCACTATAGATGGCAAAGTTCCAAATCCTAAAAATGAACAAGATGAAGATAAAAAGAACTCTTTAGAAAGATCATTAAATTATATGGGCTTAAAAGCTGATACACTAGCTACAGATATTAAGATTGATAAGGTTTTCATAGGAAGTTGCACAAATGGTAGAATTGAAGATTTAAGGGAAGCTGCCAAAATATTAAAAGATAAAAAGAAAGCGTCCCATGTTCAGGCAATGGTTGTTCCGGGCTCAGGTTTGGTTAAAGAACAAGCAGAGCAGGAAGGTTTAGATAAAATATTTATAGCTTCAGGTTTTGAATGGAGAGAGCCAGGTTGCTCTATGTGTTTGGCCATGAATGCTGATAAATTAAAACCAGGAGAAAGATGCGCCTCAACTTCAAACAGAAACTTTGAAGGTCGACAAGGAAGAGGTGGGCGTACGCATTTAGTAAGTCCTGGAATGGCAGCTGCAGCTGCAATTTCTGGAAACTTAGATGATGTTAGAAAGTATCAAAACTAAAATGCAAAAATTTAATTCACTTACTAGTATCCCAGCATATTTACCAATAGTAAATATTGATACAGATATGATTATTCCAAAACAATTTCTTAAAACGATTAAAAGAACAGGGTTAGGAAAAAACTTATTTTTTGAAATGAGATACGATGATAATGGAAATGAAATTAAAGATTTTATTCTAAATCAAAAACCTCACAATCAATCAAAAATATTAATCGCAGGAAAAAATTTTGGCTGTGGCTCATCAAGGGAACATGCACCTTGGGCACTTCTAGATTTTGGAATAACATGTGTGATAAGCTCTAGTTATGCCGATATTTTTTACAGCAACTGTTTCAAAAATGGAATTTTACCAATTACTCTGCCAGAAGAAAAAATAAAAGAATTATCAGAGTATTCAAAAAGAAAAGAAGAAATTTCAATAGACTTAAATGAAGAAAAAATAATTTTTGGAAATAGTGAAATCAAGTTTGATATTGATCCTTTTAAGAAAAAATGTTTGTTAGAAGGACTTGATGATATTGCACTATCGTTAGCCAAAAAAGAAAAAATTATAACTTTTGAAGAAAATCTAAAAAATAATAAACCATGGATATTTAATGATAAAAATTAAAAAAAGAAAAATTTTACTTCTTCCAGGGGATGGTATTGGACCCGAGGTTATTCAAGAAGTTAAAAAAGTTATTTTATGGTTGAATTCAAATAAATCTCTAGATTTTGAAATTGATGAAGATTTAGCTGGAGGTTGTTCTTATGACAAACATGGGACACCAATCACGGATGAAGTTTTTTACAAAGCTCTAGAAAGTGAATTTGTTATGTTAGGTGCAGTTGGTGGACCAAAATGGGATAACTTAGAGTTTTCAAAAAAGCCTGAAAGAGCCTTATTAAAATTAAGAAAAGAATTAAAACTATTTGCAAATTTAAGACCTGCAATTTGTTTTGAACAATTAGTTGATGCCTCAACTTTAAAACCAGAAATCGTGTCTGGATTAGATATTATGATAGTCAGAGAATTAACAGGTGGAATTTATTTTGGTGAACCAAGAGGAATTAAGCCGATAGAAAATGGTGAAAGAAAAGGGATTAATACCCATTCATACACAACTAGCGAAATAGTTAGAGTTGCAAAAGTAGCTTTTGATCTAGCAAGAAAGAGATCAAATAGAGTTACTTCATGTGAAAAGTCAAATGTAATGGAAGCAGGACAACTTTGGAAAGAAGAAGTTCAAGAACTACACGACAAAGAATATAAAGATGTAGAATTAAGTCATATGCTTGCTGATAATTGTGCAATGCAATTATTAAAAAACCCAAAGCAGTTTGATGTAATTGTTACGGACAATTTATTTGGAGACATGCTTTCCGATCAAGCCTCAATGTTAACGGGATCTCTAGGTTTATTACCATCTGCTTCTTTAGGTGCAAAAAATAAAGATGGAGAAATGAGAGCTATGTATGAGCCTATTCATGGTTCTGCACCGGATATTGCTGGAAAAAAAATCGCAAACCCAATAGCCTCAATTTTAAGTTTTGCAATGGCTTTAAGATACTCTTTAGATTTAGATAGTGAAGCTGATGCTTTAGAAAAGGCTGTGCAAGATGTCTTAAATGATGGTCTTAGAACAAAAGATATTCTTTCTCAGGGAAAAAAAGAAGTATCAACATCAGCTATGGGTGATGCAATCATTTCAAAATTGCAATAATTAAATAATTATTCTAGAGTTCTGGAATGCCAAATTATACTGCTCCAGTCGAAGACATGATGTTTCTTTTTGATAAATTAAGAAATAATAAAAATTATAATGATCTTGAAAAGTATAAAGAGGTTAATTCAGAATTAGTAAAAGATATTTTAGAAGAAGCAGCCAAGATTAATCAAAACTTAATATTACCATTAGCAAAATTAGGTGATGAAAATCCAACAGTTCTAGAGAATGGTGTGGTTAGAACACCGCCAGGCTACAAAGAAGCTTATTCTAAATATATAGAAGATGGTTGGACTTCACTTTCTTGTGATCCAAAATATGGAGGACAAGGAATGCCAAAAACCGTAAGTGCTTTTTTTGACGAAATGTTATCATCTGCAAGTTTATCATTTAAACTTTATAGTGAGTTAAGTATTGGTGCATATAATTGTATTTCTCATCACGCTACAGATGAAATAAAAGAAAAATACCTTCCAAAAATGGTTGAAGGTAAATGGAGTGGCACGATGTGCCTTACTGAACCAGTTTGTGGAACTGATTTAGGTCTTTTAAAAACTAAAGCTATTGAACAATCTGATGGAACTTTTAAGTTAAGTGGACAGAAAATTTTTATCACATCAGGTGATCAAGATTTAACTGAAAATATTATCCACTTAGTTATTGCAAGAGCAGCTGATTCACCAGCAGGCACAAAAGGAATAAGTTTATTCTTAGTGCCTAAATTTTTAGTAAATGAAGATGGATCTATTGGAGCTAGAAATGGAGTTTCTACAGGGTCTATAGAAAGTAAAATGGGAATTAAAGGTTCTGCTACATGTGTATTAAATTTTGATGATGCAACTGGTTATATGATCGGAATAAAGAATAAAGGCTTAAACGCAATGTTTACTATGATGAATTTAGAGAGAATTGTTGTAGGAATTCAAGGCTTGGGGATTTCTGAAATTGCCTATCAAAACTCTTTGAGTTACGCAAAAGAACGAAAACAAGGAAAAACAAATAATACAAAATCAACTAATGGAGCAGATTTTATAATTGAACATGCAGATATTAGAAAATCTTTGCTTAATATGAAATCTATTATTGAAGGCGAAAGAGCTTTATGTTTTTGGCTGTCTCAACAAACAGAAGTTAGCCTTTATCACCCAGATGAAAAAATTAAACAAGAAGCTTCAGATCTTGTGTCGTTAATGACACCTGTGGTTAAAACGATGTTTAGTGATATGGGAATGGAAATAACTAGTGAGGCTATGCAGGTTCATGGTGGTTATGGCTATACGAAAGATCAAGGTATAGAGCAATTATATAGAGATAATAGAATCACCCCAATTTATGAGGGAACAAATTCTATCCAAGCAGCTGATCTAGTTTTTAGAAAATTGGTAAATAAAAATGGTGATATAATCGATAAATATTTGGAACTGATAAAGAATGATTGCAGTAGTGAAAATGAAAAATTAAAACCTTTTATAAAAGAATTAAAAACGCATCTAGAGATATTATCTACTTTTACTGATTGGATTAAAGAAAAAGTGCAAAACTCAAAAGACGATGCAAGCGCAGCATGCAATGACTATTTAAAAGCATTGGGGTTTGTGTCCATAGCACATGCGTGGATAAAAGTTTTAGAGGTAAGTTTTAAAGATTACGAACAAAACAAAGACTTTTATGAAGATAAAATACAGACTGCAAATTTTTATTTTAAAAGAGTTTTACCAAGAGCCGAAAGTCATTTTAAAACAGCCACATCAGGAAGTGACTATATAATGAATTTTAAATTTAGTTAATATGAGTCATTACGATACAAATTTAGATAAAAATGAGGCTAATTATGTTCCTCTTTCTCCTTTAACATTCTTAGAAAGAACTAAAGATATATATCCAAATTATGAAGCCTTAGTTTATGAAAGTAGGTCGTATACTTGGGAAGAAGTTTATAAAAGATGTGTTAAGTTTGCTAGCGCATTAGATAAATTGGGTGTGAAAACTGGAGATACAGTTTCTATAATGGCTTTCAATACACCAGAAATTTTTGAAGCACATTATTCAATACCTATGGTGGGGGCAGTAATTAATGCAATCAATACAAGACTAGACCCCAATACTATAAGTTATATTTTACAACATAGTGATGCAAAGGTTTTAATTGTAGATAGACAATTTCATGATGTAATTGAGAAGGCTTTAAAAAATGTTAAAAATAAAATTACAATTATTGATATTGACGACCAGGACATAGACACAAGTTCTTTTAAAAAAATAGGTGAACTTGAATATGAAAGTTTCTTAAACACAGGTAATGAAAATTATGAATGGAAAAAACCAAAAGATGAATGGGAAGCCATTTCATTAGGGTATACGTCAGGAACTACTGGAAACCCAAAAGGAGTAGTTTATCATCACAGAGGCTCATATTTGATGGCAACAGGTAGTGTTACAGCTTGGAATATGCCTAACAAATTAAATTTTTTATGTGTTGTCCCAATGTTTCATTGCAATGGTTGGTGTTATCCTTGGACATTAGCAATGCTGCACGCAAGAGTAATTTGTTTAAGAAATATTGATGTTAAAAAGATGTTTGAACTAATTGATAAATATGAAGTAACACATTTTGGTGGAGCTCCAATAGTTTTAAATATGATTGTTAATGCTCCTAAGGAAGATCAAAAAGCCCTAAAAAGAAAAGTCAATGTTTTAACTGCAGGTGCACCTCCACCAAGTATTATTTTTGAAAAAATGGAAAATCTTGGCTTTGAGGTTATGCATGTTTATGGATTAACAGAAACTTATGGTCATATGTTGCAGTGTGCGTGGAATGATGATTGGAATTCTTTAGAAAAAGATAAAAAGAATGAAATCAAAGCAAGGCAAGGTGTACGTTACCCAAACACAGAGGGCGCTATTGTAATGGATCCAGAAACAATGAAGCCAGTACCTAAAGATGGAAAGACTATGGGTGAAATTATGATTAGAGGGAATATTGTTATGAAGGGATATTACAAGGATAAAGAAGCAACAGATAAGTCAATGGCAGGTGGATGGTTTCATTCAGGAGATTTAGCTGTGACCCATCCTGATGGATATATAAAAATTCAAGATAGATCTAAAGATATTATTATCTCTGGAGGAGAAAATATTTCTTCAATAGAAATTGAAAATGCAATTGCAAAACACCCTTCAGTTTCTTTAGCAGCTGTAGTTGCTAAACCAGATGAAAAATGGGGAGAAACACCTTGTGCTTTTGTTGAATTAATTAAAGATAAGCCAGCAACAGAAAAAGAAATAATAGATTTTTGTAGAGAAACATTGGCAGGATTTAAACTTCCTAAGAGTGTTATTTTTTGTGATTTACCAAAAACTTCAACAGGAAAAATTCAAAAATTTGAACTTAGAAAGAAAGTTAAGGAATTAAGTTGATCTTTCAAGTAGACAACAAAAAAGTCTTTGCATCAGATTCAGGCCAAAGTATTGATAAAAAAAAATCCACAATAGTTTTGCTGCATGGAAGTGGTCTCTCACACATTGTTTGGTCCTTAACAGAACAGTATTTATCAAATCAAAATTATAATGTTTTAGCAATAGATTTACCTGGACATGGAAATTCTGAAGGTGATTGTTTAAAATCAATAGAAGAAATTTCAGATTGGTTAGAAAAAGTTTTTAAAAAACTTAATGTTTCTGAATTAACAATTATAGGTCATTCCCAAGGGTGTTTGGAAGCATTGGAATATTCATTAAGGTATTCTAAAAGAGTTAAAAATTTAATATTTATAGGTGGTTCTTACAGAATGCCTGTTAATCAAGATTTAATTGATCTTGCTGAAAATGGAGATGATAAAGCAGTTCAGTTAATGATGAAATGGAGCTATGAGAATTATAAAAAATTCATTGGAGGTAATCCTGTGGAAAAAATTATTAATTCTCCAAGAAATATTAGAGAAGTTTTAGCCATCGATCTTATAGCTTGTAATAATTATAAAAATGGATCTGAGGCGTTAAAGTCAATCAAGTGTCCCACATTATTTATTTTTGGTGAGCTAGATAAGATGGTCAATATTGAAAAAGGTAAGAAATTTGCAGAGCTCGTTCTTAATTCAAAAACTCATATAATAAAAGATTGTGGACACATGATTATGTTTGAAAAAGCTTTTGAAATGAGAGAAAAGATCTCTGAATTTTTAAAAAAATGAAAAATTTTTCAATAGCAAAATCAAGAAGATTAAGAAGTACTCCTTATACCTCAAGAATAGAGAAGCAAGGAGTCACAGCATACACAATATATAATCATATGTTGTTACCTGCTGCATTTGGATCAATAGAGAATAGCTACAAACATTTAAAAGAACATGTTCAGATATGGGATGTCGCTGCAGAAAGACAAGTAGAAATATCAGGAAAAGACTCGGCAGAGTTAGTACAATTGATGACATGTCGGGATCTATCAAAATCTAAAATAGGCAGATGTTATTATTGTCCAATAATAGATGAAAATGGAAATTTAGTTAATGACCCAGTTGTTTTAAAACTTGATGAAAATAAATGGTGGATATCAATAGCAGATTCAGATGTAATCTTTTTTGCCAAAGGCTTAGCATCAGGACACAAATTTGATGTTAAAATTGTAGAACCAGTAGTTGATATTATGGCAATACAAGGTCCAAAATCCTTTGCGTTAATGGAAAAAGTTTTTGGAAAAAAAATTACTGAGCTAAAATTCTTTGGGTTTGATTATTTTGATTTTGAAGGCACAAAGCACCTTATAGCTAGATCAGGATGGTCTAAACAAGGAGGATATGAAGTATACGTTGAAAACACACAGTCAGGACAAAAATTGTATGACCATCTTTTTGAAGTTGGAAAAGAATTTAATGTAGGGCCAGGATGTCCGAATTTAATAGAGAGAATTGAGAGTGCACTGTTATCTTATGGTAATGACTTTGATAATAACGACAATCCATTTGAATGTGGTTTTGATCAATATGTTAGCTTAGATAGTGATATAAATTTTTTAGGAAAAGAAAAATTGAAAGAAATAAAATTAAAAGGACCCCAAAAAAAATTAAGGGGAGTTAAAATTGATATAAAAGAAATTAGTCTTACTGGATCAAAAAACATATATGATGAAAATAATAATGTGATTGGTGAATTAAGATCGGCTTGTTATTCACCTCATTTTCAAAAGGTTATAGGCATAGCAATGATCAAGAAATCCCACTGGGAAGCATCTCAAGGCTTTAAAATTCAAATAAACGATAATACCATTAATGGAAACGTTTGTGATTTACCCTTCATCTAGTATAAAAGTAAAATAATATCATGAATATAGCAATTGTAGGAGCCACAGGTAATGTTGGAAGAAAAATGCTCGAAGTATTAGAGCAGAAAAAAATTTCAATAGACCAATTATTTTTAGTTGCCTCTCCAAGGAGTGCTGGTCAAAAAGTAAATTTTAATGGTAAGGAGCATGAGATTTTTAACTTAGAGACTTATGATTTCTCAAAAGCTGAAATTACCTTTTTTGCAGCTGGTGGAAAAATATCAGAAAAATATGCAGAAAAAGCAGCAAAACATACTACAGTAATTGATAATTCTAGCTTTTTTAGAATGGATCAAGATGTACCTTTAATTGTTCCACAAGTGAATCCAGAAGCAATTAATGTTTTAAAAAAAAATATTATTGCTAATCCAAACTGTTCTACAGCACAATTAGTAATAGCTCTAAAACCCTTACATGATGAATTTAATATAAAAAGAGTAGTTATATCAACTTATCAATCTGTATCTGGTGGTGGTAAAGCATCAATGGATGAATTGATTGAACAAACTAAATTATCATTAGATAAAAAGAAAATAAATTCTAAAAATTTTACTAAACAAATGGCATTTAATGCAATTCCTCACATAGATGTTTTTGCAGATGATGGTTACACAAAAGAAGAATTAAAGATGGTTAACGAAACAAAAAAGATTTTAGATGACAAAATTGAGCTAACTGCAACATGCGTAAGAATTCCAGTGCTAGTTTCTCATGCTGAATCTGTAAATATTGAATTTGAAAAACCATTCAGCTTACAAACAATACACTCTTTATTAGATAGTGCAGAGGGATGTGAGGTGTATGATAAAAGAAAAGATGGAGGCTACATTACTCCTTTAGAGGCAGAAGGTAAAAATGAAACTTATATTTCTAGGATTAGAGAAGATAAAACAAAAAAAAATACACTCAATATGTGGATAGTATCAGATAATTTATTAAGAGGTGCTGCACTGAATGCAGTAGAAATAGCTGAGCTTTTAATTAGGAAGAATAATGGATAATAACAACCCTTTATCACCACACATTCAAATTTATAGATGGCACATATCTTCTTTGGTTTCTATTTCTCATAGGATTACAGGAATAGTTAATATATTTGCAATAACAGTAATTTGTTTGTGGATATTTTCTTTGTTGTTAGGAGAATCTAGCTACGATCTAACAAAATTATTTTTGCAATCTATTTTTGGAAAATTTATTATTATTTGTTTAACTTGGTCTTTTAGCTTTCAGGTATTGAGTGAAATAAGACATTTAGTAATGGATCTTGGTTATGGTTTTGAACTAAAGACCACAAAGATTACAGGTTTATTTGTAATTTTTGGATCTATTTTTTTTACAATTCTATTTTATCTATTAGGAAGGAATTTTATTTAAAATGAACTCTGTAACAAAAAAATGGCTGTTCATGAAAATTAGTTCAGTAATTTTAGTACCTTTAATGATCTGGTTTATTCTAAATTTAGTTTCAATTTTTGATAAAGATTATATTGAGGTTGTTAATTTCTTTACCACTCAACCATCTAAAATTTTAGTTTCTTTAACACTAGTATTTGCTTACTTTTTTTCTGCCCTAAGTATTAGCGAGGTATTTGAAGATTATATTCAGAATGAAAAAATCAAAAATGCCGCAAACAAAGTACTTAATATTTTTGCTATAATAATGCCAATTATAACAATAACTGTAATATTGAATTTAAACTAATGAGCTCATATAAAATAATAGACCATGAATACGATGTCATCGTACTTGGTGCCGGAGGATCAGGTCTAAGAGCTGCTGTTGGTTTAAGTGAAGCTGGTTTAAAGACAGCCTGCATTTCAAAAGTATTTCCAACAAGAAGTCATACCTCAGCTGCTCAAGGAGGAATTTCTGCATCTTTAGGGAATATGGGTGAAGATGATTGGCGTTGGCATATGTATGATACTGTTAAAGGTGCTGACTGGTTAGGTGACCAAGATAGTATTGAGTATCTTTGTAAAGAAGCTCCAGCTGCTGTTATAGAGTTAGAAAAATATGGAGTTCCATTTAGCAGAACTGATGATGGCAAAATTTACCAAAGACCTTTTGGTGGAATGACAAAAAATTATGGTAATGGAATTGTTCAAAGAACATGTGCAGCTGCAGATAGAACTGGACACGCAATACTTCATACTCTTTATGGACAAGCTTTAAAACATAACACTGAATTTTTTATTGAATATTTTGCTTTAGATTTATTAATGAAGGATGGTGAATGCAAAGGTCTTATTGCTTGGAATTTAAATGATGGAACAATTCATAGATTTAGAGCGCACAGCACAATAATTGCAACAGGGGGTTACGGAAAAGCTTATTATTCTGCAACTTCAGCACACACTTGTACTGGAGATGGAAATGCAATGGTTTTAAGAGCAGGCTTACCATTACAAGATATGGAATTTGTACAATTTCACCCAACAGGAATTTATGGGCACGGAACTTTAATTTCTGAAGGTGTTAGAGGTGAAGGTGGATATTTAGTTAATTCAAAAGGTGAAAGATTTATGGAGCGTTATGCACCAAAAGCTAAAGACTTAGCATCTAGAGATGTAGTAAGTAGATCAATGTCAATTGAGATTAACGAAGGAAGAGGTGTGGGTAAAGAACAGGATCATGTTCATTTACACTTAAGTCATTTAGACAAAAATATTATTGAAAGTAGACTTCCAGGAATAACGGAAGCAGCAAGATTATTTGCAAATGTTGATGTAACTAAGGAGCCAATACCAGTAGTGCCCACTGTTCATTATAATATGGGAGGTATCCCAACAAACTATAAAGCTGAAGTATTAACAGGAAATGATTCTGAAACAGTTCCAGGATTAATGGCAATTGGTGAGGCTGCCTGTGTTTCTGTTCATGGAGCAAATAGATTGGGATCTAATTCTTTAATTGACCTAGTTGTATTTGGAAGAGCTGCAGCCAAGAGAGCTGCAGAACTTGTAAAACCAGGAACTCCACACGAGGATATAGGAGAGACTGAAACAGAAAAATGTTTAGAAAGATTTGATAAATTAAGAAACTCTAATGGTGAAAATAGTACTGCAGAACTTAGACTTTCAATGCAAAAAACTATGCAATCAAAGTGTGCTGTTTTTAGAACAGAAAAAACGCTTAAAGAAGGTGTTGATAATATTAGAAAAGCATATGATGGAATGGAGTCAATTTCTGTAAAAGATAAGTCACTTGTTTTCAATACTGATTTAGTGGAAACATTGGAATTTGATAATTTGATAAGACAAGCAATTACAACAGTGGATTCTGCTTATAATAGACAAGAGAGTAGAGGTGCGCATGCAAGAGAAGATTTCCCAAAAAGAGATGATGAAAAATTTATGCAACACACTATTGCTTGGTGCAATGGAAAAGATTCAAAAATTGGATACAGACCAGTTACTAAAACAACTTTAACAAATGAAGTTCAATACTTTCCACCTCAAGAAAGAGTTTACTAGTGGTTCAAATAAATTTACCTAAAAATTCAGAAGTTCAAAAAGGTAATTATTACCAAGATAAGACTGGGTCAAAAAATATTAGAAAAGTAAATGTTTACAGATGGGATCCCTCAAATGGAGAAAACCCAAGAGTAGATACCTATGAAGTGGATATGGATAATTGTCCTTCAAAAGTATTAGATATTTTAAATAAAATTAAAAACGAAATTGACCCATCATTAGCTTATCGTAGATCGTGTGCACATGGAGTTTGTGGATCTTGTGCAATGAATATGGATGGTAAAAATGGTTTAGCATGTACAAAGCCTCATTCAGAAATTGAAGGTGATATAAATATTTATCCATTACCTCATTTAAAAGTTAAAAAAGATTTAATTGGTGATTTAAGTGGATTATACAAACAGTATGAATCAATCGAGCCATGGCTAAAAACAAATACAAAAGTTGAAACCACTGAGATATTACAAACTAAAGAAGACAGAGTAAAATTAGACGGTGCATATGAATGTATCATGTGTGCATGCTGCTCAACATCTTGTCCAAGTTATTGGTGGAATGGTGATAAATATTTAGGTCCTGCAGTTTTACTTCAGGCTTATAGATGGATAGTTGATAGTAGAGATGATGAAAAAAAAGAGAGATTAAAAAAAGTAGCTGATGAGCTTAAACTTTATAGATGTCATACTATTATGAATTGTACTAATGCTTGTCCAAAGGGATTAAATCCAGCAAAAGCTATAGCTGAATTGAAAAAAATGCTTGCAACAAGCTAATTACCCCTTTAAATAACACCATTCATGAATTTATTAGAACATTTTGTTGGCGGAAAGCTAATTTCGGGCTCTTCTGACAGAAAAAGTAAAGTTTTTAATCCAGCAACTGGTGAACAAGAGTCTGAGGTAAGATTAGCCAGTAAAACTGATCTAGATAAAGCTGTAGAAGTAGCTCAAAAAGCTTTTGAAACTTGGTCTTTAAAACCCTCACTTCAAAGAGCAAGGGTAATGTTTAAATTTAAAGAGTTAATAGAAAAAAATGCCGATGAACTTACAAAGTTAATAGTTTCAGAGCATGGGAAAGTTTATGAAGATGCCAAAGGTTCTTTAACAAGAGGACTAGAAGTTGTTGAATTTGCGTGTGGGATTCCACATTTACTTAAAGGAGAATTTTCAGAAAATGTAGGAACAAATGTAGATAGTTGGTCTATGCGACAACCACTTGGAGTTGTTGCTGGAATTACACCTTTTAATTTTCCTGCAATGGTGCCAATGTGGATGTTTCCTATTGCTATTGCATGTGGAAATACATTTATTTTAAAACCGTCAGAAAAAGATCCATCTTGCCCACTAAGATTAGCAGAATTGCTAACAGAAGCAGGACTACCAGATGGTGTTTTTAATGTTGTTAATGGAGATAAAGAAGCTGTTGATGCGATTTTAACAAACAAAGATGTCAAAGCTGTAAGCTTTGTAGGCTCAACACCAATTGCAAAATATATTTATGAAAACTCTGCAAAAAATGAAAAAAGGGTTCAAGCTTTAGGTGGTGCAAAAAATCATTTAGTTGTAATGCCTGACTGTGACCTTGATGGTGCGGTAAATGGATTAATGGGTGCTGCATATGGGTCTGCAGGAGAGAGATGTATGGCACAATCAGTAGCAGTAGCTGTAGGAGATATAGGTGATGAGCTAG
The DNA here is from genome assembly GCF_059417975.1 of Candidatus Pelagibacter sp. PS_11. NCBI lineage: Bacteria > Pseudomonadati > Pseudomonadota > Alphaproteobacteria > Candidatus Pelagibacterales > Candidatus Pelagibacteraceae > Candidatus Pelagibacter > Candidatus Pelagibacter sp. PS_11. Next base: position 1,189,013 of record NZ_CM182075.1, on the reverse strand, counting down.
TTGCTCGTTTATCAAAAAAAGCTGAAGCATTAAAAGTAGGACCTGGTATGGATAAAACATCTGAGATGGGTCCACTAGTTACCAAAGAACATTTAGAAAAAGTAAAAAGTTATGTTGATCTTGGAGTTGAAGAAGGTGCTAAATTAGTTGTTGATGGAAGAAATATAAAACTTCAAGGATATGAAAATGGTTTTTTTATAGGGGGTTGTTTATTTGATCACGTTAAAAAGGATATGAGAATTTATAAAGAAGAAATATTTGGACCTGTATTATCAGTCATAAGAGTTAAAACTTTTGAAGAAGCAACAAAGTTAATTAACGACCATGAGTATGGTAATGGAGTAAGCATTTACACAAGAGATGGTGATGCTGGAAGAACGTTTGCTAGTAAAATTCAAGTTGGTATGGTTGGAATTAATGTTCCAATACCTGTACCAATGGCATTCCATAGTTTTGGTGGATGGAAAAGATCATTATTTGGAGATAGTGCAATGCACGGAGCTGAAGGAATTAAATTTTATACAAAGCTTAAAACAGTAACATCAAGATGGCCTTCTGGAATAAGATCTAATGCAGAATTTGTCATGCCAACAATGAAATAAGGAGAGAAATGAAAAAAATATCTTTAATAGGAGCAGGTCAAATTGGGGGCACTCTTGCTCACTTAATAGGAACTAAAGAAGTAGCTGATGAGGTGGTACTTTTTGATGTTGCAAGTGGTATAGCTAAAGGAAAAGCACTAGACATAGCTCAATCTTCCTCTGTTGATGGTTTTAATGTAAAATTTTCAGGTACAGACAATTATGAAGATATAAAAGATTCAGATGTAATAATAATCACTGCAGGAGTTCCAAGAAAACCAGGAATGAGCAGAGATGATTTATTAGGTATTAATTTAAAAATTATTAAACAAGTAGCAGAGGGTATTAAAAAAAATGCACCCAATGCATTTGTAATATGCATTACAAATCCACTAGACGTTATGGTGATGGCCTTTCAAAAATTTTCAGGCTTACCAGCAAATAAAGTAGTTGGAATGGCAGGAATTTTGGACAGCTCAAGATTTAAATTATTTTTATCTCTAGAGCTTAATGTTCCGGTAAAAGAAATTGAAGCAATGGTTATGGGAGGTCATGGAGACACAATGGTTCCCCTACCAAGATTTACAAAAGTTTCAGGTAAACCATTATTAGACTTAGTTAAAGAAGGAAAAATATCTCCAGAAAGGTTAGAAGAAATTAATCAAAGAACTAGAGATGGAGGAGCTGAGATTGTTAAATATCTAGAAAAAGGTTCTGCATTTTATGCACCAGCAGCTTCAGGTGTACAAATGGCAGAAGCATATTTAAAAGATGAAAAAAAATTACTTCCATGTGCAGTTCATTTAAATGGTGAATATGGAGTTAGTAATGTTTATGCTGGTGTACCAGTAATAATTGGTAAAGATGGTGTTGAAAAAATAGAGCAAATAGATTTAGATGAAAAAGAAAAAAAAGAATTTATGCACTCTATAGATGCTGTGAAAGCATTATGGGAAGCTGCATCTAAAATAGATCCAGATCTTTCTAAATAATGAATATTCACGAACACCAGGCCAAGCAAATTCTAAAAAAATATGGAGCGGTAGTTCCTGAAGGAGTTTTTGCTTTTACAGTTGATGAGTTGATTGAAAAAGCAAAATCATTAAAAACAGAAAAATTTGTTTTAAAAGCACAAATCCATGCTGGTGGAAGAGGTAAAGCAGGAGGTGTAAAAATTTTAGATACTATTGAAGAACTGAGCGTTGCCGCAAAAGAATTATTAGGAAAAACACTTGTAACACATCAAACTGGCCCAGCAGGAAGAGAAGTAAAAAGATTATATGTAGAAGAGTCCTCTAATATTGATAAAGAATTTTATTTATCTTGTTTAGTAGATAGAGCAAGTTCAAAAATAGTATTTATATCCAGCGATCAAGGTGGAATGGACATTGAAGAAGTTGCGGAAAAAACTCCAGAAAAAATTATAACAACTAAAATAGATATTACTGATGAAATTTCTGATGCTGACTGTGAAAAAATAATTGCAATTTATGCTTTAGCTGTTGATGCAAAAAAACAAGCAATAGCAATGATAAAATCAGTATATAAAATGTTTTTAGGCACAGACGCCAACATGATTGAAGTTAACCCACTAATATTAACTAAAGAAAAAAAAATAATTTGTTTAGATGCAAAAGTTAATTTTGACTCTAATGCTTTATTTAGACATCCTGAAATAATCGAGCTTAGGGATTTAAATGAAGAAGATCCTGCAGAAATAGATGCGAGTAAACACGATCTTGCTTACATAAAGCTAGATGGAAGCATTGGCTGCATGGTCAATGGAGCAGGTCTTGCAATGGCAACAATGGATATAATTAAATTATATGGTGAAGAGCCAGCAAACTTTTTAGATGTTGGAGGAGGAGCTTCAAAAGAAAAAGTTTCAGCTGCTCTTAAGATTATTCTTTCGGACAAAAATGTTAAAGGCATACTAATAAACATTTTTGGGGGAATTATGAGATGTGATGTACTTGCTCAAGGCGTTGTTGATGCTGCCAAAGAAATAAATATAAGTGTTCCATTAGTAGTTAGACTTGCAGGAACAAACTTTAAAGAAGGAAAAGAAATTTTAGATAATTCAGGATTAAAATTAATTTCAGCAGAAAATTTGGATGATGCTGCAAAAAAAATAGTTAAGGCTATAAAATAGAATGTCAGTTTTGATTAATAAAAATACAAAAGTTATATGCCAAGGTTTTACAGGAACGCATGGAACTTTTCATTCAGAACAAGCATTAAAATATGGAACTAATCTTGTGGGTGGAGTTACTCCAAAAAAGGGAGGACAAAAACATCTTGACCGTCCAGTATTTAATACTGTAGCTGAAGCAAAACAAGAAGTTGGCGCTGATGCAACTATGATTTATGTGCCAGCAAAATTTGCAGCAGCAGCTATTATAGAAGCAATTGATGCATCCATTGAGCTTATAGTTTGTATTACCGAAGGTGTACCAATTCAAGATATGCTTCGTGTAAAACAAAAGCTAAATAATTCAAAAAGCAGATTGATAGGACCTAATTGTCCAGGAATAATTACTCCTGATGAATGTAAGATTGGGATTATGCCTGGAAATATTCACAAGAAAGGTTCTGTTGGAATTGTTTCAAGATCTGGAACTTTAACTTATGAGGCAGTTGCACAAACAACTGAAAATGGATTAGGACAATCTACTTGTATAGGAATTGGTGGAGATCCGATAAATGGAACAAACTTTATTGATTGTTTAGATTTATTTTTAAATGATGCTGAGACGGAGTCTATTCTTATGATTGGTGAAATTGGTGGTTCTGCTGAAGAAGAAGCAGCTGAATTTGTTAAAAACCATAAAATAAAAAAACCTATGGTTGGGTTTGTTGCTGGAATAACAGCACCTCCAGGAAGAACAATGGGTCATGCAGGAGCTATTATTTCAGGTGGTAAGGGCGGAGCAGAAGATAAGATAAAAAAAATGGAAGAATGTGGAATTACAATTGCAAAATCACCATCAGAACTTGGCAAAACATTATTTAATAAATTATCTAATTGAAAATTATTTATCTGATATTATATCAATAGAATAGATGTCATCATCAAAAAATCTCGAATTCGAAAAAACTTCATTTCTTAGCAAGTCTAACAGTGCATTTATAGAGCAAATGTATTTAAAGTTTATAAATAAAGACAAAGATCTTCCTGAAAGCTGGAAAAATTATTTTGAGGGTATGAGTGAAGATTTAAGTATGATTGCCAAAGAAATTAATGGTCCATCATGGAGTATAAAAAAAAAAATTGATATTGATGAAGTTGAAAAAAGGACTGAAGAAGGCGAAAAAAAAATTTCTAATGAAGGCAACATTGCAAAAGTTAATTCAAAAGATTTAGTCAAAAGCAATATTAACTCAATTAGAGCTGTTGCATTAATTAGAGCATATAGACAAAGAGGACATTTATTAGCTAAGCTTGATCCTCTAGGAATGATGGAAACAGAGTATCTAGATGAACTTCATCCTGAGCATTATGGATTTAAAAAAGAAAATTATGATGAGAAAATTTACTTAGATGGTGTAATTAATAAAGAACACTCTACTATAAAAGAAATATTAAATTTCCTAAATAAAACTTACTGTGGTCCAATTGGTTATGAATATATGCATATATCAAACCCAACAGAAAGAAAATGGCTTAGAGATAGAATTGAGCAAGATGAGAACTCTCTTCAATTTACAAAAAATGGTAAAGAAGCTATTTTAATGAAACTAATTCAAGCAGAAGGTTTTGAAAAATTTTTACATAAAAAATATGTGGGAACAAAAAGATTTGGTTTAGATGGGGGAGAAGGTTTAATACCTGCGCTAGAACAGATAATTAAAATTGGTGGGCAAGCTGAAGTTAAAGAAGTCAAAATTGGTATGTCTCATCGAGGAAGACTCAATGTATTAGCAAATGTATTACAAAAATCTTACAAAAGAATATTTAATGAATTTGCAGGAGATGTTCAAACATCAGGGGAAGAAGGTGCAGGAGATGTAAAATACCATCTAGGAGCATCATCAAATAGAGAGTTTGATGGCAATTCTGTGCATGTTAGTCTTACAGATAACCCTTCACATTTAGAGGCAGTCAATCCTGTGGTACTTGGACAAACTCGAGCAAAACAATTTTTTCACAAAGATAAAGAAAGAAATAAAGTTATACCAATTCTGATACATGGAGATGCAGCCTTTGCTGGACAAGGAGTTGTGGCTGAATGTTTTGCCATGTCTGGTTTACCAGGCCATAACACAGGTGGAACAATTCATATTATTGTTAATAATCAAATAGGCTTTACTACAAGCCCAAGATTTGCAAGGTCATCACCATATCCATCTGATGTTGCAAAAATGGTAGACGCTCCAATACTTCATGTGAATGGAGATGATCCAGAAGCAGTTGTTTATGCAACAAGGATTGCAACAGAATTTAGATTAAAATTTAATAGAGACGTAGTGGTTGATTTAATTTGTTATAGAAGATTCGGACATAATGAAGGAGACGAACCTTCTTTTACACAGCCATTGATGTATAAAAAGATTAGGTCTCACCCCACACCAGTTGAGCTGTATGGGAAAAAATTAGTAAATGAAAATACACTTTCAGAAAGTGAGTTAAGTAAATTTAAAACAGATTTTAAAAATTTGCTTGATGATCAATATAAAAATGCAAAAGACTATAAACCAAAAATAGAATGGTATGAGGGAACATGGTCAAGATATAAACCAGAAAAAGGAAAAGATAAAAGAGGTGTAAGTGGCTATGATCAACAAAAACTTTTAGAAATTTCTGAAAAAATTAATGCAACTCCAGAAAAATTAAAATTACATAAAACTATTGTTAAAATTTTAGACGCTAGGAAAGCATCGGTATCTAATGGAAAAGGTATTGACTGGTCAACCGCTGAAGCGCTAGCATTTGGATCATTGTTAGAAGAAGGTTATCCAGTAAGATTAGTTGGACAAGATTCTGGTAGAGGAACATTTAGTCAAAGACATTCAGTTTTGAGGAATCAAGAAGACAACTCTAGATATATACCTTTAAATAATATTTCAAAAAATCAAATGAGATACGAAATAGTTGATAGTTTTTTATCAGAATTAGCAGTTTTAGGTTTTGAGTATGGATATAGTTTAGTTGAACCTAATACTTTAACTATTTGGGAAGCACAATTTGGAGATTTTGCAAATGGAGCACAAGTAGTTATTGATCAGTTTATTGCATCAGGAGAAAGAAAATGGACTAGAGCATCTGGGCTAGTAATGCTTTTACCTCATGGATATGAAGGCCAAGGACCAGAACACTCTTCAGCAAGACTAGAAAGATTTTTACAACTATGCGCAAATGATAACTTACAAGTATTGAATTGCACAACACCTGCAAATTATTACCATGCTTTGAGACGTCAAATGCATAGAGAGTTTAGAAAACCTCTAATAATTATGACACCAAAATCTTTGTTAAGAAATAAATATTGTGTTTCCAATATAGAAGACTTTAATAAAGATACTTTTTTTCACAGAATCTTATGGGATCACGCACTAGATGAAGAAAATGGATTTATAAAATTAAAAGAAAGCTCAAAAATAAAAAAAGTAATTTTATGTTCAGGAAAAGTTTATTTTGATCTACTAGAAGCGAGAGAAAAACTTAAGAAAGACGATGTAGTGTTGTACAGAGTTGAACAACTTTATCCTTTTCCAGTTAAAAGTTTAGTTAGAGAAATCAAAAAGTATGCAAAAAATGCTAAATTTTATTGGTGCCAGGAAGAACCAAAAAATATGGGAGCATGGTTTTCTGTAAGAGATTATATACAATGGACATTAGAAACTATTAACGCTAATAATAAGGAAATTTCTTATATAGGAAGAAGTCCAGACGCGTCTCCAGCTACAGGGTTTGCAAAAAGACATATTTCACAACAGCAAGAAATTATTAACAAGGTTTTTGAATAAAAATGAGTGAAAAAATTTTAGTACCAGTTCTTGGAGAAAGCATTACTGAAGCGACAGTTGCTAAGTGGCTTAAGAAAGAAGGCGATACAGTGGTAGCTGATGAGGCAATTGTAGAATTAGAAACTGATAAAGTTAATTTAGAAGTACCATCTCCAATTGATGGGGTTTTGTCTGAAATAAATTCTAAAGATGGAGAAACAGTCGAAGTAGGTGCTCTTCTTGGTATGATAAGTCAAAATGGAGCTCAACCATCTGAAAAAAAGATAATTACAAAAATTGAACCTAAGAAAACAGAAAATAATGTAGTTAATTTAGAAATTAAAAAAGAAGCTCCTAAAGTTCTTAAAGAACCTGAAGAGGAAGAGCCATTGGTATTAACCAATGAGGTTAAAGAGGAGAAAACTAATTCTTCAAATAATAATAATGAAATACTTTCACCAGCAGTAAGAAAAATTGTAGTTGAAAATAAAATTGATTTAAAAAAAGTTAGTGGCTCTGGTAAAGAGGGTAGAGTTCTTAAAGGTGACCTAATTAGTATGATGGGAGAGAACCCTCAACCATCAGAAAGAAAAATTAAATATGGTCAAGAAGAGAGAATTAAAATGTCTAGGCTTAGACAAACAATTGCAAAAAGATTAAAACAAGCACAAGAAAATGCAGCATTATTAACAACTTTCAATGAAGTTGATATGACTGGCATAATGGAAATGAGAAAAGAGAACCAGGAAGACTTCCAAAGCAGGTACGGAATTAAATTAGGGTTCATGTCATTTTTTGTAAAAGCATGTGTTGCTGCACTAAAAATGTATCCATCAGTTAATGCTGAAATTGATGGAGATGAAATTATTTATAAAAATTATTATAATATGAGTTTTGCAGTAGGAACTGAAAAAGGATTAGTAGTACCAGTATTAAGGGATGCAGATCAATTGTCATTTGCTGATATTGAAAAAAATATTAAAACTATTTCTGAAAAAGCGAGAGATGGAAAAATAACCATAGAAGACCTTCAGGGTGGAACTTTTACAATTAGTAATGGTGGAGTGTATGGTTCAATGTTATCTACTCCAATATTAAACTTACCTCAATCTGGTGTATTAGGTATGCATAATATAGTCGAAAGACCAATGGTAGTTGATGGTGAGATTAAAATTAGACCTATTATGTATCTTGCCTTATCTTATGATCACAGAATTATAGATGGAAAAGAGTCAGTATCATTCTTAAAAATGGTTAAAGAAAATTTAGAGGATCCAAGAAGGTTATTTTTAAATATTTAAATGTCAGATAAATTTCAAGCAGTAGTAATAGGTGGTGGTCCAGGAGGCTATGTGTGTGCGATAAGATTAGCACAATTAGGACTTAAAACTGCATGTATAGAATCAAGAGGCTCATTAGGTGGAACCTGTTTAAATGTAGGGTGCATACCTTCTAAAAATTTACTAAATATTTCTGAAAATTATCATAAGGCACAAAATTTTTCTAAACTTGGCATAGAAGTGGGTGAGGTAAAACTTAATCTTCAAAAAATGATGCAAAATAAGGATAAAGCAGTAACAATTTTGACTAAAGGTGTAGAATTTTTATTTAAGAAAAATAAAGTCACTTACTTTAAGGGTACAGGAAGCTTTAAATCTGCAAATAAAATTTCAATATTAGATGATCAAAAAAAAGAAACTATAATTGAAACAGATAAAACAGTTATTAGCACCGGGTCAGTTCCAGTTGCATTACCAGGTATTGAATTTGATGAAAAAATAATTATATCTTCAACAGGAGCATTAACTTTAGAAACTGTGCCAAAAAAAATGGTTGTTGTTGGTGGTGGTTATATAGGGTTAGAGATGGGATCTGTTTGGTCTAGATTAGGCGCTGAGGTTCATGTGGTTGAATTTTTAGAGCATATTACTCCTGGTATGGATAGAGAAATATCTACAGAGTTTATGAAAATATTAAAGAAACAAGGAATTAATTTTCATATGCAGACAAAAGTAGAAGGAATTAAAAAAAATGCTAATGGTGCTATAGTTTCAACATCAGATAAAGATGGAAAAAAAGCAGATTTTGATTGTGATGTAGTTCTTATATCTGTTGGTAGAAAACCTAATACAACTAACTTAAATTTAGAAGCAATTGGTGTTGAATTAGATGAAAAGAAAAGAATTAAAACTGACAAAACATTTCAAACAAATGTTGAGAATGTATATGCTATTGGAGATGTAATTGATGGACCGATGCTTGCTCACAAAGCTGAGGACGAAGGTATTGCAGTTGCAGAAAATATTGCAGGACAATCAGGACATGTTAATTATGATATTATTCCTGGAGTTGTTTATACAACACCAGAGGTTGCTTCAATTGGGAAAACAGAAGAACAATTAAAAGAAGCAAATACTAAATATAAAATTGGTAAATTTTCATTTATGGCAAATTCAAGAGCTAAAGCAATTGATGAAGCAGAAGGTTTTGTGAAAATCTTAGCTGATGAAAAAACAGATAGAGTTTTAGGAGCACATATTATTGGACCTCATGCAGGTGAATTAATTGGAGAAATTGGAGTAGCAATGGAGTTTGGTGCTAGCGCTGAAGATATTGCAAGAACGTGTCATGCACATCCAACATTCTCAGAAGCTGTAAAAGAAGCAGCTTTATCAGTAGATAAAAGAGCAATACACTCTTAAAGTATTTTCATATTATAAAAATATGAAAGTACCGATTCTTATACCAAATATTTTTAATCATCCATTTACCTATAATTCAGATTTAAATTTAAAGGTTGGAGACTTCGTGGTAGTGCCTTTTGGAAAGTCAGAGGTGACTGGAGTTGTATGGGATGATTTTGAAAAAAAAACAAACAAAAATTTTGCTATTAAAAAGGTTTTAAGAAAATTAGATGTTCCACCCTTAAAGAAAAATACAATTAAATTCTTAAATTGGTTTTCTGAATACAATATGACTCCTAAAGGCATGACATTAAAATTGTTATTATTAAGTAGTGGCGCCATAGAAAAGTTACCTATTGAAGCTTATGAGCCATTCAAAATTGACATCAAAGAAAATGAAATAAAACTTTCTAAAGAACAAAGAGATTCATTAAAAAAAATGAATGTATTAAATCAAAAATTTAGAGTTCATGTTTTACAAGGTACTACAGGCTCAGGTAAAACAATGGTCTATTTTGAGGCTTTAAAAGAGATAATTAATAAGGGTTTTCAAGGATTAATTCTATTACCAGAAATTGGATTAACAGGACAATTTCAAAATAAATTTATAGAATTTTTTGGTTTCAAGCCTGCCGTATGGCACTCAGGTATTACAAAAAAAAATAAAGAAATTATTTGGAGTGGAATAGCAAATGATAAAATTAAAGTTGTAATTGGTGCTCGATCTTCATTATTTTTACCTTTTAAAAAACTAGGATTAATCATTGTTGATGAAGAACATGATCAATCTTATAAGCAAGATGAGGGAGTAACTTATAACGCAAGAGATATGGCAATTTCTAGAGCATCCTTTGAAAATATTCCAATCAATTTAATAACAGCCGTACCCTCTATTGAAACTTATGATAATATTAAAAAAGGCAAATACAGTTTATCAAAACTTGATCAAAGATATTTAAATGCATCTTTACCAAAATATGAAATAATTAATCTAAATAATTCCAAACTTGAATCTCAATCTTGGATAGCTAAAGAAACAATTGAGAAAGTAAAATTTCATCTTAAAAAAAAAGATCAAGTATTATTTTTTTTAAATAGAAGAGGATTTTCACCCCATGTATTATGTAAAAAATGTTTTACTAGTTATTCATGTCCAAATTGTTCAATAAATTTAGTTTATCACAAAAACAAACAAAATTTATTATGTCACTACTGTGGATACAAAACTTTACTAAATAGGGACTGCTCAAAAGAAGGAAAATGTGATTTTATTTTTAGTGGGCCTGGAGTTGAAAGGATATCAGAAGAAGTAAAAAAAATTTTTCCCACCAAGGAAACAACTATATTTTCTAGCGATACAATGAATAAAAAAAGTTCAGCAGATGTTTTAGAAAAAATTATAGATAATAAAATTCAAATTTTAATTGGAACTCAATTAATTTCTAAAGGATTTCACTTTCCAAGTTTAAATTGTATTGTTGTTGTTGATATCGATTTATCATCACAAGGTCACGACCTAAGAGGTGCTGAAAAGAATTTACAATTATATCATCAACTTTCAGGTAGAGCAGGAAGAACAGGAAAGCCAGCAACTGTTTATTTTCAAACTTATAATTTAGATACCAAAATGATAACAGACATTACCAATAAAGATCCTGATATTTTTTTAGATAAAGAACTTGAAATTAGAAGGGAAAATAACCTTCCACCGTTTCAAAGATTTATTGCCTTAATAATTACCGGTAATAATGAAAGAGAACTTGAAAAAGAGGCTTATAAATTTAAAAGTTTTATAGAAAGTGCTGTTGATGGTAGAGTGCTTGGTCCTGTAAATGCACCTATATTTAGATTAAAAAGAAGGTTTAGAGTAAGACTTTTGATCAGAGGTCGAAAATCTTTAAAAGTTCAAAATTCCCTTTCAAAAGTCATTGAAAAATTCAAATTTCCAGCTGGAATGAAACTAACGGTTGATGTTGACCCAATAAACTTCAATTAACTAAGAAAAAACAAGACTTTTAGACAATGTGTGACTTGAAGAGCTAGGAGTCATATGTTAATTAAAACAAAATTTTAATAAATCTTCTAATATTTATAAGGAACAATAAATTGAGCAAAAATAAAGGTTTTTCTGAAACATCTGCAGGTAGATATTCCCTGGCACTTTATGAATTAGCCATAGAAGCTAATAATTTAAGTGAGATCGAGGTTCATTCTGCTTCAATTATTAATTTAATAACTTCAAGTGAAGATTTTAAATCTTTAATCAAGGATCCAACGAATAACAAAGAAGACCAATTAAATGCTCTAAGTAAAATTTCAGAACAATATAAATTGAATGAATTATTAACTAAATTTTTAAGCTTTCTAATATCTAAAAGAAGATTATTTTATGTGGATAAAATTCTAAAAAGCTTTGTTGAGACATGTTCAGTCAAAAGAGGTGAATTAAAAGCAGAATTAACTTCTGCAAAAGATCTTACTGAAAATGAAATTAACAATATAAAAGAAGAATTGACTAAAAACTTTAGTTCAAAAATAAAATTAAACTACAAACACGATGCAAGTTTAATTGGGGGTTTGATTGTGCAAGTCGGAAGCACAATGGTGGACACTTCCATTAAAAATAAATTACAACAAATCGAAAATAGGATGATAGAGGCATAAATGGATATAAACCCATCAGAAGTAACAAAGATATTAAAAGAGCAAATTAAAAAATTTGGCGATAAAGCAGAAGTGACTGAGGTTGGTCAAGTTTTGTCAGTAGGAGATGGTATTGCTAGAGTGTACGGATTAGACAATGTTCAAGCTGGAGAGATGGTAGAATTTTCTGATGGATCAAAAGGAATGGCTCTAAACTTAGAAAGTGAAAATGTTGGAGTTGTAATTTTCGGAGACGATAGAAAAATTAAAGAAGGTGACGTTGTTAAAAGAACAGGAAGTATTGTTGATACACCTGTTGGAAAAGAATTATTAGGAAGAGTTGTTGATGGATTAGGAAATCCAATTGATGGCAAAGGTGCTTTAGATAAAGCAACTAAAAGAAGTAGAGTTGAAGTAAAAGCTCCTGGAATTATTCCAAGACAATCTGTTAGTGAACCAATGCAAACAGGCTTAAAATCAATTGACAGTCTAGTTCCAGTTGGAAGAGGACAGCGTGAATTAATTATTGGGGATAGACAAACTGGAAAAACTGCAGTTGCTATCGATGCGATCATTAACCAGAAAAAAATAAATGAATCTGGTGATGAGAAGCAAAAACTTTATTGTATCTATGTTGCTATAGGTCAAAAAAGATCTACCGTTAGACAAATTCAAAAAACTTTAGAAGAAGCTGGTGCAATGGAATATACAACAATTGTTGCTGCTACTGCTTCAGATGCAGCGCCGCTTCAGTTTTTAGCACCATATACAGGCTGTACTATGGGTGAATATTATAGAGATAATGGTATGCATGCATTAATCATTTATGACGATTTATCTAAACAGGCTGTAGCTTATAGACAAATGTCACTTTTATTAAGAAGACCTCCAGGAAGAGAAGCTTATCCGGGAGATGTATTTTATTTACACAGCAGATTACTTGAGAGAGCAGCCAAGCTTAGTGATGAGCATGGTGGAGGTTCGTTAACCGCTCTTCCTATAATTGAAACGCAAGGTGGAGACGTATCTGCTTTTATTCCAACTAACGTTATTTCAATTACGGATGGTCAAATATTTCTTGAAACAGAATTATTTAACCAAGGAATTAGACCAGCGATTAACGTAGGTCTATCAGTTTCTAGAGTTGGATCTGCAGCACAAACAAAGGCAATGAAAAAAGTTTCTGGTTCAATGAAGCTAGAGCTTGCTCAATATAGAGAGATGGCTGCCTTTGCACAATTTGGATCTGATTTAGATGCATCTACACAAAAACTTTTAAATAGAGGTTCAAAACTAACTGAACTTTTAAAACAAAAACAATATTCCCCTATGACAGTTGCTGAACAAGTAATTTCAGTTTTCTGTGGAGTTAAAGGTTATTTGGATGATGTGGAACTTAAAGATATTGCTGAGTTCGAATCTAAGATTATTGAAAAATGTAAATCTGAAAAACCAGAAATTTTAGAATCTGTTTTAAGTTCAGGTAAGCTTGAAGAAGATACTGAAAAATCATTAGTTGATACTATCATGGAACTTAAGAAGAACTTTAATTCTTAAAATATGGCAACACTAGACGACTTAAAAAAAAGAATAGCGAGTGTAAAGTCTACACAAAAAATTACCAAAGCCATGAAAATGGTTGCGGCCGCTAAACTTAGAAGAGCGCAGGAAAATGCTGAAAAGGGAAGACCTTATTCTGAAAAAATGAATAACATTATTCTTAATTTATCTAGTGGCATTTCTGATAAGGAAAATGCTCCTAAGCTTCTTTCAGGAACAGGAGAAGATAAAGTGCATTTATGTATTGTGTTAACATCTGATCGTGGTCTATGTGGTGGTTTTAATACAAATATTATTAAAAAAGCCAAAACATATTTTCAAAAAATATCTGATGAGGGAAAAACTTTAAAAATTATAACTGTTGGATCTAAAGGTTATGATCAATTAAAAAGAGTTTATAAAGATGCTATCGTAGAGAGAATATCTTTTAAAGATTCAAAAACTATCAATTATCTAGATGCTGAAAAAGTGGGAAAAATGATAATTGAAAACTTTGAAAAAGAAGAATTTGATGTGTGTACAATTTTTTATAATAAATTTAAAAACGTAATCACTCAGATACCTCAAGAACAACAAATAATTCCTTTAAAAACATCTGAAGCAGAAGAAAATTCTTCTGAGGATAATTATGAATTTGAACCAGACGAAGATGAAATTTTAAGCAACTTATTGCCTAAAAATATATCTACTCAGATTTTTAAAGCGATGTTAGAAAATTCAGCTAGCGAACAGGGCTCAAGAATGAGTGCAATGGACAATGCAACCCGTAACGCAGGTGAAATGGTTGACAAGCTAACTATTGAGTATAATAGAAGTCGTCAAGCAGCTATTACAAAAGAACTAATTGAAATCATATCAGGAGCGGAAAGTTTATAATTATGAGCAAAGGAAAAATCACACAGATCATTGGAGCAGTAGTAGACGTAAAATTTGATGGAGAACTACCAGAAATTTTATCAGCATTAGAATGTAAAAATGGAGACAACAGATTAGTTTTAGAAGTTGCTCAGCACCTTGGTGAGTCAAGTGTTAGAACAATTGCAATGGATGCTACTGAAGGATTAAAAAGAGGAGACGAAGTAACCGCAACAGGTGCTCCTATACAAGTTCCAGTTGGTCCGGAAACTTTAGGAAGAATTATAAATGTAATAGGTGAACCTATCGATGAAAAGGGTGAAGTTAAAACAAAAGAAAAATGGCCAATTCATAGAGCTGCACCTGAATTTAGTGATCAGTCAACAGAGACAGAAATTCTAGTTACAGGAATTAAAGTAGTTGACCTATTAGCACCATACGCCAAAGGAGGAAAAATTGGTTTATTTGGAGGTGCGGGTGTTGGTAAGACAGTACTTATTATGGAATTAATTAACAACGTAGCAAAAGCTCATGGTGGATTTTCTGTGTTTGCTGGTGTTGGAGAAAGAACTAGAGAAGGAAATGACCTTTATCATGAAATGATAGATTCAGGCGTTATTAAGCCAGAAGGTCCAGGATCAAAAGCTGCATTAGTGTATGGTCAAATGAATGAACCCCCAGGAGCTAGAGCAAGAGTTGCCTTAACAGGTTTAACTGTGGCCGAATATTTTAGAGATCAAGAAGGACAAGACGTATTATTCTTCGTTGATAATATCTTTAGATTTACTCAAGCAGGTTCAGAAGTTTCTGCACTATTAGGAAGAATTCCATCAGCAGTGGGATATCAGCCTACACTTGCAACAGACATGGGTAATCTTCAAGAAAGAATTACGACTACTAACAAGGGTTCTATTACATCTGTACAGGCGATTTATGTACCAGCAGATGACTTAACTGACCCGGCACCTGCTACATCTTTTGCTCACTTAGATGCAACAACTGTATTATCGAGACAGATAGCTGAAATTGGAATTTATCCAGCAGTTGATCCTCTAGATTCCACTTCTAGAATTTTAGATCCTAGAATAGTTGGTGATGAGCATTACAGAGTTGCAAGAGAAGTGCAAAAAATTCTTCAAACTTACAAATCTCTTCAAGATATTATTGCGATTTTAGGAATGGATGAATTATCTGAAGAAGATAAATTAACAGTAGCTAGAGCGCGTAAAATACAAAGATTTTTATCACAACCTTTCTTTGTTGCTGAAGTCTTTACTGGTTCTCCAGGAAAATTAGTAGATTTAGAATCTACAATTAAGGGTTTTGCTGCAATATGTAATGGTGAGTATGATCATTTACCAGAAGCTGCATTTTATATGGTGGGCACAATTGAAGAAGCTGTAGAAAAAGCAGAAAAAATGGCGAAAGATGCTGCTGCATAATGAGTGAAGAGTTCAAAATAGAAATTGTAAACCCAGAAAAATCTTTTCTTTCAAAAGAAGATGTAACAGAAGTTGTTGTACCTGCTTTTGAGGGAGAAATGGGGATTTTAAAGGACCATATCTCAATTATTTCATTTCTAAAGCCGGGGATTATTAAAATCTTTTCTAAATCAGGTGAGGATAATTACTATGTTGAGGATGGAATTGTTGAATTTAAGAATAATAATTTATCAGTTCTGACAAGTTCTATTTTTAATATTAAAGATATTGATAAAGATAAAATTAGTGAACTACTTGTTCAAGCAGAAGAAAATTCAAAAAATAGTAACATTACAGATCAAAATAAATACTTGGTTGATCAAAAAATTGATGTGCTAAAAACTCTCAATTAAGAATTTCTTTTACTTTTTCTTTAACATCTTTGTACACATGTAGTTTAAAGTCTACAACTAGGTCAGTTATATTTTCTAGATCAATCCATTTCCATTCACAAAATTCAGGGTGTTTAGTTTTAATATCAATCTCATTATCTTGTCCTAAAAATCTCATTATAAACCACTTTTGTTCCTGTCCTCTATATTTACCTTTCCAAATTATACCTAGTAAGTTTTTTGGTAATTCATAAGAGATTAATCCATCACATTCTTTGATTAGTTCAACATTTTTTATACTAGTTTCTTCTTCTAGCTCTCTGTAAGCAGCAGTTAAATAGTCCTCACCCTTATCAACACCACCTTGGGGCATCTGCCAAAAATTTTTTTGATTATCAATCCTTTTTGCAACAAAAACTTTATTATCTTTGTTCAGGACAACAATTCCAACCCCACTTCTAAGAGGTAAATTCACTTTACTATCTGGCATTTATCCGTTGAATAGTTTTATTGCAAAATTCAATTGATTATCAGTTTCAGAGTTAAATTTAAAATCATCCGAACCTTCTGCAACTTCTATATCGGGTGTTACACCTACTTCAGAAATAGATTTTCCTGAAGGTAGATAATATTTTGCAATTGTTAATCTAATAGCACCTCTATTTTTCAAAGGGATTATTGATTGCACAGAACCTTTTCCATAACTATTTTCTCCAAGTATAATAGCTCTTTTATGATCTTTTAATGCACCAGCTACTATTTCTGATGCTGAAGCTGATCCATAGTTAATAAGTATAATTAGTGTTTTACCATTTGTTAGATCACCTTTTTTGGCAAACCATTTTCTATTCTCTGAAGCTTGTCGACTTCTTGTTGATACAATCACACCATTTTCTAAAAAAAAGTCTGAAATTTTAATTGCCTGAGAAAGCAAGCCACCTGGGTTGTTTCTTAAATCTAAGATATAGCCCTTTAGATCTTTGTTTTTATTTAATTTATTAATTTTATCTTTAATTTGTTCACTGCTATTTTCGTTAAAGGAAGTTAATCTTATATAGCCTATGTTATTATCTATAAGTTCTGATTTTACAGACTGAACCTGAATAACTTCTCTCGTTATATTAAAAATTAATGCTTTTTTTACACCTCTTCTTCTAACTGTTATTTCAATACTCGATCCAACAGGTCCCCTCATTAAGTCTACTGCTTGCATTAATGTTTTGCCTTGGACCTGGGTATTATTAATTTTTACAATATAATCACCAGCTTTTAATCCTGCTTTTGATGCTGGAGTATTATCTATTGGTGATATTACTTTTACAACACCTGCTTCCATGCCAACTTCAATACCAAGCCCACCAAACTCTCCACTAGTTTCAGTTTGCATACCCTCAAAACTTTCAGGTGTCATATAAGCGGAATAGGGATCAAGAGATTGCAATAAACCATTTATGGCTGAGTCCATACTTTTTGATTGATCAACTTCATCAACGTATTCTTTGCTAATTTTCTCAAGAACCTCACCAAACAAATCAATTTTTTTATATAAGCTGGTGTTTTCAGAAAAACTTTTTTGAAAAGTAAATAATAGTATTATAAAAAAAAGAAAAAATCTTTTAGTCAAAATCATATCATCACTTTTTCTTTAGGAATGATTTCTGACCATATTTTTTCTAATTCATAAAATTTTCTTTTATCGGGATGAAATATATGAACAATCAAATCTATACCATCAACTAATTTCCAATCACCACTTTCTTTTCCTTCAATTTTAGAATTTTTTATTCCATTGGTCTTTAATTTTTCTAGCACCATTTCAGATAAAGCTTGAATGTGTCTAGAAGAAGTTCCGCTTGCTATAATCATATAGTCAGCCATTGAACTTTTATTTTTAAGATCTATTGAAATAATATCTAGGGCTTTATTAGAATCTAGGGTTTTTAGGATTAAATCTTTAAGGTCTATGTTTTTTTCCATTAATTTATTTAACCTTATCAAATTTTTCTTAATTGAGAAGATGAAATATTAACTTTTTTAAAATTAATAAAAGATAATCTATTTTTATTTACTCCGTTATAGGTCACAGACTTTAGCGATTTAGCTTTATATCCCTGTCGATCAAACACAAGAAGATTACATTTTTTTATAATGGATTTCCATTTATACCATTTATGAAAATTGATTAGATTGTCAGCACCCATAATAAAATAGATCTCAAATTTTTTATCTTTATTTAAGTAATTCATGAGGTCAATTGTTTTATTGGAGAGAACTTTTTCTTCATAAAACTTTACTTTAATAAAATTATTTTTACCAATGACTTTTTTTGCAAATTTTATTCTATTTTTTAGATCTGTTTTACTTGTATTTTTAAATGGGTTTTGTTTAGTAATTGCCCATATAATATTTTTTAATTCTAATATTTTTTTAGCCTGTTTGGAGATTTCTAAATGACCTTTGTGAGCAGGATCAAAAGTTCCCCCCAAGATTCCAATTTTTGTCTTTTTTTGTTTTAAGTTATTTTCTGGTTTTACCATTACTAATAATTTCGTATTTGTATGAAACGAGCTGCCCTAATCCAACAGGTCCTCTTGGAGGCAAAGTATTTGTCGAAATGCCAACCTCACCACCAAAACCGAATTCACCACCATCAGCAAATTGAGTAGATGTGTTATGCATTGCTATTGAACTTTTAACATTTTTTAAGAATTTATTCGCAGTTTTTTTATTTTTAGTAATGATAGAGTCAGTATGCATAGTCCCATATTTGTTAATATGGCTAATAGCGTCGTCACAATCTTTAACTGTTTTTACAGACACTGTTGATGATAAATATTCAGTAGACCAATCCTTTTCTTTTGCTGGATAAATCTTTCCCTTGTAATATTTTTTCAAAAAACGATCTCCATAAATTTTGCAGTTATTTTTTTCTAACTTTTTTAAAATTGGGTTACAGAATTTCTTAACAATTTTTTCATGCATCAAAATTGTTTCAGTAGCGCCACAAATACTAGTGTTTCTTAGCTTTGCATTATAGGTAACGTTTGTAGCCATCTTTAGATTGGCATCCTTATCAATAAAAGTATGACAAAGACCTTCCAAGTGACCGATAATAGGGACGTTAGAAAATTGTTGAACTCTTTTTACTAAATTTTTTCCACCACGAGGTATTATTACATCAATATAATCTTTCATTTTTGAAAGCATAAAGTCGACCATTTTTCTGTCTTTAGAGTCTATAAATTGAATAAAGTTTTCATTCACTCTAGTTTCCTTAAGTGACTTTCGAAATAGTTTTGCTAAAATTTTATTAGTATTTATAGCTTCAGAGCCACCCTTTAAAATTACAGCATTTCCAGATTTAAAGCATAAACTTGCAACATCAGCTGTAACGTTGGGTCTGCTTTCATAAACAACACCTATAACACCAATAGGTATAGACATTCTGCTAATTGTTAAACCATTTGGTCTGCTCCATTTTTCTAAAGTAGCATCAACAGGATCTTTCAATTTAGCAATTTTATTTATAGAATTTTTTATGCCTATTAACTTTTTTTCATCAATAGTTAGTCTTTCTATCAGATTACTTTTTAGGCCCTTGTTTAGAGCAAATTGAATATCTTTTTGATTAGCTTTAAATATAGATTTTTTTTCTTTGCCTAATAAGAAAGCATATTTTTTTAAAACTTTATTTTTAGTTTTTGAATTAATTTTATCAAGTGATGCCTTTCTTGCATTTTGACCTATTAAGCTCATATATCTGCTCATTCTATACCTCTACTATATCATCTTTATGAATTACTTCTGATTTGGAAATATATCCTAGTAATTTTTCTATTTCTTTTGAGTGGTGACCCATTATTTTTTCTATTTCATTAGATGAAAAAGAGCTAAGTCCTCTTGCACATTCGTAATTATTTTTATCTAAAACTTTAATATGATCTCCTTTACTAAATCGCCCAGATACTTTTTTTATTCCTGCTGCTAATAAACTTTTACCATTTGAAAGTGCTTGTTTCGCACCATCATCAATAATCAGCGCACCTTTAGGTGAAACAGAGCTGATAATCCATTTTTTTCTAGCATCTAATTTTGAAACCTTAGGTAAAAACCATGTACAATTATTCTCTTCAGTTATTTTTTTAATAGGTCGGTTTATTAAGCCATTTGCTATTACCATTTGGCATCCTGATAATTGACAGATCTTAGCAGCATCTATTTTAGTTTTCATGCCACCCGTTCCATGCTCACTAATACTTTTGGTCGCTATTTTTTCTATATCTTTATCTATATTTCTTATTTCTTTTATTAATTTTGCATTTTTATATATTTTTGGATTATGTGTATAAAGACCATCTACATCA
The DNA here is from genome assembly GCF_059417975.1 of Candidatus Pelagibacter sp. PS_11. Classification (NCBI taxonomy): domain Bacteria; kingdom Pseudomonadati; phylum Pseudomonadota; class Alphaproteobacteria; order Candidatus Pelagibacterales; family Candidatus Pelagibacteraceae; genus Candidatus Pelagibacter; species Candidatus Pelagibacter sp. PS_11. The sequence goes on along the minus strand of NZ_CM182075.1, from coordinate 1,168,567 downwards.
GAAAGCAATATAAGGGAGTCTGCACCTGATATTTGTGCAACACGAGATGCTAATCTGTCATTATCACCATACTTAATCTCTGAAGTAGCGATAGTATCATTTTCATTTACTATTGGTACAAAGCCTAGTTTAAATAAATTGTCAAAAGTTCTTTTTGCGTTAAGGGCTCTTCTTCTTTGTTCAGTATCTTCTAGAGTGAGAAGAATTTGGGAAATATTAATTTTTAATTTAACAAATGTTTCTGAAAATAAATTCATTAGTTCAATTTGCCCAATAGAAGCAACAGCCTGACTTTTATCAATCTTAAGGTTTTTTTTGCTAATATTTAGTTTTTTGCAACCCATTGCTATTGCTCCGGAGCTTACAATAATAACTTTTTTATTCTGTTTTATTAATTCCTGAATATCTTTAGCAAATTCAGTGAGCCATTTTCTTCTTACTTTTTTTTTGTCATCTATTAATAAGGATGAACCAATCTTAATTACAATTATTTTAGAATTTTTAAGATACATAGGAGAGCAATTTAGCTTTAATTTTAGATATTGAGTCTTTTTCTAATGTTGAGAGTGTAACTACCTCAGAATCTTTATTTTTAGAAAAATTTTTTAAAATTTCTTTCACTTCTTCTTCTTCTAATAAGTCTGTCTTATTTAATACAATTATTTCTTTTTTTTCTAGTAAATCTTTACTGTAACTCCCCAACTCATTTCGAACTTGTTTATACGTATTTTCAAGGTCCTCATCAGTAATATCTATTAAATGCATTAAAGTTTTGCATCTTTCTATGTGTTTTAAAAATTGAATACCAAGACCTACACCCTCGTGCGCACCTTCAACCAATCCAGGAATATCAGCTAGAGTTATTTCTTTATCATCATAACTTGCAACACCAAGATTTGGATTTAATGTTGTAAATTTATAGTTAGCAATTTTAGGCATCGCATTTGTAATGGAAGCTAGTAAGCTTGATTTACCCGCATTAGGTAGTCCAACAATACCAACATCAGCAATAGTTTTTAGCTGAAGCCAGATTACATACTCTTCACCAGGCGCACCTTTAGTAAATTTTTTGGGAGCTCTATTAGTGGAACTTTTAAATCGAGTATTTCCTAGACCACCTTTACCACCATTAGCTACAATAAATTCTTCACCTTCTTTTTTAAAATCATAAATTAAGGTTTTATTGTCTTCTTCAAAAACTTGCGTACCTATTGGAACTTTTAAAATTAAATCTTCTCCACTGTGACCTGTACGATTTTGTCCAGAACCATTTACTCCTCTTCCTGCTTTATGGTGTTGTTGAAATCTATAATCGATAAGAGTATTTAAATTTCTTTCTGACTTAAGATATATGGTGCCGCCTTTACCTCCATCGCCACCATCAGGTCCACCGTATTCAATAAATTTTTCTCTACGGAAGCTAGGAGATCCATGTCCTCCATTGCCTGCTTTTACATAAATTTTAACTTGATCTAGAAACTTCATAATACAACTCTTAGTTTTTTAGTTGTACTACTAATTGGGCTTTACTGAAACGAATGTTCTATCTGATTTACCCTTTTTGAAAACAACTTTTCCTTCAACAACAGAAAAAATTGAATGATCTTTACCCATCCCCACGTTTTCACCAGGAAAAATTTTTGTGCCTCTTTGTCTTACAATTATGTTCCCAGGAATTACTACCTCACCACCATACTTTTTAACGCCAAGTCTACGACCGGCACTATCTCGTCCGTTTCTCGATGATCCACCTGCTTTTTTTGTTGCCATAATTTACCTAATTTATTTGCTTGCTACTTCAGTCTCAACTTTTTCAACTTTTTTAGTTGGTTTTACCATTTTCTCAGCTTCTGATAAAACTTTACCATCTTTTGAAAAAATTTTGCTAATTCTAATTAATGAATACTGTTGTCTATGACCATTTTTTCTTCTTGAATTCTGTCTTCTTCTTTTTTTAAATATTAAAATAGTTCTATTTTTACCATTTTCTACAAGGTCGGCTTCAACTTTTGCACCTTCAACTACTGGAGAACCAACTTCAATAGTTTTATCATCTCCATAAGCTAGGATTTCTTTAAATTCGATTTTAGTTTCAGGTTTAGAATCCTCTAATCTTTCAATTTTAAGGATTTCACCAGCTTTAACTTTGTACTGTTTTCCACCTGTTTGTATTATTGCGTATGACATTGTTTAATCTGTTTTTTATAATCAGCAATATAGTCTTGAGCAAATTATAGTCAAGCTCGAATAAGCTAAAAATTGTCCTTTAAATCTCTCAATTTTGAAAAGTTTTCCTCTGTACCTGATCTAAGAAAAATATTGCACTCTAATTCCTCTTTAATCGTAGATGGAATAGTAGGTAGGTTTTTTTTTAATTTTTCATCTATAAGTTTAATCTTAACTTTAAGGCTTTCATTGTCTTGGTCATGTGTAATACAAAATTTAGAGTTTTGTTTGGTATATTCATGCCCACAATAGATCTTAGTTTTTTCTGGTAGAGCTTTTATTTTCATTAATGAATTATACATCTGTGAGTATGTTCCTTCAAAAATCTTACCACAACCAAGTGAAAAGAGGGTGTCTCCAGTAAAAACAGACTCTTCATTGTAAAAATAAAAACATATATGGCCAAGGGTATGACCAGGTATATGAAATATTTTAGCCTGGAAATTTTCTTCGTGCCAAATGTCCTGATCACCAACAAGTATATCTATTTCTGGAATTCTATCTTTGTCTCCTTTGTATCCAATAACATTAGCTCCATATTTTTCTTTTAATTCTTTATTTCCCCCAACATGATCATAATGATGATGTGTATTTAATATATATTTTAAATGAATATTTTTATCTTCCAAATATTTGATAACAGGTTTTGCTTCACTAGGGTCAATCACACATGCAATATTTTTAGCTTTATCAATAATTAGATAAGAATAATTATCCTGTAGACAGCGTATTATTTGAATTTCCATTTAACTTTCAATTAAAAAAATACCCAATTCTGCAGATAAATTTTTAGTATTTAGATTAAGTTTATTAATAGAGGATATCTTTTCGTTATGTAGAGCTAATGATTTATCTAATTTAATTTTTCTATTTTCACAAAAATTATAAAAATCTTTTATAGTGCACATATGAAGGTTGGGAGTATTGTACCACTCATCAGGTAGATTTTTTGTAATTGGCATTGTTCCTTTAATTAATAGATGAAGTCTAACCTTCCAAAAACCAAAATTAGGTATTGTAACAATAGCTTTTTTGCCAACTCTTAATAGTTCTTTGATAACTATTTCAGGATTTAAAAATGCTTGTAATGTTTGACTTAAAATAACGAAATCAAAGGAACTGTCAGGAAATTGTAATAGATCTTTTTCTGCATCACCTTCGATAACAGTTAGTCCTTTTGATAAACATTTTTGAACATTATCTTTTGAGATTTCTATTCCTCTTATGTCTATTTCTTTATTATATTTAAGATATTCCATTAATATGCCATCTCCACACCCCACATCTAAAACTCTAGTATTTTTTTCAATTAAATCGGAGATTATTTTAAATTCTTGTTTCATGTTTAGTTTTTAGAATAAGCTGTTTTAATATAGTCACCTAGAGTATTTAAAAATTTAGGAACTTTTAAAAGGAATGAATCGTGCCCTTTGTCAGATTCAATTTCAACAAATCCTACCTCAGCACCTATAGCATTTAAGGCTATAACAATTTCTTTATTTTCAGAGGTTGGATAAAGCCAATCAGAAGTAAAAGATATAATAAGAAACTTAGTTTTAGTTTTTTCAAATGCTTTAGATAAATTACCATGATGTTCTTTTACTAGATCAAAATAGTCCATTGCTCTTGTTATGTATAGGTAGCTATTGGCGTCAAATCTATCAACAAATACAGATCCTTGATATCTTAAGTAGCTTTCAATTTGAAAGTCAGCATCAAAACCAAATTTCAAATCATCTCTTTCTTGTAACTTCCTTCCAAATTTTTCCTGAAGACCGTTTTTAGACAAATAAGTTATATGAGCGGCCATTCTTGCAACAGATAAACCTTTATTAGGATTTTTATTTCGATTGGAATAATCACCATTCTCCCAATTAGCATCAGCCATAATTGATTGTCTACCAAGTTCATTAAAGGCAATGTTCTGTGCCGAATGACTAGCTGTACAGGCTATTGGAATAGCAACTTTTGCTTTATCAGGGAAGTTATTAACAAATTGAAGTGTCTGCATACCACCCATTGATCCACCCATAACAGCAAATAATTTTTCAATATTAAAAAAATTTAAGAGATTAAATTGTGCATTAACCATATCATTAATAGTTATGACTGGAAAAGTAGTACCATATTTTTTATTGGTATCAGGGTTAATATCACTAGGACCAAATGAACCCATGCACCCACCAATAACATTTGCACAAATTACAAAGTATTTATCAGTATCAATAGCTTTACCAGACCCAACAGCATAAGACCACCAACCTTCTTTTTTAGTAATTGGATTTATTCCAGATACAAATTGATCACCAGTCAAGGCATGAAAAATAAGAATAGCATTATCTTTATTCTCATTTAGAGAGCCATAAGTCTCATAAGCAAGAGAATAATTATTGATAGTTTGCCCACAATCTAATTTTAATGGTTTATCAATTATAATATTTTTTATATTCACATTTATATTCATAAGTATTAGCCAAATTTGAATTGTGAGACAAAAAAACTTATTTAGCGGTTTTTTTTAAGCGCTCGCAATTCAGTTAAATCAGCGCATATTTTTTGTACTAGATAGCATTTCTTATGTCAATTTTTTTAAAAAATGACTTATTCTATATGAAAGGATAATATTTTATTTATAAGGTAAATTTAATTAATACAATGACAGTTCCAAAATTTAAAAAATTCAAAATAGAGGCTTATAAACCAGGTAAGTCAAATATAGCAAAAATACGAAATATTATAAAATTATCAGCAAATGAGTCAGCTCTTGGTGTAAGCCCGAGAGTAAAGAAAATTTTACAGAATAAAAAATTGTTAATATCGAAGTATCCAGACGGTAAAGCAAAAAACTTAAGAAAAGAAATTTCAAAGAAATTTAAGTGTGATTTTGAGAGAATAATTTGTGGTGCAGGGTCAGATGAAATTATTCAAATGATTTGTCAGTTATACTTAAAACCCTCTGATGAAGTGATTGTTCCTCAATATAGCTTTTTAATGTACAGGATATATGCACAAATAGTGGGAGCAAAAGTTGTTTTTTCTAAGGAAAAAAATTTTAAAGTTTCGATAAATGAAATTATTAAGAAAGTAACAAGAAAAACCAAGCTTGTTTTTATTGCTAATCCAAATAACCCAACGGGAACATACTTAACTAGAGCAGAATTAATAGACTTAAGAAAAAAATTAAATAAAAATATTTTACTAGTTTTAGACGATGCGTATTTTGAATATATGAAAAATAAAGATTATAAATCTGGTTTAGATTTATTTAAAAATAAAGATAATGTTGTTGTGATAAGAACTTTTTCAAAAATATATGGACTGGCCTCCTTAAGAGTTGGCTGGGGTCATGGGCCAAAAAAAATTATATCTGCAATGAACTTAATTAGACCGCCATTTAATGTAAATCAAGTTGCACAGATGGCAGCAATAGAAGCTTTAAAAGATAGAAAATTTATTAATAATTCTGTGAAACACAACATTAGAGAAGCAAATAAAGTTAGAAATGTTTTACAAAAACTAAAAATTCTTTCAAATGAAGTAACAGCTAATTTTTTATTATTAAATTTCGATAGATGTAAATTTTCAGCTAACTATATTTTTAACAAACTGCAGTCAAAAGGAATTATATTAAGATCTACAGATGATGGGTATAATATTAAAAACAAATTAAGATTAACAATTGGATCAACAAAAGAGAACATGAGATTCATAACAACAATTAAGGCTATCTTTAATTGATTATGAAAAATATTTTAATTATAGGCTGTGGTTTAATTGGTTCTTCATTATTAAGAGCAATTTCTGAGAAAAAAATAGCTAAAAAAATATTTGTCTATGAAAAATCAAAATCAAATATTTTAAAAATCAAAAAATTAAAATTACCATGTGAAATTACAAATGATTTAAAGCAAATTATCCCAAACTTAGATTTGATAATATTTTGTACTCCACTAGGAGAATATGAAAAAATAATTTTAAAGATAAACAGATATTTATTACCCAAAACTATTATTACAGATGTTGGATCATCCAAAGAAAAGTCTATGGATTTAATTAAAAGAAAATTAAAAAAAGGAATTTTTTGGACATCCAGTCACCCTATTGCAGGTTCAGAAGTTAGTGGCCCAGAAAATGGAGTAAAAAATTTATTCCTTAATAAATGGTGCATATTAATAAAAGAAAAAAATACCAACAGAAAACATCTTCTGATACTTACCAAGTTCTGGAAAAAAATTGGTTCAAAAGTTGCAATTATGGACTCAAAAAAACATGATACAGTTTTTTCTATGACCAGTCATTTGCCTCATTTAATTGCATATAATTTGGTTAAAACAGCTACAGATTTTGAAAAACAGCAAAGATATGAATTAATAAAATTTAGTGCCGGTGGTTTGAGAGATTTTTCAAGAATTGCTGCATCTAATGAAATTATGTGGAGAGATATTTTTTTTAATAATCAAAAAAATATTTCAAAAGTTATTGATCTGTTTATTAAAAATTTACGTTCATTTAAAAGAGATATTCAATTTAAAAATAATAAATCTATTATTAAAAAATTAGTTAATACTAAGAAGGTTAGGAAAAAAATAATTAAGTTAAAACAAGATATTAATAAGCCAGATTTTGGAAGAAATTAGTATTTTATAGGGGATATTTTTTTTACAGTTAATTTTGCTGTTCTTTCAATTCTATTTATTGTCTCTTTTATATTCATAATTAAAACTTTCTTTTCAGGACCATATGCATGAATTAATTTTTGAGCGTTAATACAGACAGCAACATGACCTTTCCAAAAAATAATATCACCTTTTTTAAAAACTTTACTTCTATTTTTTTTTGCTGAATATTTTATTTGGTCTTTTGTGTCTCGTGGATAAAATTTATTATTATAGTAAAAAAATAATTGTAAAATAGCAGAGCAGTCTATACCTCTATAAGTTTTACCACCCCATAGATATTTAATTTCTAAAAACATTTTTAATACTTTTAAATAATCTTTTTCTATATGATTAATTTTTTTTATATTACTTTTCTTAATCCATTTATTTTTTTCAAACTCTATGAATTTTTTATTTTCATTAATTATTGAAATTCTTGATGCAAAGGGTAAAAAATTTTTTGTTTTATTTTTTTGTTTATTATAAATATTTGTTTTTAAAGTAAATATTTTATGAGTTGGTTGGTGATCTTTTGTGTAATCTTTATTTTTTATGTATCCAGTATAATTATCGAATAAAGCCTTTATTTTTATCCAACTTTTATTCCTAGATATAATCTTAAATTTTTCCCCATACAAAATTTGAGAGGTAACCTCAGAAAATATATTGGGCTTTTTATAGATATTTGATAATGGTTTTTTATAAAAATAACTATCTTTCATGAAGTTTTAATTTATCTTTTATAAACCACAAACAAATTAAAGAAGGTATTACCATGATGGCAGTAATGATAAAAAATACTCCCCAATCTCCATTAAGCCAATCTACTAATGCTCCAGATGATGATGCAAGTGTAGTTCTGCCTGCAGTTCCAATTGATGCAAGTAACGCGTATTGGGTTGCAGTATATGTTCGGTCTACTAGTAATGAAATAAATGCTACAAATGCAACTGTTGCAAATGCTGCTGCTATATCATCAAATATGACAGCTACTGCGAATAATAACTCGGATTTATCACTCCATGCTAAGACTGTGAATAATAAGTTAGTTGCAGCCATTAATATTCCTGCAACAAACATTGCTTTTAAAACACCAGATCTAATTACAAAAAGTCCACCCAGCAATGTAAACATAACTGTAGTAATCCAACCTAAAGTTTTAGAATAAATTGCAATATCACCTTTAGAGAAGCCTATTTCTTTATAAAAAACTATCGACATACGTCCAAGAAAGGCCTCACCAATCTTAAATAAAAAAATAAAACTTAAAATTCCAACAGCAATTGTAAAACCATTTTTCCTAAAAAAGCTTATTATAGGGCCACCTAATGTGCTGCTTATCCATGTTATAAAATTAGTTATAATATTTTTTGATCCAAGTTTACTTTCTATAAGCTTATCAGTTTCTTTTTGTTTTTTTTGTCTGTCAGTATAAAGAGGCTCATGGACAAACATCAAACCTATATTCATTAAAATTACTAAAATTCCTAAAATTAAAAATGTAATTTGCCAGTAATTTGTAACACCCATATTCTCTAAATATTCTGCTGTAAATAAAGCTATTACACCACCTAATTTGTATCCACTCCACCAGCCAACAACAGCCATAGCAGCGCCAGCGGCCATTGATTTACTTTCGTGTTCGCCTATTTGTTCAATTCTTAAAGCATCAACTGTAATATCTTGTGTCGCTGATGCTATAGCAATAATTAAACCAACTGTAATTAGTAGCGCAAGGTTTTCGGTAGGATTAATGAAACTCCAAGTAACAAGACAAGCTAAAATTGCAATTTGCATTAAAACTATCCAGCCTCTTCTATGACCAAGTTTTTTTGTTAGGTAGGGTATTTGAAATCTATCAATAAGGGGGGCCCATAAATAATTAAAAGCATAAACAGCAAATATTAGTCCTGCCCAACCAATTGTTGATCTGCTTAAGCCCTCTTCTTTGAGCCATAGACTTAAACTGCTCCCAATTAAAACCCAGGGAAAACCAGAGATTGCACCTAATAATAATATTCTAAGCATTCTCTTATCAAAGTAGACAGCAAAAGTTTCTGATAAGGATTGTTTTTTAATTTCAATCATAGTTAATTTCTCCAAAATGATGGAAGAAATAATACAAGTATAGCAAATAATTCTAACCTACCCAATATCATTCCAAGACTTAAAATCCATTTAGATATTTCCGGTAAGCTTGAAAAATTGCCATTAGGGCCAATTGTAGAGCCCAATCCTGGACCAACATTTGAGATAGAAGTTGCAGCTCCAGAAATTGAAGTAACAAAATCTAGACCACTTAAGGATAAAAATGCAGTTATTAAAAAAAATATAACCAAATAAAGAAAGATAAAAGAAATGATGGAAGCCATAAATTTATCATCAACATTATTTTTATCATATTTTATTATGAATATGCCTTTTGGATAAATAATCTTTTTTAATTGATTAATAATAAAAAGGTATAAAATTTGAATTCTAAAAATTTTAATTCCACATGTGGTAGAACCAGCACAACCACCAATGAACATTAAAGTTAGAAAGAAAATGAGTGGAAAATTACCCCATCCATCAAATTCTCCAGTAACATATCCCGTTCCACTTAAAATAGAGATAACATTAAAACAAATAGTCCTAATATTTATTTGAGAAACATCTTTGTTGTGAAAAAGTAAATAAATAAAAAGTATAATAATTGAAAAAATAATAATTTTTAAAAACGATTTTATTTGAACATCAGAGATAAGAATTTTTCTGTCTCCATTTAAAAATTTTATATAAGCAATAAAAGGTAAACTCCCTAATATGATGAAAACCATGGATGATATTTCGATAGGTAGACTATTAAAATATCCAATAGATTCGTTATAATTTGAAAAGCCACCAGTTGCTATCGTGGTCATTGAATGAGTTAAGCTATCAAAAATATTCATACCAAAAATTTTATATGTAGAAGCACAAAGCACGGTTAGACCTAAATAAACGTAAATTAGTCTAAGTGAAATTTCTTTTGATTTTGGTAATAGTTTTTCAGAAGAATCATTACTTGAAATTTTAAACAATTGCATTCCACCAACATTCATTATTGGCATTAAGGTTATTGCCATTACAATAATACCAATTCCACCTAACCATTGAAGCATTGCTCGCCACAAAAGTATCGATCTTGGAGCACTCTCTAAGTTGGAGATAATTGTCGACCCTGTCGTGGTGATTCCAGACATACTTTCAAAGAAAGAGTCAGTAATTGAAAGTTCAAGAGTAGAAAAAATAAAAGGTAAAGAACCAAATATTGCAATACTTAACCAAGAAAGAGCAGTTAATAAAAACGCTTGTTGTAGATTTAATTTTTTATCATGATTTAAATTTGTTAAAAAAAATAAAACACCAAATATTATAGAAATTATAGAGCCTCCAATAAAAGAGGAGTCAATTTCTGAATATATAAGCTGAGCTATAATTGGAATCATCATGGAAATTCCAAGAATAATTTGCAAAACACCCAAGGTAAAAAAAACAGTTTTATAATTAGACATTTTGAAAGAACATTATTTTATGGTAAATAAATTTCAACTCTATAAGAATTAATAAAAACACCAAATATAAGATATTTGTTATTAAACAAAGTGATTGAAAAAGATAATTTAGATAAAACTAACGCATGGCCCTTTGTTGAGGCTAAAAAATTACTGCGTGAAAGAAAGTCCTTTATTGATAAAAAAGGTAAAATAATTTTACAAACTGGTTATGGTCCAAGTGGGCTGCCCCATATAGGTACATTTGGTGAAGTTGCAAGAACATCGATGATGGTTAATGCTTTAAAACAACTCACAGATATACCAACGGAAATCATAACTTTCTCTGATGACATGGATGGCTTTAGAAAAGTTCCAGAAAACGTTCCAAATCAAGAGCTCTTAAATAACAATCTTCATAAGCCTTTAACTCAAGTGCCAGATCCATTTAAAAAATTTTCAAGTTTTGGCGAACACAATAATGAAATGTTAAAAAATTTCTTAAATAAATTTAATTTTGAATATAATTTTCAAAGCTCTTCAGTTCTTTATAAGAGTGGTTTTTTTAATCCCACATTACAGATAATACTAGAAAATTATCAAGGTATTATGGATATAATTCTTCCAACACTAGGGAAAGAAAGACAAAAAACTTACAGTCCATTTTTACCAATTTGTCCAGACACCGGTAAGGTTTTAGAAATTCCAGTTTTAGAAATACTAAAAGAAAAATCCAAAATTATATTTGATAATAATGGAAAAAAACTTGAGGTAAGTATCTTCGATGGGAATTGCAAATTACAATGGAAAGTAGATTGGGCAATGAGATGGTACGCTCTTGATATAGATTTTGAAATGTATGGAAAAGATCTAATTGAAAGTGCAATATTATCATCAAAAATAATCAAGTTAATTGGAAAAACAAACCCATCTGGGTTTGCTTATGAGCTTTTTTTAGATGAAAAAGGAGAAAAAATATCCAAATCAAAAGGAAATGGAATTACAATTGATCAGTGGCTGGAGTATGCATCACCCGAAAGTCTTTCATTGTATATGTATCAAAATCCCAAAAGAGCAAAAAAACTATATAAAGAAATAGTTCCCAAAACAGTCGATGAGTACTTGGACTTTATAGAAAAAGCTAAAACACAAAATGAGTTACAGCTATTAATGAATCCTGTTTGGCATGTGCATAATGGATTAATTCCTAAAGAAGATACTATTATGAGCTTTTCAATGCTTTTAAATTTAGTAGAAACGAGCAATGCAGACTCTAAGGAGTTACTTTGGAAGTTTGTAAAAAAATATAAAAAAAACCTTTTAGAAAAAGAACACCCAATTTTTGATAATCTTATAGGTTATGCGATTAAGTATTTTAATGACGTAATAAAATTACAAAAAAAATACAAAACCCCTGATGCAAATGAAAAAGTCGCATTAGAAGCACTGGTTAAGTCTCTTGATAGCTGCAATGATAAGATGTTGCCTGAAGATATTCAGACATTAATTTATTCAACGGGAAAAGAAAATGGTTACGCAGAAAACTTGCGTGATTGGTTTAAATTAATTTATGAGGTTGTTTTTGGAGATGAAAATGGACCAAGAATGGGATTTTTTATAAGTTTTTTTGGAGTAAACGAAACTAAAGAGTTAATTAAAGAAAAAATAAAATAATGTTTTCAAAATTCAGATCACTAATTTTCAAAATTGATCCTGAAACTGCTCATAATTTAGCAATTAAGTCTTTAAAACTAAACATATTACCAAACATAGCTGATCAAAATAAAGGAGATCCAATATTTAAGACTAATTTATTTGGTAAGAATATAGATAATCCAATAGGAATGGCTGCCGGGTTTGATAAAAATGCTGAAGTTTATAACCCACTGTTTAAACTTGGGTTTGGTTTTGTTGAAGTAGGAACAGTTACCCCACTTGAGCAATATGGAAATCCAAAGCCAAGAGTTTTTAGGTTGGTTGAAGATCAGGCTCTTATAAATAGGTTAGGTTTTAATAATTTAGGAGCAGAAAATATTAGCCATAGAATTAGATCTAATTCACATAAAGGTTTATTAGGAATCAACATAGGTCCCAATAAAGATAGTGAAGATAGATTAAATGATTATTTGATTGGACTTAGAAACTTTTATGATATCGCTGACTATATTACAGTTAATATTTCTTCGCCTAACACAGAAAATCTAAGAGCTTTTCATGATGAGACTAAATTTGATCAATTGTTGAATGCAATAGAAAAAGAAAAAGTTAAACTTAAATCAAAAATTCCAATTGTAGTAAAAATCTCTCCAGATATTTCAGACGAACAAATTGAACTAATAAGTAAAATTTTAATTAAACATAAAGTTAGTGCAATAATTGTTTCAAACACAACAGCTAAAAATAGAGAAAAATTGAATAATATTTTAAAGCATCAAAAAGGTGGGCTATCAGGCAAGCCACTAGAGGAAGAGGCCAATAAACTAATAAGTAAGTTTTATAAACTGCTTAAGGGCAAGATTGAAATTATAGGTGTAGGAGGTGTGGACTCGGGAGAAAGTGCTTATAAAAAGTTTCAGGCAGGAGCTAGCTATGTTCAGTTATATACAGGAATGGTTTTTCAAGGACCAAACATTGTAGGAAAGATAAAAAAAGAGCTTAAAGAAATATTAATTGACGAAGGTATTAAGAATTTTAAAGAAATAATAGGAAAGAAGGTGACTAATTGATCCTAATAAACTTGACGAGATCATGAACACATCTTATATAGTCACTAAATATTATGTCTAAAAAATGTGAATTAACTGGTAAAATTCCTATGAAAGGTCACAATGTTAGTCACGCTAACAATAAGACTAAAAGAAGATTTCTACCTAATTTAAAAAAAGCTAAATTTACAAGTGAACTTTTGAAAAGAAGTCTAACTTTAACTGTTAGTAATGCCGGTGTTAGAAGCGTTGATAAAAAAGGTACTTTTGATCAGTTTTTAAAGACTGTAAAAAATAAAAATATTTCGCCTAGACTAAAAAAATTAAAAAAAAGTATATTAATTAAATCACCTTTTATTAAAAAAGTACCAAAAGCATCTCCTAGTAAATCAGCTTAATGAAAAAGTTTTTTATACTACTCTCATTTATAATGGGAGTTGTTGTCTTAACTTCAAATTATTTAGTACAATTTCCAATCAATTATTCTGGTTTAGAAGAAATATTAACTTATGGTGCTTTTAGCTATCCAGTTGCTTTTTTAATTACGGATCTGGCAAATAGATCTTATGGCAAGGTTGTAGCTAGAAAAATTGTTTATGTTGGTTTTATTATAGGGATTGTATTTACTCTTTTCTTTTCAACAAATTTTGCAGACTTAATTTCAGTTAGAATTGCTATAGGTTCAGGTATAGCATTTATGGTTGCACAGTTGTTAGATGTTCAAATTTTTGACTATTTAAGAAAAAAGAAATGGTTTGTTGCTCCATTAACTTCTTCGTTAATTGGGTCTACTGTTGACACATTTTTATTCTTCTCCATCTCATTTTATGCAACGGGAATACCATGGGTCACTTTATCTCTAGGTGATTTAGCTGTTAAAATATTTGTTGCTTTAGCAATGTTAATTCCATTTAGATTATTATTAGGAACTTTTAAAGCTTCAAAAGCTTAGTATAAAAATTTGTATGACAATATTTTATAAGCAAGTTTTGCTACAAGAAAATTGTAAGAATTAAAACCTTTTATAGGTGAAAGTTCATTTATATCTGCACCAACAATATTAGAGTTTTTAGCAGCTATCCGTATGATATCTAAAGTTTCATCCCACAATAGTCCACCTGGTTCAGGTGTGCCTGTTGCGGGCATTATGCTTGAATCTAAACCATCAACATCAAATGTTAAATAAACTGTTTTATTCTTTATCATTTTTTTAAATTTTTTTAGATCCCATTTATTTTTGTCTTTTGCCCAAAAGATATCAATCCTAGATGAGTTTTTTTTTAAGAATGGTATTTCACTTTGAGATATATTTCTGATCCCAAATGAAATTATGGAAACATTTTTATGATCAAGACATCTCTTAATAGCTGAAGCATGTGAAAATTTTTCACCATTATAACTCTCTCTTAAATCTGCATGCGCATCAAAATGTAGTAAACATATATCTTTGTATTTTTTTACAAATGGAGCAATACATCCAGGTGTTATTGAGTGCTCTCCACCAAAAGTGATTGGAAATAATTTTTTATCTAATATTTCTTTATTTATATCAGACATCTTTTTAAGAGCTTTTTTAATGTCTTTATCAATTTTAAATGGTTTTAAAGTTTTGATCCCAATTTTTTTATAGGGCTCACAATGTAACTCTTCATCATATAGCTCTACTTGATGAGATGCTTTGATGATTTCTTTAGGGCCATTACGAGTGCCACCACCATAACTTACAGTTTTTTCTAAACCAAATGGAACAACTACTACTTTTTCTTTAAAATTAACATCATTGTCAATTCCTAGAAAACCATTTTTATTAGAAAGATATTTCAATTTTATTTAAATATTTTTGAGAAGTTTTTTCTCGTTCTATTTTTCCAATCACCTTTATGATAAGCATCGCTTGCAATCAAAGGAAGGACACTAGTTGCTTCTGCAAAAACCATTTGTTCTTTTGCAATATCTACTTTACCCCACGAGCTTGCCTCTTTTAATGTAGAGCTGCTGCAAGCACCATCTCTAGAGTCTGCTACTGTAATTTGAACTGCATATTTATGCATCTCAACCTCTTTTCCTAAAAGTTCAGCACAAATAACAGTATCTTGAACAAAGTTTTTAGGAACTCCTCCACCAATCATAAATAAGCCAGATCCTTTTGATTGAATCTTTATTTCAGTTAATTCACGAAGCTCTCTAATAGAATCTATCGTAATATGGTTTTTAGGATTATTTTCTTGATGAGTGACCAATCCAAAACCAGCACTTGAGTCTGTAAATGCAGGACAAAAAATGGGAACATTATTGTCATATGCAGTTTCAATTAAAGAATCTTTTTTTTTAGAATTTTTCTTTAAATATTTTCCCATTTCATAAATAAATTCTCTTGATGTGTAACTTTTAGGATCAAGTGTATCTGCTATTTCACATATTTTTTGATCACATTCCTGTAATTCATCTTCATCAATATATGTATCGTAAATTCTATCTATATAGTTTTTTCTTAATTCAGTGTCATCTTGAAATTGTGAACCTTGATAATGTTTAAAGCCTAAAGCTTCAAAAAAATCCATATCAACTATTGAAGCTCCTGTAGCAATAATTGCATCAACCATATTGTATTTAACTAAATCTTTATAAATATTCATACATCCCGCAGCAGAAGTGGAACCAGCAAGTGTTAAAAAAATTGTACAATCCTTATCTTGAATCATTTCATTAAAAATGTTGGCTGCATTTGCTGTTTCTCTTGAAACAAAAGACATTTTTTCCATTGAGGAAATTATCTTTCTTGCATCAAACGATGTAATATCTATGTGTTCAACTGGATTTTGTAAGAAGCTTTTTTTGCTATTATGAGTTAAATTTTTGTTTTCTGACATTAGGCAACTAGTATACCCTTATTGCTGTCTTTACCATACATGGTCATTATTGGCTCATCTTCTACTTCATAAATCTCATTAGAATAAAAACCATTAAATTGAGTTCTAAAAGTTAGACCGTAGGCTCCAAGCTGACCTAGTTCAATATAATCATTTTCTTTAATATTATTTGGAAGTAAAAATGGCCCTTTCATGTAATCCATGCTATCACAGGTGGGGCCATAAAAATCAAAAGCAGTTAATTTTTTTGATATTATCTTGCTAGATTTAATTAAACGAGATGGGTAAACCATATTTGGTGTACCAGCATCAAAAAGAGTTCCGTATGTTCCATCATTTATATAAAGTTTTTGTTTTTTTCTAAGATTTACTCTGACAATTGTAGAACCACTTTCTGCAACTATTGCTCTTCCAGGCTCACATAATAATTCTGGAAGTTTTTCTAGTTCTAAATTAGTTAAACTTTTTTTTATTTCTTCAAAATAATTTTCTAAAGGTTGAGGTACTAAATCAGGATAGATTGCAGGAAATCCACCACCAATGTTTATGTAATCAGGAATAATTTTTGTTTTTTTTATTATGTTTCCAATCTCTCCAATTCCTTTTGCATAAGAAATTGGGTGCATACATTGAGAACCAACGTGAAAACTTAAGCCGATTTTTTTTGCATATTGTTTCGTTAGTCTTAATAAACCAGTAGCTTCAGAGGTTAAAACACCAAATTTTTTAGATAGATCTATTTCAGCATGTTCATTTGAAACAGCAACCCTTACAAATAGTTCAAGATCTTTTGCTTGATTGGTTGCTTCAATAATTTTTATTAATTCATCTTTAGTATCTAAAGAAAAAGCTTTAATATTGTAGTTAAAGTAAGCTTCCTTAATACTTTCTCTGCTCTTAACAGTATGCATATATGAGCATTTTGCATCAGGGGAGATAGCTCTTATGTCTTTAATCTCTTGAATTGAAGCTACATCAAAGTTTTCAATTCCACTTTCTACTATTGTTTTTAAAACCTCAGGATGTGAGTTAGTTTTAACAGCATATAGAACTTTACCAGGAAATTTATTTCTAAAATAAGTAGAAGCAGACTGTATAGATTTTTTTCTAATACAATAAATAGGCTTTTCTGGTTTTAGTTGATTTATAAGCTCATCAACTGTTTTAAATTTTTGCATTTCATATGTCCCCAAAAAAAATTTAATAAAAAAAAGTTCTTAAATACTTAAAAACTTTCATATAAATCATGCAATTAAGGCAATACTTAATTAATGTAAAGCAAATAATGGGTGTTGAAATTATCAGATAAGGCACCATATTAATAATATGGTTGAAGCAGCTAATTTAAAAAAATTAAGTGATTTTGATAATAAATCCTTATTAATCGTTGATGATGACAATCCCTTTAGAGATAGGCTTGCAAGAGCCATGGAAAAAAAGGGATTTGAGGTTTTTCAAGCTGAGGGTGTACAAAAAGGAATACTATCTGTTAAAGAAAAAAAACCAGCTTTTGCAGTTGTCGACTTAAGACTAGCTGATGGCAATGGACTTGAAGTAGTAAAGCAAATTCAAATTTCTAATCCAAGCAGTAGAATTATAATGTTAACAGGATATGGAAATATTCCAACGGCTGTTGCTGCGATTAAAGAAGGTGCAATTGATTACTTAGCAAAGCCAGCAGACGCAGATGATGTTGAGAAAGCATTACTAGCCGATCCAGAGAAAAAAGCTGAACCACCAGAAAACCCTATGTCAGCTGATAGAGTTAAGTGGGAACATATTCATAGAGTTTTTGAATTATGCAATAGAAATGTATCTGAAACTGCTAGAAGACTTAAAATGCACAGAAGAACGTTACAAAGAATTTTATCTAAAAGATCCCCTAGATAAATTTTCTAAATTTGATAATTTTTTTAGCCAATATAGCCAATAAGCAAATTTTAAATAATTCAGCTAATAAAAATGGTGTCACTCCTAATTGAAGAATTGGTTTATCCCATCCAATTAAAGTTCCCAACCAAATAGTTCCAAATACATAAATTACAGAAACAGAAAATATTAATTTTCCAAAAATTATAAAAATATTTTTATTAAGATTTAGATAGCCTGCAAAAAAAGAAGCAAATAAAAATCCAATTAAATATCCCATTGTTGGACCAGTAAAATAAACTATTCCAATACCTTTTTCTGGTGAGTTAGAAAATACTGGCATACCTAAAATACCCTCTAGAAGATAAACAGCAACAGATGCCAGGCCAATTTTATACCCAAAAGCAATTCCTAAAAAAAGAACTACAAAAGTTTGCATTGTCATAGGCACAGGATAAAATGGTATTTTTAATTTAGCTGAAATAGTTAAAGCCATTGTTCCTATAAAAATTAGAATAAATGTTTTTAATACTCTTTGAATTGTATTTGTTTTTAATAGATCCATATCCACAAATTACTATTTATTAATGTGATAATCTAGTTTTTTATTAATCTTAAAAAAACATCCTCTAAATCACCGTCGTCAGTTGAAATATCTATAATTTTGACGTTATTTTTCTTAATTAAATTAATTAATTCTTCCATATTAATTTTACTTTTTTCATAAGAAACACAAACTTCATTATCTAAGTGTGAAACTATTTTTAAAGATTCTAGATCATCATCGTTAATATTTATCTTTATATCAGTTTTAAAGGTTACTTTTTTGGTTTGAATTCTATCTAATAAATTCTTAGTGCTGTCTAGGGCAACAATATTTCCTTTATTTAATATAGCTATTCTTCCACACATTTCCTCAGCCTCCTCAAGGTAATGAGTTGTTAAAATGATTGTTACACCAAGTTCATTTAATAATTTTACATTTTTCCATAAATTTTGTCTTAATTCCACATCAACACCAGCCGTAGGTTCATCTAGAATAACTATTGGTGGCTGATGAACTAAAGCTTTAGCCATTAACAATCTTCTTTTCATTCCACCAGATAAACTTCTAGCATAGCTGTTAGCTTGTTTTTCTAAGGATACCAATTTTAGAATTGTATCTGTAATTCTATCTTTTTCTTTAATTCCATAAAGACCAGCCTGTAATTCTAATAATTTTCTTGGGCTAAAAAATGGATCAAGATTTACTTCTTGAGGAACTATTCCAACCGAAGCTCTAACTTGTCTTGGGTTTTTATCTAAGTCAAAACCCCAGACACTTACTTGACCTGCTGTTTTTACTACTGTTCCAGCTAAAATATTTATAAATGTTGTTTTCCCAGCACCATTAGGACCAAGAAGGCCAAAAATTTCTCCTTCTTTCACGTCTAAGTTTAAATCGTTTAAAGCAAGGTTGTCCCCAGCTTGTTTGTTTGAATAAATTTTTTTTAAATTTTTAACAGAAAGTATATTTTTTTGCTCCATGCGTGGTAATACATTTATAGTATTTAAAATATTTAAGATAATATTATTTAATGGATAAAATAAAAAAAACAGATCATTTTTATTTAATAGATGGTTCAGGTTACATTTTTAGAGCTTATTATGCATTACCACCCCTAACTAGAAAAAGTGACGGTCTTCCAGTAGGTGCAGTTAGTGGATTTTGCAGTATGCTATTTAAACTATTAGAGGATTCAAAATCAAATGAAAATCTTCAAAAACCAACACACTTTGCTGTAATATTTGATGCTGCTAGAAAAACTTTTAGAAATGAAATTTATTCAGACTATAAAGCTAATAGATCAGAAGCCCCAGATGATTTAGCACCACAGTTTGAATACATAAGAAAATCTGTAGTTGCTTTTAATTTACCATCTGTAGATCTTCCAAATTATGAAGCAGATGATTTAATAGCCACTTATGTAGAGCAAATTTTAGCAAAGGGTGCAAAGGTGACAATAGTATCTTCAGATAAAGACTTAATGCAATTGTATAGAAAGGACGTTCGTATATTCGATCCTATGAAAAATAAATTTATAACACCTGAAGATATAGTAACTAAATTTGGAGTGGGCCCAGAAAAAGTTATTGATGTTCAATCCTTAGCTGGAGACAGTAGCGATAATGTTCCGGGAGTACCTGGGATAGGTGTAAAAACTGCAGCAGAACTGATTAATAAGTATGGAACACTAGAAAAATTATTAGATAACGCTCAAGAAATAAAACAAAATAAACGAAGAGAAACACTTATAGAGAACAAAGATAAAGCGATAATTAGCAAAAAATTAGTGACACTAATGAAGGATGCTCCAATTGAAAGAAAGTTAGAGGAATTTCATCTAAAGAAGATTGATAAAGATAAACTATATAAATTTTTAAGAGAAATGGAGTTTAATAGACTTCTTAGTTCTGTCATTTCTGCATACGGAGAACCACTGTTAGAAGAGACAGCAAAAGAGACAAAGCCTGAAAAAAAACATCAAAATATAAGTAAAAAAAATTATCATCTAATTACTAATGAAAAAGAAATAGATGAGTGGATTAACGAAGCAGAAGAAGCTGGAGAGCTAGCAATTGATACAGAAACTAGTTCTTTAGATGCACATCAGACTGATTTAGTGGGAATTTCATTAAGCACTAAAATTGGCAAGGCTTGTTATATTCCAATTGGTCATAAGTTTAAAGGATGTTTAAAAAAAGAAACTGTAATTAAAAAACTCAAACCACTTTTAGAAGACAAGAGTGTAAAAAAAATTGGTCAAAATATTAAGTTTGATTTTATTGTCTTGTATAAACAGGGAATAAATATGAATTCAATGGAAGATACAATGCTGATGTCTTATGTATTAGATGCTGGAAAAAATAGACATAATATGGATACCTTGTCTGAGATTCATCTACAGCATAAAACAATTTCATTTAAAGAAATTGTTGGTACAGGTAAAAAAGAAATAAACTTTAGTGATGTAGAGCTAGATAAGGCAATGGAGTATGCTGCTGAAGATGCTGATATTACTTACAGATTATACAAAATATTTAGTAAAAATTTAAAATTAGAGAAATTAACTAATATTTATGAAATCTTTGAAAAACCTTTAATTAAGATACTAGCATTTATGGAAATTGAAGGAATTAAAATTGATAATAAATTTTTAAAGGTTTTGTCTGAAAAATTTGAAAAAAAAATAAGTAAACTAGAAAAAGAAGTTTTTAAAATTTCAAAAAAAGAATTTAATATTGCATCTCCAAAACAATTAGGTGAAATTATTTATAATGATTTAAAAATTGCTGTACTTAAAAAAACTAGAAAAGGTAGTTTTGCCACAAATGCAAGTGTGTTAGAAGACTTAGCATTTAAAGGACATGAATTTCCAAAATTAATTCTAGATTGGAGACAAGTGTCTAAGCTTAAAAACACTTACTCAGATGCTTTACCTGAACACATTAATCCAAATACTAAACGAGTCCACACATCATTTTTATTGGCAGCAACAACAACAGGAAGACTGGCATCCAGTGATCCAAACCTACAAAATATTCCTATTAAATCAGAGGATGGTAAAGATATAAGAAAAGCTTTTATAGCAGAAAAGGGCTTCACATTAATATCTGCAGATTATAATCAGATTGAAATGAGAATTTTAGCTGACTTGGCAGAAGTTAAGGAGCTGAAAAAAGCGTTTAATAACAATGAAGATATTCATTCTCTTACAGCAAGCCAAGTATTTAACGTTAATATTAAAAAAGTAGACCAAGACATGAGAAGGAAGGCTAAGGCTATTAATTTTGGAATAATTTATGGTATTTCACAATATGGACTTGCAAAACAAATCAACGTTTCAAATCATGAAGCAGATGAATTTTTAAATGCTTATTTTTTAAAATTTCCCGAAATAAAAATTTATATGGATAATACAATTAAGTTTTGCAGAAAAAGTGGATATGTAACCAATATTTTTGGTCGAAGATCTCATTTTAATGGAATTAATGATAAAAATTTCAATGTAAGAAATTTTCAAGAAAGAGCAGCTATTAATGCTCCTATTCAAGGATCAGCATCAGAAATCATGCGACTTGCAATGATTAGACTTAATAAAAAATTTGAAAGTATTAAAAATAATAAATCAAAAATATTATTACAAATTCATGATGAGTTAATTTTTGAGGTTCCAGTAAAAGAAGTCAAAAATATAACTGAAATAATCAAGGATGAAATGACGAGTGTTACAGAAAGTGATTTACACACTTTTTCAACACCATTGACGGTAGATGTGAATACAGGGGACAATTGGGGAATACTTCATTAATTTATCTCCATTGCCTAAATTAGAACAATTTAGTATTTTTAAAGTAGAATATGCAAACTCAGACAATAGCTCTTATTGATGACGATAGAAATATACTCACAAGTATAAGTATAGCTCTTGAAAAAGAAGGCTTTAAAGTTCAAACATATATTGATGGAGAAAGTGCTCTAATTGGGTTAACTAGAAATCCACCAGACCTTGCTGTTATAGATATAAAAATGCCAAAAATGGATGGTGAAGAGCTTTTAAAAAAGTTAAGAAAAAAAACTTCCTTGCCTGTAATTTTTTTAACTTCAAAAGATGATGAGATAGATGAATTATTAGGCTTAAAATTGGGCGCAGATGATTTTATAAAAAAGTCAGGAGGTTTTTCCATTAAAGTTTTAATAGAAAGAATAAGAGTTCAACTTAGAAAAAAAGATATAAACAATAATCTTGAAGACACAAAAAATATTATTTCACATGGGAAGCTAAAACTTGACCCTTCACAACTTGAATGTGAATGGGATAACAAGCAACTACCAGATAAACTAACTACTACAGAATTTTTAATAGTTAAAGAATTAGCAAAGAGACCGGGAATAATAAAAGAAAGAGCTCAGCTTATGGACATTGCCTATCGAGAAGATACTGATATTGAAGATAGAACTATTGATAGTCATGTTAAAAGAATTAGAAAAAAATTTAAAAAAGTTGATCCTGATTTTACAGCTATAGAAACAAGATATGGCAGTGGATACAGATGGAACGTTAGTTAATGTTCAGTAATTTTCTAAAAAGTTTATCTATATTAAAAAAATTTTTATTCATTAATTTGGTTATTTTTTTAATTATAGGAATTTTAACAGCACTTTACATTAGCAATGCAAAACCTAATTTAATAAAAAATAAAACCTCCAAACATATTCAAATAATTAACAATACAATTGAGCATATTTTAAGGTTAAATATAAAATTTGAGGAAGAAGATATTAGAAAATTTTTATTTTCAACAAGATTTTTATTTCAAAACTTAGATAGAGTTATCTTATTTGATAATCAATTTAATTTAGTAGGTGATACTGATACGCTAGATTTAGACCCAAGATCCTTTTCTAGTAGACTAGATATAGTCGAGCTAGAAATATTAGACGAAGAAAAAAGCAAAAAAATTGTTGAAACAAAAAATATAAATAAAGAAAAAACAGTTTCATTCAAAGATGTTCTTACTAATTATTCGTGGTCAAAAGATTATGGAAAGCCTTTTACTTTTATACAGGAAGGCTATGATCAATTTTTACTAACAACAGTTAAAAACATAACACTAAATGGAGTTAATATTGGATACCTAGCAATTTCAGAAAATGCTAATGATGTAAAATCTGCTATTGATGAAAGAAAAACATTTATTCTAAGAACAGCAATATTTATAATTATAGTAATATTTATATTCTCTTTTGTTTTAAATAGATATTTTCTAAAACCTATAAAGAACTTAGTAGCATATACAAAAATTATAAAAGAAAAGAGCAAAAAAAAAACAAATATTAATGAACTTAAAAGTAGAAATGACGAGCTAGGAACTTTGTCAAATTCGTTAGATGATATGACAAGTGAACTTCAAAAAAGAATTTCACATGCAGAAAATTTTTCAACTGATCTTGTTCATGAGATAAGAAACCCCTTAACATCATTAAAAAGTGCTTCAGAAATATTGAATGAAACTGATGATCAATCTCAAAGAAGTAAATTAATTAGTATTCTCAATCACGATGTTCAAAGAATTGAAAGATTGATCACTGATTATTCTCAAATACTAAAAGATGAGGTTGCATTAAGTAAAGAAAAAATGAAAAAAATTAATCTCAAATTAATTGCAAGATCTGTAGTAGATGATTTTAATAATATTTATGAAGCAAAAAGAGGAATTAAAATAATGTTAAATGATCAAGATGATCAAGAAGAATATTTTATTAATGGAATAGAAAATAGAATTGAACAAATTATTGCAAATTTATTAGATAATTCAATTTCATTTAGTGATGATAACAAAAAAATCTTAGTTGAAATTTACAAAGGAGATAAAGATAAAATTATTTTTAAAGTTATTGATGAAGGTAAAGGATTTAAGGAAACAGATACAAAAAAAATATTTAATAGATTTTATAGTAATAGACCGGACACCTTTGGTGAGCATTCTGGTTTAGGCTTAAATATAGTAAAAAACCTTGTTGAACTCCATAGTGCTACCATTAATGCCTCAAACAATGTAACGCAAGAAGGTGCAAATGTTGAGATTGTCTTCCCTAAAGTTTAATCATAAGTTGATTAATTAAATTTTTATTATATAAAACTGAGCAATGGATGATTTTAAAGTAAAAGATATATCGTTAGCAGACTTTGGAAGAAAAGAAATTTCGATAGCTGAAAGTGAAATGCCTGGTCTAATGGCATTAAGAGAAGAATACTCAGGAAAAGCACCCTTAAAAGGAGCAAGAATATTGGGATGTCTTCATATGACAATTCAAACAGCAGTTTTAATTGAAACTTTAGTAGAGCTTGGAGCAGAAGTTAGATGGTCTTCTTGTAATATTTTTTCAACACAAGATCATGCTGCTGCAGCAATAGCTAAAGCAGGAATACCAGTTTTTGCTTGGAAAGGTGAAACTGAAGAGGAAGCTGTATGGTGCATCAGACAAACAATAGAAGGTAAAAAAGACTGGAAAGCAAATATGCTATTAGATGATGGTGGTGATTTAACTGCAATGATGCACAGCGATTACAAAGATTTGTTAAAGGAAGTAAAAGGTGTTTCAGAAGAAACAACAACTGGAATTAAAGCATTAAACAAAATGGAAAAAGATGGAACATTAATGATTCCAGCAATTAATGTTAATGACTCAGTTACAAAATCCAAATTTGATAACCTATATGGTTGTAGAGAAAGTTTAGTAGATGGAATTAGAAGAGCCACAGATGTAATGATGTCTGGTAAAGTTGCAATTGTAGCAGGCTTTGGGGATGTTGGAAAAGGTAGTGCTGCATCTTTAAGACAAAGTGGTGCTCGAGTGATGGTTACAGAAGCGGATCCAATTTGTGCACTCCAAGCAGCAATGGAAGGTTATGAAGTAGTTTTAATGGATGAAGCTATAAGTAAGGCAGATATTGTTGTTACTGCTACAGGTAATATAGATATTGTTACTGCAGATCATATGAGAAATATGAAAGATAGAGCAATCCTTTGTAATATTGGACACTTCGATAATGAGATTCAAGTAGAAGCCTTAAAAAATTATAAATGGACAGAAGTAAAACCAGAAGTTGATGAAATAGAATTAGTTGATGGAAAGAGAATTATTCTTTTAGCCAAAGGTAGATTGGTAAATTTAGGTTGTGCAACAGGGCATCCAAGTTTTGTAATGAGTGCATCATTTACAAATCAAGTAATGGCACAAATTGAACTTTGGCATAATCATAAAAATTATGAAAATAAAGTTTATGTATTACCAAAATCATTAGATGAAAAAGTGGCAATGCTTCACTTAAAAAAAGTAGGTGCTAAACTTACAAAACTATCAAAAGACCAAGCTGATTATATAAGTGTTGAAACAGAAGGACCATTCAAACCAGATGCTTATCGCTACTAATAGCGAAAAAATAGATATCTCCCTAGAAGATAAAACATCTGAGCTAGCTAAAAGTTTTTCAAGAGCATTACAAAAAGGAGATGTAGCTTATTTTCATGGAGAAATAGGTGTTGGCAAAACCACATTTATAAGACACCTTATTAATAATCTTCAACAATTAAATAAAATCAATTTAACCGAAGTTACTAGTCCTACCTTTAATTTGGTAAATGAATATGATGTTGGAAATTTTATAATACAGCATTATGATTTGTACAGGTTGACTGACTATAGTGAAATAAAAAACATTGGTTTATTTGAAAATAGAGAAGAAGTTGTGACATTAATTGAATGGCCTGAGAAAATAAAAGAAACTATTGACTCCAAAATTGATTTACATTTTGAATACAATGATGATTTGAATAAAAGATATTTAACAATTAAGGGAGTTAAAAATAAATAATAGATGTTACAAACTAATGATAAATTAAAAAAAATTAAAGGTGATGCATCATTTAGATCTTTTTATAGAAAGTCATCATCAAAAAAAAAATCAATCGTAGTTTTTGCCTCTAAGGAAAAAGAGAAAAATTTGCTAATATATGATGCAATAAATAGTCTTCTAATTAAAAATAAAGTTTTAGCACCTAAACTTTATAGCGAAAATTATAAAAAAAATTATATAGAAATTGAAGATTTTGGAGACGACTCAGTTTTTAGTTTATTAAAAAAAAATAAAAACCAAAAAGAAACTCTCTATAAAAAATCTATTGATTTACTTGGAGTGATTCAAAAAATTAAACAAAATCGATCTAAAAACTTTAAAGGTAAAACTTATAAAATTCCTATTTATGATAATGTTAAATTATTCAATGAGGCAAATTTATTTTGTGAATGGTATGCAAAAAAATTTGTAAAACAAAATAAACTACCCAAGTTTAAAATTGATATAAAAAAACAAATTAGGTTTTTACTAACGCACCTTCAATCAAAAGAAAAAGTTTTTGTTCATAGAGATTTTCATGTATCGAATTTAATGAAGTTCAAAAATAAAATAGGAGTTATCGACTCGCAAGATGCTTTAATTGGAAATAGGGCTTATGATTTAGCTTCCCTAATTGATGATGTTAGATTTAGGACAGATGAAATATTTAAAAATAAAATTTATCGTTATTATTTAAAACTAAATAAAAAAAGAGTTAACAAGGCTACTTTATTAAGTGATTTTGAAATATTGTCCATTTTAAGAAATATGAAAATCATTGGAATATTCACTAGATTGGCCATGAGAGATAAGAAAAAGCAATATTTGAAATTAATACCCTATGCTTGGAAGTTAATTGAATTAAGAATCTCCAACAATAAAAAATTTTCTGAGCTCAAAAGCTTATTAGAGCTTAATTTTTCCAAAAAAATAAGAAATCAGAAATGAAGATTAAAACTGCATTAATTTTATGTGCTGGATATGGTAAACGCTTAAACCCAATAACACTGACAACCCCGAAACCTCTACTAAAGATAAACGAAATAACTTTATTAGAAAATTGTATTAATTTAATACATTCTTTGGGAATTGATAAAATTTTAATTAACACATTTTACCTAAGTGAAAAAATTGAACAATTTCTTAAAGATAAGAAATTTAATTTAGAAATTAAAATAATAAATGATGGCTCAAATATTTTAGATACAGGAGGTGGAATTTTAAATTTAATAAATTCATCTAATGAAACAGATTTTATGATATTTAATCCAGACACTGTATGGAATGAGAATTATAAAAAATATATTAAAGATATGGAAAAATTTTATTTTTTAAATAAAGTTAAAAATATACTTTTATTAGCTAATGAAAAATTGAGTTTTGACAAAAATTTGAAGGGTGATTTCAATCTTAAAAAGAATATTATAAAAAAAGATGAACTTAATCACTTAATTTATACAGGATGCCAAATCTTAAATAAGAGTTTATTTGATTCTTATGAGGTAGGTAATTTTTCCATTTCAAATATTTGGAATAAATTAATTGATAAAGACGATTTATATGGTTTTGAGAGTTTTGAAGACTTTAGACATTTAACAGATCTGAATATTTACAAAAAATTATTAAAAAACTAACAAGTCCTTAGCTCTATCTTGATCTAGGTAAGAGCATTCTTTAATATTTTGCTTTGAATCTAAATTTATCAAAAGTGGATTGCCTGTTGGTATTTCGAGTAATGTTATCCTTTGATTGTCTAATTTAAATAAAAATTTGCATAACGCTCTTATAGAATTCCCGTGAGCTGAAATTAAAATATTTTTATCATTTTTTAGTTTCATTTGAATTTCATCAATATAAAATTTCATTACTCTATCGTAGGTATCTTTAAGGGACTCGGTATCAGGAATATTTTCTTTTGGAATGCTTTTATAAACTCCTATATTTAACGGGTGATATGGATTGTTTCTACTTAATGGATCTGGTTTAATATCCCAAGATCTTCTAAAAGCATGTATTTTATCTTCACCAAGCTTTTCTTTCATTTCATCTTTATTTAGCCCCGTTAAAGCTCCATAATGTCTTTCATTTAATTGCCAGGCTTTAACTGGTTCTCTTTTATCTCTTAATGTGTCCTGAATAAATTTTAGTGTGTTGATAGCCCTTAACTGAAATGATGAATAAAAATAATCAATATCAATTTTAGTTTCCTTAATATACTCTCCAGCCTTGCAGGCTTCTAATTTACCTTGCCCTGTAAGGTCTACATCTACCCAGCCTGTAAATCTTTTCTCAAGATTCCATTCACTTTGACCATGTCTTACTAAAATTAAACGAGCCATTTGATATATTCTGATAACTGATAAAAGAAATAAAATAAATAAGATTATTATGAATAAGTTAAAAAACTTTTTTAGAATTGGGTTTTATTCTTCAAATATCATATTGATAATATTTTATTTATACCCAGGCAGTATTCTTGGATGGTTTTTGTATAATGATCGTTATACACAACCTCAAATTACCAGAGATTTTATAATTTCATCAAACCATTTTTATGCTTTTGTTTTACTTACAAGCTTAGGAGTACTTTCTTTTCATAATACTAAAAAGATTAATTTTTTAAGTGTTTATTTATTTCTATTATCAATTTTTTTAGAACTATTTCATATTATTATTCCAAATCGGGGATTTGAGATGAGTGATTTATTTGGAAATATTGTGGGTGTAATATTAGTAATACTTATCTATAAGATTATAATTAGGAATGTCAAAACTTAGAAATCATTTTTCAATACTATTAATTATTTTTATTACTGGCTGTTCCTCAATACCTCAAAATACTTCAAATAGTTGTTCAATTTTTAATGAAAGATACCTTTGGTATAAACATGCCAAAAAAACTGAACAAAAATGGGGAACCCCAATTTATATTCAGTTAGCTATAATTAAGATGGAGTCAGACTTTGATTGGCTAGCAAAACCGCCAAGGCAAAAATTATTTAAGATTATACCATTTAAGAGGCCCTCTAGTTCATTTGGATATTCACAAGCGGTAAAAGGAACTTGGGAGCAGTATAAAAATGAAACTGGAAATAAATTAGCAACAAGAACAAGATTTAAAGATAGTGTAGATTTTATTGGTTGGTATACTGATAAAACTGAGTCTCTTTTAAAAATTTCTAAGAAAGATGCCTTTAGACAGTATCTTGCGTATCATGAAGGGTGGGGTGGTTATAAAGATTATAAGAATAATCAGAAAGTTATAGGCTTAGCTAAAAAAGTAGAAAAACAATCTAATAAATATAAATCTCAATTACAAGATTGTCAGAAAAGATTAAATAAAAATAAATATATTATTTTTTAACGAAGTTGTTTTTTTAGCTCAATATCAACAGCATCAATTCGTTTCGTATTCTTTGCTAATACCAAATACATGGTTGGCGTTACATATAATGTAAAGAATGTTGATATAATCATTCCTCCCAGAATAGTTGCACCCACAGCTAATCTTGAAGCTTCACCTGCGCCTGGTCCAATATTTCCTATGACCAAAGGCATCATTGCTATCATTGTGCTTATTGACGTCATCATTATGGGTCTAAATCTTAATTGACAAGCTTCCTTAACAGATGTTTCTATATTTTTTCCAGCTGTTCTTAACTGATTGGCATAATCAACAATTAGAATACTATTTTTAGTTGATATTCCAATTAGTATGACAAGTGCTATTTGTGAGAAGATATTAATAGAACTGTTCAAGAATAATATAAAGACCAAGCCTCCAAACAAAGCAAGTGGAACAGTTAACATAATAATAAATGGATGAATAAATGAATTAAAGGTTGCAGCCATTACTAGGTATGCAGTTAGAAATGCTAATCCAAAAATAATAAATAGTTCATTACTAGTTTCTTTTATTTCTTCTGATTTACCTTTCCATGCAATTTGATTAGAGGAGCCAATTTCTTCCATTGTTTCTTCTAAATATGCAATTGCTTCTGTAAGTGTATAAGACTCTGATATATTTGCTGATATTGTTACAGCTCTCTGCCTGTTATATCTTGCTAATTTTTTTGCAGATCCAATTTCACTGAACTCTACTAAATTTGATAAAGAGATAAGTTTACCAGAGCTTTCAGATCTAACAAATATTTTAGAAAGACCTTCTTGCGATCGTCTATCTGCCAAGTATTGTTGAAGTATAATTGGGTATTCTTTACCAAGTCTATTAAATTTTGTTACAGTTTTTCCACCATAAAGAGTTTCTAAGGTTTTGCCAATTGAGTCTGTAGACACACTTAAATCTTTAGCCTTATTTTTGTTAATTACTAATTTAACTTCTGGTTTATCTCTAGAATAGTCAGATTCTATTCTAGATAAATTTTTATTTTGTCTTAATTTATTGATAACTTTAGACTGTATTTCCTCTAACTCCTCATAAGTACTGCCCAATATAACCATTTGAACTGGTTTATTGTAACTAGAAACTCTGATAGATTGAGGTGATATTGGAAAAGCTACTGTTTCAGGAACAGTCACAATTTTTCCAATTGCTTCCCTCATTATTGTTTGTGAACTTTTATCTCGTTCAGCCCATTCATCTAATAATGCAATTATTATAAAGCTATTAAAAGAATTTTTATTGCTACCAAAGCCTGGCACTCTCATTATAAATCTTTTGTATGGACTATCCTCAGCTTGAAGAAGAGGAATTAACCTTTTTTCAACATCTTCTGCTCTTTTTTCAGTATATTCAAAAGAGCTTCCTTCATCTGTAAATCCTAGAACAAGATAAACCCCTCTATCTTCTAAGGGTAATAATTCTTTTTTTGTAATATTAAACAAAACACCAGAAATAATAATAGTGAAGACTATAAATGAAATTATGATTTTTTTCTTATTAAGCCAATACCCCAATGTTTCTTCATAAAATTTTAAGAATGATTTAAAAAACTTATCAAATTTAGTGACTATAAAATTTTGTTTTGGCTCTTTCTTTAAAAACTTACTTGCTAACATAGGTGATAGTGTAAGAGCAACAAAAGAAGACACCACAACAGAAACAGATAATGCTATGGCTGTTTCTCTAAATAATGTTCCTGCAATTCCATCAATAAAAATTAAAGGAATAAAAACTGCAACTAGAATTAAAGTTGTTGCAATGATTGCAAAGCTAATTTGTTTTGATCCTTTATAAGCTGCAACTAATGGGCTCTCTCCATTTTCAATTCTTCTATAAATTGCATCTGTCATTATGACCGAGTCGTCAGTAATTATTCCAATTGCTAAAATAAAACTTAATAAGACAAATATGTTTATTGATAAACCAAACAAATAAAGACCCAAAAACGATGCTATTAAGCTTACAGGTAGTGCAACTGCTGGTACAATTACAGCTTTTATATTACCTAAGAATAAATAAATAATTATAACCACAAGAATAAAAGCGATGATTAAAGTTTTGTATACTTCATCGATAGCAGTGCCCACATATGTTGCCCTGTTAAAAGCTACTTCTATATTTAAATCATCTGGTAATGTTTTTTTAACCTCATCTATTTTTTTATTTATTTCTTTAGAAAGCTCTACAGTTGAAGCGCCACTTTTTGCGTAAATACCAATTCCAACTGTCTTTAAATTCAAGGCATCTTTACTTTGGGCCTTAAAAAGATTTTTTTCTGAAACTGGACCAAACTCAATATTGGCAATATCCGAAAGTCTTACGACATTATTTATGTTTTTTTTAATAGGTAATGTCTTTAATTTTTCTATATCGTTATATGACTTATCTAAATTTAGTATCAAATCTATGTTGGTAGCTTCTAATGTTCCTGCTGGCAGACTTACATTTTCTTTTCTTAAAGCTCCCTCAACTTCTTGAATAGTTAAATTGTTTGCAGCAAGTTTAATAGGATCAATCCAAACTCTTACACTTAGATCTCTTAAACCACCGGTTCTAATAGTTCCTACGTTCTTAACACTTGAGAACTGATCTACTAAATATCTCTCGACATAATCTCCAAGCTCTAAATCACTCCAGGTTGCAGAAGATACAGCCAGCCACATAGTGGTTGAAAATCCTGCTGATTGTTTGAGAATTTGAGGTGCTGCTGCTTCACTTGGCAATCTATCGACAACTCTTGCAACTCTTTCTCTTATATCATTAGCAGCATTATCTAGGTCTATATCAGGATTAAATTCAACATTAATTGAACTGCTCCCATTTTCTGATGTTGAGTTAATATTTTTTATTCCTTCTACTCCACCTATTACATCTTCTATTACTTGTGTTACTTCCTGATCAATTATAGGAGCTGATGCAGATTTGTAGTCTACTTTAACTTGAACTACAGGTGGTTGTAAGCCCTCAGGCAGTTCTCTTACTGGCAATTGTGAAAAAACAAATATTCCAAAAACAATTAATATAAGAGACATTACCCAAGCAACAACTGGTCTTCTTATACTTACGTCAGTTATAAACATTATTTTTTAATTGGTTTAATTTTGCCTCTTGGTCTAACTTTTTTTAAACCCTCAGCTACAATATTATCTCCATTAGCTAAACCTGAAACTACTTCAATAAAACCAGAGTCTCTTATTCCAATAACAATTTCAGCTTTATTAGTCACATTATCTTCTGCAACTTTATAAACATAAGTTTTGTTACCTTCCATGATTAAACTTGTATCTGGAATACTCATGGAATTTCTCTCATTATATTTAACAATAATCTCCAAAAGAGAACCTGGTAAAATTTCAAAATTATCATTTTCTAATTTTATTCTTATAGCTAATGATCTTGTATCCACATCAATCCTGCCAGCTGTTGAGTCAACAACACCTGAATAAATTTTTTCACTATTACCTGAAAATTTAACATCAACATTTAAATTTTCTCTAATAAAACTTGCGTAAAGCTCAGGAATATCTACATCTACATAAATAGTCGAAGTATCTTCTAGTTGTATTAAAAGTGAACTTTCAGAAACTTTAATATCATTTGAAAAATCCCTTTTAGTCACCACTCCATCAAAAGATGCTATTAAATTTCTAGTTTTTAATTTTGTTATTAAATCACCTTTTTTCAATTTTCTATTGAATTCTATTGGGTTAACTATTTCATATTTTTCAATTTTGTATGATTTAGTTCTAAAAGGAATTGCTGTTCCATAAGTTGAAACTTTTTGAGAGAAATTTTTTGCTACAACTTCAGTTACTATTATTCCTGGAGGAGGTCTTTTGCTAAATTTTTTTTTAAAATGATTTCCTATCATTGTTCTTCCAACAATTACTATTATAATAATTAAAAAGAAGGCAAGAATTGCAGTTCCGATTTTTGTAGATCTTTTCATATTTTAATTTTTTCCATATTCACTCCATGATCCGTCGTAAATAGTAGGCATATATTTATTATCTATTAAGGAATAAGCAAGAGCCAAAACTGAAGCGGTAACACCAGAACCACATGTAAATACAATGTTTTTGCCCATCTCATATCCTGTTGATTTAAACTTTTCATGAATCTTTTCTTTACTAATAAATGTATGATCTTGATTTATAAGTTCAGAGAAGGGTAGACAAAAAGATTTTTTGATAGAGCCACTTCGCAATCCTTTTCTTGGCTCAGGAACTTTACCCTCAAATCTTTCTAAACTTCTTGCATCAATAATATTAAAATTGTTTTCTAAAATATTTTTGTTAATTTGGTTTATATCTTTTACTAACTCTTTTTTTTCATTTGCAATATAGTTAGAGGGAATAATCTTAATTACATCACTAGTGGTTGCTTTATCTTCCTTAATCCATTTTTTTAATCCACCATCTAATACATGGACTAATTCTGGATTGTGACCAAAATAGATAAAATTATACCAACATCTACACGAACTAATTACATCTGAATTATCATAGATAATTATTTGATCATCATTTTCAATTCCCATGCTTGACACTATATTTTCCCATGACTTAGCATCTGTTAACATATGAGGTAGATCGATATCTTTTTTAGAATTTTCATCTAAATCAAAAAAAATTGCATTTTTAATATGATTGTTTTTATATTCATCAAAACCATTACGTTCTGTCTGAGGCATGTGCCATGAGCAATCAATAATTTTTACTTTATCTAAATTTTCTTCTAACCAATTTGTTTCAACTAAAGACATATTATCTTTTTTCCAAATATCTCTGATGGTATTCTTCTGCTGGACAATAATTTTTTAATAAAGAAGATTTTGTTACAACATTTCCTGATAATTTTAAATTTACTCTTTTTATAACACTCTCAGCAATTTCTTTTTGTCTGTCACTTAGGTAAAATATTTCACTTCTATATTGCGTCCCAAAATCAGGTCCTTGTGAATTTAAGGTTGTAGGGTCATGAATTTCAAAGAAGAAATCTAAAATTTTTTCATAAGAGATAATTTTAGGATCAAAATCTAACTTAACAACTTCTGCATGATTTGTATTACCAGTACATACCTCTTTGTAAGTGACTGTTTTGCTGTCACCTCCACAATAGCCAACTTCAGTTTTAATAACTCCCTCAAGTTTACTAAATTTAATTTCTGGTCCCCAAAAACATCCCAATCCTAATACTGCTATTTCCATTGATTATACTTTAATTTGATTTACAAATTATTGCTATGCTAACTAAAAATCAATTAGGTTTTTTGTACATGTTTTTATCTGTTTGCACCTTTTCTGTTATGGATTTGCTGGTAAAATGGTCAAGCGACTACCCAACTGGGGAAGTTTTATTTTTTAGGGGCTTTTTTGGTTTGTTGCCCACATATTTTTTAATTCCAAAAGGTAAATTAAAAACTTTTTATACAACTGAAAGATCAAAAGAACATTTATTTAGATGCCTTATGGGTTTAATGGCATTGATAGCAATAGTTATTGCGTTAAGAGAGCTTCCTTTGGCAGTCGTTGTTAGCCTTTCATATGCGGCACCATTATTTATCACCGTATTATCAATTTTTTTATTAAGTGAAAAAGTGGGTATTTTTAGATGGCTAGCTGTCTTAATTGGATTTATAGGTGTTATTATAATTGCTGAGCCTGGCTTTAAGGGTATGAATTATCTTTATTTCCTTCCTCTAATATTTTGTATTGGAATGGCTTTTGTAACCATTACGATTAGAAAGTTATCCACAACAGAACCTATTTGGCTTATCTCAATTTTTTTTACAATTACTATTTCAATCGCTGGCTTGGCCACAATTCCAATGGGATGGAAAATGCCAAATTTTCAAGACTTTATTCTTTTAGCTTTAATTGGAGTAACAGGAGGTTCTGCAAATTTATTTTTAACTCAATCATATAAACTTTCTGAAGTATCTTTGGTGGCACCTTTAAAATACTTAGCTTTGGTATTTGCTATATTTTTTGGTTATTTTATTTGGAATGAGATACCAACTCTAAAAACACTAATTGGTGCATCACTTGTAGTTCTCGCCTCTCTTATAATTTTTAGAAGAGAAATTTATCATAAACAAAAAATACCATCAACAACTAGACATGAATAAAAAACCAAAATATTGGAATACTGCAAAAAAATATTTATCCAATAAAGATAAAGTAATGTCTTTATTAATTAGCAGGTACAAATCTCCTTCAGAGGCTGTGCTTACTTCTAGAAAAGATATATTTTTTTCATTATGTAAGAGTATCATTGGACAACAAATCAGTGTTGCTGCAGCTAACTCAGTTTTTTTGAAATTTAAAAAGAAATGTAAAAATAAGATTAATGCAAAAACAGTCTCTAAACTTTCTTCTGTTCAACTTAAAAGTTGTGGATTAAGTGGACAAAAGGTTAGGGGAATAAAAAGTTTAGCTAAACAAATATTAAATAAATCATTTAACCCTAGATTAATTCCTAAGATGTCAGATGAAGAAGCTATTATTTATTTATCTCAGTTAAGACAAATTGGAAGATGGTCAGCTGAAATGATTTTATTATTTACTTATAATCGGTCAAACATTTGGCCTATACAAGATATTGGTCTTTTAAGAGGAATTTCAAAAAATTATAAAAAAAAATATCTACCACCTGAATCTTATGTAAAATTATTAAACAAAAGATTTAGTCCATACTGTTCAGTTGCAACTTGGTATCTTTGGAGAAGTATAGATCCAGAACCTATTCAGTACTAAAACCTTCTACTATTTGTAGATTTCGCTCAGTAGTATCTCTAGCTATAGCCCAACCATCTTGATACTCTTTAGAATCGTGACATTTCATAGCTTGTTCATGATTTGGAAATTCCCAAATTACAGTTCTTGGGTAAGTTTCACCCTCTAAAGTTTCAAATTTTCCACCTCTCACAAGAGGCTTTCCTCCATAACTTTTTATTATTCCAGTAACTTTTGCCCCATAGTTTTTTAAATTTTCTTGGCTATCTATTCTTTTGTATAAAGCGATCCAGTAGGCTTTCATTAGTCTATCCAATCTAAAAATTTATTTTTATTTGTCACAATATATTCTGGTAGCCCGTTTAAATCAAAATTTTTAAGAATACTTCCATTACCAATTTTATTAACAGTTTTATCAACCTTTAAATCGTAGATGGCTTGTTTATTCCTTATAATTTTATCTATCTGCGTAACTGAAAGAGGGTTTAGATCAAACTCTCTATGATGCAAATAAGATCGTAATTTAAATTCTATTTCTTTTGGTGTTTTGATATTTGAAAAATGCCAACCACCATCATTTATAACTTTTATACTAGTATATTTGGTTTTTGAAAAAAAGGTATCTATTCTAAAAAAGGAATACTTTCTGTCTTTTATATTTCTTAGCCATTGAGGGTTAACTAAATTTTTTTTCTTACATGCTTTTGTTCCTGTCCAAATTAAATTAGGTAACCACAAATTAAATTTGTAGTAAAACATGTCTTGTTTAAACAAAATTATTTTTTCATTTATATTTTTAAAATTTAATTCTGAAAGCTTGGGTATTTCATCAACATCAGAAACCATTATTATATCCTCATCATTTGCTTTCTTAAGCCCTCTAGTTATAAGATTTCTTTGTCCATTTTCTCTATAAGCCGCATTAAAAATTGCTTTTCTAGATTTTTCGCCTTCACTATCTTCAGTATTTATCTCATCTGTTTGTGGATAAGTTTCTTCATCAACTATATAAATTATTTTATCCTTAAATTTTTCAAATTTTTTATGATTAAATTTTAGTTCTCTAGGGTCACCTTTATGAGTGTAAATACTTTCAACAATTACAAAATAATCAACAAATTCATTTAAAGTGTTAAGCCTTACGTCTAGAACTACTTCTTCGTCAAAGTACATAAAGCAATCATAAATTTTCATATTTTTTATTCTTTTTTATTTATATTTATATGATAAAAAATTTTATGGCAGATAAATTAATTATCACTTTTGATCAGTATACAAAAATTGTAGAAAAACTAGCAATAGAAATTTACAATAATTACAAACCAACAGTGCTAGTAGGTATTATGAGGGGAGCAGCTCCCATATTAGACATTCTTTCCAGAATTTTAAAATTACCTATAGCTTATATAGTGATCCAAAGTTATTCAGGAAAAGGAATGGAAGATAAACAGGGTCAATTAATGTTTGCAAGAGAAATTAGTTCTTTAGCTGAGAATAAAGATTTTAATAAAGTTTTATTAGTAGATGATTTATCTGACACAGGATTAACTTTAAACAAAAGTATTGAGTGGTTAAAGAATTATGAACCAACTAAAGATTATATAAATGAAGTTAAAACAGCCTGTTTATGGAAAAAAAAATCTTCCACATTTGAGCCAGATTTTTGTCCAGTTAAACTAGATTCAGACCCATGGATTGTTCAGCCTACTGAACATTATGAAGAGATGTCTATGGAAGAAATAATTAAGAAAAATAAATAGGGCTGGAGTAATTCCAGCCCTAAAAATTATATTTTAAGCAACCGCAAAACTAACGACACTCAAGATTGCAATAATCCATATCGCTGGTGAAGTTGAAGAAAACTTACCAGTAAATAATCTGATTAATGCGTATGATACAAATGCTAAAGCAATACCATTGCTAATACTATATGTTAACGGCATAGCAATCATTGCAAGAATAGCAGGAGCTGCTTCACCAATATCATCCCATTCAATATCAGTTATGTTTCTAACAAAAAGAACAGAAACGAATACTAAAGCTGCACCATCAATTTGCTTAGGTAAACTTGTTGCTAAAGGAGCAAAGAATATACAAGCCAAAAATAGAAGACCAATTACTAAAGAGGTCATTCCTGTTTTCCCACCAGCTTTTACACCAGCACCAGATTCAACATAACTTGTTACAGTTGTTGTTCCCATCATTGCACCTGCTACAGTTCCAACACTGTCAGCCATCATTGCTTTTTCAATGTCTTTAACTTTACCATTTTTATCAACCTTACCAGCAACGTTTGCTACTGAAGTTAATGTTCCTGCAGTATCAAAGAAATCAACAAATAATAAAGTAAACACTACAGTTGTCATACCAGCTGTTAATGCTGCTGATAAATCAAAATCAAATAGATAAGTCATTGGAGGTGGTGAGCTTGCAATTCCATTAAATTTAGCAAGTCCAGTAGCCCATGCAATAATACTGAATAGTAAAATACCAATAATGATATTTCCCTTAATTTTCATTTTTTCAAGAACAACCATCAAAATAAATGCTGCACAACCCAATAGAACAAGGGGATCACTCAAGTCACCTAATTGAACTAATGTTACTGGGTTATCAACAACAACTTCCATGATCTGAAGTCCAATTATTGCTAAGAATAATCCTATGCCAGCGCCAATTCCTAATTTTAAACTTCTTGGAATTGAATTAATTAACCAGGCTCTGATAGGTGTTAATGAAATAATTAAGAATAGAACCCCAGCAACTAGTACAGCTCCTAAAGCTTCTTGAGGCGTATAGCCCATTCCAGCACAAACACCAAATGCAACGAATGCATTAATTCCCATACCTGGCGCCAAACCTATCGGCCATGTTTTTCCATAAAATGCCATTATGAAACAAGCAAGCGCTGTTGCAACAATTGTTGCCGTGTATACCGCTCCAAATTCAAAGAACCCTTTTTCTGGTCCAGCAAATTCACCTGATAGTATAAATGGATTTAAAAACATAATATAAGCCATTGTCAAAAATGTTGTTACACCAGCTATTACTTCTGTTTTAAAATCAGTCTTGTGTTTTTTATAGTCGAAATATTTTTCTAACATTGATCCTCCTAAGATTAAGATGGACTAATATTAGATTAATTAAGAAAATACTCTTAAAAATCCAAGTTTATCAACATATTTCAACTTATAAGTTTATATTTATGCCATATTATGAGTGTTATCATTGAACCATGCATAAATTAAAATTTATTTTAATAAGCTTATTTCTTTTAACTTTTGTTGCCGGCTGTCAAACAATCAAAAATAAAACAGACGCAATTGTTGAAAAAGAAAATGCTAAGTTAAGTGAATACATTGGAAAAACTTCAAGCAATTTGCAAATGGAATTAGGTAAGCCAGATGAAGATTTTAAAAATGATAAAGGTAACTTAGAGCTTGTTTACAACACCAAAAAATATGGAATACTTTGTGAAAGAAGATTTGAAGTAGATTCTAATTCTATAGTGATTGGTTTTGTTTCAAACGGTTGTTTCTAAAAAACTTAATACTTGTGGGGAATGTACCCCACAAGCAAGGTTTTTACTTATTTTATTTCAATAAGTTTTTTCTTTTTATATTCAGGTACAATTCTTTCACAGGCAATTGTTAAAAGACCATCTTTTAATTCAGCACCATTAACTTTCACATCCTCAGCGATTGTAAATGATCTTGCAAATTGTCTTTGTGAGATACCTTTATGAATAATTTCACCATCATCAGATTTGTCCTCAGATTTATCAACTTGTTTTGTTCTTACAGTTAATAAATTGTCTTCAAACTCCACCTCTACATCATTTTTATTAAAACCAGCTAAAGCAACTTCAATAGCGTAGTTGTCTTTTCCAGTTTTTCTAATGTTGTACGGTGGATAATTGGACTGCATGGTTAACCCTCCATTTCCCAGCATATTTTCAAATTGGTCAAACATATCGTCAAATCCAATTGAAAAAGGTCTTAGAGTGTTAAATATAGATAGATCCCTACTTGTCATAGTTTCCTCCTTTGTTAGCAAGGTTAATTTAGTAAGCCCCATTAGGCGACTTACATATGATATTTAGGAATTATGCTTAAAATTTCAAGATAGGACGACTAAATTTTTTTAGAAATTTTTAATGCAAATGCATAATCTAGTGCAATTTCTTCTATAGCCCCATCTCTACCTGATTTACCACCATGACCTGCGTTCATTTCAGTTTTTAAAAGTAATAAATTATTATCAGTTTTATATTCTCTTAGTTTGGCGGTAAATTTTGCTGGTTCATCAAACAATACTCTGTTGTCGCTTAAACTTGTTGTGATCAACATATGAGGATAATCCATTTTCTTAATATTATTATAGGGAGCATAAGAATAAATATAATCAAAGTGATCTTTTTTATCTTTTGCATTTCCAAACTCATCGAATTCTCCAACTGTTAAAGGTAAAGAGTGATCTAGATTAGTTGTCAAAGAGTCTACAAATGGTACTGCCATTATAATTCCTAGAAATAATTCAGGGGCTTGATTAACTACAGCACCCATAAGAAGACCACCTGCAGAACCACCCATACCTATTATTTGATTTTTTGAAGTATATTTATTTTCAATTAAGTATTTTGCAGAAGCAATATAATCTTCAAAAGTATTTTTTTTATTAAGCAGCTTTCCTTCTTTCCACCACTTCATGCCTCTTTCCATGCCCCCTCTAATATGGGCCGTAACCCAGATGATATCTCTATTAATCAAACTTAATCTAGTAGCAGAAAAACTAGGGCTCATAGAGCTTCCGTAAGAGCCATAACCATAAAGCAGCAATTGAGCACTTCCATCCATTTTAGTATTTTTGTGTCTAGTAATTGTAAGAGGGACCAGTCTTCCATCGTGTGATTTACAATCTACTCTTTCTACAATGTAGTCATCAGGATTATGACCAGATGGGATCTCTTGTTCTTTAACTAATTTTTTTTCTTTTGTGCTTAAGTTATAAGAATAAACTCTAGACTGTGTCTTAGGTGAAGAATAACTTATATATATCTCATCTGTATTCTTATCTCTTTGCATTAAAGAGGCACCAGGAACATATACAGTTTCATCAGAAAAAATTAATTCTTCTTCTATTCCAGTTGTAATATTTTTTACAAATAATTTATCTAAAGCATCTGAAGTTTCAGATCTAATGATCCAATTTTTTAAAAATGTTAAACCTCCAATTAGAACCTCATCTTTTGCAGCAATAAAGGTTTTCCAGTCTGGTTTTTCTAAACTATTACTAATGTCTACTTTAAAATCTTCAGCATTTTCATTAGTATGATTGTAAAATTTACTATCCCAAGAATTAACAGAATAAAGAATTCCTCTTTGTCTTTTTTTTATTAATTTAGGTTTGGGATCTTTTTCATTAACATCAAAGTAATATTGTTCAGATGTATTATGGTCTGAAGAGCTGATAAAGAAATATTTATCATCTGCACTTAAACCAATTCCAACCGTAAAAGCTTCACTTTTTTCTTCAAAAATTAATTGATCCTCACTACCTTTAGTTCCTAATTTGTGTCTATAAATTTTTCTTGGTCTATGATTTTCATCGAGTTTTGAATAAAAAACATACTGATCATCTAAACTGAAAGTTATACTACCTGATGTTTCCTCAATCTTTTCAGTAACTAATTTTTTTGTACTTATATCTCTAATATATATTGTGTAATATTCAGAACCCTTTGTATCTAAAGAATATCCCAAATATTTGTCATTAAAACTAACCTCCAAATCACCAACACCAAAGTATTCTACTTTTA
Source organism: Candidatus Pelagibacter sp. PS_11 (assembly GCF_059417975.1). NCBI lineage: Bacteria > Pseudomonadati > Pseudomonadota > Alphaproteobacteria > Candidatus Pelagibacterales > Candidatus Pelagibacteraceae > Candidatus Pelagibacter > Candidatus Pelagibacter sp. PS_11. The sequence continues at coordinate 1,126,325 of NZ_CM182075.1, read as the reverse complement.
GTTTTTCTTTTTCTTCATCCCCATTCCAAATTTCTTCAATATTATTAGTTCCAATTTTTTTCCTTAATTTTATAGAATAATTTCCTTTGGTAGTTGTTTTTGACCAATACTCATAATCAAAATCTTTAAAAGGTAAAGACTCATCATCTAATTTTATTCTTCCTTTGATTTCATCAAATAATTTTTTTTGAATGGTCTTGGTATCTGATAAGTGAAAATCAGTATAAGAGTTTTCTTCTTCAAGATATTTTCTAACTTCAGGGTTTAATTTTTTGCTATCTTTTAAAACTTCCAGGATGTCATCTTGATGTATCCAACTATAATCATCTTCCCAACTAATATTATGACACGTTTTTATTTCTGATTTTTTTTTAAGATGTGGTATTTTCATGGATAGAAATTAAATATATGAATATTATTATTTATACACTAGTTTTTTTGGGAATTGCTTACTTTTTACTTAAATTAGTAGCCAACACTTCATCAAAAAAAATATCAAAACATTTAAGAAAATTAATTTTCTTAGGTTTAATAATGTTAGCAGTATTATTTGTAGTTGCTGGCAAGTTTTTATTAAGCATTCCTCTAACATTACTGAGCTTAGCTTTAGTTAAGTTAAAAGGGTTTTCAATATTTCAATTAATTGGCTTATTCAGACTTATACAAACACTTAGAAACTCTGGAAGATTTTCATTTAACCAAAATCAAAATGTTAAAAATTCTTCTAAAATATCTATTGAGGAAGCCTACAAAATTTTAAATTTAGATATAAAAAAAAATATTAGTAAAGATGATGTTAAAAATGCATACATAAAAATTCAGAAAAAGATACATCCAGATATTTCACCAGAGACCACAAGGTTATCGACGATTGTAAATGAAGCTAAAGAGATTGTATTAAAAGATATTTCTTAGTTAAGAATTTTTTTTAATTGATCAAAAATTTTGTCTGGATTAATTTTCTCTTTACCTAATGTATTATGTGTTACTGTATTTTCTCCATCAGGGATAATAGGATACATTCTTGAGGAATAATTCCCATATATTAATGGTGTGTCTGCCATTAAAACAATTGTTTTAATGGCAAGTCCTGACGATAGATGACTAAAACTAGAGTCATTACAAATAGAAATATCACAATTTTTAATTATTGGTAAAGTTTCTCTTATATTTAAGTCATCCAAAGGAATACATTTGTCTTTAAATTCTGTATTGAGTATTTCTTTTAAAATTTCTTGTTCTTCTTTATTTTTACCAGTAGCTAAAAAAAACCTACACTTATAAGTATTAGAGATTAAACGAATTAGTTTTATAAATATTTTAGCTGGAATTCTTTTAGTTGGTCCTGATCCACCTATGCCAAGTAAAATATTTTTTTGATCATTATTGATTTTAAATTTTAATTTTGCATCCTGAACAGATTGATCATTGATAATAATTTTTGGATCATCTTTTACAATTAAATTTAAGTTTTTATTTATAAATTCTTTTGCAGCATCTATTATATGCTGGTTTTTTTTTACAAGTAAGGGATATTGATAAATATTTTTAATGCCAGCAAATTTTGCAACTAAATAAAATCTAAGTGATGAATTAAAAATAAAAATTTTATCAAAGTCATGTTCTCTAAGTTCTTTTGCCAAGTTTATAAATCCACCAAAACCCTGGTGTCTAGCACCCTTGAGATTGTTACCTTGTTCAAGAATGATTATTTTTTCAATATTTTTATTATCTCTTAAGAATTGTTCAGTTTTTGAACTTTGTTTAACTAGAATACTTACAGGTGTATTAAATTTTTTTGAAATAGCATCTATAAAAGGTAAATAGATTACCATATCTCCAATTCCCATTTTATTTTGTACTACTAAAATTTTCATTTAATACTTTATCATCTTTACTAAAATTTTTATTTATATAAGTTTAGCATATGAGTAAAATTAGAGGTATTTACGCGGCTGGAATGTCAGTTTTTAATGATGATTTAAGTCTAAATATAGCAAAGACTATAGATCATGCAGAAAGAATAATAGATCAAGGTTGTCATGGTGTTGCTATTTTTGGAAGCACTGGGCAAGCACAACTTATATCTATAAGTGAAAAAATTAGCCTCTTAAATGAATTATCGAATAGCAAATATAGAGAAAAATACTTAATTGGAACTGGGCTAAATTCTTTAAATGAAACTATAAATTTAATGAAAGTAGCTAACTCTTTAAACTTTAGCGATTTTTTAATAATGCCACCAGCTTATTATAAGTATGGTGATAGTGAGGTAATAGAATTTTACTCAAAAGTAGTTGAAGCTGTGCCAGACAGTAAGATTATATTATATAATTTTGAAAAGTTATGTGGCTACAAGTTTAGCGTTGAGTGTGTTGAGGAGCTTGTTAAGAAATTTCCAAAACAAATAGTTGGTGTCAAAGATAGCTCCTATAACCTATATGAAAATTTAAGGATTGATAATTTTTCTGTTATGCCGGGATCAGAATTGAAACTCCTAAAGGGTCTTGAGCTTGGATGTGATGGAATTATTACGGCAACTTGCAATGTAACTGCTAATTTATCTAGAAAAGTTTACGATGATTTTAACGAAAAAAAACAACAAACTGTAAATGACATACTATGCAAGGTTAGGGGTACTTTTGACCAATACAATTTAATATCAGGATTACATTCTTTTATGTCAGATCAAGACGATTGTTACAAAAATGTTATACCACCGGTTAGTCTTTTAAACGAAAAAGATAAAAAACAACTTGTGGAAGATCTCGGTAAGCTTAATTTTACATTAGGATCACTTAAGGCAGCTTAAATATAGCTAGCAAATTTTTTAACAACATTTTGAAACAAGAGACTATATTTATCAGTAATTAATTGATAAATCTAATTTTCTTAAAGTATGAAAAAAATAAAAAAAAATTCAGCTAAAAAAAAACCTTTAGTAAAAAAGAAGGTCAAAAAAATTACAAATAAAAATCATAAAAAAGATTTAAAAGTAAAAAAAAATATTTATAAAAAAAAAAATAAGTAAAAATATAAAAACAAAAAAGAAAAAACAAAAAGTTAACACTAGAAAAAAAGTAACCTTAATATCAAGAGTAGTTACACTTCAGAATTCTTTAAAACCAGAATTTAACTTTAAAATTAATTTTAATTTAGAAAAATACATTCAAGCTTTTTTTGATAGTATCGCCAATAGAATATCTGAATATAAAACCTTAAAAGCTGAAGAAAAAAGAAGAAGACAACTTGAGGAAATTGAAAAAAAAGAACAAGAAAAATTAAAAATCCAAAAACAAAAAGTAAAAGAAGAAGAGGAGCAAACTAAACTTAAAGAAAAAGCATTAAAAGAAGAAATTAAACTTGAAAAGGAAAGAGCAAGAGACATAAAATTATTTTTACGTAAGGAGCAAGCATTACTTAGAATTGAACATGCTGAAAGGCAAAAACAATTTTTAAAACAATTACAATTAGAAAAACAGATAGAAAAATTTAGAATAAGGGAGATTAAAGAATTAGAAAAACTTGAAAAGATTTCATTAAAAGAAAAAAGAGATGATTATGCTGGTCTTCAAGCAAGAATAGAGAAACTAAAAGATAAATATAGAATCATAAGAGACCAAAAAATTAGAGAGAGAGTAGAAGCTTTAGGAGTAAAAATCCAAGGTGATGAGGATAGAGATACTTTACTTCAAAAAGAGAAAGATTATAAAGTTGCAAGACAGAAAATTGAACTTTCTCTTGAAAGCTTTTACAGAAGTGCCAGTAGTTTAGTTTTTCAACTAAATAAACGGCACATCACTAGACACATGTCTATTTTTAGATGCATTGATCAAAGATTTGAAACTGGTGAAATCTTTATCAAATGGGATGAAGCACCCGATGAAGAGTGGCTGCTATTAATTTATATAAAAAATAATTCTCCTGATGAAGGGATAGTCATTGAAGATAAATCAGATCCTGAAAAAAATTTATCTCATGAATTCAAATCAAATGAAATATTTAAAGCATCAGATTTAATGGTTGACTCGTTAACTCAGTTAATTTCAAGAAAAAGAGCTAAAAAAGATTGAATTAGATACTATCTTCTTTAATCAATCTTTCAATTTCAGGTATTAGTTCACGACTTTTAAATGATGGATAGAATTCTAATGCGCTTTCAATACTCTTAATTGCTTTTTCATATTCTTGAAGTTTTATGAAAATTCTTGCTTGTCCTGATAAAGCCCCAAAGTGTCTAGGCTCTATATCTAAAACTTTATCAATATCATTTAATGAATTTTTAAACTGACTCATTAAAAAATATACTGTTGCTCTTTTATTCCAGGCTTCAGACCATTTAGGGTCATTCTCCAAGATATTACTAAAAACTTTTAATGCATAATTATAATCACCGTATTGCATCAGCTCTGTTCCAAACTCTAACTTTTCAGTTAATTTAAAATCATTAGGATGTTCGTTCCAGACAGACCAAATTTTTTGCTCCAATAGAGCAGCACTTTTTGAATTATCAATAATTTGAAGTTGGTCAAAAAGATTATTTAAAATAACTTTCTGCGATGACTGAGCAGAAGAAACAAAACTAAATATAAATACGAATAGTATGAAAACTTTCATAATTAAAATATATTTTATTCAGTGCCTCATCTCAACATTAAAAACTTATTTCAAAAGTTGTTTCTTATTTTTTAAAAATAAAAAGAAAGCAATAATCTCATAAAAAAATGAAAATAAAGTAAAAATTATTGGAGTTTTAAAGAAACTATAAAGAAACTTATATTTAGGAATTTTTTTCCATACTAATAAAAAAGCTTCTGCCCCCCCAATTACTTTCTCCCCATCTTTAATATGAAGTCTACGCAAAAGGTTTTTAGCATTTCTTTGAGTTTCTATTTCTGCTGATTTATTATTTGTAATATCCACCCATTCTATGTCTTTAATATTTTGTTTTTTATACAAATTTATCTCAGCGCGGCAAATTTTACATGAATTATTAAAATAAACTTTCACAATCTATTTTTTATCTTTCCAGGCTGTCATTCCGCCAGTCATATTTTTCACATTTTTTATTCCCATTTCCTGCATAGTTTTAGTTGCAAGTGTGCTTTGACCTCCAAGACCACAAAAAACTATATATTCTTTGTCAGGATTTTTCTTAAACATTTCATTTTCTAAAGGACTACCATCAGCTAAATAAAACTCTAATAAGCCTCTTTCTAAATTTACAGCATTACCAATAGTCTCTGACTCAAAACTATTTTTATCTCTTACGTCTATAAATTGAACATTTGGGTCATTTAGTTTTTCTTTGGCTTCATCAACCGAAATATTTTTTATCTCGTTAGAAACGTTCATTAATTCATCAAATTTTTTCATTATATTGTCCTTTTTTTAAATTTATTCCTAAAATTATATAGAATCCGACAGATTGTATATGTGCGAAATACGACAATTGAAAAAATAATTATAACTATTACTTGTTATGTATGAATGATTTTTTTACTAAAACAGACTTATCAAGAAAAGATGCTGAGAGCATTATATCAGAAACATTAAATAGTTGTGATGATGGTGAGCTTTACTTAGAAAACTCTAAAAGTGAATCTATTGTACTTGATGATGATAAAATAAAGAGTTCTAGTTATAGTTCTGATCTAGGATATGGCTTAAGGGCGGTTACTGGTGAAGTAGTAGCTTATTCTCATTCAAATGAAATTTCAAAAAAATCATTAAAACAATCAGCTAGCAATCTAAGCTCAACATTGAAATCTCAAAAAGGTATTTACAATCATGAAATTCCACAAACTAATGAAAAATTTTATAAAGATGTGAATCCGATAGAGGAAAAATCACTACAATCTAAATTGGATCTTTTAAGAGAAGTTAATAACTATACGAGAGCTAAAGGTGGAATGGTAAAACAAGTCACTGCTAGTTTTGCAGGTGAGCATAAATCTATAGAAATTATAAGATCTGGAGGTGAAGTGTTAACAGATGTTAGGCCTTTAATTCGTTTTAATGTTTCAGTCATGCTTGAGAAAGATGGAAAAAAAGAAACAGGAGTTTATGGAATTGGTGGAAGACAATCTTATGATGAATATCTTAAAGATGATAATTGGAAAAAAGTATGTGATGAAGCATTTAGAATTGCTTCAGTAAATCTTGAAAGTAAACCTGCACCAGCAGGAGAAATGAAAGTTGTTTTAGGATCGGGCTGGCCAGCAATACTAATTCATGAAGCTATAGGGCATGGTCTTGAAGGTGACTTTAACAGAAAAAAAACATCTGCTTTTCATAATTTAATGGGTCAAAGAGTTGCTAGTGAGGGTGTTACTATTGTTGATGATGGAACTCTTCATAATAGAAGAGGAAGTTTAACAATAGATGATGAAGGGACACCTACTGAAAAAACTGTTTTAATAGAAAATGGTATATTAAAAAATTTTATGCAAGATCGACTAAATGCTAGATTGATGAACACAAGATCAACAGGTAGTGGAAGACGAGAAAGCTACAAGCATGTTGTTCTACCAAGAATGAGAAATACCATGATGTTAAATGGAAAATATTCTCAAGAAGAGATGATTAAATCGGTTGATAAAGGAATATTTGCAGTAAGTTTTGGTGGTGGGCAAGTAGATATTACTTCAGGAAAATTTGTATTTAACTGTACAGAAGCTTATGAAATTATTAATGGTAAAATTGGATCACCTATTAAAGGTGCAACGTTAATTGGTGATGGACCTTCAATTTTAAAAGAGGTTTCATTGGTTGGCAACAACATGATGCTTGATCCAGGTATTGGAACTTGTGGAAAAGCAGGGCAAGGTGTTCCAGTAGGTGTGGCACAACCATCGATCTTAATTGATAAAATGACTGTTGGTGGAACTCAATTATAAATCATATGGTTAAAGATCAAGATTATTTAAAAAAGACAGCTTCTTTTTGTATAGATTTAGCAAAAAAACTTGGAGCAACAGATTCGACTGCTGCTGTGATGCACTCCATCTCAGAAACAGTAAATTTTAGAAATAAAAAATTAGACGAATCTGATCGGTCAGATAGCCTAGGCGTTAGTCTTACAACTTATATTGGCAAAAAAAAATCAAGTATTTCTTCTTCAAATCTTACTGAAGAAAATATCAAGACATTGGTTGAAAGATGTATTGAGACAACAAAAATTACTCCAGAGGATGAATATAATTCATTACCAGATAAAGACTTATTGGCTAATAAAATTAATGATCTAAATTTATATGATGATGACCATATAGAGAATGATGAAAAAATTGAATATTTAAAAGAAGTAGAAGAGGCTGCATTTCAAAAAAAAGAAATTATTAATACAGAAACTGGTTTTTCTGAGTCAAAATCAAATTTTATATTAGCTAGCAGTGATGGTTTTTTAAATGGTTATAAATCTTCTTCTTTTTCAGCATCATGTGTTGCTGTAGCAAAAGATTCTAGTAATAAAATGGAAAGAGATTATGAATTTACCAGCACTTGTCATCTAAATGATATGTTAAGACCCAGTCAAATTGGTGAAATGGCAGCAAAAAAAACACTACAAAAATTAGATCCAAGAAAAATAGAAAGTGAAAAAATTAGTATTGTCTTTGATAGAAGAATTTCAAAAGGAATATTGAGTACTTTTGCAAATGCAATATCTGCTTCCTCAATTGCAAGAGGCACATCTTTTTTAAAAGATAAAATTAATGAAGAAATATTTACCTCTTCAATAAATATTTTTGATAAACCCAATATAGTTAAAGGATTAGGGTCAAGGTATTTTGATTCTGAAGGAGTGAAAACTGAAGAATTAAAGTTGGTAGATCAAGGTGTTTTAAAACATTACTTAGTAGATACCTATAATGGAAAAAAGCTAAACCTTAAGTCAAATGGTAGAAGTGGTGGAACAAGTAATTTATATTTTGAAAAAGGTTCCATTTCTTACAAGGACTTATTAAAATTAAATCAAAGAACTTTATATATTACAGAAACAATCGGTCATGGAAGTAATTTAGTTACGGGAGATTATTCAGTTGGTGCCACAGGGTTTATGGTTGAAAATGGAGTGTTTAAATATCCAGTAAGTGAAATAACTATTGCTGGAAATTTTAAAGATATATTCAAAAACATTACTTTGGCTGATGATCTTGAGTTTAAATATTCTACCAATGCTCCAACGATGTTAATAGAAGGCATGGTAGTTGCGGGTAAATGAAGGATTTCTGTATTATTGGCTCAGGTATTTCTGGTGCAACAATTGCAAATTCTCTCAGTAAAAAATATTCATTAGATGTTTATGACAAAGCGAGAGGAGTTGGAGGAAGATCATCTAATAAAAAGCTTAATAAGAATGAAAGCTTTGATCATGGTGTTCAATATATTTCACCAAAAAGTATTCAATTTAAAAAATTTATAAAAAGTTTAATTTCTAAAAAAATTGTTAAAAAATGGCCAGGAAAACATTTATTTTTAAATACTGATAAGAAAGAAGACAAAAAACATATTAAAATAATTGGAAAAAAAGGTAACAACGCAATCAGCAAATATCTATTAAAAGATATCAACTGCAATTTTAATAGTGAAGTAATTAAAATTTTTAATAAAAATAAAGTTTGGGAAATATATTTTTCTGATGGGTCAAAAAAATTATATAAATCATTGATATTAACCTGTCCATTTCCTCAATTAAAAAAACTTTCAAAAAAATATATTAAACATTCATTTATTAATCAAAAAATAAAAATGGATGCAAATATAACAGTCATGATGGCAACAAAAAAAAGTAAACTTAATGTTAGTAGTTATTTTTTTAATGATAAAATTTTAGGTTGGGCTGGAAATGAAAATAGTAAAATGCGATTTAAAAGTAAAAATGATCTTTGGACTTTGCAGAGCACTTACTCATGGGCAAATAAAAAAATTGATAAAAATCGAGAAAATAAAAAATTGAACACAAAAATTATGATTGAGCAGTTTTTTAAACTTACAGGTATCAAAAAAACCAAAGTTTTATTTTCATTAAATCATGGCTGGAAATATTCATCTAACTCAAAACCTTTGAGAATTAAAAGTTATTGGAATTCTTCCTTAAACCTAGGAGTTTGTGCGGATTGGTTTGTTGGACCTAGACTAGAGTCGGGATGGATAAGCGCTAAAGATCTTTTTAATAAAATAAATAAATAACTTTATTCAAACTTTTTAACCTTATATTCCCAATTTCCTAATCTAGAATAAGTAACCTTTAAAATTAATGAATTTTTTTTATCAAACCATATATCAAAATTAAGTCTTTTATCTTTTGGTAAAGACATGTCTTTTGAGGTTAATTTAAAATGATCCACGTCATAGGTTTTACCGTAGAGTTCGATTTTTTCTTTAGCAACAAAGGTTACTACTTGTTCTTTGATGCTACCTGATATTGGACTAATTTGACTATCAGTTTGTAAAATTTTATGGCTCCACCAGTTTCCAACTACGTTATTTATTGATGCTATACCACTATAGGAAGAGCCCTGAATATCAAATTTATTTGTTTGTTTATTAAATTCTAAATTTACATATTTTTTTTTATCATTTTGAAGTGTTTTGGAATTAAAAGAAATTAATTGATCTTTAATATACTTTTCTTCTCCATACCCTTCAATTTCAAAAATTGTTGCACCAAATAATTTCACTGTAAATTTAATTTGATTTGTAACTGTTGTCTTATCTCCATCCTTTTTAAAAAAATAATAATTATAACCAATAACTTCACCATCTTTTAAAATCTCCATTTCAATTTTATTAAATTTATTATAATGCGCCATATGAGCATTAGAGCTGAGTGAATATGCCAAGAAAAATATTAATATTAAAAATTTTTTCATAAAGGAGTAACAATAATAGACTTTAGTTTTAAAAGAAGTAATTTATTGAAAATATGTTCTTGAAAATTAAAAATATTCCTAAGGTATATTGGAGTTCTGAAAAACCATTAAATCTTAAACCAAAAATTTCAACTTTCTTTTTTTTGTGTCTTGGATTAGTTTTATTTGGTCTAGGTGAGGGATTATTAATAGTCTCTTTTGCGGGGGCTTCTCCTTGGTCTATCCTTGCACAAGGTATTGCATTGAATGTTGATCTTTCAATTGGAATAATAACAGTATTAATTAGTATTGGAGTTTTGTTTCTTTGGTTGCCACTTAAACAAAAACCTGGAATTGGAACAATTTTAAATGCAATAATTATTGGTTTAATGATCGATGTCTGCATAAAATTTATACCAACCCCTGAAAATTATTTAAATCAATTAATTTTAGCAACAATTGCTGTACTTACGGTTGGTCTTGGTGGGGGGATTTATCTTGTTGCAAACTTAGGTGCAGGACCAAGAGATGGACTAATGGTTGGTTTACAAAAAAAAACTAACTTACCCATTGCAACTGTAAGAGCTTTTCTTGAAATAACAGTGATGTCTATTGGGTGGTATTTAGGTGGAACAGTTGGAGTTGGAACTTTATTATTTGCTTTTGGAATAGGACCTTCGGTTGCTTTAGGATTATATCTTGTTGGAAAAACTTTTAATTAAAGAGGTGTTCCAGATTTCTCATTCTTTTTTCTGTCATTAGGATTTAGAATGGCTTTTCTTAATCTAAGAGATTTTGGAGTAATCTCCAAGGCTTCATCAGTATTTAGCATACTTAATTGTTCAGCAATTGACATTTGTCTTACTGGTGTAAGTACAACATTTTCATCAGTTCCTTGAGTTCTCATATTCGTTAACTGCTTACCTTTCATGACATTAATAATCATATCACCTGGTTTTGGGGCTAATCCGACAATCATTCCTTCATAAACAGGATCATTATGAGTTACAAACATTTCACCTCTTGCCTGCAAGTTAAATATTGCAAATGCAACAGCTTTTCCGTTTGCCATTGAAATTAAAGCACCATTTTTTCTGCCATCCATTTCACCTTCAAATTTTCCATAACCATGAAAGATTCTATTAATTACACCAGTACCCTTTGTTAAAGTTAAAAATCTACTTGTGTAACCCATCAAGCCTCTTGTTGGTGCATGAAAGATTAATCTTTTTTTATCTTTTCCTGTATCTTTAAGATCAAGTAATTTACCTTTTCTTCTATTCATTGAGTCAATAATCTTTGATGAAAACTCTTCATCTACATCAACAGTAATCTCTTCAATTGGTTCTAGTCTGTTACCATTATCATCTTTTTGGTATAAAACTTTTGGAGGACTTACAGTCATTTCAAAACCTTCACGTCTCATTTGTGTTAGTAGAATTTCAAGCATTAGCTCGCCACGACCACTAATTACAAAAGCGTCTACGTTTGCATTTTGAGAAAAAGAAATTCCAACATTATTTTGTGCTTCAGTAACCAGTCTATCTCTGATTTGAGTACTTGTTAATTTTTTACCTTCTGTCCCAGCTAAAGGTGAACTATTCACACTTATAGTAATAGACATTGTTGGAGGATCTATTGGAGTTGCTGGAAGTGGATCGTTTACTTCAAGATCACAAATTGTATCTGCTACATTAGCTTTTTCTAAACCTGCAATTACAACAATATCTCCTGCTTCACCAACTTCAATAGGTACTTTTTTTGTTCCCTCGTATCTAAAAATTTTAGTTAATCTACCTTCATCAACTTTCTCACCTTTAAGATTTATTGCTTTAATAGGCTGGTTAGCTTTTGCTGTTCCTTGAGATATTTTTCCAACTAAACTTCTACCTAAGAAACTATCTGCGTATAATAAAGTAGATAGCATTGCGAAAGGTTTAGTTTTATCAAGGTCTGCTGGCTTAACATGTTCTATGATTAAATCTAATAATGGGTGTAGATTTTCTCTTGGTCCATCTACCTCTTTATCTGCCCATCCAGATCTTCCACTTGCGTACATAACTGGAAAGTCTAACTGTTCTTCGTTTGCATCTAAACTTACAAATAAGTCAAATGTTTCATCTAAAACTTCATTAGCTCTTTGATCGGCTTTATCTAGTTTGTTGATTACAACAATGGGCTTTAAACCTTGCTTAAGAGCTTTTGCTAACACGAATTTTGTTTGTGGCATTACACCTTCAGCAGAATCAATTAATAATAAAGCACCATCAGCCATACTTAAAACACGTTCTACTTCAGCTGCAAAATCTCTGTGACCTGGTGTATCGATAATATTAACTCTAGTACCTTGCCAATCAATAGAAGCAGGTTTAGCTAGAATAGTAATTCCTCTTTCTTTTTCCAACTCCCCAGAGTCCATCAATCTTTCATCTACAACTTCATTTTCTCTAAATGAACCACTTTGTTTCATTAGATTATCAATCATAGTTGTTTTACCATGGTCAACGTGAGCGATAATTGTGATGTTTCGAATATTGTTACTCATAATTTGACGCTCTTATACATTAATTGAGTCATTTGAAAACTTAAAAAAAATCAATATTTACTCACTTAAATTAATTTTTCTAAAAATTCACTTCTTGTGATTGTTATAAAAACGTATAGATATCCCTATATAAATTAGACGTATTAAAGGATTAAGAGCATATCTCCTTAAATTTTAAAAAATCTAAATACCTAAATGGAAAACTTTAAATTACTAAAAATAGAAGATTCGTTAAAGAATTCATTGGAAAAAATGAAGTTTACGAAACCAACTCCAATTCAGGCAATGGCAATTCCTGTTGCTTTAGAGGGAAAAGATATTTTAGGAACAGCTCAAACAGGAACTGGAAAAACATTGGCATTCAGCATTCCTCTAATAAATAAATTAATATTAGATAAAAATGCATTTGCATTAGTTATGTGTCCAACTAGAGAGCTTGCAACTCAAGTAATGGCTGCAATTAAAAGCATTATTAGTGATAAAATTAACATTAAAACTGCCTTACTTATTGGTGGAGAGGCAATGCAAAAACAACTTAGACAACTTGGTAATAGATCAAGAATAATAGTTGGAACTCCTGGAAGAATTAATGACCACTTAAAAAGAAAAAGTTTAAATCTATCAGCCACTAAATACCTAGTACTAGATGAAACTGACAGAATGTTAGATATGGGTTTTACCCCTCAAATAGAATTAATTTTAAAATTTGTTCCAAAAGATCATCAAACTTTATTATTTTCTGCAACACTACCTCAGAATATTGTTAGAATTTCTGAGAGATATCTAAATAAGCCTCAAAGAATTTCAACAGGGTCAACATCAGTACCTATTGCAAAAATTAAACAAGAAACTCTTCAAGTTTTTAAAGAGAATAAATACGATCAACTAGTAGACCAATTTATAGCAAGAAAAGGATCAATATTAGTTTTTGTTAAAACTAAAAGAGGTGCTGATAAAATGGTTAAGCGTCTTAAAGAAGAGGGTCATTCAGCGGATGCTATTCATGGAGATCTTCGTCAAAGTAAAAGAGATCGTGTAATTACCTCATTTAGAAAAGGCCTTAAGAGAATATTAATTGCAACAGATGTTGCTGCAAGAGGTTTAGATATTCCTTTAATTCAACATGTAATTAATTTTGATCTTCCACAAGTACCAGAAGATTATGTTCATAGAATTGGAAGAACTGCTAGAGCAGGAACAGAAGGTTCTGCTTTAACTTTTCTTACCCCAGATGATAGATCGATGTGGAATGAAATTAGTAAATTAATTGATCCAAATTTTAAACCTGCACCTCGTGGCGCAAGAGGAGACTCAAGAGGAGGAAAAAGAGGAAAAGCTCCTTACAATAAAAAAAGAAAATTCAGAGATGAAAAAAAATCATTTGGCAAAGGAAGACCTGACCGATCATCAAGAGATGGAGAGAAAAAAAGTTTCGGTTACAAAGGAAAATCTAGTTTTGGAGATAAATCAAAACCCTCTAGTTACGGAAGATCTAGTTCATCATCAAGAGATGGAGAGAAAAAAAGTTTCGGTTACAAAGGAAAATCTAGTTTTACAAAAAAAGATAACTCGAAACCAACAGGATTTACAAATAATCCAAAATACTTTGGAAAAAAAACATCTGAAAGTTCATCTACTAGTGGAGAGAAAAAAAGCTCTAGTTTTGATGGAAAGAAGAAGTTTAAAAGTAGAAGTGATAGACCTAAAAGCTTTACCTTCAAAAAACATAGTCAAAAAAGAGCTAAAGTCTAGGATTTTTTAGATTTCTCTTTTTTCTTTTTTCTTTTTTCTTTCAGGCTTAATTTTGGTTTTTTAGCAGTACTTGAATCTTTAAATGATTTTCCACTGTATCTTTTTGACATATCTTAATCTTATAACAGCTTAATAAAAAAAAAGGCCACCTTAAAAAGATGGCCTTTGAATTTCTTTTTGAAAAGAGTGGGATTACATGCCCATTCCACCCATACCACCCATGCCGCCCATTCCACCAGGCATTCCACCAGGCATTCCACCAGCACCAGAATCTTTATCATCTGGTTTATCAGCAATCATGGCTTCAGTAGTTACAAGTAATCCAGCAATCGAAGCTGCATCTTGTAAAGCTGTTCTTACAACTTTAACAGGATCGATGATACCTTTTGCAAACATATCAACGTATTCTTCGTTCTGAGCATCGTAACCCATATTCTTTTTATTTTGTTCAAGTAGTTTTCCAACTACAACTGAACCATCAACTCCAGCATTTAAAGTTATTTGTCTAATAGGAGCCTGTAAAGCTTTAGCAACTAATGCAACACCAGCTTTTTGATCGTCTCCTTTAACTTTAAGTGTGTCAAGACTTTGTGAAGCGTATAAAAGAGCACAACCACCACCAACTACTATTCCTTCTTCAGCAGCAGCTCTAGTTGCATTAAGAGCATCTTCAACTCTATCTTTTCTTTCTTTAACCTCTACTTCAGTTGCACCACCAACTTTGATTACAGCAACTCCACCAGCAAGTTTTGCCAGTCTTTCTTGAAGTTTTTCTCTGTCATAATCAGAAGTTGTTTCACCTACTTGTTGTTTGATTTGAGCACATCTAGCTTCAATTTCAGATTTCTTGCCATTGCCGCTAATGATTGTGCTGTTATCTTTATCAACTTTAACTCTCTTACAAGATCCAAGATCAGTAAGTTTAACGTTTTCAAGCTTAACACCAATATCTTCTGAGATAACCTGACCGCCTGTTAAAATTGCAATATCATCAAGCATTGATTTTCTTCTATCACCAAAACCTGGAGCTTTAACTGCAACAACTTTTAAACCACCTCTAAGTTTATTTACAACAAGAGTTGCAAGAGCTTCGCCCTCAACATCTTCAGAAATAATCATTAGTGGTCTACCAGCTTGCACAACAGCTTCTAAAAGTGGAACCATTGGTTGTAAGTTAGTTAATTTCTTTTCATGCAATAAGATGAAAGGGTTTTCTAACTCTGTAGTCATTTTATCAGCGTTAGTAATAAAGTATGGTGATAAATAACCTCTATCAAACTGCATACCTTCAACAACGTCTAACTCAGTTTCTACTCCCTTAGCTTCTTCAACAGTGATAACACCTTCATTGCCAACTTTTTGCATAGCTTTTGCAATCATGTTACCAATTTCTTTATCACCATTAGCTGAAATAGTTCCAACCTGAGCAATTTCATCAGTATCTTTTACTTTTTTTGCTGAAGCAATTAAACTTGCTTTAACATGATCTACTGCTGAATCTATTCCTCTTTTAACATCCATAGGGTTCATGCCAGCTGTTACATATTTTACACCTTCTTTAACAATTGCTTGTGCTAAAATAGTTGCTGTAGTTGTTCCATCACCAGCTTCCTCATTTGTTTTGCTAGCAACTTCCTTAACCATTTGAGCACCCATGTTTTCAAATTTATCTTCAAGATCAATTTCTTTTGCAACAGAAACACCATCTTTAGTAATTCTTGGTGCACCATAAGATTTGTCGATAACAACATTTCTACCTTTTGGTCCAAGAGTAACTTTTACTGTGTTAGCAAGGATATCAACACCTCTTATCATTGCTGCTCTTGCTTCAGAGTCGAATTTTACAACTTTTGCCATTTTATTTTCTCCTTTAAATTAAATTATTTGCCAGAAATACCCATAATGTCAGACTCTTTCATTATGCTGTATTCTTTGCCATCTATTTTGATTTCAGTTCCTGACCATTTGCCAAAAAGAACTTTGTCTCCAACTTTCACATCCATTGGAATTAGTTTTCCATCTTCAGTTTTTGCACCACCACCAACAGCAATAACTTTACCTTCTTGAGGCTTTTCTTGAGCTGTATCGGGGATAATTATTCCTCCAGCAGTTTTTTCACTACTGTCTAAAACTTCTATTAAAACTCTATCGTGTAACGGTTTAAATTTCATAAATTCTCCTTTTATTATGCGACTCATATAGCTATTAGGTTTACTATTTCAAGAGATGTTAAAAAAAATATGTAAGGCAAAAAACCAGAGAAATTGTGTTTTTTATAAGTTATACCTCCCATAATGACTAAGAATTTAGATAAGGATGGATTAAGGTCGATTGTAGAGAATTATGATATTTTTTATATCGATTTATGGGGTGTTGTTCATAATGGGATAACTCTTCATAAAAACGCAATCGAAGCCTTAGAAGAAATCACCAAAGCAAACAAAGACTATGTTCTTTTAACCAATGCGCCAAGACCTAATAAAATAGTAAACAATTTTTTAGAAAAAATGGGGATGAATAAAGAAATTAGAGAAAAAGTTTATTCTTCAGGAGAAGCAGCGCTGAATTATTTAAAAAAAAATTCTCTAGAAGAAAAGTTTTATCATGTGGGACCACCAAGAGATTTTGATTTATTTTTAGATTTTAAAAAAAATAAGACTAATAACATTAAAGAAAGCTCATACTTACTCTGTACAGGATTATTTGAAGAGCAAAGTGAGGATTTAAAATATTACAAAGAGTTATTCAAAGATCATATGGATAAGAAAATGATATGCACTAATCCAGATTTAATTGTTGATAGAGGTGAAAAAAGAGAATTATGTGCAGGGTCTGTAGCTCTTGTTTTTGAAAAAATGGGTGGAGTGGTTACTTATTTTGGAAAACCATTTCCTGAAGTTTATAATCAAGCAATTAATAACGAAGGAAAAAGAGTTTTATCTATCGGTGATAATTTAAATACAGATATTAAGGGAGCCAATCTTTTAAATTTTAATTCATTAATTATATCAAATGGTGTTCATAAAGATGAAATTAAAAAAGAAGGAATCGATGTAATTTCAAAAAAATATGAAGTTGTTGTAAACTTTATTCAAACAGAATTAAAGTGGTAAAATATGAAACTGTATAAAGATTTTAAAATTTCAAATAATCATAAAAAATCAATTATCTTGATTGGAAATTTTGATGGCGTTCATTTAGGTCATCAAAAATTATTTAAATTAGCAAATACTTATAAAAAAAAATTTAATCTAAAAATTGGTGTTTTAACATTTGAGCCAATGCCTAAAATGTTTTTTAATAAAAGTTTTAAAAACTTTAGAATTTCAAATATAAATCAAAAAAAAATAATTTTAGATCATTTAGGGGTTGATTTTATAATTACTAAAAAATTTGATAAAAAATTTTCTGCAATTAAGTCTGATTTTTTTATTAAAGAAATTTTATCAAAAAAATTAGAAGCTCAATACATATTTGTTAGCAATAACTTTAGATTTGGTAATAAAAGAGAGGGAGATGTTAGGCAGTTAATAAAAAATGAAGGAAGATACCATTACAAAATAGTAAAACCACAACCATTAATTTTAAATAAAAAAGTTATCTCCTCAACATATATCCGCTCTCTTCTAGAAAAAGGGCAGTTAAAGAAAACTAATAAGTTATTAAGTCGAAATTGGTCAATTGAAGGAATTGTTCAAAAGGGAAGACAGCAAGGAAAAAAAATTGGTTTTCCAACCTGCAATATTGATATTAAGGATTATGTGATTGCGATGCCTGGAGTGTATGCTGTTAAAGTAAAACAAAAAAACTCCAATAAATCACTAAAAGCGATTGCCAATCTTGGTTATAGACCAACTTTTAATCAAAAAAAAATTTTATTAGAAGTGCATATTTTTAATTTTTCTGGAAATCTTTATAATAAGTATTTATCAGTAGAGTTCACAAAATTTATAAGAAAAGAGAAAAAATTCAAAAACGTTGATCAATTAAAAAAACAAATTCAAAGTGACTTAAAAGTCGCTAAAAAAAGTTAACATGAGCAAAGAAAATATAAATTTACCTAAAACAGCTTTCTCCATGAAAGCAAATTTACAGAACAAAGAACCTGAAATTTTAGAATATTGGAAAAAAATTGACCTTTATAAGGAGTTGAGAAAATCTAATAAGGGAAAAGAGAAGTTCATACTTCACGATGGTCCACCATATGCGAATGGTAATATTCACATGGGCACTGCTTTAAATAAAATTTTAAAAGATATTATTGTTAAATTCCATCAAATGGATGGTAAAGATTCTGTATATGTCCCAGGATGGGATTGTCATGGTTTACCCATTGAGTGGAAAATCGAAGAACAATATAAAAAAAACAAAAAAAATAAAAATGAAGTTCCAATAACAGAATTTAGAAAAGAGTGTAGAGAGTTTGCTGAAAAATGGATTGAAGTTCATAAAACACAATTTAAAAGACTAGGTGTTGTTGGAGATTGGGATAATCATTACGCAACAATGAGCTTTGAAGCAGAAGCCCAAATTGTAAGAGAATTAGGAAAATTTTTAAAAGAAGGAAGTCTTTATAGAGGTTTTAAACCTGTTCTTTGGTCAACTGTAGAAAAAACAGCTTTAGCAGATGCTGAAGTTGAGTATCAAGATCATAAATCAGATACAATTTATACAGCCTTCCCAGTTAAGAAAACAAATATAGAAGAATTAGAAAATACAGATGTTATTATATGGACTACCACTCCATGGACTATACCTGCAAACAAAGCTCTAGCTTATAATGAAGCCTTAGATTATTTAATAATTGAATTAGGTGATGAAGGAGATTTTAAGAATAAAAAAATAGTTGTTGCGGAAGCTCTACTAGAGTCTGTAATCAAAGATTGTGAAATCAAAAGTTACAAAGAAATAAAAAAATTTAAGGGTAAGGATTTTAAAGATACAATTTGTAGTCACCCTTTCTTAGATCTTGGTTATGATTATGATATACCAATGCTTGAAGCAAGATTTGTTACAACAGAACAGGGAACAGGTATTGTTCATTGTGCACCCAGTCATGGTCCTGATGATTTTAATCTTTGTTTAAAGCATGGGATAAAAGCCATAGAGACAGTAGATGGTGATGGTAAATATACTAAAAATCTTCCTTTATTTGAGGGAACTCATATTTTTAAAGCTAATCCAATTGTTATTGAAAAATTAAAAGAACAAAAAAAATTATTATCTAATGGGGAACTAGTTCATTCATATCCACATTCATGGAGATCAAAAGCACCTCTTGTTCATAGAGCAACTCCGCAATGGTTTATTTCTATGGAAAGTCATGGCTTGAGAAAAAAAGCATTAAAAGCTCTTGATGATACTAAATTTTATCCAGACAAAGGCAGAGAAAGAATAAAAGCAATGATTGAAACAAGGCCAGATTGGTGTGTTTCAAGACAAAGAGTTTGGGGAGTTCCACTTCCAATATTTGTTCATAAAACTACTAAAGAAATTTTAGTAGATGATAATGTAAATGAGAATATTGCGAGCATTTATGAAAAAGAAGGTTCTGATTGTTGGTTTTCTGATAGTCCTCAAAGATTTTTAGGAGATAAGTATAAAGCAGAAGATTACGAAAAAATAAGTGATATTGTTGAAGTTTGGTTTGATAGCGGTTGCACTCATGCATTTGTTTTAGAAAAAAGAGAAGATCTTCAATGGCCAGCATCAATGTATTTAGAGGGTTCTGACCAGCATAGAGGATGGTTCCATTCGTCACTTTTAGAATCTTGTGGAACAAGAGGGAGAGCGCCTTATGAGTCGATATTATCACACGGATTTGTTGTGGATGGCAAAGGTTTAAAAATGTCAAAATCTGTTGGAAACGTAATTGCACCTGAGGATATTCTAAAAAAATATGGTGCTGATATTTTAAGAATATGGGTTGCGTCATCCAATTATGAGGAGGATTTAAGAATAGATTATTCAATTTTAGAACAGCATGCGGATTCTTATAGGAAAATTAGGAATACCTTTAGATATTTATTAGGAAATTTAAATGATGATTTTAAAAAGATAGATTTAGAAAAATTAGATTTAAATCAATTACCTGAATTAGAGCAATATATGCTTCATAGAGTATATGAGCTAAATAAAAATTTTAAAAACTATTTTAGATCATATGATTTTCATAATCTTTATAAAGAACTATTGAATTTTTGTACTGTAGATTTATCTGCATTTTATTTTGATATCAGAAAAGATGCTTTATATTGTGATAGCAAAGACTCGGAAAGAAGAAAAAGTTGTATTATAGTTTTAAATATATTGCTTGAGTCTTTAAGCAAATGGTTTGCACCAATTTTATCATTTACAACTGAAGAAATTTTTACGTTGATTAATAAAGATAAAAAAAGCATTCATCTTGAAAAATTTATGGAGTTTCCAAAATCTTTTGAAAACAATCAATTAAATAACAAATGGATTGAATTAAAAAAAATAAGAGATATTTGCAATATTAGTATAGAAGCAAAACGAGCAACTAAAGAGATAGGCTCAAGCTTAGAGGCAAATATATTAATTAATTTAAATGATAAAATGATTGATAGTTTTAAAGATATAGATTTTTCAGAGTTATGTATCACTTCAAGTGCTATAGTTGAAAAAAGTTCATCAAGTGAAATAACAGTAATTACAAATAAAGCTGAAGGTGAAAAATGTACTGTCTGCTGGAAAATAAATAAAAATGGCTGTGAAAGACATCCAAACTAAAAAAATTAAATACCTAAAGTGAATTTAAAAAAAATATCAATCGACATTTTACTTATCTTTTTTATTTTTTTAGTCGATAGGGTTTCTAAAATTTACATTATTAAAATTAGCGAAATAGAAAGTAAAGTTGATATTTATTTGACCGAGTATCTGAATTTTTACGTTATTTGGAATAAAGGGATCGCCTTTGGATTATTTTCTTTTAATGAAAGTTTTATTTATAACTTGATCACTTTAATAATAGCACTGATAAGTATTATATTAGTGATAATGATCTATAATAGTAATGGCTTTAAAAAAATATCCTTAATATTTGTTCTTGGTGGAGCATTAGGAAATCTTTTTGATCGAATATATTATTCTGCAGTACCAGACTTTATTGATTTTCACTTTAAGGATTTTCATTGGTTTGTCTTTAATATCGCAGATATATTTATAACATTAGGTGTTATATGCCTTATTTTTGATGAAATATTTGCTAATAATAAAAAAAATGAAAAATCTATTTAAAAAAATATTTATTACATTAACAATTTTGTTTATGGTCAGCGCCTGTCAAAGTGTCAAAGATGGCTTGACTGGAAAAAAACAATCCAATTCAGACGAATTTTTAGTTAAGAAAAAAAATCCATTATCACTTCCACCAGATTTTGAAAATTTACCAGAACCAACAACTTTAAATAAAGATGATAATCAGGAAGAAAGTGAGATTAGTTTGAAAGAAATTTTAACTAAAGGCTCTAATACTGAGAGCACAGTTACTTTATCTGAGTCACCAGATAGTTCATTAGAAAAAAGTATATTAGAAAAAATTAAAAGCAATTAATGCTTACAAAAAATATTAAATTTAAAAATTTTAAGATTAAAAAAAATAGTAAGAAAATAAAAAAAGACCTAAAAAATATTTTACTTAATAGAAATGCAGTATTAGATTCTCTAAGTACAAATTATAAGAGTAGCTATAATAAAAAAACTATTCTTAAATTTAAAAAATTTAGCAATATAAGAATAATTGGTATGGGTGGCTCGATTCTAGGAACAGAATCTATTTTTTATTTCTTGAAGAGTAGAATAAAAAAAAATTTATTTTTTTTTAATAATCTTCAGTCAAAGATTGATACAGGTTCTAGTAAAAAAAAGTACCTAAATATTATTGTTTCAAAATCAGGAAACACTCTTGAGACAATATCAAATTCAAATATTATTATTAAAAATCAAGATAAAAATATTTTTATTACAGAAAATAAAAATAATTATTTACACTTATTGGCTCAAAAATTAAAAACTGAAATAGTACACCATAATAATTTTATTGGAGGCAGATATTCTGTTCTCTCTGAAGTGGGAATGTTACCTGCTGAACTTATGGGTTTAAATAGTACTAAATTTAAACAATTAAATAACCTGATTAAAAACAAAAAATTTATTGATGCTTTAGTTATAAATGTAAATAATTCTTTATATTTTTTAAAGAAAAAAAAATTTAACTCAATTATTCTTAATTATGACGAAAGTTCAGAAAGTTTATTCAGATGGTATCAGCAATTAATGGCTGAAAGTTTAGGAAAAAAGGGAAATGGAATTTTGCCTACAATATCATTAATGCCAAAAGATAATCACAGTGTGATGCAGCTTTACTTAGATGGCCCAAAAAATAATTTTTTTACTTTTTTTCATGTCAGCAATAAAAAATCAGATAAAATTATTAATAGCAAGATTCTTGATTCACACAGTCATTTAAAAAATAAAAGTCTCAGCGAAATAATTATTTCTCAAAAATTAGCAACGGAAAAAGTTTTTTTAAATAAAAAAATTCCCTTTAGAAGTTTCGAAATAATCAATCGAAATGAAAATGCTTTAGGAGAGTTATTTTGTTTTTTTATCTTAGAAACTATTTTAATTGGAAGAGCGTTAAAAATTAACCCATATGATCAACCTGCTGTAGAGCTCATCAAAAAAGAGACAAAAAAAATATTATTTTAATAAGTATACGAACCAAAAAATACCCTTGATATTCCGTAAGTTTTTTCTTCAATAATCCTAAATACTTTTGGAAATTCATCTTTATCTTTTTTGTGTCTATGAATAATTATTATTCCGTTATCTTTTATTATCTTTGCCTCAAATATATCTTTTATTATTTTACTCAGGTTTTTTTCTTTATAAGGAGGATCCATGAAAATAATATCAAACTTAGTATCAAAGTTTTTAAAATCTAATTGGTTTAAAATGTTTTTATCGATCACCGATGAATTATCTTTGTAACCAAGATTAAAAATATTCTTTTTTAAGATTGGCAAAACAATACTGTAGTTTTCTACAAAAGTTACACTTTTGGAACCTCTAGAAAGGCACTCAAGTCCAAAAGACCCTACTCCAGAAAATAAATCTAAAATATTTGATTTTTCAAGTGCAGTATTAAATTTATTTGAATGAGTAATTATATTGAATATAGATTCTTTTGTTAAATCTTTAAGTGGTCTCGTATTAATATCTATAGGATCAAATATTTTTTTACCTTTTGATTTTCCAGATATTATCCTCATTCATTAATAACCTTGTAACCAATATCTTTTCGGTAAAAGCCACCATTCCAATTAAGTGATTTAATCATATCTATTATCTTTATTCTAGAGGTAGAAAAATTTTCTGATAAAGAGACAAAATTTAAAACTCTCCCACCAATTGCATAGAATTTATCATCAATAAGTTTTGTTCCAGCATGGAAGCAATATTCATTTGTGCCTAATTTTATTTCATCCAAATGTTCAATCAAAATATTTTTTTCAAATTGGTCTGGATATCCATTTGAGCACATTACAATACATAAACTTTTTTTATTATGCCATTCTATCTGAGTGTTATTTAGTTTTTCATTACAACAGGATAAAAATATTTCTAATAAATTAGATTTTAGTTTTGGTAAAATAGTTTGACACTCAGGATCTCCCATACGTACGTTATATTCTATTAAATAGGGCTCACCTTCTACAATCATGAGGCCTGCATATAAAAAACCTTTATAGGTTGTGCCCATTTCTTTTAAACCTAAAATTGTCGGTTCAATAATTTTTGATAAAATTTTTTTATCTAATTCATCATTAATTAATCTTGAGGGAGAGTAGGCACCCATACCTCCAGTATTTTTACCCACATCTCCTTCTGAAACTCTTTTATGATCTTGAGCAGTGTCAAACTTTTTTATTGTTTTACCATCACTAATTATGAAATAACTCATTTCTTCACCATTTAAAAATTCTTCAACTAGCAAGTTATGAGCAATACCAAATTTACCATTAAAAATTTCATCTATTGCAATTTTAGCTTCATCTAGCTTATTACAAATATAAACACCTTTTCCAGAAGCCAATCCATCAGCCTTTATAACAATAGGATATTTAGTTTTATTTATAAATTGCTTAGCTTCAACAATATTTTGAAAAATTCCAAAGTTAGCAGTTGGAATATTATATTTTTTACATAAGTTTTTTGTAAAAATTTTTGAACCTTCTAATTGAGATGCAATTTTGTTAGGACCAAAAACTTGAATATTGTTTGCTTCTAAAAAATCTACAATTCCCTCTACGAGTGGCTTTTCAGGACCAACAATAATTAAATCAATCTTATTTAATTTTATAAAATCTTTTAATTCATTGAAATTTTCTAAGTTTATTGAAATATTTTTGGCAATTTTTGCTGTTCCAGCATTTCCTGGAAAACAATATAATTGCTCTATTTTTTTAATATTACTGAGTTTGTGACAAATAGCATGTTCACGACCACCACTTCCTATTATCCCAACTTTCATGTAATAATGTATAAACTAAAAATGAATAAAAAATTAGCAAAAATAAAATATTTACCAAATAATTTTGAAGTTATTGAGGAGGGTGATCATGTAATTTGTGCGGTATCTGGTAAGAAGATTGATCTAAATACTTTGAATTATTGGAATGTAGATTTGCAAGAACCATATTATTCGTACGTCGAGGCAGCAAAAAAAAGAGAAAGTGTATAACTTTAAAGAATTCTTATTTCCAACGATTATGAGACCAAATCCATTGTTCAGGATTTTTTAAAATCATTTTTTCTAACAAATTGTTTAAGTTTAAAGTTATCGACTCAATTGTTTCATCACCTGAAAAATTTATTGGCTCATGTATAGTAATTTGGAAATTTGTGCCCTGTATTCTTTCAATATAAACGGGGATTATTTTGCATTTAAATTTTTTAACAAATTGTGCAGGAATAGTAGTTGTAAAACACTCATCATTAAAAAATTTAGCCTTAATACCTTGAGAAACTCTTTGATCAATCATGAGTGCTATAGAAGTTTTCTGTTTGAAAAATCCAAGTAATTGTTTAGTACCTGAAATTCCTTTTTTGATTTGATTTTTACAAATGTATTTTTTTCTTACCCTCTCCATTATATAGTTAAGAAATTTATTATTAAGCGGCCTATAAATTGCTGCTAGGTTAATCCCTGATTTTTCAATATGTAGAGCCATTAATTCAAAGTTATTGAAATGTCCTGAAACAAATATAACAGGCTCATTATCTTTTTTAATTTTTTCAAGCACATCTTGACCTTTAACTTTTATATTATTATTAAATTTGGTCCCTCTAAAATTTTTTATAAAAACGTATTCAGCAAGTATTCTTCCATAATTTCCCCACATCTTTTTGGAAATTTTATCTAATTCCTCAGGACTTAAATGTGGAAGTGCTCTAAGAATATTTGATTTAATCAAATTTTTAGATCTAAAAAAGGGCCCAAAACTAGATGCAATTTTATTAGAAATAAATGAAGCAATTTTAAGCCCTAAAATTCTAAATAAAAGAAGAAGTGTTATTATAATTAAAAATTGAAAAAAATATTTTATTAATTTCATATATATTTTTTTAAATGATTTATTAGCCTATCTTCATTCTTGATATCCAGCTCAACTTTTAAATATCTAATATCATTGTTATTGATTGATTTAATCTTAATATAATCTTTTTCAGTAGTTAATATCTTTAAATTAAGTTTTTTTGCCTGATATTTTATTTGGTCAATATCCTTATGAGTATAGTTGTAATGATCGGGAAAAATTATTTCTTTAGTTATTTTAATATTATTATTGATCAATGTTTGTCTAAAACTTTCAGGATTACCTATGCCTGAAAAAACCATATATTCATCGTTAATATTAAATTCTTTGATATTTATAGCTTTATAGTTAGTCTCAAATATTTCAATATTAGCATTATAACTTTTTAATAGTAACTTTAGTTTAGAGTTATCTACCTCATTTCCATTAATAAAAGCCATGTCGTACTTTGAGATACTATTTATTTTTTCTCTTAGAGGTCCAGCAGGAATTAAAAAACCATTTCCAATTAATTTTAAATCATTGAAGCAAACAATTTTTAGATCATAATTGATTGATCTATCTTGTAGACCATCATCAAAAATTGCCACATCTTTATTGTCTAGAATTGCCTTATTAAGTCCATCAATTCTATTTTTTTCACAGTAAAGTTTAGTTTTTTCAGATAGCATTTTTTGCTCATCATAATGGCTTTTGTAAAACTTTTTAATAGTGCAAGCATTAATATCAAATTTATTTAAAATTTGATAAATTTTTATTGTCAATGGAGTTTTTGCTGTGCCACCTACATATATATTTCCTACACAAATTTTTTTAGGCTTATGATTTCTTTTTTTATCTTTTTTTTTATTTAAGAAAAAATTATTTAAAATTAGAGGAAAAGTTAGTGGTAATAAAATATATGACAATAAATTTGGACGTTGATAGTCCCAAAATTTTGGTTTTTTAAATTTCATTTTTCTTTATATGAAAGTTTATCTCATTTAACGTTGAGTTTAAAATTTTAGAACTAAGATTTTTTATTTTTAATTGAAGTTTTTTAGAGTTGCTTTTACTGTTCAGTATGTTGCTAACTTTAAGAGTTAATTGATTGGGTGTGGTAACTTTATGTGATGCTCCATTAGCTTTTAAAAGGTTATAAATTTCTTTAAAATTCCATATATTTGGACCATGTAATATTTGACACCCATACTTTGCTGCTTCCAAAGGATTTTGCCCTCCATGTTTAATAATTGAGCCTCCTAAAAAAACAGTTTTACTAATCTTAAAAAAGGATTGGGTTTGTCCAAAAGTATTTACTAGGTATATATCTGTTTTTTTATCAATCTTTTTTTTAGAGTCATGCAAGTGAATTTTTAAATTCATTTCCTTTATATCTTGGAGAATTTTTTTAACTCTATGAATATGTCTTGGTATTATAATTGTTAATAAGTTTTTATACTTAACTTTAAGTTTTTTATGTGTATTTGCACATATTTTTTCTTCAATTCCATGTGTGCTGGATGCACACCATATTTTTTTTGTTAAAAAAAATTTATTTAAATTACTACTTAATTCATTTGTAGTTTGTTTGCTTTGAGTAAATTTTAAATTACCAAAATATGAAATTTTTTTTGCCCCAAGTAATCTTAAATAATTCTTAGACGCCAAGCTTGATGATATGCATATGTCAAAATTTTGAAATATCGTTTTAGCTGAGGAAGAAAAAAACTTCCATTTCTTAAAAGATTTCTCAGTTATTCTTGCGTTAATTAACATTAATGATATTGATTTTTTTTTTATATTTGTGAGCATATTTGGCCATATCTCGGAATCTATAAAGATTGCAATGGATGGATCCCAATATCTTAAAAATTTATTTGTATTGTAATTTGTATCTATTGGAAAAAATTGATGGACAGTTTTTTTTAATTTTAATTTTGATAAAATTTTAGAAGAACTTAGTGTATTTGAAGTTATTAAAATTTGTTTGATTTCTTTATTTTTTTCTAACTTTTCTATTAATGGAATTACACTTAGTATTTCTCCAACACTTGCACCATGAAACCATATTAATTTTCCCTTTAGCTTCTTTTTAGAAAAAAAACCAAGTTTTTCTTTAAATCTTAGTGGATCCT
The DNA here is from genome assembly GCF_059417975.1 of Candidatus Pelagibacter sp. PS_11. Lineage (NCBI taxonomy): Bacteria > Pseudomonadati > Pseudomonadota > Alphaproteobacteria > Candidatus Pelagibacterales > Candidatus Pelagibacteraceae > Candidatus Pelagibacter > Candidatus Pelagibacter sp. PS_11. Next base: position 1,098,430 of record NZ_CM182075.1, on the reverse strand, counting down.
CTTTTTTTTGCAATAATCTTATTAAAATAATTATAGGTAATAAAAGTAAAATTAAATTTATTAATATTCTATAAAAAAGAAACATTAAACTTTCTTAATTTGTTTTTCATAGAAGTTCTTGTAAACTTTTGAATTAGCTAATAATTGGTCATGCGTTCCTTCACCAACAACTGTGCCAGCATCTATTACATAAATTTTATCTGAGTTTAAAATTGTTGATAATCTATGAGCTATGACAATTGTTGTTCTATCTTTGATTAAAAAATTTATAGCATCTTGAATTTTATTTTCAGTTTCTGCATCTAGTGACGATGTTGCCTCATCTAACAGAATAATTTGACTTTTCTTTAGCATTGCTCTCGCTATAGATAGTCTTTGTTTTTCTCCACCAGACAATCTTGTTCCATTTTCACCAATAATAGTTTCATACTTATTTGGAAGTTTTTCTATAAATTCACTGGCATAAGAATATTTTGCTGCTTCTTCAATTTCTTTTTGACTTGCACCTAGGTTTGCATATGCAATATTATTTCTAATCGTATCATCAAATAAAGTAGTGTCTTGACTAACGAGTGAGATATTTTTTCTAAGAGAGCTTATTGTACAATTATAGATTGACTGATTATCTATTTGTATATCTCCTGAAATTGCATCATAAAACCTTGGAATTAAATTTAATATTGTTGATTTACCAGCACCACTATGACCAACAATTGAAGTCATTTTTCCACCTAACATTTTTATACTTACTGAATTTAAGGTTTTGATTTCTTTTTCTTTTTCATACTTGAAAGATACATTTTTAAATTCGATATTGCCTTTATCAACTTTTATTTTAGAGTCATCTTTGTTTTGAACAAGTTCAGATTTTTCGTCAATAACAGGCAAAATTCTTTTTGCAGCTGAAAGCCCTTGGCTAATTGTTATATTCAATGTAGCAAGTGATCTAACCGGTTGATATGCTAGCATCATAGCTGCTAGAAAAGAGAAAAAATTATTTATATCAATCTCATTCTTTAAAACTAACTTTCCAGAGTAAAAAATTAAAACTGCTATCATGATACCAGTTAAGGTTTCCATTATTGGTGATGATCTCACATAGACAGTTGCAATTTTTATAGTTTTTTCTTTAACATCATTTATGAACTTTTCTGCTCTTATTTTTTCATATTTTTCCTGTTGAAAAATTTTAATAAGTCTATGATTTTTAAAAAGTTCAATTAAATATGTATTAAGAATTCCAGCTCTTAACATTTGTTCTGTTGCAACCTTACCTATTCTTTTACCCAAGGTTCTTGCTGCAAAAGTTGCTAGAGGTATCATTATAAGTGCCACCAAAGAAAGCTTCCAATTTTGAAAAAACATTACAATCAATAATCCGATTAAAGTTAAACTATCTTTGAAAATATTTAAAACTGCAGTGCTGATTAAGTTGGTAATATGACTTACATCATTAGTTATATTGGATATAAATTTTCCAGTATGTTTTCCATCAATTAATTTTGTATCAGCCTCAACTAAATTATTTAACATGTCACATTGAAGGTCTTTTCTTACTTCTTCTGAAACACCTATCATAAGAACTCTTGCCACATATAGTGAAAAGCCTTTTACTGCAAAAGCAATAATAATAAAAATTGGAATAATAATTATTAGTGCTTGGTCTTTTTCAATAAATATTTTTTCAATTGCTGGATCTAAGAGATAAGCTATCCCCGAAGTACTTCCAGCAACTAGTAGTGCAAAAAAAACTGATAATAGTATTTTTTTTATATGTTTTTTTGTATAATCGAAAAAAAGTCTTTTTATAATGTCTATTTTATTCATTTAAAATTTTCCAATTAAAATATTACACAAAACAATTGCACCAAAAAAATTATTACTTTTAAAAATTCTTAGACAATTTTTAGGATCTTTGAAATTAAAATTATGGATTTGATAAAAAAATAAATGAGTAGTTGGGATGAGAATAAAAAAATAAAACATTGTATTAAGCTTCATATAAATACCTACTAGTATTAAAGAAATTATAAAGATTAAATAGCATGTTGTTAAAAATAATTTTGGTTTTTTTTTAAATTTTATTGAAGTAGATTTTACTCCTATAATTTCATCATCTTTAATATCTTGAAACCCGTATATTGTGTCGTATCCCAGTGTCCAAAATATGGCTCCTAAGTAAAAGATAATAGCTACAGCATTTATTTCACCCTGTATTGCAGTCCATCCTAAAATTAGACCATAATTGAATGTTATTCCTAAAAATAGTTGAGGCCAATAAGTAAATCTTTTCATTAATGGATAAGTAAATGCTAAAGGCATAGAGCCAAGGGCCAAGATAATTGTTAAATTATTAAAATTAATTAAAACTAAAAAAGCAATCGAACATAAAATAATAGCATAGAGCAATCCCAATTTAACAGAGACATTACCTGAAGCGATCGGTCTATTTTTTGTTCTTGAAACTTTTTTATCAAATTCTTTGTCAGAAATATCATTTACAATGCATCCTGCAGAACGCATTAGAACTGATCCTAAAAAAAATAATAATAAGTAAAAAAAATAATCATTTAAGTTTTTTGAGAAATCATAAGCAAGAGTTAGTCCCCATGCACAAGGCCAAAATAATAACATATAGCCAATAGGTCTTTTCAATCTTGTTAGTTCAATAAAGAGATTTAATTGTTTCATAATAATTTACTTGTAAATAACAAAGGCTAGTTTCATAATCAAACTGATTCGTATGAATATAGATTACACAGTTACAGCATTGATGTTTCCAGCCATTCCTTTATTGATGAGTGTATATAGCAACAGATTTCATTCTTTGAGTAAGCTTATTAGACAGCTTCATGATGAACATGTGTATGAAAATCATATTCCTCCTGAGTGGAAAAAACAGTTTATAAATTTAAGTGGAAGAATTGTTCTTTTAAAATGGACTATTATGTTTGCTGCATTTGGTTTCTTATTTAATATGTTGACTGTGTTTGCCCTTTATTTGAATGAAATTTTTGCTGCAAGATTAATCTTTGGATCTTGTTGTTTATCGATGATGATTTCAATCGTTGTTTTTATGAGAGAAATTCAAGTATCAACAAATGCATTAAAATTGCATATGTCTGATATGGATGTTGACTTAGATTAATTAGGAATAATAACTGCAGGACCGGTTAGTAGTCTTGCTTCTAATTCTTCATGAGCTTTTTTAGCATCATCAAGCGAATATTTTTTTGAAATTTCAACTTTAAATTTTCCAGATAAGATGGCATCAAAAACTTTTTTAGCAGATTCAACCAACTCTTCTCTTGTCATGGTGTAATGTGCAATTGAAGGACGAGTAAAAAATAATCCTTTTGCATTAATATGTTTTTTAACATCTATCGTATCAACGTAACCTGATGCGTTACCAAAAGCGACCATCATACCTCTAACCTTTAAGGTTTCAATTGATCCATCAAAAGTTTTAATACCAACACCATCATAGACAACATCAACTCCATTTTTACCTGCAATTTTTTCCACCTCTTCAACAAAGTTTGTATCAGTATAATTTATTACATGATGACAACCATTTTTTTTAGCAATAGTCTCTTTTTCTTTAGAGCCAACTGTTCCAATGACTTCAGCTCCTAATGCATTAGCCCACTGACATAAAATTTGACCCACACCACCAGCTGCTGCGTGGTATAATACTTTATCCCCTTTTTTAATTGGATAAGCTCTGTGTAATAAATATTCAGCAGTAATCCCTTTAAGCATAATACAAGATGCTATTTCATCTGAGATACCCTCTGGAACTAAAACTAATTTTTCTTGAGGAAACAATTGTTTTTCTGAATAACTTCCAATTGGCATTGAAGAGTGAGCCACTCTATCTCCAACTTTAAACAGATCAACTTCTGAACCAACTTCTTCTATTATTCCACATGCCTCTAGGCCAATTCCACTTGGAAGAGGAATAGGATACAAACCTGTTCGGTGATAAACATCAATATAGTTAAGTCCAATTGATAAATTTTTGATCAAAACTTCTTTTGGACCTGGTTTACCGATTTCAATATCTTTAACCTCTAATACTTCAGGACCACCAAATTTTCCTATTTTAATAGTTTTCATTATTTTACAAATGTATCATTATGATAATCTTGAACTGCTTGCAAGATCTCTGCTTTAGTATTCATTACAAATGGACCCCCTCTAGCAATAGGCTCACCAATTGGCTTTCCAGATATCAATAAAAACTTGGCTTTAGTTAAGCTAGAGACTTTTAACTTTTCTCCTCTAGTCAAAATAATTAAAGTAGAATCTTTAACGGCATCATGATCTTGATTGCCAACTTTAATTTCACCCTCAATTAAATATATTAATGAATTGTGAGTTGAGGGAAGATCAAAATTAAATTCTTTTCCTTTTTCAAGCTCTACATCAAAATAAACAGGTTCAACATTGTGACCTTTAACAGGTCCTTCTGCATCTTGAAATTTTCCAGCAATCACTTTGACAGTTTTATCATCATCTTTATGAGTGCTCATTTTATCTGCATCAATATAAATATATTCAGGTTTAGTCATTTTCAATTTAGCAGGCATGTTTACCCATAATTGAAATCCATGAAGCTTACCTTCTTTCATTGCAGGCATTTCTGAATGAATGATACCACTTCCAGTTTTCATCCACTGAACATCTCCAGCAGTCATTATTCCCTCGCCACCTGTACTGTCTTTATGTTCAAAGTCGCCAGCAAGCATATATGTTACTGTTTCAATTCCTCTATGAGGGTGAGGAGGAAAGCCTCCAATATAATCGTCTTTATTTTCAGAACCAAATTCATCCAACATTAAAAAGGGATCATGGTAATCAATAAGGTGAGTGCCAATACTTCTCTTTAATTTAACACCAGCACCATCTGATGCTGCAACTGGCTCTATTATTTTTTCTACTTCAATATTATTCATTTCTATCCTCTATTTATTGTTTTGCTTATTATTTATAACTCCACCAAATGACACACCAGATAGCTAGCTCATTTCCTTAATACCCTTACTCTAATAAATTAAATCTTAAAATAATATGTAATTTTTTATAAGTGTCTTAATTTAAAGCATCAAGACACTTATATATTTAGTTAATTAACGATTATTTAATTTTTTATCTAGACTGAAATCTTTTGTTTCATTAACAACTAAGAATAAAAAACCCCCAGCAAGAGCAATATTTTTCATAAAAGATATAAACTGCATTTGATCAGAAAGATTATTATGAAAAATAACCGCTGTGGCGATACAAAATATACTTAATAAAGCTGCTGAAACTTTTACTTTATATCCAATCATAATTAATATCGGTGCACCTATCTCAAGTATGATAGCTGGTATTAAAAAAATGCCAGGTACACCTAAAGACTCCATCCAACCAACTGTTCCTTCATAGTTTCCAATTTTATTAATTCCACTTAACAAAAAAATTAGAGAGATAAGTATTCTACCAGTCAGATCTAAGATATTGTTCATATTTTTAGTTCTTTTACTTGCTTTAATCATTACTTGCTGTGTGAACCATCGCAAAGAGGCTGGTTGTTAGTTTGTTTACAAGCACAAAAAAATACTTTTTTTGTTTCTTCTGCTTTGTAAGCTAGAGGAGTGAATTCTGAACCTTGATGAGATCCATCACAAAATGGTTGCTTTGAACTCTTTCCACATGAACACCAGTAGTAAGATTTATCTTTCTCTACATCTACTGCAATTGGTCCATTACCTGCGTTTTGTCCTTTAGTCATATTGATCCTTTCAATTTATTTGACTTCTATTTAGTGCTTTGGTATTAATAAAGCAATAACGCAAAGTAAACATACTAGTATACAAAAACATACCATGAAAAATTTAATAGATTGTCCAGCTGAAAGAGCCGTTTACTTTCTTGGAGGTAAATGGAAAATTAGAATTTTGTTTAGTTTGCTGCAAAGTAAAAAAATTAGATTTGGTGAGCTCAAAAAAGGATTAAAAACCATTACACAACAAATGTTATCCAAGCAGCTTAAGGAACTAGAAGGAGATGGAATAATTAATAGAAAAGTAATTCAAATAATGCCCCCAAAAGTTGAGTATTCACTTACAGAATTTGGGCTTTCGGTTATGCCTATCTTAAGATCCTTTTCAGAGTGGAATAAAAGAAATACTCGAACTATTTCAGTAAAACTAAATAAGAATTTTGAAGAAAATAGAATTAGATAATATCAAGCAATTGTTTTAAGTTTTTAACCTCATCTTTAGGTTTATAATCAAGATTATCAAAAATATTATTATTTCTGTTTACCCAAATAGAACTGTAACCATAATTTCCACCACCAGAAACATCCCAAGTATTAGCACTTAAAAATGCGACTTCTTCTTTTTGTATTTTGTATTTTTTAATTGGCATGTCATAAACTTTTGAGTCTGGTTTATAAATTCCAACTTCTTCAATTGAAAAAATATCATCAAATATATTATCTAAATTATTACTCTTAACTAATTCGTTAAGAAGAGAGGGTGTTCCATTTGAAAGAATACCTAATTTATAATTTTTTTCTTTTAATCTTTTTAAAATTTCAGGTACTTCAGGAAAAGGTGAGAGCACCTTATAAAGATTTAATAATTCATTTTTCATTGATAAATCTATTTCGTAAGCCTTCATAGATTTATCCAAACTATCTTCTGTCACCTGCCAAAAGTCTTTATGTCTATTCATTAGACTTCTAAGCCAAGTGTATTCTAATTGAGTAGTTCGCCAATAATTAGCAAAGCCTTCCCATTTATCACCAATTTTATCTTTACATTTTTCTGCTGCTGAATTGACATCAAATAAAGTTCCATATGCATCAAAAATTATTGCTTTAATATTTTTCATAAATTAACTTAACATTAATGAGTAATATTAGATTATTTTTTAAAGAAAGTTTATCACTTAATTTAACTGCTAAGCTTGATAAATCTCAATCTCACTATGTGAATAAAGTAATGAGAATCAAAGTGGGCGATGTTTTTTCTTTATTTAATAACAGTGGAGAGTGGGAAGCAAAAATTTTAACTATTTCAAAAAGTATAGTTGAATTTAATATTACAAAACAATTAAGACAAAAAGAAAGTGTAAAAGATTTGTGGTTAGCTTTTTCACCCATTAAATCAAATTATTTTAATTTTATGATTCAAAAAGCAACAGAGCTTGGTGTTACAAAATTTTTACCAATAATATTTGATAGAACAATTGTTAGAAAAATAAATAAAGAAAGATTAGAAAAAGTAATCATAGAAGCTGCTGAGCAATCTAATCGTATTAATGTTCCGCTTATTGAAGATCCCCAATCATTAAAAAGTTTTTTAAATCATGAAAAGATGGACTTAATATTCACAGATTTAAATTCTGAAAATAAAAAATTAGATTTTAATAAATTAGCTCATAATCCAACTTGTGTAATTATTGGTCCAGAGGGAGATTTTTCTGAAGAAGAAAGGGGGGAGATTCTTGCCTTTAAAGGGGTTCAGCCAATTAAAATAAACGAAAATATACTTAGATCAGAAACTGCTGTAATTTCAGCCTTATCAATTGTTAATTACCTAATTAATTGATATTTTGTCGCGAAAACTAAAGTGTAATTTTTTAAAAGACACTTTATATAGTGTGTAACAAATGAAAAAATTTTTAATAACAATTATAACTACAATGTTAATAACTAGCGCCTGGGCGGATCAGCCTAAAAACTGGCAGCTAGGCTTTCAAGATTCCGCCTCTCAAAGTATGACTGAGATTGTTAGTTTTCATAACAACATTCTCCTTCCTGTAATTATTGCTATTAGTGTTTTTGTTTTATTTCTTATGATTTATGTTTGTATAAGATTTAGAGCGTCAAAAAATCCTAACCCATCAAAAACTACTCACAATGTTGCTGTAGAGGTTTTGTGGACACTGATTCCATGTTTAATTTTGATAGTGATGGCAGTTCCATCTTTTAAAATTTTGTATAAACAAGATACTATTCCAAAAGCTGACCTAACAATTAAAGCTGTTGGTTACCAGTGGTACTGGGGCTACGAGTATCCTGATGAAAATATTATTTTTGAATCGTATATGATTAAAGAAGCTGAATTAAAAGAAAACCAACCTAGATTATTAACTGTTGATAATGAAGTTATTGTTCCAGTTAATAAAGTGGTTAAAGTTTTAATTACAGCCAACGATGTTTTGCATGCTTGGGCATTACCATCATTTGGAGTTAAGAGAGACGCAGTTCCTGGAAGAATAAACGAAACTTGGTTTAAAGCTGAAAAAGTTGGAACGTACTATGGTCAATGTTCTGAACTTTGTGGAATTGAGCATGCTTTTATGCCTATCACAGTAAAAGTTGTGACAGATGAAGAATATGCAATATGGTTAGCAGAGGCTAAAATGAAATTTGCAAAAGAGCCAATTGCAGTAAATGAATATAAAAAACTAGCGAGTAAATAAAAATGTACACAAAAAAAGCATCACACGACGATCATCACACACCAACAGGTTGGAAACGTTGGGCTTACTCAACTAACCACAAAGACATTGGTACAATGTATTTAATTTTTGCAATTGTTGCAGGAATTATTGGTACAGCTTTTTCAGTATTAATGAGAATTGAATTGATGCATCCTGGTGATGGAATTTTAGGTGGCAACTATCACTTATATAATGTGTTGGTTACAGGCCATGGATTAATAATGATTTTCTTTATGGTAATGCCTGCAATGATTGGTGGATTTGGTAATTGGTTTGTCCCAATAATGATCGGTGCACCTGATATGGCTTTTCCAAGAATGAATAATATTTCATTTTGGTTATTACCAGCTTCATTTATTTTACTATTACTTTCAATATTTGTAGATGGCCCTCCAGGTCAGCAAGGTGTTGGTGGAGGATGGACTTTATATCCACCTTTATCGTCAAAAGCTGGACAACCAGGACCTGCTATGGATTTTGCTATTTTAAGCTTACACTTAGCTGGAGCTTCTTCAATTTTAGGAGCAGTTAACTTTATTACAACAATTTTAAATATGAGAACGCCAGGCATGACTTTGCATAAAATGCCTTTATTTGCTTGGTCTGTTTTAGTTACAGCATTTTTATTATTACTATCACTACCTGTTTTAGCTGGTGCTATCACAATGCTTTTAACAGATAGAAATTTTGGAACAGCATTTTTTGATGCTCAAACTGGAGGAGATCCAGTTTTATACCAACACTTATTTTGGTTCTTTGGTCACCCTGAAGTTTATATTTTAATTTTACCTGGCTTTGGAATGATCAGTCATATCGTTTCAACATTTTCTAAGAAACCTGTATTTGGATATTTAGGAATGGCTTATGCGATGGTTTCAATTGGAGTTGTTGGGTTTGTTGTTTGGGCTCACCACATGTATACGGTAGGTTTAAGTACAGACACTAAAGCATATTTTTTAGCTGCAACAATGATTATTGCGGTCCCAACAGGGATTAAAATATTTTCATGGATTGCAACAATGTGGGGTGGATCAATTTCATTTAAAACTCCCATGATGTGGGCATTAGGTTTTATATTTTTATTTACAGTAGGTGGTGTAACAGGTGTTGTTCTTGCAAATGCAGGTGTTGATACTGCAATGCATGATACTTATTATGTAGTTGCTCACTTTCATTATGTATTATCTTTAGGTGCAGTATTTGCAATCTTTGCAGGATTTTATTATTGGTTTGGTAAAATGTCTGGGTATGAGTATTCAGAATGGATGGGACAATTACATTTTTGGTTAACATTCATTGGAGTGAACTTAGTATTTTTCCCTCAACATTTTTTAGGTTTAGCTGGAATGCCAAGAAGATATGCTGATTACCCTGATGCATTTGCTGGATGGAATTATGTTTCGTCAATCGGCTCATACATAGCGGTTGCTGGCTTACTAGTATTTTTTGCTAACTTAATTTATTCTTTTTCTAAGAAAAAAGCTGCAGCTCAGAACCCTTGGGGAGAAGGAGCTACAACTCTAGAATGGACTGTACCATCACCACCAAATTTTCATACTTTTGAGGAATTACCAAAATTTGAAGATCCAGATGGTGCTGAAAAAGTATCTAGTTAATAAAGTTACAGCTTTTTCTATATTAAATATTGATGATTAACTCTAAATTAAAAAATAGAAATTTAAACCAAGTGAATGTGTTTAATTTTTCTGAATTATTCAAGCTAATGAAACCAAGGGTAATGTCTTTGGTAATCTTCACGTGTGCTGTGGGTTTATTAATGGCGCCTTCTACAGTTTCTACAAAAGATGCAATGATTGCAATTCTTTTAGTATCAATTGGTGCAGGAGCCGCTGGTGCTCTAAATATGTGGTACGAATCTGATCTTGATGCATTAATGACAAGAACTTGCTTGAGACCAATTCCAATGGGAAAGGTTAATAAAAACCAAGCCTTAATTTTTGGAACATCACTTTCATTTTTTTCAGTAATCGCATTAGATTATTTTGCTAATACAATTTCAGCAGTATTACTGCTGTTTACAATTTTATTTTATGTTTTTGTTTATACAATCTGGTTAAAGAGAAAAACTCCACAAAACATTGTCATTGGAGGTGCTGCAGGAGCATTACCGCCAGTGATTGGATGGACTATAGCAACTAACTCATTATCTCTTGAGCCAATAACCTTTTTTCTGATTATATTTTTTTGGACACCATCGCATTTTTGGGCGTTAAGTCTTTATAAATCAGATGATTATAAAAAGGCAAAAATTCCAATGCTTCCATTAACTAATGGGATAGAGAGCACTAAAATAAATATTTTAGTTTATTCATTATTAATGTTGCCAATGGTTATTTTACCCTACGCAATAGATTTTGTTGGATTAGTATTTCTAGTACCAGCCCTAATGCTTACATTGTATTATAACATTTTATGTTTTGAGCTTTATAAGTTTAAAAAAAATAAATTTAACCCCAAGAAAGCAAAAACAATATTTGGATATTCAATTTTATATTTGTTTTTGATATTCGTTATTTTTTTGATAGATAAGATATTATGATGATACCAGACAAAAAAACTAAGCGAAAAAATATTTTAACAGCAGTAGCAATAATAGGATTTATGATATTTCTGTTTTTTTTTACACTTTATAATACGGGTGTTTTTGATAGATCAATATAGTGAAAAATAAAACCTTAACTCCAATTCTTTTAGCTGGAATATTTTTTTTAATGTTAGGACTCTCATTTGCTGCAGTACCCTTGTATGATTTATTTTGTAGAGTAACTGGGTTTGGTGGAACAACACAAATATCAAGAGAAGCGCCAGATATAATTTTAAACCAAAAAGTTAGCGTTCGTTTTGATACAAATGTAAATAAACTTCCTTGGAATTTTAAAGCAAAAACAAATGTTATGGATGTTAAAATTGGTCAAGTGAACCGAATCGAATTTGAAGTTGAAAACTATGGCAATGAAACGACTTATGGAGTTGCATCTTTCAATGTTTCTCCATCATCATTTGGTAAATATTATAGCAAATTGGGATGTTTTTGTTTTGAAAAACAGGCCTTAAAAGCAGGCGAAAAGGCCACTTATATTATGACTTTTTATTTGGATCCAGAAATGGTAAATGATCCCAATACTAAAAATATTAAAGATGTAACTATGTCCTATACTTTTTTTTCATCAGATTACTATAACCAATCAAAATTATAAAAATGTCCGCAGAAAAAAAACATGACTATCATTTAGTAGACCCAAGTCCATGGCCTATCTACGTTTCATTTTCATGCTTAATTTTAGCAATAGGTTCAGTTTATTATCTACATAGCGAAGTTTCTTGGGGAATGTATTTGGGATTAGCACTACTATTATATGGAACATACATGTGGTTTAGAGATGTTGTTATCGAAGCAGAGCACCAAGGTCATCACACACCAGTAGTACAAATTCACCACAGATATGGAATGACATTGTTCATTGCTTCAGAAGTTATGTTCTTTGTTGCATGGTTTTGGGCTTATTTTGATGCAAGTTTATTTCCATCTTTAGCAATAGGAGGAATATGGCCACCTAAAGATATTGTAACTTTTGATCCATGGGATATCCCATTAATCAATACATTAATTTTATTATTATCAGGAACGACAGTAACATGGTCACACCACGCATTGCTAGAAGGTGATAGAAAAAGCTTTATTCAAGGACTAGTTCTAACAGTGATACTTGGTTTTTCTTTTTCACTACTGCAAGTTTATGAATATCAGCATGCAACTTTTGATTTTGCAGGAAATATATATGGCTCAGTATTTTATATGGCAACAGGCTTTCATGGTTTTCACGTTATCATTGGTACTATATTTTTAGCGGTATGTTTAATGAGAGCAAGAAAAGGTCACTTTACTGAAGAGCATCACTTTGGATTTGAAGCAGCTGCTTGGTATTGGCACTTTGTAGATGTTGTGTGGCTATTTTTATTTGCTGCCATTTATATTTGGGGAAGTTAATTTTTAGCTCTTGAGATATAAATTTTTATTTTCTATTTTTGTATTTTTCTTCATTTCTGTCTTTCTAGCATTAGGGAGTTGGCAAATTATTAGACTTAATTGGAAATTAGAATTAATTAATCAAATAGAGACATCTCTGAAAGACATACCTGTCAATTTATCAAACAGTAAACATAAAAATTATCTTAGAGTTAAAACTAGAGGATCAATTGATTTTGAAAAACAAATTTATCTTTATAACTTAAATGAAAAAGGGAAACCGGGCTTTGAAGTTATTAACCCATTAAAAGTTGGCAATAATAACTATTTATTAAATAGAGGCTGGATACCATTTAATAAAAAAGAAGATGAAACTATAAACGTAATAGATGAAAACTATATTAATGGAGTTTTGAGAAAACAAATCAAACCCAATATATTTAAGCCTGAAAACGATCTATCTGAAAATTACTGGTTTACATTAGATAGAGATGATATTTTTAAATTCACAGGTAAAAATTTTTCTCCTTATGTAATTTATCTTTCTGGAAATAATGAATTTCCTAAACCAAAATCAATTACAGCAAATATTTCAAATAATCATAAAAAATATGCATTAACTTGGTTTTCGTTAGCGATTTCAATTCTTTTAATATATTTATATTTGAGAAAAAAAAATTATTAGATGAAATATATAAGCACTAGAGATAACTCAAATGAGTACAGTTTTGAGGAGGTATTTATCAAAGGACTAGCAGATGATGGTGGTCTATTTATCCCAAAAAAAATAAAAAAATACACTACTGAAGAATTGAACTCTTTAAGTAATTTAAGCTATCAAGACTTAGCAAAAAAAATAATTTTCCCATTTATTGGTGATTTCATGACAGAAGCAGAGCTGTCATTAATTGTAGACAAGTCATATTCTTCATTTCGAAAAGATAACGTCGTAGATTTGATAAAAATTGGTGATGCTAAGATTTTAGAATTATTTCATGGTCCAACACTTGCTTTTAAGGATATAGCAATGCAGTTACTTGGTAATTTTTATGAATATTATCTAAGTAAAAATAGTAAACAAATTAATATTATAGTTGCAACATCAGGAGATACTGGTGCTGCTGCTATAGATGCAATTAAGGGTAAAGAGAATATAAATATATTTGTTCTACACCCACACAATAAAGTTTCACAGGTTCAGAGAAAAATAATGTCTACAGTTAAAGAAAAAAATGTATTTAATATTGCTATAAATGGTAATTTTGATGATTGTCAAAATTTAGTTAAGGCAATGTTTGCAGATAAAGAATTCTCTAATTCAATAAACATGTCTGGTGTAAATTCAATAAATTGGGCAAGAATTATTGCACAAGCTGTTTATTATTTTTATACATATTTTCAAATACGGGATGACAGGCTTGTTAATTTTTCAGTTCCAACTGGTAATTTTGGCGATGTTTATGCTGGTTATCTTTCTAAAAAAATGGGTCTACCAATAAATAAACTTATAGTAGCGACAAATCAAAATGATATTTTGCATAGAGCAATCACAAATGGAAAATATGAAGCTGAAACAGTGATTGAAACAAATTCGCCAAGTATGGATATTCAAATTGCAAGTAATTTTGAAAGATTAATTTATGATTTAAATAATTTTAATGATGTTGAAACTGGCAATGTTATGAAAAAAATTAAAGAAGAGGGAAAATATATTATTCCAAAAGATAAATTACAAAAAATTAGTAAAGATTTTCTTTCAGAAAATATGAGTGAAACTGAAGTTTTAAATATTATTAAAGATGTTCATAATAGATATAATGTTATATTAGACCCCCACAGTGCAATAGGCTTTGGTGCATTAAAAAAAATTAACATAGAAGGTAACAATATTGTTTTAGCAACAGCACACCCCTGTAAGTTTCCAGACGCAATTGATAAATCAATTGGTATCAAGTCAAGTCTTCCAAATGAATTACAATATATAATGAATGAAAAAGAAAATTATGATATAATTTCAAATAATATAAATGAAACTCAAAAATATATTAAGGAAAAATTACAATGAAATTAAAAGAGAACGATAACATACCAAATTCAGAATTTTTTATTATGGAAGATGGTAATCCTACTAAAAAAAATACGCATGAATTTTATAAGGATAAAAAAATTGTTCTTTTTGGTCTACCAGGAGCATATACATCCGTTTGTTCAGCTAAACACTTGCCTGGATACGTAAATAACTATGAAAAATATAAAGAAAAAGGCATAGATCACATCGTCTGTATTTCTGTAAATGATCCGTTTGTAATGGACTCTTGGGGGAAAAGCCAAAATGTAGAAAATAAAATTATAATGATGGCAGATCCTTTCTTAGAATTTACAAAAGCAATAGGTGCAGATGTAGATAAAAGTGCCAGAGGATTGGGAATTAGATCTAATAGATACACAATGTTAATTGATAATCTTAAAGTTATTAAATTACAAGAAGAGGAAGACGCTGGTGCTTGTGAAATTTCAGCAGCACAAAATTTTCTATCATTAGTTTAATTCAGCAGCTTTTTTTGCGAGTAAATCTACTTCTTCATTTAGGGCATTACCTGCATGTGCTTTAACCCAAATCCATTTTATTTCAAATTGATTTGTTAGCTCGTATAGTTGTATCCAAAGTTCTTTATTCTTAACAGGTTCTTTCTTTGAAGTTTGCCAATTATTTTTTATCCATTTATGCACCCATTCAGTAATTCCTAATCTTACATATTGTGAGTCTGTATAGATTTCAATTTGATCATTTTGTTTAATTTGTTTTAGAGCCATAATAGGAGCCATCAATTCCATTTTATTATTAGTAGTGTCTTTTACGCTCCCACTAATTTCTTTGACTTCACCATTTTGGTTTATAATTGCAGCCCAACCACCATTACCGGGGTTATTTAAACATGATCCATCTGTATAAATTTTAATCATTACTTATAATAATCTTTATAGTGACCAAGATTATTGTGAATAATTAATTTTTGTAGATATTCCATAGGGTCTTTTATTTTAATCAAAGCAGTTTTTGGAGTGTTAAAATAATCATATATCCTTGTTAAAAGATATCGTAACGCAGCGCCTCTACACATTACATTTAGTGCATCTTTTTCTTTTTTAGATAAAGTTCTTATACTTTCATATCCATTAATTAAGTTTTTAATCTTACTACTATTCATTACAAACTTATTTTTTTTTTATCGAAACATAAAGCATTAATGCAGATTGCAATTTCATATATCAAATAGTCATTAGATGAAAAATAAAAATCAATAAAACCTGAAAATTTATTTTTATTAAAAAAAATATTATCTATAAAAAGATCCCCATGAATAATTCCTTGAGGTAGATTCTTGGGCCATTTATTTTTGATATCTTTTAGACACAGGTTGAGCGTGTTTTTAAGATTAGGTGTAATTTGATTAGATTTAAATTTTATAGTTTTCAACAAATCATTAAGTCTATGTATCGACATAGAATTTTGCCTATATAATTTTAATTTTGCAGTAACTTTATGAAATTTTGCAATATTTTTTCCCACATCAAAACAGTTTTTATTGTTAAGGATTGTTTTATCCTTGCCTTCTAAAAAAGTTACAATACAGGCTGATTTTGTTTTAATATTGGTTATATGTGTTCCTTTTTTAGTTCTTAAAGGTTTAGGACAAATAATTTTTTTATGATTTAACTTCTCCATTAAATTCATAAAAAAAGGTAGATCCTTTTTTTTAACCCGCTTTTCAAAAATTGTTAAAATAAATTTATTCTGTTTTGTTTTTAATAAATAATTTGTATTTTCAATTCCTTTTTTTATACCTTGGAATTTTTCTATTTTATTAATTTGATAATTGTTAATTAATGATGAAATATCTTTTTTAATTAACTTCGTGTATACAGCCATTTAATTCAATTTTCCTGGAACTTTAAATACAATGCTTTCTTTTATGATCTCAACTATTTCGATTTTTACTTTAAATTTACTTTTAATTTCGTTAATAAAGTTTTCAACTAAAATTTCTGGTGCAGAGGCTCCAGAGGAAATACCAATAACTTTGCAATTTTCTAATTTTTCAAATGGAATTTCACTATCGGAGTGTATCAATTCAGAATGAGGACACCCTGATTGTTCAGCTACCTCAACTAGGCGTACAGAATTTGAAGAATTTCTGCTTCCTAAAACAAAAAACATGTCACATTTTTTAGCTATATTTTTTACAGCAGATTGACGATTAGTAGTTGCGTAACAAATATCCTCTTTAAATGGTTCTTTAATTTTAGGAAATTTTTTTTTTAAAGCTTTAATAATATTTTTTGTGTCATCAACTGAGAGTGTTGTCTGGGTAACATAAGCAATTTTTTTATTATCATCTAGTTCATAAGTCTCAACATCATGTTCATCCTGAATTAAATCAATTGATCCTTCAGGCAATTGCCCCATAGTTCCTATAACTTCGGGATGATTAATATGTCCTATAAGGACAATATGGTATCCAGCTTTATAAAGATTTTCTGCTTCTCTATGCACCTTGGATACAAGTGGACAAGTAGCATCTATATATTCCATCTTATAGCCATTTGCTTGTTGTGGTACTGACTTTGGAACACCGTGAGCAGAAAATATTACAGGCCTACTTTTATCTTTAATCTCATCAAGTTCTTCTACAAATATTGCACCAATTGCCTTAAGACTATCCACAACATGTTTGTTATGAACTATTTCATGACGCACATAAACTGGAGCTCCATATTTTGTAATACTTTTTTTGACAATTTCAATAGCTCGCTCAACACCAGCGCAAAAGCCACGTGGTGCTGATAATAATATTTTAATTTCTTTATTTTTCATTTTTTTCTAGAAAGTATTCAAGCAATATATGTGGAAAGGTTAAGGACGCCAAACCAATAAATATAACTTTATATATTGCATCGTTTACCAGGTAATGATTTGAAAGATAATATAAGCTTAACAAATAGAAAATAGCAGTCAAAATTGTCAAGGGCGCAGCTTTTTTGATAAAAATTAATAGTCCATTATTAAAATTATATTTATCTAATTCAGTAATTAATGAGAGAGAGTGCCTAAAAGAATGCAAAAAGCAAAAATATAATGTGAAGGCGACCAAAGGCGCAAAGAAGTAATTTAAAATTAAAATTGAAGTGAAGTCAAAAAATATTAATAAGTTAACTGGTTTGAAATCTTTTAAAAAAAAATAAATATTTGTGAGTAAGGAGATTAAAAAAATTAAAGTAATTATATAATTATTTTCTATAAAATTTAAAAATAGATAAAAACTTTCATTTTGTATTAATAGTAATTTAAAAATATTGATTGTTTCAACAAAATGAAACATTAAGGGTGCAATAATAATTAATATTCCTTTTAGAAAATAAAGAATTATATTTATGTTAGATTTTTTAGTTATTAGAAATTCTGTATCTTCTTTACCAAAATGATAGGCAGCAACAATTAAAAAAATGATCAGTGATAAAGTTGGTGCAAGCAACCAAATAGTAATTATAGTAGCAGCAATTATTAAATAAATTAAGTAAAAATAATAAATATTATTAATATTATATAATTTTATCAGTCTTTTACCTTTTTGATTGTCCAATGCACCATGTGAGATTCCAATTGATAGGATTAGTAATAGACAAATAATTGGAGATATAGACAGACTTTTAAATTGATCAAAAATAAGAGCAAGTGAAGCAGAAAAAAATAAAAAAATAATAGAATGAAAGAAATTAATTTTTTTAATTTGATTATTTATCATTTTTAAAAAATATTTTGATAAAAAGCCATTTAGGCATTTTGAGTATTATAAATAAATCTTGTAATAAACTACTTTTATTAGACAAAAATTTAATAATTGTCTCAGGCGAATTGCTAAACATATCAAAAAATATATTTGCCATTTTTTCAGGATGGTAATTAAGAACTTTTAAAAATATTTCGTCCAAAAATTTATATTTTTTATTAATTTCATATCTTTTACTCTCTTTGATAGTGTGAATATTTTTTCTTATGTATTTGCTGTGCTCTTGTATATTTAAAAAGGTATAACCAGTACTTAATCGAGTCATTCCTCCAGCAGTACCTATATTCATTTTATTTCTTTCATTAGAAAATGTGGGATGAAATAATGGGATTGCACCTACTTCGCTATAGTTAACCTTATAATCTCTGATATTAAGATGATTTCTTATATAATTTTTTAATTGTTCATCATAATCTTTTAAAGAATCATTTTTTATCTTAGATAACCAAGTAGTTTCAATTAAAGCTTTATTTTTTGTATAAGGTAATGTGTAAAAAAAATGAACACTATCACGTTGATCACAATCAAAATCCATCAAATTAAAAATTTCATCATCAAATACATTTTTTTTAGTTTCGATCTCAATACCTTTAAAATGTTGCCAGAGCTTATCCTCTTTAGAATCCAGTAGGGGAACGCTATTAAAGATAAAAGCACTATTTAGGTCTATTTCATTAGTATTTTTGTAAAAGCTAATATTTTTATTTTTTTTTAATCGTGTATTTATTTTTTCATAAAATAAACCACTATCTATAGCTTCATAAGGTAATCCGTTGCACTCTAAAAATTTTGTTTTTCCAGGTATATTTATTGAAAAATTATTCCAACTTTTCTGAACACAATCTTGAAAGTTATGATCTACGGTCTTCCAATAAGACCAAGTCTTATCTCTTTTGTATTCTAATCGTGGCTCTATGATTGCTAAAGTTGCATCTTTTAGTTTGTTATGAAGGTCTAGCTCATACGCAAGTGACAATCCTGCACATCCACCTCCAATTATGATATAATCAAATTCTTTCATTTAAATCTATTTCTTCATTGATTAAAAGATGCTCTTTATTTCTAAGGTGGTTTTTTTCATTTATAAATATGAGTTTTATCAAGTCTAATATAGATAGAAATGTTTGGTACAACTTACCTAAATTAGCTACATAGATTTTTCCGCTTCTATTGTAATTGTATATATTTTCTTTTTGTAAAATTTTAGCACCAATTTTTCTATAAATTCTTCTAGCAACAAGTATTGCAAACCTAAACCTAAAAGGAATTTCTTTTATAGAGGCAAAGGAGCTTTCGTAGAACAAATCAGCCATACTTAATGTATTCTTTATAGTCTCGAAGTCATGATTAATATAAAATCTATTATTATTCATATCCTCAATTACATCTCTTGAAATATTTGTTAATTGCATTGCAATACCAAGATCTATTGCTGATTTCATGGAGTTTTTATTTTGTACACCTAAAACTTTTGCCATCATTAAGCCTACAGTACCAGCAACCCTATAAGAGTATATTAACAATTCTTTTTTTTTGTTAAATTTAACTACCTCATTTAAATCAGACTCAATACCATCAAATAAATCTTCAACAATCTTGATTGAAATTTTATTTTCCTCCATGAGGATCCACATATTTTTTATTATCAAATTATCAAAATTTTTATTTATAAAATTATTCTTAAAAATTAATAAATTTTTCTTTTTAATACTTAGTTCATTTTTATCATCAGCAATATTATCTATTGTTCGACAAAAATCATAAAGAGATGAGCATTTTTCATAAATATTTTTTGGTAAAAAAAAACCTGCCCAGTTAAACGACTTGGCATAAATAGATAAATAATTATTTTTTGACATTATAATATTTTATCTAAAACCTTTGCTGAAGAGAGTACACCTGGAACCCCTGCACCGGGGTGCGTTCCTGCTCCAACAAAGTATAATCCATCATAAATTTCTGATTTATTATGAAATCTAAAATATGCAGATTGAGTAAATTTTGGCTGAATCGAAAAACCTGATCCAAATTTGGTATTCAATTCATTTTCAAAATAATCTGGCGTTAAGTAGAAATCTTCAATAATATTTTTTCTAAGATTCGGTAGTAATGCTTTTTCCATTTTATCTATTACTAAATTCTTCATTTTTTCACCTTCAATTTTCCAATCAATTTTGGATTGATTGTTTGGGACGGGTACAAGAACATAAAAGCAATCATTTCCTTCAGGCGCCATTGATTTGTCTGTAGCTGATGGTCTATGAAGGTAATAGCTTATGTCATCATTTAATTTTTTATTATCAAAAATATCACACAGGTGTTCTTTATATTTATCACCAAATTTGATTGTGTGATGCTCAACATCTGGGTATGTTTTTTTTGTTCCAAAATAGTAAACAAATAGACCCATAGAATACTGCATTCGATTTTGTTTCCATTTAAATAGAGGGCTTGTTTTATTTAGACTTAGAAGTTTTTCATATACAGCAGGAGGATCAGCATTACATATTACATTATTTGAAAGTATTTCTTTTTGATTGTCTAATTTTACTCCACTAATTTTTCCATTACTTGAAATTATTTCTGTTACTTCATGTCCCTTGATTAATTCAATTTCTTGTTCAATCATTAATTTTTCTAAGCCACTGATTATGTTCCCAGTTCCACCCATTGAGTAATGTATGCCCCATTTTTTTTCGAGATATAGAATTAATCCGTATATTGATGTTGTAGTAAAGGGGTTTCCGCCAACTAATAGAGGATGCATACTTAGCATACGTCTTAATTTTTCATTTTTTATATATGAAGAAACTAATGAATAAACTGATTTATAGCTTTTAAGTTTTAGTAAAGAAGGCAATTGTTTCATCATCACAAGAGGTTTATCAAATGGAACATCAGCTAGTTCTGTGAAGCCTTTATCAAATATTTTTTTTGTAAATTTTACAAGTTGTTCATATCCTTTGACATCATCTTTGTTTATTTCTTCAATTTGTTTTTTCATTTGATCTTCATCACCAGAATAATCAAATACACCTCCATCTTCATAAATAAATCTATACCAAATTTTTAAGGGAGTGAGTTTTATGTAATCTTGAGACTTCTTATTAAATAAAGTGAAAAGCTCTTCAATTAGATATGGCGCAGTAATTACTGTTGGACCAGCGTCAAAAGTAAAACCATTTTTTTTAAACACTCTAGCTCTTCCACCCAAGTCAGGGTGTTTTTCTATTAAAGTTACTTTATGATTTTTGGCTCTTAATCTTAATGCTGCAGCTATACCACCAAATCCAGAACCAATGACAATAGATTTCATTGGGTTAATTTATAGTTTTTTTAAAAAATTGTAAGGTAATTATGAGCTTATTTTTTTAAAGCTATTTTTGTTTCTTCAAGGTTTTTTTCAAAAAGACCATCAAGTTTTGATTTATCAACAGATGTGTTAATAATTTTTTTAACAGAATCAACAGCAATTTTAATTGAAACATCTTTTATTTCTTTAAGTGCAGCTTCTTTCATTTGTGAAATTTTATTTTCTGCTAAACTTTTTTTAATTTCTGAAGATTTATGAAATTTATCATTCATTTCGATTATAAGATGATCGCTATCTTTTTTGGCTTGTTGTAAAATATCATTGCTCACAGTTTGTGCGGTATCAAGTTTATTTTGAGCGTTATCTAATAAAACCTTTGCCTCTTGCCTTAGTTTTTCACTTTCATCTATTTCATTTTTAATATCAAGGATAAGCTTATTTAAAAGTTCATTAATCTTTTGAGGTATTTTTAAATAAACTAAAGCTCCAACAAATATTAAAAAGGATATAGCTACCCAAAAAGTTGCATCAATTACCATAATATTCATCCATTTTTTTTCTTGAAAGATCTTCTACTATTGCAGAAATACTACTACTGTTAACTTCAGCTCCTATTAGTTCCTGCAGTAAGTCCGAAGAGGTCTCTACAGCAATTTTTTTGATTTTTTCTGGTGCATTATCTCTAAAAGTTTTTATCTCAATCTCAGCTTTATTAACTTCTTCATCAAGCTCTTTTTCCAGTATTTCCTTCTTTACACCAATATCTTTCAGTACTTTTTCTCTAGCTTGTTTAAAGTAGTTTTTTGCTTCATTCTTGCTAGATTGTACTATCTTTTCGTATTCTTCAATTTTTTGTTCACTTTCTTCTCTTTGCTTTTCCGCAGCCTCAATATTTTCTAAAATTTGAGATTTTCTAGTTTCTAGATTGGCACTTATTTTTGGAAGTATAAGTTTAGATAAAACAACATATAAAATTCCAAAAGTAATAATTAACCAAAAAATTTGAGAAACCCAAAACTCTGGATTTAATTGAGGCATTCCACCGCTTTCAGCTGCAAAAGCTTCCATAAAAAACAGGAAGCTTAAAAATATCGACTGAAAAAATATTTTTTTAATCATTAAATTTAAAATGCAAATAAAATAATTAACGCTACAACTAATCCAAATAGGCCAGTTGCTTCAGCTAAAGCAAAACCTAATAAAAGATTAGGAAATTGTTTTTGAGCTGCAGATGGGTTTCTCATTGCGCCAGAAAGGTAATTACCAAAGATAATTCCAATCCCAACACCGGCACCCGCTAGAGCTATTGCTGCTAGTCCTGCTCCGATCATTTTTGCTGCTTCTAATTCCATCATATCCTCCTTATGTTAGTTAATGGTGTAAATTTAATGCATCGTTTAAGTAGATGCAGGTTAAGATTGCGAAAACATATGCTTGAAGAAAAGCAACTAGTATTTCCAAGCCAGTTAATGCAACCGAAAAACTCAGTGGAAGCCATCCACCAACTATTCCAAGGCTTATTACAAAGCCTCCGAAAACTTTCATCATTGTATGACCAGCCATCATGTTTGCAAATAAACGAACTGAAAGACTAACTGGTCTACTTAAGTAAGAAATTATTTCTATAACAACTATTAGTGGTAATAGTACTGCCGGTACTCCGCTAGGTACAAATAGTTTTAAATATCCTAATCCATGCTTCATAAATCCAATAATTGTTACACCCACAAAAATAAATGAAGCCAAGATAAAAGTAACAATGATATGACTAGTTACTGTAAAAGCATAAGGGATCATCCCAAACATATTGCAAAATAGCACAAACATAAATATTGAAAAGATAAACGCAAAGTAGGGTTTTGCTTTTGATCCTGCGGTATCACTAATCATTTTGGAAACAAAAGTATAACTTAATTCAGAAAGAAGTTGCATCTTGCTTGGTAGTAAAGAATTTTTTTTTGACCCTAAATTAAAAATTAGTAAGATTGCAAGAGAACTAATCACCATAAACAAACTTGCATTTGTGAAAGAAATATCTATTGCGCCTAATTTAATTTCTGGTCCAATTCTATAGACTTCGAATTGGTTCATCGGGTTTGTAGCCATAATTTTTTAAATCTATTTTTGCATATTTTTTGCAGATCTGAATACGTTTATAATTCCAGCAACAACACCTACAAAAAAAAATATTAATATTAACCAGGGCTTAGTACCAAAGGTCTTGTCTAAAATAAACCCTATAATTGTCCCAACTGCCACTGCGGACACTAATTCTGTACTTAATTTAAAGGCAGTTCCAATAGAAGAGGGTGCCTCTTCATTTTTATACAGATTTTTCTTAGAAAGCTTATTTTTTGCAATCTCCAAGCGAGTTTTAAGGCTATCTTTTGGCATTCAAATTATTAAGCAACCATGCTCTCTGCTTTTTGTAAATCAACAGCAACAAGTTGGCTAATACCTTTTTCAGGCATTGTAACTCCATAAAGTCTATTCATTTTTGACATAGTTAGAGCATGGTGAGTTACGATAATAAATTTAGTGTCAGTTATTTTAGTTAAATCATCAAGAAGTCCACAAAATCTTGTTACGTTAGCATCATCTAGTGGAGCATCAACCTCATCTAAAACACAGATTGGAGATGGGTTAGTAAGGAACACTGCAAAAATAAGAGACAAGGCTGTTAAAGCTTGTTCACCACCAGATAATAAAGTTATAGACTGAAGTCTTTTACCAGGAGGACTTACCAGCATTTCTAAACCAGCTTCAAGAGGGTCATCAGAGTCTACTAACTCTAGTTTTGCATTTCCACCGTTAAATAGTTTTGTATAAACCTCATTAAATTTTCTATTAACTTTTTCAAAAGCTTCTAATAGTCTTTCTCTTCCTTTTTGATTTAATTCATTAATACTTTCTTTTAATTTTATAATAGCAGATACAAGATCTTCTCTATCTTGTTCCATTTTTTTAATTTCTATTTCATATTTACTGGTTTCTTCATCGGCTCTAAGGTTAACAGATCCTAATTTTTCTCTTTCTCTTTTTTTCTCATCAAGAGCATCTTCTTGTGCAACAGAGTCAGGTAGCTCTTCAACACCATTTAAATTAGAATTTTCTAGAATATCATTTTCTTCAAGATTAAGTTCAGAACTAACTCTTTCTAACAGATCTTCTTTCCTTTTTTTTAAACCTTCGATAGTTGCTCCTGAGCTTGCTTTTCTTTCTCTTATTTGAATAGATCTTTCTTGAACGTCATTTAACTCAAGTCTTAAAGAGTTTATCTTTTTATCTGTTTCTTCAATTATTTTTTCATTTTCAATTTTTTCATTTTGTGAAATTCTTAGACCCTCAGTAATTTGTCCTTTTCTTTCTGCTTGGGCTTTGGGTTGTTGATCACGCTCATTTAACTGTGATAGTAATTTATTTTTTCTTTCAGTTAGCTCAGAAACCATTTTTTCAGAATTAGAGAGTAAGTTTTTCCAACTTTCAACTTCTGATTCTATAGCTTTAATTCTTTCATTTCTTTTTACAGACTCTTTTTTTATTGATTGATTTTTACTAAAACTATCAGCATATTTTTCTTGCAATAATTTTATATTTTCATTTTTTTCATTAATATTGGAAAGCTTTTTTTTACTCTCCTCATCTTCAAGATTATCTAAAAAACCGTCTATTTCAATCTGACATCTATCAAGTAAAGTAAGTGCTTGATTAATTTCATTGTTATTAATCAATTCTTTAGCTCTGGTGATT
This sequence comes from Candidatus Pelagibacter sp. PS_11, assembly GCF_059417975.1. NCBI lineage: Bacteria > Pseudomonadati > Pseudomonadota > Alphaproteobacteria > Candidatus Pelagibacterales > Candidatus Pelagibacteraceae > Candidatus Pelagibacter > Candidatus Pelagibacter sp. PS_11. The sequence goes on along the minus strand of NZ_CM182075.1, from coordinate 1,073,025 downwards.
GTATTTTTAACATTTTTAATTGGCCCAATAGCAATATTTATATTTCCATCAGCAAAAATATTAATAATTTCATCAACAGATTTTTGTTCATCTTTTAATAGGTTTTTTGCCTTCTCAAGATCTTCGTTTGATAATTTTTCTGTTTCAAAATATTTAGAATCTATTTCTATTAATTCAGCTTTCTCTTCTTTTAGGCGTCTTTCATTTGAGTTAGCATCAATTACAATCCCTTTTTCTCTATCTATATCTTCCTCGATAGTTTTTAGGGATTTTTTAATATTTTCAATTTCATCTTGAGTTCTAACATTTTCTTCATCTAAATTTTGTAGCTCTAAATTTAATCTTTGAATTTTGGATAGATTTTCTATATTTTTTTCTCTTAAGGGAGAAACTTTATCTGTTTCAGTTTTAATTAAATTTTCAAATTGAGCAATCTGTTGATTGAAGTTACTTACCTCTTCTTCAGCTTCATTGTTAATTTCATTTTCTATTCTAATCTCATTATCAATGTCTAATAATTTTAAATAATATAGCCCTGCTTCAATTTTTTTTATTTCTTCAGATATAAGTTTATATTTCGTTGCTTCTTCAGCTTGTTTCTGAAGGTTTGCTAATTGTTTTTCTTGTTGTCTTCTTAATTCATCAGCTCTTTTTAAGTTTGTCTCTGCAGCATTTAATCTAAGTTCAGCCTCATGTCTTCTCACATGTAACCCTGAAATATTAGCTGCTTCCTCCAAGATTGCACGCCTGTCAGTAGGCTTAGCAGTTACTAAAGCTCCAATTCGTCCCTGACTAATCATTGATGGTGAATGAGCACCCGTAGATAAATCTGCAAAAAACATTTGAGCGTCTCTAGCTCTAACTTCTTTGTCATTTATATAAAATTTTGAACCCTTATCTTTTTCAATCTTTCTTCTAACTTCAATATGATCTAAATCTTTATATTGCATTGGACCATCATGACTTGCATTATCTACACTAATAGAAACCTCTGCTATATTTTTAGAAGATTTATTAGATGTGCCATTAAAGATAACATCTTCCATACCTGAACCACGCATACTCTTAGCTGAGGTTTCACCCATAACCCATCTTAAGGATTCCACAATATTAGATTTCCCACAACCGTTTGGACCAACGATGCCGGTTAAGCCGTGCTCTATAAGAAAATTTGTTTTTTCAGCAAATGATTTAAATCCGTTTAATTGGATTTTTTTAAACTCCATGGACTAACTTATATCAGTTTTTCCAGATATTTTTTTAAATTCTTATAATTTAGGGCTTTATCAAACTTTTTATCATTAATTATTATCGTAGGAGTAGCATTAACTTCAAATTTTTTTACCCCATCGATTCGATCATTTAAAACGTAATCTTCTATAGCTTTATCACTTAAGCATTTTTCAAAATCTAAGTTTACACTTTCACTTTCTAAGAATTTTTTTAAATAACCCGTTACTTCTTCTGGAGTTTTTCCTCTAGCCCATTTTTTTTGCCCAGAGTATAAAATATTCAAAATATTTGAATTACCATCGTTATTACACTGAGCAATTTTTGATGCATTAAAAGCTGCTAAATCTAATGGAAAATGTCTAAATTCTATTTTTACTAATCCTTTATCAATGAAGTCTTTTTTAAGTTCAGGATATACATCTTTATGAAAATTTGCACAGTGACCACAAGTCAATGACTCGTATGCAATTATTGTTATTTTAGCACTTTCTTCTCCTTCAGAAATTCTTTTGACCATTTCATTATCTGCAGCAAGCGCTTTAGCGGAGAAGATTAAAAATATTATAAATAATGTTGAGGTGAATTTTTTCATCGTTGTTTAAATAGTTTTGTTAATTCAAGTAATGATTTTTTAATTTTATCATTCTTAATACTATTTATCCTATCTGCATATTTAATATTTGTCACATGATTTTCATTAGTGTCTAATTTTTTGAACTTTGTTTGGGCGTCATCAAAGCTTATGAATTTCAATTTCTCAACAACGGCATAGCCAAAAAAACTATTCATTTTATCCATTATTACTTTTTTAGAATACTCTAAATCAATCTCATGACCTCTCTTTACCATTATTTGAAGAGTGCTTACTCCAAATTTATTCGAATTTTTAAAGGATTTGGGATAGCATATTTGAAAAAGATCATCCCCAACTATGTACTTCCAGTTATTAAGTGTTTCAGAAAATATATGACCCTTTTTTTTGATTATTTTTTTAATGTTTTTTGGCAAAGTGTCTTTAAAAGACCTTAAGCCTTGAATAGTTTTAAACCTCTGCTTAGTATTATTTTTAAATTGCATATGACCAAATCCATACTAACAAAAAAAATTCTTTATTGGTACGATAATAATAAAAGATCACTCCCATGGAGAAAAGAGTTATCACAAGTTAAGCGAGAATATTTCACCTTAGTAAGTGAATTTATGTTACAGCAAACGCAGGTTGCAACTGTAATTCCATACTTTAATAATTTTATAAAAGATATTCCAGATATTAAATCTCTATCAAAAATTAAGGAACATAAGCTTTTAAAATATTGGGAGGGCCTTGGTTATTATTCAAGAGTAAAAAACTTAAAAAAGACTGCACAAATATTAGAAAAAAATTTTAATAGAAGGTTACCAAACACGATTGATGAATTAAAATTATTACCTGGAATAGGTGACTACACTTCTAATGCAATAATGGCAATTGCCTTTAACAAGCCATTTATTCCCTTAGATGGAAATATTGAAAGAGTAATTAAAAGATTATTAAATTTAAAATTACCCAAAGAAATTACAAAAGATAATCTTGTTAAGAATAAAAAAATATTAGGTAATTCAACTAGAGCAAGCGATTATGCTCAAGCGCTAATGGAGCTAGGTGCATTGATTTGTCGACCTAAAAATCCCTTATGTCACCAATGTCCTTTAATTAAAAATTGTAAGTCTTTTAAAAAAAAAGATTTTGAAATAATAAAAGAAAGAAAAAAGAAGATTGATAAATTTTATTTATTAGAAGTTTATAAAAAGAATAATAAATTTTTGTTAATCAAAAATACTAAATTTAATTTTTTAAAGAATTTGCAAATATTTCCCATGAAGCAAATATCCAAACCTGATAATTTAGCAAAAGCTTTAAACTTCAAGATATCCAATATGAATATGAATGTAATAATCAAGTTTTCCAAGTTAAAAGGTGAAATTTCTAACTCTTCTTGGATTGATAGCTCTAAGCTTGAAGATTATACTTTGCCCACATTTACTAAAAAAATTTTTAATTATTTAAAAAAGATTTAATGAAAAATATAGCAATAATAGGAGCTGGTATTTCAGGCCTGTATATTGCAAATCTTTTAAGTCAAAACTCTAATTACCAAGTGACAATTTATGAGAAAAATGCTTCTGTTAATTTGGAAAAAGGATATGGAATTCAACTTTCAGTTAATAGCATCAAACTGTTAAATCAAATAAATTTTCAAAAAATCAGGATAGAAGATAAATTTCACCCCAATAAACTAGATTTTTATTCTTTAAAAAATAATAAAAAAATATGTGATTTAGATATATCCATGTTTAACAGCACTGATACAAAATATACTACCTTACAACGCTCTACTTTAATTAATTTCTTAAAAGATGGGCTTCATGAAAATATTATTCATTATAATAAAAAAGTTATAAAAATTAATGAAGAAGCAGAAAGTAAAGAAGTTTCTTTTGAGGATGGTTTATCTGTTAAATGTGATTACTTAATTATCTCCGATGGAACTTTTTCAAAGACAAAATCATTAATTGCCAATAAAGAAACTAAGCCAAAGTATTTTAACTCTATTGCCTTAAGAGCAACAATTGACCAGGATGCCCTTAAGGGCATTAACCCAGAGAATATATCTTTGTTTTTAGGGTCTAATTTACACTCAGTTCTTTATCCAGTTAATAGCAAAGGACAGTTTAACTTTATTACCATTTTTAGAAAAAAGCTTAGCACTAAAGAGTTATCTGATTATTCTTTATTTGAGAACAAAGATTTTGCTGCATCTATTATATCTGAAATATCAAAGCAAGTACCCCCCGAAACAATGAACAATCTAAAAAGTATTAAATGTTTTCCAATATTTGTGAGTTCTGATGTCAATGAACCAAAAAATAAAGATACTTTTATCATTGGAGATGCCTTTTTTGCTTTACCCCCAACCTTTGCTCAAGGCGCCTCTCAATCAATAGAGGTTGCCAATGAACTTTATAAAAATTTAGAAAATGAAAACACTCAATTTAACTCTGAAAGAGTTAAAAGAGTAAGGATGATTGATATGAAATCAAAACTTAATTATTTTGCTTTTCATTTATCTAATCCATTAATAATTTGGATTAGAAACTTAGTAATAAAAAAATTAGTTAAAAATGAAAAATTTATTAACAGTTATCTTGGTAAAATTTATAAAGACTAATTTTTAGAAATTAATCTTTGTCTTAAATTATCAATTGGCACAGAAACGCCATTCACTGTACAATGCCAGAAAGTCCATCCATTACAGCTTTCAGAACCAAGTATTGTTGCTGCAACTTTATGAATTGATCCTTCAGCTTGATTATGCTTGATACTTCCATCTGCCATAATCTTAGCAACTATTTTTTTCTTTTGATCAAAAATACTTGTTCCAGGCTTTATTATTCCAAGCTCTACTAGTGATCCAAAAGGTATTCTAGGCTTAGATCGATTATTTTTTAAAGTGTCTAAGAAATTATCCTCTAAAGGTTTTGTATTTTTTAACCTTTCTTCTGCTGCTTTAAAATAAGTCTTCTCTTTCTCTATACCATAATATTTTCTACCTAATTTTTTTGCAACCGTTGCAGTTGTTCCAGATCCTAAGAATGGGTCTAGAATTAAATCGTCCTTGTTTGATGATGCCAATAAAACTCTATGTAATAAAGATTCTGGTTTTTGAGTAGAGTGAACTTTTTTACCATTTTTTTTAAGTCTTTCTGCACCATTACAAATAGGTAAATTCCAATTAGATCTCATTTGAAGATCGTCATTTAAACATTTCAAAGATTGATAGTTAAAAGTATATTTTGACTTCTCACTTTTAGAAGCCCAAATTAAAGTTTCATGAGCGTTTGTAAACCTTGTTCCTCTGAAATTAGGCATTGGGTTATTTTTATTCCAGATAACATCATTTAAAATCCAAAAACCTAAATTTTGTATTGCAGTGCCTACTCTAAAAATATTATGATAACTTCCTATGACCCAGATGGCTCCATCTTTTTTTAATATTCTTCTACATTCAGAAAGCCAAGCAACCGTAAAGTCATCATATTTTTTAAAGCTTTCAAACTGATCCCATTTATCGTTAACAGCACTGACTTTGCTTCTGTCTGGTCTAGTAAGTGAATTTTTTAATTGTAAATTGTATGGTGGATCAGCGAAAACAAGATCAAAGGTTTCGCTTGGAATTTTTTTTAATTCCTCAAGACTGTCACCATTAATAATCTTATTTTTAAAATTGTTTTCCATTTTGTATAAAACAATTAGACTCCATACGGATTCTTGCGTCAACCTGAGATTGAAATAACTAGATTCAAATTGTGTCTGAATTTTTAAGAGAACTAGATGTTGTGCTGTTACACGTGAAAATTATAAAAGATCACAAATAGGTGAGAAAGTTTTTCGATGATATTTAGTAATACCAAATTTCTTAATTGCGTTTAAATGTTCTTTGGTTCCATAACCAGAGTTTGTATCCCATCCATAATTATTAAACTCTTTTGAAAGTTTTGTAATAAATTTATCTCTACTGACTTTTGCAACAATTGATGCAGCAGAAATGCTTGGGATTTTTTGATCTCCTTTAATTACATATTTTAATTTATAGTTTTTAAGATCAGGCAGTTTGTTGCCATCAATTAAAACAAGTGAAGGTTTTGTTTTCAATTTAAGAATAGCTCTTTTCATTGCAAGTAAACTTGCCTGCAATATATTAATTTTTTCAATTTCTTTAGTCGATGCCTGGCCTATAGCCCATATAGAATTTTTTTTAATATATTTTTCAAGCTCTTCTCTTTTGTCCTTTGTTAGAGTTTTTGAATCTTTCAATAATTTTTTATCAATAGAATTATTTAATATGATAGCTACTGCATAAACAGGCCCGATTAAACTTCCTCTGCCAACTTCATCAACACCTGCTAAAATTTTCATTAAATGGATAGTTTTAGATCTAAGATTTTTTGTTTAATCTTTTTTAAGTCATCCCATGAATGTTTTTTATTTTCAGGAGCTCTTAAAAGATAAGAGGGATTAAAAGTTATGATAACGTTGTAACTTGTATTTTTGATAATTACTTCCTTCCATTTTCCTCGCTCAATAGAAATTTTACTATTTAAACCTGTTAAAGATTCCATAGCAGTACTACCCATAAGAATTATTATTTTAGGATTTATTATTGAAATATGTTTTTGTAAAAATTGGGAATATCTCTTAATTTCTGTAGAATTTGGTTTTCGATCCTCAGGAGGTCTAAAGTTTACAGCATAAGTTGCGTAAATATTTTGTTTTTTAATGTTTATTGCAATCAGCATTTTTTTTAAAAGATCTCCTACTTCACCCATAAAAGTTAATCCGGCGTTATCTTCTTCAATGCCTGGGGCTTCACCAATTATCATTATTGAGCTATTAATATTCCCATCTCCTAAAATTATTTTTTTTGAATTATTCTTTAAGTTACAATCACTAATTGAGTTTATTTGTTCTTTAAGATTCTCAAGTTCTTTAACTTTATCTATTTTTTGAATACTCAGATCTTTTTTTAAGTCATTACTAGTATTTTTTAGTCTATTGATTGGTTTTTCATCAAAAATAAAGTCAGATCCAGTAGTGTTTAAGAACTCAGAGTCAAAATTCGTTTTTTGATTTATTACTTTTTTAGACATAGAATGGCCAAATGTTGGTAAAGTTTTTTAAATTCTTTTTAATATTAATACTTTATCAGAGTCCATTATACTCAAAAAATACCAGTTTAAATGATTTTAATGCAAGGTATTTGTCTAATTATTTTTCAGGAATTGTAGCTTATGAAAATCTAGATAATATAGAAGCTTTAAAATTTTTTAATTCATCAAAAATATTAATAAAACAGCATGATGCCTATCTTGAGAGGTATGTATTTTCCTTAGTACTTGATGGCAAAGTTAAGAAAGCAATTAATCAAGTTAAACAGAACTCAACAAAAAACAACTCTGACTTTTTTCAGGCTAATTTGTTGCTGGCGGTTGATAGTTTAAAGAAAAAAAACTTTAAAAAAAGTAAAGTTTATATTGATAGATCATATGAATTTATTAACAATGATAGACTTTCATTAATCATTGCAGAAACCTTCAAGCAATATTTATCAGTTTTTGAAGAAAAAAAATTAGTGAAACAAACAAATACGTTTGGAAATTTTTCATTTATTAACGAAGTTTTTCAAAGATGTTATTTAAATGATAAAGATACAGAGAGATATTTTAATACATTAATTAATTCACAAAACGATGCTGATTATTCAAGGTATGTATTTTTTTTGATCAGTTATTTAATCAAGAAAGATAATTACGATAAGGCAAAAAAAGTTACTAATAATTTTGATTATTTAAATTCATCAGTATTAATTTCTCAAGGTAAAAAATGGATAGAAGATAAAAACCTAGATAATTTCCAAGAAATTTTTTCATGTACAAATTCGAATGACATTGTTAGTGAACTATTTTTTCTAATAGCAAATCTCTATTCCTCTCAGAATGATTATGAGAAATCAAATTTTTATTTAAATATAGCAAACTATTTAAATCCTAAATTTATTTTCAATTTGTCTTTATTAGCTGAAAATTATTATTTGAGTGATGATTATTCCAATACATTAAAAACTCTTGAAGCATTTGATAAAAAGCATGAATTTTATTATTGGTTTAAGTTAAAAAAAGAGTCTCAAATTATTTTAAAAAAAAATAATAAAGAAGCATCTCTAAAATTTATCAATGAAAAATTTAAAGAAATTAAAAACCCAAATAAAAAAATTATATTTGATATTGCAAATATGCATAAAAATGCTTCAAAATATATTGAAGCAATAAATTTTTATGATCAAATACTTTTAAAAATGAACGCTAATTCTGACTTATACGCTGAAATATTATATAGGCGTGGAGGAAGTTACGAGAGATCTGGAGATTATGTAAAAGCAGATAAAGATTTATTAAAGTCTCTAGAAGCCAACCCAGATGATGCTTATGTATTAAATTATTTAGCTTACTCATGGTTGGAAAGAGAGCATAAAATTGATACTGCTCTTAAAATGCTTGAAAAAGCTTATGAAGCCAGAAGTAACGATCCATACATTATTGATTCAATCGGTTGGGCATATTACTTAGTTGACGAATATGAAAAAGCAGAAAATTTTCTTAAAAGAGCAGTTGAATTAATGCCTCAGGATCCAGTAGTTAATGATCATTACGGTGATATTCTTTGGCAGCTTGATAGAAAAATTCAAGCAAGATATTTTTGGCAAGCTGTTTTAAATTTAGATGAGACTGAAGATGCCATGAAAAAAACTATTAAAAATAAATTATTAGAGGGATTAAAAAATTCCTAAATTATGAATAGTTTTAAGATAAAGTCTTATGCAAAGATAAATTTAGCTCTAAACGTTACAGGAAAAAAATCAAAGCTTCATAATATCGAAAGTTTAATTTCTTTTATCGATTTACATGATTCAATTACAATAACAGAAAGCAATACAAAACAGCATAAAATCAATTTTATTGGAAGATTTTCTAAAAACATCAGTAAAATTAATACTATTTCAAAATTGTTAAAAATTTTAGATAACAAAAAACTTTTGAATAATAAAAAATTTGAAATTAAAGTTATAAAACATATACCTCAAAAAGCCGGAATGGGAGGTGGGTCTATGAATGCTGCCAGTCTATTAAATTTTTTTATTGAAAAAAAATTAATTAAAATAAAAAAAAATGACTCAAAAAAAATAAGTAATGAAATAGGATCAGATGTGATTTTAGGTATAAAGCCATCACTTGCTATTCTTTTATCTAATGGAGATATTAAAAAATTCAAAAATAAAATTAAATTTCATATATTGGTTGCGAAACCTAACTTTGGATGTTCTACAAAATATATTTATTCTAAAGTTGATTCATTCTCTAAACCTCAATTTAACCCTCCTAAACAGAAACTATTTGAAGCAAAATATTTAAAAAATTTGGACAATGATCTTGAAAAGGTTGCCTTAAATAAATATCCAGAACTTAAAAGAATTAAATCCTACCTCAATGGTTTACCCAACACCCTATTTGTTAGAATGTCCGGATCAGGATCCTCAATAGTGGCTTATTTTCATTCCAAAAAGGCCTGCAAAAAAGCATGCAGCCAATATAAACGAAAATTTAATAACCACTGGTGTATTGAATCAAAAACTATATAATTTTTTTTTTTTGTGATATATGCAACTAATATTGGCCCATGGTGAAGTGGTATCACATCTGTTTTTGGTACAGAGATCCGAGGTTCGAATCCTTGTGGGCCAGCCATATATGAATAGCTTATTAGATAAAATTTTTTTTAGATCTCAAAACCTTAATCACATAAATTTAGGCTTCAAAAATATTAAAAAGGAAACAGAGGTTTCAAAAATATTTGAAGCAATTCATTCATACTCTAGCAATAGTGAAATCCGGTATGTAGGTGGATGTGTAAGAAAGATTATTAATAAAGAAGCATATGATGACATAGATTTAGCAGTTAATTTAAATCCAAAAGAGGTTTGTGAGGCTCTTACTAAAAAGGACATAAAATATTACGAGAGTGGAATAGAACATGGAACAATTACAGCGTTAATTAATGATATAAAGTTTGAAATTACATCATTGAGAAAAGACATTGATACAGATGGACGACATGCAAAAGTAGAGTTCTCTGATAGCTGGAAAGAAGATGCTTCTAGAAGAGATTTTACTATCAATTCTATTTACGCGGATATTGAAGGAAGTTTATTTGACCCATTTGATGGAAAAAAAGATTTAGAAAGAGGAAAAATTAATTTTATTGGAAATGTAGAAACCAGAATTAAAGAGGATTATTTAAGGGTATTAAGATATGTCAGATTTTTTCTTAGTTATTCTAAGCATAGTCATGACCCACAAGTTATTAAAGCAATTAAAAAAAACCTAAGTGGTGTTTCAAGTATTTCCTCAGAAAGATTAATAGATGAATTTCAAAAATTATTAAAATCAAATGGTTTTCTAAAGTTAACTAAGGATAAGGATTGTTTAGAGATTATAAATCTTATTTTTCCACAAATAAAAAATATTTCTCTATTCAATAAAATGAATAGTTTTGCAAAAAAAAACTTTCTTGAAATGGACTTTATTTTCTTATTGTCTTTAATGATTATTGATGGAACTGACAATGTAGATTACTTTATTTATAAATTTAATTTATCCAAAAAAGATCAAAAAAGACTTATATTTTTAAATAAGTTTAATTTAGAAAAAAATACAAACCAAACCTTTTCAGAAAAAAATCTAAATAAAATTTTTTATTTTAATGGTAGGGAGGCATTATTAGATGTTCTTTATTTTAAAATTTTTAAATCCAAAAAAGTAGACAATAAGTTAATTAAAATGATTGAAATTTTTAAAAAAAAAGAAATGCCTGTTATGCCATTTAAAGCTAGTACTTTGATGGAAAAATATCAAATTCCTGAGGGAAGGGAGCTGGGACAGAAGTTAAAAGTAATAGAAGAAGTCTGGACTAGTAATGATTTTAAAATTTCAGATAAAGAAGTTCAAAAAATAGTAAGTAATTAAACGTACTTTACATCTTTAATTTCAAAGTTTTTTACACCTGCAGGAGTTTTAATTTCAACTAAATCATTTTTGTTTTTTCCAATTAAACCTCTACCTATAGGTGATTGAAAAAATATCAGTTTTTTTTGAAGGTCAGCCTCATCTTTTCCAACTATTTTATAGGTAATTTTTTCTCCAGTATCCAAATTTTCTAAATCTACAGTTGAGCCAAAGATGACTTTGCCATCATTACTCATTTTGGTTACATCAATAACATTTGCTCTTGCAATAATATCATTTATTTCTGTAATCCTTCCTTCGTTATGAGATTGCTCTTCTTTTGCAGCATGATATTCAGCATTCTCTTTCAGATCCCCATGAGATCTTGCTTCAGATATTGCAGCAACTATTTGAGGTCTTTTTTTTTCTTTTAAAAAAATTAACTCTTCCTTTAAACTTTCAAGACCATCTGCTGTTATTGGTTCTTTATCCATTTTAATTCCATTTTGCTATTGGAGGTAAAGACATTAATATTGCCTCAACATTACCACCTGTTTGTAGGCCAAATTTTGTTCCTCTATCATATAGTAAGTTAAACTCAGCATATCTACCTCTTTTAATATATTGTATCTCCTTTTGTTTTACAGTCCATTTCTTTTTGTGTTTTAATTGTATTATCGAGTTAAATAACATTTGAAAGGTAACTCCAAGATCTGTTACAAATTTAAAGTCTTTCTCCCAATCTTTTTTTTTGTAATCAAAAAAAATACCACCAATTCCCCTTGTTTCTTTTCTATGGGGTAAATAAAAATATTCATCACACCACTTTTTATATTTTTTATAAAATTTTTTATCATGTCGATTACACATTTTTTTTAATTCAGTATGAAGGAAGCTTTTTTCTTTAAGATCTTGGATACAAGGGGTTACGTCCATACCGCCACCAAACCATCCATGTGTTGTGTAGATAAATCTAGTGTTAAAATGAATTGCTGGAACATGAGGATTTTTCATATGCATTACAATAGAAATTCCTGATGCCCAAAAATTTGGATTTTTAGAGGCACCTGGAATTTTTTTACTCATTTCTTTTGAAAACTTTCCATGCACTTCTGAAAAATTTACACCAACTTTTTCAAAAATCTTACCATCTTTTAAAATTCTAAACTCTCCACCACCTTCATCCTTAATTTCACTTCTATTCCAAGTTTTATATTTAAACTTTAATTTCTTACCCTCTAGTTTTTCAATGTCATTACAAATTGTGTTTTGCAGCAACTTAAACCAATTAGAAGCAAGTTTTTTTTTAATTTCTTTGTCCATTATTTATTAAAGTTAGTTTGCCTTAAATTTTCTGAAAGAATTATAGCAACTGAAGAGGCTATATTTAAAGATCTTTTATTGTCCATCATGGGTATTTTTAACCTATACTTAATTAAATTATGAACATGGTCTGGTACACCAGCACTTTCTCTTCCAAATAATAGTGTATCATTACTCTCAAATTTGAAGGCAGTATAAGAATCTGCTGATTTAGTTGTTAATAATATTACTCTCTCATTCTTTTTTGATTTAAAAAATTCATCTGAACTTTGATAAAATTTTATCATTTTTTCATCCATATAATCCATCACAACTCTTTTAAATCTTTTATCACTGAATAAAAAACCACATGGTTCAATTATTTCTAAATCAGCTCCTAGACATGCACATGTTCTGATAATAGCAGCTGTATTTTGAGGAATATCAGGTTCATATAAGGCTATTTTAGGTCTCAAATTCATGTTTTATGTGTCATTGTTTCAGTGGAAAAAAAACTTTTTTCTTATATGAAATCATATATTAGATAACAATATACAAAAAATTAAAGATGTCTGAAAAAAAACCTGAAAGAAGAGAATTTTTATTTACAGCCTCATATGCGGTAGGAGCTGTTGGGGTAGGAGCTGTTGTTTGGCCACTTGTTGATCAAATGAACCCAGATGCATCTGTTAAAGCATTAGCTAGCACAGAAGTTGATGTAAGTTCAGTTCAACCTGGAAAAACAATCACTGTACTCTGGAGAGGAAAACCAGTTTTTATTAAAAGAAGAACACCCGAGGAAGTAGCTGAAGCAAGAGCTGTTAAAATGGAAGATTTAAAAGACCCTGAAAAAGATGAGGATAGAGCAAAAGATCCAGAATGGTTAGTTATGTTAGGTGTTTGTACGCATTTAGGATGTGTCCCTTTAAATGATAAAGGAGACTACAATGGCTGGTTTTGTCCTTGTCATGGTTCACATTACGATATTTCTGGAAGAATTAGAAAAGGTCCTGCTCCAACAAACATGGAAGTTCCAAAATATGAATTTGTCAACAGCAACACTATTAAAATTGGATAATAAATAATTATGAGTGATCACGAGTACGTTCCTAGTTCAAAATTTGGAAAATGGTTTAATGACAGGCTTCCACTTTTATCACTCGCTAGTCATTTAACTGATTATCCAACACCTAAGAATTTAAATTATTGGTGGACATTTGGTGGGATTTTAACTTTTTGTTTAATTACACAAATCGTTACTGGTTTAACTTTGGCTATGCACTACATTGCTCATGCTGACATGGCTTTTGAAAGTGTTGAACATATCATGCGGGACGTTAACTATGGTTGGTTAATAAGATATATTCATGCAAACGGTGCTTCAATGTTTTTCTTAGCAGTTTATATTCACATATTTAGATCTTTGTTTTATGGATCATATAAATCTCCAAGAGAAATTATTTGGATTATTGGAATAATAATTTACCTTTTAATGATGGCAGCAGCATTTATGGGATATGTTTTGCCATGGGGTCAGATGAGTTTTTGGGGAGCAACAGTTATTACAAATCTCTTTAGTGCCATACCTTTAGTGGGTGAGGGAATAGTTAATTGGTTGTGGGGAGGTTATTCTGTAGATAACCCAACTTTAACAAGGTTTTTCACATTACATTACTTAATACCATTTTTAATCTTGGGCTTAGTCGTTCTTCATATTTGGGCGCTTCATGTTCCTGGAAACAATAACCCAGTGGGGATTGATGTTAAAAAACCTTCTAAGGATACAGTACCATTCCATCCATATATTGTGATCAAGGATGGCTTTGCATTATTAATGTTTATGATTGTATTTGCATTTTTTGTTTTTTATTCACCAAATATTTTAGGGCATGCAGACAATTATATAGAAGCAAACCCAATGGTAACACCAGCCCATATCGTTCCAGAGTGGTATCTATTACCATTTTATGCAATCCTAAGATCAGTTCCTGATAAATTAATGGGAGTAGTTGCAATGTTATCAGCAATTTTAATTTTAGCTGCACTGCCTTGGTTGGATACTTCAAAAATTAGATCAGCAGTATTTAGACCTCTTTACAAACAATTTTATTGGATACTAGTAGTGGATGTATTAGTTTTAGGTTACGTAGGAGCGATGCCAGCTGAGGGGCTTTACTTATTGATTGCCAGGGTTGCCACAGCTTACTACTTTATTCACTTTTTAATAATCTTACCGGTATTAGGATTTAAAGAAAAAACCATACCTTTACCCTTAAGTATTACAGAACCAGTACTTGGAGGGATGCCAATTGCATCAACTGTTAAAAAAAAAGAAAGTTTAAATTAATTAAGTGAAAAATATTTTAAAAATTAGTTATTCAATTATTTTTTTATTAGTAGGAACTCTTACAGTTAATGCTGCAGAAAAAGTAGATCTTTTAAAAACAGATTGGAGTTTTAAAGGATTATTTGGAAAATTTGACAGAGGTTCACTTCAAAGAGGATATCAAGTTTATACTGAGGTTTGTGCGTCGTGCCATTCAATGAAATATGTAAGTTATAGAAACTTATTTGAGCCAGGTGGACCAGAGTTTACAGAAGAGCAGGCTAAAGCAATAGCTGCAAGTTTTGAAGTTACAGATGGACCCAATAATGATGGAGAAATGTTTGTAAGACCCGCTAAGCTATCTGATAAATTTGTCATGCCTTATGAAAATGTTAAAGCAGCTCAAGCAGCAAATGGAGGAGCTTATCCTCCTGATATGTCTGTGCTAGCAAAAGCTAGAACTGGTGGTGTTGATTATATTTACTCATTGCTACTTGGTTACGAAGATCCACCGAGTGGTGTAACGCTTGATGATGGAGTTTACTATAACAAGTTTATGTACGGAAATAATATTAAGATGGCAGAACCATTATCAGATGGTTTGGTAGAATATAGTGATGGAACTACAGCATCTAAAGAACAAATGGCAAAAGATGTTACAACATTTTTAATGTGGGCAGCTGAACCTCATTTAGAAAGCAGACATAAGATGGGCTTTAAGGCTATCTTGTATTTAATTATTTTAACTATTCTAGTTTACTTTAGTATGAAGAAAATTTGGTCACGTATTGAATCTGAAGTTTAATATATCACCATCTTTGACAATATAATCTTTTCCTTCAAGTCTCATTTTTCCATTTATTTTTGAATTGACCCAACCATCATTAGCTATGAAGTCTTCATAAGCAATTGTTTCGGCTCTTATAAAACCTTTTTCAAAATCAGTGTGTATTTCACCAGCTGCTTTTGGTGCAGTACAATTTTTTTGGATAGTCCAAGCTCTAGTTTCTTCAGGCCCAGATGTAAAATAAGTATCCAACTCTAAAATATTGTAACCTTTTTGAATTAACATATTTAAACCAGTTCTTTTTAGTCCAATCATCTCCATATAATTTTCTTTTTCTTCATTTTCTAATTGATTTATTTGGTTCTCAATATCAGCTGAAACTATTAAGGTATTTTTTTCACCATATTTATCAATAAATGCTTGAGTGTATTTATTTCCATTTTGAACACTTGCCTCATCAACATTACATACAAAGATTTTAGGCTTTAAAGACAATAAACCACTTTGGCTTATTAATTTTTTATCAAATTGTTCATAAAGTATTTGAATATCTTTAGAATTATTTATGCAGTCAGAAGCAATTTCTAATATTTTTAATTGTTCCTCATCTACATTTTTTTTATTATTTTTTTCCAATCTTTTTTGTATTGATTCAAGGTCAGCCAACATCATTTCTGTTTCAATAATTTCCAAATCTCTAATTGGATCAACTGTTGGGTTCACATTTTGAATATCATCAGAGTCAAAACATCTGATCATATGAATGACTGCATCGACTTCTCTTATATGAGATAAGAATTTATTTCCTAAGCCTTCACCTTTAGAGGCACCCGCTACTAGTCCAGCTATATCTACAAACTCAATAGTAGTGTTAATTTTTTTTTTTGATTTTGATATTTCTACCAATTTGTCTAGTCTTTCATCTGGCACAGGAACCACACCAACATTTGGCTCTATCGTACAAAAAGGGAAGTTAGCTGCTTGTGCCTTACTAGAATTTGTAAGTGCATTAAATAGTGTAGATTTACCAACATTAGGTAAGCCAACAATTCCACACTTAAAACTCATTATTTATTATTTACAGTGCTTGAGAATAAATCTAATTTTTTATCAATTAATATAGCCATTGAATCAATAATATTTTTAGTAATTTTTTCTAGTTGTATCATTTCATCTTCATCAAAATCTTTTAATACATGATCTGCAACATCAGCCTTAGTTTTGGGTTTTCCAATTCCTATTCTAACTCTTGAATAATCTTTACCAATAAATTTATCTATAGATTCAATTCCATTATGTCCTGCACTTGATCCTGCAAATTTTGCTTTCACTTTTCCAAATTCAAGGTCAAGGTCATCATGGAAGACAATCACATCTTCAGCATCAATTTTGAAGTATTCAATTAATTCCCTTATACAAATTCCAGAATTATTCATAAAGGTTAATGGTTTTATTGCATAAACCTTTTTATCTTCAATATTACCTGTAGTTAATAATCCTTTAAATTTTGGTTTTTGTTTAGACAAACCAAACTTTTGATTAAGAGCATCAATTAATTTGAAACCAATATTGTGTCTGTTGTTTTCGCTATCGGGTGTTGGATTTCCTAAGCCTACAAATAAAAGCATATTTTTTTTAAATCGTATCTAGGAGTCTTCACTATGATAAGTTGATTATTTTTTTTCTTCAGTGGCTTTTTTTTCGCCGTCATCTTTTTTATCACCCTCAGCTGCTGGTGCTGCTTCTTTACCATCTTCTGCTGCTTCTGCTTCAGCTTCAGCTGGTTTTTCTGGCTCTTTCATCACTGTAGGTGCTGCTAAAGTTGCAATTACAAAATCTCTTCCAATAATAGTTGGTGTAACACCTTCTTCTAATTTTACTGAAGATATTTTGAAACTTTCCCCAATATCCACCCCATCTAAATCAATAGTTATTGCAGATGGAATTTTTTCACTTGGACATTTTAATTCTATTTTTCTTCTCACAATGTTTAGTACTCCACCTCTTTTTAGGCCTGGTGAAGTTTCATGATTAATAAATACCACAGGCACTTCTATTCTAATTTTTACACCTGGTACAACTCTTAGAAAATCAATATGAGTTGGCTCGTCAGATATTACGTTATAAGTAATTTCTCTTGGTAAAACATTTTGAGGTTTGCCATCTAAATTAAGATTTATTATGTTTGATAAGAAACTTCCTTTATCTATTAAAGATTTTAATGTTTTTTTTAATACAGTAACTTTTTGATTTTGATCTGGTCCCCCATAGATTATGCCAGGGATATTTCCAGCCGATCTAAGAGAACGGACATCTCCTTTTGACTTAGTATTTCTAGTATTTGCATCAAGTGAATTCATAAAAAGATGGCTTTTAGCCCAAGTTTCTTAATAACTCAAGATAATTATTTAAATAAATCGGATACAGATGTTGAGTTAGAGATCCTTTTAATTGCCTCACCCATAAGTGCTGAAATAGGCAAAACTTCTATATTTTTAACATTTTTAATTTTATCGTGATTATCAATTGTATCCGTTATTACTAATTTTCTAATAACTGATTTTTTAATTTTATCTACTGCTTCTCCACTTAAAACTCCGTGAGTAATATAAACATAAACCTCTTTAGCACCTCTATCCTTTAAAGCTTTCGCAGCGTTTACTATAGTTCCACCTGAATCAATTATATCATCAACTATAATACAGGTTTTCCCTTTAACATTTCCTATAACATTCATAACTTTGGATTGTCCTGGTTTAGGTCTTCTTTTATCCACAATAGCAAGTTCCACATTTAAAATTTTACCAAGTGCTCTCGCTCTTTCAGTTCCACCAACGTCTGGTGCAACACAAATAATATTTTTACTTTTAATATTTTTTTTAGCATGTCTTGCAAAAATTGGTGTAGCAAATAAATTATCTACAGGAATGTCAAAAAAGCCCTGAATTTGTCCTGCATGAAGGTCTACAGTAACAACTCTGTCAGCACCTGCTTTAGTAATTAAATTAGAAACCAATTTTGCAGAAATAGAAGTTCTAGGCACTACTTTTCGATCTTGTCGTGCATATCCAAAATAAGGAATAACAGCAGTAATATTTTTTGCTGAAGATCTTTTTAAAGCATCAATGCAAAGTAGTAATTCCATTAGGTTGTCGTTTGCAGGTGATGAAATAGACTGAATTATAAAGATACTATTACCTCTAATATTTTCATTAATTTCTATATAAATTTCTCCATCAGAAAACTTTTTTATACTTGAGTTTACAAGCTTAGTTTTTAAATATTTTGCAATATTTTTACTTAGAGGTTTATTGCTGTTTCCAGTTAATAATTTCATGAGATATTATGAATTAATCATAATTACAGAAATATTTCTACCATAATCATTCTCATTGCGGCTAATAGATCTTCGTGCACTAAAAAAATTATTTTTTGGATTAAATGTATTCTTATTAATTATATCAATTTTCTTTATATTTAAGGCTTTTAATTGAGAAAGGACATATTTCTTTAAATCAAAGAAATCTTTATTTTGAATCTTTTTAAAAAATTTTTTATTTTTTCCATCTTTTTTGATGAGTTTTTTAATAAAATCTTTTTTTACCTCATAATTTTTTACCGAAATACATGGCCCAATAACAGCAGTAATGTTTTTAGGGGTGCAGCCTTTTTTTATCATAAAATTTAAGGTTCTTTTAATTATCCCTTTGAAAGCACCCTTCCAGCCAGCATGGATTGCAGCAATCATCTTTTCTTTCTCATCATAAACAAGTATTGGAGCACAATCTGCTGTTAATATAGCTATAGGAAATTCCTTTTTATTTGTGACTAGCGCATCTCCTTCAAAATTATAATTTTTAAGTTTTAGATTTTTATCTATAAAATGAAATTTATTGCTGTGAATTTGCTTTAGTAAAATAATTTTTTTAAGCTTAGTTTTAATTTTCCTTTGAACGATTTGAAGATTTTTTAAAACATTTTTTTTATTGTCTGAGGACCCAGGGCCACAATTTAAGCTCTTAAAAATACCTAGAGATTTTCCACCCTTTCTATTAAAGAAAGCATGCTGTAAGTTTTTAAATTTACTGAGTTTCTTTGACTTAATCAGTTTAAAACCCCAATTTAAATTTATTTTTATTTGTTGTTATTAGCATTACTTTAAACAATTCACCCATTTGATTTTTATCTATAAGTCTTTTTATTCTAAAATAAATATCAGCTTTTTCACTAAATAACATTTTCTTGGACAATATTTCTGCTCTTTCAAGAATACCAAGTTTTGTTAAAAATTCACCTTGAGTAGTATTCATTGAGGTAAGTGAGCTTAATTCTTTAACTATTCTATTTAATAAACTAAAACTTAAATTGTAGGTAATATCAGAATTACCAAACCCTTTTAGTACATCACAATATTTATGTTTCGATACAGCTTGCAGGGTATTTTTCATTTTTTTATCAGTATACGCATAATCTATTATTAAAATTCCACCATTATTACGTTTAATCTTATTGAAGATAATTTCTAGGTATTCGGTTGATTGTGGTGAATACTCAATTAAGTTCTGTTGTTTTGTAATTTTAAATTTAATTTTATTTTCAAATTTTTGCATATCAAAAGGAACATCAAAATACTCAAATTTATTGTTAAAAAATCTGACATGTCTTTCAAACCATTTTCTTTCTTTCTTTATGAATTGTTTAATAGGTAAGGCGTCAAAAAATTCGTTTGCCAAAAAAATACATGGCGAATTATCTAATTCGCTTAAATCATTTAACCATTGAATATTTTTTTTATTGATATTAATTTTTTGTTTTTTTCGAAGCAATTTACTTCTTTCTAAAATCTTAATGTGACAAGAATTTTTAAATATTTGAAATTTTTCAAAGGTATTGACTAAAACTTTCATCATTTCACCATTACCGGCCCCTAATTCGATTAAATTAAATTTTTTAGGGCAACCTAGATTTTGCCAAAATGAAACCACCCAAATTGCAATCATTTCTGAAAATAATACAGATATGTTGGGTGAAGTTATGAAATCACCCTTTTTGCCAAAGGGATTTTTTTTCATGTAGTAGCCTGATGTTTTATTATAAAGAGACTCCTCTATAAATTTATCTAGGGTAAACGACTGATTATTCTTAATTTTCATTTTTTGAAGATAAAAGGTAAACCCCAGTCAGAAAAAAAATAACACTTATCAATTGACCTAATGTTAGATTTAAAACTAAGTAACCGATTTGTGGATCCGGAGATCTGAAAAACTCTATAAAAAATCTAAATAGAGAATAAAAGACCAGGAATAAAGCAGAGATTTTTCCAGGTACTTTTAAATAATCTTTTTTAAAAAAATACCCAAGTACAAAGAAAAGAATTATTCCCTCAAAAAAAGCCTCATATAATTGTGAAGGGTGCCTTTTGATATTATCTATTAGGACAAATTGAACTGACCAAGGAAGGTCTGTAGCTCTTCCATAAAGCTCTGAGTTTATAAAATTGGCAATTCTACCAAAAAAGATTCCAATTGGAGCAGATAGGGCAACCAAGTCTAAAAATATAAACGAATTTGTATTGTGTTTTTTTGAGAACAATATTGATGCAATTATAATTCCAATTAAAGCACCATGAAATGACATTCCTCCATTCCAAACCATCAATATTTCTATAGGGTTATCTAAATAATATTTTAGATTATAAAATAAAGTATAACCAAGCCGACCTCCCAAAATCATACCTATAATGAGATAGGTTATAAAGTCATCAAATAGCTGAAGAATATGAGAGTCTTTTATTAATTTTTTTTTACAATACAGCCAACCAAGTGCAATACCTACAATATAAGCCAAAGAATACCATCTGATTTCTAATGAAAATATTTGAAACGCAACTGGGTCAAAATTATTAATAAACATTTTTAAAAAACTACGTATAAAGTATATTAATTTTATAAGCGAATATATGACAAAATCAAAATTTGTAATTGATAAATTAACAAAGCTATTTGAACAAGGGCTAATTTCTTATAAAGATTTAAGTTCTGAAATAATAAATGTTTTAAGATCTAAAAGAGAAGAGATCATTTTTAAAATGAAATTAACTAGCAAAGAAGAAATGGATATATTAATTAAAAGAGTTGAAAATTTAGAAAAAAAAATCAACAAATTTGAAAAAAAAAGTCCAAATAAAAAATCTACAAAGGTAAAAAAATCTTAACTCTAAGGCCGTTTAAAGGAGATTTATCTAATAAAATATTTCCTCCATGGGATTTGATTATGTCAGATGTAATTGACAATCCAAGACCAACACTAGATTTAGAATCCCCTCTACTTTTATCTACTTTATAAAATGGTTTGAAAACATTCTCGAACTCTTCTTTAGGAATACCGACTCCATCATCATCAATAGTAATTATTATGTTACTATCTTTTTTTGATAGATGAAAATTTATATTTTCAGCATATTTAATTGAATTATCAATTAAATTATTTATAGATCTTTGTATTAAATTTTTTCTTCCATTCAGGTAAATTCTTGGAATTATTTCTTTGGTTATTTTATCATTATTATAATTTTTTATTGTAGTTTCGATTAATTCTGAAATATCAAAGGTTTCATCTTTTTCTAAATATGATGAACTTGTAAACTGCAGATATTCATTAAGCATTTTTTCCATTTCATCTATATCTAAAGACATTTTTTTTGATAAATCTTTATCTTTCATAAAAGATAGCTGAAGTTTTAGTCTTGTTAAGGGTGTTCTTAAATCATGGCTTATACCAGATAACATTTCAGACCTTTGATTGAGGTGTCTCATTATTCTTTTTCTCATCTTATCAAATTCCAAACCTGCTTGTCTTATTTCTAACGCTCCTGATGGTCTGTACTCGTCAATATTTTCTCCTCTGCCAAATCTTTCTGCAGCTTTTGCAAGATTCGTAATTGGCCTTGTTTGATTTTTTAGAAATATTATAGCTATAGTTATCATTAGTAGAGCTGGTAGGGTGATCCATAAAGCAAACACTCTAGCAGATGAGCTTGTCACCCTATCTTTTGGAATAAAAAATTCAAAGTAACCCTCGTTATGTTTAATATTAATATGAATAAGCTCTTTATAACTTGTTGTATCGAACCAGTAATTTTGAGTACCCATATTAGATTTCAGTTCTCTTCTAAGCGTTCTATCTATTGGACTAAACCATCTTTCTTTTTGGGGTTTTTCAAATAAATCATCTTTTTTAAATACAACATTGAGATCCAAATAAATTGAAAATAACCCTGACAGATCGTTATTATTATATTTTCCGTTATCGTAAGCTGTTATGAATGTTTTCATCTCACCAATTAATGCTCTTGTCATACCTTTATTTGTTTTAATCCAAAGACTATCAAAAAAAACAATTGATATGATTACTTGAAGAACAATTATTGGTACTGCTACGATTAATAAAGCTCTATAAAATAATCTTTTTGGTAGTAAATTTTTTATAAAATTATTCAATCCATAAAACATAACCAGCACCTCTTAAAGTTTGTAAATATTTTGGATTTTTTGGGTCTATTTCTATTTTTTTTCTAAGTCTTGTAATTATTACATCTATTGATCTTTCTTTATCAAGATCGGTTAGTTTACCAATATCTTCTCTTGAAAAAGTTTTGCCAGGATTGTTAATCATTTTTTCTAATATAATTTTTTCAGTACTATTTATTTTATATTCAGTATCATTTTTAATAATTAAAAGTTTGTTAAGATCAATTTTAATATTATCAAAGGTTATAATTCTTTTTTCATCATTTCTTTTTGTTTTATTCAAAATATTTTTTATTCTTAAAGTAAGTTCTTTTGGCTCAAAAGGTTTTGGTAAATAATCATCAGCACCTATCTCTAACCCTTCAACTCTATTTTCAGCTTCTCCTTTAGCCGTTAATAAAATTATAGGGGTATCAATTTTAGATTTATTTTGTTTGATAAAATCAAGACCACTTTTTCCTGTCATCATTACATCCAAAACAATTAAATCAAATTTGATTATTGAAATTTTTTCTTCAGCATTTTCTGCACTATCCGATGTGGTAACTAGAAAGTTATTTTCATTTAAATACTGTTTAATTAGAGATCTAATTCCTTCATCATCATCTACAACTAAAATGTGGGCTACAAAATCATTCATTAATTATTTTCTTTAAAACATTGTCAAAGTTTAGAACTTGATCTGAACTTGAATTTAAAAGAGCGTTATAAATTCTTTTTTTTTGTGTCGAAAATATTTCATCAAAAATTTCTTCTCCTTTTTCATTTAAAAAAATGTGCTTTACTCTTGTGTCTTGTTGATCTTTTTCAAAAAAAACAACATCAAGTTTAATCAAATCTTTTAAAACTCTGTTCAAACTCTGCTTGGTAACCTTTAACTTCTTTAGTAGATCAGAAATTGTAATTCCCTTATACATTGATAATAGATGTAAAACTTTGTGGTGAGCTATACCTATAGAGTATTTATCTAATGTTTTCTTGGCATCCGAAAAAGATTCACGATAACTTGTAAATAACTTTTCAATCAACTGCTTTAATTGAGTGTCCTTTAAATATAAAAGTTCTTTCATTATGGGTAAGTTATATTGACATATTATAGATACAAAGATAATTTTAGGAAAAAATTTAAATTATTTCATACATGATACCCTACGATAAAAGATCTGGTAAAATCTGGTATAATAACGAGCTTGTTGATTGGGCTGATGCAAAAATTCATATTTTAAATCATGGATTACATTACGCTAGCTGTGTATTTGAGGGAGAAAGAGTTTATGACGGATCAATATTCAAATTAGAAGAACATACTTCAAGACTTTTTTATTCAGCTAAAAGAATGGGAATTACAATGCCATATTCAGAAGTGGAAATAAATGGTGCATGTAATAAAATTATTTCAGTTCAAAATATAAAAGATGGTTATGTAAGACCAATGGCCTGGAGAGGTAGTGAAATGATGGCAATCTCTGCACAACAAACAAAAATTCATGTTGCCGTAGCAACCTGGGATTGGGGCTCATATTTTGATCCAAAATTAAAAATTAATGGGATTAGATTAAATATTTCGAACTGGAGAAAGCCTGCACCAAATACAATACCGTGGGATACGAAAGCATCTGGTTTATATATGATCAATACCTTGTCAAAACATGAAGCAGAACAACAAGGTTATACGGATTCTTTAATGCTGGATCATGAAGGAAATGTTGCAGAAGCAACTGGAGCAAATGTTTTTTTTAAAGATAAAAATGGAGAAATACACACTCCAATTCCAGATTGTTTTTTAGATGGAATAACAAGAAGAACAGTTATTGAGATTGCAAAATCTAAAGGAATTAAAATTAATGAGAGAAAAATTAAACCTGAAGAACTAAAAAATTTTGTTGGATGTTTTTTAACTGGCTCAGCTGCAGAAGTAACTCCTGTATCTTGTATCGCAGACAATCAATTTAAAGTTTGTGAAACTATAATTGATTTAAATGAAAGTTATCAAGCTTTAGTTAGAAAAAAATAGATTACTTATTTTTTATTATCTTCAGACATTGCATGGTCAATGCCTTTTCTTAAATACTCATAACCAGTATAAAGAGTTAAAAATGCTGAAAGCCAAAGCAAGATTATACCAATAGTTTGAGCATTATAATCTTGAAAGTTTAAAATTTTATTACCAGTTTCACCTGTTAGTAAAAGAGCTATGGCAACCATTTGTAAAAAAGTTTTTAATTTTGCTAAATTAGTTACGGGTAATTTAATTTGCCCTCTAGCCAGAAACTCTCTTAAACCTGAAATTAGTATTTCCCTTGTAAGTATTATAATTGCAGCAATAACTTCGTAATGTCTAATTGTTCCACTCATAACAAGCAATATAAGTGCAGTAGCAACAATGATTTTATCTGCTATAGGATCAAGTAATTCACCTAACTTAGATTCTTCACCCATCATTCTTGCTAACATTCCATCTAAAAAATCAGTAAATGAAGCAATTACAAATAATACGCATGCAGTTAAATCACCATAAAAACCTGGCAAATAAAATGCTAGAACAAAAAAGGGTACAATTATTATTCTACCAATTGTTAAGATATTTGGAATTTTTTTAAGCATAATTATTCGTGAAAAAAGTTATATATCTTTTTCGCAACTTTTTCCTCAACACCTTCAACTGATTTAATCTCATCAAAACTTGCAGATTCTACTGCTCTTGCAGAGCCAAAATGGTTCAATAGCGCTCTTTTTCTAATCGATCCAATACCATCAATTTGATCTAATAAGGATTTTGTAATTCCTTTTGCTCTTTTTGCTCTATGAGAGGTGATTGCAAATCTATGTGCTTCATCACGCAGTCTCTGCATAAAGAAGAGGGTAGGGTCATTCTTATCAAATTTAAATGAATTTCCTTTATAGAAAAAAGTTTCATCGCCACTATTTCTTAATTTACCCTTAGCAATAGCAATCATGGGAAGATCGTGTAAACCAAATTCATCCAATACTTCTTTGGCAGATGAATATTGACCTTTACCACCATCAATTAAAATTAGATCAGGAAGAGTTAAATAATTTCCTTTTTCTAACATTGCTCTTTTAAATCTTCTTGTAAGGACCTCTTTTAACATCGCAAAATCGTCTTGTTCAGCACCTTTTGTCTTAATATCAAATTTTCTATATCTTTTTTTAACAAATCCTTCATTTCCAAAAGTAATCATGGCGCCCACACTATTGGTTCCTGAGATATGACTATTATCATAAACCTCAACTAAGTTTAAACCATTTTTAAGATCAAATTTTTTAGCCACACCTTCAAATAAATTTTTATTATTATTTGTTTCATAAATTTTTCTATTAAGTGACTCTTTGGCATTTTTTTCTGCCATAGCGATCACTTTAGCTTTAGTGCCTTTTTTTGCTACATTAATAGAAATAGTATTATTTTCTTTTTTACTTAAAGTTTCTTCAATTAATTTCTTGTCATTAATTTCAGTATTAATAATTATTAATTTTGGAACATTTTTATTTTCATAAAATTGCATCAAGAAGGAAGACATTATTTCAGATACGTCTTGATCAGGATCATGTTTTGGAAAATATGCTTGGTTACCCCAATTTTGTTTGGACCTGTAAAAAAATACCTGAATACAGGTTTTACCAGATTCTTTGTATGCTGCGATCACATCAGCATCAACTAGATTGGCCTCATTAATTCTTTGCGATGATTGAATTATATTTAAGGATTTAATTCTATCTCTAAAAATAGAGGCTCTTTCAAAATCAAGTTTTTCGCTAGCTTCCTCCATCTGTTTAGATAAATTTTTTTGTATATCTCTTGATTTACCAGAGACAAACTGAATTGCTTGATCTACTGATTTTTTATAATCTTCTTTATCAATATAATCGACACAAGGACCAGAACATCTTTTTATCTGATAAAGTATACAGGGTCTTTTTCTATTCTTGAAGGTGCTATCATCACAAACTCGAATTTGAAATATTTTTTGAAGCATCTTAATAGTCCAATTTGCAGTTCCAGCTGAAGCAAACGGTCCAAAATAAAATCCTTCTTTATCTTTTTTTCCCCTATGTTTTGTAACTTGTGCCCATTGGTCTTTATTGCTGATGAAAATAAAGGGAAAAGATTTGTCATCTTTAAGCAATATATTGAATTTAGGTTTATGTTTTTTGATTAAGTTAGCCTCTAAAAGAAGGGCTTCACTTTCATTGGCGGTAGTCGTTATCTCTAACTTAAAAGTTTGAGAAAGCATTCTTGCTGTTCTAATAATGTGGTTTTTTTCAGCAACATAGCTTTTCAATCTATTGGGTAAGTTTTTTGCTTTACCTACGTACAAAATTACATCTTTATGATCAAGCATTCGATAAACTCCAGGGCTTTTAGGAATTAATGGGAGCTCTTTTCTAATTACGTCTTTACCTAATTCAGAGCTCTTCATGACTTCTTTTTTTGGTAATTTGGATACCAACAGAGGCACACTCTTTTATAATTTCTAATTTTTCAATCTGAAGCATAATTTTTCCAATTCGTTTGTCTTTAAATAATACATCAAAGACATCTTCAGCAAGTGTTTCTAAAAAATTATAATGTTTATTTTTTGCAAGTTTTGTAATTAATTTCACAACCTGACCATAATTAACAATTGATTTAATATCTTTGTCATTGGTTGGTTTTCTATCTTCATAATCAATCTCTAAGCTAAATTTTACTTTTTGAGTTTTTTCTTTTTCAAAATCATAATAACCAAGCTTTAAATCTAGAGTTAACTCTTTAATAAGAATTTTTTTTTCATAATTAAATAAACTTTTATTTTTATCTATTTTGACAATATTTAAATTATTTTTTTTCATTCTTTTCCAATTACATCTGGTGTTTGCCAGTTTAAACTTTGTCCACTATCTATTGCTATTACTTGACCTGTAATTGAACTGTTTTTGATAAAAAAGTCAACAGCAGAACATATATCTTGTACATTTACCTGCTGTTTTAAAGGGGTTGCCAAGTACTGCTTTTTAAAATGTTTATCACTCTGTCTTTTATTTTTAATAGTAGGACCAGGGGCTATTCCATTAACTCTTATATTTGGAGCTAATTCCATAGCGCTAGTTTTTGTTAGAGTATAAAGCCCTGTTTTACTTAAAGTATAAGAAAAGAAAAAGGGAGTTAACTTAAAAACTCTTTGATCAATTATATTTATAATATTGTTATTTTTACCTTTAACATTTTTTGAAAATTCTTTTGTAAGATATGCGGGTGCTTTTAAATTTACATCAATATGTTGGTTCCAGCTTTTAGAAGAAAAATTTTTAAGATTATCATTTTCAAATAATGAAGCATTATTAATTAAACAATCAAAATATTTTAATTTTAACTTTGAGAATTTTATAATTTTTTTTAAATCTTGTTCTTTTGCAAGATTACCTTTTACCAAGTAAACTTTTGTTTTATTTTTTGACAATTCTTTTTGTAATTTTTCAGCTTCAGATTTAGAGTTATTGTAATGAATAACCATTTCAACTCCTGGACCTGAGAGTTTCTTTGCAATAGCAGCGCCCATTCTTGTTGCGGCTCCTGTGATAATTATTTTGTTTGCTTCCATTTTTTCTTACCTTTTTGTGCTCTTGTACCAGGTAAGCCCATCTTTGATCTACCTTTTGGATACACTCTATTTTCTTGATTATAGTGTTTTACTTTTGGATTTAATACAATTTCTAACTCTGACGCTTCAAGGTTTCTTATTTCGTCTCTAATTTTTGCAGCTTCTTCAAATTCAAGGTTTGTTGCAGCATCTTTCATTCTTTTATTTAATTGTTTTAAATGTTTCTTTAAATTGCCACCAATATTGTCACCTGTTCCAACTTTTAGGTAATCTTTTTCATAAACACTTTCTAAAACATCGCTAATTTCTTTTTTAATTGAGGTTGCATCAATGTTGTGCTTTTTATTATAGGCAACCTGAATTGCTCTTCTTCTGTCTGTTTCTTGAATTGCTTTTTTTATACTTTTTGTTTCTTTGTCAGCATAAAGAATAACCCTTCCTTCAAGATTTCTTGCAGCTCTTCCAATAGTTTGAACTAAAGAAGTTTCAGATCTTAAAAAGCCCTCTTTATCTGCATCTAAAATTCCAACTAATGCACACTCAGGAATATCAAGTCCTTCCCTTAAAAGGTTTATTCCAACTAATACATCAAATACTCCAAGTCTTAGATCTCTCATGATTTCTATTCTTTCAAGTGTATCGATATCCGAGTGTAGATATCTGACCCTAATACCATTTTCATGAAAGTATTCAGTTAAGTCTTCAGCCATTTTCTTAGTTAAAGTTGTAACCAATACTCTAAAATTTTTATCAATTGTTTTTTTACATTCATGCATCAAGTCATCAACTTGATTTTTTGCAGGTTTTATCTCAACTGGCGGATCAATTAAGCCAGTAGGTCTTATTATTTGCTCTACAAATTTACCTTTAGTTTGCTCTAACTCCCAAGGACCAGGTGTTGCTGATACGAAAACAGTTTGTGTTCTCATTGCATCCCACTCTTCAAATTTAAGAGGCCTGTTATCCATACAAGAGGGCAGTCTAAAACCATATTCTGCAAGATTGCTTTTTCTAGATCTGTCCCCTTTATACATTCCATTTAATTGTGGAACAGTTACGTGGCATTCATCTACAAATATAAGAGTGTTGTCTGGAAAATATTCAAAAAGAGTAGGAGGTGGTTCCCCAGGTTTTCGTCCTGATAAAAATCTAGAATAATTTTCAATACCAGCACAAGAACCAGTAGCCTCAATCATCTCTAAATCAAATTTTGTTCTCTCTTCTAAACGTTGAGCCTCAAGAAGTTTATTTTGTTCTTTAAATTTCTTAAGAGTAACCTCAAGCTCTCTTTTAATTTTTATTACAGCTTGTTCAATTGTTGGTTTTGGAGTGATGTAGTGACTGTTTGCATAAACTTTTATAACATCTAAATCTTTTAATAGATCTCCTGTTAAAGGATCAAATTCTTCGATCTTTTCTAATTTATCTCCAAATAAACTTAACCTCCACGCTCTGTCTTCAAGGTGTGAGGGAAATATTTCAATATATTCACCTCGTGCTCTAAAAGTGCCTCTATAAAAACTTTGATCATTTCTTTTATATTGTAGGTGTACTAAGGTTTTTATTAACTGTTCTCTATTGTAGTCATAATCCTTCTTTAAACTTAAAGTCATTTTACTGTAAGCTTCAACTGAACCTAATCCATAAATACAAGAAACACTGGATACAATAATCACATCATCTCTCTCCAGTAGCGACCTCGTTGCTGAGTGACGCATTCGATCTATTTGTTCATTAATAGAGGCCTCTTTTTCTATATAAGTGTCTGATCTTGGAACGTATGCTTCTGGTGTGTAGTAATCATAGTAAGAGACAAAATATTCAACAGCATTTTCTGGAAAAAATGATTTCATCTCTCCATAAAGTTGAGCAGCCAATGTTTTATTGGGAGCAAGTATAAGAGCAGGTCTATTAGTTCGTTCAATAACTTGAGCCATTGTAAAAGTTTTTCCAGAACCAGTTACACCAAGTAAAACCTGACTTAACTCTTCTTTATTTGCACCTTTAACTAATTTTTTAATTGCCTCAGGTTGATCACCTGCCGGTTTAAAATCTGTTACAAGTTTAAACTTTTGCCCACCTTCCAGTTTTTGGTGAATTTCTGGGTTTTTACTTTGGATTTCAGTAATTAAATCTTGATAAGTATTTTGCATTATCTATAAAACTATTAGAATAAAATTATATTTCAATGAGCATTATATCAGACAGTCTAAAAAAAATTAAACCATCACCAACTATTGCTGTAACTCAAAAGGCAAGGGAGTTAAAGGCTGCTGGAAAAGACGTTATAGGTCTTGGAGCAGGAGAGCCTGACTTTGATACACCAGATAATATCAAACAAGCGGCTATAAAAGCCATTAATGATGGTGATACTAAATATACAGCAGTTGATGGAACTGCTGCTTTAAAAGATGCCATTGTTAAAAAATTTAAAAGAGAAAACAATCTAGATTATACAACTGATCAAATTACAGTTGGTGCTGGCGGAAAACATGTAATTTATAATGCCATGATGGCAACTCTAAATGAAGGAGACGAAGTTATAGTTCCTGCGCCTTATTGGGTTTCGTATCCTGACATGGTTTTATTAGCCGGTGGAACTCCAATTATTTTAGAGTGTAATGAAAAACAAGGATTTAAAATTAATCCAGCTAAATTAGAAAAATCTATAACACCAAAAACAAAGTGGATAATATTAAATTCACCATCAAATCCAACGGGTGCTTGTTATACTGAAAGTGACATTAAAGAAATTGCATATGTTTTAGCAAATCATCCTCATGTTCATATTTTAAGTGATGATATTTATGAACACGTAACATACGAAGGATTTAAATTTTTTACTATTGCACAAATTGATGGCTTGAAAGAGAGAGTTCTTACAATGAATGGGGTTAGTAAAGCTTACTCAATGACAGGCTGGAGAATAGGGTATGCGGCTGGTCCTAAAGATATTATTAAAGCAATTGCTAAAATACAATCGCAATCAACAACAAATCCATCTTCAATTAGTCAAGCTGCAGCTGTTGAAGCATTAAATGGAACTCAAGATTTTATTAAAGAGAGAGCAACTTCATTTCAAGAGAGAAGAAATTTTGTTGTTAAAGCATTAAATGGAATTGATGGGATTGAATGTTTAAATCCAGATGGAGCATTTTATGTTTTTCCAAGCTGCAAAGGATTGATGGGAAAAAAAGATACAAGTGGTAAAGAGCTTAAGACAGATACTGATTTTGTTCAGTCTTTATTAGAAAATAGTGGTGTAGCAGTTGTTCAGGGCTCTGCATTTGGGTTAGAAGGTTTTTTTAGAATTTCATATGCAACTTCAATGGACAATCTTAAAAAAGCTTTAGAAAAAATATCTACTTTTTGTAAAAGCTTAAACTAATGTTAAACGTATATTTAGCAGGTGAAATTCACAGTAATTGGAGAGAAGAAATTATTCAACTTTGTGAAAAAGAGAAATTAGATGTTAAATTTACCTCTCCTGTCACTGACCATGAAGCCTCTGACAATTGTGGTGTAGAAATTCTAGGAGCTGAAGAAAAAAATTTTTGGAAAGATAGAAAAGGCGCTAATATTAATTCAATTAGAACCAAAAAATCTATTCAAGATTGTGATGTAATTATTGTTAAGTTTGGTGAAAAATTTAAACAATGGAATGCAGCTTTTGATGCAGGTTATGCTACTGCACTTAATAAATCTATGATTGTTATTCATAACGATGATCACCAACATGCCCTTAAAGAAGTGGATAGCTCTGCTGTTGCTGTTGCGTCAGATCAAAAACAAGCTTTTCGTATATTAAAATATATTTTAGAAGGATCTTTAAAATAGATCCAACTATCTAGTGGGATAAAAATTTTTCAGCTTCAAGTGCAGCCATACAACCCATTCCTGCAGCTGTTACAGCTTGTCTAAACGTTTTGTCTTTAACATCACCCGCAGCATAAACTCCAGGGATATTCGTCTCTGTTGAATCTGGTTTGGTCAATAAATAACCTTCTTTATCCATTTCTAACTGTTCTTTAAATAAAGCTGTTGCTGGGTCGTGACCAATTGCAATAAATAAGCCATCTATTTTCATTTCTTCAATTTTATTAGTTTTTAAATTTTTAATCTTAATAGCTTTAACATTTTTAGGTTCGCTATCCCCAATAACCTCTTCAACAGCACTATCCCAAATTATTTCAATTTTTTTATTTTCCATTAATTTTTTCTGAAGTAATTTTTCTGCTCTTAAAGTATCTCTTCTATGAATTAATTTTACTTTTGATGCAAATTTTGTAAGAAACATTGCCTCTTCAACTGCAGCGTTTCCACCACCAACAACTGCTACAACTTTTTCTTTAAAGAAAAAACCATCACATGTTGCGCATGCTGAAACTCCAAAGCCTCTATAAGCTTGTTCTGATTCTAAGTTTAACCATCTTGCTTGAGCACCAGTTGAAATAATTATGCTGTCAGCTGTATATTTTTGTCCACTATCTCCAATAGCTTCAAAGGGTGTAGATTTTAAATTAACTGAAGAAATATGATCTTCAATTAGATCTGTTCCAACTGCTTTTGCTTGATCTCTCATTTGATCCATTAACCATGGACCCTGAATTACATCTGAAAACCCAGGATAATTTTCTACATCGGTTGTTGTCGTTAATTGCCCACCAGGCTGAACTCCATAAACTAGAATAGGATTTAGCATTGCTCGGGCAGCATATACAGCGGCTGTATAGCCAGCTGGACCTGACCCTATTATTAACACTTTTGTGTGTTTAATTGGATTTTCACTCATGCAGAAGTTATATAAGGATAAATGACAAAATTAAAAGGGATATTATTGACTGAGGGTATGCACGGCATGATCAGCCAAGTAGAAGGTTTAGCAAAGGCCCTAGATTTAGATTTTATACACGAGAAGATTGAACTTAATAATTTTTGGAAATTATTTCCCCCAAAGCTAACACCAGTTTCAAGTAATGTTTATAAAAAAGTAGAATCTTCTGATTTTGATGTAATCATTTCATGTGGAAGAAAAAGTGTAATTCCATCTATTCATTTAAAAAAGAATTCTAATAAAAGAGTTATTAATATTCATATTCAAAATCCAAAAGTTAATTTTAAAAATTTTGATTTCATTGTGGCACCAGAACATGATGGAATTGAAGGCCAAAATGTTATCAGTACAAAAGGTGCAATTCATTACCTTACTGAAAGTGAAATAAATGAAAATAAAGATTATTTAAATTCATTTATTAAAAAAGATGAAAGAAAAATTTGGACTTTAATAATAGGTGGTCCTACAAAGTATTATGAATATTCAAGAGAAAATATTAAAGCTATTTTTGAAAATTTAAACAACTTAAATAAACAGAACAACTTTCAATTAGTTGTGATCCCTTCAATGAGAACACCAAAAAATATAATTCAATATGCAAAAGATTATTTTGGTGAAAATCATATAGTTATTGAAACTATTGATAAGAAAGCTTATCTATCAGCTTTAGCAATTTCAGAAAAAATTGTAGTAACATGTGACTCTAGCTCCATGATATCAGAAGCTGCTTTAACTGGAAAACCAATCTACGTAGCTAATATTTCACCTAAAAAAAATGACAAAAGATTTCAAAGATTTAGAAATTTATTTAGAGAACTAAATATCATTAGAAATTTAGGTGAAGAAGTAGAAATATGGAGCTATGAAAAATTAGACGAAACTAATAGAGTGGCAAATATTATTAAACAAAAAATAAATTTATAATGTTATTTTTAAACTCTATTCAAAATCAATCTAAAAAACACGAAACTCCCTTTATACACTGGGAATATAATGATGCATTAACCGATGAAGCAATTCAAGAAATTATAACTGCAGATATACCCGATGTTAGCAAACATGATTTAAATTATGATGGTACCCGAGCAATAGATGGAGGTGCTGCTGAATTTAGGGAAGGAATAGCATCAGGTGGAGAAGCTATAAAATTTAGATGTTTTGTTACCAAAGAAAATGAAAAACAATTTCCAAATTTAGTTAAATTTATTAACGAACTTCAATCAAAAGAAACCCATGAAGCTATTTCAAAAATGATCAATAGAGATTTATCAAACTCATATGTTAGAGTTGAAGTTATTTGCGATAGGGAAGGGTTCTGGTTAAAGCCTCACTGCGATATCAAAGAAAAACTATTATCAGGCTTAATTTTTATAAACAATGCCAATGAATCAGAAGACCTTGGAACTGATTTTTATAATGAAAAATTAGAAAAGGTTAAAACAGTTCCTTACAAAAATAATTACGGATATATGTTTGCTAGTGGTCCGAATACTTGGCATGGTATGGAAAAAAAGAAAATAGTTAAAGAAAGACGATGTCTTCAGGTTAACTATGTTACTTTTGAAACAGATTGGAAAGTTCTGTAATTAAATTAAAACTCTTTCATTATTAACAATAACATCTATTAGTCCCCATTCTGATTGCTTCATTATCTCCAAATAAAAGAAAAAACTTATTTTGAACACAGATAACTAAGTAAACATTGTTTTTGTTAATATTTGTATGTAGAAATTCATCATGTTTGAAAAATTAGAAGAATTAGCAAAAAATAATAAAAAAATTTCAGATTTTCATATTAGAACTGGTTGGCCATTAGCGTTTAGGCAAACTGGAGAAATACACAAAATTCAAGAAATTGTTGTTAAAGAACAAGATCTTCAAGATCTAATATCTACTAATTGTAACGAAACTGAAATGAAAAAGTTTAGTGAAACTCATGAACTAGATTCGTCAGTTACATTAAGTGGATTAAGATTTAGAGCTAATTTTTATAAAACTATTCAAGGACCAGCTGCTGTATTAAGAAGAGTAGAGAGCGTTATTCCTGAAATGGATCAATTTGATTTACCACAAGTTCTTTATGATATTGTCGATATGCATAAAGGATTAGTTTTAGTAACTGGACCAACAGGGTCTGGTAAGTCCACAACACTTGCAGCAATTGTAAATGAGATTAATAAAACTAGAACTTCAAATATTATTACAGTTGAAGATCCGGTTGAATTTATTCATAAAGATTTAAAAAGTATTGTGTCTCATCGAGAAGTAGGAAAACAAACCAAAACATTTTCTAGTGCATTAAAAGCTGCACTCAGAGAAGACCCAGATGTAATTCTAGTTGGGGAGATGAGAGATTTAGAAACAGTTTCACTTGCATTAACTGCTGCTGAAACAGGACACCTAGTTTTTGGAACACTTCACACTAGTGGTGCTCCTAATACCATCAATAGAATTATTGACGTTTTTCCACCTGAGCAACAAGCTCAAATAAGAGCACAGATATCTTCTTCTTTAAAGATGGTGGTTACTCAAAGACTTCTTAAAACAAAAGATGGTCAAGGCCGTTGTGCAGCGTTTGAAGTGATGAAGTGTACGCCTCCAATTCAAAACTTAATTAGAGAGGCTAAAATTCATCAAATACCTAGCATCATGCAAACTTCTGTGAGAGATGGTATGATTACTATGACTAAATCATTAGAAGAATTAGTTAAGGCAGGTAAGATAGATGCGAGTGCAGGACGAGAAGATTAAAGGATTTAACGTCCTTGAATTAATTGTTGTCGTTGTACTTATTGGCGTCATCTCAGCCATAGGTTATCCCAATTTTTCTGAATGGCGAAAAGATAGAGAGACTAGAAGCGCAGTACTTAGTATAAAATCTTTAATCGAAGGAATAAATTCACAAGTTCAAAGAGGTCAATATGCATTTGTTCAAGTACATATATTAGAAGAAGTGAATGGCGCAGAAAGAAATTTAATTGTTACATCAAAAGGAATGAAACCAGAAAAACTAGCAAGTTTGTTAAATGATGGAACTAGTGACTGGTGGGCAAAAATTGGTGATCGATGTAATATAACAGACGATGCATATTGGGATGATGATCCAGATCAAGGTGCTGATAATGTTGAAGTAAGACAAATTACTTATGATAATATGGCAACTTCTTGGGAAGGGGATGACGGAGCTATTTGTTTTAGTAAAAATGAGAAATGGTACAGTGGCGCAGGTAAATTACAATCATCCTTGCCTGAAGAGGGGGATGTAGCAAGATCTGTAGATAATACTTTATTTATTTGCAGAAGAACAAATGATCGATCAAGTTGCGATGTTGATAGCGATGGAACACCTGCTTCAGAGCATGATCATTTATATGTTATTGAATGGTCAAGATTTGGCAATGTGATACTTGAAAAATGGGATACAAGAAATTCTGATTGGGTTAAACAATAACAAGATGAAAAAACAAAAACATAATATTTCTGGACTTTCTTTAATAGAAGCACTTGTCTCAGTTGTGATTATTGGAATTGGATTTGTTTCAATTTTACAAATGACAAATTTTTCCGTTCAATCAATAGATAATTCAGGAGATAGAACTAAGGCAAATTTTTTAACTGAGATGATAGTAGAAGACGTCATTGGAAGTAAAAATTCTTTCTATGGAGTAAATTCTGATAATGAAAATATAATCTATAGTACTGATGGGACCGCATCACTAGATGGAGACACATTAAATACATTTTCAAAGCATCTAAGTGACAATAGTTGGAGTGCAGATCTGAGCTGTGGTGGAAGTAGTTCTGATACCACTACACCAGTTGAGAATAAACAAAACATCTATGAAACTCAACAAGTGGATGCTCCTCGAAATAAACAAGCTAAGTGGAATACTATATTTGAAGAAAATAGATTTTTAAAATGTAAAAGCACAACTGAAGAAAAAAAATTGCAAGTATTTGAAATATGTAAGTGGGATGCTTGTGATTATAAATTAGATTCTATAACAGATGAGCCTTTGTACATTGGTAGAGTGGAGATGAAATTAAATGAAGGTAAAAAAAGAAAATTTATATATTTTCAGTCAGACTATAAACTTAAACAATGAATAAAAAAAATTTAAAATCTATTGCTGGTCTTACATTAATTGAGATTTTAATTAGTGTGGTGGTGTCATCGATAATGATGGCTGCAATTTATACAACTTATTCAATTGTAAATTCAACTTATACTCAAGTGTTAGAAAAAGCTAAAGTAAGCAGATCTTCTAGAGATTTAATCGAGTTATTAATTCGTGATACACGAATGGCAGGATTTAAATATTATTTAGGTGATAATGATTTGGGTTTTCCAGTAGAAAGTTATTTAGAATTTGTTGGTGGTGCTACTACGGTAAAAGATAGCCATGATCCAATTGTGATAATTCCAAATGAACTTGGACATTCACTAAGTGATGCTATTGCTACTCCAACTCCAAAACATAACTTAGATGATACTTGCTGTGATAAAATTCATATTGTTTATGATGATTTTAATCAAAATGATGCTACTCAACCTTACAAAAGATATAAGCTAACTTATTTTGCAAATCCATTATCAGATGGTTCTAATGCTGATGGCCCTATAAATCCAAGATACGGCATATACAAATCCAAAATTAGTTGGCAACAAAATATTGGTCAAGAAACTGGAAGTTGGGTTTCAGATTGTTCCGAGTGTTATCACAATGAATTAGTAAGAGATTATGTTGAAGATATGGAATTTATTGCATTAGATCAAAATGGAAAAGTTTTAAGTCCTTACCCAAATACAAATTCTGAAGCTTCGAGGGGAAATTTATATAAAATTAGAGCAGTAGATATTAGGATCGCATTTATTTCTGAAAAGCCTTTCTTTAGATTTGAAAGTAGGACAGGAAATGAAAGACAATTAAGTGGATTTTCTAGAGCGATAAGATCTTTTTCAGATAGAAACTTAAGGGATAATGTAGTGGTGACCGTATACACAAGAAATATTGTTGGACAGGATATATTTTAATGAAAAAAAATAATCAAAATGGATTTACACTAATTTTATCACTTGTGATGTTATTAGTAATGTCGTTGATGGGAGGCGCTTTAATTGTAATTTCTTCAGGGGATCATCAAAGCAATAATACTAGTGATCAATATCAACAAACTTTTTATGTTGCTGAACATGCCTTAATTGAAGCAGAGAAAAGAATAATTAACAGAATGATTGGACCTTGGACAGAAGTGAGTACGATTACCACACCACCAGTTGGATCTACACCTACAGAGATTACTGCTCACAATAATTATATTGAGCAACTTACAGCCACAGCAATTGATGGCTTTGCAAGAAACACAGATGGAAGAGATACTCCTAGAAATACTCTTACTCCTGTAGAAACTCCTTGTTTTAAAAGTTTTAGAAATTTAATCAGAAATGATGCTGGGGGAAATTTATCTTTAGTTACAGATCATTTTACTAATCAAAATTTTGGAAGTTTAATTGAGCCAATTTTAAATACCCCAAGTGATGTAGGATTAGAGGCAGATGATGCGGAAAAAGAAAAAGAATATTTAAAAAGGTATAGATATGAGTTTTTTTCAATTAATGTTGGTTCCTCTACCTTTAAAGGAGCAGGGGCTAGTCTTAAAAAAACCTCTACTAACGCTCAAAGACAAGGAACAGCTTATAGAATATATGGTTGTGGATATTTAATGCCTAAGGGCGCAGAATTAGGCGAATTTGAGGATCCTGAAATTTTAATTCCTTTAGAAACTTTAATTATTTTATCTAGTTAAACACAAAATGAGCACCATAATCATTACTTTAATTACAATCTTTTAAAATACGGGCTATTATTAATGATAATGAAAAATATCTTTATTGGATTGTTATCACTTTTTTTATATTTCAGTTCATTAACCATGAGTGGGGCGTGTGAATTTTTAAAAGAACAAATTGGTACCCCAGTTTCAAGCATCATTGAAAAATATGATAATTTAGACGAGCCTCCGGGTGGTGGTGATCCAACTGCTACCTACGTTAAAGAATATGACAGTTTAAATTTATGTGAAAATTCTCAATTAGAAAATAGTGTTTTAAAAGTATTTATTAAAGAAGGAAAACTCATTGGAACTGAAATTGAAGGTGCTTTGGGTGAAGCAAAAAATAACAAAATCATAGACTTTGCAAAAACACATTTAGGGTACAAAAGTGAAGTAGATTTTGATGAAGAGTGGACAGGGGCTATATCTTTGTCATCTTTTGGTGATGACGTCATTTATGGTAGAGTTAGTGATTCAAGTGGAATTTATGAAATGTTAATTATTACAAAGCCAGAGTTTGATTCATTTTTGTTCGGACCTAATGTCATAAAGTTTTTTTAATTTATGAAAATATTATTTAAATTATTTAGTTTATTAATTTTAATTATTAATTTTAATCAAACATCTTATGCAAAACCATTGCCACCTGGATCAGGTGAAGGGGATGTACCAGCTAATATTTTAATTTTATT
Organism: Candidatus Pelagibacter sp. PS_11; assembly: GCF_059417975.1. NCBI lineage: Bacteria > Pseudomonadati > Pseudomonadota > Alphaproteobacteria > Candidatus Pelagibacterales > Candidatus Pelagibacteraceae > Candidatus Pelagibacter > Candidatus Pelagibacter sp. PS_11. The sequence continues at coordinate 1,033,287 of NZ_CM182075.1, read as the reverse complement.
AGATAGCTCCGCTAGTATGAGACGTACATTAGGAGATGGTATTCCTGTTATAAGCTCTGCTGCAATCGATGGAAATGGAAATAGGGTTTTAACAAGTGCCGATAAATCGCTGGGAGGATTATATCTTTTTAATTCTGCCGGTGAGAGAATTAACTTTACTGGAACCAATCAATCAGGCGGATCTTATACAAGAGATACTTGGTGGGCAGGAAGTAATACTGATCAACGATGTGATTACCGTTTAAGGGATGGATCCAGAACAACTAATCATCTTATTTCTACAACTAGAAAATATCATGAAGCTCGCTATGTAACAGGAGTAACTGTTCCAGGAACTAATATCAGTAACGAAAATCTTTTATTTGCTGTTCAATTTGATGATAGGTCCTCTTCTGTTGCAGTTATTGCCCTTGATACACAATATAGATGTAGACTTGCACTAACGGTAAATAGTGTAAAACATATTCGCGGTATGGACATTAGTGCTAATGCAGCAGGACATATTATTGTAGGAGTTTTTGGTAGATCGGGTAGAAAAAATGCTTTTCAAATGACCTGTAATCTAAATCAAGCTGATTGCGAAGAAATTACAGGTAGAGGTAAAGGTCAAACGGATGTGTTTGGCAGAATATATGACGGAAACCGTTATAGATTAAATAGCGACTCTACAAGAATGTATATTTCTGATGATGGGAATCTTTATGAATATGCAACAAGAAATGTTGGAGGACAAAATGTAATTTCATATGCCTGGGGTGAAAAAAAGGAGTGTCGTGCTAGCCGTAACTCAACTATAAACCAAATTACACAATTTGAGTTATCTAGCAATGACGATGATATTTTTTTTGTAGGAGGTAGCGGAAGAGAACTTGTAAGAGTACAATGGACTGCTGGGTACAACATTTGTACACGTATTACCGGTCTAGGAACCGCTAGTTCACTTTCAAACGCTGGTCAAGCTGCTGGAAATTTAGCTGCTGATAGCGTTAGAGTTACAAATGCACTAACTGCTATAAGTAAATCTGGTGGGAGAATTTTATTTAGTCATAATAGTTATGTTGATGAATTAACAGAAGCTAATTTTACATCTTCAAATAGAAATACAGCTTGGCAAATTCAATATGGTGGGCCAAAAATAACAAGACTAGACGGAGCAAAAGCAGCAATTATTGCCGTTTTGACAGATAGTACTTTAACTAGTGGTGCTAATTTTGGTTTTGGTCACTGGAACGCTGGCGAAGGTAGTCAGGGAAAAACTGGTATAAGAGGTGGCAAATATTGCCATGGTAGTGGTACTTCTTGCAATTATTATGGAGGTTGGTCCGGCAATCATCCTGCTGGTCGAAGCAGAATATGTACTGGTAATTCTTGTTTAAATGTTGGAATTGGTCCAGAGGGTGCTGGTAACGCTATTCCTGTTGTTGAGAGATTAGGAGTGGAGTGGGGCACAGACTCTGAAGCATTTTCTCAGATTGCTCATGATTATTTTTTTGGTCCAGTTTCTCCTCATGACCCAAACTCTGACTGTCAGTTAAATTATGTAATTGTTATTGGTGATGGTGAGATGTCTGGTACAGGAACTGCTTCAACTAGTTTTCAAGGGCGGACGGCAGGCAGACTTACGAGAATGAGAGAGGAATTAGGAATTAAAACTTTGATGGTTGCTTATGGAGATGGAATAAAAGCTAGTGGTATGAATAGATTTAATGAATTAGCTTTAGTTGGTTCATGTGATGCAGCAGGTGGTGAAGATTGTGAACAAACTATTGTAGCCACTACACCTCTGGAACTTCAGACTGAGCTTCAGCAGAAAATTAGACAAATTTTAGCTGAGCGATTAGCATTTACCGCACCATCCATTACAGCAACCATTCAACAAGGGGGTTCATTATACCAAGCGCAATTTGCTTATGAACAATTTGGAGAGTGGAAAGGAACCATATTGAGGAAAACTTTAAATGCAGATGGAACAGTTGAACATGATCCTAACGCACCAGGAAACTGGGATGCAGCAGCTCGAGTAAGAACGCAAGCAGCTGGCGGGCCTACAGATCCTGGTACAGCTGATAGCAGAAATATATGGACACCCATTGCAGATCAAAGTTTAGATTATTTAGGAAATTGGGATAACGTTAATGAGGCTACTGCACCAACTTTAGAACCTGAGATGGAAAGACTAGGATATGTTCTTAGAAATTATCATTCCTCAACATCAAAATGTGGTGGAGATGATACCACAGATGATGAGCGAGATGGAATTCTACGTTTTTTAGCTGGTCAAGATTTTTTTGATTATGATGGAGATTGTGACACTACAGAATTAAGAAGCCATGTTCTTGGAGATATATATCATTCTCAATTAATTGAAATTGGCGCACCAGATGGAAATACCCAATTTACTGATAATAACCAAGAAGCTTACTTTAGAACTATAAATAATTATCAAGCCTTTAAAGCTTCACAACAAAGTAGAAGAAATATTTTATATGCAGGTTCTAACAGTGGATTACTCCATGCTTTTTCTGCTGAAACAGGAAATGAAGAATGGGCATTCTTACCACCCTTTTTAATTGGAAAATTACCTACATTAATTAACTCCAGACTTGATGGAGCAATTGATGGATTTAAGGGAGGTAGTAATGCAGTGTTTGGAGTAGACGGCTCTCCAGTTGTCCATGATGTGTTTATGAAAGGCTTAACTCCAGAGGGTGATGTCGAAGGTTCCGCTAGTTGGCATACCATATTATTCCAACCGTTTGGAAGAGGTGGATCTGGTTTTTCAGTATTAGATGTAACCACTCCACTAGTAAGAGATGGTTTAGGACCAATGCATATGTTCAGTGTATATAATGATTATATTAATAATGTTGTATATATCATGGACAACGAAGGAGAAGTTAGAGAATTAGAGTATTTTTCAAGCTCTGCAGAAATATCTGCTTCAGATGAAGCCCTAAAAGCGCAATCAAATTTTAATGAAGCTGTTACTGCTGATGAAGCCATCGACTCGGAGACGACTACTAATCAAGATGCAATTGCTGTATGTCAGTCTGATGCAGATGTGACTGGAGAATTTAAAACTGCTGGAACTGCTTCTTGTTACATAGGAAGAACTTTCACTTTTAGTGATATATCTTTTAATACCCCAAATAATCAATCCATACCTGAAAACATGATAAATGTTTCAGAAATGGTTGATGGTGAATTTTTGCCAGTAGAATTTTCAGATGCAAGAATGATCGATGGCCAATTTGTAATTACTTTTGATGAAGATAAAATTTATAATCCAGGTGGAAGTGTAAATGAAACAAGAGAAACAACAAATATATTTGTTCAAACCTCATGCACATCATCTTCTGGAATTGATCCATTCTTTGACTATAGTAAATTAGGTGAAACTTGGTCAACACCAAGGATTGTAAGATTACCATCAGACATTGAAGCAGAGAGAGAAGACCCAGCAAATGATAAATATGTTGCAATTATGGGTGCAGGAATGGCTAATAATAATTTATGTGCGGGCTCTGCTTTGTTTATGGTTGAATTAGACAATATGGATGAGCCAGGAAAACTTTACGGTGGAGATCAAAACGGTGGACCAATTACAATTGTTGATACATCGCCATCAGGCGTGGCTCTTGGAAATGATATAATTGAAACACCTAACGGTAGCAATATTAATAATGCGGTTCCAACGTCCCCACTTGTGATCACTCCTGATACTGGATTTGGAATTCCTTGGCGTGGGGCAATGGTTTATATTAATGATAGAGAAGGAAAAATTACTAAAATAAATTTAACAGACTCTACAAAAAATGATGCTAAATTATTTGATCAAACAACCTTATTTAGATTAAACGCAAGTACTACCAATAAAAGATATACTTTTTTCTCAATGGATGCAGGTGTAGGAGTTACCACAAAAGATTTTTGGTTGTTTGGAGGTACTGGAGACTTTAATAAACTTGGAGATATAGATAGAAATATGGATAATATTTTATATGGGATTAGAGATTTTGATTATCCTTATTTTAAACATTTAAATGGAGTGACTATTCCTTCATTTGATGATCAAGCTTTTACATCCACAGCTCATCAAGGAGCTGATAATGCTAAATCGATTGATGATGCAACTGTTTGCTCAGATGTTACAGGAGATACTGATGCTAGTCTTTGCCCAGATTCTGCAGAAAGTGCCTGGGTAATCCATTTAGATACACAAGGTGATAATAATTCACACAGAAAAGCATCTGCCCCACCAACTTTATTTAAAGGACAAGTATATTTTCCAGTTTATGAACCGCCTCCAGGATCAAATCGATGTAATATTGGAAATGCATATATTTGTGTAGCAGATGATGAATGTGGAACTAATAATTCACATAAACTTGTTAAAGGCGCAGAAGCTAACGGAAGCAACTGTACATTCATTAGAGAAGGGGTTTTATCTGAATTAGTAATATTTGGTGACAAACTTTACGCAAACGTTGCAGGGCCTAGTGAAGACAGTGATACTTTATATTCTGTTATAGCTGTTCCTGGTGAGATCTTGTCAAATACAGGTGGTTGGAGAGATACAGGATATTAATTCAAGTTATAACACTCTCACAAGTGGATCTAAGAAGCTGAAAACAACCTAAAATAGGAATATATAACCCACACAAACATATCAAGCATAGTTATAAATATAATTGCCAAACCAACAATTGAATCTTGTTTTATTTTTTTTCTCCATTTGATTGGAAAAAAATTTAAAGAATATGCATAAACTAAAATGAATATATTTAATGATGCAATAATAATGTTGATAAATAAAAAAGTATTCATTTAGTTAATCAAACCTTTCAGCTTGTTCTTTAATTTGTCTTTTACTGTATTCTCTATTTGCTTGATATCCAAATTTTTAACAGCATCTAATAAATTATTACTCATTATTTTTTCTCGTACATCAACCACCATGTCTTTAAATACTTTTTTTAAAATATCTTTGTAGTTTTTACTATCCTTAGTATTACCAATATCTTTAAAATTCATATCATTAATTGTAAAGGTTTTTTCAAAATCAAAATCAGAAGATAATACGGCTAAATTAATATTTTTAGCATCTAGGTTTTTAATATTAAAGTATTTGCTTGATTGAGAGTCGGTATTTTTAAATTCAAGATCTTGTTGAAGATTTCTTAGATTGTCTGAAGTAATTCTGTCAGAAAATTTAAAATAATAATTTAAATTTATATTGTTTAATTGAACATCGTTAATCAATATATCATTAGAAAAAATTGAGAATGTATCTAAATTTACTTTAACAAAATCTACTTCTGCTAAATTACCATCAAACTTTTTGTTAAGTATCTTAATGTTATTTGCACGAGCTTCACCACTTAAATAATCAATACTTAATTTTTTAATTGATACTTCTCTATTTAATGAACTTGAAATATTATCTTCTAATATATTTTTAATTAATCTGTCTCCTATAAATTCAACCAATATATAAAAAGATAAAGTGAATATGGTTATTATGGAAAGAAATTTTTTCATACACACTGATCTATATTAATTTAAAAAATAATTCTAATGGTTAATCGACCACTCTGGGTTATATTCTTAATTCAAAAATAATCTTATCTGTTCATTAAAAATAAGAAAAACTAAGTTTCCTATAATTAAATAAGGACCAAAAGGAATTTGAGACGAAAGATCTTTTTTATTTTTAATTATATCTGGGACAACACTTAAAAGTGCAATGACAGATGAAAAAAATATTACAAAAGGAATTGAAGCCCATCCAAACCAAAAACCAATTACAGAAAGTAATTTAGCATCACCCAAACCCATTCCTTCTTTGTTTCTTAATTTTTTATAAGTAAAAATTATTAACCAAATGATTATGTAACCAAACAAACCACCTATTAAAGAGTTAACTAAATTTGGAAACAGAGTGGTATTTAAATTTGGATCAAATGATTTTAATAAACCAATTATCATAAGAGGGTATGTTAACTCATTTGGAATTATGAAATGTTTTAAATCAATAAAAAAAATAATCACAAAACAGATGCTTAAAATAAAAAAAAGAAGAGTAGTTAATGAAACTCCAAAGAAATGAAAAATTACTACAAAATTTATTGCTGATATTAATTCTACTAAAAAATATTTAATATTAATTTTAGCCGAACAACCTCTGCATTTTGCTTTTAAAAACAAATATGAAAATAATGGAATGTTATCGTGCCATTTAATTAGGGTTTTACAGGATGGACAGTGGGATCTTCCTGTTACAACGCTTATATCGTCAGGAATTCTATGGATACAAACGTTACTAAAGCTGCCCCATATACTTCCAAAGATAAATGCTATAAGATATAACACAACTTATAATTTAATTTTGGAGGACAGTTCTATGAAACCATCAATGCAATATTGTACAAGCATCATTGCGTCTGTAAGGTGTAAGTAGAAGTTAGGACTATGAATAATGAGTTCCATCAGTCTCAAAACTATCAAAAATTTAATGAATATCAATTTATAAATAACATGTTCTTTGGTGCTAAAAAAACAGAAACAATAAAAGTCGACAATACAAGCGTTAAAGACTTAGAATTGGTTACAAAAATGGGCCAGGAGTTTGCTAAAACTCTTGATTTAAAAGAAACACTACAAACTTCATTAGAGCTAATTATTAAAAGAATTAATGCTCAAGCTGCTAACATTTTTTTAATAGATAATGATAAGCAAAACTTTCAATGTATTGCATCAAAACACCAAGCATATCTAGAAGATTTTGAAATTCCAATTACTCAAGGTGTCATGGGAAAAGCAGCACTCATGAAACAATGTATAAGAGTTGGAGATGTTAGAAAGGATGTAAGAGAAATTGCAGAATTTTATTTTGATTTAGATAATAAAACAAATTTTACAACTTATTCTGTTTTATGTTCACCATTAATTGTTTCAGATGAATGTATTGGTGTTATTCATTGTTTAAATAAAAAAACAGACAACAAACTTTTTGAAGAAAGCGATAGAAAACTTTTAGAAACTTTATCTGGTCCTGCTGCATTAGCAATTAGAAATGCTAAGATGGCAAAAGATTTGATTGTTAAAAATAGAATAGAAAAAGAAATAGAAATTGTTGGAGAGATTCAAAAAACATTACTATCTCAAAACATTAAAGAAAATTTTCCTATTGCTGGAATAAATATTCCTGCCAAAGTTGTTTCTGGAGACTTTTATAATTTTTCAGAATTATCTAATGGAGTTTACGGATTTGGAGTTGCAGATGTTTCAGGTAAAGGAATTAAATCTTCATTACTAATGTCTAAAGCATCTAGTCTTTATAGATGTTTAAGTAAAACAAATTTTTCTGCAGCAGGTCTTTTAGATATTTTAAATACAGAAATTTGTGAAACTACTTCAAGAGGAATGTTTGTAACAATGCTGGTTGGAATTTACGATAGTAACAAAAAAGAATTAACTTTATCAAACGCTGGTCATGAACCTCCGTTAATTTATTCTAAAGATGGAAACTTTTCTAATTTTGAAGAAGCAGGACCTCCTTTAGGCATTGCTCCTAAGTTTAAATTTAAAGAAACTAAAATTAATTTTTCAAACAGCTCAATGTATATTTTTACTGATGGTATTACGGAAATAAGAGATGCTAAAGGAAATATGTTAGAGGCAGAAGGATTTAAAGATTATATAAAAAAGTATCAACAAATTCCAAACCATGAAAGATTAAACAAGATTATCGAGGATATAATTAAATCTGGTCGAATACAAAAGGATGATTTAACAATTGTAACGGTTGATGGTTAATAATTATGGATAGATGTTTTTATTTACACTCTTTAAGATAGAGTAAAAATGTTTATGGGATAGTTTCCAGTTAATAAGAGTAATTACCCCCAGTTTCATGTAATAATTCTAATTTTGGGTCAAATATCTGATAATTAGAAATAAATCCTGCAATCCTAGTCAAATCTCTAATTTAGAGTGAAATCTCTCATAATTTGCTATAAATCCTATACTGGTAGTCAAATCTCTAATTTAGAGTGAAATCTCTCATAATTTGCCACAAATCAGATTTAATTAGTTAATTTGAGTTTAGTCCCCAGATTTAGGCTTTAACCATAATATAAATTGTATCAAAATCTAATATTGCCATCCGCAATAATCAACAATTGATGGATCAATGTTAAAATTTATATATATTATCCCAAAGGGATGAGTGATGTAAGGCTGTTTGAGCTTTTGTTAATATTCATATTTATCTCTAACACACAGCATAAAAAATATAAATTATCTCTAACACATAGGATAAAAATTAAAATTATCTCTAACACAAATCAATAAATTTATTGAAAATATAAAAAATGTTGATTTTATTGACTTTTTTAAAAATATGATAATATTAATAATTATAACACAAAATAAATATAGCTCTAACACATTTTATGTTTTATATTCATAATATTAAAAACGTTGATTTTGCTTACTTTTTTAAAAAAGAATATTATGTTAATTTTCTAACACAAAATGAAATAATTTTTTTTTTTAAATGTGTTAGAATAAAATTTTTGTGTTAGAGAAAAAAAAATAATTTTTTTTTTTATAAATTAGAATAATTCTAAAATTTGCAAAAAATATATTAGAATCTTTCTAAAGTAAAATAAAAATATATTAGAATCTTTCTAAAGAGAAAAAAAATAGTTTGGAATATTTCTAATGTAGGAAAAAAAAATATATTAGAATAATTCTAAACAAAAAAAATTAAAAAAATTATAACACAAATAAATTTTTCTCTCACACAAAAAAAATTTTCTCTCACACAAAAAACAATTAAAAGTTGTTTTAATAAAAAATAGCTATTTTACTTATTTTTTAAAAATAGAAAAAAATATTAAATTTCTAACACAATATAAAAAGATAAAATTATGATAAATGTGTTAGAGAAAATATTATTTAGAAAAAAATATCTTAAATTTAATTTTTTTCAATGATTTTAATAAACTGTTGATTTAATTGAATATTTTGTATTTCATTATTAAATTCAACCCATTTTGAACATAATGATTATAATCTTGTGTTAGAATTTTATTAATTTTGTGTTAGAGAATCAATTAACAATTTAAATATTAATTTTTATTTATAAGTTTTATGGACGAAGATAATAAAGATAAATTTGATTATAAAGAGGAAGATACTCTCAAGAGTGATCAGGAAAACCAATCTGAAAACGATTCAACTGATACTTTAAATCCTCAAGAAACTGATAATAATGAATCAGAAAAATCCAATGAAAATGATAATTTAACTGAAAATTCAGAAACTTTACAATCTCAAGATGAATCTGTTGAGCAAAATGTAAGTGCATCAAATACTAATAATGATGAAGAGACTTTAAAGAGTGATCAGGAAAACCAATCTGAAAACGATTCAACTGATACTTTAAATCCTCAAGAAACTGATAATAATGAATCAGAAAAATCCAATGAAAATGATAATTTAACTGAAAATTCAGAAACTTTACAATCTCAAGATGAATCTGTTGAGCAAAATGTAAGTGCATCAAATACTAATAATGATGAAGAGACTTTAAAGAGTGATCAGGAAAACCAATCTGAAAACGATTCAACTGATACTTTAAATCCTCAAGAAACTGATAATAATGAATCAGAAAAATCCAATGAAAATGATAATTTAACTGAAAATTCAGAAACTTTACAATCTCAAGATGAATCTGTTGAGCAAAATGTAAGTGCATCAAATACTAATAATGAGGAACAAAAAAAAGAGCATGAGGTAATTCATAAAAAAGATGGAAGACTACATATATATGTAAGGCAAGATAAATATAAAGGTGAACTTAAATCAAGAAACTGGGTAGGTAGACTTTATATTGATGGTAAACAAAAAATTTCATCTTCTGGAACAACAAATTTAGATGATGCAATACCAATTTTGGAAAAATGGTTTGATGATGTTCATGAAGAAAGTAAAAAATTAAAAATTGAAGAAAATATTAAGCCAGAAGAGGGTGAATCTTCACAAATTGATATTTCAACAACCAATCAAAGTAATAATGAAGCACAACCACAAACTTCAAGTGTTCCATTAAATGAAAACTCAGAAATATCTACCCAAGATCAGGTAAAAAGTAAATTATCAAATATTTTTGGAAAAATTAAGGAAATTAAAATTAAAAAACCAGATTTTGCTAAAAATATAAAAAAATCATCTTTTAATAATTCTAAAGTTGGAAATTATAAATCAAAAATACAAAATTTTTTCAAATCCAAATTAGGTAAATCTAGTGTTCAAGGCGAAGAAATAATTGGTATTGAGTTAGCAAATAAAGAAATAAGAATAGTCCAAGTTTCTAGTAACAAAGCTAATCAATGGGTGTTAGAAAAATTACATATTCACCCCGTCGACATTACAGATGATAGTACTCCAATTGATAATGCGGATAAATTTTCAGAAGAATTAGTATTAGCAATTCAAAAATACAAAATAACTTCACCAAATGCAGCAATTGCTATTCCGGTAACTAGTGCAATCATAAGAGTAGTCACCGCACCTTTAATGAAAGAAGATGAATTAAATAAAGCAATCGAAACTAATTCATTGTGGGAAAACCTAGTTCAACTAACAGATAGTTTGGAAGATTATTCTATTTTTCATCAAGTCATAAATAGAAATGATAAAGAAAATACAATGGATATTTTATTCGTTGCATCAAAATTAACTGATATAAATAGTTATACTTCAATAATTAAAAATGCAGGTTTAAATCCTGTAATCATAGATGTTAAATGTTTTGCTTTAAAGTCATCAGTTGATCAAGTTAATCAAATAACAAATAAAACTGAGGATGCCAATTTAACTGCTGTTTTAGAATTTGGATTAGATGAAAATTATTTAATGATCCTCTATAATAATAACCCAATAATAACTGATATTTTTATTAGAGGGCAAGATAGAAAAATTTTACAAGATTCCCAAGATACTGAAGAAAAAGAAGGATTAGTTAGAAGATATGTTACTCAAGTTAAGCAAGCAATTCAAGATTTTGAGACTAAATATGAAAAGAGAATTCGAAACATAAAAGTTGTTTCAGATATCAAAAATGTAGACGAATATTTAGGAAGTTTTAGAAAAATTTTAATGAATGTTGGATTTAACACTTTTGATCCCACAGAAGGATTAAAAATTCCAAGTCAGTATCAACAAATTTTAGATAATAAGTTAAATAGATCTTATCTATCTACTTCTGTTGGCTTAGCCTTTAGAAAACTTGATGTCTTTGGTTATTATAAATTTGTTACTGCAGTTAAAAATATAAATCTTCTTCCAGATAGATCAAATGTAATGAAGCAAAAGAAGATGAAAGCAATTTCAGGTTTTGCATTCAAGGGTATTACTGCTGCTGTAGTTGCAATTTATGTGGTATTATTTGGTTTATCTTTTTGGAATATTGTTTCCTATAATAATAAATTAAAACAATATGAAACTGTAAAAATAGATCATGCTAAAATTATTAAACAGAAAAAAATAGTTTCAAAAGAACTTAGTGTAATTAATACGTCTTTAAAATTAAGTAGAACACTTAAATCAAATAAAGAATTAACTTATAGAATTTTAGCTCAAGTAGCCTCAAGTGTTCCAAACCGTGTAAAATTTGATCAAGTTGAATTTAATGGATCTAGAAGATTAACTATTCAAGGAATAGCTGCAAGTGATCAAGATATTTTGAAATTTATAGAAAATTTAGGAAATCAAAAATTGGTTGAGCAAGCATCATTATCATCAATGCGATTACCAAAATCTACAGCAGGTGGTGCTACAATGAAAGGTTTTAGAGTGTTTGTAAAAATTAAAACAGGTAAAATATAGCAATGGATATAGATTTAAAAAATATTAACATGTCTGACATCAAGGATCAGATTACAAAATTAGCTGATAAAAAAACTCTTATAAAAATAGGAATAATTTTTGGTGCAATCGTTTTTTTCTTAATAGTTTATTACGCAATTTTAAATCCAATGGTTGAGTCTAGAAAAGCTAAATTGGACGACATGAATTTGAAAATACAAGAAACTGCAAAATTTACTTCTGAAATTTATTCAATGAGAGCAAGAATTAAAAAACTTAAGCCTGATTATGAAAAATACTCTAGCTTGTTTCATTCTAAAGCTGAAGTAGAGGGTCTTTATCAAACATTAAGTGAATATGCCGGACAAAATGATCTAGTAATCACTAGAATTGAAAAAAAGGTAATTCAAGAAGTATTAAAAGCACAAGCCTTAGCCCAAGCAGACGGTAAAAAAACGAAAAAAAAGAAAAACAACCAAGTTAAAAATGTTGCAAATATTGCCTATTATTTGATCCCTGTTGATTTTGAAATTGATGGTAATTTTATTGGTTACATAAAATTTAAAAGAGCTCTATCGCTTTCTAACAAAATGTTAAACTTTGACAAAGAGTCTATTCAGGTGGTAAAAGGGAATACAACTGGAGCGATAAAAGTAAAAGGTACGTTAACAATAGTGGGGTTACCAAATGAATTTTTTTAAAATAATCATTATTTCAGTGTTTTTTATGTTGCTATCAAAAGTTTCCATGGCTGATAGTCATGATAAAGAGCAAAACATTATTGATAAAGCTAAAGAGATAAATAAAAAGATCAAAGAAAAACAGGCAAATTCACAATCGAATATTTCATCAGAAATTAAAGATGAAGAGCCTCTTCCATTAAACGATCCTTTTGCTGGAGATAGTTCATTAACTGGTGGTAATACAATTTTATCAAGTAATCCAGAAGAGGCACAAAATGAAATGAGCTTATATAAGTTTAAATTAGTTGGGATAATGACCTCTGCAAATGATGATGGGTTCGTATCTTTAATTAATTCAAGTGGAAATATAATTACTTTAGCTAGGTTTGAAGAATTAAGCCCTGGAGTAAAATTAGTTGGACTTAACAATAGAGAAGCAGTTTTTGAAAAAAATGAAAACTCTCTCTTAGTGATAAATTTTAATAATAAAATTACAGAAAGAACAAAATAATTATGAAATTTAAAAACAAAATATTATTTTTAATTTTACCTTTTTTATTTATTTTTTTAACAGGTTGTGCTGAAAAATTTGCTAAAAACACTGGTTCTTTTAAACACGACACCCCACTAATAAAAACTGATATCAAGAAAACTGGAAAACTAGAGGTTGAAAAAAGTGTAGAAATGGGACCAACTCCTGCTGAAGGTGATGTCGTAAAGCTTAAAAAAAGAAAACAAATATCATCTGTTAAAGAGAGAAATTATTTATTAATTTCGGAAGATTTCAAATCTTTAAAACAAAATGTTTCTTTTAAATTTCAAGCTTTAGATTTTAAAGAAGCAATGAAATTAATGTCTGAAGTTGGTCAAATTAATATTTTAGTAGGTGACGATGTGGCAGGATCAATAAGTGCAGAGTTAGATAATGTTCCATGGGATAAAGCATTTAATGCATTATTAGATTTAAAAAATTATGCAGCAGACATAGATGTAGCAAGTAATATTATTAGAGTTTCAACTCCTGCTAATCTAACGTCACAAGAAGGTTATAAATCAGCGAGAGCTTCAGCAGTTAAGAAAAAAGTTGAATTAGAAGATTCAGTAGAACCAATTATTTCAGAAATTTTTAGACTTTATTATATAACCCCATCAGAAGCTAAAGCCACAATCACAGAATTATTTACATCTGTTGGAACGAATGGGAATTTTATACCAATACAAGTAACGGAAGAAGCAACCACAAGATCAATTATTGTTAGAGGTAAAGAGAAAGATTTAGATATCGTTGATAAAGTTATTCGAGAAATTGATAAAAGAACAAAACAAGTTTTAATAGAAGCTTTTATAGTTGAAGCTACTTCAACATTTGAGCAAAGTTTAGGAAAAAGACTTGGAGCTGCTTACACAAGAAAAAGTTTAAGAATGGGTGGTACACAAGGAGGTAGCAGTGTAGGAGCTGCATCAGGAACAGGGGCTGCATTATCTGATTCAACAGGTGCTTTTACAAGCGGTGCTGGAACAGATAATTTATTAAATTTTGGGTCAGCTGCTGCAACAAGTGGAATTGGAATATTGAAAAAAACAGGTTCTGCTGTTTTAAAACTTGAACTTGATTTTTTAGAAGCTCAAGGCTTATCAAAAACAGTATCTAATCCAAAATTATTTACATTAGATAATCAACAAGCAAGTATTAATCAGGGTGAAACAATTTATATTGATGGTGGAGAAGGGGAAGATAAACCAGTTGATGCATCATTAAAACTGATAGTTACTCCTAATATCATAGGTGATGGAAACGTTATGCTTTCAATTCAAGTAAACAATGATACTCCAAATAGAGCAAATGCAGCATCAGTAGGTGTAAATAAAATGGAGATAAATACAAAATTATTAGTAGCTGATGGGGATATAGTTGTAATTGGTGGTATTAAAAAAAATAACGTAGCGAATAATAGACAAGGTGTTCCAGGAACGTCAAAAGTACCAATTCTAGGAAAAGTACTTAGTGGAAAATCAAATTCTGATACAATGAACGAGTTATTGGTATTTATCGCTCCAAGAATTTTATAATGTTTAAAATAAGTAGAGAGAGTGAAATTAATTTAGTTAATGTCTTAATTGATAATGACATTATTTCTGGAAAAGATTTAATAGATATTAAAAAAGTAAGCACTGAAAACAATAAATCTCAAATTGATGCAATATTTGAATTAAAGCTTACTGATGAAAAAAAAATAATTGATTTATTAATTAAAGAACAAAATCTAGAAATAATTGATCTAAAGTCAGTTGAAATTACTGAAGAAGTAAAAACAGTTTTACCATCAAACTATATTAAGATGAATTTTGTAGCACCATTTAAAATTGATGGAAAAACTTTACACATGGCAATCCCAGATAGTTCAAAATTGGGATTGATGCGAAATTTAAAAGCTATTACAAAAAAAAACATAGAACTTCATGCTGCAAAAATAGGTGATATTTCTGAATATATTGAAAGATTATCAAGTGAAACAGATGAAGTAACTATTGCGTCAATTCGAAATGAGAATAGGAGAAAAACAAAAACTTTTGAAACAGATTTAGGAGATGCAGGGGAAGTTTTAGACAATAAACCAGAAGAAGATATTGAAGCAATTGAAAATGAGTCAGAGGTAATCAAATTTAGTACAGCGGTGGTAGCAGATGCAATTAAAATGGGTGTTAGTGATATTCATATAGAGCCTTACCGATTTAGTTCAAGAGTAAGATATCGATTAGACGGTATGCTTCAAGAACAAGAAACCTATAGACAGTTTCTGCATGACAATTACGGGGCAGTAGTTACTCGATTTAAAATTATGGGTAAATTAGATATTGCAGAAAGAAGATTACCACAAGATGGAGCTATTAATTTTAAAATTGGTAATAAAGTAGTTGACTTACGTTTATCAATTTTACCTACTGCAAATAATGAGAGAATTGTTATGCGTATTCTTAACAAAGACGCGGGAGATATTACCCTTGAACAATTAAATTTTGAAAAGCAAGATTTAGAAAGTCTAAGAAAAGGAATTCACGGTAGTCAGGGATTAATTTTGGTAACTGGACCAACAGGATCTGGGAAATCAACAACGTTATATAGTATTTTAAAAGAAGTAAGTAAGCCCCATTTAAATATTTTAACAGCTGAAGATCCTGTGGAATATGAATTAGATGGTGTAGGACAAGTACAAATTAAAGATGATATCGGTTTTACCTTTGCTAAAGCTTTAAGATCTTTTTTAAGACAAGACCCTGAAATTATTCTAGTTGGTGAGATGAGGGATAAAGAAACAGTTGATATCGGATTAAAGGCTGCCCTTACAGGTCACTTAGTATTTAGTACTCTACACACTAATGACGCTCCAAGTACTATTACTAGATTACAAAACATGGGAACGCCAGATTATTTAATAAGTGCTGCCTGCCAACTTGTTGTAGCCCAAAGACTAGCTAGAAAAAATTGTAAAGATTGTAGAGTGCCTGATGATGATGTTAATCCTAAGGTTCTTAAAGATATGGGATTTAGTGATGAAGACGCTTCAAAAGTAAAAGCCATCAAAGGTAAAGGTTGTGCAAAATGTAGTGACTCAGGATACAAAGGTCGACAAGGTATTTATGAAATCTTAGTGGTCTCAAAACCAATTAAAGAAGCTATTTTAAAACAAGCAACCACTCCTGAATTAAGAGAAATAGCTATTAAGGAAGGATTTAGAACGATGCAAGATATGGGCAGAAGAATGATTGCATCTGGTGAGCTTAATTTTAGAGAGTATGAGAGAATTCTTTCAAGCGAATAAAAATGGAAGCTTTTACTTATAAAGGAATATCCGAAGGTAAATATGTAGAAGGAGATATTGAGGCAATCAACCTTGATGAAGCTTCTCATTTATTAAAAGAAAAAAAAGTAATAATCACCAACATAATTAAGTCTAAGAAAAAAAAAGGTGAAGCAAAAAAAAAATCAGGTGGCTCATCTCTTTTTGGTAAAAAAAAAGTTAAAGTAGAAGAAATTCTTATATTCTCAAAGCAATTTGCAACCATGGTTAAGGCGGGCTTACCTATTTTGCAGGTTTTAATAATGTTAAGGGACCAATTAGAAAGTCCTGCTCTTAAAGACATTATAGAAGATATTAGAAAAAGTTTAGAAGGGGGTGTGAACCTATCAAAATGTTTTGAAAAATATCCTCAATATTTTGATAATATTTATGTCAACTTGATTAAAGCTGGTGAAGCAAGTGGTAAGCTAGATGTATTTTTACTTAAAATAGTAGATTCATTAGAGAAAAAAGAAAAGATTAAGAAAAAAATTAAGGGAGCTTTAATGTATCCAGCGATCATGTTTACGGTAGCGATTACTGTAAGTGCTTTTATGTTGATTAAAGTAGTTCCAGTATTTGCAAAAATGTACGATGGAATGGGCTTAGAATTACCCGCTGCAACAGCAACCATCATGGCAATGAGTGATTTTTTAAGTGGTACAGGTGGAAAAGTAATTCTGTTTGGTGGAATAGGTGGATATTTCGGGTTTAATTTTATTGTAAAAAGAAATGCTGCAATTCGTTTTAGATGGCATAAACAAATTTTAAAATTACCTATTTTTGGAGATATGATCTTAAAATCTCTACTGGCAAGAATTGCATTGATTTTAGGTAATTTAAGTGCTGCTGGTGTAAATTTATTAGAGAGTTTAGAAATTGCAAAATCAGTTAGTAATAATGATGTGATAACTGATGCACTAGAGAGTGTAAAAAAAGGTGTGTTCTCTGGTGACACCTTAACAAAACTTTTTTTAAAAGAACCACTCTTCCCACCGACTTTTAGTCAATTAATTTCTGTCGGAGAACAAACAGGTCAATTAGATGAAATGTTTAATTCTGTATCTGCTTATTATGAAGAAGAATTTGATACTACAGTCGATAACATGTCTGCTTTAATTGAACCTATCATGATTGTTTTCATGGGAGTAATGATTGGTGGTTTAATGATAGCTATGTACTCACCAATATTTAACGTGGGTGCTTTAATTAACTAATTTTTTAATTTTTTGGTTAAAACTAAATTATTAATCCAGGGTTCTTTTCCTGGTTCAAAATTAATTGAATCCATAATTTGTTGAATGAAAAATGTTCCTAGTCCACCTGGTTTAATATCATCAATCGCTCTATGTTTAACTTTGCTTTTTTCTACTGGTTTGCCTTTATCAAAGAAAGAAATCTCTAGAACATCATCATTACAAGATATTCTTACAACCATTTTATCTTGAGTATCAGGCATATCTTTATATGCATGTTTAACTATATTTTGTGCAGCTTCAGCAATTGCTAAAACTAATTCTTCTCTTAATTCTTCATCAATTTTAAATTTTTCAAAAACATCTCTAGAAAAAGCTCTGACATCTTTCAAACTTGCTGAGCTAACTAAAAAATCTTTTTTTTCTGAACGATTAAAGTTTTCTAAACTCATAATTTATTTACTCCAAATTTAAAATTTGTTCTAACTTTGCCATCATGATTACTTTTAAAACAGATTTACTCACATCTTTAATGACAAGCTTGGTTCCCTTTTCAAGGGCTTTTTGATGACTTTCTATTAAAACTGAAATACCAGAAGAATCCATGTATTGAACATTACTTAGATTTAAAGCAACATTTTTACCAGAGTCGATAACAGGAAAGATAACTCCCTTAACTTCATCCGTTTTATCCATGTCTATTTCACCATCTAAAAATATGGTGCTTATATTGTCTTGTTCTGTAATTTTGTATGTCATAAAAACTTTCTTGCCATTGCTAGAACTTTTTCAACAGGTTGACTAACCTCTTTAAGTTCAACTTTAGTATTTTTCTCTCGAGCTCTTTGATTGCTTTCTATAATTATCGATATACCAGAAGAGTCCATGTAGGGTACATCTTTTAAATTTAAATGAACTTCTTTTCCAGCATCAATTAAAGGAAAAACAATTTCTCTTACCTCATCTGCAACATCCATATCTATTTCTCCAGTAAGAAAAACAGTGCTTACATTTTCATTATCTGTAACTTTATATTTCATATTTTATTTACTATTTATAGCTATTAACAAAAATAAGAAACAAGTAAACCCAATATGGTCAATTATCTTTGATTATTATTTAATATAATAAGATTTTTAGTTTACATCATCAATAATTATAATAAATTTAATAATAATAACTAATAACAGAGGAAATTATGAAAAATAATAAAGGTTTTACACTTATTGAATTGCTAGTTGTTGTAGCAATTATAGGTATTTTAGCTGCGGTAGGTGTTGTTGCTTACAATGGTTACACTAAGAGTGCAAAAATTAATGCTTCTAAATCAAACCAAGGGGCAGTAACAAAATATTTAGCTGCTGAAATTCAAAAATGTAACATGGGTACAGAGGCTAAAGCTATGAGTGGATTATTAACATGTTCGACTAGAGATGAAGCTTCAATCATAGTAGCTGCTGTAGCTGCGCTAGCAGATTTTAAAAACACTTACACGCCACTTTGTAAAGGAGTAACAGACGGTGAAACTGTGGCAAAGGCTTCAGATGGTACAGATTGTCTAGCATTAGGAAAAGGTGTTACAACAATAATAGGGGATGAAGCTGGAACTATTACCGTTTCAACACAGTATGGTGAGACAACTGCTGACGTATTAACTAATGCTGTTGCAATAGAATAATCATCTCGATTGCAAGAAACAAAAAAAATAAAAATTAAAAGCTCACTAGGGTTTTCCCTGGTTGAGCTTTTAGTTGTGGTAGCAATAATTGGTATTTTAGCTTCTGTAGGAGTTATTACTTACAGCGGTTATATTTCAGGCACTAAAGAAAAATCTGCAAAAAATGTGATGCTACAAATATCACTAGCTCAAACAGAAGAATATTCAAATAGTGGAAGTTATTACACGCAGGACGATGATAGCTGTACACCTTCTTCATCAACATCTAATGATATTGAAACAATTTTATTTGGTGGAGGAGATCAAATTGGTAAAGACATGGGTTATGAAATTTGTGTTGCAAGCATAGGTTCTTCAAATTTTAATATAATTGCAGAAGAAATTAAAGATACAGATCCTTGTCAATTAATCCTTAGTCGTAACGGCAATTTTACTAGAGGCGATGATTGCTAAAAAAATTAGCTAACCACCCATAATGGATAGTTTTACAGTTTCAAATTAAATATTATTGTATAAATTGATGATGTGAAAAAAATTATTTTAATATTCTTGCTTATACCGTTATTAAATAATTGCGGTCCATATTCTGCAGCACTTGGGCCAAGCTTGACTCTAGTAAACTCTGGAAGTATTTTACAAGCTTCAGCATCTTATGCTGGCTCTTCAGCAATGAAAAAATTTAATAAAGATTATATCAATGAATTAAATGTAGAAAAAATTTGTCCAACGGTCCATTCTAGTGAGTTAAATGAAATTTTTTTTGAAACTATAGATCATATGGATTGTTATTTTGATCCAATGAGTATTCATAGATAATATATAAACTATTCAAGAAATATAGGAATTTGAGTTCATCTTAATCAAAAGGCCTCATTTTGGGCGATTGACGAATTTAAAAATGAATTGATACGTGATAGCTTTGACTTATAATTAACAATAGGAAAAACTATGTTCAAAAAATATATACTATTTATAGGTTTCGTTTTATTTTCAACCAATTTATTTGCAGCTCAAACTCAAATTGCTCAAGTAAATGGAATGATGTGTATTAAATGCCAAAAAATGGTAACTAAAGCACTTCAAGCAGCTAGCCCATCTGCTACTGTTAAAGTTTCATGGCCAGAAGGTGTTGCGGTATCATCTTACCCTGATAAATCTGATTTAACTAATGAAGATTATAAAAAAGCAATACTTGGAACAGGCTTTGAAGTTATTAAAGTAGTAAGTGTTGATAAGATTATTACTGATGCTGGTGAAGCTAGAAAATTAGTAGATTAATTAAAATAAAATTATGACTGCAGCTGATACTCAGATATTGCTCAATAAGCTGCAGTCCAACATAAATCAATTAGAGCTTACTAATAAGGGAGCTTTAAATGCATTAGAATTTCGCTTAGATGCAATCTTACAAGCAAATTTAGATACCTTTTGGCTTTTAATTTGTGCAATCCTTGTTTTTTTAATGCAGGCAGGCTTTATGTGTTTAGAGACTGGTTTGTCTCGGAACAAGAACAGTATTAACGTTGCCCTTAAAAATGTTTCAGACTTTGGAATATCTGTTGTAGTTTTTTGGGCGTTTGGTTTCGCATTAATGTATGGAACCAGTGTATCAGGACTGTTTGGTACCAAATTTTTTTTCTTTACCACTAAGGTTGCTGGCTATCAAACATATTTTGTCTTCCAAGCAATGTTTGTTGCAACAGCTGCAACTATTATCTCAGGTGCAGTTGCAGAAAGATTAAAGTTTTTCTCATATATAATTATTACATTATTAGTTTCTGGCCTCTTTTATCCAATTGTAGGTCACTGGTCTTGGGCATTTAATTTTGAAAATCCTGCTGAAAAATTTGGTTGGTTAGGTCAATTAGGATATTTAGATTTTGCAGGTGCATCCGTTGTACACTCTGTAGGAGGATGGATTGCTTTATCAGTATTACTGGTAGTTGGTAACCGTACTGGAAGATTTAGAGAAGATGATAAAAAAAAATCTTTTCAAGGAAGTAATACACCAATGGCAGCTTTAGGTGCTTTAATTTTGTGGTTTGGGTGGTTTGGATTTAATGGTGGTGCTAATGGTGCAATGGATTTAAAAATTCCATTAATTTTAATTAATACTTTTTTATCAGCATCCTTTGGACTTATTTTTTCAAGTATTATGGGTATCATTGTCTTAAAAAAACCAGAGCCATTATTTATGATCACGGGTCCCCTTGCAGGACTAGTTTCAATAACTGCTTCTTGTGCTTATGTTGATCCCACTCATGCAATCATAATAGGAAGCATTGGTGGAATTATTTCAGGCTCAACAATTGTATTACTTGAAAAAATTAAAATTGACGATGTGGTTAGTGCAATACCAGTTCACTTAGCATGTGGAATTTGGGGAACTATTGCAGTTGCTTTGTTTGCAAATTTTGAATTGATGGGTGTTGAAAAAACAAGATTAGAGCAAATATATATTCAACTAATTGGCATAAGTTCAATTGGTGCTTTTTGTTTCATTGGTTCTTATTTAATATTAAAAACTATTAATTCTTTTTTCCCTCTTAGAGTAAGTAAAATTCATGAAGAACTTGGTTTAAATATTTCAGAACACAATGCATCAACGGACACGCACGAATTACTTGAGGTATTAACTAATCAAGCAAAATCAGACAATTATTCAAGCCGCGCACCACAAGATCCTTTTACTGAAAGTGGAATTATTGGCACGCAATATAATGTCATAATGAACAAATTGGAACAAAGTGAAAAGCAAAAAAACAAATGGAAGAATAGAGTTTCTAAAGAAATTAAACTTGCAATGAATGTTCAGCAACGATTAATGCCAAAAAGAGATATAGAAAACTATCCTATATTTGGATTAAATATTCCTGCAAGAGAAATCTCGGGAGATTTTTATGATTTTTACCTTCATGATGATGAGGTGTATTTCACCCTATCTGATGTTTCAGGAAAAGGGGTGAATGCAGGAATGGTTATGGCAAAAGCTATTACTTTATTTAAGATCTTCGCTAAGCAAAAATTTAAGCCTAACGAAATTTTATTAGAGATGAATAATGATTTGAAAGAAACTAATCCTGTTGGTACCTTTATTACTTCAATTGTTGGAAGATATAATTTGAAAACAGATTTAGTTGAAATTGCAAATGCTGGACATCAGCCAACTTTATTAAAAGTGGGTAAAGATTTTAAAGAATATCCTTCAAGCTCAATGCCTTTGGCAGTTATTAAGCATAAAGATGAAAGTGTTTATCAATTAGAAAGCTTTAAATTAAATGGTGGACGAATTTACTGTTTTACCGATGGATTTTCAGAATGTATGGATGAAAATAAACAAGAAATAGGAATTGATGGTGTAAAAGAATTAATTCTAAAACATACAAACTCTTCATTACAAAAAGAATTAACAAGTGCGACAGAAGAAATTCGATTAAAAAGTTTGAAAAAAGGAACTTCAGAAGTAGGTGTTAAAAAAGATAATGATATTCTTGATGATGATTTAACAATTATTGCAATTGGTAAATAAGAAATTTTAAGAGTTATTATTAATTTTAGCTAATTAATAAACAACTTTTAAATGGAAACAAATTTTATGTTTTTACAGATGGATTGTCTGAAAGTTTAAATGCTGAAGGACAAGAAATAGGTATTGAAGGTTCAATTGAAATAATTGAAGATAACTACACAAAAGATTCGAAGAAACACTTATCAGATATTAGTAAAAAAATAATTGACAGCTCTAAATCTGGAAAATTAAGTGATGATCTTACTTTAATATCAATTGGATAGTTTTTGCTTTTTTTAAACACCATCTTTTAAAAGATAAAAATCTTATAATTTCTTAAGCATCTTAGTGTATTTAGAATAAATCTTTATTAGTTCTTTAATCGAATTAACTTTAATATTTGTAGTTTTTTTTTAGGATTTATCTTGTCCTGTTTACAACCGACCAAAATGGGTTGACAAATGATCAAAATGGGTGGAACTATGCATAAATTTTTAAATTAAACTAATGGAAATAGTAACCAACATCGCTCCAATCGCTCTAGCTATTATTATGCTTGGACTAGGAGCTTCTTTAACAGTAGATGACTTTTTAAGAGTTGCAAAAAACCCTAAAGATTTTTTTATTGGTTTTATTTGTCAGTTAATTGTTTTACCAATCGTTGCCTATCTACTTATCATTACCTTAGGTGTGCCGATTGAAATGGCCTTAGGAGTAATGCTAATTGCAGCTGCTCCAGGGGGTGTAACCTCCAATGTTCTTACAAAATTTGCAGAGGGTGATGTAGCGCTATCAATATCACTGACAGCGGTTATGAGCTTATTAAGTATAGTTACGGTGCCATTCATTGTGATTAATTCAATTAATATATTTGATATCACCTATGTTGAAAAAGAAATAATAATGACAGCTATAGCTTTAAAAATGTTTTTTGTAGTCACAGTTCCAGTAATAATTGGAATGACTATCAGGCATTTTACTGGTGACCTTGTCATAAAAAATTTGAAGTTAATTCAAAGATTTTCTATTGCATTATTTTTACTTGTTTTTGCTGCAATATATATTGAAGAATGGGATAAAATTGTAAGCTTTTTAACTCGAGCAGGTTTAATAGCCCTAATATTAAATGTAACTATGATGGTGATAGGATTTTATGTTGCAAAATTTTTTGCATCAGGTGTACCTCAACAAAGAGCTATTTCTTTAGAGTGTGGTTTGCAAAATGGAACTTTAGCAGTTTTTGTTGCAACTCAATTATTTGATAATATTATTTATATGGTGCCAACCGCTGCTTATGCTTTAGTAATGATGGCAACCTCTGTAATCTTTGTTTTTATTTTAAGAAAATCTAATTAGAATTTATTACTTTAATTTGGTTAAAAACCCTATACAAAAATTTACTTAAAGCATTCATATTTCTATCTTGTAATTTAGAAATCACTTTAAATTGTTTACTTTGCACACCTATACCAAAAGTATAAAGTTTTTTTTCATCAATATTTAGAAATTTATTTTTAATTAAAAATTCTAGTTTTCTAACAACCGTTGCCCTTGGAATTCCTGTTATCTCAGCTATAGAAAATGCATTAATACCAATATGATCAGGTTTTTGAATTTCTTTAAGATATTTTTTTCTATCTAAATTTTTATTTTTAAAATTTTTATTTTGGACAGTATTAATCAATACAATAAACCCTACACATATTGTTTCTAAATCTTGAGTTTTAGTACCTGTTTTCCAGCTGTTAGCGAAAATGAATATAAACTTGTAAAATTGATACCAACAAAAAGAAAAGTTTTCTTTAATTAATTTTGAAATTTCTTCTGCATCAAAAGATTTATCAACTATATTTTTATCTTTTAATACTTCACTAAATTTAGAAACAAAAACACTTAAATCATTTAAAGTTATATTGGGCTTTGCTTGTGAAAAACCAGATATTTCAATAAAGATTTTTTTTCCTTTTCTTTTAATAATACCTCTTTCTTCTAATTCAGATATTTTTCTTCTTACATTTTCTTTAGGTATTAGAAGGTCTTTTGCGATATCAGAAATATTAATTTTTGGAATTTCTAATGATTTATCCTTATAAAACGTATCGTAATCAACTATTAGTCCATTTTTTTTATAGAATATAAAGTCTTTATTAATCAGATAAATTAAAATTATAAACTTATCGATACCCTTATGAACTTTGTAAGCATTTATAAGCCAACTACTAACTAATGTATAATATGCAGGTGCCAGTTGACTAAAATTTTCATTAATAACTTTGAAGATTTTTTCTTCATTAACTTCACTAGAAATGCTGGGAATACTTTTTATCATTTTTTATTTAAGAATTATTAAATTGGTATTTCCACCCATTTTGAGCAGTTGTCAATGGATCAAAATAAATCTTCAAAAATGAAGTTATTGCTAACAAATTTAATCTGATTTGAGCACCAACACACTTGTATTTATCCTAAATTCATTAGTCTGCAGAAGTGAAAAAAATTCTCAAGACATCATTTTTTGTATTTAGCTTTTTAGCTTTATTTTATTCTAATGCTTTTGCTTTTATAGAATTTAAGCAATCAAAAGATATTTCATCAGACACTGTAGCTGTTAGAGGAATAAACTTTAATCCAGACGGAACCATAATGTATATAACTAACCGTAAAACTGATACTGATGGTGGTGATGGTGAAAAAGGAGAAGTAACGCAATATTCTCTTAGTGTACCGTTTGATATTAGCACTGCAACAAAATCTTTTACAACTCAATTAGTAGGTGATGGAGGTTCTGTTCCACAAATGAAATTACCACATGCAATTGAATTTAAATCTGATGGAACAAAAATTTTTGTAACAACCAACAAAGATCCAACTTCAGTCTATCAATACAAATTAACTACTCCTTGGGATACCTCTACATTAGAGTATGAAATAAGATATTCAGTAGATATAGCTGGAGGCACAGATTATACGCAACAAGTAAGAGCTTTAGCATTTAAACCTGATGGAACACGTATGTTTATTGGTGAAAAAAATAGTGATCGAATAAGAGAATATATACTAACAATTCCTTTTGATCTTACATCTGGAGTGTCATTAGGCTCTAGATCGGCTGCACTAACAAGTGCTGATAACAACATGAGAAATATTCAATTTAATTCAGATGGAACCATTATGTATATTGCTGGCAATCAAAATAATAATATGAACAAATATACTTTAAGCACAGCTTGGGATATTACAACTATTTCTTCTACTCCTACTTCTTATGATTTAGGCAGTAGATTTTCCAACATGAGAGGTTTTATATTTGCAGCAAATTTTACAAAGCTATTTGTAACTGATGATACCAGTTCAACAAATACAATTTTTGAATATAGTCCAGCTTGTGCTGGTACCATTACTTGTGCTGATGCATCAGCTAATGATGATGTTAAAGCAATCATTGAAGCAAATGTCGAATTATCAAAACGTATAATTAAGAATAATACGCTTCCAATCTTTCACCGAATTGAATGGTTAAGAAGACATAAAAACAAAGACAATCTTTCAAATCTTAATGCAGAAATTGATTTTACAAATGAAAAAATATCAAAACTAGTTACCGCTCTTAAAAGCTCTAAAAAAGAAGTTGATAGAAGTTATGATAGTGAGGATTGGTTTCAGTGGAGTGAAGGTAGAATTAGTTTAGGTAAAAATAAATCTATAAATTCATCATCAAGAGATTTTCACAGTTATGGTATCTCAGTTGGTGCGGATAAAATTAAAGATGATGACAGAGATGCTATGCATGGATACGTTTTTCAGTATGCAAACGATATTATTGATATTGGATATAAAGGAAGCAAATTAGAGACTGATGCTTATAGTTTTGCCTTATATAATACCAAACTTAGAGATGATCACGTTTTTACAGATGCGTTAATTGGAGTTAGTTTACTAGATATAGACCAAAAAAGGGTTACTTTTGGCAACACTTTAGAGGGAAACCGAGAAGGCCAACAGATCTATGGATCATTTAATTTTGGAAAAAGAATAGTTGATGAAGATCTAAATCTTAATCCAGGTATTAAATTAGATTTAGGGTACACAAAACTAAAAGCTTTTAGAGAAAAATCAAATGTAGCAAATAGTTTAACCGATGTATTACTTTATAAAGAGCAAAATATAAAATCAGCATTAGTAACACTCGGTGTCCTTTTAGATAAAACAGATACAGATAAGGAAGAAGATGAAATTATTAATCATCATGGGAGATTAGAATATATTGCTGATCTTAGTCCATCATCAGATGCAGAATTTTATTATCTAAATAGTCAAAGTACTGTTTACAATTATAAAGTAGACAATAAATCCAAACATAATCTTAGAATTGGTTACGGTTTTGATGTCACTTCCATATCAGGTTGGTCATTAGTTGGAAATTTTGAAAGATTTCAATCTGCCAAAAGCCACAGTAATGAAATTTATTTATCAGTAGGGTATGTGCCAATTGATGAAATGAAATTTGTGTTTGATATAAATAATTTTGAAAATACTAGTTTATCATTAACCAATAATGTAAATGGATTTGATTTAAAAATGAGTTCTAACTATAATTTTTTAAGTGATGTACCTGACTATGGTGCAAATATAGAGGTTTCAAATAAATTTTAATTTAATAATTATTCTATAACTTCAATTTCATTAATGATGCTTACAATTTTTCTACCCTTAAGGACAGCTTTCACTCTTGCACATTCATAGTAAGCAGATGAGCTCTCTTCTGCTGTTTGTTTCATTTCCAAACACCTAGATTTGTTCTTAGTTAATAAATGCTCATATAATTTTGGTGGGTCACCCAAATACATCATGAGACCAATTACTTCACCTTCTTTTTCAAAATCTGCTTTTTCTTCTATATCTGCTACTCTGTCATCAACACCAATTTCAAAATTTTGAAATGCAACAAAGCCTTTATAAAAAATAAAAGCTAAAGCTAAGTAGAAAATTATTTTTATTTTACTCATTAAAATTTACTTAAAACTTCTAGATTTGCACCATAGTCAGGAATTTTAGTAAATAAATTCATATTAGAGTTTAATTTGAGATTAAAATTATTGATGTCTTTTACGTAGCTCAAATTCGCAGAATTATTTGATAAAGGATCAAAATCAAAAGCAAACTGCGTATCTTCCTCAGAGATATGTCCAACTTTAATTAAAAAACTATCTGTGTGTGAAAATTTATCACTGTCAAGATGCTGAAATCTTTCGTAGTTTAATGAAAGCGTAAAGTTGTTATTATAAACGTTCTCGTATCCGTAATTTGCTCGAATATTTTTTTGAGAATATTTTTCAACTGTATATTGTTGAGCATTAGAACTTCCCGCATAAGAATATTCAAAAGTAATGTCAGGTGAATAGTCATAAACAAATTCTAAGCCACCGTTATGGAACACAGTTCCAGTAGAATGTTTTACTGGATCAGAATTAAATAAAAATCCCGTTGCCAAATCACCAGTTTGAAATGTTTCTTTTTCATGAATTAGATTTGTCGCTGCTGAGGAAGTGTTTGTCATAAACTCAGTAAAGTCAGACAATGAAGTTAAAGCATGTTTTATTTTTAGAGATGGTGTCAGGTTAAACTTGCCATATTCACTATCACTTCTAAAATCAATTGATGTAAAAAGTTGTTTACCATTTCTTTGACCAGTTACAACTCCTCCAGTTTTAAGATCGTATTTAAGTGAACTTAAACCAAAAACTGTATTAGTGTATCCACTATCTTTTAAAGGGGTAATCAAGTAATAATTTAATGTTAATGAGGCCATCGTAGTGCTAGGACCAGAAGCAGCAAAATTTGATTTACCATCTGCATATCTAATTGCATAACCAGTATAATTATTTTTACTATTTTTTTTATCTGCTCCAAAAGTTAAACCACTAGTACGTATATCCTTGGGTTTTTCCAAATTTATCCCTAGTCCTCCTGATTTTCCATGATAAGAACCAATTGTTACATCACCAAAACTCCAATACAGCCAATCACTTTTTTTATTTTTACTTAACTTCTCTTTAAGGGCTACTTGATAAGCAGTTATTGTTTCTGGAAGTTTATCCATCCAAGAATTTAACAATGGGTTATCTGATTTAATTGCAGTGGTAAAATTATTTAATTTGTTATTATTTATATCTTTCGGACCAATAGTTATAGACTGACCATTTTCTACTTTTTCATTAACTGAAAGTAATTTATCTGGAAATTTTTTTACCCAGTAATTTAATAATGGGTTATCTGATTTGATGGAAGCAGTAAAATTATTAAGGTTATTACTATTTCTATTTCTTTTTATCCATTCAAATCTTTTAAAAATTATTGAAGTGTTCATACTTATATTATTTTTTGCCAATTGAACTTGAGTACCTAAGCTTGATCTTGGGTCAGATACACAGGCAACTAAACCATAGTTACAAGATAAACTTACTTGCGTAACAACATCTGCACCAGTACCAGCAACCTGCGGACCTATATCATTAATAATATATAGTTTATCTCCCATACCACTAAAGGCTATTCCATAAGTTCTTAAACTTAATTCTTCAGGTAAAGTAATTGAACCTATCATAGTTGCAGTGCTCGTTGAAAAAGATGTAGTCAAACTAAATTGAAAAACAGAATCTAAGCTTGTGTTATTATCGTTAGTATTATCATTTATTAAAACAAACATTGTCATTCCATCTTGGCTAAATTCTAAAGCCATTCCATGATCTTGACCACTCGATAAATTAGCAGTTGTGGTTAAGGTTATGGTATTGACCAAAGTTATAGATGTAAGATCGTAGGCGGTTGACAAACTGTATTCATCAATATGCTGACCTTCTCTAGTACCATCTAAATAAATAAGTTTTTTTCCATCATTACTAAAGCTAAAGGCTGGCGATGCACCAAGGTCACTTGTTACATTATTTGAATAAGTTAAACCTGTAAGATCAAATGGTTTAGCCAATTCAAATCCATGAATTTTTCCCGTTATGTTTCCTAAAAACAGTTTAAGTCCATCTTTGCTGAATTTAATATCAGTACATTTTGTATCATTAGAGACATCTGTCAGACCTACTTTTGATACTAGTGGATCAGCTTGGTCCACAACCAAAGAAGCGGTTCTTAAATCGTAAGGAGTTGAAAGAGTCATCATTTTAAAACATTTATGAGCATTGTTTAAATATTTATTGGATACAAAAACTTTTCTACCATCATTACTAAAAGCTAAACCTGTTGGATCTTGAAAAGCATCGTTCACAATTTGATCTCCTTCTGAGTCAGTTGTGAACGATGCTAGAGGTCTTATTGAGATATCAGATGTTAGAGTAGCTTGAGCTTTAGCTGTCGTCTCGAGAAAAACTATTATACTAGCTATTAAAAAAAATGATTTTAATAGTTCTATTATAATTAGTTCTTTATTTTTTCTAAAAAAAAAATTATTTAAGAGTTTTGTATATTTAGCTTCTTTTAAAAATTTAAGCATATTTAAATTTAGATAATTTGAATTTATGATGAAGATTATTTTATCTTCGATAAAACGCACGCTCATATTAGAAATTAGGCCCGGTTTGAGCACTTAAATGAACTGAAAAACCACTAAATTAAATTTTATATAGTATTTTTTATTATGGTATTTTTTTACATAAAATTAGCTGTAGGTTTATTTGTGTTATCATTTTTTTTCTTGATGCAAGCACAAGCGGAGACAGTTAAACCAACCTTTGTACGTTCATCTGCCGCTGTTCTGGAAATACCTGTTGGACTAACACTTAGCCCGGATGGAACTAAAATTCACTATGCTAGATATAACCTTGATACTATTTTATACCAGTATGATTTAAGTATTCCATTTAATGTATCATCAATAGATTCTAGCTCAGAAGTTACCCTCAATGTAAATGGTGGTGGTGACGATAATCTTAGTAGTACTGATTTACATGATTTAACATTTAATGGAGACGGTACAAAAGTATATACAATAGATTGGCGTGGAAACATGAATGTTCACAGTTTATCAACACCATATGATTTATCTAATGCTACACAGGATGATGATGACGGTATTGATTGGAAAACTGATCTTGCTGGAGGGGATTCGGATGGTGCTCATAGAATACATGCTATGCGTTTTAATAATGATGGAACAAAAATGTTTTTAGTTGATGCTGATGGTACTGTAGGAGTTATAGAATATAATTTAAGCACTCCTTACCTTCCAGGTTCTGCATCATTTGGTAATTTTTTTGGATTAGGGGATTTAGGATCGCACTTTCAGGATATAGATTTTGATGATGATGGCACAAGAATGTATGTATTAGAAGGTAGATACGGTGGTACAAATGCAAATAGAATTCATGTTTATAAATTAAGTACTGGTTTTGATACTTCAACTGCAACTTTTGTTAGTAGTATGTTAAATTTTTTTGATGCAGCAGGAGGTGGTGGATCACCAGGAAGTATGCATTTTTCTAAAGATGGTATGAAATTTTATCAGGCAACTTTTCAAGATAACGGTTATGGTAATCAAAAAAAAGTTTTTGAATATGATTTAAGTTGTCCTTATGGAATTGTATTATGTGAAAGTGAAACATCATCAGTTGCAAGTGCTCAAGTAGAAATTGTTAAAAATGTTATTCATCAGAATACTTCAACAATTTTTAAAAGATTTGAATGGTTACGTAGAAATGAAAATAAAACAAATTTAAATAGTCATAATTTAAAATTAAATATCAATAATCCAATTTTAGCGTCTTTAAAAAATGAACTACAATCATCTTTTAAGTCTTCTTTTAAAGATGTTAAATATACTCAAGCATCATTAAAAACAAAAAAACCAGCAGAGAATAAAAGAAAATGGTCCCACTGGTCAAATGCTGATATTTCATTTGGAAGAGTGGGTGATACCCTCTCATTAAAACCAAAAGAAATTACTACTAAGGGAATATCAATAGGAGCAGATAAATTAACCAAAAATAACAACTTTTTTGGATTTGCAGTGAGATACGGTAATGACGATGTTGATATAAAATCTGCAACTAATGAGAAATTAAATTCTCAATCATTATCTTTTAATGTGTATAGCCAATTACCTGTTAATGAAAAATCAAATTTAAATGCTTTATTAGGGGTAAGCTTTTTAAGTATAGACCAAATGACCTCTGGAACCATTACGGGTGAACGAAATGGAAAACAAATTTATACGGCTTTAAGTTACGAAGAAGAGCAAAATTACACTAAATTTGACATAATTCCTTATGGTAAAGCAGAATTAGGGATTACTCAATTATCTGAATATACGGATTTTGGTACCTCATCGACAAATAATATCGAGACCCATGAAAGACTAACTTTTAAAACTGGAAATGCATCTGCCGGCTTTAAGTTTGATCACACTTTGTATTGGGATGAAAATAAACTAAGTGGAAATGGGCATTATGATGAAAACAAACTAAATAGAAATGGATTTCTAGAGTATGTGGTTGATTTCACTCCTGATATTGATCATCGTTATAAAAATCACATTGATAGTGTCACAGTTCAAAACACCATTAAAAGATATTCTTTAAATAATATTAAAGGAAATATTGGCTTTGAATTATTTAAAAAAAGTGGTCAAACATTTGCATTAAATTATGAACGGTTTCAAAGCTTAGATAATAGTGCACACACAGATAGTTTGCTTTTTAAATTTGGAAAACAGAAAAATAAAAATACTAATCTTAATGTAATTTATGATCCTTTAAAAAATAATAATACTGAAATCAGTTATTTAAAAAATTACGATAATTTTAATTTAAAAGTAAAATCTAACTACGCGATGTATAGTAAAATTCCTGACTATGGAGCAGGTATTGAATTATCAGCAACATTTTAATCTTATGAAATTTATAAAAAACTTTATTTTAATTTTATTATTTATACTTCCAATCTCTAATTCATTTGGAGCTATGGTTACATTTGTGGATAGTTTTCAAGTTAGTAATGGAACAAGCGAAGGTACAGATAGAGCTGGACTTGCTAATAACACTGATAAAGAAATCGGAGGTGTGCAGTTTAACGATGATGGCACAAAAATGTTTGTGAGATTTTTCAGAGATGAGGATGGTGGTGCAGATCCAGATACTGAACTTTATAGTTACATTGATCAGTATAACCTTTCAACTCCGTTCGATGCTTCAACAGGTACTTATGCAGTATCATGTGAATTAAATCATGGATTAGTAGCAACAACGGGGCATCAACCATTTGATTTAAATTTTAGCAGTGATGGAATGAAATTTTATGTTGCTAACCGTAATGTTGATAGCTCCAACTCAGATAAAAATTTTGTTTATAGATTTGACCTTACTGCACCTTACGATATTTCTGGTTGCTCTTATGCACAAAGAACTGAAAATTTAGGTAACTTTATAAATGGAAGTCAAGCAGGAGACAGACCATCACTTGGACATACAAGCAATCGTCTTCAAGGTGTTTCACTTAGTAATGATGGAAAAAAAATGTTTACCATGATGAGTTATGGTCATGTTTTAGAATATGACTTATCAACTGCATTTGACGTTACAACGTTTTCGCTTAACCTTAATGGAGGGATGGATTTATCTTCTGATACAACCAATCCTCAGTCGATAGAATTTAGTGAAGATGGTACTAGAATTTTTATTGCAAATCATAATAATCACAAAATACTACAAGTCTCATTAAATGCACCTTTTGATACATCTTCATATACTGTAGATGGTGCTGTTGCTTTTAACATTTCATCTCTTGGTGGTGTTAACCAAATGAGGACAGTAACATTCAGTAAAAATGGGTTAATAATGTATATTGGAAATGATGATTCTGGGGGTAATGATATAGATAGAGTTCATGAATATAATTTAGTTTGTCCTTTTAATATTATTGAAGGAAAATGTCCTGAAATTACCAAAGGTGACAGAACTGGAATAGCTATTGCACAAATAGAAGTTGCAACAAGAACTATAGAACACTCAACAGATACTGCTTTAAATCGATTGAAGTGGATTAGAAGAAATAAAGATAATCAAAACTTAACTAATCTTAATTTAGATCTTAATTTTACCAATCAAATGCTTGCCTCTCTTACTAAAGTTGTAAAAACTTCAGCTACTACAAAGAAAAAAGATGAAAAACAACAAAACGTATTTTATTGGAGTGAAGGAAGTATTGCTGTTGGCAGAGTAGGAGACACAAATGTTTCTTCATTTAAAAAGATTAAAACTGATGCAATTACAGTTGGAGTGGATAAATTTACCAAAAATAATGGTATAAGGGGACTTGCTTTTAGATTTGGTAAAAATGATATTGATGTTGGGTCAGCTGGAAGCAATTTAGATACGAATACTTATAATTTAACCCATTATTCCTCTTCACCAATTGAAGATGATACAAAATTTATAGACACTGTTTTTGGAGCGGGTATCCTCAACTCTGATATTTTATCAGTGCTTGATGGTAAACGTGTAACTGCTGATAGAAAAGGTAGACAAATATATGGAACAATTAAATTAAAAGATGAGATTAAGAAAAATAATTTAATTCTAATTCCTTCTGGACAAATAGACCTTGGTTATACCCGGTTAGATAGCTATCAAGAAAGTGGTAACACTGCTATGAAATTTAAAAAGCAAGGTATTCAATCAAGAAATGCCAGACTTTCAATTGCTGCAATTGATGAATTAGAAAATGAAAAATATAAAATTAGAAAACATGGAAAATTAGAATACAAAGCAAATTTACATCGTTCTTCTAATATTAAATATTCTTACGTCTCTGATGCAACAAGTGGTGAATTTGATACCAAACTAAACTCAGGTGCTTTACACAATTTAAATGGTGAATTAGGTATAGATATAATTTTACCAGATAGCTTTAGTATTTTTTTAATTTATGAAAGAAATCAAGCATTAGGAACCGGTCATACTGATAAAATACATTTAGCGATAGGATATTTACCTAACAGAAAAACTAATTATGCTTTTAAATTAGTAGGCTCAGAAAATTTAGGATCTGAGTATAAGATAAGTAAAAATATTAATGATTTTGAAATTGATTTTAAATTAAACAATCAAGATGTATTGAGGCCAAATACTTTTGATGAAGCAACGATTAATTTAAAGAAAATCTTTTAATTTAATCTGTTTCAGACAAACTTTAAAAGCTCAGTAAATTCATCATAAATGTTAGTTAATCCCGCCCGGTTTGAGCACTAACAAAGATAGGCTAAGTAATAAAATAAATTTTATAGGCTATTTTCCATTATGGAATTTATTTTAAGAAAACTAGCTAGATGTATTCACATCACTTTTTTTTTAATTATCTTTTTTAGTTCAAAAATAGTTTATTCAGCAGATTTCACTTTTCCTTCATCTTTAACAACCGATACCTCAGATTTCGTTTTAGTTTCTGATACTGGCACTACTCCTTCTGTAAGTGGTTTCTCGACTGAAGTACTTATAACAATCACAACAACAGCGGGTTATGTAAAGGTAACAACAGTTACAGGCCTTGAACAAATCCACGGTCTCTGTGGTTATACATCTGACTCTAGTGATGTACCTACTAATTGTTCAGACAATGATAGATCAGAGATTGGCTTTCAAGGAACTCAAGCAGAAGTTAATACTGCATTGGCGACACTTTCATTTAAGGGTGATGGAACCACTTCAAATACTACTATTTCGGTTTCAGCAACTCCGGAAGGTGCTTCTTATAATCCTGTTAATGGTCATTATTACAGAGTTCTTGGCAGTTTAACTTCACCTCCTCAAGCTATTGATTGGCAGAATGCAAGAAGATATGCTAAAAATGAAATAGATGATCCGATGCATTCCGAGGATCAAACATTTAATGGACTTACAGGATATTTAGTAACCATTACGACCGAACAAGAAAATAATTGGATTAAAGAAAAAATTTCAACAAATGCCTGGACGGGTGGATCTGATAGTGAAACTGAAAACATATGGAAGTGGATGGATGGTCCTGAAGCCGGTCAAACTTATACCTGCCAAAAATATGTTGAACCAAGTGTAGGCGGAACAGGTGCTGCAATCAGCGGATGTTCAGAACAAAGTTATCTTAATTGGGTCCCAGGTGAACCAAATTCACATGAAGCAGTACGCCTCGGATGGGATGAAGATTATATGCACCTTTATGGAGATCGAACTGATGTTAAATTTGGTCAGTGGAATGATTTTCCTAGTCCTGCAACAGCTAGCAATAATAATGTTACCAAATATATCGTTGAATACGGTGGCATGGGAGGCACAGCCACAGTTTTTGGATCAGCATCATTATCAATAAATTCTACTGAAGTTGATTTTTTTGTAGATAAAGATTTAGTTGGGATAATTGAAGGACAATCAGAAAGTGCAAAAAGATTTATTTATAGTTCAACTTATCCTATTTTAGAAAGAATGGAGTGGTATCGAACCACCAAAAAAAATGACAATATTAAATTTCAAGATCTGGGCATAGATATAGATATAACAAACAAAGACACCTATCCGTATGCAAAATTATTAGATGCTTATCTTTTAAAAGGTGATGTTAATAAAGAACAAAAGTTATCAAATAAGAATATTGAAAAATTTATAAGCGAATTACCCCTTTCACAATATTTAAAAAATGAATTTGGAATGGTGCCTCGAAAATGGAAAGTATGGAGCTCTGGATATTTTAAAAAAGGTAAAATTAAACTTCAATCAGGCAAGGTTAATCAAGAGTTCGATTCAGATGCTTTAACACTTGGAATGGATAAAATAATAAGGAAAAATACGCTTTTTGGTATAGCCATTAGACTACAAGATGAGGATACTGATGTGGGGCAATCAGGTACTCAAATTAAATCTGATGCAAAAAGTGCAACAATATATTCAAGTTGGCATAAGAATAGTTCAACTTTTATTGATGGTTTAATTGGCTATGGATACATGGAGAATGATCTTACAAGAATTGTGCAAGCTAACCCTTCCAATCCTTTAACTGGAAATAGAGGTGTTAAGCAATATTTTACTTCAATTAAATTTAATAAAATAAGAGATAAAGATAACTTTACATCATTATTATTTGGAAGATTTGATTATGGTTTATCTAAATTAAAAAGCTTTTCAGAGTCGGGGAATGCGCATGCATTAAGATTTGAAGAACAAAATTTAAAAAATAAATCTATTTCGATTGGTGCTTTAACAAAATATAAAAAAAAAATTAAGAAAGGTTATTTTTTACCTTACGGTAGAATTGAATTTTTTGAAAATTTAACTCCTAATTCAGAAGTTAAAACTTCTTATGTCTCTGATCCTAACACCACATATAATTACATGGTAAAAGAAGACTATTCAAACTCCCTAAAATTAGAGTTAGGTTTTGATTTAAATCTAATTGATAGTTGGTATTTTGCTACCTCAATTAGAAGATTAATTAAAAATAACAATGACTTTGAAAATGAGTTTGCAATTAAAGTAAGCAAACCATTTTAATTCAAACCTGATATGGGCACCATTAGCTTTTTTCTATTATTAGATAATTGTTGCTATAATCTTTAATAGGAGGGAAAAATAATTGTCTGCCCCTGAAGGAAGTGGTGGACCTAAATATGGAAAAATGTAATTAGAAAAATAAGATTAGTCCAGCAACAAAAATTAAACAAACTATTAATCCTGCAAAAACTAGGTTTGCTCTAGTTTCTTTTTCTTTTTCTTTTCTAGTTCTTTTTAAAAGAATATTAATATCTACTCTTCCTGATGATATTACTTCCTTACCTTTTTGAGAGGTCTCCAAATGAGGAAGATTTTTTATCCCAGTATCTAAATTTTTTTCTTCACTCATGATGTAAATAGATCAGATTTGACTATAAGTAACAATTAAAGTGAGCCCATACTGGGTCTAATTAGTTTAATTGGTCTAATGTATTTTTCAGTATGGGTCTAAAGTTATAAAGCAATGCCAATAATAGTGATTATAAAAACAAAAATTATCGAAATTGCCATCATTGTTAAAGCATAAGCAGTCATCGATATTTCTTTAATAGCGCTAATTTCAAAACTAAAGGGATTAAGAAATCTGCAATCAATTTTATCTAATAAATCTATACTTGGTAACAAATAACATTTACACTCCCTGCAATGCATTCTTATAAAAAAATTTTCATTTTCCTTACGATCTTTTTTCTTTCTTCAACACTGCATGCGGAAACTAAAAAATTTTATCCTGAAGGTAAAATTAGATATTTTACAACATTAATCAGTGATGGAGGAACCAATTATAACAATACTAGGCCAGGTTTGGTAATTGATTCGCATTTTACATATTTGCTCAATAAAAATTTTGCTATCCGCAGCGTTAATCACATTATTAATTATGACGATACAGTTAACGATGGAACAGAGCAGAATTTTGAATTTGATCAAAGACTAGGCTTGATAATTAAAAAAAAAAATCTTGTACTAATGCCTTATGCAAAAATTACTCACCACGATAAAAATGTGTCCACACAAAATGACAATTCTCATTTAGGATTTGTGTTCCAGGCCAAATTACATAAAGATTTATTTTTTGACTATGATTATAGGGAAGAAACTAGCAATGGTGCAAAAATTGTTAGAACTGGGTACGTATATGGCGATAAGGTAACAGATGTTAAACTTACAAAAAAAAATCTTTTTTTCTTAGATGTTTTTCCTGTTCATCTAAAAATTGCTCAGACCGATGTAAGTAATTTTAGACGCAGTCGTGTTATAAAGACAACTTTAGATGTAAATAAAAAAGTAGATCTTGCTATCAAATATGTTGATAATAGCGGTAAGAGTTTTTTTAAAAACAATGTGGCACAAAATAGAAATTATCTTGTAGCTGAATTTGGGTATAAGTTTTAGTTTTAAGAGGTTCTTTAGAGTTTGTTTTAAAGAGCAATACACCCTTATAAGTCATGAAAAGAGCCTAATTTAATTTGCTTCTATCTATTACCCTTATAACTGATACATAGTATTTTTTAGATACTGCCAGATTAAATTACAAATCATTATAGAGGCAAGTATTTTTCGAAAAGTACCGATCTAAAGACAATTCAGAAGTCATGAATTTATCATGGTTGATGAAGGTTATTTATTATGATTATAAAAGATATAGCTAAACAAGGAATACCAGAAATAGGTAATATTTTACCTCTTATAAAAAATAATATTATTCCAATAAAGATTAATAAGACGATAGAAATAGTCGTAGTTCCTAATTTGGGTGAAGTAAATTCGCATCAAGATAACGTCGGAATTGTTATAGAGGAAAAAAATATTCTAAGGATTTTATCTAAACGATATAAAGATGTTTTAATTACTGAAATTAATTCTGAGCAAGATCTCGAAGCATTAGTTAAGAGAAAACCTGACTTAGTATTTTCTGGTGTTAAGTACTTCTTTTTTAACAATAGAAACATATGGTTAAATGACTATTTAGAAATGTTCGAAATACCTTATATCGCTTCAAGTAAAGCAGCTCTTGATAATGAAAGTGATAAAAATAGAGCAAAGAAAATTATGCAAAAAAATAATATTAGAACTGCTGATTTTTTTATAACAAATCCAGGTGAATATTTAACTGAAAGTTCAATTCCAATAAAATTTCCACTATTTATAAAACCAGTAACTGGTGGAGATAGCAGAGGAGTTGATAAAAATTCTATTGTATTTAATTTCGAAGGATTTACTTCAAAAGTTCTTGATATTAAAATAAAGCAAAACTCACCTTCATTAGTTGAAACATATTTAGCAGGCAAAGAATATAGTGTTGGTATTTTTGAAGATAGCATTGATGGAGCTTTAAGGGCTATGCCAATAGAAATTATCGTAAAAGAAAATGTAGACGGTCATTGTATCCTTGATTTTGATGTTAAAAAAAATGATGAAGAGAGTGTAATTGCTGTTTCTGATGTTGTAGTTTTTGACAAACTTTCAAAACTTGCAAAAGATTCATTTAAAGCCTTAGGTGGCAAATCTTTAGGTAGAATAGATATTAAAATGGATCACTTAGGGGTTCCTCATTTTATAGAAGCAAACTTAATGCCGGGTCTTCGAAAAGGTTATTTTTATAGATCGTGCGTACTAAACCTTGATATGAGTTATGAAGATATGATTTTTAGTATTGCAAATACTGGCTTGTCTTCACATTAAATATCTTGAAGCGCAGTTACTGTAATCTCTTTTGTCTTTAAAGATCTAATCCCCATTAAGCAAGCTTGAGCAGTAGACATGTTTGTACAATAAGGAACTTTATTACCTAGGGTTGCTCTTCTTAAAGCCATTGCATCATGAAGACGATGCTCACTATTTCCACCACCTGTATTAATTACAAGTGCAATTTTTTTAGAATTTAGTACATCAACAATGTGAGGTGAGCCTCCACTTACCTTGTTTATTGTTTTGCATTTTATTCCATGTTTACGAATGTAGTCGGCAGTTCCACCAGTAGCGCATAAAGTGAAATTTAATTTTATTAATTGTTTTGCTAGATCTACACCTTCATCTTTATGACCATCTTTAAGAGAAATAAATGCTAGACCTTTTGTTGGTAATGAGTTTGAAGCAGCAATTTGGCTCTTTGCATAAGCCATACCAAAATCCTTATCAAACCCCATAACTTCACCTGTTGATTTCATCTCAGGTCCTAACAATAAGTCGCTATTAGGGAATTTATTGAAAGGAAATACAGCTTCTTTAACTGCAAACAAGTTTTTATTTTTACCCTTTAAATTAAATTTAGATAACTTTTCACCAGTCATTACACGGGATGCAATTTTTGCAAGAGGAAGACCTTTTGCTTTAGATACAAAAGGAACTGTTCTGCTTGCTCTTGGATTTACTTCAATTACATAAATTTCATCATTTTTAATGGCAAATTGAATATTCATAAAGCCTTTAACATTTAAAGCTAAAGCTAATTTTTTTGTTTGAGTTTCTATTTCAGTTATCAGCTTTGGTTTTATAGATATTGGAGGTAAAGAACATGCAGAATCCCCTGAATGAATACCTGCTTCTTCAATATGCTGCATGATACCTGCAACAAACACTTGCTTACCATCAGATATCGCATCAACATCAACTTCCATCGCATGACTTATAAACTTATCTATTAATATCGGATTTTCTTCTGCAGCTTTAAATGCTTCTTCTACAAAGTTTTTTAATTGACTTTTCTCATGAACAATTTCCATTGCTCTTCCGCCTAAGACATAAGAAGGTCTAACCATTAAAGGCAGTCCAATTTTTTCAGCAATTTGAATGGCTTGTTTGTAAGTTTTAGCAATACCACTTTCAGCTTGTTTTAATTTTAATCTATCAAGTAACTTTCTAAATCTATCTCTATCTTCAGCTAAATCTATCGATGTGTACTGCGTACCTAAAATTGGAAGTTTGTTGTCATGTAAAAACTTTGCGAGTCTTATAGGAGTTTGCCCACCAAATTGAGCGATGATCCCCACAAGGTTTCCTTTTTGCTGTTCTTTTTTAATAATATTATAAACATACTCTTCTTTAAGAGGTTCAAAATAAAGTCGGTCACTTGTGTCGTAGTCTGTTGAAACCGTCTCTGGATTACAGTTAATCATTATAGTTTCAAAACCACTATCTTTAAGAGCATAACTCGCTTGGCAACAACAATAATCAAACTCAATACCTTGGCCTATACGATTTGGTCCACCGCCTAAGATTATAATTTTTTTTCTTGTAGAAGGTTCTGCTTCACACTCTGAGTTTAAAGCATAATTTCTTTGATATGTTGAGTACATATAAGGTGTGAATGATTTAAATTCAGCAGCACAGGTATCTACTTTTTTGTAAACGGGTAATACTTTTAAAGCAGTTCTTTTTTTTCTAACAAGGTCTTCAGGAATTTTAGTAATCTCTGATAGTTTTTTATCAGAAAAACCTATTGATTTAATTCTGTTAAACTCATTATAGTCTTTAGGAAGCCCTTTTTTTTGTATCTTATTTTCTTCATCAACAATTTCCTTTATTTGCTGTAAAAACCAAGGGTCTATTTTGCAAAGTTGGTGAATTCTTTTAAGATTTATTTTTTTTCTAAACGCTTCAGCAGCTAATAATATTCTGTTTGGAATATTTTTTTTTAATTCTTTTTCAATTTGTTTTTTGTTTAATGGAAAAATACGATCTAAACCTGAAAAGCCAATTTCAAGAGAAACCAATGCTTTTTGAAGAGATTCTTTAAAGTTTCTCCCAATTGCCATTGCTTCACCAACTGACTTCATTGATGTTCCAAGAATTGCCTCTGAAGTAGAGAATTTTTCAAAGGTAAATCTTGGTATTTTAGTTACGACATAATCAATACTAGGTTCAAAAGAAGCAGGCGTTGTTTTAGTAATTTCATTTTTTAATTCATCAAGGGTGTAACCAACTGCTAGTTTTGCTGCAACTTTTGCAATTGGAAACCCAGTTGCTTTAGATGCAAGGGCAGATGAACGTGACACTCTTGGGTTCATTTCAATGATAACCATTCTGCCATCTTTAGGATTGATTGCAAATTGAACATTTGATCCACCTGTTTCTACTCCAATTTTTCTAAGACAAGCAATTGAGGCATTTCTCATAACTTGATATTCTTTATCTGTGAGTGTTAGAGCGGGTGCAACGGTAATTGAATCTCCTGTGTGAATTCCCATTGGATCGATGTTTTCAATAGAACAAATAATAATACAGTTGTCTTTTTTATCTCTGACAACCTCCATTTCAAATTCTTTCCAACCCTCAAGGCATTCTTCAATTAAAATTTGGTTAACAGGGGATTCGTGTAAACCATCTTTAACTATTTTAAGATATTCTTTTTCAGTTTTAGCAATTCCTCCACCCAAACCACCCAAGGTAAAAGCAGGTCTAATGATTGCAGGCAACCCAATTTGTTTTAAAGCTTTTGCAGCATCTCTAATATGAGATACCACTTTAGATTTTGGTAAGTCCAAACCAATATCTAACATATTTTTTCTGAATTTTTTTCTGTCCTCTGCATTAGAGATCGCTTTTGAATTAGCTCCAATTAACTCAATCTTATATTTTTTAAGAATTCCCTTTTTTTCCGCCTCCATTGCTAAATTCAAAGCAGTTTGACCACCCATTGTTGGTAAAATTGCATCTGGTTTTTCTTTTTTTAGAATTTTTTCTAATACTTCTAACGTTATTGGCTCGATATAAGTTTTATCTGCAACACCAGGATCTGTCATGATCGTTGCTGGGTTAGAGTTAATTAAAATAACTTTATAACCTTCATCTTTAAGGGCTTTACAGGCTTGTGTCCCTGAGTAGTCAAACTCACATGCTTGACCTATGATAATGGGTCCAGCACCAACGACTAATATAGTTTTAAGATCTTTTCTTTTTGGCATTTTTTTTTATGTTGTTAATAAATTCTTCAAATAAGTAAACACTATCTTGTGGTCCTGGATTTGATTCAGGGTGATATTGAACAGAAAAAACAGGTTTATTTTTTAATCTAATTCCTTCAATACAATTATCAAATAAAGATTTGTGAGTGACTTCAATATTTTTTGGCAATGATGCTCTTACAATTTCAAAGCCATGGTTTTGACTGGTGATTTCAACATTGTCTTTAATTAAATTTTTAACTGGATGGTTAGCGCCTCTATGACCTAGTTTCATTTTTTTAGTTTTTGCACCTAGTGTTAGAGCTAGAATTTGATGACCAAGACAAATACCAAAAATAGGTAAATTATTTTTTATTAATTCTTTAATGATTCCAATTGCATATTTACTAGTTGCTGCAGGGTCACCAGGACCATTAGATAAAAAGATCCCATTTGGCTTTAATTTAAGTATGTCTTTTGCACTCGTTTTGCACGAAACCACTGTTACTTTACAATTAAGATCTGAGAAATATCTTAGAATATTTTTCTTTATCCCATAGTCAATAGCAACAACATGTAATGAACTTTTCTTATTTTTTAAATAACCAGTTTCTTTTTTCCAAGTTTTAAAACCTGACCAAATATAATTTTTTTTAGTAGTTACTTGTTCTGCTAAATCTAAATTATTTAATCCACTCCATTTCGCTGTGATATTTGCTAATTTACTAATATTGAAATTTCTTTTACTAGAAAAAGAAATAGTGCCTTTTGGGGCTCCCTTATCTCTAATATAATTAGTCAAGCCCCTTGTATCTAAACCAGTGATCCCAACAATTTTATTTTTTTTTAACCACAGGTCTAAATTAGCTAAAGATCTATAGTTAGACGGACTTGTTATTTCAGAGTTAAAAATTACACCTTTGGTCCAAACTTTATCAGACTCTAAATCTTCTTTATTAGTTCCAACGTTACCAACGTGAGGAAAAGTAAAATTGATAATTTGCCCAGCGTAAGAAGGATCTGAAATAATTTCTTGATAACCAGTTAGAGAAGTATTGAAACATACTTCACCTGTCGCTGTTCCTTGATAGCCAATACCAACTCCTTTAAAGATAGTTTTATTTTCAAGAACTAAAACGCCTGTGTGAATCTGTGAGATTTTGTTAGAGCTAATCTTTTTTGCTTTTTTGATCAATTACAAC
Organism: Candidatus Pelagibacter sp. PS_11; assembly: GCF_059417975.1. Classification (NCBI taxonomy): domain Bacteria; kingdom Pseudomonadati; phylum Pseudomonadota; class Alphaproteobacteria; order Candidatus Pelagibacterales; family Candidatus Pelagibacteraceae; genus Candidatus Pelagibacter; species Candidatus Pelagibacter sp. PS_11. The sequence goes on along the minus strand of NZ_CM182075.1, from coordinate 988,897 downwards.
TCATGAGTTAAAGGTTAATACAATAAAACCCTAATTATCGCAACAGAGATGTATTATAAAATTATAAAAAAACAATTTTTCTTTTGAAGAATTTTCACTTTGCAGTAGATTAAAAAATATTATGACATTGAAAGAAAAAATAGAAACTAACTATAAAAATTCTCTAAAATCAAAAAATAAGGTTGAAATCTCAACCTACAGGTTAATTTTATCTGGAATAAAAGATCTTGATATTGTCAATCGATCTGGAGCCAACATAAAAGAAACAGACGATGATGATATAAAAAAACTTTTAAAGAAAATGATTAAGCAAAGAGCCGAATCAATAGAGATCTATAAAAAGAATGAAAGAATGGATTTGTTAGAAGTTGAGCAAAATGAATTTGATCTTTTATCTAGTTTTTTACCACAACAGTTAAGTGATGAAGAAACTAAAAAAATATGTGCAGATACAATAAGTAAATTGGGTGCCGCATCAATTAAAGACATGGGTAAAGTAATGGGTGAATTAAAAAAGTCATACCCTGACAATCTAGATTTTGCTAAAGCTGGACCTTTGCTAAAAGAACTATTAAATAAATAATGAAATACCCAAAAGAGTATTTGGATGAAATTAAAACTCGTTTAAAGGTTTCGATAGTTGTATCAAAGTCTGTCAGTCTAAAAAAAAGAGGCAAAGAATTTGTAGGTTTATCACCCTTTAAAACTGAAAAAACGCCTTCATTTACAGTTAATGATGAAAAAGAATTTTATCATTGTTTTGCAACATCGGAACATGGAAATATTTTTGATTTTGTAATGAAAACTCAAAATTTGAAATTTGGAGAAGCGGTAAAATCATTAGCAAATCTTGCAGGTATGAGACCTTACACATTTTCAAAGCAAGATGAAGAACGTGAAAAAAATTGGCAAGAATATTGCTCAATCTACAATCAATATGTTCAATTTTATCATGATGAAATTTTAAAAAATGAAAGTTTAACTATTGCAAGAGATTATTTAAAAAAAAGAAACCTTAGTAAAGAAGAGGTTAAAAATTTTAAAATAGGTTTTATTGAAAGAAACTCAAATTTTTATGAAAAATTAAAAGATGAATTTAGTGAAAAAGTTTTGGTTGAAAGTGGTCTTTTTTATTTAGATGAAAAAAAGAATACATACGTTGAAAGATTTCGAGATAGAATAATATTTCCAATTAATAATATTTCAGGCCAACCTATTGGATTAGGAGGAAGAACCATCCAGGAAAATAGTTATTCAGCAAAATATATTAATTCTCCCGAAACACCTTTTTTTAAAAAGGGTTCTAATTTATATAATTTAGACTTAGCTAGAAGATTATCTAATAAAATAGATCATGTATATTTAGTTGAGGGATATATGGATGTAGTTGGTTTAAGTAAAAATGGAATTGAAAATGTTGTGGCAAATCTTGGAACTTCTTTAACGGATCGTCAAATTTTAATGCTTAACCAATTCTTTGAAGATATTATTATTTGTTTTGATGGTGATGAAAGTGGATACAAAGCAGCTCTTAGAGCAGCAGAAAATTCAATTAAAGAATTACAACCAGAAAAACAAATCTCGTTTCTTTTTTTACCAGATGGAGAAGACCCTGATAGTTATGCAAATAAAAATGGTAAAGCAAATTTTATTGATTTTACAAAACAGGCAAAAATTTCAATTCATCAGTTTATATTTAACCATTATAAACAACAAACAGATAATAATCCTTCATCAATGGCTATTTTTGAAAAAAAATTAAGAGCTATTGCTGCAACTATTAAAGATGATTTCATAAAAAAATACGTACTAGAGTTTTTCTTGGAGAAAATTTCATCTTTAACCCCACATAGCAATATTGAAAAAAAACAATTTTATACAAAAAAAGTTAAATCATTACAGTCTACTCAAAAACACTTTAACGAAAGTAAATTATTGAGTGGCGTTGAGCTTAAAGAATTTTCATTGCTTTATTTAATAATAAATAATTTAGATTTATTTCAAGAAAATATTCACATGATTGAAAATATAAATCTATTTAGCGAAGAAAATAAATTAATCCTTGAAACTTTGATAAACAAACTAAAGAGTGGAGAAAAACTTACCTTAGATCAAATTCCAATTGACCCTCAATTAACGGAAAAAATCTTTAAATTTGCCTCAATAAAACATATTCTAAATAATCACCAAAATGATCAGAATAAAATGTTTGAATTATTAGACGAAGTATCTAGAGACCTCAAAAACTACGATTTAGAGTTTAGGATTGAAGAGCTCGAGTCGAAGTTCTCTAAAGATTTAAGTGAAAGCACTTTCAACGAAATAAGAGAGCTAAAAAAACAAAAAAACATCAATTAAATCCTTCAAAAAATACGTGGATTTTTCTCAAATTGGGCTTATATAAGTCTTCTCAAATATACTATTGTGGAAAGAATAATTACAAAATCATTTGCTAGACTTATGGGTCGTGGAACCCATAGAGGATTTATAACTTTTGATGAGCTAAATAAATCATTAGGTAAAAGAAATCTTTCAGACGAAAATTTAGAACAAGCCTTCATGCACATTCTTGATGAGAGTGTAGCATTGGTTGAAAAAAAATCTGACTTTAAAGTTTTAAGAAAAAAAGAAAATTCATCTAAAGAAGAAGGCAAGACAATTGAAAAAAGTGATGACCCTATAAGAATGTATTTAAGAGAGATGGGTGGAGTAGAGCTCTTGTCTCGTGAAGGTGAAATTGCAATCGCAAAAAGAATAGAAGCTGGGAAAGATGTAATGCTGATCGCATTAGCACAAAGCCCAATTACTGCACAACAATTTGTAGAATGGGATGAAAAACTTCAAAGTGATGAAATATTAGTTAGAGAAATTATCGACATTGATACTAACTACATGGAAGACGAAAATACAGGTCCAAGTGCTAAACAAAGAAATTCTGGGGAAACTGATAAAAATGAAGAGAATAATGGAGACGATGATGAGTTTAATCCAACGCTTGCAGCAATGGAAACTGAAATCAAACCAAAAGTTTTAAAAACTGTTAATACTTTAACAAAAGAATATGCAAAATTAATCAAGTATCAAAAAGAAAAACTTGATTGTATTTTAAATGCAGTAAGTTTCTCAGCTGCTAAAGAAAAAGGACATGATAAAATTGTAAGTGATATTTTAGAAAATATTAAATCATTACAATTGTCACCCTCTGTATTAGAGGAATTGGTTCAAAAACACTATGTGGAAAATAAAAAAATTGTTTCACTAGAAGGAAATCTTTTAAGACTAGCAATGGATCAAAAAATTCCAAGAAATGAATTCATTAAGTTTTATATTGGCAATGAAATTAACCCAAATCTTAAAAAGTTCTTGGATACTAACCCCATGTGGAAACAGTTTTTTTCAAAAAATAAAGATGAATTTAAGAATATTAGAGAAAGATTAATTGAGATTAGTCATAAACTTGGAATTTCAGTAACTGATTATAAAAAAATAGTTAGTAGAGTTCAAAAAGGTGAAAAAGAATCTAGAATTGCAAAAAAAGAAATGGTTGAAGCAAACTTAAGATTGGTAATTTCAATTGCAAAAAAATATACAAATAGAGGACTTCAGTTTCTAGATCTTATTCAAGAAGGAAATATTGGTCTTATGAAAGCTGTAGATAAATTTGAATACAGAAGGGGTTATAAATTTTCAACATATGCTACTTGGTGGATTAGACAAGCAATCACCAGATCTATTGCTGACCAAGCGCGAACGATTAGAATTCCAGTTCATATGATTGAAACTATTAATAAAATTGTAAGAACCCAAAGATTAATTTTAAGTGAGTTTGGTAGAGAGGCTACACCTGAAGAACTAGCACAAAAATTAAGAATGCCTTTAGATAAAGTTAGAAAAGTTTTAAAAATATCAAAAGAACCAGTATCTCTTGAAAAACCAGTTGGAGATGAAGAAGATAGTAGTTTGGGTGATTTTATCGAAGATACAAAAGCATTAGCACCTTTAGAACAAGCTATTAAATCTAATCTAAGTGAAGCTACGACTAAGATTTTATCAACTTTAACACCAAGAGAAGAAAGAGTTCTTAGAATGAGATTTGGTGTTGGAATGAATACAGACCATACTCTTGAAGAAGTGGGTCTTCAGTTTTCTGTAACTAGAGAGCGAATTCGACAGATAGAGGCTAAAGCTCTAAGAAAATTAAAACACCCAAGCAGATCCAAGCAGTTAAAAAGCTTTTTAGAAAGTTAAACGAACTTATTTAATTTGATCAGTCAGATCTTATTTGTTTTTAATATTTAATAGAGTATTAGATTAATTAAATGAATAATAAAATTCTTAATTTTTATTTCCTTTTTTTATTTTCTTTTATACCTGCGTCTATAATTATTGGACCAGCGATTTCTTTGTTTAATATTCTGTTAATTGATTTTTCGTTTATTTTCTTAATATTTTATAAAAAAGACTTTAAATTTTTATCTAATAAAACTGTAAAACTCATAATATTTCTTTGTTTATATTTAGTTTTTAATTCCATTATTGCAAAAGATTTTTCAATGAGCGTACTTAGAAATTTTGGATTTATAAGATTTGGGATACTTTTTTTGGCATTTAATTATTTTTTTTATAATAATAAGAATTTTGTTATTATTGTTTTAGCTACATGGTTATTAACTTTATCTTTATTATCCTTGGATACATATAAGGAGAGTATATACGGAACAAATATTCTTGGTTATGGAGAAGCTCATGGAGCAAGGATAGTAAGTTTTTTTAAAGATGAACCAATTGTAGGTGGTTATATTCATGGATTTTACTTAATGATTATTGGATACTTATTTTTTTTAGATAAGAATATATCTAATAAGTATAAATATATTATCTTTGTTTTTTCTATTTTTTTTCTTATTGCAATAATACTAACAGGTGAAAGATCAAATGCAATTAAAGCTATCTTTGGTTTTTTTCTATTCTATTTTATTAATGATTATTTCAAATTTAAAGAAAAAATGTTCTCAATTTTACTACTAATTTTAATGATTGGTTTTTTTTTAAATAATTCTGATTTTTTAAAATTGAGGTATGGGGGTCAATTTTTTAAACCAATAGCTTCATTTTTTCAGACTAACAATGAATTAAATAAAGGAGATGAATTTAAAGACAATATTTATATCAGTCTCTACCAATCTGGATTTGAAGTTTTTAAAAAATACCCAATTTTTGGAGCAGGAAATAAAAATTATAGATTAGAGACATGCTCAAATGAAAAAAACCCTAAATATTTGTGTAATTCTCACCCTCATCAACTGTATTTTGAGTTTTTAGCAGAGCATGGAATATTTGGAACGATGATTTTATTTTTTATTTTATTCAGCCTAATTTTTAGTAAAATTAAGCTTATTTTTATCTCTAAAAATTACTTACAATTGGGAAGTTTAATATTTTTACTAACCTTGTTTATTCCATTTTTACCCAGTGGTGCGTTTTTTGCAGATTATAATTTAACTATTTTTTGGATTAATTTATCTATTATGTACGCAGTCGGAGAAAAAACTAATGTATATAGATCTAATTAAATATAAATTAATGAATTATGCTAAAGGGACTGTAGCTCAATAGTAGAGTACTGCATTGACATTGCAGGGGTAGTTGGAGCGTAACCAACCAGTCCCACCATTTTCATTATCTTTTACCTATGCTAGACATCGGTTACATTATAATATAATTAAAGCTTAATTTTTAGGGCCTGTAGCTCAGTTGGTTAGAGCAGTACACTCATAATTTCTCTTTTTACTTTAAACCAATTCACTCAACGAATAAGCTACCATTAACACGATTTTTTGCCAAGCAATTTAAGAATTTAATTTACCAATCACTTACCAATCATTTACCAATAGATCGAAAGATAGTAGGGTAATTAATGGTAAAAAAAAGAAAATCCCAACCAGCAAATTTTTTTCAGAAATTTTGGAATGGTGATATTTCACTTCCAAAATCTTACTGGTTAGTTGGAGTTGTCTTTGGAATGATTGTTGGTTTTGTAATTGGAATTATTGTTATTTCTTTAGGCATGTCAGAAATAGCAATAAACTTATTTTTAATCCCTTGGGTTATATTTAGTACAGTCGGTATTTGGCGTTCTTCTGATAAATATAAAGGATCAAAATTTTGGGCCGTTCTAACTAAAGTCGTATTAGTAATTGGTATTATCAGTTTTGTTGGTCAGATAATTACAGGAGCGAATGCTGATGAAAAAAAATTGAAACTAAGGGGTAGTAGCAATAATTTAGAATTAAAGTCAGTACAAATTAATATAAGTCCAGATTTATTAAAAATTGATAAAGCTTTAGAACTAAAATCTAAATATAAAGTCGCTAAAGAATTTGCAATTAAAACTGATGAAAGTTTAAAGAAAAAAAAGAAAATTAAGTTTAGAGGTTCAGCTAAAAATATTTATAAAGATTATGCTAACAGTGTTGTATTTCTTTATAATGCAACTGAAGGTAAAGAAAGTCTTGGAGCTGGTTTTTTAGTTCACGAGTCTGGCGTCATACTAACTAATTGGCATGTTACAAAGGGAACTAAGGAGATTTTTGTTTGGCCACTACCAAAAGATGGAGCTGTTGAAACAGAAGTTTTATTCAAAGACATCGACCCTTATTTTGGATCAGTATTGGCTGAGAACAAAGGTCAGGATTTAGCTTTAGTTAAAGTGAGTGGTCTAACAGCAGGTACAAAAGTAGTTGAACTCGGATCTAACGAGAGTGTTAGTATCGGTGATACAGTTTATGCAATCGGACATCCAAATGGATTACCTTGGAGTTTTACTCTTGGGACAGTTAGTCAAATTAGAAAGAATAAAAAGTGGGTTTATGAGGATAAATCTGAACATCAGGCAACAGTTATTCAAACTCAAACACCAATTAGCCCAGGTAATTCTGGAGGACCTTTATTTAGTGAGTCTGGAAAAATAGTTGGCATTAATACTTGGGGTGCTGATGGTCAAAACTTAAACTTTGCAGTTGCGGTTGATCACGCAAAAGAATTTATTAAAGCAAATCCAAATATAACAAAAGTTAATACTATTGATGCAGTTATTAAAAAAGATTACCCAAAGGCTAAAACACAAGATTATAATAAAAATGGTGTTGTAGATACTTGGTATGTTGATGACAATAAAAATGGAAAAATTGATTTAGGATTCATTGATGATGATGAAAATGGATTTGTTGAAGGCACATTAATTGATAAAGACGAAGATGGTGTTTGGGAGATATTAGTGCTCGACAATGATGAAAATGGAAAATCTGACCTAGCTTTTTTGGATGAAGATGCTGATGGTAAATTTGATGTTAAAGCTCATGATTATAATGAAGACGGTGAGTGGGACAAATTTGAAGAGCTTTCTTAAGATTTAGGGTAAAATAAAAATTCTCCACCATCATGACCAGTTCCATAAATTCCTGACATATTTGGGGTTTGGGAGGCATTATCAATTACATATTTTCTTACACTTCTAAATAAATCTGATGCACCTATTACTTGGTCATTATTTTTTAGTGTTCTAATTAATTTGTCAGCAAAAAAAGAGTTTTGACCACCATTACTATCAACTACTGGAGTGTTACCACCAGAAGTAATCGCCAATCTAGTTTTTAGTGCTTTAAATCTCTCAATTTCATTTTTATTAATCTTGATGTTTTTTGGAATCTTATTATCTCCCCTTAAAACAGATCCTGCAAAACAACTATCCACTATTAGCAAAATATGTTGTGCTTTAGATCTTCGTATCCAATTTTTTATATTATCATTTCCTAGCCATTTTGCATCTTGTTCAAGACCAGCATCAATAGGTAACCAATAACCTCTATCCTCTTCTTTTTCCAACTCACCATGTCCTGCATAATATATAAGAAGGTTATCTGTCTCATTTCTATTTTTAGTAAATTTAATAACAGCATTTGCAGTTTCATCATAATTTGCATTAAGTAATAAAGTCGTATCAAACCCATAACTTTTATCTAAAACTTCTGCCATTCCTCTAGCATCATTTTCTGCTGCATCTAATTTTTCTAGATTTTGATAATTATTATTTCCAATAATTAATGCAAAATATTTTTCATTAGTAGTAAACTCAGGCATAGTAGTTACACCCTCTAGTTTTCTACCATCTTGGAATAAGCCAATATATTTTTCACCTGATGCATATGTTAGGTTTCCATATCCATTTTCCCAATCCTGCTGCCACTTCCCTTTGTAAACATCACCATTAGAAAATTTCATTGTGCCATCACCATGACGCTTTCCATTTAACCATTTTCCTTTGTAAACCCCGCCATCTTCATATGTCTTTGTGCCACTACCAGTTATCTTTCCGTAAACAAAATTGCCATCATAAGTTTCACCATTTTTCCAAGTATATTTCCCCTTGCCGTGTACCGAGGTATCTTCAAAATTTCCTTTATAACTATCTCCATTTTTATATTTTATATCTCCTAATCCATTCTCATAAGCATCTTCCCAGTTTCCATTATATGTTATGAATGTTTCAGAATTATCCTTAGAGCAATCCATTACACCTTGACCTTGTTCCCAATTATAGGAAATTTCACCCTCATAAAAACAACCACCATGATAATAAATTTTGCCCTTACCTGATCTATAGCCTTCAAAAAAGTCACCTTCAGCCTTAGTTAGATCAACATCTGTGCCTTCAGGAAAAAATTGTTTGCCTTTGCCATGATATAAGTCGTTTTTCCATTCGCCTTCATATCTTATACCATTTTCTTTTATTTCTATTGCGTATCCATTAACTTTATGTTCTTTAAAATCACCTATGATTTCATCTCCATACTCAGAGAGGTATTTCACTTTGCCATGTGCTAAATCATTTTTGAAATCACCTTCAAAAATAGTGCCATTTTTTAAAAAATATCTACCTTTGCCATTAGCATTATTATTTTTATAATCACCTATGTAAACGCCACCCCAAACTTCTGTATACATGCCTACGCCATCTAACATTCCATTTTTCCATTGACCTTTATAGGTACCTCTAGGAAATGAGTACTCAGCAAAGCAATCATTCCAGTTTTTATAATTGGAGTCTTCACATGGTTTTGAGCTATTTTTAATTTTTTCTATTTTAGCATTTGCTTCAGATAATCTTTTTTCATAAAGTTCATCATTGGCATTAACAACTGAGATTTGAAAAATTAATAATACAAATAATAAAGAAATCTTTTTAAACATCTCTTTATTTAACACTATTTACTTAGATAAGTTAATAGATGTAATTTCATAATTATTGTTTATTTTACATATATCTAGAGAAACATTAGATCCTTGATCATTACTGGATAGTTTTAAAGGTTCATTAAATGCAACTTTTTTACAATTATTTCCATTAGCATCAAAGTTTTCAACTAATATGAACTTAACTTTTTTACCATCATTATCTTCTAAAGATGATTCAAACTCATCATTTATTTCTAAACTATCTAATTTAGAATTAATATCTTTAATGAATTGGTCTGCATTAAAATATCTATAAAGATTGGTTACTCTTGTAGATAAATCTTCATCAGCACTTGGCATACCTCTAAATTTAAGATCTTTAGGTGCCTCAACTTTTTGAGTTAAAGCTGTTACTTGATTTGATTTACCAACATCTTTTCCTGAGATAAAATTATCGACATAAATTCCACCCACAAAGAACATTACAAATGCTGCAGCCATCCCAGCTGGCTGTATATTAAACAATCCAAAGAAATTTAAAGAATTAGACCCTCTAACTATTGGCTTTTTCCAGGTCTTAAGTATATCCGCTTTATCTTGTAAGTTTTTAGGCAATGGTTGAGATTTTATTTCATTACCAAGTTTAAATAGTAAGTCCCCAGTTTCTTTAAAAGTATTATATAATTCTTTTAGTTTTGGATCAGCTTCAATTGCTTTTTTAACCTCTTCATGATCTTCGACGGGTAAAGTGCCATCGGCATATTGCATTATTTTTGTTTCATCAATCATTAAGCAACCAGTCCTTTTAATTCTTTTCGACAATTTGATAATCTACTTAAAACTGTTCCTAAGCTTTTAACTTCAGTTATTTCTTGCATTTCCTGCATACTCATGCCCTCTGAAGCTAGCATTAAAATTTCTTGGCATTTTTCACCCATAGTTTTAATAGCTGAAAGAACTTTGTTACATTCGTTACTTAGACTGATTTGATCTGAAATATCAGCCTGTTTCTCGTCAACTACCTGTAAATCGTTTCCCTCGTCATCAGTCATAGAAGAAAACTTTTGATTTTTTCTAATTCCATCAATAAAGAGACCTTTCATTTTTAATACTACTATTGCTTTAATGTTTGGATGATCCATATATTTTTCTTTATTAGAAATTAAATATTCCATAGCACCATTCACTAATTCGTAAGGGTCGCTTTTCCCCCTCACTATCCCTAGCGCTATCACCACTAAACTCTTGATAAAATTCTCGTCCAGTTTCTCTGTCATATCTATAATCTCTAACTAAATCTAATGTATCTAGCTTAATGTAATTATAATTCTTATTCAAATTCATTTATATCCTTACAAATTTAGGTGCATTTCCACACCTGTATGTGGGGTTATTTAAGTTATTAATAATTTGAATTTTTACTTCATTACTACAAGTAAGATAAATTTCATCAGCTTTTGCACGACTAGCTACTACAATTATTTTAATAAAAATAAGGATAGTAATTAGCATAATTTTTGAGCTCATATTTAGTATATTCCTTTACTTTTATAAAAATCATTCATTTTTTTGTTGCACTGAGAATCTTGAGCAAATTTTAAAATACTTTTTTGTCCATGTTCATTAAATCCATCAGAGTTATAACCAAATCCATAATCTTTATCTTTGTAATGACAAAAATAATCTGCATTTGCGCGACTAGCTACTCCAATCACTTTCAGGGTAATTAGAATAGCTATAATTATAAATTGAGGCTTCATTAAAAGTTTCCACCTTTAATTATTTTGTTAGTGTAAAAATTATAACCAGTTAACTCACTAGAAATTATGTTCCATTCGCTAGCTTGAGAAGTATTGGTTAAAACTGAAACTATCCCAATAATTAAAAATATTTTTTTCATTTAATTATTTAGAGTTAGAGTTAAGTAATGCACTTCCAATTAAACCAAAAACGATTGGTGAAAATCTTGATGCTGAACCTAAAAATGGAGTTAAATTAACACCTGCAAAAGATGCTACAAAATCAATAGCTGCAAAGCCAATCATTAAACCACCTATAATTTGTGTAACTGATGTTTTTTCTTCTTCTCTTATTACCATTGCTTTTTTCATTGTGTTTCCTTTGTTAAGTTGTTTGTTTGTGTTCATGTTTAATTAACGTTTGAAGTCAGATTTTATTCAAAAAAAAAGATAAAAAAAAAGCCCCTGAAAAGGGGCTTTTAGATAATATTTTTTTGGATTTAGTAATTATAAGTACTTTTCCATTGAGTAGCACCACCCATATAATTCGTATCAGAATAAGGAGTATGTGACCAAGATCCAGCATTTGCACTTGTTGCTAAAACTGAAAGTATTCCTATTACCATTGCTATTTTTTTCATTTTGTTTCCTTTGTTAAGTTGTTTGTTAGTGTTCATGTTTAATTAACGTTTGAGGTAAGATTTTATTCAAAAAAAAAGCCCCTGAGAGAGAAGGGGCTTTAATATTGAATTTTATTTAGATTATTTTTTTACACATCCACCGTTGTTGTTACACCAAAAAAGGCCACCAGGGCCATTAGACCATCCTGCTTGTGAAGGAGTAGTTAATGCAGTGCTCATTGATAATATTACTAATAAACTTAAAATTATTTTTCTCATTTTGTTTCCTTTGTTAAGTTGTTTGTTTGTGTTCATGTTTAATTAACGTTTGAAGTCAGATTTTATTCAAAAATAAATGAAATATTTTTAAGTCTAAAAAGGGCAGTAAAAACTACCCTTTTTAGGTGATTATTTATTTCTCATAATCCCATTTGCCAGTAAATGGATTGTACTCAAGATTAGAGTCTGATCGTTCATGAGACCAATCTCCATCAAAAGGATTGTACTTCAAGCTAGAATCTCTTGGAGCACTTTCCCACTGACCAGTAAAAGGATTATATTTGATATCTGCCATAGTTATATTAGGCAGGAGAACAAATAATGCGATTATGATAGTTTTTGCTTTCATAATACCTCCTGAAATATTAACGTTTTAATGCTAGAATTATTCAGATGAAAAAGAGTGGATTTGCAAAAGGTGTTATATGGACATTATCAATAGGCATAGTTCTTGTGGTAATTTTAGCTACAATAGGAGTGGTCGCTTACAAAGGCTATACGAATGCAGCTTTAGAGGCTAGTTATTCAAGAGGCAATACCGAAACAACAATCAAAATTGAAAAAAAAGATAAAAATACTAAAGCTTCTATAGAAGAAGGTGACCAAACTAAAATCATAGCAAGTTATAAGAATATAGATTTTCCAGATAAGAAATATACAGGACAAGTCAATAAAGATGGACAGCCTCATGGTCAAGGATCATTTGTTTCTACAAAAGAAGGAATAAATAAAGGTGATAGATATGAGGGTAATTTTGTAAATGGTCTGAAACATGGAAAGGGTATTTATACTTGGAGTAATGGGGAAAAATTCGATGGACAGTTTGAAAATAACTTAAGAGTTGAAGGCACATACTATTATAAAGAAGGTGCAATTTTTAAGGGTACGTATCAAAATGATGAAATCTTTTATGGAGAATTAAAATATCCAAGTGGAAAGATATACAAAGGACATTTTAAAAATGCTTTGTTTAGTGGTGAAGGTAAATTTTCTTGGGATAATGGAGATATATTTGAGGGTAAATTTGAAAATAATTTAAGAATTGAAGGAACTTACACTCATCTAAATGGTGACAAGTTTATTGGCAAATATAAAAATGGTGAAATTTATTATGGAACTTATTATTTAAAATCGCTGGGTAGCACACATACGGGATATTATAAAAATGGAAAAAGACATGGGCAAGGTATTTATACATGGAGAAATGGAGATATATATGATGGACAGTGGGAAAATGAAGATCAAAACGGCCAAGGAACTTTCACTTCTAAAAATGGTACAATTTATACTGGTCAATTTAAAGATGGAAAAAGAGATGGGTTAGGAAAATTAATTTTAGCAAATGGAAAAATATTTGAAGGAAAATTTTTAGATGGTGAATTTATTGATGATCAAAAAGTAGTTCAAAAATTGAAATCAAAAAAAACTATTAAAACTGATGAAAAATATTATGCTTTAGTTATTGGGAATAATAACTATGAACATTTAGAAAAATTAGATGCAGCAGAAAATGATGCTGTCGTTATTGCTGATGTATTAACTAATAAATATGGCTTTGAAGTAGATTTACTTCTTAATGCTGATTATGACACTACTGTTAACTCACTATTTAAAATTACAAATAAATTAAAAAAAGATGATAATCTCTTAATTTATTATGCAGGCCACGGTGAACTTGATAAAGCTGAAAATAGAGGTTACTGGCTGCCAGTTGATGCAAGTTATGAACTAAGATCTAAGTGGATTAGCAATCAAAGAATTGTTGATAGAATTAAAGCAACAAAAGCAAAACACGTATTATTAATTGCTGATAGTTGTTTTTCAGGAACCTTGATGAGATCAAGCGTAACTCCTGAAAGTAATGAAGCGTTAGATGAAAAAAATATTGATAGATTAAAGAGTAAAAAGACTAGACTTGTCATTACTTCAGGTGGTAACGAGCCTGTTGTTGATAGTGATGGTGGTGATCATTCATTATTTGCACTTAAGTTAATAGATACACTAAAGAATAACAATACTGTTATTAATTCACAGATGTTATTTGAAAATATTAGAAGATACGTGATCTCAAATGCAGACCAAACTCCTGAAAGAGCTCTAGTTCATAAAACAGGGCATGATGGAGGAGATTTTTTATTTTTCCCTAAAAAATAAAAAGCCCCTCAGGAGAAAAAGGGGCTTTTTTATTAAGTAGAAGTTTATTAACAACCACTAAAATTATTTGAACAAAATCCATCAGGACTTGTTCTGTAGTGTGAATCTACATAAGTACCGTTACTTTTGAAGTATCCATCAACTAATACTAAAGCATTAGCTGCACTATTTAAGTTTAAGCCTATTACTGAAATTAGACCAATCATCATTATTACTTTTTTCATTGTGTTTCCTTTGTTAAGTTGTTTGTTTGTGTTCATGTTTAATTAACGTTTGAAGTCAGATTTTATTCAAAAAAAAAGATAAAAAAAAAGCCCCTGAAAAGGGGCTTTTAATTTTTCTTGTATCTTTTAGAATAATCCTGGAAGACCGTGAGATCTAAGAATGTCACCAGTGCTTGGAATAAAAGTGCTTGTATAACCACCATTATAAGTTGGAGTGTGTGACCAAGATCCAGCATTTGCACTTGTTGCTAAAACTGAAAGTATTCCTATTACCATTGCTATTTTCTTCATTTTGTTTCCTTTTGTTAGTTGTTTGTTTGTGTTCATATTTAACTAACGTTCGAAGTCAGATTTTATTCAAAAATAATTTATAAACTCTAATAAAAGGAGAAATTCTCTTACCAATAGATTTACCAATAAATCTCAAAACATACGGTACACAAAAGCAACATTAAAAGAACAAATGTTCTTTTCTTGACTTGAATGAGAATAAAAAACAAAGTAAAAGCTTGTTAATTGAGTAGGGCCTGTAGCTCAGTTGGTTAGAGCAGTACACTCATAATGTATTGGTCCCAGGTTCGAGTCCTGGCGGGCCCACCAAAAATTATTTTTATAGATGATTATTTAATAAACTCTTTTAAAGTAGAAAAAAGAGCGTTGATATCCCCATCATTACTTTGAATGATAGAAGAAAATTCTTCCTTTTGAGTTCTTGCTAGACTTAAGCCCTCAATAATTAAATCTCTGATTAAAGGATTTTCTGGATTTTTTGTATAAATTCTCCAATCAATTTTAACCTCAGGCCTTTGTTCTGTTCCAACTAAAATACTAGATACCATTGTATAATTTTCATTTAATTTCTCTTTAGACACGACCTCAATCTCTGGATTTGAGTATTCAGCCAGTCGACTAGAAAAACTTTTTAGAAAATATTGTTCAAAAAGCATCTCATATTGATTTATTTCATTGTCACTTATATTTTTTCTATAAGCTCCTAAAGTATAATAACCTATACCATTGATATCAACTGTTTCACTTGCAATTTGTTTTAGCTTTTCTATTTTTTCTTCTTTTGAATATTTGTTATTTAAGGCATCAGAAGCTCTATTCACAGTTGATTGAACAAATACATCTGGTTCAATTGAATATGATTGATTAATACCAATAAAGTTAATTATGACGAAGGTAAATATTAAAAACTTTTTTAATCTCATTAAGTTTTATGAATTATTGAGCTTCTATTTCTTCCCAATCACTATCGTTTTGGGTTTCAGTTATTGCATTAGAGTTAGCTATTTTTTGTTGTCTATCTTGCAAATATAAGCTTCTAACTGAAGCATAAAAGTCTATTGAATTTTTTTCCAAGTTTTCAAACGAGTCTATATTTTTTGCTCTAAAATCTATCCCAGAACTTGCTCTTGATGCATAATAATCAAAGTCAGAAAAATGCTGAGTATCATTAGCTACAGTTACGTTATACCAAGCATCTCCACCTAATAAATTTACAAATGATCCAGCTGTGTCTCTAACAGTGGATGGTCCCAAAACAGGTAAAACAAGATAACATCCTGGACCAACACCCATTACACCAAGTGTTTGGCCATAATCTTCTTTTTCATACTCTGGAAAACCAATTTTTTCAGCGACATCAAATATTCCAACAACTCCAACTGTTGTATTAACAATAAATCTACCTGTGTTAACTCCAGCTTTTTTAAATTCTCCTTGAAGAATATTATTAGGTATTGTTACAAGTGTGGAGAGATTGTCTAGTGCATTACCTGTCCCAGCTCTAACTGGAGAGGGTAAAATTCTATAAGCTTTTGCAACAGGTTCAAAAATAACACCATCTAACACTTGGTTAAATTTAAATGTTGCTCTATTTACACTTTCAAAACAGTCTTTAACTTCACCAGAATTTTTTTTAGATAAGTTGTTTTCACCGTCTGTATCAGCACTCACATTTGTTGCTAACATTAAACTTATTAGTGAAGTTATTAAAATTTTTTTCATTATCCTATGATTATATAATGTATATAATATCAATGTAAATCTAGATTTAGCTCTAAATATGACGCAAAAATGGCTTTAAAAACAATATTAAACTATTCCCCAAATTTTAATCCTAAAAAAAGAACTTCTAAGCAAATCAAATTTATTATCTTTCATTATACGGGTATGAAAAGCGAATCTGATGCTTTGAAAAGATTAACAGAAATACAATCTGAGGTTAGCTGTCATTATTTAATCAAAAATAATGGAAAAATTGTAAAAATAGTACCTGATTTATATATTGCATGGCATGCAGGAAAATCTTCTTGGAAAAATTATAAGTCTTTAAATCAAAATTCTATTGGTATTGAAATTACAAACCCAGGACATGAGTACGGTTATAAAAATTTTACACAAAAACAAATTACTACTCTTGTAAAGTTAAGTAAGTTTTTAATAAAAAAATATAAAATTAATCCTAAGAATATTTTGGGACACTCAGACATAGCGGTACTTAGAAAAAAAGATCCAGGTGAAAAGTTCCCATGGGAATATTTGGCTAAAAATAAAATAGGGATATGGCACACATTAAATAAGCAAGATTTACTAAAGAATAGAAAGCTAAAAATAAGCAAGGTAGAAGAGAATATTTTTTTTAGAAACCTGTTTAAGATTGGATATTCAAAAACATTTCCAAAAAATATTGGTAGGAATAAATATTTAAGAGAATTAATAAAATCTTTTCAAAGAAGATTTAGACAAGAGTTGGTTGATGGAAAAATTGATCAAGAATCCTTATTAATCAATAAAAGCCTCATCAAAGCATACAATTAAATTTTTCTTGAAGTTCTATAATTAAGTAATAAATTACATTTGCTAGATGAACGACTTATCGCTTTAATTTATTAAAGAGGAAAGTCCGGGCTCCGCAAAGACACAGTGCCAGATAATACCTGGCGGGGGAAACCCTAGGGATAGTGCCACAGAAAATATACCGCCATAACATGGCAAGGGTGAAAAGGTGTGGTAAGAGCGCACCGGTTCTATTGGTAACAATGAACGCTGGAAAACCCCACTGGGAGCAAGACTAAGTAGAGATGACATTGTTGCAAAACTAAAAGCCGTCTTTGGCTAGTCATCAGGGTTAGTTGCATGAGCTTAAGAGTGATCTTAAGCCTAGAGAAATGATAGGTTTAAATGACAGAACCCGGCTTATAGTTTGTCTAGCAAACTTATCCACAGTTCAATTTTAATTAACTTTAGATGTTCACCTTTTGATTCATAATTGAATCATTTCTGTTCTTATTTTTAGTCTTAGAATTGTATTGAGTTAAAACTAAAAATTGATTTTTGAATTTATGTAGATACATAAAAGTTATCTACAATCATTGCTAAATAAGCCTAAAATGAACATATTGACTCTATCTTTAAAAACCCATATTGTCCCATATATTCCCAAATATGGAATTTATGAAATATAAAAAATATGTTTTTATCTACTTACGAGAACAAAATAGACAAAAAGGGAAGGGTATCTGTGCCTGCTAGTTTTAGATCTCACCTTTCTAACTTAGGATACAATGGTGTTATCTGTTATCCCTCATTTAATAATCTGTCTATAGAAGCTTGCTCACAAGATAGAATTGAAAAACTTTCTGCAAGTATAGATTCATTAAGTCCATTTGAAGAAAAAAGAGATTATTTTGCAACATCAATTTTATCTGAGAGTATGAATTTACAATTTGATAGTGAAGGTAGAATTTCATTATCAACAAAATTATTAAAACATGCAAAAATAAAAAATAGCATGTTGTTTGTTGGTCAAGGTCAAACATTCCAAATATGGGAACCAGCAGCATTTGAAAAATTTAAGATCAACGCAAGAAAAAAAGCAAATCTAAATCGTGCAAGTCTTAAATGGGAAAAACATTTTAATAACAATGAGGGGAAATAAAAATGACAATTAACTTTAAATCACCAGAAATAAAAGAATTACAACCAAGATTATTAGTAGTGGGAGTTGGCGGAGCAGGTGGAAATGCACTTAATGAAATGATTGATAATGGACTTCAAGGAGTAGAGTTCATAGCAGTAAATACAGATGCTCAAGATTTAAAGTTAAGTAAAGCTAAAGCAAGAATTCAAATTGGCCTAAGTTTAACAAAAGGTTTAGGTGCTGGAGCAAAACATGACATTGGTCAAGCAGCTGCAGATGAATCTTTAAATGAAATTGTAAATACTCTTCAGGGTGCAAACATGGTTTTTATAACTGCTGGTATGGGTGGTGGAACTGGCACAGGTGCTGCACACGTTATTGCAAGAGCTGCTAAAGAATTAAATATTTTAACAGTAGGTGTTGTAACACTTCCTTTTTTATATGAAGGGCCATCAAGAATGAGAAGAGCTCAGGTAGGCCTAGAAGAATTAAGAAAACATGTGGATACAATCATTGTAATTCCAAATCAAAACCTATTTAAGGTTGCAAATGAACAAACTACATTTGAAGAATCTTTTAATCTTTCAAATAATGTTTTAATGCAAGGTGTACAGAGTGTGACCGATCTTATGGTTAGACCAGGTATAGTTAATCTAGATTTTGCTGATGTTGAAACTGTAATGGCTTCAATGGGTAAAGCAATGATGGGAACTGGTGAAGCTGAAGGAGAAGGTAGAGCAGCTAAAGCAGCAGACATGGCAATTAGCAACCCATTGATTGATGATTATACGTTAAAAGGTGCGAAAGGATTACTAGTAAATATTACCGGTGGTAAGGATCTTAAACTTTTTGAGGTTGATGAAGTGGTTAATAAAATAAGAGCTGAAGTAGATCCTGAAGCAGAGGTGATTATTGGTGCTATTACATCTGGCGACCTTGATGGAAAAATTAGAGTATCAATAGTTGCAACGGCACTAGATGGACAACAACCAGAAAGTAAATCTGTAATCAATATGGTTCACAGAATACAAAATAGAAATCCTGGTTATTCAGATTTTAACAGTGCTAGTTCTGCTCAATCGTTTAATTTTTCACCTACAATGACTAGCCCTATTTCTCATGGAGCAAATGCATTAAAGTTAGAAAATGAAATAATTGCAGAACCAGTTACAAATACTACATCATCAGAAATGATGAATGAGCAAACTGTCAGCAATCAAGAAGTTGAAAGTATTGTTGAAAACAATCAATCAAATGATTATGAGCAATCTTTTTCAGAGGAGGCACTTACAACTGCAAAGCTTGAAGAAAATAGCCCAATGGAGGAGGAGCATATTTCTAATGGACTTGAAAACTTTGGTGTAGAAGGTGAAGACGCACCAGATCTATTTAGTTCGGATAGTGCAACTTCAGAGACAGAAGGATTTTTATCAACTGAAACTTCGGAAAATACCTCAGAAGATGATGATTTAGAAATTCCAGCATTTTTAAGAAGACAAAAGAATTAATGGTCTTCAAAAAAATAAATGATAGCCACCATAATACCAGATGTGAGAAATCATTATCCGGTATTGCTAAGTGAAATAATTAGCATTATTACCCCTCAATATGGTGGCACATTTATTGACTGTACGTTTGGTCAAGGCGGATACACAAAAAGAATATTAAACTTTCCTGAAACAAAAGTAATTGCATTAGATAGAGATTCTGAGAGCTCTATAAAAGCTCAAGAACTTCAAAATAGTTTTGAGGATAGGCTGTTATTTAAAAATATAAAATTCAGTCAATTAAATAATCTAAAGTTAAAACATGAAAATATAAAAGCTGTAATTTTTGATTTAGGGTATTCCTTGAACCAGATTAAAGACCCAAAAAAAGGTCTTTCATTTGATAGTATTGGTGAACTTAATATGAAAATGGGTATAAATGAATTTTCAGCAAAAGAAGTAATTAATCAATTAGATGAAAAAGAACTTACAAAAATATTTAAATATTTTGGTGACGAAGTAGACAGTAAAAGAATAGCACACAATATTGTTGAAGACAGATTTAAAAGAGAGATCACAACAGAAGAGCTAGTTAGGATTATAAAATCTTCGAAAAGAAAAAGAAATTATAAGACACATAGTGCAACTAAAATTTTCCAAGCATTAAGAATATTTGTAAATAAAGAAATTAGTGAACTAATTTATGGATTAATTAATGCTGCTAAAGTTGTTAAAAAGGATGGAGTTATTGCAGTTGTAACATTTCATTCTTTAGAAGATAAAATTGTTAAATACTTTTTTAAAAGTTTATCTGAAAATAAAAGCATCTCGAGACATATGCCAAAAACAGAAGAAAAATTAAATTTATTTAAATCTGTTATAAAAAAACCAATAGTACCAAGTGATAAAGAGATTAGAGAAAATCCACCTTCTAGATCAGCCAAGTTACGTTATGTAATTAAAAAAGAAGATTTTTTCGATTTTGAAACAGATATCTTAGATAAATTTAAACATTTAATTGACATTGAAAATTTGTCAAAAAAACTATGAAACAATTAGTGGTAGCTATTATTTTCGTATTAATATTAATTACATCACTTATTAAAACCTCTACAAAAGAAATAGAAGATCAAATTTTTATAGTTAAAGAAAATATAAGACCTTTAAAATCGGAACTTGAAGATGTATTGCTTGAGTTTAACTATTTGAGCTCTCCTGAAAAATTAGTTCAGTATCAAACGCAATATTTTGAAAAAGATTTAATCAAAATTGAAATTATGAATATTAAGGAAATCTTTAAAAATAATGAAACTTTAGAAATAAAAGACTTAATCAGCAAAAGTGGTAATGAATAATAAAAAGAATATTATTCTAGAAGAATATGAAAATGAATTTTCATATAAAAAAAGTAAAACTAATTTAGATATACAATTTAATAGAATAGCGTTTATTTTTTTTATTTTCTTGGTGATTTCAGTAATTTATTCAATACAATTGCTTCATTTAGGCTCGTTAAAAGAAGAAAATACCAAGGAATTCTCAACTATAAATAAAAACTATAGAGCAGACATACTTGATAGAAATGGAAATTATTTAGTTAAAACAGTTAAGTCGATAGATATTGGTATTAATCCTATTGAAGTAATTGATAAAAAAAAACTATTAATTAATTTACAGTTAATATTCCCAGATAAAAACTATGAAGAGATTACTAAGAAGCTTGAAAAAAATAAATTCTTTTATTTAGAAAAAAAAATATCTTCTGACAATTATGAAAAAATTATGTTACTTGGAGATAAATCAATTAAGTCAGAAGAAAAATTAACTAGAATTTATCCTCAAAAAAATCTCTTTAGTCATATTATTGGTCAAATAGATGATGACAATAAAGGTATATCAGGACTTGAAAAATCCTTTAATGAAAAATTAAAACAAACAAACGAACCACTTAAATTAACAGTAGATACTGACATACAATTTTTAATTAGAGAAGAGTTAGTAAAGTTTCAATCTATATTTAGAAGTAAAGGTAGTACAGCAATTTTGATGAATGTTAATAATGGAGAAATTATATCTATGGTTTCATATCCAGATTTTGATCTAAATAAAAGAGAGAAGATAGTGGATCTCAACTTTATTAATAGAGCAACAAAAGGAGTGTATGAGCTGGGCTCGGTATTTAAAACTTTTACAGTAGCAGCTGGATTAGAGGAAGGCTTAATTGATACTGACACAGAATTTTTAAATTTAGAAAAAAAACTACAATGTGGAAAAAGTAGTATCTCTGAATATGACAATAAAATACCATCAGATCTTACCGTAGAACAAATTTTAATTAGGTCTGGAAATATAGGATCTGTAAGAATTGGACAAAAATTAGAAATTATTAAATTAAAAGCTTTTTTAGAAAAAATTGGAATCTTAAGTAAAATAAATTTTGACATAGAGGAGGTTGGAGAGCCTATTCCATTTAAGTGGGGAAAATGTAAACTTGCGACGGTGTCTTTTGGCCATGGAATAACTACCACTCCATTACAATTAGCAAAAGCTTATGCAATAATTTCAAATGGTGGTTTTGCTATTGAGCCCAGCTTAATAAAAAAAGAATTAAAAGATCCTGAAAAAGAAAGAAGAATAATCAAAGCTGGTATTTCAGAGAAGATAAATCCAATACTTAGAAAAATTGTAAATACTAAAGAAGGTACAGCAGGACTTGTAAACATTGAAGGTTATGAAGTTGGTGGAAAAACAGGAACTGCTCAAAAAACAATAGTAGGAGGTTATTCTAGAGCAAAAGTAAATACATTTGCAGGTATTTTCCCTACTTCTAAACCTAAATATGTGCTGATAGTTCTACTTGATGAGCCGAAAACTTCATCAGACTACGTATATCAATATAAAAATAAAAAAGGTTCATATAAAGGAACCCCATTTAATACAGCAGGGTGGACATCTGTTGAAGTAGCTGGAAAAATCATAGAAAAAATTGGGCCTATTTTGGCCACAAAACATATAGAAAATTAACACTTATATGTTGATTGGTAACTTCCTTAAAAATATTAAAAAAGAATTTAAAAATCATCAGTTTGCTGGTCTTAGTTTTAACAGTGAAGATTGTAAAAAGAATTATATTTTTTTTGCAATCCAAGGAACAAAATCAGATGGAACTAAATTCATAGACCATGCAATTAAAAAGGGTGCAACAGTTATTATTTCAGAGCAAAAATTTGAAGGTATTAAAAATAAAGTGTTATTTTTAAGATCAAAAAATGTAAGAAAAGTATTATCAGAATTATCATATAAGATAAAAAAAAATATACCTAAAAATTTAATTGCTGTAACAGGAACAAATGGAAAGTCATCAATTGCAGATTTTTATTTTCAGCTACTCAACTTAGGTAATAAAAAAGTAGCTTCTATTGGAACATTAGGAGTTAAGACAAAAAATAATTTAAAGAAAGTTTCTAATACGACATTAGATCCAATTAAATTAAGCAAAATATTAAATGATTTAAAAAAAAAAATTGACAATGTTATAATGGAAGCTTCTAGTCATGGTCTTAAGCAAAATAGACTTGATGGTTTAAAATTTAATACTACAATTTTTACAAATTTGTCTCATGATCATTTAGATTATCACAAAACATTCAATGATTATCTCAAATCAAAGTTATATCTTTTTGAGAAGCTATTAAAACCTAGAGGAACTATCATCACCGATAGTAAAATTCCTGAATATAAAAATTTAAAAAGAATATCGCTAAATAATAAATTGGATCTTCAGGCTTTATCAAAAAGTAATAATGGAATAGATATTTATTCTCATCAATTTAGGGATGATAAACAAATAGTTGAAATTAAATATAATCAGAAACATTATAAATTACAGATAAACTTAATTGGTAAAATTCAATTAAAAAACTTATTTATGGCAATGCTTGCTGCTAAAAAAAGTAATTTAAAATTTGATCAAATAGTTAAATTAGCTTCAAGAGTAAAATCAGTAATTGGTAGGTTTGAAAAAATTGGAACTTTAAAAAATAATTCAAAGGTTATTTTAGATTATGCCCATACACCCGATGCATTAAAAACTTGTTTGACTAATTTGAAAGAACAATTTGAAAATAAAAGAATTTTCATTGTATTTGGATGTGGTGGTAATAGAGATAAAGACAAGAGACCCATAATGGGAAAAATAGCCAATCAATATTGTGACAGAGTTTATTTAACTGACGATAATCCAAGAGACGAAAATCCAAAAAAAATAAGACTAGCTATTAAAAAAACTATTGATAAATCAAAAGTTTTTGAGATTTCAAGCAGGTCTAAAGCTATTCATAAGGCTATATTAGACTTAAAAACTGGTGATATCTTAGTTATTGCAGGCAAAGGTCATGAACAGACACAAGATTATGGAAATTTTGTAAACAAATTTTCTGACAGATTAGAAATACTTAAAAATATTAAATTAAAAAATAAAATTCTTTCAACTAATATTAAAATAAATATTTTAAAAGAAATCAGCAACTCTCCCCAAATTAATTCAAATATAAAAATAAAAAATGCATCAATTAATTCAAAAACAATAAAAAAAAATGACATATTTTTTGCAATAAAAGGAAATAATAAAGATGGAAATCTATATGTTAATGAAGCTTTCCAAAATGGTGCATCATTAGTAATAGCTAACAATCAAAAAAAATCTAAAAAAAAAATTGTAGTAGATGATACGTTGCAACTTTTAACAGAGGCTTCATCAAAATTAAGAGAAAATTTATCTAGTAAAATTATATCTATAACAGGCAGCTGTGGAAAAACTTCTCTTAAAGAATTGCTAGGAAAAACTTTAAGTAAGATTAGTAATGTAACTTATTCACCAAAATCTTTTAATAATAAATTTGGTGTACCATTAAGTTTATTTAATCTAAAAAAAAATGATGAATTTGGTATTTTTGAGATTGGAATGGATAAAAAAGGTGAGATTGATTATCTATCAAAAATTATCAAGCCTGATGTGGGTGTTATTACAAATATTTCCTACGCACATATTAAAAATTTTAAAAACATTCATCAAGTAGCTTTAGCAAAGTCAGAAATTATTAATAATATAAAAACAAATGGAATTCTTGTTTTAAACCAAGACGACAGATTTTATAATTTACATAAAAAAATTGCCAAGAAAAAAAACATAAATATTTTTACATTTAGTTTAAAAAATAAATTAGCAAATATTTATCTAGAAAAAATAGTTAAAGAAAAATCTAAATACAAAATATTTGTAAATGTTAATAAAAAACAAACTTATTTTTATGTAAGATTAATTTTTGAAAATAATTTAAAAAACTTATTAGCTGCAATTGCAATTATATCAATTTTTAAAGATACACAAAAATTAGAAAAAAATATATTTCTTGATTATGAGATGACGAAAGGCCGTGGTGATATTATAAAAGTTAAATTAAACAAAAAGAGTATTTACATTGTTGATGAAAGTTATAACTCTAATCCATTATCATTAAAGTCTGCTATAAAAAATTTTGATGAATTAAAAATTGATAATTCTAAAAAAAAATTAATACTGAGTGACATGTTGGAGTTAGGAAATTATTCAAAGAAACTACACTTAGAGGCTGGCAAAGAAATTAATAAAACTTCTCTTAAAAATATTAATGTAGTGGGCAAACATATTTTACATACTTATAAAAACCTTGATAAGCACCGAAGAGGGGTCATTTTGAAAGATAAGTCTAAAATAATTGATTTGATTAAAAATGATTTAAATAATAATGATTATTTAATGATTAAGGGTTCAAACTCTACTGGACTTAACAATCTAGTTAACAAATTAAAAACTGGAAAGTTTAATGCTTTATAGTCTTATTACTCAATTAATTGACCAATACAGTTTTCTAAATGTATTTAAGTATTTAACTTTTAGAACAGGCCTTTCGATGTTTACATCAATGTTTGTAGTTTTATTAATTGGTACTCCTTTTATTAAATTTTTTTCAGCAAGAAAAATATTAAATCCAATAAGAGATGATGGTCCTACCGAACATATCGTTAAGAAAATTGGAACACCAACAATGGGAGGTGTTTTAATTTTACTTGGACTTTTTTCAGGAACATTACTTTGGGGTGATTTATCAAATTACCATATATGGTTTTTGTTATTTATTGTTTCAGGGTTTGGACTATTAGGTGCATATGATGATTATAAAAAAATTAAGTTTAAAAATTCATCTGGTGTTTCATTTAAATTTAAGATTATTTCTCAAATTTTAATAGCCATTGTTGGAATTTATGGTTTAACTCAATTATCTCAAAACACTGAACTTACAAATTTATATTTTCCTTTTTTTAAAAATTTAATTATTAATCTTGGATGGTTTTTTATTCCATTTTCAATTTTTATAATTGTTGGATCCTCCAACGCAGTTAATTTAACAGATGGTTTAGACGGCTTAGCAACAGTGCCAGTGATATTAGTTGCAGCATGTTTTGCATTTATTAGTTACGTAACGGGCAATATTGTATTTTCTGAATATTTAAATATTCCCTATCTTGAAGGTATGGGGGAAGTTTCAGTTTTTTGTGGATCAATTATAGGAGCTTGTTTAGGATTTTTATGGTTCAATGCTCCACCTGCTAAAATATTTATGGGTGACACTGGTTCATTAGCATTAGGTGGATCTTTAGGGGCAATTGGTATTATTACTAAACATGAGATTGTTTTAGCAATAACAGGAGGGTTATTTGTACTAGAAGCTGTATCAGTTATAATCCAAGTATTTTCATTCAAACTTACAGGTAAAAGAATTTTTAGAATGGCACCTATACATCATCATTTTGAAAAAAAAGGTTGGGCAGAATCAACAGTTGTAATTAGGTTTTGGATTATATCAATAATCTTAGCAATGATTGGATTAGCGACATTAAAACTTAGATAATGTTAAATCTAGAAAAAAACTTTTTAAAAAAAAGAATACTGATTTATGGTCTGGGTAAAAGTGGTCTATCCACTTATAGTTATTTAAAAAAAAATAATATTATTAGTTTATATGATGATCGAATAATTACTAAAAAAAATATAAAAGATACTCACACAACATACAAAGAAATAATTAAAAAAGAATTTGACTGTATTATAATTAGTCCAGGAATAGATATTAATAATTGTAAATTAAGTAGATTTTTAAAAAAAAATCATAAAAAAATTTATACAGATTTAGACATTTTTTATAGTCGATATGCTTTTAATCAAAAAATAACTATTACAGGAACAAACGGAAAATCAACTACCGCTAAGCTTTTGTACAATATATTAAAGGATCAAAAAAAAGATGTTCGTTTAGTTGGCAATATAGGAAATCCAGTTTTACTTGAAAAAAAGATCAAAAAAGACACTTTATTTGTAATAGAAGCTTCATCCTATCAACTAGAATACAGCAAGTTATTTAAAACAAATATATCTTTAATCTTAAACATTTCACCAGATCACCTCGAAAGACACAAGACTATAAATAAATATGTAAGTGCTAAATTTAAATTAATAAAAAATCAATCTAAAAATGATATTGCAATTTTAAATACAAAAAATTTTTATATTAAAAGAAAATTAAAGCAAAAAAAATTTTCACCATCAATTTTGAAAATAGAAAGATATATAAGTGATAGGTTTATTAAAAAAATTGATAATCATTATTTTGATACAGATGGTAATAAAGAAAATTTGACATTTGTGCTGAAGGTTTCAAAGATATTAAAGTTAAAGAATAACTTGATATTAAAATCATTAAAAAATTTTAAAGGACTAAGTTTTAGACAAGAAATAATTCATAATTCAAAATTTTTAAAAATTATTAATGATTCTAAAGCAACAAGCTTTTCTTCATCAGAAAAATTATTGAAATCATTAAAAAATATTTATTGGATAATAGGTGGTTTACCTAAAAAAGGAGATAAATTTCTACTTAAAAAAAACGATTGTAAAAAGATCAAATTATACATTTTTGGTAAAAATCAAAAATTTTTTATTAATGAATTAAAAAATAAGATGGTGGTTAAATCATTTTTAAATTTAAAGAGTCTAATTGCTAAGGTTTTTTTAGATATTAAAAATGAAAATAATTTTATTAAAAAGACAATTCTTTTTAGTCCAGCCTCTGCATCATTTGATAGTTTTAAAAACTTTGAAGAAAGAGGTAGATATTTTAATAAACTTATTAAAAATTATATAAAATGATAAATAATAGTTCGCTCAACTCAATATATTATAACTGGTGGAAAAATATAGATAAACCAATTTTTTTATTGATAATAATTTTGTTTAGTTTGGGTTTATTTTTTTCTTTAGTTTCAACTTCATTAATTGCTTCTGATAAATTAGATACAAATAATTATTTTTTCTTTTTTAAACATTTGGTCTATATTTTTATTGGCTTGTTGACCTTAGTGTTTTTCTCTTCTCTAAGTGAAAATAATCTTTTTAGAGTCTCTATTTACCTTTTTTTTATTACTTTATTTTTTCTATTTTTAGTACCAATTTTTGGTACTGAAGTTAAAGGATCAAAAAGATGGTTAAATCTTTTTTTTCTTCCTCAATTTCAACCAATTGAATTACTAAAACCATTTATAATTATTTTTGTAGCAACAATTTTATGTAGTGAAAAAAATTATAATATTTATATCAAATACTTATTGACTATTATTTCTATTATCCCAACTGGGTTACTATTAATAATGCAGCCTGACATCGGACAAACACTTTTAGTGTTTTTATCGTGGGCAATATTAGTTTTTGTATCTGGCATAAACTTATTATTCATTTTATTATTTATAAGTCTTTCTATTATAAGCCTGCTATATGTAGTTTTTTTTATCCCAAAATTTATTTATATTAAAAGTCGTATACTCTCTTTCTTTAACCCTGATGGTGGAACCCATAATTTTCAATCTGATAAAGCTATAGAAGCAATTAGTAGTGGTGGTTTTTTTGGTAAAGGAATAGGAGAAGGTACCTTAAAAACAAGAGTTCCAGAGGCTCATACCGACTATATAGTTTCAGTTATTTCAGAGGAGTTTGGTGTTATTGCAATAATATTTTTATTAATTTTATTTTTATTTTTTATTTACTCTGTTTTTAAAAAAATTTACTTAGAAAAAAGTGAAAAAAATAAACTAGTACTAACTGGAGCAATAAGCCTAATAATTTTTCAAGCATTAATACATCTTGGGGTGAATATAAGACTATTTCCCACAACAGGAATGACATTGCCATTTTTAAGTTATGGGGGTTCTTCAATTATAGGAGTTTCTATATTATCTGGAATAATTTTAAATTTAACAAAAAGAAAAATCAATTAGATGAATAGAAAAATACTAATTAGCACAGGCGGATCAGGAGGACACGTTATACCCGCAACCATAATATATAAACATCTAGAGAGCAATTTTGATGTTTCAATGACATCTGACTTTAGGGGTATCAAATTTTTAAACAAAGATGAGTACAATTTAAAAATATTTAATGTGAGGCCAATTTCAAAAAACTTATTAATAATACCACTTGATTTTATTTTTATGATATTTTTGATTTTTAAATCAATTTCTTTTTTAAGAAAAAATAAAATTGATACATTAATTTCGACAGGCGGATACATGTCACTACCCTTATGCTTAGGATCTAGAATTTTAAATATTAAGCTGTTATTATTTGAACCAAATATGGTTTTAGGTAGATCAAACAAATTTTTTTTAAGTTACTGTCAAAAAATATTTTGTTATTCTAATAATATCAAAAAATTTCCTATTAAATTTAAAAATAAAATTAAAGTAATTCCAGCATTATTAAGAAAAAATTTTTATAATAAGAGAGATTACAATAAATCCTTAGATACAATTAATTTGCTTATAATAGGTGGTAGTCAAGGAGCTAAAATATTTGATGATTTAGTTAAAAATGCAATTATTGAATTAGCTAAAAAATATAAACTAAAAATTTACCAACAAACTAGTTCTATTAACTTTGAAAGTTTTAAAAAAACTTACGAAGATAAGAATATTCAATGTGAATTATTCAATTTTAATGATGATGTCATAAATTTTATGCAAAAAACAGACCTGTGCATTACTAGAGCAGGAGCATCAACATTAGCTGAGTTAAATTTTACTGAGACTCCATATTTAGCAATACCTTTGCCAACTGCGAAAGATAACCATCAATTTGAAAATGCACATTTTTATAATAAACTTGGCTTTAATTGGTTGTTAAATCAAAAAGAAATAGATGAGAAAACATTACTCAATAAACTAATTAATATTATTGATAATAAAGAAGAATATCTTGTTAAAAAAAAGAACATGAAGGATTTTAACTATGAAAACACATGGAATAATATAAATCTGAAAATTATATCTGTTATTAATGAAAATTGAATTAGCTAAAACTGAAATTATACATTTTGTTGGTATAGGGGGTATTGGAATGAGTGGCCTTGCACTCATTATGAAAAGGATGGGATTTAATGTTCAAGGGAGTGACGTCCTTGGAAATAAAAATATTGAAAGATTAAAAAAAGATAAGATCAAAATTACAATTAGTCATACTAAAAAAAATATAGCAAAAGCAACAATTGTTGTCATTTCGTCAGCTATTAAAAATAATAACCCTGAATTAATTGAAGCCAAACTAAAACAATTACCTATTTATAAAAGAGGAGAGATGTTGGCAAATATAGTCTCTTTAACAAAAAATATAGTTGTTACTGGTTCACATGGAAAAACAACAACTACATCTTTATTAGCCTCAATATTTTCAAAGACAAAATTGGACCCAACAATTATTAATGGAGGTGTCCTTAATGCAATAAAAAATTCTGCAAAACTAGGTAAAAGTGATTGGTGTATATTAGAAGCTGATGAGTCAGATGGTAGTTTTATACATGTGCCACCAACTTATTCTATAGTAACAAATATAGATCGTGAGCATATGGATTTTTATAATTCAATTAAAGATCTTAAAGAATTATTTATAAAATTTATCAATAAAGTG
The DNA here is from genome assembly GCF_059417975.1 of Candidatus Pelagibacter sp. PS_11. Lineage (NCBI taxonomy): Bacteria > Pseudomonadati > Pseudomonadota > Alphaproteobacteria > Candidatus Pelagibacterales > Candidatus Pelagibacteraceae > Candidatus Pelagibacter > Candidatus Pelagibacter sp. PS_11. The sequence continues at coordinate 958,179 of NZ_CM182075.1, read as the reverse complement.
CCCTCGTTTGGGAAGTCTTTTATTTGTATAGATGACAAGAACAATAAAAATTTATTAAGTAAATTAAAAATGAAGAATTATTATACATATGGAACTGACAATAAATCAAATTTCTATATTAAGAATATTAAACAAGAAAAAGAATATTCTCAATATGATTTAGCTATAAATTTGCCAGGAAAAAAGAATTTAACTATAAGAAAAATTAAATTACCATTATTAGGAATTCACAATATTAGAAACTCTACAGCAGCAATTGCTGTGGCAGTAACAATAGGAATATCACAAAGTATAATCAAAAAAGGATTAAAAGAATTTAAGGGTGTTCAAAGAAGATTTAATAAAATTTTTACACATAGAGGAACTAATTTTTATGATGATTATGCCCATCACCCAACTGAAATTAGAGAAGTATTAAATGGTGTGAGAGCTGCTTATAAAAAGGAAGAAGTGATTTGCATATTTCAACCACACAGAATTTCCAGATTAAAAGATCTTAAAAAAGAATTCAGCTTATCATTTAAAAAAGCTGATGTTGTAATATTATGCCCTATATATACTGCAGGAGAAAAAATAAAATTAGGTTTTAAATATAATAATTTTGCAAAAGATATTATTAAAAATTCAAAAGTAAGATTGTTTATGGTTGAAGATCAGTACCAGTTAGCAAAATTTATTAAGAATACTATTTTTGGCAAAAAGATAGTTGTTGGTATGGGTGCTGGTACAATTTCAGCATGGATGAGACAATTACCAGAATTGATCTAATGAGCATTGAAGAAATAAGAAAATTTTCTAATGAAATTAGTAGTAAAATTAACTTTGATTATGATTTAAAAAAGAGCAATTGGTTTAATATTGGTGGACAAACTAAAGTTTACTTTAGACCAGATAATTTACCTGACTTAATTTTGTTTTTAAAAAAATTTGGAGAAAAAGAAAAAATACATATTTTAGGTGCAGGCTCGAATACTCTTATAAGCGATGAAAAATTTGATGGTGTTGTTATCAAACTAGGAAAAAATTTTTCCAATATCTCTATATTACCAAATGATGTCATTATAGCTGGCAGTGCCTGTCTTGATAAAAAGCTTTCTGATTTTGCACTGAATAATGGAATAGGTGGATTTGAATTTTTAGCATGCATACCTGGTACTATAGGTGGTGGATTAAAGATGAATGCTGGATGCTTTAATAAAGAGTTTAAAGATGTGCTAGTATCAATCCAAGCAATTGATATAAATGGACAGGTTTTAACAATACCAGCGAGTAAAGTTATATTTAAATACCGAAGCAATGATTTAAAAGAGGACTTAATTTTTTTAAGTGCATCGTTTAAAGGAACAAAAAAAAATAAAGAAGAAATAGAAAACGAAGTTTTAGAATTAAAGAAAAAGAAAGATAAAGCACAACCAACAAAATTAAAAACAAGTGGTAGCACATTCAAGAATCCAATTGATCAAACTGATAAAAAGGTCTGGGAATTGATAAAAGATTCTGTACCACTAGATATAAGCTTTGGGGATGCTCACATTTCAAATAAGCACTGTAATTTTTTTGTAAATAAAAATAATGCTAGCTTTGAGGATATGAATAAATTGATTGAATTTGTTAAGACAAGTGTGGAAAAAAAAACTGGAATAGTGCTAGAAAAAGAAATTAAAATTTTAAAATAAAATGACAAAAAAAATCTTAATATTATCTGGTGGTATATCTAAGGAACGGTTAATTAGCTTAGATACTGGAAAGCAAGTTGCCAAAGAGTTAATTAAATATGGATATAAGGTTTTAATTAGTGAGCCAGATAAAAATCTATCAAAGAATATCACTTCATTTAAACCAGATGTTGTTTTTAATGCGCTACATGGACAATTTGGTGAAGATGGATACATTCAAGCAATTTTAGAGACTAAAAAAATTCCATACACACACTCAGGTGTAATTGCATCATCAATAGCAATGGATAAAGAAATTTCAAAAAAAATTTTTATAAAAAATAAAATATTAACTCCAAAATATATTAAATTTAATCATAAAAAAAATAAACTTAACATTATAAAATTAATTGAAAAAAATTTAAAATTCCCTGTAGTAGTAAAACCTATAAATGAAGGGTCTAGCGTTCATGTATATATTTGTGACAAAACCAATATAATAAAAAACTTAAGAGCATTAAAAAGTTATAATGAAATATTAATTGAGGAATTTATATCAGGTAGAGAAATCCAAGTTGCAATAATGAATAATAAATCACTTGGTGCAATTGAACTTGAGCCTAAAAGAAAGTTTTATGATTATGAAGCAAAATATAATTCTAGTGCTAAGACTAAGCACATAATTCCTGTAGATTTGAGTAAAAATAATCTAGCTAAAATTACTGGCATAGCAAGAGCAGCTCATAAAATTATAGGCTGTAAAGGTGTTACAAGATCTGACTTTAAATTTTTTAACGGGAAGTTTTATTTATTAGAGATTAATACTCAGCCTGGAATGACTAAACTTTCATTAGTCCCTGAGATTGCAAAACATAAGGGTATAAGTTTTATAAAATTAATTGAATGGATTTTAAAAGATGCATCAATCAATAGGTAAAAAAAATAAAATAATAATTTATTTATTATTTTTATTCATTTTAAGCACTACTAGTGCAAAATTTATAAACGATCAAAAAAAATTATCTTCATCAATAACTAAAATAAACATTACAGGTCTTTCTGAGAGAAAAAATTTGGAGATCTTAAATAACCTTAATAACCTTTTATACAAAAGTATATTTGTCATTAATGAGGAAGAAATAATAAAAATTTTAGAAAAACATAATATTATACAAGAGTTTAATATAAAAAAAATTTACCCATCAACACTTAACATTGAAATTAAACCAACTAAATTAATTGCTCGAGTTTCTAATAATAGTCAATATCTAGTAGGTGCAAATGGTAAGTTAATTGAAGATAAAAGTAACAATGAACTACTCCCATACATTTTTGGTGAATTTAATTCTCAAGATTTTTTATCATTTAAAAAAAATATTGAAAAATCTATGTGGTCTTTTTCAAATTTAAAAGAATTATCTTTTTTCCCATCAGGTAGATGGGATATTTTAACTGATAAGGATATTTTGATTAAGCTACCACAAGAACATATTGTAGCGTCATTAAACTTATCTAAGGAACTTATCAATAATGATAATTTTAAAGATTTTAAATTTATTGATTTGAGAATTAAAAATCATTTAGTTGCCAAGTAATGAGTGATAAAAAATTTCATACAATAATTGACTGCGGTTCTTCAAAAATAAGAGCAGGTGCATTTAATGAAGAAAGTAAGAATAATCCTTTTTTTATTGAGAGTAATTTTTATACAGAGCAATTTAATCTTAAACCAGATATTCAAAAAATTATTGCATCGCTAGAAAAATCCACAAATGAATATATTGATAATATAGATTTGATGATAGATAGTTCAAAAACGATTTCTGTTGCAATTTCTGTATTTAAAAAAATTGAAGAACTGAAATTAAGACAAGATGATATCATATTTTTAATTCAAGAAGCAAAGCAGCAAATAAAAAAATATTATTCAGATTATAATATTGCACACATAATTATAAATAATTATAAAATTGATAATGTTGATTATTCTGAGTTACCAGATGAAATCGATTGCCAATTTATATCGCTAGACATTATTTTTATCTGTCTTCCAAGTGAATTAGTCTTTAGCTTTAAAAATATTTTTTCAGAATTAAATATATCAATTAATCAAATAATTTGTTCTAGTTATGCAAAATCAATCAATTATAAAAATAATTTAAATTTAATAGGAGAGGTATCTTTCATTGATATTGGTTTTAAAAAAACATCAATTTTTTTCTTTAATAATGATAAATTGATCTTTTTAGACGTTCTGCCGATAGGTGGAAACCATATTACTAAAGATATTTCTCTACTTTTAAAAATTGGTATTAATGAAGCAGAAAAACTTAAATTAAATTTTGAAAAAAATAACGAACATAGCGATAATCCAAATTTTTCTTTGGAAATGTTACAAAAAATAGCTTTTGCTAGAACAGAAGAGATTCTTGAATTATGCGATAAATCTCTTGTCTCAAATGCAAAGGTAAAGACCCAATCTAAGATGATACTGATGGGGGAAGGATCAAAAATTTTAGATAATAAATTTAAAGATAAAATTTCATTTTCTAAAGATATTGATTTTTTAGAGGAAACCCTAGGTGATGTTTGTCAATCTGGGTACAAACTAAGAAAAATGTATGACAAACAAGAGGTTGTAGTTGTGCCAAAAAAACAAATAAAACAAGGTTTTTTTGAAAAACTTTTTCATTTTTTCAAATAGACTAGTATTTTCTCGTAACATTTGTTGTTTTTCTAAATTTAAACCAATTATTTATAAGAATAATAATGTCTGTTCTTAATCAAAAAACTATCAATAGAGATATTATCTTTAAAGGCGTTGGGCTTCATAGTGGAGCAAATGTAACTATGACCGTCAAGCCAGCAAAACCAAATTCGGGAATTCTTTTTAAAAGAGTTGATTTAAAAGAAAATAATATAGTAGTTCCAAACATTTTTAATGTTAGTAGTGCAGTATTTTGCACAACCATAGCAAATGAAAGTGGGGTTAGTATATCAACAATAGAGCATTTAATGGGAGCATTATATGGTTTAGGAATTGATAATGCACTAGTAGAGATTGATAATCAGGAAGTACCAATTCTTGATGGGTCAGCAAAAATTTTTATTGAAGAAATATCAAAAGTTGGAATAAAAAATAGTAAAGCACCAATAAAGATTATTAAAATTGAAAAAAGAATTGAATTTAATGATGGTAAAAAAACAATTTCTATAGAGCCAAGTAAAGTTAGTTTAGATATAGATTTTGAACTAAAATATGAAAATAACTTAATTGGAACGCAAAGAAATTTAGTAAGTGTATTCGAGTCAGATTTGACTGATATTTATAACTCCAGAACGTTTTGTTTATTTGAAGATATAGAAAAATTAAAAGAGATGGGCCTAGCTCAAGGAGGAAGTCTTGAAAATGCAATAGTTGTTAAGGACAATGAAATTTTAAATGAAAAAGGTCTTAGAAATAAAAAGGAATTTGTAAACCATAAGATTTTAGATTGTATGGGAGATTTATATCTAGCAGGTTATAAAATAATTGGAAAAATTGTTTGTTCTCAAGGAGGACATAAATTAACTAACCAATTATTGAGAAAAGTTTTCCAAAACGATGAAAATTTTTCATTAATAGAGATTACTGAAAAACATTTGCCAAATACCTTCATAAATAAGAGTCATTTAAGGTCTATCGCTTAGTTTTTTTTATTATATAAATTATAGTAAAATTAAATGAATTTCTTTTCTAAATTAATAATAATATTAGCAATCCTGATCCTAAACGCTTGTTCAAAAAATGATAAGGAAATTTCTTTAATTAAAGAAATTAATCAAGAAAACGAAATGATACAAGCATACAAAGAAGGTGTAAAAGCCTTAGAGGAAAATGATACTTTTTTTGCTGCAAAAAAATTTTTAGAAGCAGAATTATTGTACCCCCAATCTGATTGGGCACCAAAATCTTCTTTAATGGCATCTTACACCTATTACCTTGAGGGCAATTATTTCAATGCTATATACAATCTTGAAAGATTTTTAAAAACATATCCAAAAGACCCTAGATTAGATTATGTGTATTATTTGATGGGTTTATCATATTACGAAAATATCGAAGGAGAAAAAAAAGATCTCAAACCACTACTGGAAGCTAAAAAAAAATTTGAATTTATAATTGAGAATTATCCAAATACTGATTTTGCCCTGGACTCAAAATTTAAAATCGGCCTAATAAATGATATTTTGGCATCAAAAGAAATGTATTTAGGTAGACATTATATAAAAAAAGAAAAATGGGTAGCAGCAATTAATAGATTTAAAACTATATTGAACGATTACGACACCACAATCTACACAGAAGAGGCAATACATAGATTGGTGGAAATTCATTATAAAATAGGTCTAGAGGGTGAAGCTAAAAAATATGCAAGTTTACTGGGTTATAATTATCTATCTAGTGAATGGTATGAAAAAACTTACAATATATTTAATAAAGAATATGAAGTAGATAAAATTAAAAGTGAGAAAAAAAGTTTAAAAGAAAAATTTAAAAAACTTTTTTAATAAATGGATAAGAAAAAAATAAGTAAAGATTATTTACATAAAATTAATTTATTAGAAGAATATAATAAAAACTATTATGACAAAGATAATCCAATTGTTTCAGATCAAGAATATGATTTACTTAAAAAAGCAATAATTGATTTAGAAAATTCGTATAAATTTCTAAATAATGATCGATCACCTACAAAAATAGTTGGTTTTAAACCATCAAAAAATTTTCAAAAAATAAAACATAAAGTTCCAATGTTGTCACTTGGAAATGCTTTTAATGAAGAAGACTTAAAAAATTTTGAAAAAAAAATAATTAATTTCTTAAGTTTAAAAGATGTAAATTCTATCGAATATAGTGCTGAACCAAAAATTGATGGAATATCCGCATCCCTAATTTATATTAATGGAAAATTAACCAAAGGGCTTTCTAGAGGAGATGGTAATGAAGGAGAGGATATTACACAAAATTTAAAAACCATTAAGGATATACCTTTGGAGATAACTAAGAGTAACTTCCCTAAAGAAATAGATATTAGAGGTGAAGTTTTTATTGAAAATAATGACTTTAAAAAAATTAATGACAAATTTGCAAACCCGAGAAATGCTGCCTCTGGATCATTAAGACAAAAAAATTCATTAATAACTGCAAAAATTCCATTAAAATTTATTGCCTACACCTATGGTTATGAAAAAAAAATGAATATCAATAACCAAACAAGTTTCTTAGAAAATTTAAAATTATGGGGATTTAAAACAAACCCTTTTAATAAAAAAATTATTGGAGTTAAAAATTTAATGTTAAATCATAAAGAATTAGAGGAAAAAAGAAAAGAACTGGCATTTGATATAGATGGAATTGTTTATAAAGTTAATGATTTTGATTTACAAAAAAGACTGGGTTTTGCTGCTAATGCACCCAGATGGGCGATAGCACATAAGTTTTCAGCTAATAGCTCAATTTCAGAAATAATGAATATTGAAATACAAATTGGTAGAACGGGGGCACTTACCCCGGTTGCAAAAATTAAACCAGTTAATATAGGGGGTGTAATAGTTTCAAATGCAACGCTTCACAATGAAGATGAAATTGTTAGAAAAGATATAAGAGTAGGGGATACGGTCACTGTCGAAAGAGCTGGAGATGTAATTCCACATGTAGTTTTAGTAGATTTAAAAAAAAGAAAACAAAACTCAAAGAAATTTATTTTTCCTCAAAAGTGCCCATCGTGTGGAAGCAAAACAATTAAAGATTATAATGAGACAACTAAAAGACAAGATGCTGTAAGAAGGTGTGCTAGCGAGGGGTTTGAATGTGAAAAAATTGCCATAGAGAGAATTAAACATTTTGTTTCTAAGGACGCATTTAACATAGAAGGATTTGGCAAGAAAATTGTTGAAAATTTTTGGAACCTAAAATTAGTAAGACTTCCACAGGATATATTTAAGCTTGATTATAATAAAATAGAAGAACTCGAAGGATGGGGAAAATTATCAGTTGCTAATTTAAGATTTTCAATTGAAGAAAAAAAAAATATTTCTCTAGAGCGATTTATTTATTCATTAGGAGTAAGACATATTGGACAAGAAAATGCTAAGCTTATTGCAAGACACCTTAAAACAGCATCTAATTTTTTTAGACTATCAGGGGAAAACAATATTGAAAGTTTATCTAATATTGATGGAATTGGAATAACTCAAATTCAATCCATTAAAAAATTTTTCCTGAATAAAACTAATCTTAAAGTGCTGTCTGAGTTAGAAAAAAATTTATTAATCAAAGATGTAATTTTAATAAATAATAATGGATTGTTAAAAAATAAAACTTTTATGTTAACTGGAAAGTTAAATGGAATAAGCAGGGCGGAAGCAAAATCAATGATAGAACAAAATTCAGGAAAAATAATTAATAACGTTAATAAAAAACTTGATTATTTAATTGCTGGAGACAAACCAACTCTAAAAAAAATAAACACAGCTAAGGAGTGGAATATAAAAATTATTAATCAGACAGAATGGTTAAAAATGTTAAATAAGAGTGGCTAACCACATTCTTTCTTTTTTATTAAGCAAACCAGAAAATTCTGAATAAATATTTAAATGATATTTAAATAAATAATCTTTTTCTATTTTATTTAATAGCTCGTAGTTAATTAAATCTTTTTCTAAAGGAGCAAGTGTAAGGTTTTCAAAATTAAAGCTTCTTTTGGTTTTTTTGGCATAGATTAAGTTTTCGATCCTAATACCAAAGTGATTTTTTTTGTAAAAACCAGGCTCATTACTCAGGATCATTCCATTTTTTATCTTTATCGAGTTATGTTTTGAGATGGATTGAGGTCCTTCATGGACGTTTAAAAAAAAACCAACTCCATGTCCTGTTCCGTGAGCATAATCTTGACCTTCTTTTTTTAAAAATTTTCTAGCTCTGATGTCGATTTTTTTTCCAGTGTCATCTTTATTCAAATTTGTTAAGGCAACTGCAATATGTCCTTTTAATACGTTCGTATAAGCATTTTTGATAAATTTGTTTTGTTTTGAGAATGAAATAGTCCTCGTAACATCTGTAGTACCGTAATGATATTGTCCACCAGAATCTACTAATAAAATATCATTCTGTTCAATTTTTTTAGTTGTTTTTTTATTAGCCCTATAATGAACAATTGCTCCATTTGAGCCAGCGCCAGCAATAGTATCAAAACTTGGAAATAAATAATCTTTATTTTGTTTTCTGAATTTATTTAATTTGTTTTGCGCATACACTTCTGTAATTTTTTTTTTATTAATATTTTTAATCCAATAAATAAATTTTGTTAACGCTAAGCCATCTTTTTTATGGGCTTCGATCATATGTTTTATTTCATTAGAATTTTTGATTGATTTTAATTCATAAACAGGATCATCAAATTTAAGTATATTAAAATTTGATTTAATTATTTTTTCATAAAAAATTGAGCAGGTTTTATTATCAATAATAAAATTTTTACCTTTTAAATTATCTAAAAATTGTGGAAGTGATTTGATTGGTAAAATTTGTTTCTTTTTAATCTTTTTATCTAATAGGAGATTTTTTAATTTTTTTTCATTTGTTATTAAAAAAAATTCTTTTTTTTTATTTAGTATCAATCTTGCATTCGCAATTGGGCTATTTGGATTATCATATCCACGAATATTTAAAAGCCATGCCACATTTTCAGGTGCAGAAATGAAACAATAATCTACTTTGTTGTTTTTAAGAAATCGCACTACTTTAGAAATTTTAGAACTATATGGCTCACCTACAATTTTTGTGTCTAAAGAGTAGAATGGCTTAGTAGGTTTATCTTTGAATCTAAATATTTGGTCAATTAAGTTTTGGTCAATTGAAATTAAGTTATTATTCTTAAAATATTTATTAAGTAATTTTGATGTAAATAGTGTTGGGTCATATCCTAAATTCAAATTTTTAATAATTGTATGAGGTAGTTTTTTATGAATTTCAATAATCTTAAAATTTTTAGATGATTGTTGATGGGCTTGAATAGTATACCTTCCATCGACAAATAAATAATTTTGTTTTTTTAAAACTATAGCAAAACCTGCAGAACCTGAAAATCCTGTAATATTCTTTAACCTGTCATTTTTTGCATATTCAGAAAAATATTCATCATTTTTTGGAATAATATAACCATCAATTTTATATTGTTTAAATTTTTTTCTTAGAACTTTTATTTTTTTTAAAATCATTTAATTCTTTTTTGATATCTTATCCATCCAGGACTTCTAGTTCCTTCTTCAATTTCAAAATCTTGATTAAATTCAAAATCTTCTTCATTATCTTTAGAGTCGTCAAAAAAAGAATTTTTTTCTAAAAATTTTTCTGGTAGTTCCTCAATAAATCTTGAAGCCATACTGTCTATCCAATTTCCTTGATAAAACCTATTCATAGCAAAAGATATTAGTGCTTTTTTTTTAGCTCTTGTTATTCCCACATATGCCAATCGCCTTTCTTCTTCAAGCCCATTTTGGCCTTTCTCTTCAATAGATTTTTGGTGTGGGAAAAGACCTTCTTCCCAACCGGGTAAGAAAACCACATCAAATTCAAGTCCTTTAGATCCATGCATTGTCATCATGTTAACTTTTTCTCCATCCCAATCCTGATCAACTGAGGTGGCAAGAGCCACATGTTCTAGAAAATTTTCTAAATTATCAAAATCTTTCATCGCACTTAAAAGCTCTTTAATATTTTCAAGTCTGTTTTCATTTTCCAAATCTTTTTTGTTTTTTAACATACTTGAATAACCAGATTCATCTAAAACTAGTTGTAATAATTTAACATGGTTAATTTTTTTAATATTAATGTCATTCCTCCACTTATCCATTAAGAATAAAAAAGAGCTTAGACCAATTTTAGTTTTGGGTTTAATTAAATTTTCTTCAATTAATTTTTTAGAAGCAATTTCCAAACTAACAGCATTTGTTTTTGAAAACTCATGAATTAATTTTATAGTACTTTCTCCAATTGCTCTTTTGGGATTATTGACTATTCTATCAAAAGCTAAATCATCTTTTGGCTGGTGAATCAATCTTAAATAAGCAACACAATCTTTAATTTCTGCTCTTTCATAAAATTTTGTCCCACCAAGAATTCTGTAGGGTAAGCCAATTTTTAAAAATCTTTCTTCAAATTCTCTTGTCTGAAAAATAGCTCTAACAAGAATAGCAATATTATTAAAAGAATATTTTTTTTTAAGTTTTTTTTCTATTTCATCAGAAACCCCTATTGCTTCATCTTTTCCATTCTTAAAACAATTAAGCTTAACAAGATCTCCTTCCTCCATAGTTGTCTTTAAAGTTTTTCCAACTCTGTTTTGATTGTTAGCTATAAGATTTGAAGCAACAGATAATATATTTTGTGAGGAACGATAATTTTCTTCTAATCTTATTACTTTTGAATTTTTATACACTTGATCAAACTCTAAGAAATTTTTTATCTCTGCTCCACGCCAACTATAAATGGATTGATCATCATCTCCAACACAGCATAAATTTTTATGCTTTTCTGAGAGCAAGTTTAGCCATCTACTTTGTATATAATTAGTATCTTGGTATTCATCCACAAGTATATATTTAAAATTATTTGAATAAATATTTCTAATGTCCTGATTTTTTTCTAAAATTTTAACCACGTGTAAAATTAAATCTCCAAAGTCACATGCATTTAAATCTAATAACTTTTGTTGATAAATTTTATATAGAGGACGTATAGTTCTTTCAAAAATATCATTTTTATTGATAACGACTTCATCTGGATAGAAGCCTTTATTTTTCCACCTATCAATTATTGAAAGAATAAACTTTGGGGCTAATTGTTTTATGTCTATATTTTCAGCTTTACATATATTTTTGATTAATCTCACCTGGTCATCTGTATCAATAATTGTAAAATTAGAAGTTAATCCAGCTGCAGGTGCATGTTTTCTTAGAAGTTTTGCACATATAGAATGAAAAGTCCCGAGCCATGAAAGCCCGATTGCCTCAGAATTTAATATAGAGCTTACTCTGTTTTGCATTTCTTTTGCAGCCTTATTAGTAAAAGTCACTGATAAGATTTGATTTGGAAAAGCCTTTTTTTCATTGATTATATGAGCAATTCTTGAGGTTAGAACTTTTGTTTTTCCAGATCCAGCTCCCGCAACAATCAATAATGGTCCATCAAGATATAAAACAGCCTCTTTTTGAGCATTATTCAGGTTGTTTAAATATTCAGAGTTTATCATTTTTTAAATTTGATTATAAGCTATTAAAACCTTCAATGTGATTTATGAAACAAATTGTTAAAAATTTTAATAACTTAATTAAAAAGACAATATTCAAACTTAAAAAAAAAACAAATAATAAGTTTCATGTTAGTACTTTTAATAAATATATAATAACCGCAATTAGTATATTATTTGCCTATATTTTTTATTTATTAATACCTCTATTGTATGACAAAAATTGGGTACAAAATAAGATTGTTAGTAAATTAAGCTCTGAATTTAATATAAATTTAACTAACTCTTTTGATATCTCATATCGCATTTTACCAAAACCTCATTATTTAATTAGAGACAGCAAAACTTCTTTAGCAGAGATTAAAACATTAAATGTTTTAATTAGTCAAAATAATTTTTTCAATAAGGATAGTATTAGAATAAACGAAGTATTTATTGAAGAGGCAAATTTTTCTTTATTAAGTAATGATTTAAAACCACTTTATAAAGACAGTGAAAATAAATTTTCTAAAAAAAAAATTAAAATTAATGATAGTAATGTTTTTTTTAAGAACAATTTAAACGAAGTAATTTCAATTATAAAAATCTCCAATGCATTTTTATTTTTTGATGAAAAAAATTTATTTAATCTTTTTGATTTAAAAGGAGAAATTTTTAATATACCTTTTGAATTAAATTATCAAAATACAATAAATTCACAAAAAAATATTAAGATAAAGGCTTCCGATATTAAACTTAAAATTATAGACAAATTTTTTAAAAAAGATGAAGATTTAAACAGTGGAATGAATAATATTTCTATACTAAATTCATCTATCAATACGAAATACAGTATTAAGGATCAAATAGTAATATTTCAATCAGATGGCTCTAAAACTCTTAACTCTAAAATAAACTATAATGGACAACTTGCAATAAATCCATTTGATCTAAATCTAAAAATTAATTTATACGATTATAAAATTTCAAATTTATTTACACCAAACTCTATAATCAACGAATTTATTAAATCAGGTTTATTATTTAATGAAAATATTAGTGTACACACTTTAGTAAATATTAAGTCTACAAAAAAAGATAAAATCTTTAATGAAGCTAAACTGAAGTTAAAAATTTTAAATGGCAAAATAAGTTTTGATAAATCAATATTTATCAACAATAATATTGGTTTAATAGAAGTTTCTAATAGTGATTTATTTTTAGAAAACGATAAATTAATTTTATCAGCTAATTTATCAATAGATATTAAAGATCCTGATAGATTGTATTCTTTTTTAAGCACCAATAAAAGATTAAGAAAAGATATTAAAAACATCAAGCTAAATATAATTTATGATTTTCTGGGTAATGAAATTACTTTTAAAAATATTAAGATAGATGACAACAAGGTGAGTGATCAATTCTATAATATAGCTGAGGGTTTTAATGATAATAGTTCTAATAATTTGACTAAAAGTAGAAGATTATTAAACGAACTAATAGGTCTTTATGAGGGGTAGATCATTTTTTTAGGATCTACTATTTTCTCATAATCTTTTTCATCAACAAGACCTGTTTTAAGAGTTTCATGTTTTAGTGTTGTCCCATTTTTTAAAGCAGTCTTTGCAATTTTTGCTGCATTATCATATCCAATGTGCGGGGCTAGCGCTGTTACTAGCATTAAAGAATTATCCAGATGCTCTTTAATTCTTTTCTTGTTAGCTTTTATTCCTTTAACACAATAAATTGCAAAATTTTTAGTACTATCAGCAATAAGATCTATCGATTGAAGTACATTATGAGCAATCATTGGCTTAAATACATTCAATTCAAAATGCCCGTGCGATCCAGCAATTGTAATTCCAGTATGATTGCCTATTACTTTGGCACAAACCATTGTTACTGCCTCACATTGAGTAGGGTTAACTTTTCCTGGCATAATAGATGAACCAGGTTCATTTTCTGGCAATATTAATTCACCATATCCAGCACGTGGCCCTGAACCTAAAAATCTCACATCATTTGATATTTTCATTAATGCAACAGCACAAGTATTTAGTGTACCTGAAAAATTTACAATAGAGTCGTGAGCTGCAAGTTCTGCAAATTTATTTGGAGCTGGTTTAAAGGGGATTTTTGTATATTTAGCAATCTCTTTAACAATTTTTTTATCAAAACCTTTTTTAGAGTTTATACCCGTCCCAACAGCCGTCCCGCCTTGCGCTAAAAAATATACTTCTTTAAGTGAAAGCTCTACTCTTTCAATGCATTTTTTTAGCTGTACCTGGTAGCCTGAAAATTCTTGCCCAAGTGATAATGGTGTTGCATCTTGTAAATGGGTTCTACCAATTTTAATAATATTTTTAAATTCTTTAGATTTTTTTGCTAATTCTTTTTCTAAAATTTTTAAGTTAGGTAATAGTTTTGATATAGTCTCTTGAGCAACGGATATATGCATAGCTGTTGGAAAAACATCATTTGTTGATTGAGATTTATTTACATGATCATTTGGATGAACTGGTTTTTTTGAACCTTTTTTTCCACCCAATATTTCAATTGCTCTGTTTGCAATTACCTCATTAACATTCATATTAGTTTGTGTGCCAGATCCTGTTTGCCAAACCTTTAGAGGAAAATTTTCATCTAGTTTTCCTTTAATAACTTCATCTGAAGCTTTAATTATTGAATTAGTAATTTTTTTATTTATTTGCTTTTCTTTATAATGCACTAAAGCAGCAGATCTTTTAATGATCGCAATAGATTTTATTATAGAAATATTAACTAAAATTTTTCCAATATTAAAAAACTTATTAGACCTTTGAGTTGATGCACCCCAATATTTATCACTAGGTACATTGATGTTTCCAATACTGTCAAACTCTTTTCTTAATTTCATTGATTAATATATAATTAGTAATTTAATATACTTATATATTAATTTTTAAAAACTTACAGGAGCTAAATGTCAAATTTTAACAAAGTAAAAACTTTTATGGAAACCTTTGGTCAAGAAGTCAAAACTAAGCCATCTTTTAGCACTGATAAGATCAATAGTCTTAGATATGATTTAATAAAAGAGGAATTAGAAGAGCTTAAAGAAGCAATGGAAAATAAAGATCTTTTAGAAGTTGCAGATGCTTTAACAGACATATTGTATGTCACTTATGGGGCTGGACATGCGTTTGGTATTGATCTTGATAAGTGCTTTGAGGAAGTGCAAAACTCAAATATGAGTAAGTTAGGTGAAGATGGTAAACCAATTTATAACGAATCTGGAAAAGTTATGAAGGGCCCTAAATATTTTAAACCTGATCTAACTAAATTTATAAATTAGTAGGGGCGTTCTGTTACCCGGTGCCCCGGACCGTGCTTCTATAATCCTTATTTTGCAACGAAGTTGATTTAGCAAACAGCAGAAGTTTGGATGAAATTACGAGTCAATTACGAGTCAGTTTTGTGCTAAAATTTATAAATGAGAAAGGCTAAACCACCTGGATACTGGACTCCAGAAAGAGTTAAAGAAAAAGTTAATAAACATAAAACGCTGAAGGGTTTTTTCACTAAAGATTTTGATGCATATAGTGCTGCCTCCAGATTAAAAATATTCAAGGAAGTAACTAAAAATTTGTCTAGAGAGCAATTTTCAGCTGGTCATTGGACAAAGAAAACTGTGAAGGAAGCAATTAAAGACTTTGAAACCTTTAAGCAATGGCAAGAGAAAGATAAAAAATCATATGCTGCAGCTACAAGACTTAAATTATTAAATAATGAAGATGTTGTTGGACACTTAATTAAAGTTAAAGGTCAACCAATTTCTAAATGGTCAAAAAAAGCAGTGCTTGAAGATGCTTTATTAGATGATAGTAGATCAGCTTGGAAGTTACGTTCACCTGGAGCTTACCGTGCGTCACGAGACAGAGGCTATTTTGAAGAAGCAGTCAAGCATATGACCTTGGTGGGCAACAAATATAAGCGATGTATATATAGTATAGAAATTAAGGATGAAAATAAGATCTATATAGGATTAAGCCAACACTTTAAAACTAGAATGAATGTCCATTTAAAAAGTGAAAGATTCAAAAAATATAAACAGGAGGAGTTAATCATGACTCAACTTACAGACTATATTGATCGTGAAAAAGCTGCACAACTTGAAGGAAATTTGATAAAACAAAAAGAAGACGAGGGTTACAATTTATTAAATAAAGATAGGGGTGGAGGTTTAGGTGGAGCAATTCTTGAATGGACAAAAGATAAGGTTTTAGAGTCCGCAAAAAAAGAACAACATAAAGTTAGATGGAAAGAAAACGAACCAGGTGCATATCATGCAGCAAGAAAAGGTGAATATTTAGAGGAAGCTGTTGCACATATGGAAGTTTTAAACCCCAAAGGAAAATGGTCAGAAAAAGAAGATGTCCTAGCTGATGCAAAACAATATGATTACCGTTATGAATGGCAAGATGCTTCTGTTGGTGCTTATGAAGCAGCAAAAAATAATGAATGGTTTGAAGAAGCAGTTGCTCACATGCCTAGGCGAGGACCAAATAAGAAAAAGTAGTCTAAAATTACGAGTCAGCTACGAATAAAAGTAATCTAGATCTTAATCAACATTATAAATAAAGAGAAGTAGAAGTTTCTGTAGGGGCGTTCTGTTACCCGGTGCCGTGGACCTGGCTTCATGAATCTTGGTCAAAACCAACAGCTTCAGCTATTATTCTATGTTTTGTGAACTCAATATTCAAGGATTAATAACGACTCCAAAACGTCCTTTATAGGAGGACGGAGTCGATGTTTGTCCTGTTGGACTCGCAGGTACATCAATAGAGGTACCAACTGGGATAGGAACTATCTTTAAGATTGGAACCTTAACCCCGGATATATAAAAAGGAGTATCTTCTACCCTCTATTATATAGTCTGTTTGGCTTAGACCTAGAGGTTGAAATATTTTTTAAAAAATTTTATTTCAATTACATCACCTAGACACCTAGTTATAAGTTTGATACCATTTTTATACGTGCTTTCAAAATATTTTTATCCTAAAAAAGTTAACAATTTAATTAGACTTGGTAATAAATTAGATGGTGGCTATATTTTTAATAAAAAATCTCTTTTAAAATGCAAATATTGTTTAACATTTGGCTTGGGTGATAACTTTACCTTTGAAAGTGATTTAAAAAAAATTAATCCAAAAATAAAAATTGAAGTTTATGATCATACTGTAGATTATAAATTTTGGATTAAACATTTTTTTTATTGGCTTTGGAAATCTATTAGATTTAGAAAATATTTAAATTTTCTAAATTTTGTAAAATATATTTATTTTTTTTATATAAAAGAAAATATACACTTAAAAAAAAAAGTTGGATCTAGTCAAAATACTTTGTCTAAAATTTTAGAAAGATCAAAATTTGATCCATTATATACACTATTAAAAATTGATATAGATGGAGATGAATATAAAATAATAAATGAAATTAAAAATTATAATTTTTTTGGTCTAATAATAGAATTTGAGAATTTAAATAAGAATTTTAAAAAAGTAGAAAAATTTATTTGTAATAATAAAAATCTTGAATTAATTCATATTCATGGTAATAATTTTTCGTCTGTAATAGATCACATACCAGACTCCATAGAATTATCCTTTGTAAATAAAAATTTTGCAGATGTGAGAAAAAAAAATCATAAAAAATATCCAATCAAAAATTTAGATTATCCCAATAACATTATGAAAAAAGATATAGAATTAATATTTAAGAAATAATCTTAATTTTTTATTTTGGGTTCTTTCCTAGTGTTCTCTTGAGAAGATCGTTAACCAGGCTTCTCTCAGACTCATTCAAATCTGCAATAGCAACACCAACTTTAAAATAATCTGCAAGATTGATCTGCTTTGGTTTTACAGGCTCTTTATCTTTACGGTATTGACTAAGATCCACCACTTTACCACCACCTGCAAGATTAAGTGTGCTCATTATCCCTGACATAGCGATGTCTATTTTTTGTAATGCACCAGACAAGATCATGTCCTGCATTCTTTGTTTTTTTAGTCTTGCGTCTGGATCACCACCCAATTCAAACTCTTCTTTTTCATCAAGGAATTTATCAAGGTCTATGTTTATCGGGATCTTTCCTTTTTTCTTCTGTTCCTCAAAATACTTCTTATCCTCGTCGTCTGTGGTTCCGGCTACACGGATCATGGAACTTGGATCACTGCCTTTGATCTTTATTTTTTTTTTATGTGTTGAATTGAAATGACCTTTTTCAAAAGGTGTCATGGTTTTGTAAATTAATTCAAAATCATTTTTAGGGTTATCGTAACTAACCATATTTTTATTATTCATATGTTTTGGCTTATCCATTTTGGTATCTGAGAAATTATATAACTGCCTCTCTATAAATTCTTGTTGGTTTTCAATGTAAGGGTTACTTTGAATTATTTTCTTCATTTGTTGTGTTTCCTTATCTATTCCATTTATTTGGGGTAAGTGGAGGTAAGTTTTAAAACCTCTCGATTACCTTTCAAAACTTGTTCAGACAGGACGGAGTCGACCGAAGTCGGCTTCCTATCCGCCCCACCTGCGAAAAATCAAACCTAAGAAAGATGGAATAAAATTTCTTATGTTTAATGCAGTATACCATTTATGGAATCCAACCTGTAGTAATAAGTAAAAAAAAATATATTTTTGCCAGATAGATTTTGAAGTGTCTGTCTGTCTGTTGTTTTTTTTATCCTATTAATACTAAAATGCATTTTTAAATTTTTCATGATGTTCATCCATTGTTTTTCTAACTGCTTTTGCAACTCCGGTTTCGTCAGCATTTCTAAGTTTAAGAATTTCTCTAGAAAATTTCCACAGTCTTACGTCTTTAGTATGTACATTTATTTTAACAGGAACTGCACCCATGTGTGTCTGCATATGTTCAACTAATTTACGTCGTTCAAATGATACGTGTTTCCTAACTAATAGGGCAGTAATAGTTTCTAGTTTGGTGTACAAGCAATCATCTTCTTTATTGTGCCATACTCCCATCCCATGCCCTATACCCATGTCTTTATCAAATTGATTATCGTTACGATTAAAGTATTCAATTATTTGTAGACCTATACTTTGATAATAAGAAGCATCTATTGGCACTTCCACCTTTTCAACATCTTTTAAAAGATCAGCTATTATTCCTTTCCAATCTTTAGGTGTAACAACAGGTGCTACTTCATAACAATTCTCTAAAATTAGAATTGATAACTTTGTATAAGACAGCAGCATTGCACTATCCATGATCGTGATCCATGTATCTTTATATTTTAACTTCCAATATTTAGGTTCACTCTCATACACTTTAAGTGCCGTGAAACATGAACCACTGTCCTTGACTCCAACCCACTCAAATAATGATGCTACAGTTTTTACAGAACAATCTAAAATTTCAGCAAGCTTAGGAAAACCAAAATTTTTAGTTTTAGGATTTTTAGCATTAGTACCTTTTGCCATTCTTTTATTTGCTTCATCATCACCAGAACGAAAGGCAAGACTATAAACAAAGTTATTTATATTATTTTCATCCCAATCGGTATGTTGACTCAAAACCCCTGCTATTGCAGTACAATAATCGTCTCTAGAGCCTGTAGCAGGGTAAAGAATACTTAATGCAGCACTTAACACTATGATTGAAATATCTTCTTCTAAGTTACCAGCATATGGATTGATACCCGCAAATTTATTCCACTCAACATTTTCGTTATCAACTATTGAACCGGGAGCTATTGATTGGTGACCGTTACCACTTCTAATTTCCAATAATGTATTTCCATGTGGAAATCCTTTGCAGTAATTCTCTAACTCTTCTGGCAGTTTATATTTAAAATATTTAGATTCTCCTAAAAATAAGTAATGACTCATAGGGTTACTTTCACGACCATATATGGCACCACAAGATTTAAGATAAACTTCAATAAATTTTTTAACTATGTGATTGTCAATATCAATGTCGGTTTTACCACCTAGCTTTAAACCAATATTATGTGAAATATATTTGTCATTCCATTCATCTTTTTTAATTACTTTATTTTGCCACTTACTAAGTATTGGTATCTTATTATCGCAAGGTGTTATGTCATGTCCTTGTTCTAAATAGTCCAGTGGTATTTTTAGGGCTCCATTATTAAAGGTCATTGTCGCCTCCATTTTTTCTAGAATTGTTTATGTATTTAGCAAGCTTTTCACACTGCAGTTCTTTCTCTACCAGCAGGTAAGCCAGTCTATCCATTATTACATAAGCTCTTTTTGTAAGTTGATACAAGTTTTTATATGGAACTTTATCGTGTTCACAAGGTGTCGGTATTGGCAGTTTCCGAGTATAACTGAATGCTTTCTTTACACCCGGCGACTTTGGATATCTTTTGTGTGTTGGTATTTCTTTTAATCCTTTTGAATTTAACGGATTATACTTTTTATTATTTGACATATTTTACTCCATTTGATTTTTCAATTATGGAAATCTCACTTCCTTTGGAGATAATGTTTCGTGATTAATTTTTTCGTGGTTCCTACTTTTACAAGTTTTTTAATTGGTAGCTTCCAATGCAATATTAATACCATGATAAGTGTAATTTACCAATGCCAAGAGCACATACCTAATTCAAGGTAACTATTCCATTTTGGTATGCCTCATTATCCTATGAGTCAAAAGGTGCAATTAATTATTTAAAATTAACAACATTATTTATTTTCTCTAATAAATCTTCTGCTTTAATTCTTGTATATCTTTTTAATTGGCTCCAATCTTTATGACCACTTACTGTAGATACTTCGGCAATGCTCCAACCATTCAATAAAGCATTAGTACAAAAACAAGCTCTCAAATCATGGAATCTAAAATCTGCAATTCCTGCTCTCTTACAAGCTATGGTGAAATGTTTCCTTAATCTTCTAGCTATAATATTAAAAATATGAGATCCAAATCTATACTTCTTTAATATATTCAAAACATTATCAGGTGCAGGTATGGTTCTATTTTCACCGTTCTTTGTATCCATAAAAAGAATTAATTTTTTATCAAAATCAATATGCTCTTTTTTAAGTCTAAGTATTTCACCTTGTCTTGCACCTGTGGAATAAGCAAAAACCACAATATCTTCTAAAATGTTCAAATGTGAGTCTCGGCAAGACTCTAGGAGCGACGTATATTCTGATTTAGATAGTATTCGGTCTCTAGTATCATTAACTTTTGGCAGTGTTACCATATCGCAAGGATTGTCTGCTGGAAGATTAATTCCCCATTCTTTCTTAGCAACACGCCACGCATGACAAATTAAATTAACATACTTTTTAATAGTACTAGGTGCTCTAGTATTCCCCAACTCAAGCATTAGCTTATGAATATGATGCGACTTCAAACGCATTAAACTATTCAAACTTATCTTATGATTTATTAGATAATTAATTGTATAGGTTTCTTCTCTAGCACCTTTTTTTAATACGGTTTTTTCATCTCTATATTTAACTAAAATTTCTTTTAAAGTTATTCCTCTTGCACCAGAATAATCTTCAAAGATTTGCCGTTCCATTTGAGACTCAACATCTTTGCAAAATTTCTTAGCATCTTTAATTGTGGAGAATGATTTGAAAACTCTAGGATATCCTTTTTTATTTATTTCAACTTTGAATTTGCCACGCTTAACTCTTATGTATGCCATAACGACTATTCCACTTTCTAAATAACGTCCTATGAACGTCTTTTTGATTATTTTTTTCTGGAAGCGTTGATATGATTAAAGAATCATTTAGCAAGTAGGGGCGTTCTGTTACCCGGTGCCCCAGACCGTGCTTCTATAATTAACCTAAGTTAATTATGCAGCAATAGCGTAACTTTCGTTAGCATTTAAAGTTTAGCCCGTTACGGTGGAACAATCCCGAACGAAAGAATAGCCTTTAGTCACCCGTCGATCCTATTTCACCCCCGTAAGTTGTAAATGGTGGAGGTGGTGGGTACTGCCCCCACGTCCGTAATGGTTATTACGAAATTCGTTTATCGTCGTAGTTGGCAAGCCAACACTATTACTATAAAAGCATTTGAGAGAGATTCAATAAAAATCATGAAATTAACTAAAGAACAATCAAAAGAGATCAAAGATCAACAAGGTCAGCAAAATCAAACGAAAAGGGTTACTGCCCCAGCGCTTGAAAATATTCTGTATGAGGCAATGCCAGCATTAGACCATGGTTTTGTAAGAGTTATTGATTACATGGGAGATGACACTTCAATTGTTCAGTCAGCTAGAGTTTCATATGGAAAAGGAACCAAAAAAGTTTCAACAGATGCAGGTTTAATTAAATATTTAATGAGACATTGGCACAGCACTCCATTTGAAATGTGTGAAATCAAATATCATGTGAAGCTTCCAATTTTTATTGCTCGTCAATGGATAAGACATAGAACAGCAAATGTTAATGAGTACTCAGCTAGGTATTCAATTTTAGATAAAGAATTTTATTTGCCATCTGCAGAAAATTTAGCAGCTCAATCTTCAAGCAACAGACAAGGTAGAGGTGATGTTATTGAAGGTGAACAAGCAAAAGAAGTTTTAGAACTTTTAAAAAATGATGCTGAACAAACTTATGACAACTATGAGATGATGCTCAATCAAAGATTTGATGGATCAACGATTGATGAAAATAAAAAAGGGTTAGCAAGAGAACTTGCAAGAATGAATTTAACTTTAAACACTTATACCCAGTGGTATTGGAAAACTGATTTATTAAACTTAATGAATTTTTTAAGATTAAGAGCTGATAGTCATGCTCAGTATGAAATAAGAGTTTATGCTGACATCATGTTAAATACTGTTAAGAAATGGGTACCTATAACTTATGATGCGTTCATGGATTATAGAGTAGGGGGCACAGAAGTTTCAGCTAAAGGAAAAATTATCATTCAAAAACTTATTAAAGGTGAGGATGTTAATCCAGATAGTTCAGGCTTATCCAAAAGAGAATGGAATGAACTTATGGTTTCTTTTGATCTTAAAGATAAGTTGATTTAATTTTTCTAGCAAAGTCTAAATATATTTTAGAAATTTCGTGTTCAGGATTAGCTTCAACAATCGGCTTTCCTTCATCTCCACATTTTCCAACCTCAGGATTTATTGGAATTTCTCCTAAAAATTCTTTTTCAAATTCATCTGCAGTTCGCTTAACCCCACCTTCACCAAATATTTTATATTTTTTACCATCATCACCAGTGAAATAGCTCATGTTATCAACTAAACCCAAGATCTTAACTCCAAGCTTGTCAAACATTTTAATCCCTCTTTTAACATCAAGAAGAGCTACTTCTTGAGGAGTTGAGACAATAATTGCTCCATCCATCTTAATTTCTTGAGAAAAAGTTAATTGGGTATCTCCAGTTCCTGGAGGCATATCAACAATGATAAAATCTAAATCTTTCCAACCAACTTTTTGTGTAAATGTTTTAATTGCACTAGTAACCATAGGTCCACGCCAAATCATTGGAGTTTGCTGGTCTGCAAGAAAACCAATGGACATACATTGAATGTCATATTTTGTAATTGGAGTTAAGGTTTGACCATCACTTTTTGGTTTTTCATTAATATCAAACATCTTTGGAATTGAAGGACCATAAATATCAGCGTCAAGTAAACCAACTTTGCAGCCAATTTGTTTTAATGCTAAAGCAAGGTTGGTTGCAAAAGTTGATTTTCCAACTCCTCCTTTTGCACTTGAAACAGCTATTGTAAATTTTGTTCCTAAAATTGGGTTCTTTGTGAACTTTCTAGGTTCCAGTTTTTTTTTCATTGCGTCACTTAGTTCTGGGTTTTTATCTGTCATATTTTTATCATTACTTGTTTTTTGTGAGAAAGACATTATATACTTTGTCATATGTCAGACGATTTTCAAAGTAGAGGCGGAAGCCCATGGGGAACACCTCCAGGAGGAGGAAATGGTTCGGGAAAAGGACCTACACCACCTGATATAGATGCAATCATTAGAGATATTCAAAGTAAAATAAATAAATTTTTACCTGGTGGAAGCTCATCAGGAGGAAAACCAATTATATTAGTTCTAATTATTTTAGCCTTCGTATGGTTAGCAAGTGGCCTATATAGAGTACTTCCAGATGAACAAGGTGTTGTTCTTAGATTTGGTAAGTTTATTAAAACTACACAACCAGGATTAAATTATCATATTCCTTTTCCAGTAGAGGCTGTTGAAACACCAAAAGTTACAAAAGTTAATAGAATGGATATTGGTTTTAGATCTGAAAGAGAAAGTGGTTTTTCACAAGGTGGAGGAGTGGCAGATATCCCTCAAGAAAGTTTAATGTTAACAGGGGATGAAAATATTGTTAATATTGATTTTTCAGTATTCTGGATAATTAAAGATGCAGGAAAATTCTTATTTGAGGTCCAAGACCCAGAAAGTACAGTGAAAGCTGCTGCAGAAACTGCAATGAGAGAAGTTGTTGCTAAAAGTAATATTCAATCAATTTTAACCGAAGGAAGAGCTAAAATTGAAATTGAAACACAAGAAATTATTCAAAAGATATTAGATGAATACAATAGTGGTATTCAAGTAACTCAAGTACAAACGCAAAAAGCAGACCCACCTAATCAAGTAATTGATTCTTTTAGAGACGTGCAAGCTGCAAGAGCGGATATGGAAAGATCAAAAAATGAAGCTGAAGCTTATGCAAACGATGTGATCCCAAGAGCTAGAGGAGAAGCTGCAAAAATTATGCAAGCAGCTGAAGCTTATAAACAACAAGTGGTTGCTCAAGCAGAAGGTGAAGCTAGCAGATTCGTATCTATCTATGAAGAGTATGCAAAAGCAAAAGAAGTTACACAAGAAAGAATGTACTTAGAGACAATGGAAAAAGTTTTAGCTGATATTGATAAAGTAATTATAGAAAAAAATGCAGGTTCAGGTGTGGTGCCGTATTTGCCATTACCAGAGCTAGGTAAAAAAAAGGCAAGTAACTAATGAAAGTACAAAAAATTTTATTACCAATAATTATTGCATTAGGAGCGCTAGCGTTTCTATCTATGTTTATAGTTAAAGAGACAAACCAAGCGATTGTTCTCCAATTTGGTGATCCTAAAAGAATTATTACAAAACCAGGTTTAAATTTTAAAATTCCTTTTATTCAAAACGTAGTTTTTCTAGATACAAGAATTTTAAATTTAGATACACCACCAGAAGAAGTTATTGCATCAGATCAAAAGCGTTTAATTGTTGATGCATTTGCAAGATTTAGAATTGTAGATCCTTTAAAATTTTATATTTCAGTTGGAAATGAAAGAGTTGCAAGATCAAGATTAGCAACGATTATTAACTCAAGACTGAGAAATGTACTAGGTCAGCAAGAATTACAAACCTTACTTTCAAAAGACAGAACTAAACAAATGGCTTTAATACAAGAAGGTGTAAATACTGAAGCTGAAAGTTTTGGAATTAAAATAGTAGATGTTAGAATTAAAAGAGCGGACCTTCCACAAGCAAACAGTGATGCAATTTACAGAAGAATGCAGACTGAAAGGGAAAGAGAAGCAAAAGAGTTTAGAGCAAAAGGTGCTGAGATGGCAGTTACAATTACTTCAACTGCAGACAAAGATGTTTCTGTAATTTTAGCAAATGCTAATAAAGAATCTGAAATCATGAAGGGTCAAGGTGATGGTGAAAGAAATAAGATCTTTGCAGAAGCCTTTGGAAGAGATGCAGAATTTTTTGCTTTCTACAGAGCGATGCAAGCCTATGAAACTGCTTTAATTGGTGGACAGACATCTTTAATTTTATCACCCGACAGTGAATTCTTTAAATTTTTTGGTAACATAAAACCTAAAAATTAATCTAAAATAATGAAAGAGCTAATTATAGCTTTTGGACTTTTTCTTTTTATAGAAGGAATTTTATATGCCTTATTTCCATCAAAAATGAAAAGTATGTTAAAAAAAATGGAGATGATAAAAGATTCACAATTAAGAAGTGGTGGGTTAATTTTTGCAGTTATAGGTTTTATAATTATTTGGTATATAAAAAGTTAAAATGAACAGAATTAAAGAATTATTTATTATATTTTTTGCAATAAGTTTTGCATCACAAGTATTAGCAAAAGATGCACCAGCATCATTTGCGGATCTGGCTGAAAAATTAATGCCATCTGTTGTAAACATTTCTACAACAACAACAGTTACTACAAATTCTAATCCATTTCCTGGTTTTCAGTTTCCCCCAGGATCACCTTTTGAAGATATGTTCAAAGAATTTGGAACACCTCAAACAAGGAAGTCTGCTGCACTAGGTTCAGGATTTATAATAGAAGAGAGTGGAATTGTAATCACTAACAATCATGTTATTCAAAATGCAGAGGATATTTTAGTTCGAGTTGATGGTGATAAAGAATATAAAGCAACGGTTGTTGGTGCTGATCCTTTATCTGATATTGCAGTCCTTCAAATAAACTCAAAAGAAAAATTTACACCAGTTAAATTTGGAAATTCTGATCAAGCAAGAATTGGTGATTGGGTTATTGCAATTGGCAATCCTTTTGGCTTAGGAGGAACGGTTACTGCAGGAATAATATCAGCAAGAAATAGATCAATCGGTCTGTCTCGTTATGAAGATTACATTCAAACAGATGCATCAATAAACTCAGGAAACTCAGGCGGACCTTTATTTGATATGAATGGTGATGTAATTGGAATTAACACAGCAATTTTGGGTAAAGGTGGTTCTATTGGGATAGGTTTTTCGATACCATCGAACGATGCAAAAAGAGTTGTAAATCAATTAATAGAATTTGGTGAAACTAAAAGAGGATGGCTGGGTGTTAGAATTCAGGTAGTTTCTGAAGAAATAGCTGAAGTTGAAAAATTAGATGAACCTCGAGGAGCATTAGTTGCTAGTGTTGCAGAAAATAGCCCATCTGACAAAGCAGGAATTAAAGCAGGAGACATTATATTAGAGTTTAATAATACTAAAATTAAAGAGATGAAAGAATTACCAATAATTGTTGCGCAAACAGAAGTTGGTAAAACTGTAGATGTTAAAATCTGGAGAAATAAAAGAGAGATTACTAAAAAAATTAAACTAGGAAGGCTTGAAACTTCAGAGGATTTTAAAGTAGAAAAAAAAGAAACCAAAGAAGAAACACCTGAAACTTCTGAAATTAAATCTTTAAAAATAACTGTAAGACCATTGAATGATGAAGATATTGAGCAAAGAAAATTACCCAATCAAACAACAGGTTTAGTTATAACAAATATTGGAAAAAATAGCCCAATTGATTACTTAAATGTTGGAGATGTTATTGTTGAAGCTCAAAAGAAAAAAGTAAAATCTACTAAAGATCTTGAAGATATTGTAGGCACTGTTTTAAAATCTAATCAAAAAACTATTTTGATTGTAATTTATAACAATCAAAACCAAAGAAGATATATTGGTGTTAAGCTAGATTAATAATGGACAAACAGTCCAAAATTATTCTGATTTCAGGACCGACTGCATCAGGTAAATCAAATTTTGCTTTAAAGATTGCAAAAAAAATTGAAGGAGAAATCATCAATGCTGACAGTATGCAGGTTTACAAAAAATTAAGAATATTAACTGCAAGACCCAACAAGCAAGAACAAAAAAATATTAAACATCATCTATATGGATTTGTTGATTTAAATGAAAAATTTTCAGCTGGACAATGGTTAGAACTCACAATTAAAAAAATTAAAAATATTCAAAAAAAGAAAAAAATTCCAATTTTAGTTGGTGGAACAGGTCTATATTTTCAATCATTAATCAATGGACTAGTTAAAATTCCAGAGATACCTCTTAAGTTTAGAAACAAAGTTAGACTAATGTCTAAAAAAGAAGGACAAAAAAAATTTTATAAAAAACTTTTAAAACTTGATCCTAAAATCAAAGACAAATTTGATCCAAATGATACTCAAAGATCCATAAGAGCTTATGAGATTAAATCTTACACAAATATATCTATGTATGATTGGTTAGCTAAGACTAAATCTGAATTTAATGATAGTGATTTTTTAAAACTCTATATTGAAACAAAAAGAAAAAAACTTGTTGAAAGAATTGATTTAAGAACTTCTAGCATGGTAAATAATGGAGCCATTTCTGAAGTTAAAAAATTTCTTAAACTAAAAATTAAAAAGGATCAGAGTGTAAACAAGGTAATTGGGATTGCCGAATTGACACAGTATCTAAATCATGAAATTACCTTGGATGAAGCAGAAGAGTTAATATCAATTAAAACAAGACAATACGCTAAAAGACAAGCGACTTGGGCAAGAACTAGGATGACATCTTGGATTAAAATTGATCCAATCAAATTAGATGGTTATATAAAAAAATTAAAAAAATCTTCTCTTAAACTTGACCAATTAACATAAAGTCCGATAGATTGCCTGGATGCCAAAATTATATTCAGGAGCAGAGATAGTATTCAAGTGTCTTGAAGACCAAAAAGTTGAACATATTTTTGGATATCCGGGTGGAGCAGTTCTTCCTATCTATGATGAACTAAAAAATCATCCAACTATAAAACATATTTTAGTTAGACATGAACAAGGAGCGGGTCATGCTGCAGAAGGTTATGCAAGATCAACTGGAAAACCAGGTGTTGTATTGGTTACTTCAGGTCCGGGTGCAACAAATGTTGTAACCGCATTAACCGATGCATATATGGATTCAGTTCCTCTAGTTTGTATTTCAGGACAGGTACCTACACACTTAATTGGAACAGATGCTTTTCAAGAATGCGATACTACTGGAATTACAAGACCTTGCACCAAACATAACTGGTTAGTTAAAGATATAAATGATTTGCCAAGAATTATGCATGAAGCCTTTGAGGTTGCAACAACAGGAAGACCAGGACCAGTATTAGTCGATATTCCAAAAGATATTCAATTTGCAAAAACAAAATACTCAAAACCAAATAAAGATAAAAAAGTTGTTACTAAAAATTTAAATAGATTTAATCAAAAAGACATAGATCAACTTATTGATTTAATGAGTAAGTCTAAAAAACCAATATTTTATACTGGTGGTGGAGTAATTAACTCAGGACCCAAAGCAAGTGAATTATTAAGAGAACTAGTTTCTTTAACAGGGTTTCCTATAACCTCAACTTTACAAGGCCTAGGTGCTTATCCTGGAAATGATAATCAATTTTTAGGAATGCTTGGAATGCACGGAACTTATGAAGCTAATAATGCAATGCATGACTGTGACTTATTAATTAATATTGGTGCAAGATTTGATGATAGGATCACAGGAAAAATAGATGAGTTCTCTCCTAAATCAAAAAAAGTTCACATTGATATAGATCCATCCTCAATCAATAAGATAGTTAAAGTTGATTTATCAATAGTTGGTGATGTATCGGATGTAATCAGTTCAACGACTAAAACATTAAAAAAGAAAAAATTAAATCTAGAAAAATCTAATAAACAAAAAATTTCAAACTGGTGGCTACAAATTGAAAAATGGCGTACTAAACAATCTTTAAGTTTTGTGAACAGCAATACAATTATTAAACCTCAATATGCAGTTCAACGATTGTACGAATTAACAAAAAATAGTGACACTTATATTACAACTGAAGTCGGACAGCATCAAATGTGGGCAGCACAACATTATAAATTTGATAAACCTAATAGATGGATGACATCTGGGGGTCTTGGAACAATGGGTTACGGATTACCAGCAGCTATTGGTGTTCAGGTAGCTCATCCAAAAAAACTAGTGGTAGATATAGCAGGTGAAGCCTCAATTCTTATGAATATGCAGGAGATATCAACGGCAGTTCAGTATAATTTGCCAATAAAGATATTTATTTTAAATAACCAATATATGGGAATGGTTAGACAGTGGCAGGAGCTACTACACGAAAAAAATTATTCTGAAAGTTATTCAAAAGCTTTACCAGATTTTGTTAAATTAGCAGAAGCTTATGGATGTGTTGGTATTAGAGCAAAAGATCCAAGTGAATTAGATGAAAAAATTGAAGAAATGATTAACACAGATAGACCTGTTATTTTTGACTGTCTTGTAGATCAAGGAGAAAATTGTTTTCCAATGATCCCATCTGGAAAACCTCACAACCAAATGCTTTTAGGTCCAAAGGATCAGGATACAAATAAAATTACAGGAAAAGGAAAAGCGCTAGTATAAATGGTAAAATCTAAATCTGCATATAGCACACCGAGTAAATTTGGAAAAATTGATACACATATTATTGTTGTATGGGTTGATAACGAAGCAAGTGTTTTATCAAGAGTGGTAGGGCTATTTTCAGGTAGAGGATATAATATTGAATCCTTAGCTGTTGCTGAAATTGACCATAAAAAAAATCTTTCTAGAATTACTATTGTCACAACAGGGACACCACAAGTTATAGAACAAATTGTATTGCAGCTTAAAAAATTAGTTCCAGTGCATAATGTTGTTAATTTTAAAAGAGAAGATAAAAAAGTGATATTTAAAGAAATGGCCCTATTAAAAATTGTTGCAAATTCTATCAAAATTAAGAAAGCTTTAAATGCTTGTAAAAAGTATAATCCAGTTATATTAGATCAGACAAATAAATCTGCTGTAATTCAAATTACAGCATTAAGAAGAGAAATAGATAGTATGATAAAGAATTTAAAACCACTTGGTCTTGTCAGTGCCTCAAGAACGGGAGCGGTAGCAATGACCAGAGGTGCAGAAATTTTAAATTAATTACCAATAGGAGAAAAAAAATGAAAATGTTTTATGAAAAAGATGCAGATGTAGATTTAATTAAAAGTAAAAAAATAGCAATTTTTGGTTATGGAAGCCAAGGTCATGCACATGCACTAAATTTAAAAGATAGTGGAGCCAAAGAAGTTGTTGTAGCGCTTAGAGATGGGTCAGCAAGTAAAGCAAAAGCTGAGTCAAAAGGATTAAGAGTTATGAATATGTCAGATGCTGCTGAATGGGCAGAAGTTGCAATGATCTTAACACCTGATGAATTACAAGCTTCAATTTATAAAAATCATATTGAGCAAAGAATTAAACAAGGAACAAGTTTAGCTTTCGCTCATGGATTAAATATTCATTACAAGCTGATTGATGCTAGAAAAGATTTAGATGTATTTATGGTTGCTCCAAAAGGACCAGGTCACTTGGTTAGAAGTGAGTTTGAAAGAGGTGGTGGAGTTCCATGTTTATTTGCAGTTCATCAAGATGGAACAGGCAAAGCAAGAGACCTTGCATTATCATATGCCTCAGCAATAGGTGGGGGGAAATCTGGCATTATTGAAACTACCTTTAAAGATGAGTGTGAAACAGATTTATTTGGTGAACAATCAGTTTTATGTGGTGGATTAGTTGAGCTTATTAAAAATGGCTTTGAAACCCTAACTGAAGCTGGCTATGAACCAGAAATGGCATACTTTGAATGTCTACATGAAGTAAAGTTGATAGTAGACTTAATTTACGAAGGTGGAATTGCTAATATGAATTACTCAATTTCCAATACAGCAGAGTATGGAGAGTATGTATCTGGTAAAAAGGTTGTTGATAGTGAGAGCAAGAAAAGAATGAAGGAAGTTCTAGCTGATATTCAATCTGGTAAGTTCACAAAAGACTGGATGAAAGAGTGTGAAGGTGGCCAAAAGAACTTTTTAAAAATGAGAAAAGATCTTGCGGATCATCCAATTGAAAAAGTTGGTGCAGAACTTAGAGCCATGATGCCTTGGATTGGTAAGAAAAAATTAATAGATAGTGATAAGAGTTAATTTTTACTAAAAACCTAAATCGATCATAAATTATAACCAAAATATAACATTTATTTTGCAATCTCTATTATAGATTGTATTATAGATTTTCTAAAATTATTGGTTATGAGCGATAAAGATAAAGTTATTATATTTGATACTACGATGCGAGATGGTGAGCAGTCACCTGGTGCATCAATGAGTATTGAAGAAAAAATTCAAATTGCAAGAATTTTTGATGAATTAGGCATAGATGTAATTGAAGCTGGTTTTCCAATTGCATCCCCTGGTGACTTTGAGGCTGTAACTGCAATAAGTAAAATTCTAAAAAATTCTATTCCATGTGGATTATCAAGAGCTAGCAAAAAGGATATAGATGCATGTCATGAAGCATTAAAAGCTTCCCCAAGATTTAGAATTCATACTTTTATTTCCACAAGTCCATTACACATGAAACACAAATTAAATAAAACTCCAGAACAAGTTTTGGATGCAATAAAAGAAAGTGTAACTTATGCAAGAAATTTAACAGATGATGTTGAGTGGTCTTGTGAAGATGGAACTAGAACAGACATGGATTTTA
Organism: Candidatus Pelagibacter sp. PS_11; assembly: GCF_059417975.1. NCBI lineage: Bacteria > Pseudomonadati > Pseudomonadota > Alphaproteobacteria > Candidatus Pelagibacterales > Candidatus Pelagibacteraceae > Candidatus Pelagibacter > Candidatus Pelagibacter sp. PS_11. Next base: position 925,895 of record NZ_CM182075.1, on the reverse strand, counting down.
TGTGTAAGATAGTTGAGACAGCAATCAGCAGTGGAGCCAAAACAATAAATATTCCTGACACTGTTGGTTATACAATTCCATCAGAATTTACTAAAATTATCACAACTTTAAAAAACAAAGTTCCAAATATAGATAAAGCTATTTTATCTGTTCACTGTCATAACGATTTAGGATTAGCTGTTGCAAATTCTTTGGCTGGAGTTCAGGCTGGTGCAAGACAAGTTGAATGTACAATTAATGGTATTGGAGAAAGAGCAGGTAATGCTGCACTTGAAGAAATTGTAATGGCGATAAGAACAAGAAATGATTTAATGCCTTTTACAACAGGAATTAAAACTGAATTATTAAGCAAAGCTTCAAAAGTTGTCTCTAATGCAACGTTTCCAGTTCAATTTAATAAGGCAATTGTTGGAAAAAATGCTTTTGCTCATGAAGCAGGTATTCATCAAGATGGAATGCTTAAAAATAGAGAAACTTATGAAATTATGACACCAGAGAGTGTGGGGGTTAAGAAAACTTCATTAGTAATGGGTAAACATTCGGGGCGACATGCTTTTAAAGAAAAGTTAAATGATCTTGGTTATGCAGATGTAACTGATGACGTAATCCAATCTGCTTTTGGTAAATTTAAAGTTTTAGCTGACAAGAAAAAACATGTTTATGATGATGATATTATGGCCTTAGTTGATGATAGTTTAATTTCAGACAATAAAATTAATGCAATAAATTTAAAGTCTTTAAAAGTTTTTGCAGGAACAGGTGAGCCTCAAAAAGCAGAAATGACACTTGACGTTTATGGACAAGTAAAATCAACATCAGAAACAGGTGATGGTCCTGTAGATGCTATTTTTAAATGTATAAAAATTTTATATCCACACGACGTTAAATTACAACTTTATCAAGTACATGCAGTTACTGAGGGAACAGACGCTCAAGCTACAGTAAGTGTTAGAATTGAAGAAGAAGGTAAAACTACAGTTGGACAAGCTGCTGATACTGACACATTAGTAGCGTCAGCTAATGCTTATTTAAGTGCTTTAAATAAAATGATTATTAAAAGAAAAAAAACTGTTCCAATGGAGCATGAAACTCAGAAAGTGAAGGGAATATAAGATGGCTAATTGGTTTAAAAGTATAACTAACGTTTGGAGTCAAGATATGGCGATTGATCTTGGAACCGCTAATACACTTGTTGTTTTAAAAGGACAAGGAGTAGTTTTAAATGAACCCTCTGTAGTAGCCATTGCTGAGAATATGGGAAAAAAAACTGTGTTAGCTGTTGGTGATGAAGCAAAGACGATGCTTGGAAGAACACCTGGTAATATTAGTGCTATTAGACCTTTGAGAGACGGAGTGATTGCAGACTTTATAGTTACCGAGGAAATGATTAAACATTTTATAAAAAAAGTTCACAAAAATAAAACTTTTGCAAACCCAAGAATTTTGATCTGTGTTCCAACAGGGTCAACACCAGTTGAAAGAAAAGCTATTCAAGATAGTGCGTTAGCAGCAGGTGCAAGAAGAGTACAATTAATTGAGGAACCTATCGCTGCAGCAATTGGTGCAGGTCTTCCAATCTCAGAAGCAACAGGATCAATGGTTGTTGATATTGGTGGAGGTACTACGGAAATAGCTGTTATGTCACTGGGAGGTCTTGTTTATTCTAGGTCATTAAGAGTAGCTGGAGATGCAATGGATACAGCTTTAGTTAATTATATGAGAAAAGAATACAATTTAATGATTGGAGATAGTACTGCTGAAAAAATAAAAAAAGAAATTGGTACAGCTATACCATCGAACAGCAATACTTATGCTGTTAAAGGTAGAGATTTAAGATCAGGAACACCTAAAGAAGTAAATATTACTGAAGAAGATACAGCAGAAGCTTTAAATGATATTTTAAAAGAAATGGTGAATGGGATAAAAGATGCTCTTGAAAATACTCCTCCTGAATTATCAGCTGATTTAGTGGATATGGGTTTAACTTTAACAGGCGGTGGGGCTTTATTAAAAAATATTGATAAAAGATTCTCAAAAGAAACTGGATTGCCAGTTTTTATAGCAGATGATCCGTTAGCATGTGTTGCAATTGGGACAGGAAAAGCGCTAGATCAAGAAGAAACATTCTCTACTATGTTATCTGAGTATTAGAAATAATGGAAACAAGCAGAGATGATTTTGTAATTGCATTAAGATCTGCTTTTTTAAAAAAAGGAACACAGCAAAGATTCTCATTATTAAGTTTAATATTTTTTTCTATAGTTTTTTTAATTTTGGGCAGTTTTAATTTTAAAATTATAAACTATGTAAAAATAGGCATTAAGGAAGTAGTTTATAGATCGTCTTTTATAGTTTCTGTGCCAGAAAATTTATTAAAAGATAGTTATATTACAATCCAAAATCACAAAAAACTTTATAAGGAAAATGAAAAAATAAAGTCTGAACTGGAAATTTTAAAAGCCAAAGATTTATTAAATGAATTTATAATTTCAGAAAACCAAAGGTTAAAAAATATTGTTGATGATTATTTGATTAAATCAGAAACTATAATTGCTAAAGTTTTAAGTGATAAAAATAAAAGAAGTCCATATTTAAGATCAATTATCATTAATAAAGGCAGTAAACATAAAATAAACCTTGGAATGGTTGTAATAGATGGTGCATATCTTGTTGGAAAAATTGTTGAGGTTAACTATTCCTCATCTAGGGTATTATTACTTTCAGATTTGAATAGTAAAATTCCAGTCATAGTAGAACCGAACACAGTATTTTCCATACTTTCAGGGACGGGTAAAGATTATGGGATAATTCAGTATAGCAAAAAATATGAGGATATCAAAAATGAGTCCGTTATTTACACTTCGGGAGCAGGTAGTTTATTCAAGGCTGGAATACCTATAGGAAGAATGAATATTAATAACTTGAGTGATGAAAAAAAAGTAGATTTTTTTTCAGATTTTTCTCAATTAAAATTTGTAAAAGTTGTTTCATTTAAAAAAAGTGAGAACAAATGACAGGGTTAAGAAATAAAAATTTTATTAGAATAATATTATTAAATGTACCCTTAATTTTGCTTTTCGTATCTGTTTTAAATGATTATGATTTTAATTATTTGGGTTTAAAATATTTTTCATTTAATTTTTCATACATTTTAATTTTTTACTACAGTCTAAAAAAAACTGAAAGTTTAGGATATACCTATATTTTTATTGCAGGTTTGTTTAACGATGTTGTGATAGGAACTCCAATTGGATTAAGCAGTTTAATGTATTTAATACTTTGTGGAGCAGCATCCTATCTTAGAAATATTACTTTAAGACCAAGTTTACTAAAAGATAGTATATTTTTTCTTTTAACAATTTTAATTATAAATTCATTATTGTTTTTATCTTTAAAATTTATTTTTAATTATGAGTTAAATTATTTTGAACAAATAATAAATATTACATTCACTTTTTTGTTTTATTTTTTATTTTCAAATTTATTTAATTTTTTTGAAAATTATGTAGTGAGAAATAATAATGCTGGGTGAAGATTTTGGTGTAAAAAAAGTTCACACTATTAATAGAAGAATGTTCATTATTGGTGTTGCCAAGTTGGTTGTATTTACTGGAATAATTACTCGATTATTTTCATTACAAATTACAGAGAATAAAAAATATTTAACTCTATCTGACAAAAATAGGTTACGTGAGTGGAGATTACCTCCAATTAGAGGTGAGTTTTTAGATTATTTTGGAAATATTATTGCTGGAAATTTAAAAGTGTATCAATTGCACGTAATTCCAGAGGAAGTAGAAAACTTTAAATATTTGATGGTAAGGTTAAAAGATATTTTATCAATCACTAATAGTGATTTTAAAAAAATAATAGACCAAAAAAATAAACAAAAACCCTGGGAAACTATAATCATTTCTAAAAATTTAACATGGGAGCAGTTTACAAAAATAAATTATTACTTACACGATTTAGTAGGAGCCAAACCAGTTCTATCTGTATCACGAAACTATCCCTTTAATGAAAGTTATACACATGTTTTGGGCTATGTTAGTGAAGCAAGTGAAAAAGATATTCTAAATAATGAAATTATAAGAAGCACACATGTACCAGGACTCAAAGTAGGAAAAAATGGTTTAGAAAAAACTTTTGAAGATGAATTAATTGGTACGAATGGTATCCAAAGGTATGAAGTTAATGCCTATGGAAAAAGAATTAGCCAACTTGATTATACCGATGGATTAAATGGCAAAACAATTAAACTCACTGTAGATACAGAAATTCAAAAGTTTTGTAATGAGCTTTTAAAAGGTGTAGCTGGCTCAATAAGTGTAATGGATATCTACACGGGTGAAATAGTTGCTATGCAATCTTCACCGTCATTTGACCCTAATTTATTTCTTTTTGGAATTAATCAAGATGATTGGCAGTTAATTAGAAATAATCCATTAAAACCATTAGTTAATAAAACTTTATCTGGTTTGTATTCACCAGGCTCAACATTCAAACCAATGGTAGCTTTATCAGCACTAGAAAATAAAGTTATTGATGAAAATTTCAAAGTTAACTGTACAGGAAAAATTGAAATGTATGGACAAACTTACCATTGTTGGAAAAAAAAAGGACATGGTATTGTAGATTTAAAGAGCGCAATGAAGCAGTCTTGTGATACATATTTTTATGAAATTGCGAGAAAACTTGGTGTAGACCGATTAAAAGAAACATCTATAAAATTTGGCCTTGGTGAAAAAGTTTTAAAAGAAACATTTAGTATCGAGAAAAAAGGGTTAATACCTGACACCAAATGGAAAAAAAATAATTTAGGAAAAGGTTGGGTTATAGGTGAAACATTAATCACCGGTATTGGACAGGGCTATACTCAAACAACACCTCTACAATTATGCCAAATGACAGCTCAGCTTGCAAATGGAGGATTTAAGATTTATCCAAAAATAATAGTAGATGAGGATAGTAAAACTGCAGAAGAAATTAAATTCATAATGAATAAAAATAAAAAACAATTAAATAAAAAAGACAGTGGATTAAAAGATACAACAGAAGAACTTTTAGAGTTTTTAGATAAAAAAGAACATGAAACTTTATTTAAAAGTTCTAAAAATATAAACTTAGTTCGTGAAGCGATGTTTGCATCTACAAATGAGGTCAGAGGGACTTCTTACAATTCACGTATCGAAGATCCCAAATACCAATTTGCTGGAAAGACAGGAACATCACAGGTTAAAAGAATAACTGAAGCTGCAAGAGAACTTGATTTAAGTACCTCTGAAATTCCATATAATGAGAGGGATCACGCTTTATACATAGCTTTTGGTCCATATAAAAATCCAAGATACGCATTAAGTATTGTTATAGAGCATGGTGGATCAGGTAGTTCAACTGCTGCACCGATTGCAAAAAAACTGTTTAAATTAATTGTAGATAGACATGAGCTAAGAGAGAAACAAACTAAACAAAATGATTTAAAAATATAAATGCAATACAATTCATTTAATACACAACCCACTCTTTTTCAAAAATTAAGAAATTTTGATTACATTTTGTTAATTTGTATTTTATTGCTTGGGTTAATTAGTGCTTTGTCCATGTACTCAACAGATGGGGGGGGAATCTTATTTCATAGTAAAAGTCATATTTCAAAATTTTTAATTTTTTTCACAATGATGATTTTTATGTCATTTTTTAATATTAAATTTTGGCATTACTTTGCTTACTTATTTTATATTGTAGTTTTATTTTTTCTAATCTGGGCTTCTTTATATGGCATTAAAGCTTCAGGATCACAAAGATGGATCAATTTATATTTTATTAATTTACAGCCATCTGAATTAATGAAAATTGCAATAATAGTATGCCTTGCTAAATATTATCACCGTATACAATTGAATAAAGTTAATAGTTTTCAAGTTATGTTTGTTGCTTTGGTAATTTTAATTCTACCAATCATGCTTGTTATTACTCAACCTGATTTGGGAACTTCAATTTTAATTGCTTTAAGTGGATTAGTTGTCATATGGCTTGCAGGAATTAATATTAAATATTTTGTTTATTCATTTATAACTTTATTAATTTCAATGCCTTTTGCCATTGCTTTTTTACAACCTTATCAAAAGCTTAGAATTTTGACTTTTCTTAATCCAGATAGGGATCCTCTAGGTGCAGGTTACCAAATTATTCAATCTAAAATAGCAGTTGGATCTGGAGGTTTAACTGGTAAAGGTTTTTTAAAAGGAACTCAAAGTTATTTAGAATTTTTACCAGAAAAACATACAGATTTCATTTTCACTTTATTTGCTGAGGAGCATGGTTTTTTAGGTTCTCTAGTTTTATTGTTAATTTATATAATCATTATTTATAGAGTATTAAGAATTGGTGCAATCTCGAGGAGTTATTTCGCTAAACTTTTTTGCTACGGCTATGGGTCTGCAATATTTTTTTATGTAACAGTAAATATGTCAATGGTTTTAGGTTTACTGCCTATCGTTGGGTCTCCTTTGCCAATTATGTCATATGGCGGGTCTTCAATGCTTGCAACCATGATTGGATTTGCAATTGTTATGAGTGCTAAAATTAATCATAAACAGCTAATAGCGTAAGTATTTTAATGTTTTACTTGTCGAATTTGTCGCGAGAATATTTAATTTTAAGAATTATATAAAGTGTCATGGAAAAAAATTTAAAAATTGGAATTATTGGTGCTGGTATACAAGGTATTTCGAATGCTTTATTTTTACAAAAAAAAGGTTTTAGTGTAACAATTTTTGATAGAGATGAACCGGGAAGTCCTGCTGCATCCTACGGTAATGCAGGTCACTTTTCTCCATATGCATCTGTTCCTATAAATAGACCTGATGTATTAACTGATGTCCCTGCAATGCTTTTAAGCACTACAGGCCCACTTGCTCTTAAATGGAACTATGTTCCAAAAATGATACCTTGGTTTTTACAGTTTATTAGAAACTGCACTACAAAAAGAATGATGCATACTGCTAAAAATATGCATCAAATTTTAGATTTAGCATTACCTGCTTATGATGAATTATTTGATGAAATAGAACTTGGTGGATTGGTTGAAAAAAAAGGTATTTTATATATTTGGAACGATCAAAGCTTAAAAAGTAGAGAGTTAGAGATTAAAGTTAGAAATGAACTAGGGGTTGATCAACAAATAGTAACTCCAAAAGAAATTCATGATTTAGAACCAAATATAAAGCCAATCTATCATGGAGGTGTTTATTATCAATATGGCAGACACGCTAGAAATCCAAAGAAAATTCTTTTAAAACTTTATGATCTGTTTTTGAAAAAGGGTGGCAAGTTTTTAAAAATGAATATCAAAGACATAAATTTTAATGATGAAAAGCCAGTTATAAAAGCTGAAACGCAAAGCTTTTTATTTGATAAAATTGTAATTGCTTGTGGTTCATTTTCAAAAAGGCTAACAGATAATTTAGATGAAAAAATACCCCTCGATACTGAAAGAGGGTACCATGTTCATTTTAAAAATTGTGATCATCTTTTAAGTAGACCCGTAATTTTCCAAAATAGAGGATTTGGTATTACACCTATGGAACAAGGACTTAGGGTGGTAGGCACTGTTGAATTTGGTGGGTTGGATAATCCATTATCAAAATCTAGAGTTAAAAATTTAATCGATAATGCAAAATACATGATGGGTGATTTACCTGAGCATGAAGATGAGTGGCTTGGTTTTAGACCAACATTGCCCGATTACTTACCAGTAATAGGACCCTCAAAAAAACATAAAAATGTTTTTTATTGTTTCGGTCATCACCATTTAGGATGGACTTTAGGACCAATTTCAGGGAAAATAATCTCTGGAATGATAGCTGAAGAAAATACAAACTTAGATTTAAAACCATATAGCTCTCTTAGGTTTAACTAAGTGATTAATAAAAACAATGCTGCCTATGTTTTTTTATTTTTTGCAGCTTTATTTTGGTCTGGAAATTTTTTAGTTGGAAAATTTGCAAGTCAATATGAAGTACCTCCGTTCTCATTAAATTTTTATAGATGGTTTTTTGCTTGGTTAATTTTAGCACCATTTACGATGCAAGAAATATTAAAAAAAAGAAATTATATTTTAGAAAATTATAAATATTATATGATACTTGGAATAACGAGTGTCACTATATTTAATTCAATTGTCTATTACTCTTTAAATTTTACTCAAGTGATTAGTGGAGTATTGATGATCTCAACAATACCAGTAATGATTATATTTATTTCTTCCATTTTAAAAATTGAAAAAACTAACACTTTTCAAATATTGGGAGTTGCATGTTCTTTTATTGGAGTAGTTTTAATCATAACTAAAGCAAATCTTGGAATATTAATGAACTTAGATTTTAATAAAGGTGACATCACGATGGTTTTTGGAATGCTTTCTTGGGCTACTTATTCTGCTCTATTAAAGAAAAAAAAACACGAATTATCTCAACTAGGGTTATTAGAGGTAGTAATTTCATTTGGCTTTATTTTTTTAATACCAATTTATTTTATAGAATATCAAATGGGTTTTAGGATTGTTTTAAATCAAAACTTTTACCTGATTTTATTTTATGTAGTTTTATTTCCAGGTCTTGCTTCTTTTATTTTTTGGATAAAAGGAGTTGCTTTAATTGGTGCCAATAGAGCAGGTGTTTTTTTACACATGATGCCTATTTTAAGTGCAATTATGGCAATGATTATTTTTAATGAAAAATTTATGTTTTATCATATGTTAGGCGCAATATTTATTTTAACAGGAATTCTTTTATCAAATAGAAAAATTAAAAATGCTTAAAGTTGCTATCTTAGATGATTACCAAAACGTGTCTCATGAATTTGTTGATCTAAAAAAACTGTCAGGAGAATATGAATTTAAAATATTCAGTGAACCCTTTGAAGATGAGGCAGACGCCATAGAGCAATTATCAGATTTTGAAGCATTATTGATAATGAGAGAACGAACTCCTATTACTAAAAATTTAATTGATAATTTAAATGATCTTAAATACATCATCACCAGTGGTTCAAGAAATAAAGCAATAGACCTAGCTGCTGCTAAAAAGAGAAAAATTACAGTGTGTGGAACGGAGATTAATTTTACTCCAACTTCAGAATTAACTTGGGCTTTAATTTTAGGATTAGCTAGAAACTTTAAGGAAGAAATCGATAATATGTATCAAGGTTACTGGCAAACAACTATTGGCTTTGAACTTAAGGGAAAGATTTTAGGGTTAGTTGGACTTGGAAGGGTTGGTTCACAAGTTGCAAAAATTGGTAAAGCTTTTGGTATGGAAGTTATGGCTTGGAGTGAAAATTTAAACTTGGATACCTGTAAAGAATTAGATGTTCTTCCATGCAGTAAAGAAGATTTGCTTCAAAATTCTGATTTTTTATCGATCCATGTCCAGGGTGGTGAAAGATATAAAGAATTAATAAAACTAAAAGAGCTTGATATGATGAAGAAAACTGCTTTTTTGATTAACACATCAAGAGGATCAATTATTAATGAAGATGATTTAATTATCGCACTATCAACCAATGTTATTGCTGGAGCAGGACTAGATGTTTATGAAAAAGAACCTTTACCAGAAGGTAATAAACTAAGATTTTTACCAAATGCATTGTTAATGCCCCATGTTGGTTATGTAACAGCAGAAAATTATAGTGTATTTTATACACAAATGATTGAAGGATTAGAGGCATGCGTTGCAGGTAAACCCCTAAGAGTATTAGAATAAATTTATGACAAAAAAAATTAACAAAGACCTTACAGCTGAACAAAAATTAGTTTTGTTTGAAGATGGTACAGAAGCACCTGGCACGAGTGAATTAAATCACGAGAAGAGAGAAGGTAGCTATCACTGTACTAATTGTGGTGAAAAATTATTTGATTCAAACACTAAATATGAAAGTGGTTCAGGCTGGCCTTCATTTTATCAATCATTGCCAGATGCTTTTGAAACTAAAACAGATACTTTATTAGGATACGAGAGAGTGGAATATCATTGTAAAAAGTGTGGTGGACATCATGGGCATATCTTTGAAGATGGACCAAAGCCAACTGGCAAAAGATACTGTAATAACGGAGTTTGTTTAACTTTTAAGCCTAAAAACTAATTTACTTTAAAAGTTCTAGTAATTTATTTTCCTTTTCAAGAGCCCTAACATCATCGTAACCACCAATATGATTTTCATCAAAAAAGATTTGAGGAATAGTTCTTTTTCCACTAGCTTTAGTAATCATTTCATCCATCGCACCATCAACTGTTGCAATGTTGATTTCTTTATATTCAACGTTATTTCTAGTTAACAATTTCTTCGCTGCATCACAAAAAGCGCAAAGTGGACCTGTATAAATAGTTACTGATTTCATATCTTATAAATAATCATTCTTTTTAATTTTACTAGTAATTTCTTTTCTAGAGTATTCAAATTTTTTTCTATGTTTAATACTTTTTTGATTAACTCTTTTTCTCCACAATCTAAAAGAAACAGGCTTTATAGATCGTCTCATAATCTTGATTACCTCAGCTTCAGTCTTCCCAGTTTTTTGTTCTATTTCTTCAAAAGTAATTCGGTCAGCCCAAGCAGCCCAAATAATCCAATCAGGATCTGATATATGAGGTTCTGGGTTTTTAACTCTAGTTATGGGGGTGTGACCTTTTTTTTTCATAAATCCTCTATTTTCATTATATTTGAAAAAAATGATTAATGCATTTTATTTAGGCTCATGATAATATCATATTTAAGATAGTCCTATTTAGCCATCTTTAGCTCCCGGTTTTATTTAGGACTATCCAAACCTTTAAAATGCTTCCTTTAAATTATTTCCTTTTTTTACAGATTATTTTATTTATGTTTATCACTCCTGGTACTCCCAGAATTGTGATCATTTCTTACTCGATGAATTATGGAGTTCAAAAATGTATCTGGACTGCATTAGGGGATGTTACCGCAAATACAATTCAAGCAATTTTAGTGATTTTTTTTCTTGGATCTTTTTTTGTTGATAACCCAAATTTTCTAATTACCTTTAAATGGATAGGAATTGCATACTTACTCTATCTTGCTTATGATATTTATAACTCAAGACCTAAAGAGATAAATTCAAATAATAATTCTTCAAAAAGTATCTTTTCATTTTTTAAAGATGGATTTTTAGTTGCAGGATTAAGTCCTAAAGCTTGGATGTTTTTTCCTTTAATCTTTCCACAGTTTATAGATTTTAATTCAAATTATATTATCCAGTTTATAATTTTAACCACAACTTATGTTGTGTTAGATTTTTTATCTTTAATTGCTTACGCTGTGCTTGCTAAAAAATTAATTGTTTGGATAAAAGCAAACCCAAAAGTTATAAATACAATTTCAGCGTGTGTATTACTTATAATTGCAATAATTATAGTATTTATTCAAAAATATTAGGTCGCATCTTTCCACTTGAGGGTTGTATGAAGTTTAATTAAGAGGTTTAATAATTTTTTTAAATTTAAAACTAATAGAGGAAGAAATAAAATGAAAATCAGAAATATAATTATTACTTTAGTTTCTGCAATTGCTCTTTTAATTTCAGCTTCAACAATATCTTTCGCGAAGGTTGTTGGGGATAAAATTATTTTAGGTGCAGCTATTTCATTGACTGGAAAATACTCGTCAAATGGTGTTCATACTCAAAACGGCTATAACTTAGCAGTTGACAGAATAAATGACATGGGTGGTATTAAAGTTGGTGGAAAAACTTACAAGTTTGAAATCATTTATTACGATGATGAATCAAACTCTGGAAGAGCAGCACAACTTGCAGAAAGATTAATTCAACAAGATGGTGTTCAATATATGCTTGGACCTTATAGCTCAGGTTTGACTAAAGCTATGGCTCCTGTAACTGAAAAATATCAAGTTCCTATGGTTGAAGCAAACGGTGCGTCTAGATCGTTATTCACTAAGGGTTATAAATATTTATTTGCAGTACTAGCTCCAGCGAACTTATATCTTGATGTAGCAATTGATCTTGCAGTTGAAAAAAATGGTGGAAAACCAGTTAAGATTGCAATGGCATTTGAACAAGACGCTTTCTCTCAAGATGTGAGATTAGGTATTCTTGATGCTGCTAAAAGAACAGGTTCTAAAATCATTATAGATGACAAGTTACCAAAAGAGCTTAACGATATGGCTGCTACTTTATCTAAGGTAAAAGCTACTAATCCGGACGTTCTTGTAGTTTCAGGTCATACTAAAGGTGCTTTGACAGCTGTTAGACAAATCTCAGAGATGAAAGTTGATGTGAAAATGTTAGCAATGACTCACTGTGATGCTGCTAAATTATCTAAGCAACATGGTAAAGCTTCTGAGTACGCGCTTTGTGCTTCTCAATGGCATAAGTCTCTATCTTATACGGATAACTTCTTCAAAGATGGTATGACGTATGATGCAGACTTTACTAAAGCTTTTGGATATGCACCGCCATACCAAGCTGCTGAATCTTCTGCTGCTTTATTAGTTTTTAAAGATGCGTTCGAAAGAGCACAATCATTTGATACTAAAAAAGTTAGAGATGCTTTAGCTGCAACTGACATGCAAACTTTTTATGGAAACATAAAATTTGCTGAAGGTGGTCAAAACGTATCTAAGCCAATGGTACTTTTCCAAGTATCATGTAATGATGATGGTAGTAAGTGTGAAAACAAAGTTGTTGCTCCTACAAAATGGGCATCAGCTGAGTTGGTACACCCAATTCCATCTTGGTCAAAAAGATAATACCTAATATGTAAAATGCTCCCTAGAAATAGGGGGCATTTTTTTATAAATAATAGAAAATAAAATTTATGGATTTCTTAATTTTCCAAGCCCCAATACTAATGGTCCAAGCTTCAATGGATGGAATACTACTTGGTATTTTATTTGCATTAATTGCTTATGGAATGGCTTTGCAGTGGGGAGTAATGAATATAATAAACATTGCTCAAGGAGAATTAGTAATCATGGGTGGATACATCGCTTACTTTATGTATTTATCAGGAATTCACCCAGCCTTTGGAGTAATTGTATCACCAATCATTATGTATTGTGTTGGTTGGGGAATGTACAAGCTTGTTATTAATAAAGTAGTAGACAAAGATTTATTTACATCAATTCTTGCAACTTTTGGAATTAGTATTTTAGCACAACAATTAATGAACTTTGCATTTGGTGCCGATGTAGTTGTTGCTCAATCAAATTTTGGAACAACAATGTTGTTTGATAATTCAGTGACACTACCTAATGCTAAGATATTTTCAGGAGCAATTTGTGTGATATCAGCAATTATTCTTGTCATCTACATGAAAAAATCAAAATTAGGTAGAGCAATTAGAGCAACTGCTCAAAATGCAAGAGCTGCTAAAATTTTAGGTGTTGATACTGAAAAAGTTTATGCAGCAACTTTTGGAATAAATGCAGCGCTATGTGGAATAGCAGGAGCATGTATTGCAATCACATTTACACTTCACCCATATACGGGATTACCTTACACAGTTAGATCTTTCATGATTGTAATTATTGCAGGACTTGGAAATTTACCAGCTGTTGCAATATCTGGTATGGGCCTTGGAATATTTGAGGAATGGGCAGATTATCTACTTGGAACAGAATTTAGAATAGCAGCTGTATTCTCGTTACTCGTATTAATCCTTGTTTATAGAAGATTTAAACTATCAAGAAAAAGAGAATATCTGAAATAATGAGTAAAAATACATTTCTATATGCAGGTCTAATAATTCTTGGTTTGGCTGGAGCATTCATATTCCCAGCTTATAAACTTCAGATGTCGTTTCTTTATATTTTAATTGTACTTGCGATGACTTGGGATGTTCAAGGGGGACAAATGGGTTACAACACATTTGGAAACATTTTATTCTTTGGTGTTGGAATGTATGTTGCTTCAAGCACACAAATAGCAATGTTTTTTTCACTAGCTGAGTGGACAGATGCAGGGGGAGAAAAAACTTTTGTTCACACTATCCCACAATTTTTTCAAGGGTTCGGAGTTGGAATATTGTTAGCTGGAATTATTCCAACAATAATTGCTGGAGTAATTGGTTATGGAATTTTAGGTTTAAGAGGACACTACTTTGCAATTTGTACATTAGCTTTAGGAATAGCTGCTGGTGAAATTGCTGGTGGAATTGAAATTATTGGAGCAGGACAGGGTATGACAGTTCCAGTTTGGCCAAAAGGTTTTGGAACGAATGCATCATCATCACAGTTTATGTACTATTTAAGTTTTGGTTTAGCAGTTGTAACTTTTATTACTTTAAAGTGGGCTTACAGCACAAGATTTGGATTAGTTTTAAACGCAATTAGAGACAATGAAGATAAAGCTGAAGCAATGGGTATTCATACTATGAGATATAAAATTATAGGTTGGATGGTATCAGCTTTCTTTGTTGGAATTGCAGGAGGACTAATGGGTCACATCAATGGCTATATTGAACCTACAGAAATCGCATTTGCAGGACCTACATTTGGAGTGTTCATGGTGTTAATGGCAATTCTTGGTGGTAAAGGAACTTTATGGGGACCACTAGTTGGTGCTGTTTTATTTCATTTATTTAAAGAAGGTTTTTGGACTTACTTCTTAGGCTGGCAGTATGTAGCTCTTGGAGTTTTAATTATTGTAATCGTTGTTTATTTTCCTGAAGGATTAATGGGATGGTTAAGAGAAAAATATCCTGAAAGATTTGGAGAAGTAATTGATGAAGCTGACCGAAAGGCACAGGTAGAATTAAAATAATGGCCATATTAGATATATCAAATGTAAGTAAATCTTTTGGCGGTGTTAAAGCCAACGTAGATATCTCTATGTCAGTTGAGCAAGGTTCAATTGTAGGACTGATCGGTCCAAATGGTTCTGGAAAAACTACTTTATTTAACTCAATAGTTGGAACCTATCCAATTGATGGTGGATCAATTAAATTTAACGATAGAGAGGTATCTGAGTTACCAGTACCCGTTATTGCTAAACTTGGATTACTTAGAACTTTTCAGCAAACTCGAATTTATGGAAAATTAAACTGTATTCAAAATATGCTAATCAGCCACAAACCTGAAAACGATGGGATTTTAACAGTTTTCCAAAAAATACCTTCAGATTTAACTGATAAAGCAGAAACATTATTAAAGTTTGTAGGACTTCATCAAAAAAGAAAACTTAGAGCAGGAGATCTTTCTTTTGGTCAGCAAAAATTATTAGAACTAGCAATGGCCTTAATGAATGAGCCTAAAATGCTCTTGTTGGATGAGCCAACAGCTGGAATTAATCCAACATTAATTAATGGAATTATAGATCGTTTAATTAGTGTTAATAAAGATTACGGGATTACCCTGTTAGTTATAGAGCACAATATGAAAGTAATTATGAATTTAGCACAAAGAGTTTTTTGTTTAGCACATGGTCAAATGTTGGCAAACGGAACTCCAGATGAAATTAAAAATGATAAGCGTGTGCTAGACGCTTACTTGGGAGCACAATAATGTCAAATCAATATGATGTATTAGGAAAAGCACCAGGACCTGAAGAATTAAAAAAACTATCTCCAGACAATAACCACGTAACAATAAAAAAATTATCTGCTGGTTATGGTAAGATGGAAATTCTACATGATTTTGATTTGTGTGTAAGTAAAGCTCAATCACTATGTTTAATTGGTCCAAATGGAGCGGGTAAATCTACGATCCTTCATTCTATTTATGGATTTACAAACATTTTTTCAGGACAAATAGAAATTGATGGTAAAGAAATTACTCACTTAACCCCAGCTGAAAAACTTAGGTCATGTGGAATAGCATATATCCTACAAGATAACTCAGTCTTTCCAGATATGACGGTGGAAGAAAATTTACTAATGGGTGGTTATGCTAAAGAAAATACAGACGAGTCTTACCAAGAAGCAGAAAGAATTTTTGAAAAATATGAAAGATTAAGAAATAGAAGAAATCAACCAGCAAAAGTTTTATCTGGTGGTGAAAGAAGACTATTAGAAATTTCTAGAGCACTAGTTATGAAACCTTCCGTATTACTTGTTGATGAACCTTCAATTGGATTAGAGCCAAGATATATAGATATGGTTTTTGAAATATTAAGAGACCTTCAACAAACTGAAAAGAAAACTATTATCCTAGTGGAACAAAATGCAAAAAAAGGATTAGAGTTTGCAGATATTGGTTATGTTTTAGTATCAGGACAAACTGCTATTGCTGGCAAAGGGGATGATTTATTAAAAAATCCTGATGTTGGTAGATTATTCCTTGGCGGTTAATGATTAATAAAGAATTTTTCTTTAAAGGTTTCAAATCTATTTTAGCCCCAGACAGTCCAGCACTTGCGTTAGGATGTTGCTTCATCGCTATAGGTGCACTTCTTAAAAATTTAGGATTTAATATTCAAGAAAGTATTTTTTCAACGATGCTTACTTATGCTTTGCCTGGATCACTAGTCATGGCTGAGTCGTTATTAGTTGGAGCGTCATTATTAAATATTTTTTTAGCTGTTTGGTTTGTTAATGCTCGTCTTTATCCAATGGCTGTTTCTTTGTTTCCATTAATGATGCATAAAAGCCAACCAAAATGGAAATATTACTTTTCGTGTCATTTTATAGCAGTATCTGCATGGTTGATAATGAAGAGTAATTATAAAAGTATTGATAAAAAACATAGAATAGATTTTTGGATTGGAATTGGTTGTGCTACTTGGACTACTGCAGTAATAGGAACATTTATAGGTTTTTACGCATCTGATTATTTGGATAAAAATATGATGATGGGTTTAGCAATTTTAAATCCAATTTATTTTTTATGCATGATGGTAGGTGCAATGAAAACTATTCAAATTACAGCTGCAGTAATTTTAGGTCTGGTATTAGGACCAATTTTTTATTTTCTATCTCCAGAGTGGTCAATTTTACTGGGTGGGCTTGTTGGTGGAACAATTGCTTATTTTATAGGAGAACTAAATGTCAACTAGTGTATTTCTTGCAATCTTAGTCACGTCCCTTGCAACTTTCTCTTCAAGGTTTTTAGGTGCAATTTCTTCACAAGGAATAAAAGAAACTTCAAAATTATTTAAGTGGTTTAACTGTCTTGCCTACTCAACTCTAGGAGCATTAATAGCAAGAACAATTATATTTCCAGTAGGTGTTTTGTCTGATGCAAGTTATTTAAGTAGAGTAACTGTTGTTTTATTTTGTTTATTTATATTTTTTATATCTAAAAGAAATTTTGTTTATCCTACTGTTATTTCTGCTATCATGATGGCGCTACTAAGTAATTATCTCTAATGGAAAATATCTCTGGAATAACAATAACAGAACATCAAAATTCAAAAAGAATAATTGATATTAGAATTGAAGATGAAATTTTAGATAAATTAATATTTCCATTTAATAAATTTGATATTACTGCTTTAGAGTACAAACCATTTACTAGATTTACTATTGCCAAAAGTTTAGATGATTTAACTTCTAATAAATTAAGCAAATTACTTAATTCAATAATTAGAGACAGAAACACAGGTTGCTTTATAATAGGACCAAAAAATATAAGTCCAAAAATTAATGATACTTTTTTAGTTAAACTATCAACAGCAATTGCATATTTGATTGGCAATCCAAACCATGACGCAATGGCTGGAAAATATTATGCAAGATTTTTCGTAAAGCACGAAGATAAAAGCGACTCGTATTTGAGAAAAGCTTATACAAATATGGATCTCCATACAGACGGGACATATGTCAAAGAGATCACAGATTGGCTGCTTATGACCAAAATTGAAGAACAAAATGTGCAGGGTGGAGAAACGGCAATGTTGCATCTTGATGACTGGGAACATTGTGAGGATTTATTTAATGATCCCATTGGAAAGCAAAACTTTGTATGGGGATCTCCTAAAAGTAAAAATATAGAATATAAAGTTGAGCATCCAGTTTTCACGACTGATGATAAGGGCAAGCCAAATATCTCATATATCGATCAATTCCCTGAGCCAAAAAATATGGATCAAGGAATTTTCTTACAAAAATTATCAGATGGTTTAGAGGAGAGTAAGAATAAGGTAATCACTAAATTAGGACCTGGATCAACTATTGTAGCTAATAATTATTTTTGGCTACATGGAAGAAAACCTTTTAAAGAAAATAAAGATTTAAGCAGAGAACTGTTGAGAATTAGAGGTTCTTTTTTTATTAATTAATTCACTAATATCACTATAAAGTAACTATATTTATGAAATTAGGCTTTATAGGAACGGGTAAAATTACGTCTGCTGTCATCACTGGGATTTGTAGTTCTAGCATTTCATATAACAAAATAATCATCTCTCACAGAAATAAATCTACATCTAGTACTTTAAAAAAAAAATTTAAAAAGATAACTATTAGTAAAGATAACCAGGAAATTATTAATTCATGTGATTGGATATTTTTATCAATAACTCCAACGGTAGGTGAAAAAATTATTAAAAATTTAAAGTTCAGATCAAATCAAACTATAATCAGTTTCATATCAACAATTACTTTAGCTCAACTTAAAAAAGCAATTAAAGTTAAAGCAAAAATTATAAGAGCTATACCATTACCGCCAATATCTTTAAAAAAAGGACCCGTTCCTATTTGTCCACCCAATAAAAAAGTAAAAAATTTTTTTAATAAAATTGGCACTACAGTTGAAATAAAAAATGAAAAGTCTTCAATTAATTTTTGGTCAACCTCTGGCATGATGGCACCATTTTATGAATTATTAAGAGTGATGACTGACTGGTTAGTTAAAAGAGGAGTTAAACGAAATAATGCTCAAAAATATATAACATCTTTATTTTTAGCATTATCAGAAGATGCGGTTGCAAACTCTAAAAAAGATTTAAAATATTTAGTAAAAGAGTCTCAAACACCTAAAGGATTAAATGAACAAGGTGTTAAAGAACTTACCAAAGCAGGTTTTTATAAATCTTTAGAAAAGACACTCAACAGTATACATAAAAGATTAAATAAATAAATTTCATGGATCAAGAACAGAATATTTTACAAATTGAAAATCTATCTAAATATTTTGGAGGGTTGGCAGCAGTTTCAGATTGTTCTTTAAAGATTAAAAAAGGATCTATTACAGGTATCATAGGACCCAACGGCTCTGGTAAAACTACCTTATTTAATTTAATTGCTGGCAATTTAAAATCTTCACAAGGAAAAGTATTTTTTAATAATGAAGACGTGACAGATGTTCCTTCATATGAATTATTTTCTAAAGGAATTTTAAGAACTTTTCAAATAGCACATGAGTTTACTAATCTTTCAGTGCTTGAAAATTTAATGATGGTTCCTGCAAATCAGTCAGGTGAAAATTTAATGACAGCCTTACTGAAACCAAGTTTGGTTAGAACTGAAGAACTTAAAGTTAAACAAAAAGCTCAAGACGTAGTTGATTTTTTAAATCTGACGCATCTATCAAATGAATTAGCTGGCAACTTATCAGGTGGTCAAAAAAAATTATTAGAACTTGGAAGAACCATGATGGTTGATGCAAAACTAGTATTGCTTGATGAAGTAGGAGCGGGGGTTAATAGAACACTCCTTAAAGATCTAGGGACTGCAATTCTTAAGTTAAATAAGGAAGAAGGTTATACATTCTGTATGATCGAGCACGACATGGAGTTTATAAGCAGATTATGTGATCCAGTTATTGTTATGGCAGAAGGTTCAGTTTTATTTGAAGGAACTGCTGAAGAAGCTAAAAAAGATGAAAATGTTATAGAAAGCTATTTAGGTAGAGGATCAAAATTAAAGGATGAGAACTAATGGCTTTTTTTGA
Organism: Candidatus Pelagibacter sp. PS_11; assembly: GCF_059417975.1. NCBI lineage: Bacteria > Pseudomonadati > Pseudomonadota > Alphaproteobacteria > Candidatus Pelagibacterales > Candidatus Pelagibacteraceae > Candidatus Pelagibacter > Candidatus Pelagibacter sp. PS_11. The sequence continues at coordinate 906,032 of NZ_CM182075.1, read as the reverse complement.
AGGTTTAAAAATGACGGGTGGCTATGGTACTGGACCCGATATCATCAACTCTTGTTCAGTTAATGTAAACAAAGGTGAAATAGTTTCAATTCTTGGACCTAATGGAGCTGGCAAATCAACGGCTATGAAAGCAATGCTAGGACTTTTAAATCTAAAATCAGGCTCAGTTATAATTGATGGTAAAGATATTTCACAACTTTCACCACAAGATAGAGTGAGAGAGGGTATTTCATTTGTACCACAAACAAAAAATGTATTTTCAGGAATGAGTGTTGAAGAAAATTTAGAGATGGGTGCTTATTTAAGAGATGACAATTATCAAAATATTATAGAAGAAATTTATGAACTATTTCCAATACTTAGAGAAAAAAGAAACCAATTAGTTGGTGAATTGTCTGGAGGTCAAAGACAACAAGTAGCTCTTGGAAGAGCATTAATGATAAAACCATCTGTATTAATGTTAGATGAACCTACTGCTGGAGTTTCTCCAATAGTAATGGATGAATTATTTGATCATATCATCAAAGTGAAAAGAACTAATGTGGCAATTTTAATGGTCGAACAAAATGCCAAACAAGCTCTTAATATTTCTGATCGTGGATATGTGTTAGTTACAGGTGAAAATAAATATTCAGGAACAGGTCAAGAATTATTAAACGACCCAAGAGTAAGAAGCTCTTTTTTAGGCGGATAGTATGGAATTTTTAAACGCAATTATATTATTATTGAATTACATTTTTATGCCAGCACTTACGTATGGCTCACAACTAGCATTAGGTGCAATATTTGTAACTTTAATTTATGGAATTTTAAGGTTTGCTAATTTTGCAACTGGGGACATGATGGCTTTTGGTACGATGGTCACCATATTATTTACTTGGTATTTTCAATCACTTGGAATTTCTTTAGGTGTTTTACCAACAGCATTACTTGCCATCCCTTTTGCAATTATTTTAACAATTGGATACATGCTCTTAGTTGATAAATTTGTTTTTAGATATTATAGAGTAAGCAAAAGCCCTCCTGTTCAACTTGCAATGGTTAGTATTGGTGTGATGTTTGTAACTCAAGCTGTAGTTAGAATAATAATTGGTCCATCAGACCAAAGATTTTTTGATGGGGAAAAATTTATTATCAAAGCAGGTGAGTTTAAAGAAATGACAGGACTTAATGAAGGTTTAGCAATTAAATCTAGTCAGGTATTAACTATATTTGTAACAATTGTATTGGTTTCTATTTTATTTTGGTTTTTAAACAAAACTAAGACAGGAAAAAGTATGCGTGCTTATTCTGATAATGAGGATTTAGCTTTATTGTCTGGAATTGATCCAAAAAGAGTAGTTATGATTACTTGGATTATTGCAGGTATTTTAGCGACAATTGGTGGAGCTTTATATGGATTAGACAAAAGTTTTAAGCCATTTACCTACTTTAATAACATGCTGCCAATTTTTGCTGCAGCAATTGTTGGAGGTATTGGAAACCCCTTTGGAGCATTTTTAGGAGGATATGTCATAGCATTTTCAGAAATATTTCTAACTTATGCCTATAAAAAATTCTTTATGTATGTTTTGCCAGCAAGCATGGAGCCAGAAACCTTAGTTCAGTTATTATCAACAGATTATAAATTTGCTGTCTCATTTTCTATACTGGTGATTGTCTTACTTTATAGACCTAATGGAATATTCAAAGGGAAGGTACTGTGAGAAAACACTTAAATGTAATTATAGCTTACGCAATCATGTTGGGGCTTATTATTTTAGTTGGAATATTTCAATCTTGGAATGTAGCTCTATCAATTTTTAACATGTGTTTAATTTCTGCAGTAATGACAATGGGTGCAAATATTCAATGGGGGTATGCAGGGTTAATCAATTTTGGTCTAATGGGTTATGCAGCATTAGGTGGATTAGCTGCAGTTTTAATTTCTGTTGAGCCTGTACAAGAAGCATGGGTTGCGGGAGGTTTTAGTATTCTAATGTCTTTATGGTTAATAGTTGCAATGGTCCTTGCAATACGTTTTGTATTAAAAAATTTTGAAAAATCTAAAATTAGAACTTATGGTATTGCTACAATTATTATTGCTGGAATTATCATTATAAGAGTTACATCAGAGACAAGTATTGAGGCTATTGAAAATGTTAATCCTGCAACAACAGGATTTCTTGGTGGATTAGGATTGCCAATTATGTTTTCTTGGATCGTAGGTGCATTTTTTGCAGCAGGTCTAGCATTTATAGTTGGTAAAGTTGCGTTAGGTTTACGTGCAGACTATTTAGCTATTGCCACACTATTAATATCAGAAATAGTTATAGCCATAATCAAGCATGAAGATTGGTTAACAAGAGGTGTTAAAAATGTAATTGGACTGGATCGACCAGTACCTTATGAAATTGAGCTACAAACTAAAGAATGGTTTATAAATTTAGTTGCAAAATTTAATTCTGGGAAATTAGATTTAATCTCTAGTATTACCGATAAACAAGCTGCTCTTAACCAATTAGTAATTGAGGGATCATCAGTTTTTGTAAAACTTTGTTATTCAGGTTTATTTTTAATTGTTGTTATAGCTTTATTAATAGTAACTCAAAAAGCTCTTTACTCGCCATGGGGAAGAATGATGCGTGCGATAAGAGATAATGAAGAAGCAGCTAATGCAATGGGAAAAAATGTCGTCAAGCAACATTTATTAATTTTTATTTTAGGCTCAGCTATAGTTGGAATTGCAGGTGCTATGTTAGTTACTCAAGACGGTTTATTTACCCCAGGTAGTTACCAGCCTATGAGGTATACTTTTTTAATCTGGGTTATGGTTATTGTTGGTGGTAGTGGAAATAATTTTGGAGCAATATTAGGTGGTTTTGCAGTCTGGTTTCTATGGATCGAGGCAGCGCCAATTGCATTATTCTTAATTAATCTATTTACGGCAGGTTTAGCAGATACACATTCATTAAAAATTCATTTAATTGAAAGTGTTCCATACTTTAGATATTTAATGATGGGGATGGGTCTTCTGTTGATCATGAGGTATAGACCTAAAGGTATACTTCCTGAAAAAATCGAAATAAAATAAAGATATTATGAAATATATTATACTCGGAGCTGCAATAGCTTGGGCTATGTACATTGGTGATAAATATTTTTTTTAATGAATAAAAATTTATGGTTGCTGATTTTAAGCCAAATTTTTGCTTTTACAGCAGCACCTGTAACAGTTTTCTTAAGTGGAATAATTGGCTCTCAATTTAGTCCAGTAAAATCTTTAGCAACTTTACCGATGGCTTTATCAATTGTGGGTATTGCAATTTTTGCAATCTTTGCAGCAAAGGTTATGAGCATAACTGGTCGAAGAGCAGGCTTCATGTTTGCTTCTGTAGTGAGTTCTTTATCATCTGTTCTAGCGGCTTACTCAATAATTATTGAAAGTTTTATTCTTTTTAATTTTTCATGTTTTTTACTTGGTGCAGGAGTAGCCTTTAGTCATCAATATCGTTTTGCAGCAGTTGAGACTGTTAAAAAAGATATGGCACCAAAAGCTATTTCAATAATATTATTAGCAGGAATAGGTTCAGCGTTTATAGGACCAAATGTTGCTAATATAACAAAAAGTTTTATAGCCGAACATTTATATGCTGGATCTTATATTGCACTTGCTGCTTTAACTCTTACTTCAACAATTTTTCTATTATTTTATGAAGACGGACATAAACCCAATCATGTTAACAAGAAAATCAAACGTAGTTATTTGGAATTAATTTCTCAACCAAGATTTTTACAAGCATTAGTCGCTTCGGCATTTGCTTATGCAGTGATGTCATTTTTAATGACAGCTACACCAATAAGTATGCATGTGATGGAAAAAATAAGTTTAACTAAAACAGGTTTTGTAATTCAATTTCATATTGCAGCTATGTTTTTACCTTCATTGATAACAGGTAATTTGATAAAAAAATTTGGACATAGTAAAATTATGTATGCTGGTGTTTTTTTATTTTTTATAACTATTTTGACAAGTTTATTTGAGCAAAATTTTATTAATTATTTAATTGCATTAATATTTTTAGGATTTGGTTGGAACTTTTTATTTATATCTGGAACAAGTTTGCTAGTTTTATCTTATAGAGAGGATGAAAAATTTAAAGCACAGGGCTTTAATGATTTAATTGTTTATTCTATTCAGGCAGTAGCAAGTTTATCAGCTGGAGTTTTTTTAACCTTAACAAGTTGGAAAACAATGAATTTAGTTTGTTTAATATTTTTAGTAATAATTGTTTTATCAACATTAAGAGCAGACTTTAAAGAAAGAAAATAGAGTGGATTTTTTATCTAATCTTCAACTGAGTTTAATCGAAATCTATTTTGTAGTATTTACCGTATTTATTGCATCTATTATAAGAGGCTTTAATGGCTTTGGCTTTTCTGCAACATGTATTTCTGGCTTTTCTTTTATTCTTCCAGCAATAGAGATAGTCCCAATTATTCTAATACTTGAGGTTATTATTAGTATTTTTATGGTTCCATATATATGGAACAAAATAGACTGGCATTTTGTTTTAAAATTATTGATAGGAATAATCATTGGGTCACCTATTGGGCTTTATTTATTAAAATATTTATCTCCAGATACAACGCACCTGTCAGTTTGTGCATTAGTTATTTTTTTTTCATTTTTATTAATGAAAGGATATGAGAATAAAAAAATTAATAATAATTATGGAAAACTTATTACTGGAATAGTTTCTGGAACATTAAATGGATTAACCACATTAGGTGGAATGCCTGTGGCACTTTTTTTATTAGTTACAAGTATTCAACCAGCAGTAATTAGAGGTTCATTAGCTGCCTTATTCTTTTTAACAGATATTTATGCATTTACTCTTAGTTTTTTTGCAGGAATTGTAGATCTGACAACTATTTATAGGACTATTCCACTGATTATTATTTTACCAATAGGTGTTTATATTGGCGATAAATTTTTCGTTAAAAGCAAAGAGGAAACTTATAGAAAAGTTGTTTTTTATTTTCTTATATTAATTTCGATATTTGGTCTTTTTAGGATTTTTAGTAATTTTTAAATAAAAAAAACCCCCAGCAATTTTCACTGCTGAGGGTTTTAAAACTAAGATTTTAATTATCTTTGTTTTTTATTTTTGAATTTTCCGCCTTTGATTTCTTTTTCTAAGAAAGAACCTTCAGCTTCACCTACGTTAGTAAAAGTAACACCAGTTGCACCTTCGTAGTCAACTTTTTTACCTTTAGCTAGCAAGTCTAAACCTTTTTTAAGTTCACCTGGATAAATCTTAGTACCAGGGGCATTAGCAACATCCATTACATTTTTTGCAATAGAAGCTCTATCTGCTGATCCACCTGCTTGCATCGCAAGAACGATTAAAGCTGCTGCATCATAAGATTCACCAGTGTATGGTCCAGAAGAATCAATTCCTGCTGCTTTAGCAACAGAGGCAAAAGTACCTGCTGTTTTTTTATTCATTGAACCAGGTATTGAACCAAAAGATTTATTTAAATCTTTTCCAAAAGCTTCAGTTAACGAGTCACCGATCATACCATCAGATAAAATAAATTTATCAAATGCGCCAGAGTCTAAAGAACCTTGAATAATTCCTTTTCCACCTTGGTCTAGGTAACCAATTACTGCTACGGCATCACCACCTGCTGAAGCTAAAGTTGCTACTTCAGATGAGTAATCTGCTTTACCATCTTCGTGTGCAGATACAGTTGTTACTTTAATACCATGAGCTTTTACAGCCGCTTCATAAACATCAGCCAAACCTTTTCCATAGTCATTGTTAGTGTAAGTAATTGCTACACTTTTGATTTTTCTGTCTTTAGTAATATCAGCTAAAATCTGACCACCTCTAGCATCAGATGGGGCTGTTCTAAAAAAGAAGCCTTTATCATCTAAAGCTGTAAGTCCTGGAGAAGTTGCTGAAGGTGAAATCATTACTACACCATTTGGTACAGCAACATTAGATGCGATAGCACCAGTTACACCTGAACAGTCAGCACCCATAATTGCTGCAACACCTTGTGCAATAACACCTTCTGCTGCTGCTGTTGCTGCTGCTGAATCAACACAAGTTGAATCTGCTCTTACTACTGAAATAGTTTCTCCACCTAATAGTGAACCTGAGTCAGAAGCTTCTTTAAATGCAAGCTCTGCAGATGCAGCCATAGCTGGTGTTAGAGATTCAATAGGTCCAGTAAATCCTAAAATGATCCCCATTTTAACTTCTGCGAATGTATTCGTTGTAAAAGTAGAAACGAATATAAAAGCAGCAATAAATAGTTTTTTCATTATTTTCCTCTTTGATTGTTAACAATTTATAAAAATCAAATTAAAGACTATTTAAATGAATTTTCAATAGAAGAATTATCTAATTTTTTGAAGCCTATATACGGAAAATATTATAATTAAACCGCCAATCGTACTAAGTAGAGTTGGAATTTCTCCAAATATAAAGAACGTTAGGATTAGGCCAAATACAGGAAATAAAGAATAAAAGGGCATAATTTTGTTTACTGAATAAAATTTATATAAATAAAATAATGAGGTGTGTGCAATTACAGAAACCATCACCCCATTATGGAGTAATAAAAGCCAAGTATAAAAATCAATATTTAGTAATTGATAAACTGTGTTTCCTTCAAAAAAAATAGAAAAAAGAAAAAGTAGTATAAAACCAGTAAAGCCCATAACTGTGTTTGTTAATTTCACGTCTATATCTTTAATATATCTAGAAAACACATTCGCCACACCATAGAAAAAAGCAGAAATTGCACAAAGAAAAATTGCAAAAATTTCACTTTTTAAATTTGGATCATAACCAATTAAAAAAATTCCAAAAAAAGAAATAAATATTAATCCCCACATTTTAGGAGTTACTTTTTCACCTAAAAAAAAAGAGCTTGCAAGAACTGCAAAAGGTATTGCCAGTTGAGCTCCAATAATTATAGGAGCAACCATAGTTGCTTTTTGTAGAGATAAATTTAAAAAGATAAAAACACCAAAGCCCATTGATAAGGAAAAACCTGCTAAAGGCAGATAGTATTTTTTGTTTGGGATTTTAAATTTACAAAAAGGAACAAGGCAAACAAAAAGTATAAACATTCTCAATGAGGCTGCCAATACAGGAGTGAGAGATGTATTTAATGCAAGTTTATTAATTGGATAAGAACTTCCAAAAAGAAACATGATAAATAAAACTAAAAAATAATGTCTGACAGTCAAAAAATTAACCCATTGTAAATGGATCAGTCATTGGTTTATCCGATGAATTTAACCATGTGGTTTTTATTCTTGTGTATTCTTTAATTGACTCAATTCCTGCTTCTTTTCCATATCCACTATCTTTAATTCCTCCAAACGGAGCCATGGGTGAAATTAGTCTATAAGTATTTACAAAAGTAATTCCAGCTCTAATTGCTTTTGATACTCTCAAGCCCCTCCCAAAGTTAGAGGTATAAACTCCAGAAGATAAGCCATATTTATTATCATTCATTAATTTAATCACATCCTCTTCTGTTTCAAATTTCATAACAGATAAAACTGGACCAAATAATTCATTTTCTGCTGTAGGCAAATTATGATTTTCACACTCAATAATTGTAGCTGGAAAATAATAAGCTTTACTAGATATATTAGACCTTTTTCCACCGCATCTAATTTTCCCACCTTGCTCAACTGTTGCTTTGATATTTTTTTCTATATTTTCTAGTTGTTTGTAACTATTTAAAGGTCCCATTTGAGTTTCTTTATCCATAGGAGCTCCTAATTTTATTTTTTCTGCTTTAGCTATTAGCTTATTTAAAAAGTCATCATAAATTTTAGATTGAATATAAAGTCGTGATCCTGCAATACAGCTTTGACCACTTGCACCAAAGATACCAGCAGTAATTCCATTTAGTGCGTTCTCTTGCTCGGCATCATCGAATACGACAACAGGACTTTTTCCCCCAAGTTCTAAGCTTACTTGCGATAAATTTTCTGCAGAATTTTTAACAATATGTTTTGCAGTTTCAGGACCACCTGTAAAAGCAATTCTTTCTACAAGGTCATGTGTGGTTAGAGCTTTACCACAAGGCTCACCTAGACCAGTAATTATATTTACAACACCTTTGGGTATACCTGATTTTTCAACTAGTTTTGCAAACTCTAATAATGTTACAGGAGCTAGTTCAGAAGCTTTTATTACAACTGTATTACCCATTGCTAATGCGGGTGCTAGTTTTACTGCAGTTAATAACATTTGGGAGTTCCAAGGAATTATTGCAGCAACAACACCAATAGGTATTCTAGTAGTTGTTACTTGCATGTCTGGTTTATCAATTGGGACAACTGTTCCTTCAACTTTATCGGCTAGTCCTGCAAAATAATCATAATATTCAGCAATATAGTTAGCTTGTGTTTTTGTTTCTCTAAAAATTTTTCCTGTATCAATTGTTTCTATTGTACCAAGATGCTCAGCATTTTGTCTTAATTGATCTGCAAGAGATCTTAAGTATTTAGCTCTTTCTCTTGGGTGTAAATTTGACCAAGATTTTTCAAAAGCATTTTGTGCGGCCTTAACTGCTTTATCTACATCTTTCTCGTTAGCTTCAGGGACAGTTGCCCAAACTTCGTTGTTTTCTGGGTTTACAGTTTCTATTGTTTTTCCAGAAACTGAATTAACCCACAGTCCATTTATATACATTTTAAAGTTTTGAATTTTTGTCATTTATCTATTAATAAAATTTTTAAGATTGATATTAACATCATCTGCGCACTCTATACTACAAAGATGTTTTCCATTATTTATCTCAATAAAACTTGAGTTTATTAAATCATTAGATAAGGATTTTGACATCTCGATAGTAGATCCTGAGTCATTTGAACCTGTCATCACAAGGGTCCTAGTTTTAATATTTTTAATTATATCTTTATTATCCTCATGATAAGCAAATAACTTGTAAGCTTTTAAAAAGTTTAAATGATCTTTTTTATTTTTTGTCAAAATTTTTATAAATTGATTATAAGTTTCTGGATGGTCATTTAAGTATTGATCAGTAAACCATCTTTTTAGGGCTTGTTTTGAAATAGGTTTGTTTAATTTAGCCTGTTCAAATCTTTCTATAACCAAAGACCTTTGTTCTGATGTTCTTTTATATGTTGTACCCATTACAACAAGGCTGTTTAATTTGTCTTGAAATTTAGAGGCAAAATTTAGCGCAATTAAAGAGCCTAAAGAAAAACCGACAAGATTAATCTTATCCACTTTTAAATATTCTAATATCGATTTTAGTTGGTTTGAAAAATCATCTAATGTTACATCTTCTTTATTAAGAATAGTTTTTCCATGCCCCAATAAATCATATGTAATTATTGAATGTTCTTTGAAAGCTTCAATTTGGGGTTCCCACATCCGCTGATCAAGTCCAACTCCATGAATAAAAACTACAGGAATTGTATCTTTATCATTAAATGAATAATAATTTTGATTTGGATCAAAATTTTGAAACATTAATTTATTTGGGATCTATTCCCATTTCTTTCATGTCTTGATAACGATCGCCCGTTCTAGCATGAGCTCTACCTGTGGAGGCTCCACCAATTGCTATAACAATTTCATCATCAAAAGGAGCATCATGAATTGTGAATTCATGAGTTAAATAATAAGGCCTTAGACCTGAATCTGTTTTATGCATCATTGGAATAGATATTTTTGATCCAGCTGGACCTCTGGTATTGGTAAAACTCAAATAAGATGTCCCCCCAACAGCATCTCTAAATTTATTACCAAATCTTAATGTATGAATAAATGCGGATGCATGCTCAATTTCACCATCAAGCCCGACCGTACCAGCTTTTCCGTATGCTAAAATTTTTTCAGGTGAGCCAATCTCTTTTATAAGCTCTGGAACTAAAATATCACCTAACTTAGGTGCTAAATCTAAAATGATTGGTTTAAGATCATCGACAAAACCTTTTCCACTCCATGGATTTTTAAATACGGCAGCAACAGAAACCATTAAAACTGGTTCTTTAGCTTCTTTACCGCCTTCAATAAAAGTCTTATCTACAAATTTTGTAAACTTTCTAAGCTCTAATTTCATTAACTTGCCTTTTCTATACTTGAATTGTCTAAATTAATCTTTGGTATAACCTCATCATTAAACAACTTTATACTTCTCATGCAAGCTTCATGATCTATTCCAGGAAAATTAGACCAAACTTGAAGGTTTTGTAAATTTAATTCAGACTTTAATTCATTTATTTTATTAACAACATACTCCGGTGTTCCAAATAATAAATTTCTTTTATGTAGAAAGTCATAATTTAGCAAATCTAATTTATGTTTTGTTTCTGGCAATTCTTCTCCTGGATCCATATGATTACCCAAACCTCTCCAATGACAAACCCACTTCATGTAATTAATAATATGTTCGCCAGCTAATTTTTCAGCTTCTTCCATAGTTTCTGCAACAAACATATCTCTAACTAAAGATATACCTTCTCCAAGCGGTACTTCTCTATTTTCAGTTTTTGATTTTGCATCTCTATAAATTTCAAATCTAGTTTTTAAAGCTTTTACAGTTGGTATCCACATTATGGTGTTCAATCCATTTTGCGCTGCCCATTCAATTGATCTTGCACCATCAACAACCTGCCATATAGGTGGATGAGGTAGTTGTTTTGGTTTTGGTACTATACTAATTTTTTTTATTTCATTAGTTTTTGTATCAAGAAATTCTTCACTAGGTGGACTCATGTCATGTTGCCAATTAAATCCAGGTGTAGGGTAGTTATAAAATTCACCTTGGTGACTAAAAAATTTTTCAGTCCATGCTTTTTTCATTATGGTTAATGACTCATCAAACAATCTAAAATTTTTTGCCTGATCTTTTAAATCAGCCTCTTTGTTCATGTTGATAGCTTCTCTTCCATATATTCCTCTACCAATACCAACATCAACTCTTCCACCTGACAACTGGTCTAGTAAAGCAATGTCTTCTGCAAGACGGATAGGGTTATGAAATGTAATTACATTGCAAGCTTGACCAATTCTAATTTGTTTAGTTCTTGCGGCTGCATCCACACCCATCATTAAAGGATTTGTACAAGATTCCATTCCTTCATGATTAAAGTGATGTTCGGTATACCAAATAGAGTCCCAATTATTTTCATCACAGTAAGTAGTGATTTCTTGGGTTTCATTTAATAATTGATCGTATGGTTTATGGTTCCAGTTAGTAGTGTTACAAAAATATCCAAATTTCATTCAAACCCCCTTAAATAGTTAAATTTAAAGACGACTGATCCCACTTTCGTATTCTTTAGTGTTTAAACTTTAGTAACGACGAGTTATGTACGCTTTTTTCGAAACTTTATTTTAACTAGACTCTTTATTCAATATATATTTAATCCAAATATTACAGATAATTTATGAAATTAAACAAGGTTGAGCCAAAATACATTTCAAAATCGAACCCAAGAATTGGTCTTATAACGCTGGGTAGTGATTTTAGAATTGAAAAGGATTTTAATAACGTGATCTATGGAAGAGATATAGATCTCTATGTTAACCGGATTCATTGTTATAACCCTCTAACCAATGAAACATTAGCTAAAATGGCTGATGACATTACCGATGTTACGAAAGATATTTTACCAGATCAAAAAATAGATTGTGTTGCATATGGTTGTACGTCAGGGACAGTTGCTGCTGGGTATGATGTGATAAAAGATAAAGTAAATTTAGCTAAGCCTGAAGCAAAAGTGACAACTCCTATAACTTCTGCAATTAAAGCTTTAAATGTAATGGGTATTAATAAAATCTCTATCTTTACACCTTATACAAAGACAATAAACGACTCTGTAGTTAGTTACTTTGAAAAAGAAAACGTATGTGTTAATTCTTTAACTTATTTTGATATTGCATCTGATTTAGATATTGGAAAAGTTGATGAAGACTATTTATTTGAAGTTTTATCCAAAATAGATCTAGAAGATAGTGATGCATTATTTGTGTCTTGCACTGCATTGCCAGTCTTATCAATAATAGATCAACTTGAAAAAAAATTGAACAAGATAGTTTTATCAAGTAATCAAACATTAATTTGGGATACTTTAAACTTAATTGGAAATAAAGATCCGGTTGTTGGGTTTGGAAAAATTTTTGAAGTTAATTAGAAATATTGTTTAAAAGTTTCATTAATCGATAAGACACCATAATCATTTAATCCACCAATAATTAACTGAAGTGCTACTATTAAAATAAAACCAAGCCCTACATAGGCTATCCATAAGTTTTTTTGAATATAATTAGCTAAATAAGTAGCTAATGCTCCAGTTAATACTACAGATAAAACAAGACCAAATATCATGAAGCCAAAATGACCTTTTGCAGCACCAACTACCCCAATAACGTTATCAAAACTTATTGTAATATCTGCAAATAAAACTTTATAAATACTTTTTACAAATGAAGGTTCTGTTGATTTTTTTACTGGTGATTTAATCTTATTCTTCATTTCAACTAAATCTTTTCTTAAATCATTAACAATCCAAATTAGAAGTAGTCCACCTAAAATTTTAATATAATAAAATTCAAATAAGTAAGTAGCAAAAAGAGCAAAAATAATTTTAAAAACTAAAGCTCCAGCAACACCCCAGAGAATTATTTGCTTTCTATTTTTTGGTACAAAGTTAGCAGCAATCAATCCAATAATAATAGCATTATCAGCTGCTAAGATGATATCTATAAATATGATTTGAGTTAAAATTATGAATTCTTCGATCAAGATTTTTTTATAATATTAAATAATTATTTTAATTCAATGTTTTAATATTTAGACTTCTTTGATCCGTCGATAATTTCTTTTAGTTCCTCATATTCTTCACAATTACAAGATTTTAAAACTTCTAACCTTTCTTTAGCCATATCTATTCGGTTTGTAACCACATAAAGCTCACCAAGGTACTCATTTATTCCATTATGATTAGGTTCAATTTCTAGGCCTTGTAAGTAAAATTTTTCACCTCCTTCAAAATCTCCAAGTTTTCTAGTAGTAAAACCTAAATAATTTAAAGTATCTGCCTGTAGTGGTTTTTCATCATTAGATTTTAAAAGAAGCTTTTGTGCTTTAGCATATCTTTCTTGTGCTTTGTCAGTTTTTCCTTTTTTTTCATATTTCTTAGCTGAGTTAATCAAATTTTTTGCTTTTGTGTAGTCTGAAGCTTTAGGAGTAGAATCGCTATCACTGCTACTTCCTGCTGCAAATAAATTATTAGTGAGTGCTATAATTATTAGTAAAGTATAAATAAGTTTTTTCATATTTTAATTAAATTTATCCATTTTATTTAAAGGTTTTAGTTCTAAGCCATTATCAACTAAATTATCTCTGATAGATTTTGCAGTTGCCAATGAGCTTTCATTATCACCATGTATACAAACCGAGTCAATCTCACAAGGTATCTGTTTACCACTGAGACAATTTATTGCCTGATTTTTAACCATGCGCAACACATGGTTTTTTGCTAATTCAGGGTCAGTGATTAAAGCGTTTGGTTTACTTCTAGAAATTAAATTTCCATTATCTTCATAATTTCTATCTGCAAAAATTTCACAAGCTATTTTCAAACCATTTTTCTTAGCAGCAACTTCCATTTGCGAACCCGTTGGTACCAGATAAATAATATCCTTATTAAGCTCTTTTATTGCCACTGCTAGAGTTGTAGCTAATTCCAGGTCTTCACAAGCCATGTTATTAAGAGCCCCATGGGGTTTAATATGAGTAACATTTTCATTATATTTTTGAGCAATTTTTTGTAATATTTCATATTGGTCAAAAATTAGTTTTTTTATTTCTAAGGAGCTTAAATTCATTCTTTTTCTTCCAAAGTTTTCAGGATCTTTAAATGATGGATGGGCACCCAAACTAACACCATTTTTTTTTGAAATTTGAATAACCATCTCCATTGTTTGTTCATCACCTGCATGGTAACCACATGCAATGTTGGCAGAATTTACAATATTGAGTAATTCTGGATCATTCTCGATAGAATGAAACTTAGATTTTTCTCCTAAATCACAATTGATATTAATTTCCATACTCTTTACTCTCTAGTATAACATGGCATGGTTAAAAATATATCAAATCTTGGTGATGCGGCAGTATATTGTGATTTTGGATCAGAGGTTAATGAAAAAATAAATGCAAATGTCATAGATTATTTTCACCATATATCAAAATTAATAAAAGATAAAAAAATTGAAGGAATAATTAATTTAACACCCTCTTATAATAAATTAATCATTAATTTTGATTTATCTATAACCAACTATAAAAAAATCAAAAATTTTATAGAAGGTTTAACTATTAGTAGAGATATTAAAGATAATAATCAAAAAATTAGAATACCAGTTTGTTGTGATGATGAGTATGGACTAGATTTTTTGAGGCTAACTAAAAAATTAAATATAGATAAAGATAAAATATTAGAACTATATTTTGGTAAAGAATATTTTTGCTACATGACAGGATTTATTGCTGGTATGCCTTTTCTAGGAGATATTAATAAAGGTATCAGATGCGATAGATTGGAAACGCCAAGAGTAAAAGTTCCAAAAGGCTCTGTTGCCATAACCGAACAATTTACAAATATTTACACTTTTGAAAGCCCTGGTGGCTGGAATATTATCGGCAACACACCAAAAAAGGTTTTTGATAAATCAAATTTATTAGATCCAACCTTAATTAAACCAGGCAATAAAGTGATCTTTTATCAAATTTCTAAGGAGGAGTATCTAGACTGGAATGAGTAGTTCATATTTTGAAATTATAAGATCAGGAGTTAACACAACGATTCAGGATAGAGGAAGAAATCACATGTATTATGTGGGTATTACTGTAAGTGGGGCAATTGATCAAAGAAATTATAAACTAAGCAATAAGTTAGTTGGTAATAATTTAGATGAAGCTGTTATTGAATTTGCTTATCAGGGTCCACTTCTAAAATTAAAAAATGGTAAAATTAATCTTAGTGTTACTGGGGATGTGCTTTTCAAGATAATTAGAAAAAATTCAAACATTGAAAATGGTGTTTGTTATAAAAACTATATTTTAGAAGACGAAGATCAAATTGATTTAATATCAACAAAAAATACTGCTTATGGATATTTATCAATTAGTGGGGGTTTAGAATTGAACAAAACTTGGAATAGTTATTCTATAAATACCAAGGCGAATGTTGGTCCAAATAATGGAAAAAAATATTCTATAAAAGATAAAATTTTTATAAAAAATTCTGATTTTAAAAAAATTGAAGAAACAGAAATTAATTATAAAGAAGTTCCAGATAATATAATTAGAGTTATTAAGGGTACTAATTTTGATTATTTTTCAACAGAGGCTCAAAATAATTTTTTTAACAAAGAATTTTCAGTTACAAAATTAGCAGATAGAATGGGTATTAGACTAAGTGGTCCTAAGTTAGAAAACATTGTTAGCTCTAATATAAAATCTGAAGGTCTTGTAAAAGGAGTAATACAAGTACCTGCTGATGGAAACCCTATTGTTATGTTGTCTGATCACGGAACTATAGGTGGATATCCCAAAATAGGTGTTATTATTTCAGCAGACTTAGATCGAGTAGGTCAATTAACACCAGGCACTATTATAAATTTTAAGGAAGTAAGTCTTGAAGAAGCTCAGAATATATTTAAAGCATACACAGAAGATACAAATAAATATTTAAATGAATGTAATTAATAAAATTCCAGGTCCTATATTAGTTTTTATGGGAGCTTGCTGCTTAAGTTTTGGAGGCTTGATTGTTAAATCATTTGAAGGATCAACCTTATGGCAAATATTATTTTGGAGATCTTTATTTTTTTCGCTTACAGTCTTACTTTTTTTAATAATTACTTATAAAAAAAAATTATTTAAAGCGTTTTACGATTCGGGTTTACCAGGACTTATTGGTGGAGTTATTTTATCATTTGGTTTTTGTGGGTACGTCTTTGCGATGTATAATACAACTGTTGCCAATACTAATTTTATTATTTCGACACAAATACTCTTTTTAGCAATATTTGGTTATTTATTTTTAAAAGAAACAATTTCATCTATTACCTTAGCTTCAATTATTTTAGCAATTACGGGTGTCCTATTAATGGTAGGTAATTCTTTATCACCGGGAGAGATGTCTGGAAACTTAGCGGCTTTTAGCATGCCAATTACATTTGCAGTCTTAATTATAATTGTTAGAAAATTTCCTACAGTTGACATGGTGCCAGCTCAATTTATAGCTGGTGTGAGTTCATGCTTAATTGGATTTTTATTATCTGAGAAGCTTATGATTTCTTCACATGATATATTTTTAGGTTTTACAGCAGGTTTTTTCCAAGTAGGATTTGGTTTTATATTTATAACTATGGGTGCACGTAGTACACCATCTGCAATGGTTGGTATAATCATGCTATCCGAATCTGTGTTGGGGCCAATGTGGGCCTTTTTATTTGCAGCTGAACGACCTTCTTTATTTACTTTAATTGGAGGAGGAGTAATTCTTTTTGCTGTATTATTGCAATTTTACTCACTACTTTTTTCAAATAAAAAAGAAAAAATTATTAATTGACTCTGTTACATATCTGGTAGATTATTCTTATATACGGGAGAGATTACAAACAATCGTAGCGCCGAAGGAGCAACCACCCAGGAATCTCTCAGGCAAAAGGACCGTAACATATTAACTCTGGAAAGAGATTAAGTTCTCGCCGACGGAATAAAACTCTCAGGCAAACATACAGATGGGTATAGTAAGTTAATATGGATATTTTAAAAACCGCACTTTACAGTTTACATCAAAAGCATGGAGCTAAGTTTGTTCCATTTGCTGGATATCAAATGCCAATTCAATATTCTAAAGGAATTATTGAGGAACACAAAAGTACAAGAGAAAATGCAGGTATTTTTGATGTGTCCCATATGGGCCAGTTATTCATTAAAGGAGATGATAAGTTGGCAAAAGATCTTGAAAAAATTTTTCCAGCTGAATTGAGTAAGGCTAAATTAAATCAATCCAAATATAGTTTTTTAATGAATGATGAAGCAGGAATTTATGATGATTTAATTATCACAAAAGTTGAAGGTGGTTTTAACATTGTATTAAATGCTGCTTGTAAGAATACAGATTTTAAACTTTTAACTAAATTGTTAGAAGATAAGTATGAAATGATTTTAAGTGAAGAGCTATCGCTTATAGCAATTCAAGGTCCTAAAGCAGTCCAAATACTAGAAAAGATAATCAATGGAGTATCAGATCTAAAATTTATGAATGGTGATACGTTTAATTATCTTAAAGAAGATGTTTATATCACAAGATCAGGGTATACCGGTGAAGATGGATTTGAGATATCGATCAAAAATGAGAACGCAGAAGTGTTTGTGCAAAAACTCATAGATGAAGGGGCTAATTTAATTGGATTAGGTGCCAGAGATACCTTGAGACTGGAGGCGGGACTTTGTTTGTATGGTCATGACATGGATATTAATAAAAGCCCAGTAGAAGCAAATTTAAAATGGGCGATATCAAAAAATAGAATTTTTGAGGGTGGGTTTATTGGATGTGAAAAAATTAAATCTCAAATCGAGAAAGGAGTAAGCAAAATCCGCGTAGGTATTAAGCCAGAAGGAAGAATTATAGCCCGTGAAAAAACTTCAATATTTAGTGAGGATGATAAAAATATTGGGGAAATTACAAGTGGAACTTTTGGTCCAAGCGTTCAGGCCCCAGTTGCAATGGGTTATGTAGAAAATTCATTTTCTAAAATTGATACTAAGGTTTTTTTAGAAGTGAGAGGAAAAAAATATCCGGCAATAATAAGTAATTTGCCATTTTATAAAAAAAGTTATGTGAAAGGAGCTAGTAAATGAGTGAAGTAAAATATTCTAAAGAACACGAGTGGATAAAGCTAGATGGAGACACTGCTGTTGTAGGAATTACACAACATGCAACCGAAATGCTAGGAGATATTGTTTTCGTAGAGTTACCAGAAATAGGATCTTCTGTAGTTAAAGATGGCAATGCTGGAGTTGTAGAATCTACAAAGGCTGCAAGTGATATTTATACTCCTGTATCTGGAGAAATTATCGAAAATAACCAAGCCATTGTTGACGATCCTGCAAAAGTTAATTCTGATCCAGAAAATGAAGCATGGTTTTTTAAATTAAAAATTACTGATAAGTCTGAAATGGATTCATTAATGAATAAAGAAGAATACGAAAAATTTTCAAAAGAAAGTGGTAGTTAAATGTTAAAGAATGCTCAAAAAGATTTTATACAAAGACATATAGGTCCATCTATTGATGAACAAAATGTTATGCTTAAAGAGTTGGGATACCAAAATCTTGATGATTTAATAAAAGATACTGTACCAGAAAAAATTCTTCTTAAAGATGATTTAGATATTGGTGATCCAAATTCTGAATATAAAGCACTTAGAAAATTAAAAGATATTTCTAAAAAAAATAAGATTTATTCTAGCTTTATAGGAATGGGTTATTATGGAACTTATACTCCCTATGTAATACTTAGAAATATTTTAGAAAATCCAGGATGGTATACTTCTTATACTCCTTATCAGCCAGAAGTAGCACAAGGAAGATTAGAAATGTTATTAAATTTTCAACAAATGATAATTGACTTTACTGGAATGGATATCGCTAATGCCTCTCTTTTAGATGAAGGAACAGCTGCAGCGGAAGCTATGGGATTGAGTTATAGAATATCCAAGTCTGAATCTAAAAAAGTTTTTGTTTCAAAAAATTGTCATCCTCAAACAATTGATGTTATTAAAACAAGAGCTGAACCTTTAGGCCTAGAAATAATAGTTGGTGACGAAGATAAAGATATTAAAGAAGATATTATATGTGGTATCATTCAATATCCAGGAACTCTTGGAGATATTAAAGACCCAAGTGAGGCTATTAGTAAAATACATAAATTTAATGGAAAAGCAGTTTTAGCATGTGATTTGTTAGCACTCGCTAAACTAAAAACACCTGCTGAGTTAGGTGCCGATATTGCCGTCGGTAGCTCACAACGTTTCGGAATTCCAATGGGTTATGGTGGTCCCCATGCAGCATTTTTTGCAACAAAAGATGAATATAAAAGATCAATGCCAGGCAGAATAGTAGGTGTGTCAGTAGATAGACATGGGAAAAAAGCATATAGACTTGCCCTTCAAACAAGAGAGCAACATATAAGAAGAGACAAAGCCACAAGTAATATTTGTACTGCACAAGCATTATTGGCAATAGTTTCTGCAGCTTATGCCGTCTATCATGGTCCACAAGGAATTAAAAAAATTGCAGAAAGTGTCTCTCAGTTAACTAAAAATTTTGCAGATAAATTAAAGCAATCTGGTTATGAACTTTATTCAAATGAATTTTTTGATACGGTTACAATAAAAACTCTAGATAAAACAGAGAAGATATACAAAAATGCTTTAGATCAAGGAGTAAACATCAGAAAAGTGAATTCTGAAATGTTAGCAGTATCTTTTGATGAGAGAAAAAATCTTTATAGAGCAAATCAGTTACTAAAAATCTTTAATTGTTCAGAAACAATTAAAGAGTCTATGAATGAAAGTTTATCTAATATTCCAAAAAACCTATTAAGAACTTCAACTTATTTAGATCATCCAGTTTTTAATAGTTATCATTCGGAAACAGAAATGCTTAGATATTTAAAAAAATTAGAAGATTCTGACATTGCTTTAAATAAATCTATGATTGCCTTAGGCTCGTGCACTATGAAACTTAATGCAGTTGCAGAAATGATACCAGTTACCTGGAAAGAATTTTCACAGCCACATCCTTTTTCTCCTGTAGAGCAAATGGATGGTTATAGAGAATTATTTACAGATTTAAAAAACTGGTTGAGATCAATTACTGGATTTTCTGGAGTTTCATTGCAACCAAATGCTGGTGCTCAAGGAGAGTTTGCTGGTCTAATGGTAATACGTAAATTTCATGAAAAAAATGGTGAAACAAATCGTAATGTTTGTTTAATTCCAAGTTCAGCGCATGGCACAAACCCAGCTAGTGCTCAAATGGTTGGTATGAAAGTAGTTGTTGTTAAATGTGATCAATATGGAAACGTAGACTATGAAGATTTAAAAAATAAAGCTGAAGAACATTCAGAAAATTTAGCTGCCCTTATGGTCACTTATCCATCAACACATGGTGTATTTGAAGAGAAAATAACTGACATATGTGAGTTAATTCATAATCATGGTGGGCAAGTTTACATGGATGGAGCTAACTTAAATGCATTAGTAGGTATTGCTAAACCAGGAAATTTTGGACCAGATGTTTGTCATATAAATTTGCATAAAACATTTTGTATACCTCATGGTGGTGGTGGACCTGGTATGGGACCAATAGCGTGTAAAAAACATTTAGAAATATTTTTGCCAAAACATTCTGTGATAAAAGATTGTGGTCCAGTGACTGGAATGGGAGCGGTATCTGCAGCTCCTTGGGGTAGCTCAAGTATCTTATCAATTTCATGGATGTATATAAAGATGATGGGTTCTGAAGGCCTAAGAAAAGCATCACAAGTTGCAATACTAAATGCAAATTATATTGCCCATAAATTAAAAGACTCTTTTCCAATTTTATATAAGGGTAAAAGTGGCAATGTAGCTCATGAATGTATCATTGATATTAGAACGATAAAAAGTGAAACAGGAATCACTGAAGAAGATATTGCAAAGCGATTGATTGATTTTGGCTATCATGCTCCAACAATGTCTTGGCCTGTTGCTGGTACAATGATGATTGAACCTACAGAAAGTGAAAGTTTGAGTGAAATTGATAAATTTTGTTCTACTCTTATAAAAATAAAACAAGAAATAGATAAAATTCAGTCTGGTGAATATGACAAGACTGACAACCCATTGAAGAATGCGCCACATACTCACGTTGAATTAACATCCAATAAGTGGGATCATAAGTATGAAAGAGAAGAGGCCGCTTATCCTTCAGAATTTTTAAGAACAAATAAATATTGGCCTCCAGTTGGTAGAGTAGATAATGTTTATGGAGATAAAAACTTGTTTTGCACATGTCCATCTATGGAAGAGTACGAAGACACAGCTGCTTAGATATTTACTAAGATGAAAATTGCTGTAGTAGGTGCTGGTATATCAGGATTAAGTGCTGCTTATTACCTATCTAAAAAACATAAAGTTGATTTATTTGAAAAAGAAAATCAATTTGGGGGTCACGCAAACACAATAAAGGTTGCTTACAACCCTAACAAAGAAATTCCAATAGATATTGGATTTATGGTTTTTAATAAGCAAACATATCCAAATTTAATTAATTTTTTTTTAGAAAATAAAATAGAGATTGAAAAAAGTGATATGTCATTTTCTGTTACTGTAGAAAATAGTGGATTAGAATATTGTGGAAAAGGATTAGGTGGAATTTTTTCTAATAAAAAAAATTTATTTAATCCAAAATTTTTAAAAATGTTTTTTGAAATTTTAAGCTTTTATAAAAACTGTGAAAAAATAGAAATTAAAAAAATTAGTTCAATAACATTAGGGGAGTATTTAACAGAAATAAAAATTTCAGAATATTTTATTAATTATCATATTATACCAATGGTATCTGCTATATGGTCGATGCCTCCATATGAAGCAAAACAAATGCCATTATCTTTTTTTCTAAGCTTTTTCAAGAATCATGGACTGTTTAAAATTAAAGATAGACCTCAATGGTTTACGGTTACAAATCGAAGCAAAACTTATGTCGATAAGATAATAGGCCAAGTTAGTGGAGAACATTTTAAGAATTACAATATAAATAAAATCACTAGAAATGATTCAGGTGCTAAAATTTTTTATGGGGAGGAAAATGAGTTCTTTGAATATGATAAAGTTGTAATAGCAACTCACGCAGACGAAGCATTAAAGATAATTGATAATCCAACACTAGACGAGAAGTCAATATTAAGAAAATTTAAATATAGAGCAAACACTGCTGTAATACATTTTGATGAAAGTGTTATGCCTAAAAATAAAAAAGCATGGTGTGCTTGGAATTCTTCAATGGACTCAAATAATAATGAAAAGACAGCTGTAACATATTGGATAAATCAGTTACAAAATTTAAAGATAGATAGAAATATTTTTTTAACAATTAATCCATTTAAAGAAATTCCAAATGATAAGATATTTAAAAAAGTAGCATTTACTCACCCTTATTACGATACAGAAGCATTAACCAATCAAAGTAACCTGCATAAAATTCAAAATAAAAAACATATTTTATTTTGTGGTAGTTATTTTGGTTATGGTTTTCACGAGGATGGAATAAAGTCCTCTATCGATATGCTAAAAACACTTAATGATTAAAAATTCTTATATTTATACAGGAAATGTAATTCATAAAAGATTTAAGCCCAAAATTCATAGTTTTAATTACAATGTATTTTCACTTCTTATAGATTTATCGGAAATAGATTTACTACACAAAACTTTAAAGATATTTTCATACAATAAACTAAATATTATTAGTTTCTTTGATAAAGACCATGGAGCAAGAGATGGGAGCTCTCTTAAGGAATGGGTTTTAGATAATCTTAGAAAAAATAATATTGATACTAACGATGTTCATATTAAACTTTTATGTTACCCAAGAATATTTGGATATGTATTTAATCCATTAAGTGTTTTTTATGTCTACGACAAAAATTTTGATCTAATATCTATATTATATGAAGTAAAAAACACATTTGGCGAGCAACATGTTTATGTTTTTAAAACTGAAAAAGACCAAAATCTGATTCAACATATGTGTAAGAAGAAATTTCATGTATCTCCATTTATAGAAATGAATTGTATTTATTTTTTTAGACTATTGAAACCTGGTAATAAAATATCTGTAATAATTGATCTGAATGATCCAGTTGGCAAAGTATTATATGCTTCACAAGATGGTATTAAAAGTGAATTGACCAATAGAAACCTACTTAAATCTTATTTAAAACATCCATTAATGACATTCAAAATCATTATAGCGATACATTATGAGGCATTTAAATTATGGACAAAAGGAATTAAATTTATAAAAAAAAAATTAAATATTAAGAATAATATTACTATCGAAAACTAATGTTAATTTACAAAATTTCAGATTTGATTGTGTTTAGTGCATTAAAAAATATTAAACATGGTTTTCTTGAAATTAAAAAAGTAAATGGTGAAGTTTTAAAGTTTGGCAACCCTGATGAAAATTTAAAAGTTTTTTTAGAAATTAAAGATGAAAGCCTAAATTATAATTTGATTAAAAGTGGAAGTATTGGTTTGGGAGAGTCTTATATGAAAGATCTTTTTATAACAAATAATCTTTCTGATTTGATTGAGTTAACAGCAAAGAATATAAAAACCATTTATAAATTTTCTGGAATCTTCGATTTGCCTTTTATCAATTTTATTAAAAATAAAATTATAAAAAATACTAAAAATAGAAGTAAAGAAAATATTGCCAAACATTATGATTTAGGAAATGACTTTTTTTCATTATGGCTTGATAAAACTTTAACTTATTCCAGTGCTATATTTGAAAGCCCCAAACAAGAACTTTTTGAAGCTCAGAACAATAAATATCAAAAACTAATTGATCTTATAAGACCCTCAAATGGTAATAAAATTTTAGAAATTGGTTGTGGTTGGGGTGGTTTTGCTGAGTATTTAGGTACTAATTATGATGTTAAATTAGATTGTATTACTATTTCCAAAAAACAATATGAATTTGCTAAAGAGAGAATTCATCGATGTGGACTTAATGAAAAAGTAAATATTCAAATTAAAGATTATAGAGATTTAAAGGATAAATATGATCATATTGCATCAATAGAAATGATTGAGGCTGTAGGTCAAAACTATTTAGATAGTTATTTTAATACAATTAAAAATAATCTAACACCCTCGGGTACGGTAGGTATTCAAGCCATAACTATCGATGATAGTTTATTTAATAGATATAAAAATAAAAAAGATTTCATACAACAATATATTTTCCCAGGTGGTTTTTTACCCTCAAAGAGTGAATTACAAAACTATGTTGATAAAAATGGATTAAAATTTGGTGAGTATAATTCATATGCCAATCATTACTCCGAGACTTTGATTATTTGGAGAGAAATATTTAATAAAAAATGGGACTTAATTAAAAAACAAGGCTTTGATTTAAAATTTAAAAAAATGTGGGAATTTTACCTTTCATATTGTGAAGCCGGTTTTAAATCAAAAAACATAGACTTAATTCAATTTTCACTACAAAATAAATAACTATAGGAGCTACATGATAAACTTTAAGATAATTAGATTAACAGTGTTAATATTTGCTTTATTCTTTACAGCAAGTTGTATAAACAATAACTCTATGAAACCGACAGATTTTAAAAATACTGAACCAACTATGACTATAGAGCAATATTTTAATGGTCCGGTTATAGCATGGGGTCTATTACAAGACCGTAGTGGTAAAGTTACTAGACAGTTTAAAGCTGATATGACAGGTAGTTTTGAGGGGGATATTTTAACTCTTAAAGAAGATTTTTATTGGACAGACGGAGAAAAACAAAATCGTATATGGAAAATCAAAAAGATTGATCAAAATTATTACGAAGGAACGGCACCCGATGTCGTGGGTACAGCTAAAGGTTATCAATATGGATCAGCTTTTAAATTTGAGTACGACTTAATGGTCCCATTTAAAGGAAAGAATATTAAAGTTTCTTTTGATGATTGGATTTTTAAACAGGATGAAGATGTTGCAATTAATCGAGCTACACTTACAAAGTTTGGATTTAAAGTTGGTGAATTGACAGTTTTCTTTAAAAAAAATTAATAATTAATCTTCTTCATACCTCTAGCAACTAGTTTAAAATATAAACTACTAGGTAGCATTTGAAGGAATTTTAAAAAATAGGTAAAGGCTTTTGGGAAATGTATTTCAAAACTTTTTTTGATTACTAATCCTTTATAAATTTCATCTGCAGCAAATTCTGGAGTTTTGATCATGGGCATTGGAAAATCATTTTGATCAGTCATAGGCGTTTTTATGAAACCGGGGCTGATTAACGAAACACGCACATTCTTCATTCTCATATCAAAGTTTAAGCTTTCAGCAAAGCTGGTAAGTGCTGATTTTGAAGCACAATATGCACCAGCTGCAGGTAATCCTCTATAGCCCGCAACTGAAGAAATTATAGATATTTGGCCATTTTTTTTCTCAGAAAAATAATCATAGATTGAATTAATTGAATTCATGGTTCCAAAATAATTAACTTCCATTATTTCTCTTATCTTGTCTAAATTAAATTTTTTCTCTGATTTTGGATCATGCATGCCAGTACCAAACACACAGATATCAATATTATCAAATTGTTTGATTATGTCTTTTGCGACTAATTTACATGCATCGACTTCAGTAACATCCAAGGGAAAAGGAAATATATTTTGATTAATTTTTTTAAGTTCATTTAATAAATTTTCACGTCTTGCAGATGCAGCAACCACCCACCCATTTTCTGCAAATTTGATTGCAAGAGCCTTACCAATTCCACTACTTGCACCCGTTATCCAAATAACTTTTTTATCTTCCATATTCTATTGTATAATAGAAATATGTTAAAAAACAAATTCTTATCTTTTTTATTGTTTGCTCTTGTAACTTTTTCTGCATCTGCAATAGGAGGTTTAGCTACTGTAGGTTTTAAAGATCCTTGGTATTCTTTAATCATCAAACCTTCATTTAATCCACCAGATTGGATTTTTGCACCAGTTTGGACAACACTCTATTTTTTTATGACAATTGCTATCTGGAAATTTTGGCATAGTAAAAATAGAGACATGAACACTATTTACCTTTATTTCATTCATTTAATTTTTAATACAACTTGGAGTATAGTTTTTTTTGTTTTTCATAAAATAGTTTTAGCTATGATTGTATTAGTAATTTTAATCTTATTGATAATTATTCTCATAATTAGATTTAAGCGTGTCAACTTGTATAGTTATTATTTAATGATTCCTTATTTACTTTGGTGTCTCTTTGCTTTACTTCTTAATATAAGTTTAATCATATTAAATTAAAATAAATTATGGATGATGTTGTAATAGTAGGTGGTGGAATAATTGGAACTGCTACAGCTTATTTTTTATCTAAAGAAGGTAGAAAAGTAAAAGTTATAGAAAGAGACCCAACTTATAAAACAGCTTCATTTCCATTGTCCCTTGGTGGATTTAGAAGACAGTTTTTTCAAAAAGAAAACATATTACTTGGAAAGTTTGCTAGAGAATTTATTTTTCAAATACCAGAATTACTTAAAACTGAAAAAAATCCAAATCCTACAGCAAGCATGGTTACAAATGGATACTTGTTAATGTTTGGTCCAGAGCATGCTGAGGAACAATATGAAGCCTTAAAAAATCATGAAGCTTGTGAAGCTGGAACTAAAAATATCAAAGGTTCTGAACTATCAAAAATATTTCCTTATATAAATAGTGAAGGTATTGAAACAGCAACTTATACTGACAACCAAAGTGAGGGATGGATTGATCCTTTCATGTTTCATAGCGCCTTAAAAAGTAAGGCAATTGAATTAGGTGCTGAATTTATTAAAGGCGAAGTAAAAAATATTTCTGATATCAAAGCTAAAACAATTATATCGGCAGCAGGATGTTGGACTAAAGAATTATTAAAAGATATTCCGGTAGTTCCACAAAAACACACAGTTTTTAGAGTTAAATGTCCTAAATATATTAAAGAAATGCCATTAACAGGAGATTTAACAACGGGTGTTTACTGGAGACCTGAGGGTGGAGAGTATTTAGCAGGTTCACCTAATTCAGTATTTGATGCTACTGATCTAGAACCAGCTTGGAATGATTTTGAAGAATTAGTATGGCCTGCATTAGCACAAAGAATTCCTGCTTTTGAAGAATTAAAATTAACTGGTGGATGGGCTGGTTATTATGATTGTAATAAATTAGACAACAATGCCGTAGTTGGCAAACACCCTAAATATGAAAATGTATATATGGCTTCAGGATTTACCGGTAGAGGATTAATGCAAGCCCCTGGAATAGGAAGAGCATTAACTGAATTAATTTCTACAGGATCTTATCAAACGATTGATATTAGCGATTTTTCTATTGAAAGAGTTCTTGATAATAATGCTAGACCAGAACCTTACGTTTTATAAATAATTTAAGTTCCACAGAAAGTTTGATACTTCACATGACTATGAGGAGCAGGGGACATTAATTCTAAATCATTTTCTTTAACCTGATATGGATTTTTCAAAATTTCAGTTAATTTATTAAACAAGGTTAAATCACCATTATTAGCTAACATTAAAGCTTCTTCCACTTTATGATTACGAGGTATTACCATTGGATTAGAAGAATTCATTAATTCCATAGATTTATCATGTGGATTATTAAACTTTGTTAACCTTTTCATCCATTTAGTTTTCCATAAATCAAAGTCTGCATTATCATAAACTTCAGATTTTTTAATTGCCTTATTCATCAAAAAAACAAAAGTATTTGTATAATCTGCTTTTTTTTCATACATCCAATTTAATAATTCCATAATTAAATTTTTATCTTCTTTATCTTCACCATACAACCCAAGTTTATCTCTCATCATGTTTAACCATTTTGTTTCATAATTTTGTTCAAATTTATCTAAAGCTTCTGTAGCTAATTTAATCGCTTCATCTTCATTGGTATTAATAAGAGGAATTAGACATTCAGCAAACCTTGTTAAATTCCATTTGGTAATTTTTGGTTGATTTTCATAGGCATACCTACCTAGTTGATCTATTGAACTAAAAACTGTTTTAGGATCATAAACATCCATAAAGGCGCAAGGACCATAATCTATTGTTTCACCAGATATAGACATATTGTCAGTATTCATAACCCCATGAATAAAACCAACACGCATCCAATCAATTACAAGTTGGGTTTGTTTTTCGATTAAAACATTTAGTAAGTCTAATGCTTTATTCTTTGATGATTTTATATTGGGGTAGTACTTTTCAATTGTGTAATTAATCAAGATTTCTAAATCACTAATATTTTGTTTTGCAGCAATGTATTGAAATGTTCCAACTCTTAGATGGCCTAAGGCCACCCTTGTAAGAATTGCACCTTGTGAAATTTGTTCCCTAACCACATCTTCACCAGTTTTAACTACCGCTAAACTTCTAGTAGTAGGTATTTTTAAAAAATGCATTGCTTCACTTATTATATATTCTCTCAACATTGGGCCTAAAACAGCCCTACCGTCACCACTTCGTGAGAATGGAGTTCTACCAGAACCTTTGAATTGTATATCAAATCGTTCATTATTTTTGGTCAGGTGTTCGCCGATTAAAACAGCTCTTCCATCACCAAGCATTGTAAAATGACCAAATTGGTGACCAGCATAAGCTTGTGCTATAGAGTTAGACCCTTCAGGCAATATATTTCCTGAAAAAATTTTTGATAAGTCGTCATCATTAATATTTGAAAAATCTAGATCTAATTTATTTGCCAGATCTTTATTTAGTATTAATATTTCTGGTGCATTTACTGCAACAGGATTGATATTTTCTTTGAATGTTTTTGGTAATCTTGAATAACTATTGTCGAAATGCCAACCAATTGTCATTTTATCAATTAGTTAACTTCTGCTTGATTTTCTTTTGGTTTGATTTCAGTTTTAAATTGGTTTGAGATTTTTTGAACTTCAACTGCTGACACTTTATATTCTGCACACATTGTTTCTTCATCTTTACCATGACCGGTTACCATATTGACCATATGTTCTGGAAAATGGAATGTTGTGAATACTATGCCTTCTTTAACTTTATCTGTAACCTCTACTTTTAGAGCAACTTCTCCTCGTCCAGAATAAAGTCTTGCTATGTCACCTGTATTTAACTCTCTTTTGTTAGCATCATTTGGGTGAACTAATAATAAGTCTTCAGAAACTATATTGATGTTACTTGTACGTCTTGTCATTGTCGCAGCATTGTAATGTTGTAGAACTCTACTAGTTGTTAAAATTAATGGATATTCTTTTTTATTAGTTTCAATTTCTGTAGACTCTTTCCAATCAAAGTTTTTAAGACGTCCTTTTCCAAGTTTGAAAGTTTCTTGGTGTAAAATTTGAGTGTCAGTTCCATCTTCTTGAACTGGCCACTGTAATCCCATTTTACCAAGTCTTTCTCTTGTTACACCTTTAAAGAATGGAACGACATCTGCTATTTCTGCTAGAACTTGATCAGCGTCATATTCAGGTTGGTCAAAGCCTAATTTTTGCATCATGTCTGTTACAATTGTTCCATCAGTTTTAGTACCAGGTAATGGAGGAACAGCTCGATTAACTCTTTGAATTCTTCTTTCGGTATTAGTGAAGGTTCCATTTTTTTCTAAGAAAGTTGTTCCAGGTAATACTACTGTTGCAAGTTTTGCTGTTTCACTCATAAAAATTTCTTGAACAACTAATAATTCTAACGAGTTCATTGCCTGAACTACATGTGCACTATTTGGATCTGTTTGAACGATATCTTCTCCAATAATCCAGACAGCTTTAACTTCTTTATTAATAGCACCATCAAACATTTCTGGAATTTTTAATCCTGCTTTGGTTGGGTGAACCACTCCATATTTTTCAGTGTAAAAATTTTGAACTTTTTCATCAGCTACTTCAAAATAACCTGCACCTTGATGAGGTTGACAACCCATATCAGCTGCACCTTGGACATTATTTTGTCCTCTTAATGGGTTAACTCCAACACCTTTTCTACCAATATTTCCAGTAATCATTGCAAGATCAGCAATTAACATAACCGTCTTAGATCCTTGTTCTTGTTCAGTAACTCCTAAACCGTGGAATTCCATAGAGTTTTTAGCTGTCGCATAAGCAATTGCTGCTTCTTTAACTAACTGTTTATCAACACCAGCGACTTTCGCTAGATGATCCATATCTTGTCTCTCAATTTCTTTAATGAAATTCGCAAAACCTTCAGTTCTATCTCTAACAAAATCTTTATCATAAAGATTTGCTTTTAATATAAAATGTAACATCATATTTAAAACAGCCACATTTGTTCCTGGTCTAAGTTTAATATGATAATCAGCAAGTTTAGCAAGCTCAGTAGTAATTGGATCTAAAACTATTAGTTTTTTTCCTTTCATTACTTGTTGTTTAATTTTTGCTCCGGTAACTGGGTGAGCATTTGTAGGATTTGCTCCTATAACCATAAATAAATCTGCGTGATAAATATCTTCTGTAGAATTAGTTGCAGCACCAGTTCCAAAAGTTTGTTGCATTCCCCAAGCTGTTGGTGAGTGACAAATTCTTGCACAACAATCAATATTATTAGTTCCAATTGCAGCTCTAATCATTTTTTGAAATACATAATTTTCTTCATTAGTACATCTTGCAGAAGAAATTCCAGCTACAGCATCAGGGCCACTTTCTTTTGTAATTCTATTTAATTCTTTTTTAATAAAGTCATATGCTTCATCCCATGATGCTTCTTCAAATTTTCCATTTCTTTTAATTAAAGGAGTTTTTAACCTATCTGGATGATCGTAAAATCCAAATGCATATCTTCCTTTAATACAAGTGTGACCTGCATTAACTTCAGATTCTTTAGGCGTAGATATTGCAACAACTTTATTATCTTTAATTGATGCTTCTAAATTACATCCAACACCACAGTAAGAGCAAGTCGTTCTAACTTTTTTATCTACTGCAACAGATTTTGATTGATAAACATCAGAGATAGCATCTGTCGGACATGTGTGTGCACAAGCACCACAAGATACACAAGACGAATCTCCAAACAATGCATCGTTGTCAGTTGTGATTTTAGATTCAAATCCTCTACCACTCATTGTTAAAACAAAAGATCCTTGAATTTCGTCACAAGCACGAACACATCTTCCACAGTTAATACAGTTATCTAAATTCATTCTCATATAATCGTGAGATGTATCTTTAGCAATGCCCTTGTGTTGCTTTGGACTGTTATATCTATGATCTGATATGCCTAAATCATTTGCAACATCTTGTAGTTCACAATTATTATTTACTTCACAAGTTCCACATTCCATTGGGTGGTCAGTTAAAACTAGTTCGACAATATTTTTTCTTAAAGCCGTTAAATTTTCATTATTTGTAAAGATGTATTGGTTTTCACCAACTGGTGTATGGCATGATGCTACAACTTTAGTTGGACCATCTTTTACAAGAGCCACCTCTACAGAACAAACTCTACAAGCACCATAAGGGGCTAAATTTGGATCATCACAAAGAGTTGGAACTTTTTTTTCACCCAAATAACTTTTTACAAAATTTAAAACAGATGTATGGTTTGGACCAATTTCATATGGCTTTCCATCTATGTAGGCGATTTTTCTTTTTTCTGAGCTCATTAATTATCTTTCACCATATCATCCTTCATTTCATCACCAAAATATTTTAATATATTCATGATGGGAGTAGGAATTGCTCCACACAAAGCACATAAACAGCCTTTTTGCATAGTTACAAGCAGCTCATTTAGTAATTTTAATGGAATCTTAGCAGTTTTATTCTTTGCTTGATCAAACATTTCCTTACCTCTGTAAGAACCAAGTCTTCCAGGAAAGCATTTTCCACATGATTCTTCGGCAGAAAACTCAAATAAATGATGGATATATTCAATCATAGGAAAGTCTTTTGGAATACTTACTATACTTGCGTGTCCTAACATAAAACCTGCAGCAGTAAATTCTTGAAAATCTAAATTTAATTTTTCAATCTCGGTAATAGGAATTACACCTCCTAATGGACCTCCAATTTGTAATGCTTTAATGGGCTCTTTAAAACCACCACCAATATCATTTAAAACTTTTTTCATTGGTGTTCCCATTTCAACTTCATAAACACCTGGATTATTGAAAAAACTATCAAAGCAAACTAATTTGGTTCCAGCAGATTTTTTATTTCCGATTGCAGAAAACTTATCAGCTCCATTAATAAGTATACCCGTAGCTGCAGCTAATGTTTCAACATTATTTACAACTGTTGGTTTCTTATAAAGACCTTCAGTGACAGGGAAGGGAGGTCTTACATCTACTTCAGCTCTTCTACCTTCAATTGATGCAATTAATGCTGTTTCTTCTCCACAAATATAAGCACCTTGTCCAATACAAATATTTAAATCAAAAGAAAATTTAGTTCCTAAAATATTTTCACCAAGTAAGCCTGCTTCTTTTAAAGAATTAATTGCCCCATTAATTGCTTCAATAGATTTTGGGTACTCTCCTCTTATATATAAAACACCTTCATCACTACCAATAACATAACCACAAATAACCATTCCAAATAAAACTTTTAATGGTTGATCTTCTAATAAATATCTATCAGAGAAAGCACCTGAGTCTCCTTCATCGGCATTACATATAACATATTTTTTTTCAGAAGAAGCTTTTCTACAAAAATCCCATTTCATACCAGTAGGAAAACCAGCACCACCTCTGCCAGTTAAATTAGAGTCTAGAAGGGATTTAGTTATCTCTTGTTTGTCAGTAGCAATAAATTTTTTTAACAGTTCCTTAAATTGATCTAAATTAGAAAGTTTGTCATCCATTAAAAAACTAGTTGAGGCGTAACTTTTAGAAAAGAATTTTTCTTGAGCTATGTCTTCACCTTTAATTATTTGATCAATCTTATTAATATCGTTTCCGGCATAATTCTCACCATCATAATGAAAAGCATTATTTTCATAGCAGTGACCAAGGCAAAACATTTCACCAACTTTATCGTCACCTAATTTTTCTTGTAATTTTTTTTTAAGCGGCTCTTGAGTACCGGCACACATGCAAGCGCTTCCATTGCAAACAAAAGCTTTTTTCTCTCTATGAGAGGGTCTTAAAAATTCATAAAAACTTTCTGCGCCATGAATAGTTGAGACACCCATGTTATATTCTTTTGCAATTTCCTTAATACCATCAGCATTATTTGATTTTAATGATCGTTCAGATATTTTTTCGAACAGATTATTCTTTAAACCTATTCTGCCGGATAAATTACTTATATTTTTTGACACTTATTAACCTTTAATTATCACTCTGTCTTTATTACTATAAATATTAAAACTATCTTCTTTTACAAAACCTATCAATGTAATGTCAAACTTATTAGCTAAATCTATGGCCAGACTTGTTGGCGCACCAACTCCAATTAGAATACCAATATTGGTCATTAAAACCTTTTGAACTAGCTCAAAATTTAGTCTTCCAGAGCACGTTATAAATTGGGAAGAGGGGGTTAATAATCCCTTATTTAATGAATAACCAATTAATTTATCAAGAGCATTATGTCGACCAACATCCTCTTTTATACACACTATTCCACCATCGCTTGTAAATAGGCCACTAGCATGAATGCCACCTGTCTTAGAAAACTCTGATTGATTATCCCTTAGCACAGAAGGAGATTTGATAATTATTTCTTTAGAGATCTTAGGTAAAGATTTTAAGACCTTATCTTTTTTGATAATCTCTAATGAATCTAAAGAGGTTTTACCACAAACACCGCAAGATGAATTTGTTAAAAAATTTCTTTTAATCTTATCAATATCTATGTTTTCAGAATTGTTTAATGTGACAACAATTTTATTTTGTAGTTTATACTCACCTACATAATCTCCAACACTCTCAATTTTCTCAATATATTCATTTTTTTCAATAATTTTTTCATTGAAAAGAAAACCTCTAACTAGGTCTTCATCATTACCTGGCGTTCTCATTGTTATAGAGATTATATTTTGTTTCCAAGTTTCTTTAGTTTTAAATTTAATTGAAATTTCTAAAGGCTCTTCAATAGAGATTAAGTCTTCTACATTATTTAAATTATTAGACTTATATTTTTGTATTTTATATTTTGAGTTCATTGGATTAACTTGAGGGGTAGTTCTTTTTTAAAATAAATTTATTTAAGATTATTCCGAAAATTAAAATTATTAGACAACCAAAAATTATAGGATTTATTAAGTATTCAAATGAAACACCTCCAATGATGACCATAATAGGGTTTCCACCTGCTGGTGGATGAACAACATCTAACACAATCATAAAAAAAATACCGAACCCAACTGCCATGGCAATATTTATAAATATTGGTAGATCAACATAGTTTACAAACAAAATTCCTATTAGTGCAGTTAAGAAATGACCAAAGAATATATTTTTAGGTTGAGCGAATGGGCTTTCAGGAAATCCGTATAGTAATACCATTGAAGAACCAAAAGAGGCTGCCAAAAATAACCCCATTGTAGTTTTATATGTGAGCAGCGTAAGAAACCCAATAGTAATAGTTGATAAAACTCCTGCGATAGATGCTTTTAAAAGTTTTTCTTTAGTAATGTTAATCATGGTTAAAATTTCAATGCCTTCGATATTGTTTTAAACGGTAATAAAAGACATTCTTTTCTTGAGATATTATCTTTATTCATAATTTCTTTGAAATCATTCCATTTTTTTTCAATTTTAATATCTGTTTCATTAAACAAACCTTCAATTGAAATAATAAGAGACTTAATATCACTTATATTTTGATCAATAATCTTTTGAGACAGCATACTAACTGATGCCTGACAATACACACATGAACGACACTGGTAACCCATATCCTTAATTTTATCATTTTTCACAATTAATCTGATTTCCATTTCATCACCACACAAGGGGTTTTTATTTTTTGAGTGATGGGTATGATTTTTAACTATTTTGTGATTTGCTGTGTTAGATGCAATTTTGAGAATTCTTAGGTCCATTATAATTCTTTAATTAAGAGATTAATGTTTTATATTTTGATTTATGAATGATAACAATATTTTAGCTGTTGTACTAGCAGGTGGAAAATCAAAAAGATTTGGGCAAGATAAAAATTGCGTAAAACTTGGATCCAAAACATTGCTAGAGCATGTTTTGTTCAAAATTAGCAATAAATTTGAAGAAATATTGATTGTCTCAAGTAATCCATTGAAGATAGAAGAAGCAAAAAATACCACAGTAATTCCAGATTGTTTTAATGATCTAGGACCTTTAGCAGGAGTGCTAAGTTCCATGAAGTGGGTAAAAGAAAATAAAAAATCATACAAATGGATTGCAACTTTTCCATCTGATACTCCATTTTTTGATCCAATTATTATTGAAGAATACAAAACAAGAATTGAACAAAGTAAAAGCAGTTTATATTTTGTGAAATCTAACGAAAAAAGACATAATATTTTTGGTTTATGGTCAATTGATTTAATGGAAAAATTAGAAGAAGATTTAATAATAAATAATTATCGAAAAGTTGAGGAATGGGCTAATAAAGTTGGTGTGAGTACAATTGATATTAAAATAAAAAATTATGATCCTTTTTTTAATATAAATACCAAAGAAGACCTTGAAGTTGCTCAAACTATTTTAAATCTTGATAAAAATGATTGATTACAAAAAAGCAAAAAATATTTTAATAAAATCAAAAATAAACATTAAAGATGAAGTTATAAACACATCAAAATCATTAAATAGAATTAATGTTCAAGACATTTACTGTCCTGTGAATTATCCTGCAGGAACTAATGCTGCATTTGACGGTTTTGCCATTAATTCTAAAGACACATCTACGATTAATAAAAAAAATCCTAAAGAATTTAAAATTTTAAAATCAATATCAGCAGGTGATAATCCTAAATTAAATAAGGTAAAAAAATTTCAAGCTGTTGAAGTGATGACGGGTGCTCTAATTCCTAAATATTTTGATACCATTATTCCCATAGAAAAAATTGTGTTTACTAACAATAAAAAGTCTATCGTAATAAATGAAAAGATTAAAACTAATCAACATATAAGACATGCGGGATCTGATTATAAAAAAAAGGAATTAGTTATTAATAAAGGAACTATTATCCAGCCATCACATATCTTAGCCTTTAAAACATTGGGTATTAAAAGTATTAAAGTTAAAAAGAAGCTTAATATTTTATTTTTTTCCACAGGAAATGAAATTTCAAATAATGTAGATATTGCTGATTGGAAGGTTAGAAATTCAAATAGTCATTATATAAAATCTTTATCTAATAATTTTTTGTTTAATTATATAGAAGGTGGAATTTTGAGAGATAAAGATGAACAGTTTTTTAAAAAACAAATTGATAAAAATCTTAGATCAAAAATAGATATCATAATTACCTCAGGTGCTGTTTCAGCAGGTAAACATGATTTTATCCCCTCTGTAGTAAAAAAATTTAATTTATCAAATTTTTTCAAAGGGGTGGCCATTAGACCGGGTAAACCAATTTTATTTGCTAAATTTAAAGGAAGTGAAAAGGCTTTCTTTGGGCTTCCAGGTAATCCTATTTCTTCTTCCGCCTGCTTTAGATTTTTTGTATATCCCTATATTTTAAATATCCTTGGAGTTAAGGAGGAAAAACCTTTTAAAGCTAAGTTAAAAAATTCTTTCTTTAAGAAAAAAAATTTTACTAGATTTATAAAAGCAAGGCTTACTACAACTCATAATGGAAATTTAGAAATCAAGGTACTCAAAGGTCAAGAATCTTTTAGAATAAAATCTTTTGTAGAGTCTAATATTTGGGGCCTATTTAAACATGGTCAGTCAAATTTTAAAAAGAGCGAACTTATTGATTGCTATTCTCCAATTGGTTCAAATATTAATATTTTTAAATAGATCTCATTTTTATTGTAGTGCCAATTAATAAGCATTAAGTATCGAATTATGATTGAGCAAAAAAATGAAAAAATTGCAATTCCAGTAGTTTTATTAGCAGGTCTTATATGGTCCTTTGGACCTTTGGTTGTAAGATACATGGATCAACCCAATTTAGTTCCATGGCAATATATTTTTGCACGTGGTCTTACAATTTTTTTGATTTTAAATCTTTATCTTTTTTTTGAAGAGGGAAAAGATTTTTATAAGAATTATTTAAAGATTGGAATTTCAGGTATCATTGGCGGAACGGGACTAGGTATTGCAATGATTACCTTTATTTATTCAATAACAAATACTAGTGCAGCCGTTACTTTACTCTGTTTAGCTGCAATGCCATTTTTTACAGCTTTATTAGGTTTCTTATTTTTAAAAGAAAAAATTTCACTTAATGTTTGGATAGCTATATTTATTGCAACCGTTGGAATAATAATCATAGCCATTGGTAATACTGAAAAAAATTCTTTATTAGGGCTTATTTTTGGGATGACTTCTTCAATTGGGTTTTCTGTTTTTTCAGTGACTTTGAGATGGAAAAAAGAAACACCAAAATTTACAACAGTAGCTTTTGCAGGTTTATTTTGCTTTGTAGTTGCTGCAATAGTTATTTTATCTAATGATATGGTTTTGTTGTCTTCAAGTTATAACGGAGCATTATTTTCTATACATGGAACGTTAGTTTGTATGGGTTTAATTTTATATTCTATTGGATCAAAAGCAATCCCCGCTGCAGAACTTACTTTATTGTCACTAACCGAAGTTATAGGAGGAATTTTTTGGGTATGGGTTCCAATTTTAGGAATTAATGAAATTCCGTCGACTAATACGATAATAGGTGGCTTCTTTCTTTTTATGTCTATCATTTATTATAGTCTTACAATTAAAACTAATAGACGGTTTATCGCTCTTAATTAATTATAATGGAAAGACCAAATTTTTTTACTCTAAAGAATGGTGAAAAGGCCAAACTACCTTTTACAGATCAAGAATATCAAAGTCGATTAACTAAATTAAGAACCACAATGAGTAAAAATAATCTTGATATGATTATTTTAACTTCAATGCACAACATTGCTTACTATACAGGATTTATTTATTGTTCTTTTGGTAGACCTTATGGCTGTGTAGTAACAGCTAATAAAATTTCAACAATTTCAGCAAACATTGATGCTAGTCAACCTTGGCGTAGATCTCATAGTGATAATGTTATTTATACTGATTGGAAAAGAGATAATTTTTTAAAAGCAATTGTTTCAATTATTGGAAGAGACGAACCTCCTAAGAATATTGGTATTGAAAATGATCATGTAACCTTAGATGTTAAAGAAAAGCTTACGTCTATTTTTACTTTTTCAGTTTTCAGCGATGTTTCAAAAGATTTAATGCAACTTAGAATGATTAAATCTGCTGAAGAAATAGAAATTATTAAAAATGGTGCAAGAATTGCTGATCTTGGGGGCGAAGAAATTGTCAAAAATATTAAAGTTGGAGAAAGCGAGCTTGAAATTGCAATAGCCGGTAGAGATAGAATGGAGCGTGAAATTGCAAAAACGTACCCTGATGCAGAATATATGGATACATGGGTTTGGTTTCAGTCGGGACTTAATACGGATGGTGCTCATAACCCAAAAACCAATAGAAAATTAAAATCAGGAGATATTCTTTCTTTAAATACTTTCCCTATGATTTCAGGGTACTACACAGCTTTAGAGAGAACTCTTTTTTTAGATAAAATTGATGATGCATCCTTAAAAGCTTGGGAAGCAAATGTTAAAGTTCATAAAAGAGGATTAGAGCTAATTAAACCAGGTGTAAAATGTTCTGATATTTGTCATGAGTTGAATGAACTATTTGCTGAGCTTGGTTATCTTCATTATAGAACATTTGGTTATGGTCATTCATTTGGTGTCCTATCTCATTTCTATGGAAGAGAAGCAGGATTAGAACTTCGTGAAGATATAGATACTGTTTTAGAGGAAAACATGGTGGTTTCTATGGAACCAATGATCATGATACCAGAGGGTAAACCAGGAGCTGGTGGATATAGAGAGCATGATATCTTGGTTATAGGAAAAGATAATGCAGAAAACATTACTAAGTTTCCTTTTGGTCCAGAACATAATATTATCAAATCATAAATTATGAGTGAAAAAACTGTAGTTAATAGTTGGAATGAATGGGATCCTTTAAAACATGTAATTGTTGGCAAAGCTGATGGTACTTGTATTCCAGCACCAGAACCTGCATTAGATGCAAAAGTTCCAGAGGACAGTGACATGCGAGGTCAGTTTGGACCAAGAACAAAAGATACAGTTGATAAGGCAAATGAACTTTTAGACAATTTTTCAAACATGCTTGAAAAAAGAGGTATCAAGGTCGATAGACCAGACCCAATAGATTTTAGCCAAAAAACATCTACACCAGACTGGGAGGCGGAAACAATGTTTGGCTGCATGCCACCACGAGATGTGTTGTTAACTGTGGGTAGTGAAATTTTAGAGGCGACAATGAGTTATAGATGTAGATGGTTCGAGTACCTTTGTTACCGACCATTATTACAGAAATATTATAATGATGACCCTAATATGAGACACGAGTCTGCGCCAAAACCAAGGTTAACTGATGCAGATTATAGGAAAGATTATTTATCTGATAAAATTGGTATTCAAAAAAGATTAGAGTGGACTGAAGATAAGTTTTTTGTAACAACTGAAGAAGAACCATTATTTGATGCAGCAGATGTTTTAAGATTTGGAAAAGATTTAGTAGTTCAGCATGGATTTACTACTAATCTTAAAGGAATTGATTGGCTTAAAAGACATTTTAAAGATCATAGAGTTCATGCTGTTAATTTTCCAGGTGATCCTTATCCAATTCATATCGATGCAACCTTTACTCCTATTAAAGAAGGATTAATCATTAATAATCCTCAAAGAAGATTGCCAAAAGAACAAAGAAAATTATTTGAAAATAATGGATGGGAAATTATTGATAGCGCACAACCCGCACATAATGAGCCACCACCATTATGTTATTCTTCAACTTGGTTATCAATGAACGTTCTAGTATTAGATCCAAAAACTGTTTGTGTTGAAAAAAGTGAGGTATATCAGGCAGAACAATTAGATAAATTAGGAATGGAAGTAATCCCTGTTGATTTAAGAGATGCTTATGCATTTGGTGGAGGCCTTCATTGTTGTACAGCAGATGTTTACCGTGAAGGTGAATTAAAAGATTATTTTCCAAAACAATAAATATGGCAACAGTTAAAACAAAAAGAGAGCGAATAAAATTTGCTTCTGATAATGTAGCGGGCGCATGTCCTGAGGTATTAGATGCGATATTGAAAGCTAATGATGGTGATAGCACTCCATACGGTAATGACCAAATATCAGCTGATTTACAAAAGAAGTTTTCAGAACTATTTGAAAAAGATGTAATTGTTTTTCCAACTGCATCAGGAACGGCTGCTAATGCATTAGCTTTAGCAACAATGACACCGTCATATGGTAATATTTATTGTCATAAACTTTCTCATATTAATACAGATGAATGTGGGGCACCTGAGTTTTATACAGGGGGTGGAAAATTAGTTACTTTAAATGGGATTAATGGAAAAATAACACCTGAAGAATTAGATAAAGCTATTACTGGTAAAGGCATTGTGCATCATACTCAACCTGCTTCAGTAAGCATTACTCAAGTTTGTGAAACAGGAGAAGTATACCAATTAGATGAGATTAAAAAGATTTCTGAAATTACGCATAAGCATAATTTAAATATGCATATGGATGGAGCAAGATTTGCAAATGCTTTAACTGCATTAAATTGTACTCCTGCTGAAATGACCTGGAAATCAGGCATTGATGTTTTATCATTTGGAGCAACCAAAAATGGTTGTCTTGCAGCTGAAGCAATTATTTTTTTTAATAAAGATCTAGTTGGCAATATTGCTTTTTTAATGAAAAGAGCAGGGCATTTATTGTCTAAGATGCGTTTTGTATCTGCTCAGCTTGATGCGTATATTTCAAATGATGTCTGGTTAAGGAATGCAAGACATGCAAATAAGATGGGAAAAAAATTAAGTGAAGGATTAGCAAAACATAATAGTATTAAACTAGCATACCCAACAGAAGCGAATGAAGTTTTTGCAAAATTTCCAAGAAATATGATTGAGCATTTAAATTCTGAAGGTTACAAGATGAATGAAGATGAGCTTGATGGACAAGCAGTTAGATTAGTTGCTGCCTGGAATACTCAAGAGAGTGATGTGGATCAATTATTGGAGATCTTAAAAAAATCTAACTAGGATTTTGTTTTAAAAATTCAATATATTTAACAACTTCATCAAATTGTTCGTCAGGTATATCTTTATAAGAGTTCTCAAACTTCTCTTTGACACATAGAGCAACATGAGCGTAGGGGTTTCTTCCTTTAGGATGATTTGGATGGCTTGGTAACTGACCTAGTAAATAATCGCCAGCTTCCTGTATCATTTTCCACAGTTTACTTGCGTTTTCTTTATCCAAGTTTAGTTTTGAGAGGTTTTGTCGATTTTAAAATTTTCTAAAGCTGAAGTAGTTACCTCTGAGTCTTGATTATTATCTATCTCTTTTTTTGCAAATTCTCTTTCTTTAAACTTTTGTTCTTTTATTAATTCTTCTTGTAATTTTAATTTTTGTTCTTGGTCAAATTTTTCTTCCCATTCTTTCAATTTAATATTTTCAATTTTTTTCTTTAATTCCTCTTGCTCTCTTATTTCTTTTAAAAATTTTTCTTTTTTTCTTCTTTCCTTTAAATCTTTGTTTTTTTGTTCTTCTTCCCTAACTCTTAAATCTAATTCTTTTCTATTTTGCTCTTCTTCTTTAAGTTTGAGCTCTTTTTCTTTTACTCTGAGATCTTTGTCAATTTGACCCAAATCTTCATCTTTTTTAATTAGTCTTTTATTTTCTATTTTAATAGACTCTTCTTTAGTTTTTAATTCTTTATCTTTTAAATTTAATTTATTATTTTCTTTTTGAAGTTTTTCTTTCAAAATTTTTAATTCTTTTTGTTCTTTTAAAATCTCATTTTTTTCTTCAAGTTTTTTTAACTTAATTTTTTTGATTTTTTTATTTTCTAAGTTTTTTCTATATTTTGAATATGCATTACTTAAAGTATTGGTGGTAATAGAAGCTAGCTTTGTTAAGCTAGACTTATTTTTTGAAGATTTAATTTTTTTTTTTTTTATTTCTTAAAGGCATTCTTTTAAAAAATTATTTGATCAAATAAATCATGAATACTCAATAAGATTTATATTATTTTTTTTAAATACCGTCTAAAATGAGTTCAACCTATGATTGTTATTTTATGATTTTTAATCTCTAAAGTTAACAAATTCTATTGGAAGACCAATATCAATAGCGCTTATTGCTGACATAGCCTCCTGAAGATCGTCTCTTTTTTTTCCTTCAGCTCGTAATTCTTCTCCTTGAATTTTAATCTGAATTTTAAGTTTTAATTTTTTTATTTCAGCAATAATTTTTTTTGCATTTTCTTGGCTAATACCTTCTTCTAGTTCACTAACTTGTCTGATTGATGAACCTGCAGCATTTTCTGAATTTTTAACTGATAATACTCTTGGATCTACTTTTCGTCGGATAAGATGAACCTGTAATAATTCATTAACTTGTTTTAATTTTAGCTCATCGGGAGCTAATGTGGTGATAATCTTATCTTTTCTTTCAATTGAGATATGAAGTCCTTTAAAGTCAAATCGATTACCAATTTCTCTAAGGCAGTTTGCAAGAGCGTTATCAAACTCTGGGTAGCTAACTTTACTGATTACATCAAATGAAGGCATAATTTTTTATTATATAATGAATTGACCTTAACAAAAATTTTCATAATTGACTATTTGATTTATTTTGAAACTCTTTTAAGTTGCAATTATATGGAAGATTTAGTCAAAAAATTAGAAGAACAGATCAGCTTTCTTCAAAATGAAATATCGCAAATGAGTGATGAAATGTATTCTCAACAAAAAGAAGTATCAGTTTTAAAAAAACAAGTTTCAAATCTTGAAAAAAGAGTCAACGAATTAGAGAGCAGTGATGAAGCGGGTATGGTTATGATTGATAAAAAACCCCCACATTATTAAACTTTATTATTAATCCATGACAGAACAATTTGATGTTATTGTAGTAGGTGCGGGTGCCGCTGGTATGATGAGTGCCATAGAAGCTGGTAAACGGGGACGAAAAGTACTTTTAGTCGATCATGCAAAAAAAATAGGAGAAAAAATTAGAATATCAGGTGGTGGACGAT
The DNA here is from genome assembly GCF_059417975.1 of Candidatus Pelagibacter sp. PS_11. Lineage (NCBI taxonomy): Bacteria > Pseudomonadati > Pseudomonadota > Alphaproteobacteria > Candidatus Pelagibacterales > Candidatus Pelagibacteraceae > Candidatus Pelagibacter > Candidatus Pelagibacter sp. PS_11. Next base: position 862,877 of record NZ_CM182075.1, on the reverse strand, counting down.
GTAATTTTACCAACATACATACTCATCCTAGTAAGTTTATTTCAAATAATCCTAAATTTGTAATATCAGCTTTAAAACAATACACGCCAAATAATTTCATAGATTTAATAAAGAAACATAATATTAAATTTCATGAAAAAAAATTAGGACAGCTCTTTTGTGATGAAAGTGCTCAACAAATTATAGATATGCTACTTTTAGAGTGCGAGATGGCAAAAGTAGTTTTAAAAAAAGATACAATTATTGACGACATTGATAAAAAAGATAATAAATATTTTATAGTTGTCGGAAGTGATAAATACTTCTGTCAGTCATTAATTGTTGCAACAGGTGGGTTGTCTATTCCAAAAATTGGAGCAAGTAAATTTGGCTATGATATTGCTCAAAAATTTGGTTTAAAAGTTATTGAAACATTACCAGCATTAGTTCCTTTAACATTTAGTGAAAAAATACTGGCAATTTGTAAGGAGCTTACCGGGTTATCTGTTGAAGCAGTTGTTTCTTTTAAAAAAACTTTTTTTGAGGAAGGAATGTTATTTACCCATAGAGGTTTGAGTGGACCTTCTATATTACAGATTTCTTCTTATTGGAAATTAGGAGATAATATCAAAGTTAACTTATCACCAAAGCTTGATGTAGATAAATTTCTACATGATAGAAAGATCTCTAATCCTAAACAAGATATAAGCATTATAGTTTCTGAAATTCTTCCTAAACGATTAGCTCATATAATCTGCAATGAAAATAATGTTAATGGAAATATATGTGAATTATCGAACAAAGTATTAACTAGTTTGAGTAATTCTATAAATGCGTGGGCGGTAAATCCTACAGGAACTGAAGGTTATAGAACAGCTGAAGTTACTTTGGGTGGTATTGATACTGAGGAAATTTCTTCTAAAACAATGATGTCCAATAAACATCCTGGATTATTTTTTATTGGAGAAGTGGTTGATGTTACTGGTCATTTAGGTGGTTATAATTTCCAATGGGCTTGGTCTTCTGGATATGTTGCTGGCCAGTATGCTTAAAGGCTAGTTGTTGTTTGAGTGTCTTCAGTTTTTTGAGGTTCATCAATAGGTTCTACTGTTGGACTTAACTCAATTCCAACAGGTGTGATAGAGGATGGCATTGCAACGAATTGCGAGTCAGGATTATCAACAACTTCTCTTATAGTATTTCTATAGATACCAAATGCTCCAATTAACATGTGAAAGAATATTAAAAAAACAAAAAACCCATTTAATCCAACTATATTCATAAAGATAGAACACAAAAAAGGTCCTCCCATTGCACCCATACCAAACGTAAATTGTAAACTAGCACCAGCTGCAACGAATTGTTCCTTAGGTATAAAGTCATTTGTGTGAGCAAGAATTAGAGAAAACATAGGAAGACTACATACTGAAAATAATATTAAGGATATATAAAACCAAGTTCTGTTAGTTGCTAAATCACCTGGTAAATACATTTGTCCAGATGAAATTATTGCACAAAAAGCAAAAAAAGCTGCTCCAAAAGTTGAATAGATAATTACTTTTCTTCTATCAAAAGAATCTGAAATTTTTCCTATAGGCCATTGTGATATAGCACCCGATATAGCTAATAAAAAAGTTACAAGTGAAATTTCAAAAATTGAAAAATTCATTGATGCAGCATAAACAGCAAGTAACGTAAATAAAGCAGACTGTATGGTTCCATAAAAAAATGAACTCACCATTCCAAAAGGAGAAGCTTTATAAACTTCCTTTAAAGACATAGCTTTAACTTTTTTAAAATTAGGTGGTTTTTTTTTAGTAAGTAAAATTGGCACCAAGGCCGCTGAGGTAAGTACTGAAATCAAAATAAATGGTTCAAATTTTATTGGGTCACTAAAGTTTAAAAAAAACATTCCAATACCCATGGCACCATATAAGATGACCATGTATATTGATAGAATACTTCCTCTATTTTTATTACTAGCTCTGTCGTTTAACCAACTTTCAGCTACCGTATAAATCGAGACCATACTTATTCCTGTAAGAACTCTTAATAAAAACCAAACAAATGGATGAATAAAAATGGAATGGAGCAAAACAATAAGCGATGCAATTGAAGCAAATGCAGCAAACACTCTAATATGTCCAACTCTAGAAATAATATGCGGAATAGATTTTGCACCAATAAAATACCCAGCAAAATAACCAGACATCATAAAACCTGTTGATATTAAACTAAAATCTTCTGCTACTGCTCTTACACCAAGCAATGAGCCTTGGAAACCATAAGCCATCATAATGAAACCCATTCCAGTAAATAGTGCCCAAGAGTTCTTTAAAACTTTATTCATAAAATTGACCGTACTTATTTGCGATCTAGATGTAAATCAAGTCTTTATTATGATTAAATTATGAATTCTTTAGCTTAATAAAAGAGTGAATGGCAATTGCTGTAATGATAACGGCACCACCTTGGATAGTCTCAAGGCTGGGCTGCTCCTTAATAATCAACCATACCCAAATAGGACCAATTATAGTCTCTAGTAAGAAGAATAGGTTCACTTCAGCTGCAGGTATGAACCTTGGAGCTATAGTCACTAGCACAAAAGGTATAGCAACACACATAACACACATTAGAGGAACAATAATTAGATCACTATCAACTAGTGCAAAACTTTCAATGAACAGAAGTGCAAACATCGCTACAATTAATTTTCCAACAACAGCAGCTGGGATTAAGTTTTTATCCTTTGCGGATCTAATAGTAACCGCTCCAACAGCTAAACCTAAAGCAGTTATTAAGCCTAATATATCTCCAAAAAAGTTACCTAATTGTATTGAATCGTAGAATATATAAATAGCAGCAGTAAAAGTTACAAATATTGTAATCCATGTTTTTCTATCAGGTAATTCTTTTAAAAATATTGCACCAAGCACTGCAGATAACATAGGAGCCATTGCAATCATAACTAATGTGTTTGCAACATTGGTATTTTGTATTGAAACAACAAAGGTAATATTGGTTATAGAGAAAGTACCAATATAAAGTAAGCCATGATAGCCACTTGAAAAAAGCATTTTAAAGAAATTTAATTTATAAATTAATAACATTCCTAAAAATACAGTAATGAAAGGAATAAGGCCTCGATAAAAAACAAGCCCCCAAGTATCAACATTAGAAAGTCTAATAAATAAACTATCAGGAGTAATAAACATTACTGCAACAAATGCGAGTAAAGATCCTTTTTGCTGGTCGGATAATTTGTTCAAGCTTTTAATCCTTTCCAAAATGTTTTTGCAAGATTAATGCTTGTAAGATCATAAAAAGATTTTAATCCTGTAGGAGAAGTTACATTAATATCTCCATTTAGTTTTTGGTCGATAAAATCAATACCAGAAAAATAGATGTTATTTTTTTTAAGATCTTTACCAATTATATTTGAAATTTTATTTTCTAATTTTGTTAATTTAACCGAGATAGGTATGGCTCCTTTACTCATGTTGCTTAAAAAAGATCCTTTTTTTGGAACTCTAGAGATCGCACCGCAAACTTTACCATTAATTATAAAAACTCTTTTATCTCCAAACTTAATTTTAGGTAAAAACTTTTGACACATAATATGCCCATGTTTTTTTATGAAATTTGTAATCAATTTTGTATTTATTTTATTTTGAAATAAGTGAATATCATTGCCACTAAAACTATGAATAGGTTTTATAATAATTTTTTTATTTTTAGAAAAAAACTTATTAATTTCGTTTATATCTTTTGTGAAAATTGTATCTGGCATATATTTTTGAAAAGATGTTGAATATAGTTTTTCAGAGATACTTCTAATAGAAGTTGGATTATTAATAATTTTAACTTTATTTTTTATCTTATCTAAAATGTAAGTTGTTGAAATATATTCTAAATTAAAAGGAGGATCTTGCCGTATCAAAATATACTTACATTGTGTAAGTTCTAGTTTTTGTTGGTTTAATATTTTAAAAAAACGTTTATTTGAATAATTAAACTCTACGTAAAATCCATTCGCTACGACCTTATCGTTAATAATTGAGAGCTCTTTAGGTTCATAATAAAAAATTTTGTATTTTAACCTTTGTGCTTCAATGGCAAGAAATATACTAGTATCCGTTAGAGGCTTTAGTTTTGAAGGATGATCACCTTGAATTGCAACTATCTTATTTGTCATATAAATCGTTTAAATTTTCATTCTTAGAAAATTTATCTATCATATGATCTGCGTTTGTTGTCTTATTATCAATCAGTTTATCTAAGTGATTTAAAAACTTAGCCTCATTATCATTAGATTTACTCAAAATGTCTCTGTTTAATAATCCTTTTCTAGAAATCCCAAGCAGCAATGACGCCCAATGTAATAGGTCTTTTCCCATTAACTCAGTGTTAAACCCTTTTTTAGGTGCTTCTAGGTAGGCATTAATTATTTTATTTTTATCCCACTTAGAAACCAATTCGTAAGCCTCATCTAAATTTCCATATAATATTCCAGTATTAAAAGCAGGTCCAGAACACAAACAGTCCCAACCACAAGTGTCCATTGATCTTAACTCTATATATTTCTTAAGTCTATTTTCTGTAAAAATTGTACTTAGGTGAGTGGTTAAATCGTCTTCAGTTGGAAGTCGGCTGTTAATTTCACTAATTTTTCCATTCATGAAATCTGAAAATGAATAATTGCTTCCTGATAAATATTCTTTTTCGTTTTGAATAAATAATAAAGGAAAGTTTATTGAAAAATCTGCATATTTTTCAAAATCCATATTATCAAAAAAAACTTCAGGTAAACCTCCTCTCGATGTTTCTTGCCAAACTTTAGAACGATAAGAACTGAAACCACTATTTTTTTTTTCAACTATTGAAGAATTTGCAAATAGTGCGATAGATATTGGCACTATAGAATTAATTATTTTAAACTTCTTAATAAAATCTTTTTCAGAATCGTAATCCAAGTTAAGTTGTGTACCACAAGTTCTATACATCATATCTAAGCTTAAAGAACCACCATTGGGCATATCCTTAGTCATTACTTGATATCTTTGTTTTGGATTATTAGGAACTTCATTAAGGGATGAAATCGGATCAAAACCAGCACTAACAATTTTTAAATTTAATTTTTTTGTTACTTGCTGTAACTCAAATAAATAATCATGAGATTCAGCGCAAGCTTCATGGATATTATTTAGTTTATCACCTGATAACTCAATTTGATTTCCTGGTTCAAGAGTAATACTTTTTCCTTGTTTCTGTAATCCAATAATATTTTCTTTTTCCATTATTGGCTTCCAACCAAATTCGCTTAGAAGTGAAAACATTTTAAGGACAGTTGGGTAATCTACTCTTTTGTTTGTTTTTTCATCAAATAAAAATTTTTCATGCTCAATGCCAATTTTAAAATTTTTAACATCTTTAATTCCAGACTCAAAATATTTGATTATATGTTCTTTATGAGTGATCATTGATTTATATATAAGGATTTAAAGTTTATTTTAAAGTCTTTATGTTTAACGCTTCTGTTTAAAAGTTTTGTATTGATTGCTTTAGTTGTTCGAAGCGGTGCTTAGTAATGATAATTGAGTAATTTTATCATCCCCTAATTCATCTATAGGTTTAACAGGATATTCACCTGTAAAATAATGATCTGTTAATTGAGGATAATTATTATCTCTTTTGTTAAAACCCATTGCTCTATAAACACCTTCTAAAGATAAAAAATCTAATGATTTAGCACCAATATATTCACAAATTTCGTCATTAGTTTTATTTGCAGCAAGTAACTCTTTTTTAGTAGGAGTATCCACACCATAAAAATCAGGAAACCTAATTTCCGGACAGGCAATTTTTACATGAACTTCTTTGGCTCCTGCATCATATAACATTTTTACAATTTTATGAGAAGTTGTCCCTCTTACAAGCGAGTCATCTATTAAAATAATTATTTTATCTTTAATAGTAGATTGATTTGCATTTAATTTTAATTTCACACCAAGACTTCTAATTTTTTGACTGGGTTCAATAAAAGTTCGACCAACATAATGATTTCTAATCAAACCTAATTCAAAGTTAATTCCTAAGTGTTGAGCAAAACCAAGGGCTGCTGCATTACCAGAGTCTGGTACAGGAACTACAATATCTGCTTTGATTTTGTTTTCTTTTGCAAGTTCAATTCCAAATTGCTTTCTATGTTCATAAGCAGATTTACCATTTAGTAAACTGTCTGGTCTTGCAAAATAAATATACTCAAAAACACACGGACGAACTTCTCTAGCAGGGAAGGGTTTAATGCTTTTTAGTTCATTATTTTCTATATAAACAACCTCACCATTTTCTACATCTCGAATATATTTTGCACCAATTATATCTAGCGCACATGTTTCAGAAGCAAAGACATAGCTATCTTTGATTTTCCCAATCACTAATGGTCTGATACCATGAGGATCTCTTACACCAATTAAAGTATTTTGTGTTAGCATGACAAGCGCGTAACCACCTTGTATTTGGAATATGGCATCTATAACTTTATCAATTGTTTTGTTTCTTTTTGATTTAGCAATTAATTGAACAATTGTTTCTGTGTCAGATGTAGTATGAAATATTGCACCATCTTGAACCAATCTATTTCGAAGAGTTATTGAATTAGTTAAATTTCCATTATGAGCTACACCGATACCTCCAGCATTTGTATCTGCAAAAAAAGGCTGTATATTTCTTAAAGTGTTTTCACCAGTTGTACTATATCTGTTATGACCAATAGCATAATCACCAGGCAAACTATTTAATACTTTCTCTTTATTAAAATTATCTCCAACTAAGCCAAATCTTTTTTCAGAGTAATATTTTTTTCCATCAAATGTAACTATTCCACAACCTTCTTGACCTCTATGTTGTAGAGCATGCAATCCTAAAGCGGTCAGTGCGGCTGAATCTTTATTGTTACTTACACCGAAGACACCACATTCTTCTTTTAATTTGGGATTATAAATCTTGAATTTTTTCTTTAGAATCTTGATAGTTTTTTTCATTTGGAAACTCTTTCAACAAATAATTACTACCTTTTTCAATATATGGGAAGGCGTATGATTTATCAGTATTAATTGGCCATTTACTATAATTATACACAATATCTACAGCTGAAAATAAACAAATGCAGATTACATAACTTCGGATAAATCCAAAAAATAACCCAAATAAGGAATCGAGTCTTCCAAGACCAACAAATTTTACCGTCTTACTAATGGCTTTATTTGTAATAAGAATAACAAAGATCACTAAAATAAAGATAGTTATGCCGAGCGCAATATCTAAAACATATTCACTATCAATTATATTTTTAAAATAAGGCTTAGCTTTTGGAAAAAGAAGTAAAGTTACAACATAAGCCAATACCCATTTTGAAGCTGACAATAAACTTAAAACAAAACCTTTACTATAACACTTGATAACTGAAAAAATTGTAATGATTAGAAATATTAGATCTATTAAAGACACCGCTTGATAAAAATCTTTTAAAGCATCAAGCATAATAATGTTATTTTCCGAATGGTTTACTAATTAGTAGAAGAGAGGGCAGTAAAGTTAATACTGAAATCATTGCAAGTAACATTGCTAAACCAGTAAACACACCAAAGTAAATTGTGGGTATAAATTTAGAGAAAACTAAAATTGAAAAACCAAAGACAATGGTTATTGAAGTATTGAGGATTGCAACACCCACTGTTGAGTGACAAACTTTTAGTGTTTTATTATAGTCTTTAATTTTTAAAAACTCTTCTTTAAACCTATAAATGTAGTGAATACTATTATCTACTGCGATCCCTATTGTGATTGCAGCAATAGTAATAGTCATCATATCAAGGGGTATTCCAAGTAGACCAATAATTCCTAAAATAAAGAAAGCTGCAATAAAATTAGGAACAACACCAATAAGAGATAGTTTAAAATTTCTAAATAAGATCATAAACATTGCAAAAATTCCTACCATTACTAAACCTAATGTGAGTATTTGAGATTTAAAAAGACTTTGGAGTAAATTATTAAATAAGATTAAAACACCCGCTAGTTTAAACTCTTCTTTGCTAAGCTTTAATTCATTTTCAAGGTCATAATTTATTTGGTTTATTAAATCATTTCTTCTTAAACCATCCTGTGAGTCAATAATTCTAAGACTTATCCTAGCTTCATTATCTTTTATGGATATATAAGGATCTATAATATCTTTTTTTATAGTTTCTGGAATTTTTGAATAAAGCACACCCATTTCTAAGGTTCCAAGGGGCTTGTTATTGTTTAACTGTGTAGCAACTTCAATAATTGAACTAAATGATAAAACCTTTCCAACTGCAGGAAGATTATCTAAATAATTATGAACATTTTGAATTTTTTCAATTTTGTCTTTTGTAAACCAGTATTTTTCATCATCTTTACTACCTTCATCATCCCAGCTTTCAAATTCTTCATCTTCGCTAGTCTCTACTATGATATTTTCAGGAAATTTTAATATAACTTCTAAAGGTGTCGTGCCACCTAGTTTTTCATCAATAAGTTTCATACCTTTATAAATCTCAGTATTTTTATTAAAATAATTTATAAAACTATTTTCAACTTCAAGCTTACTTATTCCAACAACACTTAAGGCGATAACCAAACCTGTTACTAAAAAAATTATACTTTTATTGTTAATAGAAATTTTACCAAAAAAAGAAGTAATTTTAGAATCTGTATCTTCTTTAATCTTTACTTTATTGCTAGACATAAAGCTCAGTAGAGTAGGGAGTAAAGTAAATGTGATTATAAAAGAGGTTATTAATCCTAAAGTCATCATCCACCCAAAATCAATAATAGGTTTTATGCCACTAAATACTAAAGATAGAAAAGCACATATAGTTGTAAGAACTGTATAAATAATAGGCCAAAACATCTTGCTAGTTGTCATTATAATAATTTTTAAATTATCTAAATTCGGAAAATCTTCTCTTAATTGTAGAAACCGGGTGCTCATATGAATATTCATTGCCATAGTTAGAATTAACATTAAAGCAATAAAGTTTGAGGATATAACAGTAACCTTCCAGCCTAAAAGACCAAGTAGACCTGTCATAATTAAAACTGAAAAAAAGCAGCTACTAATTGGAACAATAATCCAAATTAGTTTTCTAAATATAAACCACAGAGTAGCAATAATAAATAAAAGAACTCCTAGACCAAAAACAATAATATCACTTTTAATAAATGACATCATGTCATCAGTGATCATTGGAATACCTCCTAAGTATATTTTTCCAACATCTCCATAGGACTTAATAACCTCTCTTATTTGGGTGATATTTTCATGATTTTTCTTTTTTAAAGTATCTTTATATTCTTCAATTTCTTGAGATGATTTATTTTCAATATCTTTTAGTTCATCTTTTTTTATATAAACAATTATGCCGCTTGTTTTACCATCTTCACTTATTACAAAATTTCTAAAAACTGGACTATTTAATATTTCTTTAAATCCTCTTTCAGTATCGACACCTTCATCTTTTAAAGTTTTAAAACTTTCTAGTCTTTCTTGAAGAGGCGCTTCTGAATTATTTAATAAAGGGATATCAAGTAGTGTAATAACGCTATGAACCCAATCTAGACTTTGGATTTTATATTTTAAACTTAAAAGATTATTAATAGAAGATTCAGTAACCATTCCCTCATTGGGGGAATAAGTTAAGATTAAAAACTCTTTAGAGCCATATCTTTCAGTGACTTCTTTTAAATATTCAAGATCAGGATCCCCTTCGATTAACAGAGTATCAGATGAGGCATCTAGTCTAAAATCTTTAGAAAAATACCCAAAACTTAAGAGAGTAATTAACAGTAATATAAAAATTGATTTAGGATTCTTTAAAACAATATTTTGATAAAATAGAGACAGCATTCACAGCTAATATATTGGATATTAGTTAATTTGAGTATCTTTAAATTTGGTAAACATTGCTTCAAATTCTACCATAACATTACCCGTTGGGCCGTGTCTTTGTTTTCCAATAATAAGCTCTGCTAGATTTGACACCTCATTCATTTTTGCTTGCCATTCAGCATGCTCAACAGTTGCGGGTCTAGGTTCTTTTCTCTCTAAGTAATAGGCCTCTCTATATACAAACATTACAACGTCAGCATCTTGTTCAATTGATCCAGATTCTCTTAAATCTGATAACTGAGGTTTATGATCATCTCTTTGTTCTACCGCTCTTGATAGCTGTGATAGAGCTATCACTGGAAGCTTAAGTTCTTTTGCCATTGCCTTAAGGCCTTGAGTGATTTCAGAAATTTCTTGAACTCTACCATCTCTATTATTTCCAGATCCTCTCATCAATTGAATGTAATCTACAACAATCAAGTCTAAACCAAATAATCTTTTAATACGTCTTGCTCTGTTGCTCATAGCAGCGATACTGATAGCTGGTGTTTCGTCTATATACAAAGGAAGTTCAGAAATATTCTTTGATGTCTCAATAAATTTATCAAATTGCTCATCAGAAATTCTTCCACGTCTTATATCGTTTGATTTAATTCTAGATTGTTCTGCTAAAATTCTAGTTGATAATTGTTCAGAAGACATCTCTAATGAGAAGAAAGCTACTGCAGATTTCTTTCCACTTTCTTGTAGTTTTTGAGCAGCATTAAAAGCTATATTTGTTGCTAAAGCAGTTTTACCCATTGAAGGTCTACCTGCAATAATAATTAAATCTGAATTATGAAGCCCACCCAGTCTATCATCTAGGTCTCTTAGACCAGTAGGTACACCAACGATCCCCGCATCATTTTGATAAGCAGCTGAGGCCATCTCAATAGTTTGTTTCATCGCTTCATCAAATTTAATAAGTGATGAATTGAAAGAACCTTTTTCAGCAAGATCAAATAATAACCTTTCTGAATTTTCAATTATATTTTGGCCATTAACATCAAGTGCATTTAGTTTTGCAGCGTCAATAGTATTTTCAGATATCTTAATTAATTCACGTCTCACGAACATATCATAAATTATTCTTGAATATTCTATTGCTTGTCTTGGAGGAGTAGAAAATTTTGTAACTTTTACTAAATACTCAGGAACATTTAATTCGTCCTTTTCATTTTCAAAATAATTTTTTAAAGTTATGGGGTTTGCGAGCATCCCTTTGTAAATTAGGCTTTCAATTGCTGAAAAAATACTTTGATGCATGGGGTCATAAAAGTTAACACTAGAAACAATAGTATTTATTTCATCAAATGTTTCATTTTGAACTAGTATTGATCCAATTACAGCCTGTTCTGCTTCAATATTGTTTGGAAGTTCTTTAAAAGTATCTTTAACTAAGCTGAGGTTATTTTCCATGAAGAAATCTTATCTCAATTAAGATTTAAAAAAATAACAAATATATGCTGGGGAAAAAATTGTATAATTATTGAATAGTATCAGCTGTAACTACATTAATAGTAATTTCAGAATCTACTTCAGAGTGTAGAATAATTTTAACCTTAAATTTACCAATTGATTTAATTTCAGTTATTGGTTGTATCATTGAAGGTTTAATATCTAGTTTGTCATTTTCTAATATCAGTTTTGAAATTTCAGTTGGTTTAACTGATCCATACAATTCTTTATTTTCAGTACTTAATTTTTTAATTTCATATTCTTTATTGTTAATTTGTTCAGAAATTTTTTGAGCTTCTTTTTTCTTTTCAGTATCTTTTTTACTTAGCTCAGATTTAATCTTTTCAACTTCTGCAATATTTTCTTTTGAGGCATAAAGAGCTTTTTTGTTTGATATTAAGAAGTTTCTAGCAAACCCTCTTTTAACATCTATAATTTCTCCAATAGATCCAATTCTTCTTAAATTTTCTAAAAGTATAACTTTCATTTAAATTAACGCTAAATTTCTAGCTCTCTTAATAGATAGAGAAAGCTCTCTTTGTTTTTTTTGTGAAACATTCGTAATTCTTGATGGTAAAATTTTACCATTTTCAGACATATATTTTTTTAACAATCTGATGTTTTTATAATCAACTTCTGGAGCACCCTTTGCAGATAAAGGGCAAGTTTTCTTAAATTTGTATTTATTAGGTTGAAAAATACTTAGTTTTGCAAAGTTACTTTGACTTCCTTTTTTTTTATTTCCTGCTCTTTTTTTTGATGGCATAATTAGTCTCTATTAAATTCTTTTTTATATTCTTTTTTTTCGTATTCATCTTTCTTTGAAAAATATTTAGCCTCTAAATTAAATTTTTTAACCTTAACTGTCATATATCTTAGAAGATTTTTATCAATTGCTTCATTTTTTTCTAATTCATCAATAATTTTTCCAGGACCTTTAATCTTAAAGTGCATATAGATGCCTTTTTTATTTTTTTTAATAATGTAAGCTAAATTTAACAAACCCCAATCTTCAGTTTGCACTATTTCTCCTTCATTTTTTTCAACTATTTTAGAATATTTTTCAGTTAATTGCTTAACTTGCGCTGGGCTTGTATCTTGTCTAGCAACTATTGTGTGTTCGTATAAATTCATAATTGTTCTTTAATAAAAAGTGAGGATATACTATTATAATTATTGAATTACAACACTTAAAACCATAATAAACTTTAGATATTTAAATGTTTTCTGTTATTTTTCCAGGTCAAGGCTCACAATTAGTAGGAATGGGCAAAGACCTACATGCAAAATATAGCTTAGTTCAAGATCTATTCAAGAAAGCAGATGATACTCTTGGTTTCTCACTATCAAACCTTATCTTAAATGGCCCTAAGGAAGAATTAGACTTAACTGAAAATACACAGCCAGCAATATTTTTACTGAGTTATTCAATATTTAAGTTAATCAAAGAAGAGTTTAAAATTGATTTAGATAAAGCAAAATTTTATGCAGGACATTCTTTAGGAGAGTACTCTGCATTGACCGCAGCTGGGTCATTGTCATTTTCAGATACTTTAAAGATATTAAAAATTAGAGGTAGTGCGATGCAAAACTCTGTTCCAAAAGGAGTGGGTGGAATGGTTGCAGTTTTAGGTTCTGAAATTGAAATAATAAAAAAAATTATTGATGAGAATAAAGATAAATACGAATGCTTTATTGCAAATGACAATTCTGTAGGTCAGATCGTTTTAAGTGGAAAAATTGAGGACCTGAAGAAAATTATGGTTGATTTGAAAGCTTCAAATATTAAAAATATTAAATTACCAGTTAGTGCTCCGTTTCATTGTAAATTGATGAATAATGCAACACTTGTGATGAAAGAAGAAATAGCAAAATTAAATTTTAATGAACCTAAAAATATCCTTATTTCAAATGTAACAGGAAAAGAAATATCTAATTCGAATGAACTAAAAGAATTACTAGTTAAACAAATTGAAAGCAGTGTTCGTTGGCGTGAGAGTGTTTTATTAATGATTGAGAAGGGTGTTACAGAGTTTATTGAAATAGGACCAGGCAAAGTTTTATCTGGATTAATAAAGAGAATTGACAAAAATGTTAAAGTTAGTGCAATAAATACAGAAGAGGATATAAAGTTAATTAATATCAATGAGTAGTTTAAAAGATAAAAATATTATAGTCACAGGTGCTTCAGGTGGAATTGGTAATTCAATAGTTGAGAAGCTAAACCAAAATGGTGCAAATATTTTAGCCACAGGGACAAGAATTGAAAAACTAGAAGAGTTAAAAGAAAAATTTAATAATATAAAAATTCTTAAATTTGATATTTCTCAACACGATAAAATCGAAGAATTTATAGAAAATGCCACCAAAGAACTAGGTGGATCTTTAGATTGCATTGTTAATAATGCAGGCATTACAAAAGACAACCTAACTATTAGAATGAGCTTAGAAGAGTGGTCAAAAGTTATAAATATTAATTTAACCTCTACATTTCTAATGTGTAAATATTCGATTAAAAAAATGCTTAAAAATAAATCTGGAAAAATTATCAATATAACCTCTGTTGTTGGTCATACTGGTAATGTTGGACAAGCAAACTATACTGCATCTAAGGCAGGTATAGTTGCAATGTCAAAAAGCTTAGCAATTGAATATGCAAAAAAAAATATTAATGTTAATTGCATATCCCCAGGCTTTATAAGTACTGCTATGACAGACCAAATAGATGAAAAATTTAAAGAAACAATAATTGCTAAAATTCCATCTAATAGACTAGGTAAACCTGAAGATATTGCTAATGCAGTTAATTTCTTAAGCTCAGATCAGTCAGACTATATTAATGGAGAAACATTACATGTTAATGGAGGCATGTATTTGGGTTGACAAAACTACTTTTTGAACTATTAACGAAATATAACAAAAAGGAACATTATGTCAGAAGATATTTCAAGCAAAGTTAAAAAAATTGTAGCAGATCACTTAGGAATTGATGAAGCTAAAGTATTAGACGATTCAAGCTTCATAGATGACCTTGGAGCAGACAGTTTAGATACAGTTGAATTAGTAATGGCTTTTGAGGAGGAATTTGGTTCAGAAATTTCAGATAGTGAAGCTGAAAAAATTCTTACCGTAGGTGACGCTGTTAACTTTATAGCAGGAAAAGCAAACTAGAAATTAAATGTCCATAAAAAAAGATGGGATAATGGTAATTTTATCATCCCCATCTGGGGCAGGTAAAACAACCTTAGTAAAACTCCTATCTAAAAATAAAAATTTTCATATTTCAGTTTCTCATACCACAAGAAAACCTAGACTAAACGAAATTGCAGACAAAGATTACTACTTTGTTGATCATGATAAATTCGAAAATTTAATAAAAAATGAAGAATTTTTAGAGTATGCAAAAGTGTTTAACCACCTTTATGGAACAACTAGAACACCAGTTATTGAAAAATTAGAAAAAAGTGAAAATGTAATATTTGATATTGATTGGCAAGGAGCTGATCAAATCAAGAATAAAAAATTAAATTATAAATTAATTACTTTTTTTATTTTACCTCCTAGCAAAGAGATACTATTTGAAAGATTATCAAATAGAGACATGAAAGATAAACTAATAGTAGAAGAACGCATGAAAGAGTTTAGTAGAGATGTTTTGCATTGGATTAATTATGATTACGTAATTATTAATGACAATCTAGAAGAATGTTATTCTAAAATTAGCAGTTTAATTGATGCTGAAATTAACAATGGTTCGAAAGATTACGATAAAGATTTCATTAGAAAACATGTTGAAAAACTAACCTCTTAAATCTTCATATTCTTTTACAAGTTTAAAATATACTTCTGGCTCAAGGTTTTGTGGTCTAAGATTAAGATCAATACCGAATTTTTCTGCAACTTCTTTTCCATTATCAAAAACTTGGTTAAAGGGTTTTTTTAACATTTTTCTTCTTTGACTGAAGAATATTCTAGTAATTTTTTCAAGGTTTTTAGGATCTTTTAATTCAAAAAAATTTTCTTTAGGAGTAAATAAAAGTAAAGAACTATCTATTTTAGGTCTTGGCGAAAAGCTTTGTGGTTTAATGTCTAATATCTTTTTTACATTTAATTTCCAGCTAGATAAAATTGATAGTCTGCCATAATTAGAGTTATTAAATTCAGATATAATTCTATCAGCAACTTCTTTTTGGAACATTAAAACGAGACTATCGAACCAAAAATTTGAGCCAATATTAAGAATCCATTTAGATAAGATTTCTGTTGATATATTATAAGGTAAGTTACCAAAGACAGATAGTTTTTGTTCCGAGATGTTACTTTCAGATACTTTTAAGATATCATCATTGATAATTTCAATTTCAGTATCAAACTTTTCTTTTAGCAATATAGCTAAATCATCATCTTTTTCTACAACATAGAGTTTCTTTGGTTTTTTTTTTAAAATGTATGTAGTTAGATTTCCACTGCCTGGTCCAATTTCCAAAACTTCCTTGTTGGTAATATCTGTTATGGATACAATTTTTTCAAGCACCTCTCTGTTTATTAAGAAGTTCTGGCCAAGACTTTTTTTTGCTTTTATGAACACTTATTTATCCAAAAATTTTAAAGCTTGAATTAAGCTTTTTGGATCAGATAAATTTTTACCTAGCATTGAATAATTTGGGCCATGATCTGGAGAAATACGAGTAAATGGTAGACCTAAAGTAATATTAATTGCATCAAAACCAAATAAAGCCTTCATAGGAGAAAGTACTTGATCATGATACATACCAATAATTACATCATATTTATTTAAAAATGATTTTGTAAAGATAGTGTCAGCTGGAAATGGACCATTTATTTTATTATTTTTTAATCGCAATTTCTTAATAGCTGGAATTATCACTTTATCTTCTTCAGAATTTTTAAAATTACTCTCACAGTGTGGATTTAAGCCTGTTATTGCTATCCTCGGCAGTTTATTAAATTTTGTTTTATAAAATTTATCAATAAGCTTAACATGTTGAAATATCTTTTGTTTTGAGATTTGTTTGTGAACATCTTTTAAAGGTAAATGTGTTGTAAGTGGACTAACAGATAGTTTATTATTAAATATAAGCATCACAACTTTATTATTATTTTTTGTTTTTTTCGCTAAATACTCAGTAATACCTAAAGCTTTACCTTTTAAAAAAGATTTTTTTGAAATTGGTCCATTAATAAATTTAGATAATTTATTTCGCTTGATAATTTTTAATGCTAACTCAAAAGAGTTTTTTATGTAATCATTAGATTTATTAGAAATTTTTTCAAAGCAACTTTTAAATTTATACTCTACATTAATTAAGTTAATTTTTTTATTATCTAGTAAATTAAATTTTTTAAAATTTTGATCAATAGTATTGATTTCAAAAAAAAATCCTAATTTAATCATTTGTTGCTCAAGTAATTTTTTTGAAGCAATAATTATTAAAGGGCTTTTATAATGATGGGCTTGGATGCTTTTAAAAAATATTTCTAAAAAAATGCTATTTGGCTCACCTGCAACAATTAATATAGGTTTATAATTCATTTATGAAGCTATTAATTTTTATTTTTTCATAAAATATTTTTGAAAATTTATCTAGTTGTTTGCTGGTCTCAAATTGAATCATCTTATTTAACTCTTCATCTTCATTTATTATCGCATTTTCATATTTAATTTCCTCTATTTTTAAAATTAAAAATGAAGAACCTACCTGCACAGGAGATGTGTATTGGCCAACTTCTAGTGCTTTTAATTGTTCTAAAATTTTTGTTGATAATTTCTGTTCCTCTATCCATCCAATTTTACCTCCAAATTTTGAGCTGTCCGATATGCTGTATATATTGGCAGTGTTTTTAAATCCTATCTCGCTTATACTTTGATTAATATTTTCTAATTTTTTTTCAAAATTTGAGTTATTTTCTATGTCAAATAAAATCTCAGATAGAGAGTATTTTTTTTGCTTTTTTGTACTTATTAATTTTTTTACTCTTTCTTTTATTTGATTTCTATCAATATTAATTTGACCAATATATCGATCGTATATCAATTGATTCCATAATATTTCTATTTCAATTTTTTTTTGTATATAGTTTAATGATATTTTGTTACTTTGCAGGTATTCTTCAAATTCTTTTTTATTCTTGATACTTAAATTTCTATAAAAATTTTCTAGATAATTATCAATATTTATATTTATTGTTTTTAAGTCAAAATATTTTATTAATTCTATTTTTTTTATTTTTTCTCGAAGTGCTGACTCTTTTGATAGTTCAATAATTTTTTGTTTTTCTAAATTTTTTAATTGATTATTAAGTGATACTAAATATCGGTATTCTTTTTCTATGTCAGAATTTGTTATAATTTCATTATTGACTTTGTATACGATGTAAAAATTTTCAGCTGTGCTTGATTTAAAACTTATTATTAGCAATAAAAACAAAAATAAAATAAATTTTACCTTAGGCATTATTTTTTAAGATTTGGAGACTTTGTTTCTCCAAATGGGATTATAGTTAATTTTAGATATATACTTTCATTCGCTTTTAAATCTCTATCTGTATAATAATCTTTATTATATTGAATTGCTGCAATTAAGCAGTCATTTCTATATTGATACATTAAATTGTAAAACTCTGTTGCATTGGTCTTCTTGTTTTCTCTTGTTTCAAAAATAAAGCTACTTGCTTCATTAAAATTATATGACGTTTTATTTGATAAATAACTATCTTTATTTATACTATTGTTTTCATTTAGATATTCAAAAGTAGTTACAAAATTATTAATTTTGAATTCATTTTTTAAGATTTGATAATTTGTATCTTTTAAATTTTGATCTTGAGTAAATTTATAGTTAAGACTAAAAAAATCATTGGGGTTATAATTCAGTTCTCCCATTATATCTGAGGTTTTATTGCCCAGTGAACTATTTACAGGTAAATTTTGATCATCCTCTAATTTAAAAACGTTAGCAACTTTTAAGTTAAGAACCTCTCTATTAGAAGAGTCGGTATTATAAAATTCAGTACCAAAGCTTAATGATCCACCTCCCTCAACGGAGTCGCTAGATCCAAGTCTGTTAAGAGCAAAAACATTACTCACATCAATTCTTTTATCTTCATTTCTTGCATTCTTAGAATTGTTAGGACTATATCTAGCTGAAATAATAGGCTTGAGGATGTTTGAGTAATCATTAGTCTTTTTTTTCATTGGATAAGAAGAATTAAACTCAATCAAAGTTGCAATTTTTGAATCAGGGCTATTTTTATAATTTTTTGAATTATCACCGTCTGTATTAATATTTTTGAATAAAATATTATAATTATTTTTTAAGCCCTTATTAGTAAATCTAGGATAAGAACTATAAAGAAAATCATTAACAATAACCTTTTCAAAAACATTAGTATCATAATTTTTAATGAAGCCACTTGACTCTAAATTAAAGCTTCCAGATGTTAACATATCTGTGTAGAGATCTTTTTTAAGATTGTAGCTAGGATAAACATATTCATATTTGTCTCCATCTGGTACATCACTTAGATTTTCGTAGACTATAAAATCAGCCTCCAAACTTAAATCTTCTTTTGAAGCACTAAAATTAATTGTAGAAGTTAAAGTTCCAGTGTCA
This sequence comes from Candidatus Pelagibacter sp. PS_11, assembly GCF_059417975.1. Lineage (NCBI taxonomy): Bacteria > Pseudomonadati > Pseudomonadota > Alphaproteobacteria > Candidatus Pelagibacterales > Candidatus Pelagibacteraceae > Candidatus Pelagibacter > Candidatus Pelagibacter sp. PS_11. Next base: position 843,851 of record NZ_CM182075.1, on the reverse strand, counting down.
TTGTTTATAAGAGGAGAATCTAATTTATAATTTTTTAGATATGTATCCTTAGAAGTAAACTGTAAATCAGCTGATAAATCTAGATTATCAAAATACTTTGAGTTTAATTTTTTTTGACTATTTGAAAAAAAATGACTTTGAGAAGAATTATCTTTTTCACTTAACATACTTATATCAATTGTATGTTTTGAAGTTGCATTAACTACCCTATATTCAGATTGTGCAAGTATTTTATTCGTTGAATAAAGTCGTGGAGTAAATGTTAAATCTCTATTGTTAGAAAGCACATGAAAATATGGCAGTGTAAATGCTGAGCCAGTAGAATTAGACCCTGTAAAAGAAGGCATCAAAAATCCAGATTGTCTTTTTACAGTTGGGTCAGGATGAAAAAATTTCGGAAAATAAAAAACAGGTTTATCATAAATTTTTAACCATGCATTTTCATAATTAATTGTCTTTTTTTTTTATCATGTGTAATTTTTGAAGCTAAAAATTCCCAGGGTGGACAATCGTCATTTTTTTTACAGGTTGTAAAAACACCTTTTTCTATAATAGTTTTATCATTGTCACTTTTAACAGTTTTACCCTTTATTCTTGGATCATTGTTTTCAGCTAAATTATTAAAATTTAAAAATATGTCCTTTCCAATTAATTTATTGGTTAATAAATTTATATATGCTTTTTCAATATAATATTTGTTATTTTGCACATCTAAAATATTTGCTCCAGATATTTTTAGCAAACTATCATTTAAAGTATAAGTAAACTTTTCTGAAGTAAAATTATTTAAAGCTTTATCATAAAAAGTGGATCTGACATTTGAAAAAATTTTTTCTTCTATTTTGTTATAAGAAACCTCTTTAGATTTAAATGTAACAATGTTTGCAAGGTCTTTAATTTCAACATTTCCTATTGCTTTAATTAATGAAATTTTTTGATCATAAATTAATTTATCCGCATTAATTTCAATATTTTTTTCAGGTAAAATAACCTTTGCTTTATTAGCAATTAATATTGACGTGCTTTTATCAAATTTAAAACTTTGACCATCAATTTTTATATTAGAAGACTTGGAGTATGCAGAACCTATTCCAGCATTTATAATACTTCCATTATTTGTAATATTTAAATCTGAAGTGCTAAAAATAATTTCATTTGCGTAAGCTTTATTATTAATAATTAAGACTACAAAAAAAAATAAAAATATTAAAAATTTTGAGTTATTTTTCATTTAACCTGACAATTCCAATTAAACTAATGAGTATCAATATCATAAATGGAAGATATGTTGATACTATAATTGATATTTTACCATTTTCCCCCATTAGATAAGACAAATAAGACAAATAATAAACAATTACCGAAAATAATATCCCTGACAATAAATGAAAAATAATAGAAGTATTCCTTTTATTATTAAACATTATTATTGAAGAAAGAATTGTCATAATTGAGATAAATAATGGGAGAGAATAAAGCTTATGCAAATGAATATCAACTTCTCTGGTAGAATTTCCTAAAGAACTGTAATCATTTCTTAATTTTAGTAATTGAAAAACATTTAAAGAGGACAAATTATCAAACAAACTATTTATTTTTTTAATATCAAAGTGTGTTTTAATAAAATATTTTTCTTTAAGTTGCGTAGTTTTATTATCTTTAAAAAGTATTGGCTTAGATAAAATCCATTCATAACTGGAAATATCAATTTCTTCAGATTTAATTATATGAATTAATTGAAGATTAGTATTAAACTCATGAATCGAAACATTGATTAATGAATTATTTGATATTTCATCTGCATTAATAATATATATTTTATTATCAATCTCATCTTTAATCCAAAGACCACTTTCTTTAACAACTGCCAAATATTTATCATCATTTGAGTATGAATTTTTTATATCAAAATAAATAAACTGTAATTTAGCCGATATCGTATAAAATATAGTTATTAAAATAAAACCAAATAGAAGTGATGTAATAAATAATGTTTTTAAAATTCTGATATTGCTTAATCCATTAATCTTTAAGATCTCAAGCTCATTTTTATCAATTATATCTAGAAAAAAAAATTGAGTTCCAATCAAAAAAATAAAAGGAAAGATTTCAAAAAGAGTAGCTGGAGCATTTAGACCACTCAATATTATTGGAAAAAAAAAGTTTGTTTGAAGATCTTTAAAAAAATTTATTTCTTCAAATAAATTAAGAATAAAGATCAATGTAAAGAAAATTAAAAAAGTATTCAAAATTTTTTTTGCAAAAAGTAATATCAAATAAAGTTCAAAAGTTTTAATCATCAATAATTTTTTTTTGATCTAACGTATGCAAAAAGATTAAAGCTAAAAATTGAAAAAACTGGAAAGGCTATAAAAAAGTATTGCCCAAAAATATTATAAGATGAGTATCTTAAAGAAATTTCAGAAATAATTATAGCCACAATACCAATAAAAAATATTATATATTTATAAAATGTAAATTTTTTATTTTCTTTTGATATAAATAAAATAAGACATGCTATTGAAGACAGTAGAAGTAGGTATATAGGCTTATAAAACCTTTTGAAAAGTTCTTCTTTAATATTTGTGATGATATCTTTATTACAATTTAAAATTTCACTTTTGAATTGATTTAACTTGTCTTGCTTGTCGTAATTTAAACACTTTATCAAAAGTCTATTGGTTAATTCCTGAATTTTAGGATAAGTGGTACTTTTACTTCCGTACTGAGATAAGTTAAGATCTATTTTATCAAATGAAAAACTATTATTTTTATTGCCTTCTAAATTAATCACGTTTCCATCAGATAGCTCTAAATATTTTTTATTTCCTAACTCTTTTATAAAACCTTTATTTGCATAAATAACTCTAGACTTAGAACCAGTCTCCTTGAGAAAAATATTATTATAAACTCCTTTTGGTTTTTCTCTCTCAATGAATATAGTCAGATTTTTTACCACATCTATGAATTTGCCTTCTTGAAAAAGTGAAGGAAAAAAATCTATATTAGAATTTCTTATAAAATTACGGGCTTTATCTTGGCTATTTGGTGAAATATACGCTCCAATGATTATTTGAAAAATTAAAAAAATTAATGAAAAAGCCATAATTATTTTACTAAATTGAAATCTACTTATTCCTACGGTCCAGAAGATAATTAATTCATTCTTTAATTCATATCTGTTAATTTGATAGAACAAGGAAACAAAGAAAATAAAAGGTAAGATTCTATGAATAATTTTTGGAAAGTTAAATAAAGTATATGAGAGATAAACTTTAAAACTATGTCCGTCCTCTGTTATAAAATCTAGATAGTTAACTGCTTGAATTACCCATACAATTAAACCTAGAGATAGAGTCATTAATAAAAAAAAAAGAAGGTATCTTTTAAAAAATGAGCAAATAATAATTTTTTCATTGTAATATAATAAATTTATTCATATATAGCATTCATCTATCTCAGATTGTATTTAAAAATTTATGTCTATTAAAATTAATTATTTAGAAAAACTTGACAATAAACCATTTGAAAATCTTGTTTTATTTGTTGATGAAAATTTCAATATTAAAGATCTTAAAAAATATATTTCAAATTCTGAATTTTTATACATAGCTGACCTACTAAAAAATAGTGATTTAAAAAAAGATCTTCTTTTATTTAAAGTTAATTCAAAAAGAACAGTATTTTTAGTGTCTATTAAGAAAAATATTAAAATATCAGATATAGAAAATTTGGGAGCTAAATTTAATAGTTACATTAACTATGATAAGAAAAATGAATACTTTGTAAATTCAGATACAATCAATAGTAAAATAAAAAATTTTGTAGGTTATTTTATTCATGGATTAAAACTAAAATCATATGAATTTAATATTTACAAATCTAAAATAAATAAAAAAATTGTTTCTATAAATGTTATAGGAAAGAAGAATAAAATATCTACTCAAGATCATTTAAGATTTAAAGCTATAGAAGAAGGAAGTTTTTTTGCAAGAGACCTTGTGTCTGAACCAGGAAACATTTTACATCCGGATGAATATGTAAAAAGAATAAATGCACTTAAAAAATTTGGATTAAAAATAAATATCTACGATGAAAAAAAATTAAAAAAACTTGGAATGAACGCCTTGCTTGGCGTAGGGCAAGGTAGTATTAGAGGATCATATCTTGTGACAATGGAATGGAATGGAGCAAAAAATAATTCTGAGCCTTTAGCATTTGTTGGAAAAGGTGTTTGTTTTGACACGGGAGGTTACTCTTTAAAACCAGCAAAGTTTATGGAAGATATGACTTATGATATGGCAGGCTCAGCTACCGTTGTGGGTTTAATGAAAAATTTAGCAATAAGAAAAGCAAAAATAAATGCTGTTGGTGTTGTAGGGCTTGTCGAGAATATGATTAGTGGAAATGCTCAAAGACCTGGTGACATTGTAAAATCTTATAGTGGTAAAACAATAGAGGTATTAAATACAGATGCTGAAGGTAGATTAGTTTTGGCTGATGCTTTAACATTTACTGAGAAAAAATTTAAACCTAAGTTTATAGTTGATCTAGCAACTTTAACTGGTGCTATTATAGTTTCATTAGGTTCTGAATATGCGGGTCTATTTTCAAACGATGATAAATTATCAAAACAGTTATTAGAAGCTGGAGATAAAGTTGAAGAAAAATTATGGAGAATGCCATTGCATAAAAACTATGACAAACTCATAGACTCAAAAAATGCGGATATGCAAAATATCAATTATGTAGGTGGTGCAGGATCTACAACTGCAGCACAGTTTTTACAAAGATTTATTTTAAGTAAAACACCCTGGGCTCACTTAGATATAGCTGGTATGGCATTTTCAAAATATGGAGGTGCTTTAAATTCAGGTGGTGCGACTAGCTATGGAGTAAGATTATTAAACCAACTAATAGAGGATAATTATGAGTAATTTAGAACAAACACTATCAATCATTAAACCTGACGCTGTTGAAAGAAATTTAGATAATGAAATCAAAGAAATGTTTACAGATAAAGGTTTTAAAATTGTTAAAGATAAAAAAATTCAGATAACAAAAGCAGAAGCAGAACAATTTTATAAAGTTCATGAAACTAAACCTTTTTATAATGATTTATGTGCTTATTTGTCTTCAGGACCGATACTTGTGATGGTGTTAGAGAAAGAAAATGCAGTTTTAGGAAACAGAGAATTAATGGGTGCAACTAAACCAGAGGAAGCTGCAGAAGGAACTATAAGAAAAAAATATGGAATTTCTATTGATAAAAACTCTGTACATGGTTCCGATAGTGTTGAAAACGCTAAAACTGAAATTAATTTTTTCTTTAAAGATTAATTAAATAATTTTTTTATAGCCGCTGGATAGAGCTTGTGCTCTTGTCTTAGAACTTTCTTAGCCAAAGAAGTAGAGGTATCTTTTTTTGAAATTTTAACTTTCTTTTGTAGAATTATTTTTCCTGAATCAAGTTTTGCTGTTACACAATGAACAGTACAACCAGCTACCTTATCTTTATTTTGTATTGCTTTAAAATGAGTATCAAGCCCCTTATATTTTGGCAGTAAAGAAGGATGTATATTAACTATTTTTCCTCTAAATTTTTTAATAAAATCTTTAGATAAAATTTTCATAAACCCTGCAAGACAAATAAATTTAATTTTTTCTTTATTTAATAAATTTAATATTTTTGCTTCTGCTATTTTTGGATTATTAAAACTAAATACAAATTTTTTGATATTAAATTGATTTGAAAATTTTAAACCTTTGGCTTTTGACGTATTTGAAAAAATTAAATCTATGGATATAGGTGAATTTTTTATTTTAGAAAATTTAATTAAATTTTTTAAATTACTTCCAGTTCCAGATATAAATACTGCTGTTTTAATCTTTTTAGGACCAGTCAATTTTACCATTAAGTTTAACTTTATATTTTCCTGTAGTTATTTTTCCAATTACATAGGGTTTAAATTCCTTTGTAAAATATTTAGTAATTTTATTTAAGTTTTTAGGATTAACGATTAAACAAAAACCAACTCCACAGTTAAATGTTTTTAACATTTCTTCGTCATCAATGTTATTTTGCTTCAACCATTTAAAAATTTTTTTAGTTCTCACTTTATTTAAATCTATATCAGCGACTAATTTATCTGGAATAACTCTCTTAATATTATCTGCTAACCCACCACCAGTAATATTTGCACACCCATTTAAAAGATTGTTATCAATTAAATTTAATACTTCTTCGACATAAATTTTTGTAGGTCTTAGTAATTCTTTTTTTAAAAATGAATTTTTTTTTAAATTAATCTTTTTTTTATTAAGCACATGCCTAACTAAAGAATAACCATTTGAGTGCACACCACTTGATGGTATAGCCAATACCAAGTCATTTTTTTTTATATTCTTCTTTGATAATATTTTTTTTTCATCAACCAAACCTACTGCAAAACCTGCTATATCAAATTTACCTTTTTCATAGGTACCTGGCATTTCTGCTGTTTCGCCACCAACCAATTCACAGTTTGAAATTTTACAGCCTCTTACTATTCCTTTGAGGATTAATTTTAATTTATTTAAATCAATTTTATTAATAGAAATATAATCCAAAAATAAAAGTGGTCTTGCCCCTTGAACAATTAGGTCGTTTACACTCATAGCAACTAAATCAATGCCAATTGTGTCATATTTATTAAGTAAATTCGCAATCTCTACTTTTGTGCCAACACCATCAGTGCAAGCTACAATTTTAGGATTTTTAAGATTTTTTGGAATATTAGTTATAGAGCCGAAGCCACCAATATTATTAAACTTTTTTTTGCCTTTATTATTTGATGATATTAACGATATAAATTTAACAAAATTGTCAGCAGCATTTATGTTTACTCCACTTTTTTCATAGGTAAATTTTTCTTTTTTCATTAGTATAGTATATGCAAATAATTAATAAATTTTATAAATTAGTGAATGTATATATTTCTTTTATTTTATTCTCTCTATTAATAGTATTTTTTTCCACAACTTATTCAAATGCAAATGAATTTAGGGTATCTAACATTGAAATATCCTCTCCATTTGAATTAAATTTTGAAAAAAATAACGTAATTGACAAAGGATTTCAAACTTCCTTTTCTGATTTGATTTCAATGATTACAACCTCCAGTGATAGAAAAAAGATTAAAAATGTTTCTATAAAAGAAATTAAGGGGATGATCGATTCTTTCACCATTAGTGATGAAAAATTTATAAATAATGAGTATTTTGCAAATTTAGAAACAACATTTAATAAGAAAAAAATTCTTAAATTTTTAGAAAATAAAAATATTTTCCCATCAATACCCCAAAGAAATAAGGTCTTATTATTTCCTATCCTTATAGAAACTAAAAATAACAATATATATCTTTTTAATAACAATATTTTTTACGATAAATGGAATGAACAAAAAAACTCATATGATTTGTTAGATTATTTATTACCAAGTGAAGATATTGAAGATTTGATAGAGCTACAAAAAATCTCAAAAGATATTGAAACTTATGATTTTTCAAATCTAATTAATAAATATGATATTAAAGATAGTATAATTTTAATAATATATAAAGAAAGCAACAGAGTAAGAACACTTTCAAAAATTAATTTAAATAACAACTTGAAAATTCAAAATAAGAACTATCCCAAATTAGATATTTTGAATAATAATGACTTTTCTAATATTGTTGAAAATTTAAAACAGCTTTATGAAGATCAATGGAAAAAAAATAATGAAATCAATACATCCATAAAACTTCCGATAACAATATCTATTAATTCCAAAAAAACTAAAAAAATTATAGAGTTGGAACAGGTGCTTTATAGTTTAGATCTAGTTTCTGACTTTAGTATTTTGAATTTTAATAGTGAGATTATTCAATATAAAATTACTTATAATGGCACACCTAATATATTTTTAAACGACATGAAAGAAAAGAACCTTGAATTAGAAATGAAGAATAATATGTGGATATTAAAATGAAAAATTTAAATCAATTATTATTAGATTTTAATTATGAACAAAATTTTAAAGATGATGATTTTTATGTTGGAAAGAGCAATTTTTATGCTTTTGAAATGATTAACAAATGGCCAAAGTGGGAAAAAAATTTTTTAAACATTAATGGTGAAAAATTTTCAGGAAAAAGTCACCTAGTTAATATTTTTTTAAAAAAATTTAATGGCATTAGGATTGATGTTAATTCATTAAATGACGAAAACATTAAATCCATTAAACCTTACCAAAATATTATTTTAGAGGATTTAAATTTAAATATAAATGAGAAGCTGATTTATTCACTTTTTAATATAATAGATCAAGATAATAAGTTTTTGATAGTCACATCAACGAAACCAATATCTGAGATCAATTTTAAACTTGAAGATCTTCGATCTAGAACTAAGAACTGTCTTTTTGCAAATATTCAAAACCCCGATGATGAGCTAATGTTTGCATTAATATTAAAAAATTTATCAGACAGACAAATTACTTTAGATAAAAAGCTGATTAACTTTATTATTAAAAGAATCGAGAGATCGTATGGCAAAATATTTGAATTCATATATAAAATTGACAAGATTAGTTTAAAAAAAAAGAAATCTATCGATTTTAAAATTATTAATGAAGCTCTTGAGGAATAAGTGAATAAATATAGAACACATACATGTAGTGAGTTAACAATAGATAACAGCGGTAAAGATGTTGTTTTATCAGGTTGGATAAACAAAAAAAGAGATCATGGAAATTTACTATTCATAGATTTAAGAGACAATTATGGGATGACTCAATGTATCATAGATAAAAATAACGAAAATTTTAATTCATTAGAAAAAATTCAATTAGAAAGCGTAATTAAGATAAATGGTAAGGTTGTAGAGAGAACAAAAGAAACTATTAACACTGATCTTCAAACTGGAGAGATTGAAGTTAATATAAATTCATTTGAAGTGTTGGGTACTTGCAAAGAGTTACCAATGCCAGTTTTTAGTGATCAAGAGTATGCTGAAGAAATTAGACTCAAGTATAGATTCTTAGATCTAAGAAGAAAAAAAATTCATGACAATATTATCTTAAGGTCAAAGGTTATCTCTTTTATTAGAAGCGAGATGTCTAAACTTGGGTTTTTGGAATTCCAAACACCAATATTAACATCCTCTAGCCCTGAAGGTGCAAGAGATTTTTTAGTACCAAGTAGACTAAATCCTGGAAAATTTTATGCACTGCCTCAAGCACCACAACAATTCAAACAACTTATAATGGTTTCTGGTTTTGATAAATATTTTCAAATAGCTCCATGCTTTAGAGACGAAGATGCAAGGGCAGATAGAAGTCCAGGTGAATTTTATCAACTTGATTTAGAAATGTCTTTTGTTGAACAAGAAGATGTCTTTCAAGTTGTTGAAAAACTAATAGTCAATGTTTTTAAGAAATTTTCTGAAAAAAAATTAATGTATGAAAAATTTCCAAGAATACCTTATGAGGAATCTATGCTTAAGTATGGATCAGATAAGCCAGATTTAAGAAACCCATTAATAATTTCTGATTTATCAAACATTTTTACACGTGATGATGTTACGTTTGAGATATTTAAAAAGCTTGTAAAATCTGGCTCTAAAGTGAGATGTATAGTTACAAAAAATACAAAAGATAAACCTAGAAGTTTTTTTGATAATATTGATAAGTGGGCAAAAGAACAAGGAGCGTCTGGTCTTGCTTATTTTACAATTGAAAAAGAAGAAAATATTTCAGCAAAAGGACCGGTTGGAAAATTTTTTTCTAAAGAAGCCCTAGAGGAAATTATGAAAATCACTGGAGCTGAGATAGGGGACAGTATATTCTTTGCTTGTGGCAAAATAAATGATGTTGAAAAAATAACCTCTCTAGCCAGAGATAAAATTGCTAAAGATTTAAAATTAATTGATGAAAATACTTTCGCATTTTGTTGGGTTGTTGATTATCCAATGTTTGAAAAAAATGAAGTAACTAATAAAATCGAATTTAGTCACAATCCATTTTCAATGCCTCAAGGAGACTTAAAAGATATTGATTTTGATAATCCACTTAATATTAAAGCCTATCAGTACGATATTGTTTGCAATGGGATAGAGCTATCTTCTGGTGCAATTAGAAATCACGTGCCTGAATTGATGTATAAACTTTTCTCGATTGCTGGATATCAAAAAGAACAAGTTGATGAAAAATTTAGTGGAATGATCAATGCTTTGAGTTATGGAGCCCCACCTCATGGTGGTATAGCACCTGGTATTGATAGAATTGTAATGCTATTAGCAAATGAAAAGAATATTAGAGAAGTTACAATGTTCCCAATGAATCAAAATGCTCAAGACTTAATGATGAACGCTCCATCAAACGTTAACGAAGAGCAACTTAAAGAGCTTGGTTTAGCTTTAAAACTGAAAAAGTAATATTACTTTTTACCTTTTAAGCTTATTTTAACATCAGATAAATCAACAAGATTTTTTTTGTAATTATTTCTAACAAAACCTTTGCTAGTAACATCTTTTATAATTTTGAGTAATTGATTTTGATCCTCAGTATTTTCTTCCTCAGGTAAAGATCTATCTGATCCACCAATTGATGGAGTGTGAGCAAGATCTTCTCTATTTTGATATGAAATTGCTAATTCTCTAAAAATATAATCAAGTATTGAAGAAGCACTCATTATTCTGTCATTACCGTGTACTTTTCCAGATGGTTCAAATTTAGTATCAACATAAGCGCTGATGAACTCATCTAAAGGAACGCCATATTGAAGACCAAGTGAAATTGCTATTGCGAAATTGTTCATCAAAGCTTTTACTAGTTCACCCTCTTTACTTGTGTCTATGAAAATTTCTCCAATTTTACCATCTTCATATTCACCAGTATGGAGATAAACTTTATGGTCACCAATTGTCGCTTTTTGGATGTAACCTTTTCTTCTATCAGGCATACTAAATCTTTTGCTGACACCCTCGTTAATTTTTTTAACAAAATTAGTATTATTTTCTTTTGAAATGACCTTAGGTTTGCTTTGTTCAGTAATAATATCTATTTTTTTAGTCTCGGTTACTTTATTATTTGCATCTAAACTTTTTGTTTTTCTTGTATCAAGTTTAACGTCTAAAACTTCAAATTTTCCATCGTCCCGTTTTTCAAGATTTGCCAACTCTGTTTCATTAATATCATCTAGATAATGATTAACTTTAAAGCTACAAGTATAATAAGTTTCTACTAAATATTTTGCCATTTTTCCTTTAATTAATTTTTTATTTTGAATCGTAAGATAATTAATTTATATACAAATCCTTACTTTAGTCTAATTTAAATAATACAATTTAAGATTGAAGAATTAATAAAATAATATGTTGACACTTTTAAAAAAAATTTTCATTTGGTGGAACCAAGAAACACTAGGTACAAAATTAAAAACTATTTTTTACGGAAAACTTGCTGGAAAAGATTCGAGTGGCAACAAATATTACGAAAGTAAATCTGGAAAACGATGGGTGATTTACAATGATGAAATTGATGCATCAAAAATCCCTAATGAATGGTACTCTTGGATGCATTTCACTAATAATAGAATTGAAAACAATCATGAATTGAAAAAATATGATTGGCAAAAACCGCATCAATCAAATCAAACGGGTACTGAGAATGCCTATCATCCTAATAAAAATAATGATCCTATTAAAAAAAAATATACAATCTGGAAAAGTTAGTTTCTTATTTCTTTTAATTTATTTTTTTTTAAAAAGCTTATCATCACCCCTAGTAGCTAGTGAAAATAATGGAGGAAAATTTGTTGAAATAAAAATTTTAGATAAAGTAAGTTCAAAGACCGATCTTTTAAAATTAAAAATAGGAGAGGAGCTAAGATTTAAAAGTTTATTAATAAAAAGTCTCAAATGCAAAAATTCTGAATTTGATGACAGCCCAGAAATTACAGCTTATATTCAGGTTAAAGATACAATTAATAAAGATAACAACGAAGTGTTTATATTTAATGGGTGGACTTTTTCATCTAGTCCTGCAGTAAATCCTTTTGATCACCCAGTATATGATATTTGGTTAACAAGATGTTATTAGAATACTTTTTCATTATCTAGCCAGCTAACATTAAAGTCTGACTCAACAAATTTTTTATGATTTAGTAAAATTTTATGAAGAGGTATTGTTGTTGTTATTCCTTCAATAACAAATTCATCTAAAGATCGATTCATTCTTTGTATTGCTTCAGTTCTATTTCTGCCATGAGTGATGACTTTACAAATCATACTATCGTAAAATGGTGTAACTTTATAACCTTGAAAAATTGCACCATCTACTCTTGTTCTAAAACCTGATGGTTGGTGACACATTCCTATAGTTCCTGGTGAAGGTTGAAAATTTTTACTCGCATCCTCTGCATTAATTCTACATTCTATTGCATGGCCCCTAGGATTAATGTCACTTTGTTTTAAAGCTGTTTCACCAGTGTAAGCTATCCAAATTTGCTCTTTAATAATATCAATACCAGTTACCATTTCAGTTACAGGATGCTCTACTTGAACTCGGGTGTTCATTTCTAGAAAATAAAATTTTCCATCTTCATATATAAATTCAACAGTTCCAGCACCCTCATAACCAATTTTACTAACCATATTTACAGTTCTTTCAAAAAGATCTTTTCTGATCTGATCTGTTAAAACTGGACTAGGAGTTTCTTCTATTAATTTTTGATGTCTTCTTTGAACTGAGCAGTCTCTTTCATGTAAATGTACTGTTCTATTTTTTCCAGATAATACCTGAACTTCAATATGTCTTGGATTTTGGAAAAATTTCTCAATATAAATTTCATCATTGCCAAAATATTTTTGTGCTTCAGATTTTGCTGTTGAAAATAATGTTTCAAATTCTTCTTCTTTACGAACGATTTTCATTCCCTTACCACCACCACCTGCGGATGCTTTAATCAGAACTGGAAAGCCTATTTTTTTACAAAGTTCTTTGGCTGCCTTTATGTCTGTTATTCCGCCTTCAGAACCTTCAATAACAGGTAGACCATATTCTTTTGCAATTTTTTTTGCTTGAATTTTATCTCCCATCATCTCTATGAGTTTTGAAGAAGCACCAATAAATTTAATATTATTTTCCTCTAGTACTTTAGCAAAATTTGCATTTTCAGATAAAAAACCATATCCAGGGTGAACCGCTTCTGCTTTTGTAAGTTCTATTGCTGACATCAAAGCTGGAATATTTAAATAACTATTTGCAGGTTGGTGTGAGCCAATGCATACACTTTCATCCGCCAGTCTTACATGCATACTATCTTTATCAACATCAGAATGAACAGCGACAGTTGCTATACCCCATTCTTTGCAAGCTCTTATAACTCTGACTGCAATTTCCCCTCGGTTTGCAATTAGAATTTTTTTAAACATTACTCTACGATGATAATAGTTTGGCCGTATTCAACAGGTTGGCCATCTTCTACACAGATTTCTTTTATAATTCCATCTGCTGTTGATGGAACATGGTTCATAGTTTTCATAGCCTCAACTATCATAACTGTTTCACCTTTTTTAATTTTTTTTCCAACTTCTACAAATTTTTTACCACCAGGTTCTGCCGCAAGATAAGCTGTACCAATAATAGGAGATTTAACTTCAGTTCCAGAAACAACAGTCGACTTAACGGTATCAAGGGCTGGTGTTGAAGCAGCAACACTTACAGTTTGATTTGAGTTAGCTGGATTCGATTTTGATACTTTTATCTTAGTATCCTTATCAGTGTACTCAATTTCAGTTAAATTGAATTCATTTAAGTAGTCAGTTAATTCTTTAATGATATTTTTATCTATTTTCATTTCTGTAACATGTTTTGCATTGCAATTATGGCTAAAATATAACCATTATCACCTAAACCAAAAATTCCACCAGTAGCAATATCGCTGATTAAAGATTTGTGTCTAAATTCTTCCCTTTTATATATATTTGATATGTGAAGTTCAATAATTGGTTTTTTATAAATATCTAAAGCATCCCTGATAGCTACAGATGTATGTGTAAAACCTGCAGCATTAATAATTATACCATCAAATTTACTTTTAGCCTCTTGGATGGTTGTAACTATTTCACCCTCTATATTTGACTGGGAAAATTCTAAATTAATATTTAAATCTTTAGCTTTACCTAAACAATTTTCTTTTAATTTGTCAAAAGTTATTGATCCATATTGTGATTGTTCTCTTTCACCTAATAGATTAAGATTAGGACCATTAATAATTATAATATTATTACTCATCAAATTCTTATACATTATGAAAAAAATAAAAAAAATAAAAATTAAATTAAATGGTAAATTTTCAACGATAAATGAAAATTTAAGCCTTTCTATTTTTTTAAAAGAACTAAAAATACCTCTTAAAAAAGTAGCAATTGAATTAAATCAAGAAATAATAGATAAAAATAATTTAAAATCTATAAAACTAAAAAATAATGACAAAATAGAAATTGTTCATTTTATTGGAGGTGGATAAAATTGGTTAACGATAAATTAATAATTGATAAAAAAAAATTTAATTCCAGATTAATAGTTGGAACTGGAAAATATAAAAGTATGGCAGAATGTGCAAAAGCTATTAAATTATCTGGAGCAGAAATTGTCACTGTTGCTGTGAGAAGGGTAAACATTTCTGATAAAAAAAAACCTTTATTGATGGACTACATTAATCCAAAAAAAATAACTTACTTGCCAAACACTGCTGGCTGCTTTAATTCTAAAGAGGCTCTTAGAACTTTACGTTTAGCAAGAGAAATTGGTGGATGGAAACTGGTAAAACTTGAGGTCTTAGGAGATAGGAAAAATTTATTTCCAGATATGATTGAAACATTAAAATCTACAGAAGTTTTAACTAGAGAAGGGTTTAGAGTAATGGTTTACTGTAATGATGATCCTTTAATGGCTAAAAGATTAGAGAATGTAGGAGCTTGTGCGATTATGCCTCTCGCAGCACCTATAGGATCTGGACTGGGGATTCAAAATACAACAAACATAAAAATAATAAGAAGCCAAACAAAACTTCCTTTGATAATTGATGCTGGCTTAGGACAAGCGTCAGACGCAGCTATTGCCATGGAGTTAGGTTGTGATGGAGTATTGGCTAATACTGCAATCGCTAAAGCTAAAAAACCATTTCAAATGGCATTGGCATTTAAAAATGGAGTAATTGCAGGAAGACAATCTTATTTAGCAGGTCGTATAGAAAAATCTATTTACGGTAGTGCATCTTCTCCAAAAACTGGAATTATCTAAGCTACAGGTTTTTTAAAAAATTTCTTTTTAAAAAAAGGTTTTTTATAAGGCTTTTTTTTAATAGGACTTTCAAAAGATCTAACCTCTTTTTTTTGCTCTTCTAGATTTTTTAACTTTTCTATATGTTGAACTGTTTCTATTGTTTTTTTAGTTTTGTTTTGAAGATCAATTATGTATTCAGGAATAATAAGACTGTTATCTGCAATTATATCAATCTTAATTAAGTTTTTTTCTTCAAAATACTTTAAATCTTCAATAAAGTTTTCTTTCATAAAGTCTGATATCTTTTCACAAATCTTAAGTTCTACAAATTTTGCTTTTGTTAAAACAGCTTTAACCTCGACTAATTTAAGAATCTTCATTGCAAAAGACTCATCTGTAAGAGTAACTTTCCATTTTACAGCACTTTCCCTCAATCTTTGTCTGGACATTTCTAAAAGTCCAAATGTACTAATTCTTCCAATTTGAATTCTTGCCCTATCAGTTCTACATTGTTCTTTAAGTTTTCTTTCAACCAACCTTCTATTTCCAAAACTCAACATATCAATAAAATCAATAATAATTAGACCAGACAGATCTCTTATTTTTATTTGTCGAGATATCTCTTCTGCTGCCTCAAGATTAGTGTCTAAAGCAGTACTTTCTACATTTTTTTGTTTAATAGAGCTTCCTGAATTTATATCAATTGAAACTAGCGCTTCAGTTGGATTTATAACTAGGTAACCTCCTGAT
This sequence comes from Candidatus Pelagibacter sp. PS_11, assembly GCF_059417975.1. Taxonomy (NCBI): domain Bacteria; kingdom Pseudomonadati; phylum Pseudomonadota; class Alphaproteobacteria; order Candidatus Pelagibacterales; family Candidatus Pelagibacteraceae; genus Candidatus Pelagibacter; species Candidatus Pelagibacter sp. PS_11. The sequence continues at coordinate 827,790 of NZ_CM182075.1, read as the reverse complement.
TTTAGTTTTATTTCTGAGTCATAAATTTGATTTAATTTTTCTTCAATGTTCTCTTTAAAAAATAAAGGAACTTTTTCTCTATATTTTTTTATTTTTTTTACATGAGAGGGCATCATTAACTTCATAAAGTTTTGGGCTTTTTTATAACCTTCATTACCTTCAATGACGATACTATTTGTGTTTTCATCATACATATCTCTCAAAGTTCTTTTTATAATATCACTTTCTTGGTGGATTAATGATGGAGCTATGGAGTTTAATGCATTTTCTTTAATTTCATTCCAAGTTTTAATCAAAGTTTGAAGATCATGATCAATATCATTTTTTGTTTTGTTTGATCCTGCAGTTCTTACAATAAGTCCCATTTCTTTTGGAATAACTATATCATTTAAAATAGTTCTAATTTTTTTTCTTTCTCCTGGGTTAAATATTTTACGAGATATGCCACCACCTTTTGGTGTATTGGGCATTAGGACAATATATTTACCTGCTATAGAAATAAATGTACTCAAGGCAGCACCTTTTTGTCCTCTTTCATCTTTTAAAACTTGTATTAAAATTACTTGGTTAGGTTTTATAACTTCTTGAATCTTATACCTTTTAGATCTAAATCTTACTTCAGGTTTTCTACCGTATAATGTGGGCGAAGTTTGTTCTTTATTTTCATCTACTTGAGCAGTATCTGTAATTGGAGCGTCACTCTCTTGTGTTGTCTGATCATCAGTTTCTAATTCAGATTCAGGTTTTACTTCAACTGGATCATTAATATCAAGATTGCCCTCGTTAATATTTTTTTGCTCTTCTAGTTCACTTTTCTTTAATAGTTCTTCTCTAGCTTTCTCCTCCTCTTCTTTTATTTTTGCTAAATCGCTCTGAGGTATTTGATAATAGTCTGATTGAATATCATTAAAAGATAGAAAACCGTGTCTATCTCTTCCAAAATCAATAAATGCAGCTTGTAAAGATGGCTCTACACGGCTTACTTTGCCGAGGTAGATATTATTTTTTATTAAATTGTTTTTTAAGCCTTCGTACTCGTAGTCTTCAATGTTTTCACCTGACTTAAGTACAACTCTTGTTTCATTTGGATGCGAAGCATCAATGTATAAATTTTTTTCCATATATTTTTGATTAATTGTTTCATTTTATATTTAAATAATTTTAAATTTTGTTTGAATTCTGATGCCTTAACTTTAACAAATTCTTGTATATATTAAACTAAAATGCTTCGAATAATTAAAAATATATTTATAGCAGTTTTAAGTGTTGGATTGTTATCTGCATTTTCTATATTAGCTGTTTTGTGGGCTTTTTCTAATAATTTACCAGATTATAAATTCCTCAAAAATTATAAACCATCAGTTTCTAGTAAAGTTTACTCAGGGGAAGGTGAGTTGGTGAATGATTTTTCATCAGAAAAACGAATATTTGTACCCTATAAATCAATATCAGAAAAAGTGATTAATGCTTTTTTATCTGCAGAAGATAAAAATTTCTATTCGCATCCAGGTGTAGATGCCAAAGGAGTGTTAAGAGCAATAATTAATAACATTTCTAATGTAGTTGCATCAAGAAGATTGGAAGGTGCATCAACGATAACTCAACAAGTGGCAAAAAATTTTTTATTAACAAACGAAGTAAGCTTCAATAGAAAAATTAAAGAAGCAATTCTTGCCTTTAGAATAGAAAGAGCCCTTTCAAAAGAAAGAATATTAGAACTATACTTAAATCAAATATATCTGGGTGAAGGTACTTATGGCGTTGCATCTGCTAGCTTAGAATATTTTGATAAATCAATTAGTGAATTGAATTATGAGGAAGCAGCTTTATTAGCAGCTCTGCCAAAGGCTCCAAGTAGATATAACCCGTATAAAAATATAGAACTCGCAAAATTTAGAAGAGATTTAGTTATAAACAATTTGTTTGAAAATAATTATATAAGTAAACAAAATCAAAAAGAGCTTTTGTCAAAAAAAATAATATTAAAAAAAAGAAAAAAAATATTTACAGAAGATACTAGTTACTACGTAGAGGATATTAGAAAAGATGTGGTTGAAAAATTAGGATTTGATAAAGTTTACAAACAAGGATTAAATATAAGTACACCTATTAATATTAGCTTGCAAAAAATTGCAACTGACTCATTAAGACAAGGTCTTATTGAATACGATAAACGAAAAGGGTGGCGTGGTCCATTGACTAATATTAAAAATTTAGAGAAATGGAATAAAGATTTAAATAAATTTAGATTAGAAAGATCGATTAATTGGGATTTAGCAATAATTAAAAGGATTGATAAATTTTCAGTAGAAATTGAAACAGAATATGAAAAAAAAGGAATTATTAAATATGAAAACATCTCTTGGATCAAAAAAGATTTTAAAGAAATATTAGAAATTGGAGATATTATTTATGTTGAAAACATAACAAAAAATATATTTGCCTTAAGGCAACTGCCAGTAGTTAATGGAGGAATTGTTGTTATGGACCCTTTTACTGGACGGGTATTAGCTCTAAGCGGAGGGTTTAGCTTTAAAAAAAGTGAATTTAATAGAGCCACACAAGCACTAAGGCAACCAGGTTCTGCTTTCAAACCTTTTGTTTATGCTTTAGCTCTTGAGAATGGATATACACCATCAACTTTAATTCTAGATGCACCACTAGTTTTAGAGCAAGGATCTGATTTAAAAATGTGGAAACCAGAAAATTATGGAAAAAAATTTTATGGACCATCAACACTAAGAATGGGGTTAGAAAAATCTAGAAACTTGATGACAGTTAGAATTGCACAAGATCTTGGGCTTAAAAAAATTGTTAATTTCTCAAAAAAACTTGGTATTTATGAAAATCCTAGTGAGCTTTTATCAATTTCATTAGGTTCGGCAGAAACGACTTTATTGAAATTAACATCTGCATACTCTTCTTTTGTTAATGGAGGAAAATTAGTTAAACCAATAATGATAGACAGAATTCAAGATAGTGAAGGTAATACAATTTTTAATAATGAAATGAGAGAGTGTATAAATTGTGATCAAATATCTCACTTAAGTGACAATTATCCAAATATAAAGGACAGTTTTGAGCAAATATTTTCCCCAGAAACAGCATATCAAATGACCTCGATATTGGAGGGAACCGTTCAAAATGGAACGGGAAAAAATTTAAAAGATTTAAATTTGGATTTGGCTGGAAAAACAGGCACAACAAATGGAAATACAGATACATGGTTTATAGGATTTACATCAAAATTAGTAATAGGAGCTTATGTAGGTTCAGACAATCCAAGATCACTTGGAAGGTTTGAAACAGGAGCAAAAACAGCATTACCAATTTTTAAAAGCTTTGTAAAAAAAGCTGTAAAAAAAGAAGATGCAAGACCGTTTAAAGTTGCAAAAAATATTTTAATGAAAGTTATTGATCCTATTACAGGAGAAAAAGCTGAAATTGGGACAAGAAGAACAATTATTGAAGCATATAAAGATATGAAAGTAGAAAATTTATTAAATAAAGATATTAATAATAGATTAAAAAATAATAATATATTAAGGTTCTACTAATGGACAATGAATATTTAAATTACAAATCTGAAATAGAAAAAATCAATCAAAGAGTTAAGGAGTACCTTTGAAAAAAATGATATTCATAAAAAATTAGAAAAGAATAACCAAAAAATATTAGAAACTAATTTTTGGCAAGATAAAGCAAACTCTCAGAAAGTTATTAAAGAAAAAAAATTATATGAAGAGTTAATAAATTCATATGAACATTCATCTAAATCAATAGTTGATCTAGATGAATTGAATGAACTTGCTTTAGAAGAAAAAAATCAATCTGTCATAAACGAAGTTCTTGAGAGTATTAAAAATTTAAAAAAATTAGCTAAAAAAAATGAAACTAAATGTTTTTTGTCAAATGAAACTGACAGTTTAGATTGCTATATAGAAATTCATGCCGGTGCTGGTGGAACGGAGAGCCAGGATTGGGCAGAAATGTTAAGAAGAATGTATTTAAAATGGTCAGATATTAAGAATTTTAAATCAGAATTAATTAGCGAACATAAGGGAGAGGAAGCAGGCATAAAATCATCAACTATTAAAATTGAGGGTGATTATGTTTTCGGATGGTTAAAAGCTGAATCTGGAATTCATAGGTTGGTTAGAATATCTCCTTTTGATTCTGGAGCTAGACGACATACCAGTTTTGCAAGTATCTGGATTTATCCAGTCATAGATGAAAATATTGAAATAGAAATTAATGAAAAAGATTTACGTATTGACACCTATCGATCAAGTGGAGCAGGAGGGCAGCATGTGAATACTACAGATAGTGCGGTAAGAATAACCCATCTACCTTCTAAAATAGTAGTTCAATGTCAAAATGAAAGATCTCAACATAAAAATAAAGATACCTGTATGAATATGCTTAAGGCAAGACTATATGATTTTGAATTAAAAAAAAAAGAACAAGAAAGCCAAACAGTAGAGTCTTCCAAGTCAGAAATTGGTTGGGGTCATCAAATTAGATCTTATGTACTTCACCCATACAGAATGGTAAAAGATAATAGAACTAACTTTGAAAGCTCAAATCCTGATAAAATCTTAGATGGTGAGATTGATGATTTTTTAGAAAGTTCGTTATATAAAGTTAAATAATGAAAAAAATAGTTAAAATTCTTGTAATATTAATATTAACGCTTGCAACAATTGTTATTTACTTGAGCCTCTATGGAGTAAAAACTGACAAGTTTAATAAAGAAATTATAAAGAATGTTTCAAAAATTAATAAAAAAATTAACCTTTCATTAAATGAGGTTAATTACCTATTAAACCCACTGAATTTTAGTATCAATATTTCAACAAAAAACCCTAAAATATTATTGGAAGATAAAAGTCTAGATTTAAAAGACATTACTAGCAATATTTCATTAAAATCTTTTATAAGTAATCAGTTTTCTATTGATGATTTAAAAATTTCAACAAAAGAAATTAAAATCAAAGATTTAATCTCATTAACAAGAACAGTTGAAGGATCACCACAACTTTTTGTTTTAGATAACATCACTAAAGAGGGATTAATTTCTACAGATATAAATCTTAAATTTGATTTAAATGGAGAAATAAAAAATAATTATCAAATAACTGGGACTGTCAAAAAAGCAAAATTTAATATTTTTAACAAGGTTGAAATTGATGATTTAAACCTTTTATTTAATATAAGCAACAATCAGCTAACATTAAAAAAGATAGAAACAAATCTTAATAGTATAAAATTAAAATCGCCCTTAATCAAAATTGAAAAAAAGAAAGATATATTTTTTGTTGATGGAGAGGTGGCAAATAAAGAACAAAATTTTGATATAAAAAAATTAAAACCTATATTTGGTGATTTACCAAACAATATAGAGATAGAAAAAATTGACTTTAATTCTGTAAATATTTTTTCTTTCAATGTTAGCAAAAAATTAAAATTAAAAGATTTAAAACTAGAGACCAACTTAAACTTAGAAAATTTTCAAATAATTAAAAATCCCCTTAATTTAAAAACTTTTTTACCTAATTATGCAGAGCAAATTAAATTTAAAGATCATAAAATTAAAATTAAATTAATAAAAGATATATTAGATATTAGCGGTGATGGAGATATCTATATTGGAGACGAGTCTGAACAATTATCTTATAGCGTTATTAAAGATGATAGAAAAATAACTTTTGATACAAACCTTAATATTAAAAATAATCCGCTAACAATAAATTTTTTAGATTATAAGAAGAAAAAAGGAAACAGTTCAGAAATTTTATTAAAAGGTATTTACAAAAAAAATAAAGAATTGATATTAAATGATATTTCTATAACAGAAAAAAATAATCAAATTTTAATTAAAGATTTAATGTTTAGTAAAAATTTTAAAGTTAAAGATTTAAGTTACATTAAACTTAATTATCGAAATAAAAATGATCTTCTTAACAATTTAGAGCTAAAAAAAAATAAATCTAATTTTTCCATAAATGGTAAAAGTTTTGATGCAACACAGTTAATTAGCAACAGCATGAGTGATGATGAAAGTACTTCAATTTTTGAAAATTTTAATTCTAAATTTGATATTAAAATAGACACAACTTTTATAAATAAAGACGATTATACTAAAAACTTAACTGGATACTTCACTTTTAAAAATAATAAATTAGATAAATTAAATCTAGCATCTACTTTTTCTAACAATAAAAAAATGAACTTATCTATTGAAACTAATAACCAAAATGAAACTATTACAAAATTCTTTTCAAACTATCCAAAACCTTTAATTAAAAGATATGATTTCATTAAAGGATTTGAAGAAGGTTATCTAAATTTTAATTCTATAAAAAAAGATGGTGTTTCTAATTCTGTATTAATTATTGATAACTTTAAAGTTAAAGAGGTACCTGTTTTTGCTAAGCTTTTAAGCCTAGCGTCACTTCAGGGTATTGCAGATCTTTTAACGGGTGAGGGAATAAGATTTACCGATTTAGAAATGAGATATTCAAGTCAAAAAGGTCTTACTAATATTGAAGAAATGTATGCAATTGGACCTGCTATTTCTATATTAATGGATGGCTATATTGAATCAAAGAAATTGGTTAGCTTGAGAGGAACATTGGTTCCCGCAACAACTATAAATAGATCTATAGCCTCAATTCCACTACTGGGTAAAATACTAATAGGAGAAAAAACGGGTGAAGGTGTTTTTGGCGTAAGTTTTAAAATAAAAGGACCTCCAAAGAATTTATCCACAACAGTCAATCCAATTAAAACTCTAACACCTAGATTTATAACAAGAACTTTAGAAAAAATTAAAAAGAACTAAATTAACTCAACTTTAATATGTTTTTTTTTACCAAGTGAAAGTTTAATTAAACTATCCTTAAACAAATCCTCAGTAATTAAAAACTTTTCATCAGAAATAGCCTGACCATTTATTTTAATTCCATTCCCTTTAATTAATCTTCGAATTTCACTTTTAGAGTTTTCCAATTTGGATAAGATTACTAAATCTAGAATACTTATATTATCAACTAACATTTTTTTATCAATTTGAGTTGTTGGCAGGTTATCACCTAACGAATTTTCAGAAAATGTTCGTTTGGCTGTTTCTTGGCATTTACTTGCCTCATCTTCTCCATGCAACATAGATGTAGCTTTATTAGCAAGTAAAATTTTTAGCTCATTAATATTATTATCTTTAATATTTTCTATTTCATCAATGTTAATATCTGTAAAAATTTTTAAAAACTTTAAAACATCTCGATCATCAATATTTCTCCAAAACTGCCAGTAGTCATATGATGAAAGAAATTTTTTATCTAGCCAAACAGCTCCAGATTCAGTTTTACCCATTTTTGCACCTGACGCTAATGTAATAAGGGGTGTCGTTAACCCATAAACATGATTATTTGAATATCTTTTTATAAGATCAACTCCATTAACAATATTACCCCATTGATCAGAGCCACCAATTTGAAGCATGCATTTTTCTTTTTTGTTTAATTCTAAAAAATCGTATGCTTGCAAAATCATATAGTTAAATTCCATATAACTCAATGACTGCTCTCTCTCCAATCTAATTTTTACACTATCGAAACTCAACATTTTGTTAATTGTAAAATGTTTTCCAACATCTCTTAGAAAAGAAATATAATTTAAATTTTTAAGCCAAGTATAGTTATTAACAAATATAGGTTTTGTTTCTGTGTTCTTATCATCTAAAAAATTTTTTAGAATTTTTTCAATATTATCTATATTTTTTTCAATTTCTTCTTCAGATAAAATTGTCCTAGTTTTATCTTTTCCAGATGGATCACCTATTCTAGTAGTACCCCCTCCTAATAAAACAATTGGTTGGTGGCCATGTTTTTGTAGCAACCTAAGACACATAATTTGAAGTAAGCTACCAACATGCAGACTTTCGGCCGTACAGTCAAAACCAATATAAGCTCTGATTTTTTCTTTATCTAATAATTGAGATAGATTTTCTTCACCTGTACACTGGTAAAAGAAACCCCGATCTTTAAATTCTTTTAAAAATTTATTCATAAATATGCTATCTAGAATATACAATATTTACTTTAAAAATAAGAATGGAAAAATTTTATACTTCTTTAGGGTTAATGAGTGGCACATCTATGGATGGGGTTGATGCGTCAATTATTAGATCAGATGGCGAAAGTAACTATGAGCCTATATTTGATAAATATTTTGAGTATGATGGGGTAATTTATTCAAACTTACTAAATCTAAGAGATAAAATAAATTCAACAAAAGATTTAAAAGCTAATTCTTATCAAATTAACGAGCTTGAGAGAAAAATTACCTTATTTCATGCAAAAATTAGCAAAGAAATTATAAAGAATGCAGGAGTAGATGTAGATATAGTTGGGTTTCACGGTCAAACAATTTTTCACAATGCTCAGGAAAAAATATCAAAACAAATAGGAGATGGCAATTTACTATCAAGTCTTTTAAAAAAAAATGTAGTTTATAACTTTAGAGAAAATGACATTCATAATGGAGGACAAGGAGCTCCATTAGCTCCAATCTTTCACAACTTACTCATAAACCAGAATAAAATAGAGAAACCTGCTTGTGTTTTAAACATAGGAGGTATCGCAAATATTACTCTTGTTATCTCAAAAAATAATGAAGATTTAAAAAGTTTTGATGTAGGTCCTGGTAATTGTCTTTTAGATGAATGGGTTAGAAGACACACACAAATGAAATATGATGAAAATGGAAAAGCATCAAATATAGGAAAAACAAGTGAAGTTATTCTAAATCAAGCGATTGATAATTTTGATAATATAAGCAATCAAAAAAAACTTTCATTTGATATAAAAGATTTTGATTTAAGTTTTGTAAAAGGTCTCACATATGAGGATGGCTTATCTACATTAGTAGATTTTACAGCAATAATAATTTATCAATCAATTTTAAAATCAATCAACAGTGAAGAAAATAAAAAGTTATTAATAATAGTTTGTGGTGGTGGAAGAAAAAACCTTTCATTAATGGAGAGCATAAGAAAAAGATTATCAAAAAATATTTCTTTAAAAATAATTGATGATTATAAAATTGATGGTGATTTCATCGAGTCCCAAGCTTTTGCTTATCTTGCAATCAGGTCTGCACTAAAAAAAGTAATTTCATACCCTAACACTACGAATGTGCAAAAACCTTCGATAGGTGGAGTTTTAGTTAAAAACTATTCAGATTAAAATAAAGCGGATTCTTTTTTAATATATTTATCTAAACTTTTTACCAATACATCTTCTGTTTTAGTAAAAAAATGATTAGCATCATTTATAGCCTGAAAGTCAACTTTAATACCTTTTTGGGCACTCAATCTTTTATCTAGATCTGTAATATGTTCTAAGGGAACTAACTCATCCTTTTTTCCATAAATCATTAAACCTGAAGTAGGACATGGAGATAAGAATGAAAAGTCATAAACATTTGGTTGTGGTGATATTGCAATAAATCTATTTATTTCTGGTCTTCTCATTAGTAGTTGCATTGCTATTAGTGATCCAAAAGAAAATCCTGAAACCCAACATTGTGAGTTATCAAAATTTTCACGTTCTAACCAATCTAGTGCTGCAGCTGCATCAGCTAGTTCACCTTGTCCATTATCAAATTCACCATCACTTTTTCCAACACCTCTAAAATTTACTCTACATACAGAAAATCCATTTTCCATAAAAGTATGAAATGTATCAACCACAACTTTATTATTCATTGTTCCTCCATATTGAGGATGAGGTTGCAATACCAGTGCTATTGGGGATGTAATTTTTTCACTTTTATAATACTTGGCTTCCATTCTTCCAGCAGGCCCAGGTATAAAAACTTCAACTATTTTATTGTCCATAAATGATATTGATTATTATTCTCAAAAAAAAATACACATATCATAACTAAGCGACAATATGTTATCTTTTTTATGCATTGTATACTTGACTAATTTAGTCAGGTTTGTATAAAAAACCCACTTAAATAAGGATAATATGAAATTAACTTCAAAAGGTAGATACGCAGTAATGGCTTTAGCTGATCTTGCTAAGTTCAATAGTGTTAATCCAGTATCTTTAAGAGATATATCCTTAAGACAAGGTATTTCTTTGGATTTTTTAGAACAAATTTTTTCTAAGTTAAAAAAATATAATATCGTAAAAAGTATTAGGGGTACTAATGGAGGTTATATCTTAAACAAAGAACCAGAAGAAATTAAATTAGCAAACATACTTAGTGCCGTAGATGAAGAAGTTAAAACTGTTCAATGCAAGAAGGAGTCTAAAAAAGGATGCAATAGCAAGACTACAAAATGTATCACTCATAATTTATGGGATGAACTTGAAGTTCATATCAATCATTTCTTCGAACAAAAAAATTTAAAAGATCTTATAAGTAATTCTTTAGAAAGTAGAAATTAAAATGGATGCAAGAGAAAAAGAAATAGAAAAATTAAAAGATTATAAATATGGGTTTTCAACTGATATTGAAAATACTCGAGCACCCAAAGGTTTAAATGAAGAAGTAATTAAGTTTATTTCAAATATTAAAAAAGAACCACAATGGATGCTTGATTGGAGATTGAAAGCCTTTGAAAGATTAAAGCAATTAAAAGAACCTAATTGGCAAAAACCTAAATATCCCAAAATAGATTATCAAGATCTTTATTATTATTCAGCACCAAAAAGTATGGATGATAAACCAAAAAGTTTAGATGAGCTAGATCCAAAATTATTAGAAACTTATAATAAACTTGGAATACCTCTTCAAGAACAAGCAAGACTTAATGGAATAGCAGTTGATGCTGTATTTGATTCTGTTTCTGTTGCAACCACGTTTAAGGGTGAGTTAAATAAAAAGGGAATTATTTTTTGTTCTATGTCTGAAGCTATACAAGATCATCCTGAATTAGTAAAAAAATATTTAGGGTCTGTAATTCCAATATCAGATCATTATTTTGCAACACTTAATTCTGCAGTATTTACTGATGGGTCATTTGTATATATTCCTGAAGGTGTAAGATGCCCGATGGAACTCTCAACTTATTTTAGAATTAATGCTACTGAAACAGGTCAATTTGAAAGAACTTTAATCATAGCAGATAAAGGAAGTTATGTAAGTTATCTAGAAGGATGCACAGCACCAATGAGAGATGAAAATCAATTACATGCAGCAAATGTAGAATTAGTTGCACTAGATGATGCTGAAATAAAATATTCAACTGTACAAAATTGGTATCCTGGAGACAAAGATGGAAAAGGTGGAATTTATAATTTTGTAACTAAAAGAGGTTTGTGCAAAGGAAAAAATTCAAAAATATCTTGGACACAAGTTGAAACAGGTTCAGCAATTACATGGAAATATCCAAGCTGTATATTGATGGGTGATAATTCTGTAGGAGAATTTTACTCAATAGCAATAACAAACAATCATCAAAAAGCAGATACAGGTACTAAAATGATTCATTTGGGTAAAAATACAAAAAGCAAAATAATATCAAAAGGTATTTCAGCTGGATTTGCAGATAATACTTATAGAGGCTTAGTGGATATTGCAAAAAATGCTGATAATGCAAGGAATTTTACTCAATGTGACTCTCTTTTGATGGGTAATAAGTGTGGAGCGCATACTGTTCCATACATAAAAAATAAAAATTCTAGCTCAAATATTGAGCATGAAGCAACCACATCTAAAATTAGTGATGAACAATTGTTCTATTGTAATCAAAGAGGTTTAAATCAAGAAGAGGCTGTGAGTTTAATCGTTAATGGTTTTTGTAAAGAGGTTCTGCAACAATTGCCAATGGAATTTGCTGTTGAAGCTCAAAAATTAGTAGGAATTAGTTTAGAAGGGAGTGTTGGTTAATGTTAACAATTAAAGATCTTAAAGTGAATATTGATAATAAAGAAATTTTAAAAGGTTTAAATTTAGAAATTAAACCGGGAGAGGTACATGCAATCATGGGGCCTAATGGATCTGGAAAAAGCACTCTATCAAATGTTCTTTCAGGGAAAAAAGGATACACTGTAACTGGTGAAGTAAAGTATTTTAATGAAAATCTTTTAGATTTAGAAATTGAAGAAAGAGCTCATAAAGGAATATTTTTAGCATTCCAATATCCATTAGAAATACCAGGGGTTAATACCAATATATTCTTAAAAACATCTTTAAATGCAATTAAAAAAGCTAAAGGTGAAAAAGAATTAGATGCTATTGAATTCTTAAAGTTAGTTAAACAAAAAGCCGGAGAATTAAAGTTTGATGAAAAAATATTAAGTAGACAATTGAATGTGGGGTTTTCTGGTGGAGAAAAGAAAAAAAATGAAATACTTCAAATGTCCATACTAAATCCTAAGCTATCTATTTTAGATGAAACAGATTCAGGACTTGATATTGATGCTTTAAAAATAGTATCTGAAGGTGTGAATGCATTAAGAAGTAAAGACAGTTCTTTTTTAATTATTACCCACTATCAAAGATTACTTGATTATATTAAACCAGATTTTGTTCATGTTTTAATTGATGGTCAAATTGTTAAATCTGGAGGATCTGAATTGGCAATGGAATTAGAAAGCAAAGGTTACGAAACTCTTAGTTAAATGATTGAACAATTAAAATCAGATTTCAATAAGATGACAGAAAATTTAAAATTTTCTAAAAATAATGTTGAGTTTAGAAAAAAAAATTTAAAAAATTTTATTGATAAAGGCTTTCCAAATAAAAGAATTGAAGATTGGAAATTTTCTGATTTAAGTCAAATTATCTCATCTAATATTGAAAATTTAAGTTTTTATGATGATAAGACTTACGAACCTAAAGATCAAATATCATTAATTAATAAGTTTGAACATAATAAGATAATTTTTATTAATGGAGTTATTTCAAAAGTAGACATCAAGTATGAGGATGACACTAAAGTTTTAATTAATAATGATTTAGATTTAAGCAACAATACTAATGAAATTAATCCATTAGTATCCTTAAATCATGCTCTAGCTAGTGCACATATTGGTATTATTGTTAAGGAGAATTATTCATTAAATAAGCCATTAATTTTATACAATATTACTACTGAGGATGTTAATTCAACAGCACTCAATTTAAGAACAGATATTAAGTTAGAAAAAAATAGTAGCTTGAAATTAGTTACTATATTTGATGATCACTCTCAAAATAATTTCATTAATATTAATCAAAATTTTGATATTGCTCAAGATGCAATTCTTAAAAACTACAAAATTGATTATAAAACTAATTCTAATATTAAATATTTTTATAATAATATTAACCTTGAAAAAAATAGTATCTCTGAAAATTTTATTTTTTCAACAGGATCTAAATTTATCAAAAATGAAGTAAATTGTAATTTAAATGATCAATACAGTTCAGCATTTATTAATGGTGTGATAAATTTAAAAAACTCACAACATCATGAAATTAAAACGAACATAAATCATTTGGCAGAAAATACAAAAAGCTATCAATTAATCAAAACGGTTTTAAATGATAAATCCAAAGGTATTTATCAAGGTAAAATTTTTGTTGATCAAAAAGCACAGAAAACAAATGGGTACCAACTAAGTAAAGCTTTACTTTTAAATGAAAATACAGAATTCGATGGTAAACCTGAACTTGAAATTTATGCAGATGATGTAAAATGCTCGCATGGATCAACTTCGGGTAACTTAGACGAAGACTCAATATTTTATCTAATGTCTCGAGGTCTAAGTCATCAGCAATCAAAAGAATTATTGATTAATGGTTTTCTAATGGATGCAGTTGAAACAATTACAGATTTAGAAATCAAAAATTTAATCAAAGATATGATGGGAGTTGCAGAGTGAGTATAGAAAATATTAAAAAAGAATTTCCAATATTTAATAATAAAGTTCATAATAATGATCTTGTATATCTTGATAGTGCTAACTCATCTCAAAAACCACAATCTGTAATTGATAGAGTTAATGATTTTTATACAAATGAATTTTCAAACACAGGTAGAAGCGTTCATTACTTAGCAGTAGCTGCAACTAATCTTTATGAAAATACAAGATCTTCTGTTCAAAAATATATTAACGCTAAAGATAAAAATGAAATTGTATTCACTAAAGGTGCAACTGAGGCAATTAATCTTGTAGCTAATACCTATGGTCAAAAATTTTTAAAAGAAGGGGATGAAATACTTATAACAGAACTTGAACATCATTCTAATTACGTACCTTGGCATTTTTTGAGGCAATCTAAAGGTATAAAGATTGAGTTTGCTGAAATTAATGATGATGGAGAAATTACTTTAGAAAGTATTGAAAAAAAAATTACATCAAAAACAAAATTAATTGCTATTACACACTTATCAAATGTAACAGGATCAGTTTTACCAGTTAAAGAAATAACAGAATTTGCTCATTCAAAAGGTATTGCGGTTTTAGTTGATGGATGCCAAGGTGCTCCTCATTTAAAACTTGATATGCAAGACATAGACTGTGATTTTTATGCTATTTCTTGTCACAAAATGTATGGGCCTACCGGTCTTGGTGTTTTATATGCAAAGAAAAAGTGGTTAGAAGAATTACCACCCTATCAAGGTGGAGGTGGAATGATTCAAGATGTAAAAAAAGATTGCATTTCATATGGTGATTTACCTAATAAATATGAAGCTGGCACGATGGCTACAGCACAAGTCATAGCATTTGATCAATCTATAAAATTTTTAGAAAAAATCGGAATTGAAAACATGATTAAACATGAGCAAGAATTAATCCAGTATGGTCAAGAAATTTTAAGAAAAAATAATTCAGTTAAATTAATTGGTAACCCAAAACATAGATCAGCAGTTTTATCTTTTACTATAGAGGGTGTTCATCCACATGATATAGCTACAATATTGGATGAAGATGGTGTCGCTATTAGAGCGGGTCATCATTGTTGTCAAATCCTACATGACAAATTAGGTATACCTGCAAGCGCTCGTGCCTCATTAGGTGTTTACAATACAAAAGATGATTTAGATCAACTTAATAATTCTATCAATAACTGTAAGAAAATTTTTAATATCTAATGAATATAAAAGAACTTTATCAAGAAATAATTTTAGAGCATGGTAAAAACCCGCGCAACTTAAGAAAAACAGAAAATTTTAATAAAGATGCAATGGGCAAGAATCCATTATGTGGTGATAATGTACATGTATTTTTAAAACTTGATGAAAATAAAAAAGTAGAAGATATTTCATTTGAAGGTAGTGGCTGTGCAATTTCAATGGCCTCAGCATCAATTATGACTGATTTAATTAAAGGAAAAGAAGAAGTTGAAGTTAAAGAAATTGTAAATGACTTCTTAGGTATGATTAAGGAAAATCCTGAATTAAAATCAAAAAACCTAGAAGAAGATGAAAAAACTAAATTAATGTGCTTGTCTGGAGTAAAACAATATCCAATGAGAGTAAAATGTGCGACTTTATCATGGCATACTTTAATTTCTGCAATTGACAATACTCAAGAAGAAATTAATACTGAAAAATTAGATTAAATTATGGATTTAAGAGAACAAGTAATAGCTGAAATTAGAAAAATTTATGACCCAGAGATACCGGTCAATATTTATGAATTAGGTTTAATTTATGATGTTAAGGTAAACGAGTCTAAAGCTAAAATAATAATGACCTTGACTACACCAAATTGTCCTGTTGCAGAAAGTTTACCTCAGGAAGTTAAGGATAGTGCAATGCAAGTAGAAGGCATTGAAGAGGTTGATCTAGATTTAGTTTTTGAACCGCCTTGGGAAAAATCAATGATGTCGGAAGCTGCTAAATTGGAGTTAAATCTATAATGAGTCCTATCATTAAATTAAGTGATAATGCTGCAAGTCGTATTAAAGAAATTATGTCTGGAGTTGAGTCGAATTCAATTGGCGTTAGAGTTGCAGTTAAGTCTGGTGGTTGTGCTGGCATGTCTTATGTAATGGAATATGCAAAAGAAATAAATCCTTCAGACGAAATAATAGAAGACAAAGGTGTTAAGGTTTTTGTTGATGCTGCAGCTGTTATGTACTTATTAGGCACTGAAATGGACTATAAAAAAGAGGAATTTTCATCATCATTTGTATTCAATAACCCCAATGAATCTGAACGTTGTGGTTGTGGTGAGTCGTTTAAAGTATAACATTACTTAAACGCATATCAGTATTGCAAATATCACATATCTATGGTATTAAATAGTTATGAATAAATTTGAATTTAAAAATCTTGTTAAATCTTTAGAAAAGTCACTTAAAGAAAGAACTTTTTTCAAGACTCTTAGAAAAGAAGTAAACACTGGTGCTAATGGCACACAGGATTACGTTGTTAAAAAAGGAATTAACAAAGATACAATCGCAACAACTAGACAGTAATTAGTCTTAGCTGCTGTAATACATCTCAAACTCTACAGGATGAGGTGCGTGCTCAAATTTATGTATCTCTTCAAATTTTAATGCAATGTAAGCATCAATTTGATCATCAGTAAATACACCACCTTCAGTTAAAAATTCTCTATCTTTATCTAAACTTTCCATTGCTTCTCTTAAGGATCCACAAACAGTTGGAATGTTTTTAACTTCTTCGGGAGGCAATTCATAAAGATCTTTATCAAAAGATTCACCTGGGTGTATTTTATTTTTAATTCCGTCTAAACCAGCCATAAGCATAGCAGCAAAAGTTAAATATGGATTTCCTGAAGCATCAGGAAATCTTATTTCACATCTTGCACCATTTTTACTTAATGAAATTGGTATACGACATGAAGCAGATCTATTTCTTGCAGAGTAAGCAAGTAGAACAGGGGCTTCAAAACCTGGAATTAATCTTTTGTAACTATTTGTTGTAGCATTCGAAAAAGCATTAATTGCTTTTGCATGTTTTAAAATACCACCAATATAGTGAAGTGCTGTTTCAGATAACCCTGCATAAGCATCACCAGAAAAAACTGGTTTGTCGTCTTTCCAAATTGATTGATGAATGTGCATACCTGAACCGTTATCTCCCGCAATCGGCTTTGGCATAAAAGTTGCTGTTTTTCCAAATGAATGTGTAACCATTTGAACTACATATTTATATAATTGAACATTATCAGCTTGATCAACAAGCGTTCCAAAGTACATACCAAGCTCATGTTGACTTGGTGCTACTTCGTGGTGATGTTTTTCAACTTTAATACCTACTTCTTTTAAACTTTTTAAATATTCACTTCTCATGTCTTGTTCGCTATCAACTGGAGGAACTGGAAAGTAACCACCTTTTACTGGAGGTCTATGACCCATATTTCCATTTGCATACTCCGTTCCAGAATTATAAGGACCTTCTTTACTATCTATTTTAAAACCAGTATTGTTTGGGTCATTATTAATTCTAACATCGTCAAAAACAAAAAATTCAGGTTCAGGACCAAAAAAAGCTTTATCACCAATGCCAGATTTTTTTAAATATGCCTCTGCCTTTTTAGCTGTTCCTCTTGGGTCTCTCTCATAAGGAGATCTTTTAACGGCATCTAGAATATCACAAAAAAGGATTAGGGTATTATGAGATGTAAAAGGGTCCATAATCATTCTAGAAGTATCAGGTATTAAAATCATGTCAGACTCGTTAATTGCCTTCCAACCGGCAATAGATGAACCATCAAAAAATACTCCTTCATTTAACATATCTTCATCAACAATAGTGTGATCCATTGTTAAATGTTGAAGTTTTCCTCGAGGGTCAGTAAACCTTAAATCAACAAACTCAACTTCTTTTTCCTTCATGAATTTTAAAACATTGGCAGCAGTCATAGTTTCTCCTTTTTTAAATTTTGTGGTCAATTAATAACAAATGTTTCTTTAATAATATTGCTTGAATAATAAATATCACCTATGCGTTTTTTACATATGAATTACAACATTATTTGTTAAATTATCAATCAATTATTAGTTGAAATATGAGCTTATTAGATAAAGAACCCGTTAAAAGAGCTGAAAAATTTCTTAAAAACTTTGACCAATCCCTAGAGGTTATAGTTTTAAAAAATTCAGCAAGAACTGCACAGGATGCAGCAACAGCTTTAGCTTGTGATGTAGGTGCAATTGTCAAAAGCTTATTATTTAGAACAGAAAATACCTTCATACTATGTTTAGTGGCAGGTGATAAGAGGTGCTCATTAAATAAATTAAAGAAGATTAAAGATAAAAAAGACATTTCAATGGCATCACCAGAAGAAGTTAAGACACAAACTGGCTATACAATAGGTGGTGTATCGCCCGTTGGTCATTTAGAGAAAATTGAAATTATAATAGACAATTCTTTAGAAAGGTTTAATGAATTGTTTGCAGCAGCAGGACATCCAAACTGTGTATTTAAAACAAACTATAACGATATTCAAAAGATTACGAATGGAAAAGTTGAAGATATAATTGAATGAGACAACCTAGATTAATTGATTATACATTATTAGTAATCTTAGCTTTAATATGGGCATCAGCTTTTTTTAATATCAAAATTGCAACTGAGTCTTTTGGACCAATTACAATAGCATTCTTGAGAGTTTTTTTCGGATCTATTCCAGTATTGTTATTATGTTTTTACAAAAAAATAAAAATAGAAGCATTTTCTAAAGATTGGTATTGGTTTGCTATAATAGGATTTGTCAATTTGGTATTACCTTTTTTCTTAATAGCTTACGGTGTAAAATCTGTACAAAGTAATTTAGCTGCAATATTAATGTCTACAACACCATTAAGCTCAACTGTATTAGGTCATTTTTACACAAAAAATGAAAAATTTAATGCCCTTAAAACATTTGGAATTTTAATTGGTTTTTCAGGAATTATTTATCTGTTTTCAGATAATATATTAATCAATGACAATAATTTTATTTCTGCGTTATTAATATTACTTGGGTCAACTTGTTATGTTGTTGGTGGTGTTTTAACTCTTAAAATTAGTAAGAAAAAAAATGAAAACGTAACAGGATCTATATTAATTTGGGCTGTTATAATTTTATTACCATTAGTTTGTTTTATTGAAAAACCATGGAACTCAACTCCTAGTATTCAATCTTCAATCTCTGTTGTATATTTAGGAATGGTTTCAACTGGTATCGCTTGGTTGTTAAGGTTTAAAATTTTAAAAGATAATGGGTTAATATTTCAATCACAAGTTTCTTACTTGATACCTATTTTTGGAATTATTTTAAGTTATATATTTTTAGATGAACTAATCACAGACAAAGTTTTAGTTTCATTATTTGCAGTACTAGTTGGACTTTATTTTGTAAAAAAAGCTGGATTAAAAAAGTCATGAATGAAGATGACCTGAGTAAAATCAAAGAAAATTTTGAAGAAATTGATAATTTCTGTGAAGAATGTAAAAAAGAAGATGAAAGTGTTTCTCAAAATTTAATTTTAACAGGATTTAAAACCTGTAACTCTTGTAAACTTTCAAAAACTATATTTCCAATTTAACTAATATTGCTAATGGGTAGAGCATTCATTTTACTCATCACAAATGATATTGAAAGAAAAGCAATTATTAAAAAAGCTAAAAAGACTATTCCAAAAGATTTAAAATTAGACTTTAGATTTAAAACTTGTTTTGTTGAAATGATTAATCCAGCAAATATCCAAAACTGAGTTAAAAATATTATTGGGATCATTAAATCTGGTGTGACAGCAAAAAATCTTAAAAGCCCCGGTGCATGAGCAAACCCAACAGCTGTTAATACTTTTTTAAATGAAACTTTAGTGTCTTTATCTGGAAATAATTTTACACCGATCACATAAATAAATAATCCCCATACAAACCAAGTAAGAATGGCAGTTAAACCAGACATTGCAATAGCAGTTTTAATAACAGTGTTTGCAGCAACTGCTCCTGCTAACCCGTCTAATATCATGATAAGCCCTGCAAAATATATTGCAGCTTCACCAAAGTTTTTATTATCTTTGTAAAGAGATTTATCTAATTTAATAGACCGAACAACTATATTTAAAAATTGACCAAACATTATTTATTTTTTTTACTATTTTTCTGTGCTTTGTAAGAAACAAATAGTGGAAAGAGTATTAAAGCAATTACTATTATTATGCAAATTACGATTAGGAATGATTTTGTCATTATTAGTGGGGGAGAATTAACCTCCCCCAAATAATTAATTTAACCTTTAACGACTTCTCTTGTGTTTGCGTTAAACGATTCTGTAAATGGAATATCTACTACCACAGCATCAACAGGCGTTCCTGGTGTGTCAGAATATTTAGCGGGTAAGTGAACTTTGTACTTAGTTCCAACTTTACCTTTAGGGAAACCATTAGCATTTAATGTTCCATCAAATGGCACATATCCCATTGCTATATTTTGACCTTTTTCAGGGTGATACCAAGGTGATGTGATAAATCCTACAGGATCTCCACCACTCTCAGGTGACACTAACCAAAAGTCAGGAGCATATTCTTCAATTGGTTTTCCACCCAACTCAAGACCTACTAACTGAAGTTTGTAAGGTTTTTGACCAGCCTTAAGATCCGCACCCATTTTCTCTAATGCAGCTTTTCCAACATAGTCAGCTTTTTTATTCCACTCACCTTTGCCAGATAGTGAAACTTGGTAACCAAGGTTACACTGGAAAGGATTGTGTTGATGATCCATATCTTGTCCCCAAGAAAGAATTCCAGCTTGAATTCTTCTGTGGTGAGCAGGGGCGATAACCATTAGGCTATGTTTTTTTCCAGCTTCAAGAACAGCATTCCACATATCATCAGCGTATTTAGTTGCTTCTCTTAAGTAGATTTCATACCCAGCTTCACCTGAGAAACCAGATTGTGAAATAACACAACTTCTGCCACCAACTTTTGCTTCAGCTAAACCATAGAAAGGCATGTTATCTAGATCCACTTGATCTCCAATAAGATCCTTCATTAAAGCTTTTGATTTAGGTCCTTGAATTTGCACTGGGCAAACATCAATTTCCTCAATAGCACAATCAAATCTTCTATCAGCGTTAACACCTTGAAGATACATTCCAATATCAGAGTCCGATAGTGAGAACCAAAATTCATCTTTTGAAATTCTAAGAAGAATAGGATCATTTAAAACACCACCATAAGCATTACATAAAATTACATATCTTGCTCTCATGGGTGAGATTTTAGTTGCATCTCTAGTTATAACGTAGTCAGTAAACTTTTCTGCATCCGGACCTTTAACTCTAATTTGTCTTTCAACAGCAACGTTCCACATTGTAACGTGATTTTTAATTGCCTCATATTCAACCATCGCTCCACCATCTTCGGGTTTTACATATCCTCTTGGGTGATAAATACGATTGTATACAGTTGCTCTCCAACAACCTGCTTGCATTGATAAATGCCAATACGGAGATTTTCTTACTCTTGTTGAAATTAACATTTCAACTTTTGTAGGCCCACTCTGTCTTAAGTTGTATGGTACTTCACGATCTGATTGATCAACTGAAGTTACATGATTTAGTTTAGTATAGTCAAATTCATTAGACATAACCGTTCTCCTTCAACCACTTGTTTGTTTCCTTCAAGCCGCCGAATGTATAAATGTGGAAGTTACCAGTAAACTCTTTCACTTTCCCAATTAATTCATTAGGGTCTTTAGGTTTCAATAAATCTAATGCCTTACTAAAATTAGACTTAAGAAAATTTATAGAATTTTTCGCCCCGACAATATTAGCAAATTTAATTAAGCTAGTTATTTTCATTGGCCCAGTAATTCCTACATGCACTGGTACTGACTGCTTAGAAATGAAATCTACGATAGGTTGACTTTCTAATAACCACTGGGTCACTATATAGTCGGCGTAAGGTTTTTTATCTATCATAGCCTTTTCTAATTCTTTATCAGAAATATCCTGACTTCCCTCTGGATGTCCTGCTATTCCTATTTTAATTCCATCAAAAAATCCTGTTTCTAAAATTTGAATTGAACTATCAAATTTTCCAACTGGCTCTCTACTTCCTCCAATAACTAAAGCTTGTTTAGCACCCACATCTTTACATCTTGCAATGTAATCTTTAAGCTGAGCATCATCCGTAATTGATCTTGCTGGAAAATGTGGAACTGGATTAAATCCTTTTTTAACTAACGCCGCTGTTTGGTTAGCTGTCTCTTTATAGTCTCCTCCTGGGAGCATAGTTACATAAACATCCTTAACAGGTGGCAGTGTATCAAGATCTGTTTGAGGCCCAACCTCAAGTGAAAAATTCATTTTTTCTGATGATTATCTTTTTTGTATATGCTGTCAAAGAAATTCATCTTGTGGATAAAAATATTTGTTGCCAAAAATTGTGCTGGTGATAATTTTTTTTAATGTCTGAAAATCTTAAAAATCCTGAACTTTCAAAAATCTTGGACTTGGAAAAAATTAGAGTGGTTGGGAACCCCATCGATAAAGCCCATGGCCTACCAAATGAGTGCTACACTAGCTTCGACTATCTAAACATTGAAAGAGAGAGGATTTTCAAGGATAAATGGACGGTGATTGGCGTTGGAAGTTCTGTACCAAATGTAGGAGACGCTCAACCTTATAATTTACTAGGCATCCCTCTTATTATTTTAAGAGATAAAGAGAAAAAAATAAGGGTATTTCACAATGTCTGCAGCCATAGAGGCTTCAAGCTTTTAGATGAGCCTTGTGCTTTGAAAAATGTCTTAAGATGTCCATACCACTCCTGGTCCTACGATTTTGATGGAAAGTTAGTTGCGACACCTCACATAGGAGGCCTAAATATTCATGAGACAGAAAAATTCGATAAATCATCAAGTAATTTAAAAGAGGTTAAAACCAAAATTTGGATGGATATAATATTTATCAATATAAATGGTAATGAATTAGAGTTTGATGAATATATTAAGCCTCTCGAAGAAAGATGGTCAAAATTTATATCTAAGGAAGATCAAAAATTACTTAAGCACTCAAAAGATCATGGATACTTCAGTCTTGATGTTAAGTGTAATTGGAAGTTTGCAATAGAGAATTACTGTGAAAGTTATCACTTGCCTTGGATACATCCTGAATTAAATAAAGTTTCAAATATTAGTGATCATTACCATATTCAAGGTTTACCAAATAGATTTGCTGGCCAAGGAACAAATAAATATGATCAACCTGTTAAAGGAAATCAAAGTTTCAATAATTTTCCAAATTGGCCTAAAGACTTATTCAAAAAGGCTGAGTATATTGCTTTATTTCCAAACGTAATGATTGGTCTTCATGTAGACCATTTTTATGTTTTTTGGTTAGAACCAAAGTCTATTAGTGAGACTAAAGAGCATTTAATGATGTATTATGTTGGCGATGATAGTGCAAATGGATCTGAGTTTGCTGAGATGAGAAAAAAAAATTCAGAATTTTGGAAAGAAGTAATGATTGAGGATATAAAAGCTATTGAGGGTATGCAAGAAGGTAGAAATTCACCAGTATATAATGGCGGGAATTTTTCACCCATAATGGATAACCCTACACATGAATTTCATAAATGGGTTGCAACAAACTTAGTTTAAAATGAAAATAATATTAATTATGGGTCTTCCAGGATCTGGCAAAACAACTTTAGCAAATGAAATTGCTCCATTACTAAATGCTAAAAGACTTAATGCTGATGAAGTTAGAAAAGAAGCTAATGATTGGGATTTTTCAGAAGAAGGCAGAACAAGACAAGCAAGTAGAATGGCAGATTTTGCAAAAAAATTAAAAGATGATGGAAATTATGTTGTAGCAGACTTTGTTTGCCCAACACCAGAAGCAAGAAACTTGTTTCCTGCAGATTATATAGTTTGGGTAAATACAATAAAAGAAGGACGTTTTGACGATACTAACAAGATGTTTGTAAAGCCTGAAAAATTTGATTGTCAGGTTACAACTCAAGATGCTAAACATTGGGCACCAATAATAATAAAGGAGATAAAATAATGGCTTACGAATGGGATAATAAAAAACCAACAGCACAAATGCTTGGCAGATGGCAACCATTTCATGATGGTCACTATGCTTTATTTCAAGAAATTATTAAAAAAACAGGTCAAGTTTGCATTCAAATAAGAGACGTTCAAGGTGTTGACGATAATCCATTTGATTTTGACACAGTTAAAAAAAATATTGAAGAAAAGTTAAACCCAGAATTTGAAGGAAGATTTAAAATAATGATGGTTCCTAATATTACTAATATTTGTTACGGAAGAGGAGTTGGTTACAAAATAGAAGAAGTTGTTTTGTCAGAAGAAATTCAACAAATCTCTGCAACAAAAATTAGAGCCAAAATGAGAGAAGATGGCAAACTTAAGTAATATTAAAATTAAACTTTTAAATAAAGATATTGCTTCAATCATCCTAAATGAGCCAAAAACATATAACGCTCTTTCATTAAAAAATTTAAGAGATTTAATTAAAGCTTTTAAAAAATTAGATGAAGACAAAAATATTAAGGTAATAATTATCGAAGGGTCTGGAAAAGGTTTTAGTGCGGGTCACAATTTAAAAGAAGTAAGTGGATTAAAGAAAAGAGAAAAATATCAAAAACTTTTTAATCTTTGCTCAAAGTTGATGCTTCAAATAGTTGAAGGAAAAAAGCCAGTTATTGCAAAAGTTCATGGAGCAGCATTTGCAGCAGGTTGCCAGTTAGTTGCAAGTTGTGATCTAGCTTACAGTACTAATGATGCAATTTTTGCAACACCAGGTGTAAATATAGGCTTATTTTGTAGCACACCGATGGTTGCTGTTAGTAGAAAGGTTAATAGAAAAAGAATGATGCATATGCTGTTAACGGGAGAGCCTATTAAAGCAAATTATGCAAAAAAAATTGGACTAGTTAATAATCATTTTTCTAAATCAAAATTAAACAAAGAAGTGCTAAAAGTTGCAAAAACTATTGCTTCAAAATCAAGTCTTACAATTAAAATTGGAAAACAAACTTTTTATAATCAATTAGAAATGCCATTGAGAAAAGCTTACGCGTACACTAGTAAAATGATGACTAAAAATATGATGGCAATGGATGCTAAAGAAGGCATATCAGCGTTTCTACAAAAGAGAAAACCTAAGTGGAAACATAAGTAGTGAACGATAAAATAAAAGAAATTCTCTCAAAGTATAAAACGATAGCGATGGTGGGTGTTAGTAAAGATGATAAAAAGCCATCAACAATAGTGATGAAGTACATGCAAAAGTATGGCTTTAAAGTTATTCCAGTTAATCCAAGTGCAAAAGGTCAAAAGATTTTAGGAGAAGAAGTTTTTGAAAAACTTGAAGATATTAATATACCTATTGATATTGTAGATGTATTTAGACCATCTGCAGAAGCTAACAAGTATGCAGAAGAGAGTGTTAAAATTGGAGCTAAAGTTCTTTGGTTACAACTTGGAATTAGAAGCATTGATGCTAAAGAATTAGTGGAGAGTAATGATATTGAGTATATTGAAAATAGATGCACGAAAATGGAATATCAAAAGCTTTTTTTAAATATAAACCCAGCTTTTCCAGTGTTACAAAGTTAAATGAATATAGTTAATTTTACTCCAATCTCTGCATTTCTAGGTGGATCCTTAATTGGTTTAGCAGTAGTTATTTTTTTTGTATTTAATGGTCGATTAATCGGAATAAGTGGAATTGCCAGTAATTTTTTAACCTCTAAAGATAATAGATTTGATAATTTTTTATTTTTAATTGGATTAATTATCGGACCTATTGTTTATAAAATATTTACTCAACAGGAAATCAATATCACAATTTCAAACTCATTTTATTTATTAGCAGTTGCAGGTTTATTGGTTGGAGCTGGTACAAGAATAGGGGGAGGCTGTACTAGTGGACACGGCATCAGTGGTATTGGAAGATTTTCTTTAAGATCAATTATTGCAACAGTAACATTTATGATTGTTGGAATTTTAACTGTTTTGCTAAAAAATTTAATATGAATAAGATTATGTCTTTAATTTGTGGAATAATTTTTGGAATAGGTCTTACTGTTTCACAGATGATAGATCCCGCTAAAGTCTTAGGTTTTTTAAATATTTTTGGAGAATGGGACCCATCACTAGCATTTGTTATGATTGGAGCTTTAATAATATCTTCACCATTTTTTCATTTATTTAAAAATAATAAGAAACCAATTTTTGCTGATAAATTTTCTTATTCAGATAATAAAGAACTAAATAAGAAATTAATTATAGGTTCATCACTTTTTGGTGCAGGCTGGGGCTTAGCTGGATTATGTCCAGGACCTGCAATAGCTTCACTGGCTTTATTAAATTTAAATTCTGTAAGTTTTGTAATCTTTATGTTTGTTGGGTTTTATTTGGTTAAATTATTAGATTTAACAACCCAAGCACGATGATAAAAATCATCTATATTTTTTTGAATTAAACTCTTAGCTAAATTATTAGCTTCAATCTCCTCAAAAGGTCCAAATTTTTTTTCTGTATCTTTAATGATAGTTTCAATTTTATTTGGATCTTTATGAATACCAGCAACTACGTAAAAATTTTTCATAGATTTTTAATTTTTCTAGTCTATACACCCTTAATGTAATGAAAAAAATATTTCTTTTATATGGGCACTATAATGAAAAGTCTTTTAATGCAGCTATTAGAGATACATTTATTAAAACAGCAGAAAAAAACGGTAATACAGTTGATTGTGTAGATTTATATAAAGATAGATTCAACCCAGTTTTTGCTGGTGAACAAGCTGGAGAAGACGTTCTAGATCATAGAAGACGTATTGAGAAATGTGATACTATTGTTCTAATTGCACCTATTTGGAACTTTAGAATGCCAGCTATTGTAGAAGGCTGGATAGATAAAGTTTTGTCACCCCCATGGGCTTACACATTTAAAAAATTAGTTGGAAATTATGGTTATCCAATGGGAAACTTAAAAGATAAAAAAGCTATAATCTTTTGTACCTATGGATCCCCAAGGTTAGCGGTTACAACATTTTTTTTAAATTTACCTATTAGAAGGCTAAAAAGAGGTGTGTTTCATATGTGTGGCATTTATAATATTGTATACAGAAGATATTTTGCAGTACCGTTTGTAACAGATGAAAAACGAAAAGAATTTCTTGAGGACGTTAAAAAGACAGCAAATAATATATAAAACCTTATTAATTTACTTTCTAAGTCTTACAATTTCACAAGCAGAATTAATAAAGCCTAATAGTAATATTGAGCCATACCAGGTTGTGGAAATTCAGTTGAAAAGTTTACAAAAAAACAACTCTCCCACCATAGATAATGGCATTGAACAAACCTGGGAATTTGCTCATCCTAGTAATAGAAAAAGCACAGGACCTTTAGATAGATTTAAGACCATGCTGAAGGGCAAGTCATATAAAATATTATTAGATCATTTAGATCATGAAATTGTTCAAGAAAACCTTAACAATTCAGTAGCCTTGTTTGAAGTTAGTGTTCTTGGAAAAGACAAATCCTATTACAAATTTAAATGGCAGGTTGAAAAGTATAAAATAGATGGTCCCTTCAAAGATTGCTGGTTGACCACAATGGTGTCCGCTCCAATGCCCCTAGGATCTTCAATTTAATTTAGAGGGTAAACGAATTTTGTTTCGTTCGTAATGAAAATTTAGTAGGAATCGTGTTAATGAAATCTAAAGCTAAAGTTGTTGTAGTTGGTGGTGGTGTAGTAGGAGTTAGTGCTCTTTATCACTTAGCAAAAAAAGGCTGGTCTGATGTTGTTTTAATTGAGAGAAAAGAATTAACATCTGGATCTACTTGGCATGCAGCAGGTCTACTTCCATTATTTAATATGAGTTATTCGGTTGGACAGCTTCATAA
The DNA here is from genome assembly GCF_059417975.1 of Candidatus Pelagibacter sp. PS_11. NCBI lineage: Bacteria > Pseudomonadati > Pseudomonadota > Alphaproteobacteria > Candidatus Pelagibacterales > Candidatus Pelagibacteraceae > Candidatus Pelagibacter > Candidatus Pelagibacter sp. PS_11. The sequence goes on along the minus strand of NZ_CM182075.1, from coordinate 799,923 downwards.
GTATGCAGTGGATCTTTATAAAAAATTAGAAGAAGAGACAGGACAAAATGTTGGTTTCAGTGTCGTATCAAATATTCGTTTAGCAAGCACTAAAGATAGAATGGATGAGTATCATCAATATGCAGGTGTTGCTCAAACAATTGGTGTGGATGTAAAATTTTTAACACCAGATCAAGTAAAAGAAATTTGGCCATTGTGCCGTACAGAAGATTTACTTGGAGCAATCCAACACCCTGAAGATGGATACATTCAGCCAGCTGACTTAACACAAGCAATGGCAACAGGTGCTAGAAATTTAGGTGCAGAGATTTATAGAAACACAGCTGTAGTTGGAATGAAACAAACTAAAGATGGCTGGATTGTTGAAACAGATAAAGGTGCTATTGAATGCGAACATGTAATTTCTTGTTCTGGAAACTTTGCTAGACAAACTGGAAAAATGGTTGGATTAGATATTCCAGTAATACCAGTTGAACACCAATATATTGTAACAGAACCTCATCCAGATATCGTAAAAAGAAAAAAAGATGGCTTACCTGAAATGGGAGTTTTAAGAGATAGCGACAGCAGATGGTATATGAGAGAAGAAGCAGGTGGATTAATATTAGGACCATACGAAGATGGTGCACCAGCTTGTTATGTTGATGGGCCATCAAAAGATTCAGAGTATGAATTATTTCAAGAAGATTTAGATAGATTAGCACCGCATATAGAAGGAGCTATTCACCGTGTACCAGCTTTTGGAGAAGTTGGAGTTAAGAAAGTTTATAATGGTGCAATTTGTTATACACCAGATGGAAACCCAATTGTTGGACCTGCATGGGGATTGAAAAATTTTTGGATTAATGAAGGACACAGTTTTGGAATAACTGCAGCAGGAGGAGCGGGTTGGCAACTTGCAGAATGGATAATTGATGGTGAGCCAACAATAGATATGCTTGGAGTTGAACCAAGAAGGTTTGGTGATTATGCAACAAAATCTTATTTAAAAGAAAAAAATGAAGAAGCTTACAATCATGTATTTAAAGTTCACTACCCAGATGAAGAAAGAGAGGCTGCTAGAGAATTAAGAACATCACCTTGTTATGACAGAATGAAAGCATTAGGTGCAGTATTTGGTCAAAAATTTGGTTGGGAAAGACCTAACTTCTTCGCAATTGACGGGATGGAGCAAAAAGATGACTGGTCATTTAGAAGATCAAAATGGTTTAAAGCAATTGAGCAAGAATGCAAAAATGTAAAAGAGAATGTTGGTCTTTTAGATATGACGGCATTTGCTAAATGTAGAATTAAAGGACCTGGTGCTGAAGAGTTTTTAGATTATTTAGTTGCAAACAAACTTCCTAAAAAAATTGGAAGAATTGGATTATGTCATGCACTTAATACTAAGGGTGGAGTGCACTCTGAATTTACAATCATGAAAGAAGCTGAGGGAAGTTACTATTTAGTTTCTGCAGGAGCAAACCAAAGATTAGATCATGACTGGATTCAAAAGTGGATGCCAACTGATGGTAGTGTTCAATTTGAAAATTTAACAAACAGTATGGGAGTTCTAGTTGTATCTGGTCCTAAAGCTAGAGAACTAATGAAAAGAGTTTCAAGAGATGATTTTTCAAATGAAAATTTTAAATGGTTGAGTGCAAAAAATATTGATGTTGGTAATGCACCAGTTAACGCTATGAGAGTAAACTTTGTAGGTGAGCTTGGCTGGGAATTGCATCATCCAATTGAATATCAAAATCACATCTTTGATAGATTAATGGAAGCTGGAAAAGATTTAGGTCTTAAGCCTTATGGAATTAGAGCAATGAATAGTTTGAGACTTGAAAAATCTTATAAACTTGTTGGCACAGAATTATCAATTGAATATTCACCTTACGAATCTGGGTTAGATAGATTTATTCATCCCAACAAAGGAAATTTTATAGGACTAGATGCTTTGAATAAATGGAGAGAAAAAGGATTTTCAAATCAATTGGTTACCTTAGAAGTTCACAATATAGAAGATGCAGATGTTTTAGGAAATAATCCAATTTATAATAGTGGAAAAGTTATAGGACGTGCAACTGGTGGAGATTTTGGATTTAGACTTGGAAAATCAATCGCATTAGGAATGGTCAAACCAGAGATTGCGACACCAGGGCAAAAATTGAAAATTGATATTCTTGGTAAAATGTACGATTGTACAATTTTAGAAGAAAGCCCATATGATCCTGAAAACAACTTATTAAGAGCATAATGAAAATATTAGTCGCTGTAAAAAGAGTTATTGATTACAATGTTCAAATCAGAGTTAAAGAAGATGGCACAGGAATTGTTACGGATAATGTTAAGATGTCAACCAACCCACCTGATGATAATGCAATTGAAGAGGCTGTAAAAATTAAAGAAGCAGGTAAAGCAACAGAAATAGTTGCGGTTACTATTGGTGAAGAAAAAGCACAAGAAACAGTTAGAAAAGCATTAGCTGTTGGTGCTGATCGAGGAATTCATGTTAAAGTAGATGGCGTAGTCGAACCCTTAGCAGTAGCTAAAATATTACAAAAAATTGTTGATAAAGAAAAACCTGATCTAGTATTTATGGGTAAACAAGCAATTGATGATGATTGCAACCAAACAGGACAAATGTTGAGTGCTTTATTGAACTGGCCTCAAGCAACTTTTGCATCAAAAATTGACATTAAAGACAATAAATTAGAAATAATTAGAGAAATTGATGAAGGCTTAGAAACTATTGAAGTTAATGTTCCAGCGGTAGTTACTTGTGATTTAAGATTAAATGAACCGCGTTATGCATCTCTACCAAATATTATGAAAGCTAAGAAGAAACCAATAGATCAAATGACAGCTGCAGATTTAGGTGTTGATGCAACACCAAGAGTTCAACAAATTAAAGTTGAAGAGCCACCAAAAAGAAAAGCTGGAATTAAAGTATCAAGTGTAGCTGAACTTGTGCAAAAGCTTAAAAATGAGGCGAAAGTTATATAATGTCAATTTTATTAATTGCTGAACATAATAATAAAGAATTAAGACCTTTTACTCTTAACGCTATTACAGCCGCATCACAAATTGATGGTGATGTTCATGCATTACTAATAGGAAACAATTGCTCTGATGTTGCAAAAGTTTTATCTGAAATACCCTTGGTTAAAAAAGTAATACAAGTTGAAGCCACTCATTATGAAAATTTTCTACCCGAAAATTTTGCACCATTGATTGTTAAAGTTTCTGAAAATTATTCACATGTAATTAGTTCGGCTAATACATTTGGTAAAAACTTAATGCCAAGAATAGCAGCTTTAATGGACACATCACAAGTTAGTGACATAATCAAAGTGGTATCTCCAGATACATTTATCAGACCTATTTATGCGGGAAATGCATTTGCAACTGTAAAAAGCACTGATAAAAAAAAATGTGTAACTATTAGACCAACTTCATTTGAACCTTGTGAAACTTCAGGTGGATCAGCACCCATTGAAGAAATGGATTCGATAAAAGAGTTTACGTTATCTAAATTTATTAAAAGAGAAGAAGTTAAATCAGACAGACCAGAACTTGGAACTGCAAGAATTGTGATCTCAGGTGGAAGAGGTATGCAAAATGGTGACAATTTTAAATTAATTACTGATATTGCAGATAAATTAAATGCTGCAATAGGAGCTTCGCGTGCAGCAGTGGATGCAGGTTACATAAGTAACGAACATCAAGTTGGTCAAACGGGTAAAGTTGTAGTGCCAGATCTATATATTGCAGTTGGTATTTCTGGAGCAATTCAACATTTAGCTGGTATGAAAGAAAGTAAAATTATTGTCGCAATAAACAAAGATGGAGAGGCACCTATTTTTAGTGTTGCTGATTACGGTTTAGAAGCTGATTTGTTTGAAGCCCTTCCTCAATTCCTAGAAGAATTGAATAAATTAAACACTATACAAAAATAACAAATAATATAAAAAATTACCATATGCCTAGAGAAGCAATGGAGTATGACGTGGTAATTGTTGGTGGTGGCCCATCAGGACTATCGACTGCTATTAAACTCAAACAATTAGATCCAGAATTAAATATTTGCCTACTAGAAAAAGCATCCGAAATAGGAGCTCATATTTTAAGTGGCAATGTTTTTGAAACTAGAGCATTAGATGAGTTATTACCAAACTGGAAAGAACTTAATTCACCTATAAAAACTAAGGTTTCTAAAGAAAAATTCTTATTTTTAGGAAAATCTAAATCATTAAGCTGGCCAACATGGCTACTGCCATCAGTTCAACAAAATCATAATAATTACATAATTAGTTTAGCAAATCTATGCAGATGGCTAGCAGAACAAGCAGAAGCTTTAGGTGTTGAAATATTTCCAGGTTTTCCCGCAAGTGAAATTTTATACAATGAAGATGGATCTGTTAAGGGAGTTGCAACTCAAGACATGGGAGTTGATAAAAATGGAAATAAAAAAGATGGCTTTGAACCAGGCATAGAACTATTAGGAAAAGTTACGGTTTTTGCAGAAGGATGTAGAGGGCATCTTGGAAAACAATTAATAGAAAAATATAATTTATCAGAAGGTAAAGATCCTCAACAATATGGAATAGGTTTTAAAGAAATCTGGGAAATCAGTGAAAAAAATCATGAAGAGGGAATGGTCATGCATACTGCAGGTTGGCCACTTGATAACAATACTTATGGTGGTAGCTTTATGTATTATGCAGAAAATAAACAAGTTTTTTTAGGATATGTAATTGGTCTTGATTATAAAAACCCACATCTTTCACCGTTTGATGAATTTCAAAGATTTAAAACTCACCCTGCAATTAAAAAGATAATTGAAGGTGGAAAACGTATTTCATATGGAGCAAGGGCTTTAATTGAAGGTGGACTTCAGAGTTTACCAAAAATGTTTATGCCTGGAGCTTTATTAATTGGTTGTGATGCGGGAACTTTGAATATGCCTAAGATTAAAGGATCACATACTGCAATGAAAAGTGGAATGATTGCTGCAGAAACAATAAACGAACATTTAAAAGAAAATAAAGATTTATCAATTTATGAGGATAAATTTAAAAAAAGTTGGATTTATGAGGAGCTCCACCAAGCTCGAAATGTTAAACCAAGTTTTAGCTGGGGTTTAATTCTTGGAATAATATTTACAGGAATTGATCAAATATTATTTAGAGGAAAATTACCTTTTACCTTAAGACATAAGCATGCTGACCATGAAACATTAAAACCAGCAAATGAAATGCCAAAAATTGATTACCCTAAACCAGATAATGTGATTACATTTGATAAAACAAGTTCTGTTTATTTAACAGGAACCAATCACACTGATAATCAACCTGTACACTTACAATTAAAAGATCCGAACTTACCGATAAATTATACTTTAGAAAAATTTGATGAACCTGCTCAAAGATATTGCCCCGCTGGCGTTTATGAAGTTCAAAATGAAAATGGTGTAAATAAATTTGTTATAAATTCTCAAAATTGTATTCATTGCAAAACTTGTGATATTAAAGAACCTTCTCAAAATATTACTTGGGTAACACCCGAAGGAAGTGGTGGGCCTAAATATGGAAATATGTAGTTAAAAGGATAAGATAATACCGGCAACAATAATTAAGCAAGACGTTAATCCAACAAAAACTAGGTTTGTTAGATTTTCTTTTTCTTTTTCTTTTCTAGCTCTATTTAAAAGAATATTAATATCTACTCTTCCAGATGATGAAACTTCCTCACTCTTTTCAGGGGTTGCTAAAGGAGGAAGATCATTTAGCTCTGTAGAACTTATTTTTTCAGCACTCATGCAGATAACAAACCATCAAAATACAAACAACACAAATCACTAGATGTTCATTTTGGGTTGACTCTTGCTTAAATCATGTCCATTTTGGGTGGAAATATAATTTTATGAAGAAATTATTACCCGAAGTATCAAAGCAAATCCACAGTGAGAATATAAGAGAAGTAATTGAGAAAAACTTTGTTTCGATAATGCCTGTTTGGGTACCACTACAATTAGCTTGGGTTAATAATGTTTACAGAACTTTTCATGATTATGAAAAATTTATGATCATTATGGATTTATTAATGAACACATTTGAAGCTTATTCAAAGAATTTTGTGAAGTTAAATTATGAGGAGTATTTTGATCAAAATGAGGTTGAAATAGAAACAATAAATGTAATAGAGATATCCAAATCACTTAATATACCAAAAGAAACTACTAGAAGAAAAATTAATGAATTAGAAGAAATCGGTGTAATAAAAAGAGTAAATAGAAAGATTATAATTGATAGAAACACTTGGCCAAGCATTAAACCTGAAGAAACAATAAAAAGAATGACGAGATTTTTATCAACTCTTTCAAATATATGTGTTGAAGAAGGGATAATATCAGAACCATTCAGCAGTGAACGTTTAACAGAAACAAGCAAGGAATATTTTTCATTTGTTTGGAAACTTTATTATGAAATGCAAATGCCTATGTTATTAGGATATAAAAAAGTTTATGGCGATCTAGAATCCTTTCATATTCATGGCATTTGTTTAGTCAATCACGCTTTGCACTCAAAAAAAAATGATAATAGTGAAATGAATAAAGAATTTTACTTAGAAAAGTACTTCTTTGCTGAGCAAAAGGAGGAAGTAGGTGTTAACGCAATGTCTATCTCAGATATTACAGGCATTCCAAGAGCTACAGTTATTAGAAAATTAAATATATTATTAAAAGAAAAATTTTTAACAATAGATAGTAAAAAACATTATTCTATAACAGGAGTTCACCAAAAAAAAATATTAAACGTACAAAAAAATACCCTAAACAACTTATCTAAATTTTCTGCACGTATTTATAATTTAAGTTTAATGAAAGATAATTAAATTAATTAAGATAAATCAATAGCATTTTTCTTTAAAACCTCCATTGAAACAAGCTTTAAAGTTTTTTCATGTGTTCTTTTTAAATAAACAGGGCATGGTTTTCCAGCATCGGCAGCTCTTGCATACCAACTAGCACATACACACCAACCATCTCCAGCTTTTAGACCTGGAAACCCAAATTCAGGATGAGGAGTTATTAAATCATTCCCAGCTTCTTTACACCACTCTAAAAATTCTGTTGTAACTTTTGCACAAACTGTATGCACACCGTGATCATTTTCATCAGTACTACAACAACCATCTCTATGCCATCCAGTTAAAGGGTCGTTAGAACACTCTTCTAGATCTTCACCAAGAACATTTTTTTGATTGTCACTCATTTAAATTTTTGTAGGATTAGGTTGGCCTTTGTAGACAACCTCTGGATCAAATGATTTTTCTTTTTCTTCAAATTTCATTTCAATTTCTCTACCATTTTCAATTGGGCCCAGTGGAATTGATCTATAAAAACATGATCTAAACCCAACATGACAGCTTGAACCATCTCCAATATCAACCGTTAACCAAATAGAGTCTTGATCATCATCAATTCTAATTTCAGTTACTTTTTGAGTAAAGCCACTAGTTTTGCCTTTGTGCCAAATTTGCTGTCTAGATCTACTAAAATAATGAGCTTCTTTAGTCTCAATGGTTTTTTTAAAAGCTTCAACATTCATGTAACCATGCATCAAAACATCTTTAGTTTTTGAACACATTGTAATAACTGGAATTAATCCATCATTATCAAATTTTGGTGAAAGGAGTTTGCCCTCTTCGATTTCAACTATATTTTCTCTTTTTTTAAACATAATTAGGTAATTATGTAGCATATTGTTAGATATATTAAATATTTTAAAAACAATGATTTACTGTATAAAGTTGCCTTATGAAATTAGTCGAAGACACAGATAGCAAGATTTTAGATACCAAAAAAGTTTCTGACAAAGAAGCTGAAGAGGCTTTTAAAACTATTTTAACTTGGATGGGTGAAGACCCTAATAGAGAAGGGTTATTAGAAACTCCAAAAAGAGTTGTTAAAGCATTTAAAGAATATTTTGGTGGATACACTGAGGATGCAAATAAAATTTTAGAGAAAACTTTTGGTGATGTTGAAGGTTATGATGACATGGTTGTTGAAAAAAATATTTCAGTATCAAGTCATTGTGAGCACCACATGGCACCAATAGTTGGGACAGCACATGTTGCTTATATTCCAAATGAAAGAGTTGTAGGTTTAAGTAAACTTGCAAGAGTAGTAGAAGTTTTTTCAAAAAGATTACAGACACAAGAAAGATTAACAATGCAGGTTGCTCAAGCTTTAATGACCTCATTAGATGCAAAAGGAGTTGCTGTTACAATTGATGCAGCACACCAATGTATGACAATGAGAGGTATTAAAAAAGAAAATGCAACAACCGTTACAAATTATTTCTTAGGAGAATTTAAAAAAGATTTAAGTATTCAGAATAGATATTTAAGATTTATTAGTAAGTAACCTTCCTAAGGGGGAAAAGCATGTCGGATAATTTTAAAGCACTAATTGTTAATCAAGAAGGTGAAAATTTTACACGAGAAGTAAAATCAATTGATAAATCATTTTTAAAACATGGTGATGTACTTGTTCAAGTAGATTATTCAGATTTAAATTATAAAGATGCACTTATTTTAAACAATGGTGCAAAATTAGTAAAAGAATTTCCACATATTCCAGGTATTGATTTTGCAGGAACTGTTTTAGAAAGTGATAATTCTAAATTTGTAAAAGGGGATGAAGTGATCCTTACAGGTTGGAGAGTTGGCGAAATTTACTTTGGTGGGTATTCTCAGTTAGCAAAAGTTAATGGAGATTACTTAGTTAAAAAACCAAAAGACATTACATCTAAACAGGCAATGATCTTAGGGACTGCTGGACTAACAGCATTATTATGCTCTTTTGCAATCAAAGCACGAGAAGAACTTCTATTAGGTGAAAAAGTTAAAGATGTTTTAGTTACTGGTGCATCTGGCGGTGTTGGAAGTATAGCAGTGATGATTTTAAATAAATTTGGTTATGATGTAACAGCTGTTACAGGAAAAGCAGAAAATGAAGATTACTTAAGGTCATTAGGCGCTAAAAACATAATAAATAAAACAGATTTAGATAAAGACGCTAGACCATTAGACAAAGGTTTGTGGGACGGTGTTGTTGATACAGTTGGTGGAAAGATACTTGCTAATGCACTTGCTCAAACTAGAGATAATGGAATTGTTGCAGCTTGTGGAAACGCTTCTGATTATAAATTAAATACAACAGTTATGCCTTTTATTATTAGAGGTGTTAAACTTTGGGGAATTAATTCTGTTACAGCATCTATTAAAAGAAGAGAGTTTGTTTGGGGTGAAGTTAAAAGTCTTATTGATTTTGAACAATTAGAAAAATCAATAAAGACAGTAAGCTTAGAAGATTTAATAGATATATTTCCAAAAATGTTAAAAGGTGAAACATCTGGAAGATATATAGTCGATCTTAATAAATAATGGATTGGGATAAATTAAAAATATTTCATGCAGTTGCAGAAGCGGGAAGCTTCACTAACGCAACAATAAACCTAAACTTAAGTCAATCAGCAATTAGTAGACAAATTCAATCTTTAGAACAAGATCTTAAAGTGCAACTCTTTGAAAGGCACGCTAGAGGTCTTACATTAACTGAAAATGGTGAATATTTATTTAAAACAGCCCATGATGTAATTAGTAAATTAAAAGAAGTTGAGTCAACCTTAGGAGATCAAAAAAATAAACCAACAGGTAAATTAACCATTACAACAGTTAGAAGTTTTGGTACCCACTGGTTAACACCTCGTATTCAAGAATTTATGACTTTAAACCCTGAAATAGAAATTGAATTAATTTTTGAAGATAAGGAATTGGATTTAAGTACGAGACAAGCAGATATAGGTATTTTCATGAGAAGACCTAAGCAGCTCAATTATATTCAAAAAAAATTAGTGGATTTAAAATATTATATTTATGGCTCTAATAAATATTTAGAAAAACATGGTATGCCGAAAACCATTTCAGATCTTAATAAACATAAATTTATTTCATTTGGAAAAGGAGCACCATCTCCCGTCTATGATCCAGATTGGGCTTTAAAACTTGGAATTAAAGATGGTAAAAAAAGAAAACCAGTAATGAAAGTTAATAGTGTTATGGGTTTACTTTTGGCTGTTGAATCTGACGTAGGTCTTGCAGCACTTCCAGAGTATTTAGTTTCAAATTCAAATAATATAATAAAAGTACTTCCCAATTCAGAAGGACCTATAACAGAGGCTCACTTTGTCTATCCTCAATCACTTAAAAATACTGCAAGAATTACTGCCTTTAGGAACTTTTTGTTTAGTAAAATTGGTGATTGGAAGTCTTAATTAACTAGACTTATCATTAACATAAACTGAAACACCTCTAGAATTGATATCTACATCAAACTTTTTGTGTAAAGGTGGAAAGGCTCTTTGGGAACAGTCTAGTCTATCACAAGTTCTACAAGACACACCAATAGGGATCTCTGACGTTTTATCACTTACATTAATGTTTTCAGTATAGACAAAGTCTTTTGCATATTTTGCGTCACAACCAAGACCAATTGATAGTATGCTTTTTGATCGACCAAAACGTCCTACACCTTTCTCCACAGTTCTTGCTATACAAACATATTTTTCACCGTTAGTCATTTTACTAACAGCTGCTTGAATTACCCCAGGTCTTGTAAAAGCTGAATAAACATTCCATCTAGGACATGCACCTCCATACCTTGGTATATCAATTCCTGATAATGAAAATCTTTTTGAGATATTTCCTGCCATGTCAACTCTTAGCATATGAAAAGGAATTCCAGGTAATTTTGGATCTTGTAAGCATGTCACACGGTGAGCAACTTGTTCAAAAGAAGTTGCAAATGTATTTTGTAATAACTCTAAGTCATATTTTAATTTTTTACATTCAGCATGAAAAGATTTGTAGGGCATTAAAATTGCTGCACCACAATAATTTAATAAAGCAACCTTAGTTAACTTTTTAGACTCTTCTGAGGGAAAAGAAAATTTTGATAGATAATTATCAATATCTTTCATTGCACCTTCTTGTGCTATTTGTGCAGCTGCATGCAGCTTTTTTGTTTCTAAAGAACTATAATCACTTAATAAAAGTTCTTTTTTATTTTTATTATAGATTTTAGAAAAAGGCTTTCCTTCTTCTGGTAAAATATCTTTAACTGTAATTGAATATTCTTTATCTAAATATTCACATAAGGCAATATATCTTGTTCTATTATTTTTTTGAATTTTATCAAAAACTTTATCTGCAAACTCTTCTAATTTTGGAAAATAGTTTTTGTGTTCTTGAAGAAAGTCAGATATTACCTCACCAGGAAAAGAGTTTTTTCTATTATCGACTATTTTCCCTGAAATTTTTTCTATTTTATTAATTAGTTCGTGATCTTTCTTTTTAAGAATATCTCCCAATCTCACAAGAGCTCTACCGATCTTAGGATTTGTACCAACAAGGTCTTTAACTTCGGGACCAAGAATATCCAGATCTTCAAATAATTTATCATCTAGAATTTCTGAAATAGTATTTTCTAAGTTAACATCAGATTTTGATGTTAAGTCTGAGAGTTGGATATTTAATTTTTCACAAACCTTAAGTAGCAAATCACCATCTATTTTTCTTTTTCCACTTTCAATTAAGTTTAAATAACTTGGAGAAATACCAAGATCCTCTGAAAGTTTGTTTGCTTGTAGTCCTAACTGTCTTCTAAAAGCCTTTATTTTAGGACCAATTTTTAAATCAATTTGACTCATAAGCTCTGTTTGTAAATTTTGTAAATTTAAATTTACAATAAGTTTCTTTGTTTTACAAGGTTTTTAACGATTTAATTAGATTTTGTAAATTTAGTAAATTATAAAGTTTACATGAACAATAAAAATACAAATAAAAATCAAGAAAATCAAAGAGAAATTAACGAAAACAACAATCAGAATCAATTTAGTCAATCAGGTATTTACCTAAGAGACGATCATTGTGATTGGGGTTCAAGTGGGATGAATGAATTCACTCAAGAATTTAGTGAAAAAAAATAAGTCCTCTTACCGTTAATTTATACACGATTTAATTTTCTTAATACATAACCTAGAAAGAACTACCTATGAGCTCAGAAGCTAAAGTTTCATACGATTTAAAAAGATTTTCGGGAATTAAAAAAGACTACACTCCAGAAGAAGTAGAGCGATTAAGAGGTTCTATCAAAATTGAATATTCGATGTGTAAGCATCAATCTAAAAAATTATGGGATCTGTTAAATTCAGAAAATTATATTAATACATTAGGATCACTTTCTGGAAATCACGCTATTCAACATGCTAAAGCTGGATTAAAAGCAATTTATTTAAGTGGATGGCAAGTAGCAGCTGATGCAAATACTGCTGGTGAAATGTATCCTGATCAATCTTTATATCCATATGATAGTGCCCCAAAATTAGTTGAGTCAATGAACAATGCTTTAATCAGAGCAGATCAAATTCAACATATGGAATTACAAGATGGTGATATGAAATCAAAAGATAGAACAGATTATATGTTACCTATTATTGCAGATGGAGAAGCAGGATTTGGTGGCCCATTAAATGTTTTTGAATTAACAAAAAAATTTATTAAAGCTGGAGCTGCTGGAGTTCACTTTGAAGATCAATTAGCTAGTGAAAAAAAATGTGGTCACATGGGTGGAAAAGTTTTAGTTCCAACTAGTACAATGATTAAAAATTTAAAAGCAGCAAGACTTGCTGCAGATATTGCAGATGTACCTTTAATAATTTTAGCAAGAACAGACGCAAATGCTGCAAAATTAATTACAAATGATTTTGATGAAAATGATAAACTATTTTTAACTGGAGAAAGATCTCCTGAAGGTTTTTATTATGTTAAGCATGGAATTGAGCAGGCTATCTCAAGAGGTTTAGCTTACGCACCTTATTCAGATTTAATTTGGTGTGAAACTGCAACGCCAAACCTTGAAGAAGCAAAAAAGTTTGCCGATGCAATTCATGAAAAGTTTCCTGGTAAATTATTAGCTTACAACTGTTCTCCCTCGTTCAATTGGAAGAAGCATTTATCAGATGCTGAGATCTCAACATTTCAACAAAAAATTAGTGAGATGGGTTATAAGTTTCAATTTATTACGCTTGCAGGATTTCATACGCAAAATATTGCAATTTTTGAACTTGCAGAAAAATATAAAACTGAAGGCATGACTGCTTACTCTAAAATCCAAGAGCTTGAATTTGCTAGAGAGAAGGATGGTTACACAAGTGTTAAACATCAAAGAGAAGTAGGAACTTCTTACTTTGATGCAGTTTCAAATACTATAAGTAGTGGAAAAAGCTCTACAACAGCTATGGCAGGTTCCACAGAATCTGAACAGTTTTAATTAGTCTTTAATAAGCTTCCTAAATATGATTATATATTTAGATGCTTATAAGTAGTTTACTTCTAATTATTCTTTATTTTTCTCACAGATATATTGTTGCTTGGATAATATTCTACAATAATCAAGATGAACGTTTTGGTAGCTCTATATGGCGTTGGTCATATGATTATCAAGTAATTGGAGAAAGAGACGTTTCAGATCTTGATGACAAGCCTTTTGTAAGAAAAAGAAGAGTTAGAAACCGCACTGTTTCAATAATGTACTGCAATTTCTTTATAGGGTTCCTTGTATTCATGTCTTTTCTTAGTAATTTGCTTATCCTGATATTAACGTAATTAATCGTTGTAAAATGCGTCAATAAATGCGATTGATAATCATTCGCAATGTTAATAATAAGCATTCTAAACTAATCAAGGGTAAAAAAATAAAGGAAAAAATGAAAAAAATTATACTTATTATATTAACCTTGAGTTTTTTTAAAAGCATGACTTTAGCTAATGAAGTTAATGTTTTTAGTGCAAGACATTACGATTCAGATATCCAGCTTTACAATAAATTTACATCTCAAACTGGAATTAAAGTGAATGTCATATCCGGCAAAGATAAATCTCTTCAAAAAAGAATTATAGAAGAAGGAAAAGACTCCAAAGCCGATCTTTATATTACAGCTGATGCTGGAAAGTTAGGACTTTTCGATTTAAAAGGGATGTTTCAAAACTCTATGTCGCCAGCAATTAAATCTGCAGTACCGGCAAACTTTAGATCTAAAAATTGGACAGGAATAGCTAAAAGAGCACGAATAATTTATTACTCTCCAGAGAGAGTAAGTGACAATGAGCTTAATGGATTGACTTATGAAGGTCTTGCTGATCCTAAGTGGAAAGGTAGAATTGTTATAAGACAATCTAATAATATTTATAATCAATCTCTAGTAGCTTCATTAATAGATAATAATGGAAAAGAGAGCACTACTATTTGGGCAGAAAATTTAGTTAAGAATATGGCTAGAGACTCAAAGGGAAATGATAGAGCTCAGATTTTAGCTGTAGCAGCTGGCGAAGCTGATCTTGCTGTTGCAAATACTTATTATTACGCACTTATGCTTTCTGGTAGTAAAGGTGCAGAGCAACAAGAGGCTGCAAAAAAAGTATTACCATTTTTCCCAAATCAGGGTGATAGAGGAACACATATGAATATTAGTGGAGGTGGAATATTAAAATATGCTCCAAATAAAGATAACGCAATTAAACTGTTAGAGTTTTTATTAACTAAAGATGCTCAACAACATATTATTAATAATACGTATGAATATCCAATGATTGAAGGTGTTGAGCCTCATGGATTAATTACACAAATGGGGTTTAATTTTAAACAAGACCTTAAAACTAAAGTAGCTAATTACGGAAAAAATCAAGCTAGCGCATTAGAGATAATGCTTAACGCGAAGTGGAAATAAAGAGGTTATAACACAGCGCGCTTTTAATATTAAGTTAATTACCCTGCTTGATGTTATTAGTGCGTTGTTAAAAAATGGGTAATAAGATTAACATTTGGTATTTTAGTTCTTTTGTCATCTCCATAATTGTAGCTGTACCTATTATAACTGTATTCAGTAGTTTCTTTGAAACAACCGGAGACTATGTTTCAGTTTTAAAAAATACTTTTCTTTTAGATTATATCTACAATTCATTAATACTTTTGATGGGTGTTTTAACCTTAACATTTATTATAGGAGTTGGTTGTGCTTATTTAGTTTCATTTTACAAATTTCCAGGTGTTAATTTTTTTAAATGGGCTTTAATCCTATCTTTTGCTGTACCAGCATATATTTATGCATACTCATTAACTGCTTTTTTTGAAAACTATGGAACTGCTTTTTCAATTTTAAAAAACTTATTGGGTGAGGGAAATTATAATACTCATATCCCTAAGTTTGATGGAATGTTAGGTGCGATAATTTCAATATCATTTTCGTTATTTGGTTATGTTTATGTATTAACTAGAGCATCATTTCATTATCAGTCACAAAACTTACTAGAACTTGGTAAAAACCTTGGCTTTTCTAAACAAAAATCCTTTTTTAAGATAATTTTGCCTTCAGCAAGACCTGCAATAGTTGCTGGCCTTTCGTTGGTTGCGATGGAGACCTTATCAGATTTTGGTTCTGTTTCATTTTTTGGAGTGTCGACTCTAACAACAGGTATTTATAATGCATGGATATCTTTTGACGATCTTACTTTAGCAAACAGGTTATCATCTTACCTGTTAATTTTTATACTTGGACTTTTTGTTATAGAAAATCTATCTAGAAAAAAAGCTCAATATCACACATCATCAAAAGGAGGATTTAAATCAAAATCTGTAGTTCATTTATATAATTATAAATCAATTTTAGCGTTTTTATTTTGTACGTTAGTATTTTTCTTAAGCTTTTTATTTCCAGTTTTTCAAATGTTATATTGGACAATTATTTTTCCAAAACACTTTTTAGATTTAAATTTAATTGAATTATTCTCAAATACAATGTTGTTAGTTTTTTTATCGTGTTGCTTATTAATATTATTAGCCTTTATTTCAAACTATGGAAACAGAGTTTCAAAAAGTAAATTTTTAGAAGCATTAAATACATTTTCTATTTCTGGATATGCAATACCTGGAATTATTTTAGCAGTTGCTTTTATAACATTTGTTTCATGGCTAGATCTTAATATGATTAATTACCTTGGAACAGAATCGATAAAATCTATTTTCATTGGATCTATTTTAGGATTGGTTATAATTTATTTTATAAGATTTTATTCCTTAGCTAATAACGGAATTAAATCTGGCTATCTAAAAATTAATTATTCTATAGATGAGAGCGCATATCTTCTTGGTTATTCAAAATTTAAAACATTTAGAAATATTCACCTTCCTTATTTAAAGAATTCAGTTTTATTAATAGGTATTTTGTTAACAATTGAAATAATCAAGGAATTACCGATTACCTTGATTATGAGACCATTTAACTTTGAAACCTTTGCAACAAAAGCGTATATTTATGCTTCCCAAGATTTACTTGAAGCTGCAGCAGCGCCATCATTACTGCTTATACTTATTGCAAGTTGCTTTATTTTAATTACATCTAGATATATCCTTAAAGATTAAACTTATGACAAAAAATTTCTTAGAAATAAATAATGTAACATTTGCAGCAAGTGCACAAAGTAAAGTGAACAATGTTTCTCTAACGATTGAAAATCAAGGAGACATTGTTTGTTTGTTAGGACCATCTGGTATTGGTAAAACTACTATACTTAGAACAATTGCAGGTTTAGAAAAAGTACAGTCTGGGAAAATTATCTTAAAAAATAAAATTTTGTCATCTGATAATACTCATATTGAACCTGAAAATAGAAATATTTCTATGGGGTTTCAGGACAATTCCCTTTTTCCCCATTATACAGTTTTAGAAAATATAAAATTTGGTGCAGATAGAAATAAAAAGAAGAAGAAAGGTTTAAATTTAAATGAAATAAATAAGCTTCTTCATATCGAGCACATTGTTGATAAATACCCACACCAGATAAGTTCTGGAGAAGCTCAAAGAGCCTCATTAGCAAGGTCTTTGTTATCTAATCCTGATTTATTGTTATTAGACGAGCCTCTTTCAAATGTAGATCAGAACTTTAAAGAAGAAATACAGGTTAAATTAAAGCAAATTTTAACAGAGCATAAGATTACAACAATTATTGTAACACACGACTCTTATGAGGCTTTTTATTTGGGAACTAAATGTGGAATAATTTTAGATGGTCAACTCAAACAATATGATGATCCATATAATGTTTATCATTTTCCAAACTCAATAGAGGTGGTGAATTTTTTAAATCGAGGGATTTTAATTCCAGCAAAAGTTACTGGTGAAAATAGTTTAGAAAATGATGATCTTGGAACAATAACTGGAGATTTTATAAAACATTATCCAAAAGGATCTGAAGTTCAGCTTTTATTACAGCCTGAGGATCTTGAGCATGATGACAAAAGTAATTTAAAATTAGAAGTTGTGGATAGAAAATTTAGAGGAACAAATTTTATCTATACTCTTAAAACTGCAAGTAATAGATTAGTACCTGTTTTTGTTCATTCACATCATATTCATCAGCATGAAGTTGACGAAAAATTTGGTATAAAGAGACCAATTAATATTGATCATATAGTTTGTTTCTAATACAAAATCCTAAATTAAAATGAATAAAAGATTTAAAACATTGTCCAAGGGGATTATTGATGTAAGCCCTTTAATGATACCGGTAGTTCCGTTTGGAATTATATACGGCGTTATTGGAATGGAAGTGGGTTTGAGTGCCTATATGACATTTGGTATGTCTATTATAATTTTTGGTGGAGCTTCTCAAATTGTTTTATTACAATTATTCTCTGGCGGTGCATCATCATTAGTTACAATCACATCAGTTACCGCAGTAAACTCTAGACATTTACTATATGGTGCGGTTTTTTCTGAATATCTTTCTCACTTAAAACTGAGATGGAAAATTATATTATCCTATGTATTAATTGATCAAGCATTTGCTGTTTCAAATATTTATTTTAAAAAAAATAAAGAAAATAAATTTAAACACTACCATTTATTAGGAGCTGGTTTTACCTGTTGGACTATTTGGCAGATATCAACAATTTTAGGTATAGTTCTTGGATCGGTAGTACCTGAAGAGTTAGGTTTAAGTTTTACTATTTCTTTAACATTTTTAGCTTTGTTAATTGATGATTTTAGAAAGTATAAAAATATTATTGTAATGTTAGTCTCAGGAATTGTTGCAACTGTTGGGTATAATACAATACCATTTCAAGCTTACATTATTATAGCAACACTGTCAGCTTTATCGGTTGCTACTATAATCACATTAATTGACCGGAAGAAAAAGTAATGCATTGGACGACAATTATTTATTGTGGAATTTTGACTTACCTAACTAGATTTTCTATGATTTTTTTCTTAAAAAAAGATATTCTAAACGAAAAGACAAAAAAAGTTTTGTCTTACGTTCCATCAGCCATTTTTCCGGCAATAATATTCCCTCCTATATTTCTTGATGCCACAGGATCTATAGATATTGATAGTAATCCCAAGATACTAGCAGCTATAATTGCGATAATTATTGGATATTTTAGTAGAAGTATTATTGTAACTATTCTTGTTGGACTTGCCTCATATTGGTTCTTAATTTTTGTATATTACCAATAAAAAAGCCTATATTTACTCACAAAATGTTTCCTAAAGTTAAAATTAACAATGAGTTATTGGGCATACTTTATATGCTTTTATGTCAGTTTTCATTTGCAACAAATGATGCTTTTGTAAAAAACATATATGAACATTTCGATGAAATATTTGTTTTAAATCAAATAATTTTTATAAGAGGGATTTTTACACTACTATTTATAGTATTATTTCTTTACATAAAAAAACAATTAAATTTTAAGTTAATTTTTTCTTCGACAGAACTAAAGATAAGAGGGCTTCTTGAATCTTTAGCCGCATTATTTTTTTTTATTGGTATTGCCTTACTACCGTTTGCAAAAGTTTATATTCTATTAAGTATGGCACCAATTATCTTAACTGCATTTGGGGCAATCTTTATGAATGAAAAAGTAAGATGGAGAAGATGGAGTGCTGTAATTTTAGGTTTTATTGGAGTGGTAGTAGTTGTTAATCCAGGGAAATTAGAGTTTGGTTATTATTTTATATTTCCAATCTTAGCAGCAATCATGCTTTCAATTAGAGACATGTACACAAAAAATTTTAAAAAAGATTATCACAGTCTTCAAACTGCATTTATGACATGTTTTGTTGTGACTATTTTTTTTGGAATATTAAGTATTTACAAATTTTATGATTTTACGTTAAAAGATATTTTTATTTTATTTATTTCTGCTTTTTTTTTAGCAATGGGTTATATTTTTTCAATTGCAACTATCAAGATTGCACTTGTGTCTGTTACATCAACTTTTAGATATTCAGTGATTTTATGGGGCATTATTTATGGATATTTTTTATTTGATGAAGTTCCTTCGACTAATAGTTATATTGGAGCATTAATTATTATAATTAGTGGTTTAATTATCATATCGAGACAGAAACAAATTGGGGTTATAAAATAAAACAATGAGTTGTTAATTAACCATGTATCTTATACATTAAGACTATGAAAAAAATATTCATCATAATTTTTACACTGATTTCATTTAACTCATTTGCTGTAGATAAAAGTACTACTTTTAATAATGAAATTTTTGAAAAAGCGCAACTTGATGGAAAAATAGTTGTTATAAATTCTTGGAATGAAACATGCACAACCTGTAAGGCTCAAATTAAGATCCTGAATCAAGCCGAAAAAGACTTTGAGGACATCCTCTTTTTAAGCTTTGAGCAAGAAAAGCATAAGACTATTGCAAAACAGCTAGGAATTGACTATTGGACAACAATTGTAATTTACCAAAATAACAAAGAGGTCTATAGAAGCATTGGTCAAATGAATAAAGACAAAATTTATTCTGCTATAAAATCTCTTTAATTTTTAAACAACATCATCATAGTAAAGTTAAAAATAATCGTATTTTAAAGATTTTATTATCTTGTATATTACAGTTTTAGTAGTAGATAATCAGAAATTATACCCATTTAATAACACTTTTTTACACACTCTATAAAAATGAAAAAAAAGAAAATTGTTAAAGATAGCTACATTGTGAGAACAAAAAAAAGAATACTTAGAGACACAATAGAAACAGAAAAAAAATATACTACTAATTTTAAAGACATTAGAAATTACTTTAAGATTTTTAATAAATCTTTATTTAATAATAAACTCAACCCTTTTAACGATGTAATGATTAAAAGAATAGTAAGAGGATCAGGGCAATGTGTTGAATATATCTCTTATAGAAAAGGTACAAATAAATTTGTACTTGAGATGATGCCTAAGTATAAAAATAAAATGGAGTTTTTAAATACTTTATCTCATGAAATGGTTCACTTATGGCAACAAACAATTAAAAAAGATACTGGTAATCATAATAAATTATTTTTTAGTTTTAGAAATAAATTTAAAAGATTAAATTTAAAGTTAAGTTATTAAATTCTAATTTTATAAATCTAAACCTTCTTTTTTCCAATTCTTAAGGCCACCAATTAAGTGAAAACAATTGGTAAATTGATAAGATTTTGATAATTGAACTGCTAGAGTTGATCTATGACCATGTGCGCAATAAAATAAAATTCTTTTATCTTTTAAAGTATTTTTGTTTTGTTGTAGATACTCGTTAATTTCTGGAAAACGAACCACTGTACTATTTTTAATCATACCATCTTTATCTATTTCATTTTGCTCTCTAAGATCAATTAAAATTGACTGAGCATCATTTTTAATTTCATTAAATTTTTCTGGTTCGACACCGTTATTTACTTTTTGTCTATTAAAATCTATTCCTAATTGTAAATTACTAGGAACTGCAACATCCATCATACTTGGATTAGGCAAATTTAAATTATTCATAATTTCGATATATTGATCTGCAGAACTTACCTGCAGTCTTGGGTTGAATTTTTTTTCTTCTATTATGGTACTGACCATCTCTCCTTTATAATCATGAGCAGGGTAAACTAATGTTTCATCTGGAAGTTTTAAAAGTTTATTAAAAATAGAATTATACGAATCTCTTGCATTTCCATTTTGAAAATCTGTTCTACCGGTTCCTCTAATTAATAATGCATCTCCAGTGAAAACCCTATCATTCATTAAGAAGCTAAAACTTTCTATGGTGTGACCTGGGGTATAAATTGCCTGTAATTCTAAGCCATCAATTTTAATTGTCTCTTCATCGGCAACTTGCATTGCAACCACATCAGCAGGGGTTTTGTCACCCATTACTGTAACGCAATTCGTTTTATCTCTTAGTTCGGCAATACCTGAGATATGGTCAGCATGGATATGAGTATCAATAACTTTTACTAACTTTAAATCTAGTTCTTTAAGAAGCTTAATATATTGTTCAACATTTTCTAACACTGGATCAATGATTAAGGCCTCTCTTCCTTTTGCAGAAGCTATTAGGTATGTAAATGTACTTGAGACTTTATCAAAGAGTTGTCGAAATAACATTGATTTAGAATATCATCATATTGGTGCTAGTTAAATTTATTTAACTTTACGAAATCTTAAATAAATTCTGTCTAAGTAATAAAATAAAGATAAAGCCCTTAGCACCATAAACAAGCATAAAGATATCCAGATACCTGTATTACCCATTAATTTTGTTAAATATAAAGACATTAATAGATAAGAAAATACAGAAAAAATCATGGCATTTCTAAGCTCTTTTGTTTGTGATGCACCAATAAATATTCCATCAAATTGATAACAAAATGATGAAATTAAAGGCATTAGTATTAGCCATACTGCATAAGAAGAACTTAGATTTCTAATAGTTTCAATATCAGACATTAGTGTAATGACGTGTTTGTTAATAAAAAAATAAATTATCGAAATAATTAATCCAGTAAGGGTGCTTAAAATAAAAGAGTTTTTAACAATTTTTTTAAACAAGCTTATATCTTTTTTACCTAAAGAATAACCAACCATACCTTCGGTTGAAAATGCATAAGCATCAAGAATGAAAGCAGACAAAAAGACCAGGTTAATAAGAATTGCATTTGCTGCAATGTAATCTTCACCTATTTGACTGCCAAGGTAAGTAAACCAAAAAAATGAAAAGGTTAATAATATAGTTCTAACAAATATATTTAGATTAATATTAAAAATGTTTTTAAGTTTATTTAGATCTATTAATTCATTAATATTGATATTGATTTTAGACATTTTATTTAGATACCAAAATGTATAAATTAAAAAAGTTGCAGCTATCAAAAGTGCAGAGACTAAGGTCCCATAAGCAACCCCTTTAATATTCAAATCAAATTTTGAAACTAAAATAATACTTAAAATAATATTTAGAATTGAAAAAAGACCAACCGCTAAACTTGAAATTTTAGTCTTCTGTAATCCGACAAATAAACCAGTTATAATATAAAGGGTTAGTTCACCAGGTGCTGAATAAATTCTTATTTGAAAGTAATCCTGATAAAATTGCCTAGTAGTATCTGATAAATTAAAAATACCCACACTTAGATTAAATATATAACTTTGTAATAAAATTAAGATCAATGAAATTAGTAAAACAAAGAATAAATTTCGAATAACAATATTAAATACTTCTGTATAATCTCCTTTACCATACGCTTGTGAAACCAGACCCACAGTTCCCATCCTTAAAAACCCAAAGCTCCAAAAAATCATAGAAAATAAATTAGCAGCAACAGAAGTTGCTGATAAGTATGACAAGTTACCAAGATTACCCATTAAACCAGTATCAATAATACCAACTAATGGAATAGCCAAATTTGCAAAGAAAATTGGAATAGATAATTTTAAAATGTATTTAATGGAGGGGTTTTGCATTTAAGCAATAAATTTCAGTATAGATTTTGCAGGATTTGTTTTTTTAATCCAATCTTGAGGAATACCTTTTAAACCTTTATAGGCTGCAAAATAAGCACCGACAAAATTAGCACGTGAACAATTGCATCCACCAGCTTTAATTGTTTTAATAACTGCAGTTTTAAAACTTTTAGAGGTTATGATTGCATGTATTCCTCCATTAAAAGTACCTGGATAACTACAAGCTTTACCAAATTTCTTTACAACGAAATTATGGGGTTTTGACTTTACCTTTTTAACTTTTTTGATGTTTTCAATGACATTTTTAAAGTATTTATTTTTTATATTTTTTCTTAAAAAGCTATTAACTGGATCCTTGTCCCCCTTATCAGCTAAATCAATAATCTTAAGTTTTGCCAATGCAAATTGTTCGTTAATTTTGCCATTAGCAACCGTTTTTATAACTTGTTTTGTTTTCTGCTCTGAATTATTTGAAAAATAAAAGGGTAGGCTTGCACAATACCCATCAGACTCGTTAACTTTAGTCCCACCTGTGATAGTTTTCTTTAATTTAATATTTTTGATAGTTTCTAAAATATTTTGATGGATCCATGGACCTTTCATGGCTGTTTTCCACTTAATTTTTTTGTATTTTTTTCTTAAAGATAAATTTTTCCAATATCTTGACCTTGGTCCAAAATTTTTGACAATATTATTTTTAAAAAGTTTAATAACCTCTTTATGATTAGTGGTCTTAGTTAATGTTTTAAACATTACTTGACCTACATCATTGTAACCAGAAACTTCTCCTGTTTTTATAGAATAGAATGGAGATCTATTTTGTTTAAAGAATGCAATATTCTTTTTTCCTTTAATATAAGATTTTAGTTTTTTTTCATCATAGACCCAATGCAAAGGTCGGGCTGCTGCATCTGCAACAGTTGCGCCAAGAAATATATGTAACTTTTTAAACATGAGTTACTAATACTTTATTTAAATATAAGTTAAAATGTTTTAAATTAGGTAATGTTAAGTATAAAAAATTGGGATAACAAAACTTGGATTTCATCAGCTAAATATATCCAATCATTCAATAATTTTTTATTAAAACAAAAAAAACTAACCAAATACTCAAAAATTCTAGATATTGGTTGTGGCCGAGGTAAGATAATGGGTTCGTTATCCTCTAAACTCAAATTAATTAATAAGCCTGTTGGACTTGATATTGAAAATCACAAAGATTTTGACAAAAGAATCATTTTTAGAAAAACAAATGCAATCAAATATCTCAAAAATAATAAAAAAAAATTTGATTTAATACTGATCAAGCAAACTATTCATTTATTTAATTTAAAGGATATTAAGAAGATTTTAGCCCACTCATATTCTAGTTTGAACATTGGAGGAATTATTTTAATCTTAACCTTAGATACAAAAGATAATGAAATACCTACATTTTTTCTAATGAAACAAAAACTTACTCAATCATTTAAAAGAGATAATCTAATTTGGAAAAAACTACTTCAACTTAATATAAAAAAAACTATCTCCAAATTTAATTTTAAAGTTAAAATCAAAAAAAATATTTACTTAAAGATGATAAGACAACGTTATATATCAACTTTATTAAAGTTTAGTTCACTTCAAATTTTAAATGGCATTAATGAAATTAACCTAAAATATAAAAAAGATATTTTATTCAACGATAAGCTCAAATGTATAATATTTACAAAAGTATAAAGTATTTCTCGATATTTTTATTAATCTTACCAATTAAAGTATTTAGTTTTGAAAATGAGAAAATTAACTTTGGAAAATTTTCACTAAATAAATATGAAGTAACAATTATGGAGTTTAATAATTATACAATTAAAAACCAAGTCATTACCGAAGCTGAAAAAAATGGTGGAGGTTACGAATGGGGTGCTGGTTGGGTTAAACGTGATAATTGGAATTTTAAAACACCTTATGGAAAAAAACCTGATAGTGAATTAGAGCCTGCTGTTCATTTAAGTAGATTTGAAGTTGAAAATTATTGTAAATTTATGAATGGCCGATTACCTACATTTGAGGAGTGGTCTTATGCTGCTTACACTCAAATATTTAATTCTGATAAATTTATTAAAGATAAAACTTATAGATACCCTAGTGGAGATATAGCTAAAGAAATGAACTCCCAAGGTTTATTAAATTATGACAAGCATGTAGATGTCACAATATTACCAGAAGGCATAAATGGATTAGTTGCTATGGGTGGTAATGTTTGGGAGTGGGTGGATGATCAAGAAAAAAATAATTCTTTAACAGCGGGGGCCTCCTGGTGGTATGGAGGTTCAAAGACCAGTATTAATGGAGCTCAATATAAACCCTCAAACTTTTATGCAATCTATGTTGGTTTTAGATGTGCATTTGATAATTAAAAATTATAAAATTCTCTTTAAAATATTCCCTTTTAATAAAAATTTATGAAACAGTACTGCTAAAATATGAAGACTTATTAAACCAATTAGAATGTAGTTTGCTAATATGTGAATTGAATAAAACTGTTCTGAGAGCTCAAAATTATAAGTTAGATTAACTTTTTTGAAAAAAATAACTAAGCTTTCACCATTAAATAATTTCTTAAAAATACCCGATATAGTTATTGTTAATAAAGCTAAATATAAAAAAAAGTGGTTTAACTTTGCTAGAAGTTTTTGACCAGGAAAAGCATTGTCATTGAAATTTGGTGTAGGAGATAATAGTTTAAAAGTCAGCCTTATTAGAGTTGTATAAAATAGGATTAATCCAAATAATATATGATAATTTTCTATATCAACCCTAGTTTGATCAAAGTCTAAATCTACCAAGTAAAAGCCTAGTGGTATTTGAATTAGTAATCCTGCGGCAGTTAGCCAATGGATTAATTTGGCAAGTAATCCATGTTTTGATATGTTATTAAATATAGACATGTTTAAATTAAACATATTATGACATTAATTAAAAATACTTTATTTTTTATCTTTATATTATTTTATACTTTCAGTGCTTTTTCTGAGCAAACAGCAGAAGAGATTATTAAAGAAAGACAATCTATTTTTAGTAAAAATTACAAAACGGCAAAAAGAATTAATAGTCTTGCATCTAATGGAAGTTTAGATGAAGCAAAAATATTAATGATTGAAATGAGTGATAATTATAAAAGATTATTAGATCTCTTCCCTGAAAATTCAAAAACTGGATTTGAAACAGAAGCACTACCTTCTATTTGGGAAAATAAAGATGAATTTAATTTATTAATGACAAAAGCTTCAAGTAATATGATTGAGTTAACATCTGCTATTGATGAAACAGAAGATATGAAGGCAACTCTTGGAAAATATATGTGGAGTAGTTGTAAATCTTGTCATTCGAAATTTAGAGCTGAGCACTAAATAAAATTTAAATAGTAAATCCATTTCTTGAATGATATCTTTTATTAATCATGGATAAAATTCAGTCTCATGCAAAATTAGCCATTATTGGTGGTGGTATAATGGGTGTTAGTCTCTTATATCATTTAACTAATGAAGGTTGGACAGACATTGTTTTAATTGAGAAGAGTGAACTTACGTCGGGATCAACTTGGCATGCAGCTGGGCAATGTCCTCATATGTTAAGCAGTTTAAGCCTCGCAAAAATCCATTTACATTCAACAAACTTATATAAATCTTTAGAAAAAGAAACTGGTCAAGCAACAGGTTTTCATGAAACGGGTAGTTTAAGGCTTGCTTATAAGAAAGAAGACCTTGAATGGTTCCATCACACAAAAGGTATATTAGACGTAGTAGGCTCTCCTTGTGAAATTATTACCACAAATGAAATTAAAAAATATCATCCATTTATTAAATTAGATGGAATCGTTGGTGCATTTTACACACCAGAAGATGGATATACAGACCCCACAAGCACAACGAACGCAATGGCAAAAGGTGCAAGAGATGCTGGTGCTAAAATTTATCGTAACAATAGAGTAACAAACATTAAACAATTACCATCAAAGGAATGGAAGTTAATTACTGAAAAAGGTGAAATTACTTGTGAGCACGTTGTAAATGCTGCGGGAAGTTTTTGTCCTGAAGTGGGTGAAATGGCTGGACTAAAAAACATTCCAAGTATTAATATGGTTCACCAATATTTAGTAACTGAGTCTCATCCAGCAATTGAAAAATTAGAAAAAGAACTTCCTGTTGTAAGAGATCCAGATTCCTCATCTTATTTAAGACAAGAAGGAAAAGGATTATTAATTGGTCCTTACGAACAAGATGTAGAAGCTTGGGCCTTAGATGGAATGGATTGGAAATTTGACATGGAATTACTTGAGCCTGATCTAGATAGAATTGAAAAACATCTTGAAAAAGGGATGGATAGAATTCCTGAATTTAAAGATGTGGGTATTAAAAAAATAATTTGTGGACCGATCACACACACACCAGATGACAATTTTTTAGCAGGACCTGCACCGGGTCTTAAAAATTTTTGGATGTTTTGTGCAGCTAGTATCGGAATAGCTCATGGTGGGGGAGCTGGAAAATATATGGCACAACAAATTGTTCATGGAGACTCTGAAATTAATATGCTTGAATTTGAACCCCGTAGATACATGAGTTGGGTTAATAAAAATTATTCAATTGAGAAATCAAAAGAGCAATACAGAAGAATGTATGTAACGCCTATGCCTCACGAGACAGTTGAAGCTGGAAGACCAATGAAAACATCAGGTATTTATAAAAAATTAAAAGATCAAGGAGCGGAATATTACGATTTATATGGCTGGGAAAAACCTGCTTGGTTTAATAAAGAAAATATAACAGAAGAGTTAAGCTATAGTAGAAACAACATACATTCTATAATTCAAAAAGAATGTGAACATGTTTCAGAACATGTTGGAATTATAGATTTAAGCACTTTTTCTAAGTATGAAATAACAGGGGAGGATAGCTCCACTTTTCTAGATAGACTTTGCTCAAATATTATTCCAAAAAAAAATGGCAGTATAGCCTTAACACATATACATAATAAAATTGGCCGAATTCAAAGTGAGCTAACTATCACTAAAGTAAAAGATAATCATTACTATGGCTTATCTGCAGCATTATCTGAAATAAGAGATTTAGATTGGTTTAATCAAAATAAATTAAAAAATGAAAAAGTTGATATTAAAAATATTACTAATGAATATGGTGTTCTTGGATTAATTGGTCCAAAATCAAGAGAATTACTAGCAAAAACCACAAAAGAAAATATTGAAAATGAAAATTTCCCTTGGTTAAAAGCAAAAGAAATTGAAATTAATAATATAAAAGTTTTAGCTTTAAGAGTGAATTACATGGGAGAATTAGGTTGGGAACTTCACGTTTCAATGAATAAATTAGAAGAACTTTATGATTTATTAATGGATGCAGGTCAAAATTTAAAAATAATAAATTTTGGATCTCATGCCATGAATTCAATGAGAATGGAAAAAGGATATCGTGGTTGGGGAACTGAATTAACTCCTGAAATTAGTATAGTTGAAGCAGGTTTAGATCGGTTTTTTAACTTAGATAAAAAAAGTGAATTTATTGGATCAAAAGTAATTGATAAAAAATTAAAAGAAGGAATTAAAATAAAGCTAGTTTATTTAGAGGTAGAGGCAAATACAGCAGATGTTTTGGGTAATGAGCCAGTGTACCATAACAATGAAAGAGTTGGCTTAACTACTTCTGGTGCTTATGGATTTAGGGTAAACAAAAGTTTAGCCTTTGCATATGTGAATTCTAATTTAGTAAAAGTTGGAACTGAATTTCTAATAGATATTCAGGGACAAAAAATAAAATCAAAAATTATTGAAGAACCAGCATTTGATCCTAAAAATTTAAGATTGAAAAGTTAAGATTTAGTTAGTTTATCGGTAAGCTTTCTCGAGATTGGTGAAAAAAAATTTCCAGCTAAGAAAGCAAGTGGAAAAGCAAATAGCCAAGCAGTTCCCCACCGATGAAGAAAATCTCCTTCAAGACCAGTGTTAACAATAGTGATTACACAAGACATAAACACAGACATTCCCAAACTAATAAAAAATACAAAAATAATTGAATAATATTTTTTTGAAATCATTAATGCTTGTCTATATTATTCGATGAATTATACAATTAAGCTTATTAAATAAAAATTTATAAAATGCTATCTGATAAAATTAAAGAGTATCTAAATGAGTATATTAGTCAGGAAGTTTACGTTCAAGTAGCCATTGCTAAGGGTAAAAATAAAATTTCAACCAATGCTGCAATCAACAAATACTTTGAAAGTAATCACTTTCAAGGTTTAGCTGAAGGTAAACCCTACAATACTTTTTTAGATGATCTTAAAGATAAATGTTTAGGAAAATTAGTTAACTCTCCAATGAAAGATAGTAAAACGGAAGATGAGATTATTATTGAACTTCAGAATAAACTTAATACTTCAGATATTGGTGAATTAAATGATACTTACTGGGAAGTTGAAACTGGTGAATATTTAAGAGGAGCAGATATTAAAGAAATTGAACTAGAGAGAGACACCTTAATTAAATTTTTAACTTCAAAAGATGAAGCACATGAAACAGTAAGTACTCTTTGCAAAAATTATGAAAAATTGTGTAAGGAAAAGTACCCTGAAGCACCATTACCTTTAGAAATATTAGATACTAAGCAATAAGTTTCTCTTTAATATTCTAAATTATAGTCTATAAAAATTGTTAGGGGTGTCGTAACTGACTGAGAATAAACCCTAATAACCTGTCCGGTAATTCAGAAAGGGAGAACAATGGATAAAGCATACTTTATAAGTCAATCAACATCATTAACACTCGTCATAACTATAAGCTTAATCTTTACAATAGTTGGATTAATTTACTCTAAAAAATATCAAGGAATTAACAATTATCTAACTGCGAATAGAAACATTGGTTTCTTTTCACTAACCACAAGCCTAATTGCATCAGCACTTGGGGCTTGGATTTTATTTGGTCCAGCTTCTGCTGCAACATGGGGTGGAATAGGGGCTGTGATTGGTTATGCCTTAGGTACAGCTTTTCCAATGATTTTTTTAATTTCACTTGGAAAAAAAATAAGAACTGAATTTCCAAAAGGCTCAACGCTAATTGAATTTTTAAGAAAAAGATTTGGTAAGAGTTTATTTAAACTTATTTTACTGATGACGGTATTTTATATGTTCGTCTTTTTATGTGCAGAAGTAACAGCTGTTGCCATATTAATAAACTATATTTCAGGAACTGAGCTTTGGATCACCTCTTTAATTATTCTGATCGCAACGCTTGCTTATACTTTATATGGTGGCTTAAGAGCTTCAATTT
Organism: Candidatus Pelagibacter sp. PS_11; assembly: GCF_059417975.1. Classification (NCBI taxonomy): domain Bacteria; kingdom Pseudomonadati; phylum Pseudomonadota; class Alphaproteobacteria; order Candidatus Pelagibacterales; family Candidatus Pelagibacteraceae; genus Candidatus Pelagibacter; species Candidatus Pelagibacter sp. PS_11. The sequence goes on along the minus strand of NZ_CM182075.1, from coordinate 769,694 downwards.
TTACAGATAATATTCAAATGATCGTAATTGTAGCTTTATTGTTAATTTCAGTTTTTTATCTAACTTCATTTATAGGTGATCAGTTTTCTTTTTCATTTATTAAAGAAAAAAGTCCTCATTTATTAAGTGCGAGTTATATTCCAAACTATACTGCAGGATTAACGTTCTTTATCGCGGTTGCTGCAACTAATCTTTTTCACCAAGGAAATTGGCAAAGAGTTTATGCAGCAAAAAATAACGAAGTTTTAAAGAAAAGTTTAATAGTTGCATTTATTGTAATTATTCCAATAGTCTTTTTTATGGGCTTTAGTGGTTTGGTTGCGGTATCAGTTAACCCAAAAGTTATTCCTGATCTTGGTTTTTTTTCTCTATTGTTAAGTGAACAGACAGAATTTTTATCATTAATAATTGTAATACTTGGTCTATCTTTAACAATTAGTACGGTTGATACTTTAGTTAACGCTATTTCAAGCTTAATTGTAGTTGATGGTAAAGCGACTTTAAATTTAGATAAAAAAACTAATTACTTAACATTATCAAAATATTTTATAGTAGCACTTTCAATTGTAGCTTTTGCAATTGCTTCAAAAGGGTTTAGTGTTTTATATTTATTCCTACTTGCTGATTTATTTTGTTGTGCGTTTGTGCTTACTGTTTTCTACAGTTTCTATAACAAGAAGTTGAATGAACAAACAGCATATATTTCAATTATTATTGGATTAATTGGAGGGTTTCTTTTATTTCCAGCGCCTGATTTTTCAAAGAGCTTACTAGTTGGTATAATTTTACCGAGTGATACTTTTCCAGCTTTTGTCTCTCAATCATTGTTGTTTTTATCTTTTATTATTGCAACATTTCTACCAATAGTATTTTGGAAAATAAAAGGCTCTAAAAAATAGACCTAATAATTTGTAAAAGGTGTATTAATAACTATATACACCTTAACAAATGTCTGAGATTCAAATATCCATTAACAACTTATCAAAAGTTTATGATAATGGCTTTAAAGCCCTCAATAATGTTAGCCTTAAAGTAAAACAAGGTGAAATCCTTGCTATGCTTGGACCTAATGGTGCTGGCAAAACTAGTTTAATTAGTATTATTTGTGGAATTGTTAAACCTTCTTCAGGCACAGTTACAATTGATAATTTTGATATTATAAAAGATTATAGAGAGACAAGATCAAGAATAGGTCTTGTTCCTCAAGAATTAAATTTAGAATCCTTTGAAACAGTTTTTGATACTGTATCCTATTCTAGAGGATTATATGGCAAAGCCCCTAAACCGGAGCATATTGAGAAAATTTTAAAAGATTTAAGTTTATGGGATAAAAAAGATCAAAGATTAAGACAATTATCAGGTGGAATGAAAAGAAGAGTTTTAATTGCAAAAGCCTTATCTCATGAACCTAAAATACTATTCCTTGATGAACCAACAGCTGGAGTTGATGTTGAGCTTAGAAGGGATATGTGGATGGTTGTTGATGACCTTAGAAAAAAAGGGGTTACAATTATTTTAACCACTCATTACATTGAAGAAGCTGAGGCTATAGCTGATCGTGTAGCTGTAATTAATCAAGGTGAAATTATTGTAGTTGAGGATAAAAAAGAATTAATTAAGAAAATGGGACACAAAAAACTAACCATTGAATTGCAGAAAAAAATTACAGAAATTCCAGAAGATTTATCTAAGTATAATCTTGAAATAAGTGAAGAGCAGATGTCATTAATTTATACTTATAATGTTCAGGCTGAAAAAACGGGTATTACGGATTTATTGCAAGATATAAAAGATACTGGCTTAAAGTTAAAAGATTTAAAAACAGAACAAAGTACATTAGAGAAAATATTTGTTGATTTAGTAAAGGAGAATAATGAAATTTAACTATTACGGCTTTAAAGCTATTTATGTTCATGAGATGAATAGATTTATAAGAACTATAGGTCAATCTCTTCTATCCCCCGTAATATCTACATCATTATATTTTGTTGTTTTTGGTTCAGTTATTGGAAATTATATTCAAAAAATTGATGGGGTTAGTTATGGGTCTTACATTGTACCAGGTTTATTAATGTTAACACTCCTTACTCAATCAATAAGTAACACTTCGTTTGGAATCTTTTTTCCAAAATTTAATGGAACTATTAATGAAATTTTAGCAGCACCCATTTCAACACTTGAAACCGTTCTAGCTTTTGTAGGGGCAGGAGCCACTAAAACTTTAGTTGTTGGTGCTGTAATTTATGCAACCGCCTCGTTTTTTGCTGATGTGAGTGTTATGCATCCAATGTTAATGATATTTTTATTAGTGTTAGTTTCTTTTACTTTTGCTTTATTTGGATTTTTAATTGGAGTGGTTAGTAAAAACTTTGAGCAGATGTCAATTATTCCATCATTAGTCATTACTCCAATGGTATTTTTAGGAGGCAGTTTATACTCTCTTGATATGCTGCCACCATTTTGGCAAACAATTTCATATTTTAATCCAGTAGTTTATCTAATAGATGGCTTAAGATTTTCTTTCTACGGCGTCTCTGATTTTGATATTTGGATTAGTATTAGTTCGATGGTTTTCTTTTTAATGGTTTGTATTACCCTTGTGACTATCCTGCTTAAAAAAGGCTACAATATTAAAAGTTAACTCACTTTCATTTTAAGATTAATAATTACTAAAGTTTTATAATTTTTTGATTTAATTTCATGATATGAAATTCTAAACGAAGCTTAGGAAATTTTTTATTTAATAGTTGTTTTAGTTTTTGATAAGAAGTTTTGTGAATTTCATTCTCATCTAAATCTTTTTTACCTTCGGCAATTTTAATCGCCCCACAGTCTTCATGGTTTATAACAATGAGTTTACTTATTTTATGAAGTTCAATTGAAGCTGATAAATTATCAATAAATGTTTGATGCCATTTTTTAAATTTATTATGAGTAACCCCGATAGCTCCACCTGCAATAGTAAATGAGCTATACTTTCCAGTTAAGTTCTTTTTTTTAGTAAATTTATAGACTAGGGATTGGAACCTTGGATCCATACAAGAAAGAACCATTGCTTTAAATTTTTTTTGCATAAAAATTAATTAATAAAATTTAAATACAAAATTTTTTTTTATTTGTCATTAATTTGTTTATTTTTTAAATGAATTGACTATTGAGAACAGCCTTAAAGTCAGTTAGAGTGTAATTATTATGCTATCTTATATATTGCCTTTTATTGCTTTAATTGTTGTGGTGGTGTTTATCCATGAGTATGGGCATTATTATTTTGCTAAACGATACGGTGTAGGAGTTACTGATTTTTCAATTGGTTTTGGTAAAGAAATTTTTGGTTGGAATGATAAATCGGGAACTCGTTGGAAGGTTTGCGTCATACCTCTTGGGGGATATGTTAAGTTTTTTGGTGATAGAAACGTTTATAGCCAAGCAGATAATGACAAAATTATAAAAGAATATAGTAAAGAAGATCAAGATAAACTGTTTGTACTAAAGCCTTTATATCAAAGAGCTTTAATTGTATTTGGTGGCCCTTTAGCTAACTTTTTATTAGCAATCCTAATATTTTTCTCAGTTTATACCTTTGCTGGAAAAGATTTTACACCAGCTGTAATTAACGAAGTTCAAAAGGATAGTCCTGCAATGGTAGCTGGTCTTAAAGACAATGATATTGTGGTCTCTATTGATGGCAATGAGGTTACAAGTATTATGGAAGTTTCAAAATATATCATGATGTCTACTGATGAATTTATCAATTTTACAGTAAACAGATATGATCAAGACTTAACCTTTAGAGTAAAACCGAATATTGTTGAAGGAGAAGATAATCTTGGAAATAAAATCAGTAAACGTATGGTTGGTATTAAACTTGGTGCTTATAATAATGAGGTAAATCACGTTAAACTCGGTCCTACGAAAGCATTGTTTTATGCGGTTAATGAAGTTTATTATGTAAGCTCTTCTTCTCTTAAATATATTGGAAGCATGCTCACTGGAAATGGTGACACTTCACAGTTAGGTGGTCCAATTCGAATAGCAAAAATTAGCGGACAAGTTGCAGAATTTGGAATTTTACCTTTTATAAGCCTTATGGCGTATATTTCTATTAGTTTAGGGTTAATAAACTTGTTCCCAATTCCAATGTTAGATGGTGGGCACTTAATGTTTTACGGAATTGAAAAGGTATTAGGGCGTCCATTATCACAAAAAACTCAAGAAGGTTTTTTTCGAATCGGCATGTTTTTATTGCTATCATTGATGTTTTTTACAACGTTTAATGACCTAAAAGACGTTGGTTTATTTAAGTTTTTTAATAATTATATTTCTTAAATAATCCTTTAAAATCAACATTTATTTAACAAATCACTATATATTGGGGTTTTTATTTTAGTAGACACTAATAAAAAGCTTGATTTATGAGGTTTAATGTAAATTATGTGAAAATAACCAATAAAACCGGAGCTAAATAAATGAACAAAAAACAATTAATAGCACAACTTTCAGGTTCTTTAAACCTAAGTAAAGCTGATGCTGAGCGTACTTTTGATACTATTACAAACACTATTCTAGATGCTTTAAAAGGTGACGATACAGTGAAAATTGCTGGATTTGGAACTTACAAAGTAGCAAAAAGAAAAGCTAGAGTTGGAAGAAATCCTAGAACTGGAGAGCAAATTCAAATCGGTGCTTCTCAAAAAGTTAAGTTCTTACCAGCTAAAGCACTTAAAGAAATATTTAATAAGTAATTAAATACCAAATTCATTAACAGCCTTTTACAGAAATGTAACAAGGCTGTTACTATATGCAATCACTGCATACCTAAATTTCCCAATCAACATTAGTTTTCAAGTTCATCCAAAATATAAGTGGAAACTTAAACATGGAGGTCTTAATGATAAAAATAATAAAAAAAATATCAGTTCCACTTATTAGTTTATTTTTTTTAATAAACATGAGTAGTGCTGGAATAGCAGAAACAACTATTTCTGCTGAAGTAGGGTTTGTATTTAATACACTCCTATTTTTAATTTGTGGTTTTTTAGTAATGTTCATGGCGGCAGGCTTTGCAATGCTTGAGTCAGGAATGGTTACTTCTAAAAGTGTTTCTGTAATTTGTGCAAAAAATATTGGTTTGTATGCAATTTCAGGAATTATGTTTTGGTTAGTTGGTTACAATTTAGCATACGGTATACCAGAAGGTGGATATATAGGTACATTTGCACCTTGGTCAGATTCAAGTTCACTAGAGACAGGCTATTCAGCTGGATCAGATTGGTTTTTCCAAATGGTATTTTGTGCAACAACAGTTTCAATTTGCTCAGGAGCAATGGCTGAAAGAATTAAGTTATGGCCATTCTTTTTATTTGCAGCAATTTTATCTGGTGTTATTTATCCTATAGTAATGGGATGGCAATGGGGTGGAGGCTGGTTAGCAACTATTGGATTTTCTGATTTTGCTGGATCAACTCTAGTTCACTCAACTGGGGGTGCTGCTGCACTTGCTGGAATTATAATACTTGGTCCAAGATTTGGAAGATTTGATAGTAAAGGCAATCCAAAGGCTATTCAACCATTTGCAGCATCATCAATTCCATTAGTAACTATTGGTGTGTTTGTATTATGGTTAGGTTGGTTTGGATTTAATGGTGGTTCTCAATTAGCATTAGGTTCATTTGCTGATGCAGTGGCTATTTCAACAATCTTTATTAATACTAATTTAGCAGCTTGCGGAGGTGTATTAGCTGCAGCCGTAGTTACAAGATTATTGTTTGGTAAAACTGATGTAATACAAATGTTAAACGGTGCAATTGGTGGGTTAGTTGCAATAACAGCTGAACCATTAGCACCATCTCCATTAGCAGCAATATTAATTGGTGCTGTGGGTGGTGTGATAGTTGTATTTGGAACTAAACTACTATTTTCATTTAAACTTGATGATGTAGTAGGTGCAATTCCAGCTCACATGTTTGCGGGTATTTTTGGAACTTTAATAGTACCGATCACAAATGCAGACGCAACATTCGGAGCACAGTTAATTGGTGTCTTATCAATTAATATTTTTGTTTTTGTAGTGGCTTACATAGTCTGGTCGATTATGAATAGTCTCTTTGGAATTAGATTGAGTAAAGAAGCTCAAGCCAAAGGTACAGATGTTACTGAAACAGGAGTAATTGCTTACGCAATCAGAGACTAATAAATAATATCTCTCTTATAGTTAGAAAATAGGCCCCTTAATTGGGGCCTTTTTAATTTCTAGAGTTTTTTAGGGTATCAAGCACTTCTTTAGCATGATCCTTAACTTTTACATTATCCCAAATTTTTACTATTTTACCATTTGGATCAATTAAGAAAGTTGTTCTCACTATTCCCATAAACTCTCTACCCATAAATTTCTTCTTAGCCCAAACTTTGTATTTTTTTAAAATATTAAGCTCTACATCAGATAAAAGATCAAATTTGATCTTAAATTTTTCTTTAAATTTATGGTGGCTTTTTAGATCATCCTTGGAAATACCAAAAATATCACAATTCAGTTTTTTAAATTTAGGTAATAATTTATTAAAATCATTAGTCTCAATTGTGCATCCTGGAGTGTCATCTTTAGGGTAAAAATAAAGAACCACATATTTACCAAGTGAATCTTTTAAAGAATAAATCTCACCATCTGTTGAGTTTAGTTTAAACAAAGGTGCTTTAGAATTAATTTTAAGCATTAGTTATATCGTTTTCATCCCATAATTTTTTATAATCAATAAATGGTGATAATCCATAACTAGAATTAACATTAGTTAAATGTAAAGATAAACTTTTTATAGGTGAAATACAAAATTCTTTTTTATAAATATTATTTAAATATTTTTCAAAGGGCTCATGTCTATCTAAACAAGTGTTATAAAAATTTTCCCAATATTTATTGAGCAAACTTTTTGTTGTCATGAATGTACATAAAGTTTGATTAACCGTTCGCCAGTGACGTTTATTACCAATTAAAATATTAGTTTTTTCATTATTCATGTAAAGGTATGGATAATCCGCAGGACACATAAAGATATCCCTATTTAATTGTGAAGCAATTCTTTCATAAGATGCAATCATTTCTTCCATCATAGGTTCAAAATGTAAGTAATCATCTTCAACAAAGAAAACTAAATCCTCACTATATTCTTTTGCTAACTCAAAAGACTGAAGTAGGCTCGCTAAATTAGAAAAAGTTTGATCATTTTTTTGTTGTTTGATTATATCTTTGTATTTTTCATGGTTTAAAGGAGTAAAACTTATATCTAAACTACTTTGATCTATAAGCTTCTTTAATTTATTTAGATTTTCTTCTTTAGAATTATCATCAACAATTATTGTCTTAAATTTAATGTTTGGGTATTTTTTTATAGAAAAGTTAACTGACTTTATTAATGAATTTAAAGCTTTTAAAGCATATTCAATTTTTGGTTGTTCAAATAATCTTCTTTTATTCTGATCCCATATTTCCACATCAGTATTAGTTCTAAATATAATTAATACAGAGCTAACTTTTTTAGTAATTTTTACCTCACCAAGCGGTAAAATAATTGAGTTTTCATTAATAATTGAAAGATTTTCATTTAATTGTTTCTCGAGTGTAGGTGAGCTAAAGTCACTTTGATCAATTATCTCGTAACCAAGAATTTTTGAAAGTTTAATAAATAATTTTTTAAGGATGTTTTTTTTCATGTAATTGTTTATAGTTATTTCTTTATAATATTATGACTATTAAATCATCACAAACTCTAGTCTCTGAAGCTTTAAGTAAGGTTAAAACTATTACTGCCGACGAAGCATTAAAGTTATCGAATGAGGATAAATGCACTTTAATTGATATTAGAGAAAAAGGTGAACTGGACAAAACAGGTAGAATTGAAAATTCAAATCATATACCTCGTGGAATGTTAGAGTTTTGGTTAGATCCAGAAGGTCCTTATTTTAAAAGTGGAAAAATTGACATGAATAAAGAAATGGTTTTGTTTTGTGCTGGTGGCCTAAGATCTGCTCTTGCAGCCAAATCTTTAAAAGAAATGGGTTTTGAAAATGTATCCCACATTGATGGGGGCTTTGCAGCAATAAGCCAAAGTGATTTTAAAATAGTTTAAACTATTTATTATATTCGTCTAAAGCAAATTCTAGACGATCTTGTCCCCAAAATATTTTATTATTAACAATAAAAGTGGGTGCTCCAAAAACTTCTTTTTCATGAGCATTTTTAGTGGCATCTTTTAATTTTTCTTTAATAATAGGATCTTTAATTGTTTCAAAAAAAATATCTTTATCAATTTTATACTGTTCAAGTATCTGTATTAAAATTTCTTCATTAGAGATATCCAAATCATCCTTCCAGTAAGCATCAAACATTGTTTTAATATATTGATCTTTCTTTGATGAATTAAAATTAAAATATCCACGCATGATATTTAATGAGTTTATAGGAAATTTAGAATTCCACTTAAAGTCAAAATTATTTTTTTTTGCAATTAATAGGCAGTCATTAATCATATGTTTTAACTTATGTTTGTTAAATGCTGGAGCTGTTATTCCTTCTAAATTATGAAGACCACCTAATAAAATTGGTTTATAATTTATTCTAATATCTTTTGGTAACGACTGGATCTTTTTGTAAGCTAAATATGCATAAGGACTTATGAAATCAAAATAGAAATCTATTTCTTTAGTCATATAGATTAATTCTTTTTGCGTAAAAAATTCTTATAATCCAATAAAGAGTAAGTCCAATAGGACCAATAAAATATGTTATTAATAATGGAAAAGACATTATTATTTTATTGATACCAAATTTTTGTGAGTCCTTAACAATCCATCCACCACAAAATAAATTGATAGATAAAAAATGAGTCCAAAATAAAATTAAGAAGGATTTATCATTGAATAAATAACCAATTGAATCTAAGCCCAAATATAATTCAAAGTTTTTAATAAAGTCATAGCCCTCGTTAAACAGCACATAAGTTAAATAGCCGTACGCAAAACTTAAAATAATAAAAGGAAAAATTGACGTAATAAAAACTCTACATATCTGTGACTGTGGAAAGAAGACTAATATCAACCAAAAAGGCAAGACACCTAGATTTAACCAAAGAAAAATCATTTCAATTGTAAAGTATGTATAAATTTGATCGATCATTTTTTAGTGTATTATATAATAAGCTATTGAGATTCATATGAGAAATAGAAAAAAAACATTAAAAGCTACGGTAGAGGAGATGAGAAATTTCTCGTTTGCATATATTGAAAGATATGCCCCGTCAAAACAACAGCTTAGAACCTATCTATTAAAGAAGTATCTAAAAGCTAATTTAGAAAATATTAAAAAACAAGATATTACAGATTTAATTGATGTTGTTTTACAAGATCTTGAAAAAAGTAAGTTTATTAATGACAAATTCTATTCTGAAAGCAAGTCTAGAAGTTTAATTCAAAGAGGTAGTTCGGTTAATAAAATCAGAAACTATCTAATGACCAAAGGAATTAATGATCGTTACATTAAAGAAACAATAGATAAGATTAAAGAGGATAACTCTGACCAAGATTTTTTTTCTGGAATAAAAATATGTAAAAAAAAGAGAATTGGACCAGCGAGAGTAGAGGATAATCGAGTATTATTTTACAAAAAGGATATTGCTTTACTAGCAAGAAATGGTTTTGATTTTGAAACCTCTAAAAGGATCATGGATATTGATCAAGCTGACTATATTAAAATAATTAGATTACTTTAATTTTTTTTCTTTTTCTTCTTCTTCAACAAGAGACTGAATTCTATTTTTAATAACATTTTTAACAAATACAAAAACTAATAAACCAAAGATCGAAACTGATACTATAATTATTAAAATTATTCTTAATTGCTCATCCATTATAATACGTTTTTACTTTTTAAAATTAAACTTGGGTTTTTAAATTCAGTTTTTCCATAGAGTATTTCATTATAATTAAAATCAGTCACTTTCCCCCCTGAGTGATCAAGGATCGCATGACCAGCTGCAATATCCCACTCACAAGCTCTTGGTTCAGCTACATACATATCAAATTCACCAGCAGCAATTACACAAAATTTTAATGAACTCTTCATTTTTTGAAAAGATTGTATCTTATATTTTTTATGAATTTCTAAAATTTCAGGTTTAAGTTCACTTGAATAGCTTACTGCCGTATACCCCTCAAAGTCTTTTTTTTTATTCATTAAAGAAATTTCTTGATTGTCAATTAGTTCATAACTATGAGATAGGCCATAAGAATAAAATACTCTTTTCTTTGCTGGAGCTGTTATAATTCCAATTGCAGGTTTTTTGTCTAAAATTAATGCTGCATTTAAAGTAAACTCATCACGATTATTAATGTAATCCCTAGTGCCATCTATCGGATCGATTAACCAAAAATTATTTAGATTAATATCCATTTTGTGGTTTGCACTTTCTTCTGAAACAATTGAAATGTTAGGAGTTATTTCTTTTATTTTATTTGTTAATATTTTATTAACCTCAATATCACCATTACTCACTGGGGTATTATCTGACTTAATTTCTTTTTTTAAGCCAGCCTTTCTTAAATCTAAAGCTACCTGACTTGCTTTATTAAAAGTATCTATAAGTGAAAGGGTAATTTTCTTTTTTTCTTCAAGGTTCATTTATATAATTTTTCTAATTGAATTACTTTTGAGTTGATCACTTTTTTTCCAGCATTTTCAAAATTTACAGTAACTTTACCATTTATTATTGATTGTACCTGACCTATGCCCCAATCTTTGTTATTTTTGTTGGTAACCTTGTCACCTGGCTCATAATCTAAAATCATTTAATTTACTTATAGTGAATATACTAATAAATATCACTAAATATGACAAAATTGAATTCAATTGGAATAGCAAAAGAACCCAATGATACTTTAATTGTTGTTGCAATGTCAGGAGGAGTAGATTCTTCGACAGTAGCAGCAATGATGAAAAATGAAGGTTATAAAGTCATAGGCATAACTTTAAAACTTTATAACGATAGTAAAGAAACAGCATCCTCAAAACAATGTTGTGCAGGACAAGACATCATGGATGCCAAAAGAGTGGCTGACAAATTAAAGATAGAACATAAAATTTTATATTATCAAAACAAATTTAAAGAGGGCGTAATTGATAATTTTATAGATAGTTATTTAAATGGAGAAACACCAATACCTTGTGTACAATGTAATAAAACAGTTAAATTTACTGATTTGTTTGAAGAAGCTAAGAGATTAAAAGCTGATGCTTTAGTTACTGGTCATTATGTAAAAAGTATCACAGATGAAAATAACACAGATATGTACAGAGGAATTGATTTAAATAGAGATCAAAGTTATTTCTTATTTAACACAACAAAAGATCAATTAAATTTTTTAAGATTTCCACTTGGCAACCTTCTTAAAGATGAAACAAGAAATATAGCAAGAGATCTAGATCTCAATGTTGCAGACAAACCCGACAGCCAAGATATTTGTTTTGTACCAAATGGAGATTACGCCTCAGTTATAGAAAAATTTAGACCAAATTCTTTTAGCAAAGGTAATATTAAAAACATGAATGGTGAAGTAATAGGAGTTCATGATGGTATTATTAACTATACAATTGGTCAAAGAAAAGGAATTCGTGTCTCTGACAAAAACCCATTGTATGTAGTAAAAATCATTGCAGATAAAAATGAAATTATTGTTGGAACTAAAGAATATCTTGTTAAAACAAAAATAAATTTAAAAGATTTAAATATTATTACGAACGACCGAAAAGATTTTGAAAAAGAATTATTTGTGAAAGTTAGATCTACCGGTAGATTAATCAAGGCTAAGATAAATATAGACAATACCTCAGCTAATGTTAATTTATTGGAAGAAGAACATGGCATTGCACCAGGTCAAGCATGTGTTTTTTATTCAAAAAATAATAAAGGTTATAAAGTTCTTGGTGGTGGATGGATTACAAACTAATTTTTCTTTTTCCACATGAAATAAGTTAATAAATAAAAAGTTATAACACCTAAAAAATAATCCCACTCCAGTGCATGTTTGACAAACTTAAATGTGTTTCCTGGCCAACTAATTATTGGAATAGCAATTACAGCAACAACAATTAATGTTGAAACTAAAATTAATTTTAATTTTAGAACTTTAATATTTATAAATTTAGATAATTTTTCTTTAACTGAATATAGTGCGACAACTAGATAAGCTTGCGCTGTAATTTCGAATATAATGAATACTAGCATTATTATTCTTCTGAATAATTTATATAAATTATTATCAAATTCAATTCCAAGAAATATTGAATGAATAGTCAGAGCCACAGCTGAGCCCACACCAAAAAAAATTATTTTCTTAAGATGTTTAAAGTCTTTGTTAAAGTTTAATATTATGTCTCGGTTAAAATACCAGTATTTGATAAGTAAAAATGATGTCAAAAACATTGCTGGTTTAAATATCAACCAGCTTGGGTAAGGCCTAGCCGCTCGACTAATAGAAAGACCACCATCTATATAAGGCCATAACGAATTATGGACTATGTGTTCTTGGTTAGGGAATAAAGCATGAAACTGCGTAATTAATACTAGACAGGTATTTATTGCAACGAATGGAACAATGAACACCCAAATGCTTATGGATTTAACTTTTTTAATCTCGTCCATTACAAAGAGCTATTTTTTCTTATTTTTTCTCTTTGCTCTTCTTTTTTTAGAACCCTGTTTTCTTCGGCCTCTATGTTTTTTTGGGTAACCCATATTATCCTATTATTAATTTTATTGACGTAATTCGAGGGATATAGCATTGTCCCCTTAACTTATCAAATTTTTTATGACTAAATCATTCAAGACTTTCCTTAAACATACTGCAAAAGATTACCACAATCAGTCAGTTAACCCTCCTGTAGTCAGAGCCTCAACTATTATCTTCAAATCCATGCAAGATATTAGAAAAATGCAGGATAAGAGCAAAAAAGATCCAACGGGTGGACATTTTGATTATGGAAGACAGGGAACATCAACAACCCATGTTTTGTCACAGATACTTAAAGAAATGGAAGAGTGCTATCATGTATTTTTAACACCAACTGGATTTGGATCAGTTTTCTTATCTATATTTAGTATTGTTCGTCCTGGTGATGAGATTATTGTGGCAGATCCAACATATTCACCTACGAGAATTTTAACTCAAGATTTTCTAAAAGAATTTAATATAAAATCTGTTTTTTATGACCCACATGATTTGAAAACTTTAGAAAAAGCAATTACAAAAAAAACAAAATTAATTTTTGTTGAAAATCCTGGAAGCAATACGTTTGATTTTCAAGATTTAGGTAAAATAGTATCAATTGCAAAAAAGAATAAAATTTTTTCAGCAATTGATAATACATGGGGAACCCCTTATTTTCTAAAACCAATTAAACTTGGTTTTGATATGTCAATTGTATCGGCTACCAAATATTATTCAGGTCATTCAGATGTTATGGGTGGAAGTTTAGCTGTTAATAAAAAAGTTTTTAAACAAGTTGATAAAGCGAATAAGATAACTGGTTTAAGGCTTGGTCCTGATGATGCGTATTTAATAACAAGAGGACTTAGAACTTTAGATGTTAGATTAGACAAACATGAAAAAAGTGCAAAACAAGTAGCTGAGTTTTTATCTAATTACAAAAACATAAAACTTTTATATCCTCATAAAAAAGATTCCTTTAATTTTAGAATGTGGAAGAAATATTATTCTGGTGCCTCAGGATTGATGGGTCTAAAAATTAAATCAAAAAACAAAAACTCTGTAATTAAGTTTGTTAATTCTTTAAAATTATTTGGTTATGGATATAGTTGGGGTGGATTTGAAAGCCTTGCGTTATATCAAGATAAACGTGAACAAGGTAATAGAGAATATCTAAAATTAGCAAAAGATGAACATTTAGTTAGATTACATATTGGTTTAGAGGATCCAAAAGACCTCATAGATGATTTAAAAAAATCTCTTAAATACGTTAAATGAATTCAGAAAAATTTATTCAAAATAAAACAGCTTTAATAACGCTGATTGCAGCCTGTGTTGTTGTTTTAATTTCTCTTGGAGTTAGACAAACTTTTGGTCTGTTTTTCATAGATTTTAAAAATGACCTAGATATTTCAATAACTCAATCTGGATTAGCAATTGGTATTCAAATGTTAATGTGGGGTTTAACAGGTCCTATATTTGGAGCTATTGCAGATAAATATGGTGGACATAAAGCAATTTGCTTAGCTTTTGTTTTTTATATTTTAGGGATTTACTTTTTATACGCTGGTCCAAATACTGGAATTTTTTTTCAAATCGATTTAGGACTTTTAGTTGGAATTGGTTTGGGCGGAACTGCAATTAGTATTCCAATGTCAATTGTTGGAAAGCATTTTCCATTATCAAACAGAACAATAGCAATGAGTATTGTGACTGCCGTTGGTTCTTTGGGGTATTTTATCTCTCCTCTTTATACGAGTTATTCTTTAATTAAAAATGGATGGGTCGATACACTTTTTGTATTCACAATATTCCTGGTTATTGGACTTATAATAGCTTTTTTTGTGAGATCTCCATCTGCTGCTCAGTCTATTGAAAAACCTAACGATCAAAGTACTTTTGATGCTTTAAAAGAAGCTTTTAAAAACAAAAGCTACATATTGCTGACATCTGGCTTTTTTGTGTGTGGTTTTCACATAACTTTAGTTGGAACCCATGTCCCAAAATATGTAATTGATAGAGGTTTAGAAAGTTGGACTGCTGCTGCAATTTTATCATTAATTGGTCTCTTTAATATATTTGGTTCTTTATTAAGTGGATATCTTTCTACAAAAATTAGTAAAAAAATTATCTTAAGCTCTATTTATGCATTGAGAGGAGTTTCAATTATATTATTTATATTTCTACCAGCGAGTAACATTAATGCATTTATCTTTGGTGCAAGTTTTGGTTTTCTATGGCTATCAACAGTGCCTGCAACAAGTGGTATAGTTGCTCATATTTTTGGAACAAAATATTTAGGTGTATTATATGGAATAGTTTTTTTAAGCCATCAAGTAGGCTCATTTTTTGGAGCTTTCCTTGGAGGATTATTTCATGATTTATATGGCTCTTATGATTATGCTTGGTATTTAGCAATTGTTTTATCTGTTTTTGCAGCAATAATACATCTACCAATTAAAGAACAAGCAGTTCTAAGACTAAAAACAGAATAGAAATTGAATAAGAAAAACTACTTACTGGATTTAAATAAATCAAAGAAACCCTTTATAATCTATAAATCTGATAAAGGGTTTGATCTTTATACAGACTTTTCGAAAAAGATCATATTAAACAATAATAACATTGAAAAATTTATTAACAAAAATAATAGATTGAGATTTCCTCATAAAGAAACAGATCTATTTATTGGTTTTTTTGGCTATGAAATATTAAATAATCTAATTGACGTAAAAATAAAAAAACAAAAAACAATAAATTTCCCTAAAGGAATATTTTACAAACCTGAAACAAAAATAAAACTTCCAAACAACCTTGAGTATAAAAAAACAAGATCATTAAATTCTAATGATTTATTCAAAATAAATATTAATAAAAAATCCTATAAGGTAATATTTGATAAATTTAAAAAGAAAATAAAATCTGGAGAAACATATCAGATTAAAATTTGCACTAAATATAGTAATAAATCAGAAATAGATGCTTTAGATTTTTTTAGTAGACTTGTAAAAAGCAATATGGCTCCTGAAGCCTTTATGATTAAGGATAAAAATTATTCAATAATAAGTTGTTCACCTGAAAATTTGATAACAAAAAAAAATAATTTTATAACCACAAAACCAATTGCAGGCACTTTAAAGAAAACTAAAAAATTAAATAAAAATAAAGCCCTTACTTTTTTTAGAAAAAACTTAAAAGAATCCAAAGAACACAACATGATTGTTGACATGGAAAGAAATGACTTATCTAAAATTTGTAAACCAGGTTCAGTAAAAATTTTAAAAAAGAAGATAGTTGAAGAATATAAAGATCTTTATCATTATGTGAGTTTAATTGGAGGACAACTCAAGAGTAGAGTTACCTCATTAGAAATTATAAAGGCAATGATGCCTGGAGGATCTGTAATAGGATGTCCTAAAATTAGTACATTAAATTTGTTAAACAAACAGGAAAAACAAAATAGAAATATTTATACAGGTAGTTTTGGTTACTTAAAGTTCAATGGAGATATGAGGTTTAATATTATTATTAGATCAATATTAAATTTTAAAGGTAAATCAGAAATTTCTGTGGCCTCTGGAGTTGTAATTGACAGTAATGCGGCTCATGAATTTAATGAAAACTATATTAAAGCAAAGTCATTAATGGATCTTTACAAATGATATACATTATTGATCATCATGACTCTTTTACTCAAAACGTAGTACATCAATTTCAAAATTTTGATGAAGTTGTTTGCACTAATTTTAATGAAATAAATCAAAATAAATTAAAAAAAGCAGATATTATTGTTTTTTCACCAGGTCCAGGTGCTCCAAAAGATTATCCAATTAGTTCTGAGATTTATAAAAAATTTAAAGGTAAAAAAAAAATTATTGGAATTTGTCTTGGGTTTCAACAAATTCTTCATTGTGAAAATGGAAAAATAGTTGAACAAAAAAAGATTTACCATGGTTTCCAATCTAAAATAAAAGTAACTAGCAAAAATTCATTGTTTAAAAAAAATAGTCAATTTACTGTAGGTAGATATCACTCTCTAAAATTAAAAGAGCCGTTTGCTGCAAAAAATTTTGAAATTACAATGAGGTGTGCTATTTCAAATACAGCAATGACAATAGAAAATAATAAAGAGAAAATATTTGGCTTTCAATTTCATCCTGAATCTTTTTTAACTGAAAATGGTAACTTACTTATTAAAAAAATCTTATCAGCATAAAACTTACAAAGAGATTAATTTTAAAGATCTTTGGGGGGATAATGGTGTATTCACTACAATGTGGATTTTTGGAAAACCTGCTAAAATACTTTTTTTTAAAAAACATATTAAAAATTTAATAAAATCTTTAAAAGTTTATAAATTAAATAACCCAAATCTTGAAAAAAATATTCTTAAATTAATCAAACTGAATATTGATAAAAAAAGATCTTATAATCATCTTCTTAGAGTTGCAGTGAATAAAAAGATGATATCAATTTCTTTGAGAAACAGAAAAACTCCTAAATTAAATTTTAATTTAAAGCTTATCCGTCACAAACGATTTGACCCTAAATTCAAAAATCTTAAATATAACTTTATATTAAAATATTTATCTAAAATGGATAATACCAATTCAGATGTTGGTCTTTGTTACAAGAATACGATTTTAGAAAGTGGAACTTCAAATATACTGTTTATAAAAGATGATAAAGTATACTCTCCAATAAATAATATTTATAAGGGCATTACCTATAAATTTTTTAATAAAAAATTAGGTAAAATTATTAACAAAGATATATTGATAAAAACTTTATCTGAATTTAGTGAAATTCTTCTCATTGGTTCTGGAAAAGGTGTTGCTTCAATAAAAAATATTAATGAAATCAAGTGGAAGAGAAAAAGTTTTAAATTTTATAAAATACTATCTAATTTTTATAAAAATGAAGTTAACAAATGCTCTATCTATAGATAAAATTATGTTTGACCCAAATAATCCTTGTTTATTCTGCAACTCCAAACAAAGTGGACTAGCTGCTGAAAATGATTTGGCTTATGCTAGTTATGACACATATCCAGTGTCCGAATTCCATTGTTTAATTATTCCAAAACGGCATGTTGTGGATTATTTTGATTTAAATGACGATGAAGTGATTGCTTGCAATAACTTAATCAAACAAATTAAAGAGGAAATATTGTTAAAAGATCCGGCAGTTAAAGGATTTAATATTGGAACAAATGCTGGAGTTATTGCTGGACAATCAATCTTGCATTGTCATATTCATCTAATTCCTCGTAGAGAAGGCGATGTTGATAACCCACAAGGAGGAGTTCGGTCGGTTATACCAAAGAAACAGCATTACAAGCGTAAGGTGTAAAATCTTATATGGTAAAATAACCCATACAAAACGGTTGATCTATTATTTCATCTGTACTAAATAATCACAATCAACATAGATTCTAAATAAAGGTATTACTAATTATGATGTCAATTAACCCTTTTTCAGTTTTAGCTGAAACAATATCTCCTGCAGCCATACAATTTTTTGTTTTAGCTATGATTGCTTTAATTATTATTGGAACAATAGTTCAGATGATCCATCATAAAAATGTAACTTACTTTTTTAATAACGCAAAAAAAGCAAAATTAGCAGCTGAAAGAGAACTAGGAGTTGGAGAAAAAACATCAATTATTTTAAAAACTGTAGCTCATGATATCGCAACTACGGCAGAGCTTGGAGCTGGTAAAAGAAGAGTTGCACACGTTATGGGAATGTATGGAACTATTTTATTTTGGGTTGCATCAGTCGTATTAATTTTTGGTTACACTGGAACAGGAACTACTGCACCAACAATTTGGCCTATGATTTGGCATGTTGGAGCAATTATGACTTGTGTGGGTGGATACTGGTTTTGGTTATTTTTAAGAGTGGATGTGTTAGCCGAAGCTCATCCATGGTATAGAATTATTAAAGCTGACTTATTTGTATTGGCACTTCTTGCATGCGCTACTACTGGACTAGCTTGGTCATACTTTCAATCTTCTGGATCAGCTGGATTAGGATATTTATTTTTAATTTTATTTATTACCTCAAACATTGTTTTATTTGGGGGAGTTTATTGGTCAAAATTTGCGCACATGATTTACAAGCCTGGTGCAGCAATCCAAAAAAACTTAGCAGAAGCAGATGGATCAAGAGACAATCTTCCTCCACTTGCAGATGCACCAAAACAATTTGGACTAGGAATTAAAAGAGAACAACCAAAACATTATTAAAAAAGAGAGAGGTAAAATAATATGTCAACTTTTGTATACATGACGAGATGTGATGGATGTGGTCACTGTGTGGATATTTGTCCATCAGATATAATGCACATCGATGAAAATATTAGAAGAGCAGTAAATATTGAACCAAACTTTTGTTGGGAATGTTATTCTTGTGTAAAAGCTTGTCCTAATCATGCAATTGATGTTCGTGGTTATGCTGACTTTGCTCCTATGGGTCACAGTGTAAGAGTTAGACGTGAAGAAGAAAAAGGAACTATCTCTTGGAAAATTAAATTTAGAAATGGAACTACAAAAGATTTTGTATCTCCAATTACAACAAAGCCTTGGGGAGAATTTATTCCTAAATTAGCTGATGGTGAAAAGCCTAACCAAGGTGAGATCAACTCTCAAATGCTTTATACTGAGCCTAATGGGTTAAATATTGATGGTAAATTACCAGCAGTACCAAAAGATTCATTTAAAAAAGGAGTTTACTACTAATGGCTAAGCATAAAACACATTTTGAGGATTGTGATGTTCTAGTTGTTGGTGGGGGTATGGCTGGAACTGGTGCTACTTTTGAAGCAAGGCACTGGGGAAGAGACATGAAAATCATTTGTGTTGAAAAAGCAAATATCGATAGAAGTGGAGCGGTTGCTCAAGGTTTATACGCTATTAACTGTTACATGGGTATGCAGTGGGGTGAAAACCAACCTGAAGATCACGTAAGATATGCACGTAATGATTTGATGGGTATGGTTAGAGAAGATTTAGGTTATGACATGGCTCGTCACGTTGATTCAACAGTTCATATGTTTGATGAGTGGGGCCTACCAATGATGAAAAATGAAAAAACAGGTCGTTACCTTAGAGAAGGTAAATGGCAGATCATGATTCATGGTGAAAGTTACAAACCAATTGTTGCAGAAGCTGCAAAAAAATCAGCTGATAAAATTTATAATAGAATAATGATTACTCATCTTTTAATGGATGAAGCTCAAGAAAATAGAGTTGGTGGAGCTGTTGGTTTTAACATGAGAACTGGTGACTACCATGTATTTAGAGCAAAAACTGTAATCGTTGCAGCAGGTGGAGCATCTCACATTTTCAAACCAAGAGCAGTTGGTGAAGGAATGGGAAGAACTTGGTATGCACCATGGAGTAATGGTTCTGCTTATGCATTACCTATCGCTGTTGGAGCTAAAATGACACAAATGGAAAATAGAATTGTGTTATGTAGATTTAAAGATGGTTATGGTCCAGTTGGAGCATATTTCTTACACCTTAAAACATATACTCAAAATGCAAATGGAGAGAATTATGAGAAGAAATGGTATGACCAAACTAAAGAATTAGTTGGTGAATATATTGATCACCATCCAACACCAACTTGCTTGAGAAATCATGCATTTATTCAAGAAACTATTGCAGGTGGTGGACCCATTCATATGGTAACTACTGAAGCATTCCAAGACCCACACTTAGAAACAGTTGGTTGGGAAAATTTTTTAGGTATGACCGTTGGTCAAGCTGTTGTTTGGGCTTCTCAAAATATTGATCCTAAATATACAAATCCTGAATTAACTACATCTGAGCCTTATGTTATGGGCTCTCATGCAACCTGTTCTGGAGCTTGGGTTAGTGGACCTGAAGATTTATCTCCACCAGAATATTTCTGGGGTTATAACAGAATGTTAACAATTGATGGTCTTTTTGGTGCAGGTGATACTGTAGGTGGAAGTGCTCATAAGTTTTCTTCAGGATCATTTACTGAAGGTCGTTTAGCTGCCAAAGCTGCTGTTAAATATATAGAAGATAAAAAAGCAGAGGGTATTAAGGTTACAGATAAACAATGTGAAGACTTTAAAGCTGCTATATTTAAACCCCTTGAGACATATCAAGTAGCACAAAATGAAATTACAGGTGGAACAGTTTCACCAAGCTACATTTCACCTATTCAAGGTCTTCAACGTCTACAAAGAATTATGGATGAGTATGTTGGGGGAATTGCAACTAACTACATGACTAATGGTAATATGCTTAAGAGAGGCTTAGAATTACTTGCTTGGTTAGAGGAAGATTTAGAAAAAGTAGGTGCTGAAGATTTACACCAACTTATGAGAGCTTGGGAATTAAAACACAGAGCTTTGACTTCTCAATGTGTAACTGAACACACAATGTTTAGAGAAGAAACTAGATGGCCTGGTTACTATTATAGAGGTGACCATATGAAACTTGATGATGACAATTGGCATTGTTTAACAGTTTCTAGACGTGATCCCAAAACTGGTAAATTCTCTCTTGAGAAAGTGCCCGTTTACCACATAGTTGACGAGAACGAGAAGAAAAAAGCTTCTTAAAATAGTTAAACCTAAATTATGAATTTTTTAGAGAAATCTGATGATGAGATTATAGCCATTGCTAACCCTATTTGGGATAATCTCGTTAAGACGTCAAATATGAAAGATTATGGTGGATTTACTAAAGATTTTGGAACTCAAATGTTATTTGGAGCAAATGAAGTAGAGCTTGGAAAACAGTGGGCTAACAATAAGCTTTTAACAAGCTTAAAAGAGGACTACACGGCATTTGGCTGTTTAAGACGAGGTCAAAATATTACCGTTCTATTTAAACAGAAGAGCAAGGAAATAGAAGGTGAATTCCTTGGAAGGTTAGTTCTTGGTGTTGAGGGTGATGATGTGAAGGTCTTTGGAGCAACCATCTACTAATAAAAAAAATCACTTTATATTAAATATTTATTTGACAAATAATCAACTGGGTGTATTGACGGTTGTAATGTCAATTTTCAACGTAAAAATAATAAATAAACTTTCAAATTTTAAAGCAACTTTTATAAAAACAGGGATCTTTGTTAGCTTAGCTGCTTATTGGGGTGTTATTTTAGTTGGAACTTTTATCACATTTAATTAGTTTGTTTTTTAACAACTATTAATTTTTTATGGATGTATTTTTACCAATAGCTCAAGTATTTGTTAACCCAATTGAAATACTTTTATTGAGTGCAATCGTTGGAGTACTTTCTGGTTTATTTGGTGTTGGGGGTGGTTTTTTAATGACGCCATTCTTAATTTTTTTAGGCGTGCCACCTGCATATGCGGTTGCAAATGAAGCTAACAATATTCTTGCAACATCGGTATCAGGATCAACAACTCATTATTTAAAAAATACTTTAGATTATAAAATGGGTCTTATGATTGTTATTGGTGGAACTATTGGAACTGCATTAGGTATTTATACTTTTACATATTTTAAAGGTATTGGAAAAATTGATACAGTTATTTCTTTAGCCTACATGTATATACTTGCAATAATTGGCACATTAATGTTAGTCGAAAGTCTTGGAGAAATAGACAGAGCAAAAAGAAATCTTATTATTAAAAAAAAATTACATGTTCATTATTGGATACATGGTCTTCCATTAAGAATGCGATTTCCAAAATCAAAATTATACGAAAGTATATTTACCCCAATTATAATTGGTTTAATTGTAGGATTTATTGCAGCTATTATGGGTATAGGAGGTGCTTTTATATTGGTACCTGCAATGATTTATATAATTAAAATGCCGACAAAATTAGTTCCAGGAACTTCTTTGTTTGTAACAATTTTTGTGAGTGTCATAGTTACTTTTTTGCACTCATTTAATTTTGGATCTATAGATTTAATGCTAGTACTAATGTTAGTTATTGGATCGATTATAGGTGTTCAAATAGGACAAAAACTTGGTGAAAAAATTGATAGTTCTGGTTTAAAAGCACTACTGGCAATTTTATTATTGTTAGTTGGTATAGCTATTGCTTATGATACTTTTTTTGCTGAGCAAACTGAAAAAGAAATAATACAAGTATTAACTTCAGATTTAAACTTTTTCTCATTATTTATTTTAGAATTTTCAGAAGACATGCCATTTTTTTATGGATTATTTTCAATTATGTTTGCAATTATTTTAGGAGTTGGAACCGCTCTTATTAGACGTGTTTTTTCTAATTTTAAAAAAAAGATGTTACTGAAGAAATCTTAGTTTAAGAAATTAATATAAAATTCTATACTTAAAATACTAACCAAGCCTACTGTCGCCATCCCTATAAACCCCACTAAAAATGGTTTGTAACCCATACTTTTAAGATCTTTCAGATTAGTAGACAAACCAATAGCAGCCATCGCCATTGTTAAGAATATTTTTGATGATGATTTGATAATGTCAACTGCTTCTAGCCACAAATTATTATAAGTGTTTAAAAAAAATTGATCTCCAATATTCCTTAAAATTATCATAGCCACAAAACCTAGTACAAAATATGGGAAAATAGCTAATATTGAGTAATCTTTTTTAACAACATTGTTTCTATTATAAAGAAATGCAAATAATGGAATCATTATTACCAAAAAAGTATTTCTTATTAATTTTGTCACTGTTGCAATATTCAATGTTTCTGGGCTATTAAATTGTTGATCATAAATAAGTCCAGCCGCAGCTACTTGTGATGTTTCATGAATTGATGTACCTAAAAATAAACCAACAAACATTGGTTCAGCATCAAAGTAATAATTAGCAAAATAAGGATATATAAGCATCGATAAAATTCCAAACAAAGTGATGTTAGCAATTGCATATGATACTTCATTTTTTTTTGCACCAATTACTGGAGCAGTTGCCATAATTGCTGTTGTTCCACATACCGTGCTACCAATAGATATTAAGTAAGCCATTCTTGTTGGGATTTTAAGTTTTTTAATTAAGAATTTTATAACTATTAGTACTGATACAATACAAATTATGATTAAAGGTATTGCTACTGCTCCAAATTCTAAAAACTCAAAAGGTTTCAATTGAATTCCTAAACAAATTATTCCAAGTTTGAGAATATATGATTGAGTAAAGTCCAAACCTTTTACAAAGTTGTCTCTCATTTTGAATATATTTCCAAAAAGCATTCCAAGTAAAATAGCAATCATGGCTGTCGATATTGGACTTTTATCGTAACCTAATAATTCAATACCAATAATATTATTAAATCCTTGAGATAAACTGTAGAGAACAAACGCTAAAACAATACCTGGCAAAATGACCAGATATTTTTTAAATAACATTACTTTATAGATAAATTTTTAAGCACTTCTGTAAAGTTTAGTCATAACAAACTCTTTATGACCTAAAGCTTCAGCACAAGTTAATCTACCGTTAGCAACTCTAATCATTGATTTGATTAATTCATCACCAGCTTGTGATAAATTCATTTCACGAGATAGAATTTTCGATACATCACAATCAATATGCTCACCCATACCTTTTACAGTTAATGGGTTGGCAGTTAATTTTACAACAGGTTCAATTGGATTACCTACTATATTTCCTTGACCTGTTGGGAATAAGTGAATGTTAAATCCAGCAGCTGCTTGAAGTGTAATACACTCTGCTGCAGCAGATGAAGTATCCATAAAGTATAATCCTTTTCCTTTAGTAGGCTCTTCAGCTGGTTCTAAAACATCAATAAATTTACAATTTCCAATTTTTTGGAAATTTCCAAATGCCTTTTCTTCAATTGTAGTTAATCCACCTGCAATATTTCCCGCAGTTGGTTGACTTTCAGAAAGATCATCTGTTGCTTCTTTTAAAATAAAGTCGTTGTAATCACTCCAAGTTTTCATGAATTTTTCTGAAGCTTCTGGAGTGGCACCACGTGTAGCACAAACTTTTTCAGCACCAGTTAACTCTGAGGTTTCACCAAAACATAAATGAACTCCCAATGGCTCCAATTTATCCATTAAGTTTCCAACTGTTGGGTTAGCAGCAAGACCTGATGTTGTATCGGATTCACCACATTTAACCGAAATCCATAAATCACTTAAAGGACACTCTTCTCTTTGTTTTTCAGAAGCCCACATTGCAAATTCTTGAGCTTTTTTAGAAGCCTTCATGATTGTTCCAATATCACCAGTTCTTTCAATATGAAATCCTTCAACTGGTTTTCCAGTTTTAGCAATTTCATCAACAATTCTTTTTGTCCATTTAGGTTCAATTCCAATAACAATTACAGCAGCAACGTTAGGGTTTTTTCCAGTCCCAATCATTGTTCTAAAGTGTAGATCTAAATCAGCACCAAATTGAAGTCTTCCATAAGAGTGAGGAAGGGCAATCGTACCCTTAATATTATTTGCTACAGCTTCAGCACAAGCATTAGAGATATCATCTACAGGTAAGATGATTACGTGATTTCTAGTACCAACTCTGCCATTTTCTCTTTTATAACCTAAAAAACTTTTTGGAATTTCCATATTTTTTACCACTTCTTCGTTTTTACATTGTGAACATGAACATGCTCACCTTTTTTGATTGATTTAACTACTTTTCCAATATCATGACCATATTTCAAAATAGTATCACCTTCATTAAGGTCAACCATTGCAATTTTATGTCCTAATTGAATTTCATCTACTGATTGAATTTGAACTGTTTTATCATTCTCCATAATCCAACATGCGCAATCTTGTTTTGGAGTAATTTTATCAATAACAACTACTCCTACGTTGTCTTTTTCGTCGTGTATAATAATATCTGTAGCCATAATTGTGTCGATTTGTTTGTTTGAAATTTTTTAAATCTTATATATTAATCTTAAAAATTAACAAATTATTTATAGATTTTTTAACAACTTAAGCAGGAAGGCCTAATTATTATGACTAAAATGACAACAGAAGAAGCTTTTGTAAAAGTTTTACAAATGCATGGAATTGAACACGCATTCGGAATTATTGGTTCAGCTTTTATGCC
This sequence comes from Candidatus Pelagibacter sp. PS_11, assembly GCF_059417975.1. Taxonomy (NCBI): domain Bacteria; kingdom Pseudomonadati; phylum Pseudomonadota; class Alphaproteobacteria; order Candidatus Pelagibacterales; family Candidatus Pelagibacteraceae; genus Candidatus Pelagibacter; species Candidatus Pelagibacter sp. PS_11. The sequence continues at coordinate 743,909 of NZ_CM182075.1, read as the reverse complement.
TATTTCAGATATTTTTCCTGATGCTGGAATTACTTTTTGGGATGTTGCTCATGAAACAAACGGTGGATTAATTGCCGATGGTTACACAAGATCAACTGGTAAAATGTCAATGGTTATTGCTCAAAATGGTCCTGGAATTACCGGTCTTGTAACACCAATTAAAACTGCATACTGGAACCACACACCATTATTATTAGTAACGCCGCAAGCTGCTAACAAAACTATGGGTCAAGGTGGTTTTCAAGAAGTAGAACAAATGAACTTATTTAAAGATATGGTTTGCTATCAAGAAGAAGTTAGAGACCCTTCAAGAATGGCAGAAGTATTAAATAGAGTAATTGAAAAAGCGATCAGAGGATCAGCTCCAGCACAAATAAATGTTCCAAGAGATTATTGGACACAAGTAATTGACATTGATCTTCCTCCAATTGTTAGACTTGAAAGGCAAGCAGGTGGAGTTGATGCAATTAAAAAAGCAGCTGACTTATTGTCAAACGCTAAGTTTCCAGTAATACTATCTGGGGCAGGTGTTGTAATTGGTGGGGCAATTGAAGATTGTAAAAAATTAGCTGAGAAATTAGATGCTCCAGTTTGTTCAGGGTATCAACATAATGATAGTTTTCCAGGAAGTCACCCATTAGCAGCTGGACCTTTAGGGTATAATGGATCAAAAGCTGGAATGGAATTAATTAAGCAAGCTGATGTTGTTCTTGCACTTGGTACAAGATTAAATCCTTTCTCAACATTACCAGGTTATGGAATGGATTACTGGCCTAAAGATGCAAGTATCATTCAAGTTGATATGAATTCAGATAGAATTGGTTTAACAAAAAAAGTCACAGTTGGTATTTGTGGGGATGCAAAATTAGTATCACAACAAATTTTAGCTCAACTTTCTCCAACAGCAGGTGATACAAATAGAGAAGAGAGAAAAAATACAATCCACCAAACTAAATCTGCTTGGTTACAAGAGTTATCAAGTTTAGATCATGAAGACGATGATGAAGGAACAGTTTGGAATGCTGAAGCTAGAAAAAGAGATGCGGATAGAATGTCTCCTAGAGAAGCTTGGAGAGCAATTCAAGCTGGTATGCCTGATGATGTAATTATCTCCAGTGATATTGGTAATAACTGTGCAATTGGAAATGCTTATCCAACGTTTGAAAAAGGTAGAAAATATTTAGCACCAGGATTATTTGGTCCTTGTGGTTATGGTTTTCCAGCAATTCTTGGAGCAAAAATTGGATGTCCTGATACACCAGTAATTGGTTTTGCAGGTGACGGTGCATTCGGTATTAGCATGAACGAAATGAGCTCATGTGCTAGACCAGAATGGCCAGCAATTTCAATGGTAATCTTTAGAAATTACCAATGGGGTGCTGAAAAAAGAAATACTACTTTATGGTTTGATGATAACTTCGTTGGAACAGAGCTTGATCCAGAATTAAGTTATGCAAAAGTTGCTGATGCTTGTGGATTAAAAGGGGTCACTGTTCGAACCATGGAAGAGACTACTGCTGCTATCAAGCAATCATGTGAAGATCAAAAGAAAGGGATTACAACATTTATTGAAGTAATTCTTAACCAAGAACTGGGAGAGCCTTTCAGAAGAGATGCTATGAAAAAACCAGTTAAAGTTGCAGGGATTAAAAAAGAAGACATGATCAAGCAACCTTCTTTGGTATCTTAAGATCTTTCAAAAATATCTTATCTGTCATAATCTAACTACATGAAAGTAGTTAATGATACTAGCTGTAGTTGGATCAATGACCTTGTTAAAAGATCTAATATAAAATTTTTAGATAAAGAAAAATCCTGTGACTGGCTAATAATAGGTGCTGGTTATACAGGCTTGTCTGCTGCTAGAAAATTATCAGAACTACACTCAAATCAAAAAATTATTATTGTTGATGCCCAATTAGCAGGTGAGGGTGCAAGTGGAAGGAACTCAGGATATTTAGTCGATACGACCCTTAATGATGGTTTCACCTCAAATAAAGAACTTTCTAATTATAAAAAGAAAACAGACATTTATAAATTAGGAATTGATGTTGTGAAAAAGTTTATTAAAGAGCATCAGGTAGATTGTGATTGGAATGAATGTGGAAAATATTTTGCCTCATCAAATGAAAAAGATAGAAAGATACTGGATAATTTTAGCAAAACTTTATTAAAATTAAATTTTGAACATAATATTTTTGATAAAGATGATTTAGGTAAAAGATTAGGTACAAATTTTTATAACTTAGCACTTTATACTAAGGGTGGAATTTTATTACATCCAGGAAAGCTTGTTAGAGCTATGATTGACACTTTGCCAGATAATGTTGAGCTATTAGAAAACACTCAATTAAATGAATGGTCAAAAAATAAAGATACGATTATTTCTAGATTTAATAATCATAAAATAATTACTAAAAAGATTATTTTTTGCACAAATGGATTTTTAAAATCACTTGGTATTAAGAATAATTATAATTTCCCCTTAACCTTAACTGCAAGCATGACAAGACCATTAACTGATACAGAGTATAAGTCTATTGGTGAGCCTAGAGAATGGGGTGTGCTGCCTGTTAGACCAATGGGAGCAACTATTAGAATGACAAAAGATAAAAGAATTTTAATTAGAAATACTGCAGAAGCTCATAGTCCTTTTAAAATGTCAAAAATAGAGTTAGATAAAAGATCTTTAAATCAAAAACTTGGTATCAAAAAAAGGTTTCCAAGTTTAGCAGATAATATTATTGAATCTAGTTGGTCTGGGGTTGTATCTAGAACTAGAAATAGTTCACAAATTTTTGAAAAAGTAGAAGACAATGTTTTTGTGGCAGGCTGCTATAACGGTTCTGGTATTGGAGTTGGAACTTTATTTGGTGAACAGATAGCAATTAAAGCAAGTAATGAAAATAGTGATGAAATTAATATAATAGAATCTAGAACTAAACCTACTTGGCTTCCACCTCAGCCTTTTTTAAATATTGGGGTTAAAACAAGATTGATGTTTGAGAGGTTTAGATCTCGATCTGATGTGTAGTTATTGATTTCTTATAAGTGGATAAACCTTAGGGCTTAAATATTTAAAATTAGTAATCATAATTAAGATTAAAGTAGCCAGTCCAATTCCAATAGTTACCTGCAAAAATATTACTAAATCAAACTTCCAAGTGATTTGAAAAATATTTTCAATGATAAATTGTGAACCTATGACCGCAAAAAAGAGAGCTATTAGAATTATGGATGTGAATATTATAAAAAACTCAATAATTGAAGAAAGTATAACCTCAACTTTGGAAAAACCTAAAATTTTAAATATTAAATTTTGAAATTCTTTAATTTTACCCTGAACTATAATTGCACTTGAAATGACAATTAAACCAATGACTATAGTTATTGCAGAGATAACGGTTACAGCAATAAACACTTTGTTTAAAAGATCTGTTACTTTCTCCAAGTAATCAGTAATTTTTATAATAGAAAGACTAGGCATTTTATCTAGTAAAGCAGTTTCGTTAAAATTCTCTAAACTTTTAAACTTTGAAGTAGCCAAATATTCGTGAGGTATATTTTTTGCAAATTGAGGATTTAATAACATTGCAAAGTTAATAGAAAAATCTCTGTAGTCTACTAATCTAAAATTTACTATTTCACCTTCAATTTCACGTCCATAAATATTAAGAGTAAAAATATCACCAATTTTAATATCAAAATCTTTAGCAATTTTACTATCAAGTGAAATTTGAAGTTTATCAGGTCTATCTAGATCCCACCATTTGCCTTCTACAATTGGGTTATCTTTTAAAACTTTATCAGCCCAAGAAGACCTTCTGTCATTTCTGATCACCCAGTGGCTATCATTACTTGAATCGATATAAGTATTTGGATCTATTCCATTTATTTTTACAATGCCTGTTGAAACCATTGGAACAATTTCAAGGTTAGCTTCTTTATCCATTTTAAAAATTAAATCTTCAAATATTTGTCTTTCATCACTTTGAATACCAATGAAAAAATAATCAGGCGCAAGTTCTGGTATAGATTTAGCAATTTCTCTTTTAAAATTTGAACCTACAAAAGCTAAAGTTAATAGTAAAGTGACCCCTAAACCTAAAGACATAATAGTTATAGGGGTAATACTTTTAGTTTGAGTAATATTTTTAACTGATACTTTAATTGAAATATTTGGGTGCTCTTTAAGTCCTTTAAATAATTTAATGATCAAGTTTGATAATAAGTAGAAGACCAATAGACAAACAAAGAAAGCTCCAAAATAACCCAAGCTATAAATGGGGCGAGCTGAACCGATGGTAAATAAAGAAATTAAAATTGATAATAATAACAGACTTAAAAGAATTGATTTTTTTGAATAATAAAATTGCAGGTTTTGAAATACATTTCTAAATAAGTTTGATGCTTTAACTTGATCAATTGCATTAATGGTTGGTATAGAAAATATGATTAATACTAATAACCCTACTAAAAAAACTTTGAAATAATTAAGAATAGAAAAACTACCTTCAATATTTAATCCAAGACCAGCTGACAGATAAACATCAACAATAGGAACTAGAAAGAAACTAAAAGAGTAGGCGGCAGTGGATATTAAGAATAATAGAATGAGTAATTGTAGATAGTAGACTATTTTAATATCTTTTGAGAAAAAGCCTAAAGACTTCTTAACTGCAATAGACATATTGTTCTGATTTATAAATGAAAGTAACGTGTTAGCAATTCCAATTCCTGCAATTAGCATTGCACTGATTGATACAAGAGACAAAAATTGAGAGAAATTATCAATTATTCGCTTTAAAGGACCGTCAGATTTTTCGTGATATCTAAGTCTAACCTTCTTTTCATTTTTGAATAACTGCTCAATTTTTTTAGATAAAGTATTTGGATTATCTCCCTCATTAAATTTTACTTTATACTCATAGTTTAAAAAGCTCCCCAGATTATTAAGTTTTAATAATTCTAATGTTTGTTTGCCAGCTAAAGCAAAATCACCAAATACAAAAGCACCCCCAATATCAGGTACTGATTTTACGATACCAATTACAGTAAACAACTGATCTTGAACTTTGATTTTATCATTAATTTTTAAATTGAGATTTTTGAAAATGTTTTCATTAACAAGGATTGTATTCTCTATAGTTTGTAATTTTTCAAATGCACCACTTGGTTCATAACCTACCTTGCCAAATAATGGGTAATTTTGATCTACTGTTTTAATTCTAGAAAATATTGATTTATTTTTAGATTGATTGGTAGTTGAGATCATGGTGCTAAACTCAACCATTTGTGAAACAGTAGCAAATTCTTTAACTTGGTTAATTAATTCTAAGTTGCCAACATTACGATTATAGTCAATTTCAATATCTCCACCTAAAAGTGCTCTTGAATTATTATTTAATTCTTTATTCAAACTATCTTCAATGGTGAAAATTGAACTTAAAATAAATAGGCTGATAAAAAGTGTTAGAATAATACTAGAAATTTTTTTATAATTTCTACTCAAGTCTCTTAAGGCATATATCAAAGTTAACTTGTACTCTGAAAGCTTAGACAATTTTTCCATCTTTGATTTTAATTTTTCTTTTTGCTTTATTTGCAAGTTTTGGGTCATGGGTGACCATAATTAAAGATGATTTTTCTTCTTTAATATATTTGAATAAAATATCTGCAATCATTTGTGAATTTTCACTATCTAAATTTCCCGTAGGTTCATCTGCCAAAATTAGTTTAGGTTTCATGGCTATAGCTCTTGCAATTGCCACACGTTGCTGTTCACCACCTGAAAGTTGACTCGGTAAATTATTAAATCTATTTTTTAGTCCAAATCGATCCAACAACTCTTTGGCTCGTTCAGTAGGGTTTTTTAAATTATTTAACTCTAAGGTTAGAGCAACATTTTCAACAGCTGTATAATTTGGAATAAGATAGAAAGATTGAAAAACAATACCAATATTTTTTCTTCTAATTTTAGAAACTTCATCTTCACTCATTTTAGATATTTCTTGATCTTCAAAAAATATCTTACCAGAGGTTGCTTTCTCTAGTCCACCAGCAAGCATGATTAAGCTAGTTTTTCCAGATCCACTTTCACCAACTATTGAAATAGACTCATTTTTTTTAGTTTCTAAATTAACATTCTTTAAAACCTTAATAGTATCATTACCAGTTTGGTATTTAAGATTAACGTTTTTTAGCTTAAGAAGACTATCCATGATTAAAAGATTTATTATTAAAATTATTGCCGTCTGTCTAGTGAGCATAAACGTCAATGCTCTAGAAAACGTTATCTTATTTGGTGATAGCTTAATGGCAGGCTATGGTCTTCCACAAGAAAAACATTTAGCCATTGTACTTCAAAATAATCTTAATGATAGTGGTTATGATCTTGGAATTATTGATGGAAGTGTATCTGGAAGCACATCTGCTGGAGGATTAAATCGAGTTGAATGGTCTTTATCTCAACCGAATATTGACTTAATGATCTTAGGATTGGGTGCTAACGACATGTTAAGAGGAATAAGCCCAATCGAGACTGAAAAAAATTTAGAAAAAATTATTCAAACAGCAAAATTAAAAAATATAGAAATAATTTTAGCAGGAATGATTGCTCCAACAACTCATGGAATTAGTTATAAAAAAAAATTTGATAATATTTATCCAAGTTTAGCTAAAAAATATAAACTAAATTTAATCCCTTTCTTATTAGAGGGTGTTGCTTTAAAACCTGAACTTAATCAAGATGACGGTATGCACCCAAATGAAAAAGGAACTATAATTATAAGTGATACACTTACAAAAAGTATCATCAATTTTATAAAAAAATAGTATATCGTGATCAAATGTTTTTAAATACTAAACTACAATCCAGAAAAAAACCAATAAAAGTTGCATTCATTGGCTGTGGAAAATTTGTAAGCATGTTTCTTGCTCAATACAATCAATTACAAAAAATTACTATTGATACTATCGTTGATATTAATATTGATAACGCCAAAAAAAACTGTCTTAAGAGCGGTTTAACTACAGAGACAGTTAATAAAATAAATTTTGTAACTACTTTAGATGAGGCAATTGATAGAGATGTTGAAGTTTTTATAGAAGCTACTGGAAATCCAATTATAGGAACAGTTCATGCTGTAAAGATTATTAAAAACAAAAAACACATCATATTAGTAAATGTTGAAGCTGATATTACTTGTGGGAAATACCTTGCTGATCTTGCAAAAGAAAACAATGTTATTTGTTCAATGGCATATGGTGATCAACCTTCATTAATTATGGAACAGATTGAATGGGCTAAGTTAAACGGTTTTTCTGTAGTTTGTGCAGGAAAAGGAACAAAGTACCACCCAGATTTTGAATATTCAACACCAGACACGGTTTGGGGTCACTACGGTTTAAGTAAAGAACGTGCTGAAATTGAATCTGGTATGAATCCTAAAATGTTTAATAGTTTTTTATGTGGAGATAAATCTGCAATTGAAATGTGTGCAGTCAGTAATGCATCAAATTTAAAATGTCCAAATAATGGATTAACTTTTCCACCTGTTGGGGTTTATGACATTGCTAAAAAATTAATTCCAAAAGTGGAAGGAGGATTAATTGATTATGAAGGTCAAGTGGAGGTGATATCTAGCATTGATTTAAATCAAAAAGATGTTCCAAATGATCTTAGATGGGGTGTTTACATAGTAATTAAAGCTCAAAATCAATATGTCAAAAATTGCTTTAAAGATTATGGAATGGTGACCGATTTGTCTGGCAGTTATTCAGCTATATGGAGGCCATATCATTATATTGGTTTAGAACTTGCTCAATCGATATATGCAATTGCACTTGATCAAAAAGCAACAGGTCAAACTATAAATTATAATGCAGATGTTGCAGCTTATGCTAAAAAAGATTTAAAAATTGGTGAGCGATTAGACGGTGAGGGTGGTTTTTGTGCTAGAGGAAAATTGATAACTTCTAAAAAATCTAAACAAGAAAACATATTGCCGTTAGGTCTTACTGATAACGCTGTGTTAAAAAAAGACATAAATAAAGATGAAGTTATAAAAATTGATGATGTTGAGTTAAATTTACCTAAAGAGGTAATTGAAGCTAGAGATTATCAATACAATTTAATATAAAAAGTTAATAAAATTATCTTATGAAAACATACAATATTGCATCAATAGCAGGAGACGGAATAGGAAAAGAAGTTGTCCCAGTAGCACAAAAAGTTTTAAAAAAAATTTCAGAACAACATCAATTTAAATTAGTAATTGATGAATTTGATTTTTCATCGTGTGATTACTACGAGAAACATGGAAAAATGCTTCCAGATGATTGGAAAGAAAAAATTGAAAAACATGATGCCATTTTCTTTGGTGCTGTCGGTATGCCAGAGAGATACCCAGATCACATAACTTTATGGGGTTCATTAATAAAATTTAGAAGAGAATTTGATCAATACATCAATCTAAGACCAGTAAAATTATTTCCAGGAGTTAAATCGCCATTAGCTGACAAAACACCCGGCGATATTGATATGATTATTGTTAGAGAAAATACAGAAGGAGAATATTCATCTGTTGGTGGTAGAATGTATGAGGGAACAGAGCGAGAAATAGTTCTTCAAGAAACAATAATGTCCAAGCATGGTATTGATAGAGTGCAAAAATTTGCTTTTGAAATAGCAAAATCACGAAAAAGAAAAAAATTAACTAGTGCAACAAAATCTAATGGTATTTCAATTACAATGCCATATTGGGATGAAAGATTTGATGCTAATAAAAAAAATTACACTGAAATTGAAACCGATCAATTTCATATTGATATTTTAGTTGCAAGATTTGTTTTAAACCCTGAATGGTTTGATGTTGTTGTAGCATCAAATTTATTTGGAGATATTCTGTCTGATTTAGGGCCAGCTTGTACCGGTACTATTGGTATTGCTCCATCTGCAAATATAAATCCGGAGAAAAAATTTCCATCACTATTTGAACCCGTTCATGGTTCAGCTCCTGATATTGCAGGCAAAGGTATAGCAAATCCTATAGGACAAATTTGGTCTGGTGCTTTAATGTTAGATCATCTTGGTGAGAAAGAAGCAGCTAATGCAATTATGTTTTCAGTAGAAAAAACATTATTGGATAAAAAAAATAGAACAAAAGATTTGAGTGGAGAAAGTAATACAATCGAATGTGCACAAGCTGTATTAGATAATTTATAATTTAATTAAGTAGCAACAAAAAATAATGAATAGGATTACTTGAAGTCAACAGTGCCTCAGTCCTAAAGAACAATTAAATCAGAGTTGGATAAAAGATCTTTAAATCAAAAGCTTGGAATTAAAAAAAGATTTCCAACTTTACCTGAAGGTATTATAGAAACTAGTTGGTCAGGAATTGTATCTAGAAGTAGAAATAGCTCGCAAATTTTTGAAAAAATTGATGAGTGTATATTTGCAGCAGGTTGTTATAATGGTTCTGGCATTGGTGTGGGGACTTTATTTGGTGAACAAATAGCTTTTAAAGCAAGCAATATCAACACAAAAGAAATTTTAATAATCGAGTCTAAAATTGAACCATCTCGTATCCCACCAGAACCAATTCTTAGTATAAGTGTAAAAATTAGATTAATTTATGAAAGATTTAAAGCTTTATCAGAAATCTAAAAAAAATAATTTTAGAAATGGTCTTATTTAAAATCTATATATAAGCTATATATTTAAAGTGACATTTAAATTAATTATCACATAACTTTAGATTATAAAAATTTATGAAAAAAAATTTATTAAATTTATTTAACATAAAAAAAAATAGCAATAAAAAATTTTATCACCCATTACATGAGGATGCACTGAATAAAGAAGATTTATTAGAAGCTGTTAAAGTATTGATCAGTAGACAGTTAACAATGTCAAAAAAAACAATTGAATTTGAAAATTATTTTAAAAAAAAATTAGGACTAAATTATTGTTTAATGGTAAACTCAGGATCTTCAGCAAATTTGTTGGCTTTATTTACTTTAATAAATCCAAAAAAAAAAAATAGATTAAAAATTGGTGATGAATGTTTGGTACCGGCGGTATGTTGGGCCACCTCATTGTGGCCTGTAATTCAAGCTGGTTTAACACCAAAATTAATAGATGTAGATTTAAACTCTTTCTCTATTAACCTTGATTTGATTAAAAAGAACATAACAAAAAAAACTAAAGCTATCATGATGATTAATGTTTTGGGTAATTGTTCTGAAATTGATAAAATTCAAAGATTTGCAAAAGAAAAAAATATATATTTGATAGAAGATAATTGTGAGTCTTTAGGCTCTAAATACAAAAATAAATATCTTGGATCCTATGGTGATTTTAGTTCTTTTTCATTTTATTATTCACACCAAATTACTGCTGGTGAAGGTGGAATGATAGCTTGTAAAAAAAAAGAAGATTATGATTTATTAAAAACTTTAAGAGCTCACGGATGGGATAGAGATTTAACTAAAAGTAAGAATAAAAAATTTAATTTTATTAATTCTGGTTTTAATTTAAGGCCTTTAGAAGTTTCTGCAGCCATAGGATTAAATCAATTTAAAAGACTATCTAAAATGATGTCTATAAGAACTTATAATAGAAATAAAATAGTTAATACTCTTCAAAAATCAAATAATTGGAATGAACAATTTACTTTTTTTAATCATAAAAAAGATTTGAAACCTAGTTGGTTTGGATTTCCATTATTAATAAGCCCTAAATTTAAAAAAAATAAAGATAAATTTTTAAAGTTTTTAAATAATAATAACTTAGAAACCAGACCAATTATTAGTGGTAATTTTGTAAATCAACCCGCTATAAAACTATATGATATTAAATATAACAAACATGAACTTAAAAATTCTAATGAAATTGATAAAAGAGGTTTTTTTATTGGACTTCCTACAGTTAAGTTGACTCAAAAAAAGTTAGATAAAATAAGTGATTTACTACTTAGTGTATCAAATTTGAAATGATTACTTGTGCAATAACAGGCTCAAATGGAGTGCTTGGTAAAAAATTAAAAAGAAAATTACCCTATAGATTTTATGAATTTAAGAAAGATATAAGAGATGTAAAGAGTGTTGAAGATTGGGTTTTAAAAAAGGATTTTGATATAGTAATTCATCTTGCTGCAGTAGTTGCAGTGGATGAAGTTAACAAAAGCTATAAAAAAGCTTATGATATTAATGTTAATGGCACTTTAAACTTGATTAATTCAATTCTAAAAAAAAAAATAAACCCAAATGGTTTTTTTTTGCATCAACTTCCCATGTTTATAAGCCAACATTGAAACTTAGAATAATTAATGAAAAAAATATTACAAATCCACAAAATAAATATGGAAAAACTAAATTAATTGCTGAAAAACTTATTAAAAATTTATTAAAAAACAATTCTATAAAATTTTGTATAGGTAGAATTTTTAGTTTTACTGATAGTAAACAAAAATCACCATACGTTATACCAAATATTATTAAAAAGATTAAATCAAAAAATAAAATTATTACTTTCAAGAATTTAAATAATTTCAGAGATTTTCTAAATATCAAAGATATTGTCCTCGCAATAGATACTCTAAGAAAAAATAAAGCATTTGGTGTTTACAATATAGGCTCTGGCATAAGTTTTGATTTAAGAAAAATTGCTACAATTTTTTCCAAAAAATATAATAAAAAGATTAATTTTCAAAGTTTATCTAAACCTTCTTTTTTAATTTCCAATAATAAAAAAATTAAGAAATTAGGATGGAAACCCACTAAATTTAATAATAAAATTGAATATTTTTTTAAATGAAAAAGATAAATATTGTAATTCCCACATTTAATGAAGATAAAAATATTTTGCCTTTAATTAAAAATATTAAAAAATATGTGCCACATGCTTATATATGTATTGTTGATGATTCAAAAAAAAATAATGTTGGTAGAATTTTAAAAAAAAATAATCTTCATAAAGTAATTTATTTTCATAGAAAAAATAAGAAAGGAAGGGGTTCTGCGGTTATATATGGATTTAAGAAACTATTTAATAAAAACTTAGATCAAATTTTTATAGAAATGGATGCTGATTTTTCTCATAAGCCATCAGAGTTAAAAAAAAATATTAGATTATTTAAAAAAAATAAAAGTGATTTACTAATTGCAAGTAGATATCTTAAAAAAAGTAAAATTTTAAATTGGTCAATATCTCGAAGAATATTATCAAAAGTCTCAAATATTTTAGCAAAAACTATTTTGAAGGTTAATATCAGTGACTATACTAATGGTTTTAGAATCTATTCAAATAATTCTATTAATTTGATAATTAAGAAATGTGGACGTATTGGTGACGGATTTATTGTTTTGTCCGAAATACTCATGGTTATTCATGTTAATAATTTAATAATTAATGAGACTCACTCAATTTTTAAAAACAGAGTTAGGGGTGAAAGCTCGGTAAATATTAAGCTAATTTTTCATTCTTTAATAGGGCTATTAAAACTTTTTTTAATTAAGAAGAAATATAAATTATTAAAATGAAAAAAATTCAATTGTCAATTTTACCCTTTCTATTAGCAACCTTTGTTATTTACTTATCAATCAATGACCATTTATGGGTTATTTTTTGGAAAACTTTAAATATACCCGCAGTTATACCTCCATTTTCTGATTTAGATTCCATTACAAAAACTTTATTGAGTAAAAACTTTGGTTTCAATGTTTACTTGGAAAATCCATACGACCCAACACATGGTGTTTATATGTATCCATCTATATGGCTAACTATATTTGATTTTTTAAAATTATATAATTTAACTTATTTTAAAATTTTCAACTTTATTATAATTTTGATCTATTTTTTTGTGATACAAGATATTTATCTTAGAAATTCAAAAATCAAATCAAAATTTATCTTAATTATTTTTTTCTTTTCAACGACAAATTTTTTGATTTTAGAAAGACTAAATATTGAAATTATAATATTTTCCTTAATTTATTTTGCAATTATTTCTAGAAATTATATCTTGAAGTCACTACTTTTTTTAATTGCTTTAGCAGGAAAAGTTTTTCCAATTTTTTCTATATTTTTATTTATAGCAAATAAGCGTTTCTTTTATCTAATTTTATTTTTTTCTATTTTATATTTATTTTTAATTAAAGATGAAATTTATTTTATGTCGACAAATATGATTGAGTATGCGCGAATTTTTGCATATGGTTCAGGCTCCATATCGAAAGCAATTTATTATTATTCTAGAGAGTATAATTTATTTATTAATGATGAAAATTATATCTATCTAAAATTAATAATTATTTTTTTGTTTTCAGTTATTGCAATTACTCTTTTTAAAATTAATTTTATATCTGGTGATAAACCCTTAGAAAAAAATATTAACTTAGATGATGCTTTATTTTTAGCTGGTGGAGGTATTTATTTAGGAACATTTATTTTTTCTGCAAATGTTGACTACAGGCTTGTTTTTTTATTATTAACCTTTTCTTTTATGTTAAAAATTAATAATTCTCTTATAAAAAATATTTATATTATCTCATGCTTAATAATATTTAACAGTTTTATATTTGAAGGGGGAGACCCATACTCAATTAAATATTTTATTAAAGCTGGTTTTATATACTCACTTAAGTTTATTGTATTTGTAGTTATTTGTTATTTTTTTGGTGTAGTTCTAAATAAATATTTTAAAATTCAAATAAAGAGTAATTGGAATTAATCCAAATCATATACATGCTCAAAATAATTTAGGAATAATTTTTCAAAATTTAGGACTAGATGACTAAAACCAACATCTAATAGTCAGATATGTAAGAACCTAATACTGTAAGTGTAAGTCTTTATTTAAAAGCTAAAACTACGTTTGGTTTCCAACAGGACCCCTATGATAACAGGACCCCTATGATAATAGTAGAAGTTATAATTAAGCTTATTTATTGAAACTAGAAGCAAACTGGAAGATAGAGCCCTATAAGACTACTAAATCCAACTTTTGCTTACCTAATCTCTCGTTACCATTCTCGGTCACCAAATAGGTTTCACCTAAATTCATAGCTAGTTTACTATCTGAATCCATTAAGATCATGTGCATAAAGAAGACATTACCAGGAACAATCTTATAAGGATTACCTGTGTATAGCATTGGCCAGTCCATCCAATTGGGTGAGAAGGTTGTCCCTAATGAATAACCACAAGCATTCATTCTGGCTTTATTGTATCCAAGATCATCAAAAGTTTTAGCATGTACATCAAATACATCTCCAGCAGTTTTTCCTGGTATTAAAGTTTTTGCACAATTGGTTAAAGCCTCAAGACATGCCTCATGCATTTTAATGTGCTTTGGATCAGCTTTACCAATAGGAATAGTTCTAAACATTGCAGAGTGATAATGTTTATAAGTACCAGCCCATTCAATAGTTAACTGATCAGTATCTGATAAAATTCTTTTCTCGGATTGATATCTGCATAATAATGCATTGTGTCCAGAGCCTATAATATATTCATTTGCTGGATAATCACCGCCACCTTCTAAAACAACTCTTTGCATTTCAGCTAAAATTTTTGCTTCACTAGCACCAGCTTTTGCATATTTCCATGCTTCATCTAGCGCTTGATCAGCAAGTTCTGCAGCTTTTTTTACATAAACAATTTCTTCAATAGATTTAACAACCCTATGTTTGGTGATTAATTCTGATTGATCTGCTACCTCACAATAACCTTTTAGAGATTTATTAAGTCTTAAAGCATTACGACCTGTCATACCGTAAGCTTCGTATTCAACTCCGATTTTTTTATCTTTTAGATTTAATTCATTTAAGATGATTTTAAGATCATCTGTTGGATTAGACTGGTCTTTATCTATCCAAATTCTTATATCTTCAATATTTGAAGTGTTTTGAGCCTGTCTTAAATCTGGAGCCCTTGTTAAAAGAATAATATTTCCTTTATGGTCTAATATTAATGTTTGAAAGAAAACATAACCAAAGGTATCGTAGCCTGTAAGCCAAAACATAGATTCTTGTCTGAACATTAAAAGAGCATCAAGATTTTGCTCTTTCATTGATTTTAATGTAGCCAGTTTTCTTTTCTCAAATTCTTGTTTACTAAAGTGTAACGCCATTAATAAATTTTTTAAAAATTAATGAATAATTGCTTTGGCAGATCCAAGTTGATCTACTTTTCCAGTGTAAAGACCTTTACCTAAAATTGGCACAACCCCAACAGTTGATCCAGTGAATACATAAAAATCTTTATCAAGATTTACTTTATCTTTTTTTAATTCATTCAAAACAAATCTAAGTGAATTAAGTGGATTTATATAAACAGTATTTGTATTTCCATTAACACTTTGCCCAATTTTTTTATTAGTAATATTTGTCTTTAAGTTTCCAATTTTTATTCTTTTGTATTTCTTCTTTTGACCAATCAAAAATTTAACGTTAGCACCAAAGTCACTACATAAATCTCCAAAACTAGTAATGCCTTTTTTCTTTTGTCTATAACCTATAACCTCAATACAAGCTGCCATGTGAGAAATATGTTTTGTTATATTTTTCGTTGTAATTAATCCTTTTGATGAGAAAAAGTTTTTCTTAATTAGGTAACAAACCTCAAGTTCTATCCCTAAAGTTGATTTATTAATTTTTACTTTTTTTCCACTTTTTAAAAAATTCTTTTTAAAGATTGCAGCATAGAAAGGTTTTTTTTCTTTAAGTTTTTTCATGACGGGTATACCTGTCCCTGCAGCTTTAAATCCTATTATTGGATCTTTAACTTTACTCTCACATAATTTTCTTAGCTTTTGAGCTTCACTTAATGTTTTTGTAAATTTTATTGGAAGTGGTGCAATAATTTTATTGTTAACAAATGCATTAACTAATTTATCTGCTGTTTTTTCTAATATGGTTTTTTTCATTATTGAATGTTTAATATAGTTGCAGGATCTAGTCTAGTACCAAACCAATTAAGTCTTACATCAAGATGAGGTCCTGTTGATCTACCAGAGGAACCAACTGTAGCAATGATATCTCCTTTTTTAACATGATCACCTACATTTACAAAAATTTCATCCATATGCATGTAAAGAGTTGAAACACCATGACCGTGGTCAAATATTAAAGTTGCTCCAGTATAAAATAAGTCCTTTTCAGCCAGAGTAACAACACCGTTATTCATTGCTTTAACTGGAGTACCTTTTTTTTGAGCAAAATCTAAACCATAATGAGGCCATTTGGGTATGCCATTTAAAATTCTTTGACTGCCATAAACACCAGTAATTATTGCATCATCAACTGGGATAATAAACTTTTCTTTAAAAAACTGTAAGTCACTTTCAATTTCTCTTGCATCAGCTATTAATTTGTTTTCCCTTTTTATTCTTGCATAAAATTCTTCAGGTGGTGTAACTTTTTTTTTAGGTAAGCCTTCAATTTTTTGAATATTATATTTTCTTTTTTTAATTTTTTTTACAATTTTGTTATTATTTTCAGTAATTGTAATGTCAAATTTTCTATCTTTTTCAATTCCAAATGCAAAATAACCATCTTTTGTGACTTTAACTTTTTTTTTATCTACAAAAATTGATGACCCAGGCTCAGTTTTTCCAATAATGTAATGTCCTTGAATGAATTTTCCCTGAAACTCTACGGCAAAAGATTGAGTTGAAAAAAATAACGCTACTAATGAAAGTAATCTATATATTACTTTGCTGTCCATCCACCGTCTACTAGGATTGATGTAGCTGTAATCATCGATGAAGCAGATGAAGCTAAAAAACAAACGCTTGTTGCAACATCACTTTCTGTTGCTAATTTTCCCATAGGAATATTCCCTAAAGCTAATTTTTTAAATTCTTTATTTTTAAAAAATCTTTTAACCATTGGTGTTGCTACAAAAGTAGGGGCCACTGTATTTACTCTAATATTGTTTTTTGCAAGCTCAACACCCATACCTTTAGTCAAACCTTCAATACCAAATTTTGTCATATTATAAACATTTCTGCCAGACATTCCAACATGACCAAGTTGAGATGACATATTAATAATAGATCCACCTCTTTTTTTATTTTTTAACATTTTTTTAACAACTAATTGAGCAACATTAAAAGCAGCTTTAAGGTTTAAATCTACTAAGTAGTTCATGCTTTCTTGTTTAATTTTTTCAAAAGGTTCTGGAATATTTGTCCCAGCATTATTAACCAAAATATCTATAATCTTAATCTTATCTAGTTTTTCTTTAAGATCTTCATAATTCATTACATCACAATTAACTTTGATAACTTTACCTTTTATCTTTTTTATTTCTTTTTCAAGTTTATCAAGATCTGATTGAGTTCTACTTAAAGCAATGATTGTAGCTCCAGCTTCAGCTAGAGCAATTGAGCAGGCTCTTCCCAATCCTTTGCCAGCACCTGTAACTAATGCATATTTGTTTTTAAGATTTATTTTTTGTAAGTACATTTAAATAAATAACTTTAAATCCGTATAAATTAATTCGATAGCAACAACCAGTATAGCAATTAAACCAATCCAGGCTATCCATTTATATTCATTAATCCATCTTGAAATTACAGTAGCTGCTGTTGCCATAAGAATTATTGATAAAGCTAAACCAAATATTAATAATACATAGTGATCACCTGCAGCACCAGCTACACCTAAAACATTATCCAAACTCATCGTAAAATCAGCAAGTAAAACTGTCCATATAGCTTTCATAAAGCTTGAATTGTCTACTTTAATATCTTCTTCACCTGACTGACCTTTAATTACATCTGTGTAGAGTTTGTAGACTATATAAAGAAGAAGCAATCCTCCTATTAATCTTAATCCTGTTATTTGTAATAAATAAGCAGTTAACATGGTTAAAATAATTCTTAAAATTACTGCACCACCTATTCCCCAAAAGATTACTTTTTTTCTTTGTTCGGGTGGAAATTTAGAGGCAACCATTCCAATAATAATGGCATTATCACCAGCTAATACTAAATCGATAAATATAATTTGGCCTAAAATTATAAGTTGTTCAGGCCCGAATAATTCTGCAAACATTAGCTGCTTAATATCATATCAGCACCTTTTTCTGCAATCATTATTGTGGGTGCGTTAGTGTTTCCAGAGGTGATATTGGGCATTATTGATGCATCTATTACTCTTAAATTTTTAATTCCATGAACTTTTAGTTGATCATCAACAACGGCCATATCATCTTGACCCATTTTACATGTTCCAACAGGATGAAAAATAGTTTGAGCATAATCTGCTGCTGCTTTTAAAATATCTTCATCTTCTGTTAAATGAATTCCAGGTCGGTATTCTTCTGGGCTAAATTTTTTAAATGTCTCAGATTCTAAAACAATTTTTCTTGTTAATTTAAGACCAGCTGCTGCAATTTTTCTATCTTCATCTGTCGACAAATAATTCATTTTTATTTTTGCGTAAGTTCGTGAGTCTTTATCTGCTATACTAATATGACCTCTACTAGTTGGTCTAATTTGTGAAACTGTTGGAGTAAAACCATGAAAATCATGGTTTTTGGTAGCTCCCAATGTATCCATACTCATTGGCTGAACATGCCATTGTAAATCAGGCAGCTCTAATGAAGGATCACTTTTTGCAAACATACACATCTGACTTGCACCCATAGTCATTGGCCCACTTCTATTAAAGATATATTCTAATCCAATTAACAAGTTACCAAATAAACTATTAATTTTTTTATTAAGAGATTTTATATTTTGTATTTTATATATTGGTCTAAACATTAAATGGTCTTGTAAATTTTCACCTACACCCTTTAATTCATGTACCATTTCAATTCCTAGTTCCTTTAATTTATTTGAATTTCCAACTCCAGATACTTGTAATAATTGTGGAGAACCAATTGCTCCTGAAGATAAGATAATTTCTTTATTTACACTTACAGTGAATATTTCATTTTCAATCCAATACTCAACTTCTTTAGCAACTTTGTTTTCAAAATTAATCTTTTTAACATGCGCTTTTGTAACTATTCTTAAATTAGGTCTTTTCTTAGCTGGGTTTAAATAACCAACAGCAGTACTACATCTAAAGCCATCCTTCTCTGTTACTTGAAAATAACCACAGCCATGATTGTCTCCTGTATTAAAATCTTTAGTTTTTGGAATTCCAAATTCCTCAGCCGCTTTTTGAAACTGATTTAATAAAGGCAATTGTATTCGTTGATCAGAAACAGACAAAGGACCTCCTACACCATGAAATTCACTTTCTCCTCGTTCTTGATTTTCAGCTTTGATGAAATAAGGTAATACATCTTCCCAACTCCAGCCTTTATTTCCTAGCTGCCTCCAAACATCGTAGTCTCTGTGTTGACCCCTAACATAAAGTAGACCATTTATTGATGAGCTACCTCCAAGAGTTTTTCCTCTAGGATACCTTATGGACCTATTGTTCATAGTTTCATCCGGTTCTGTATTATAACACCAATCAACATTGGGGTTATGCATAGTTTTGAAATATCCTACTGGTATATGAATCCATGGGTAATTATCTTTGCCACCAGCCTCAATTAAAAGAACTTTGTTTTTTGGATTTTCAGACAGTCTATTTGCAAGAACACAACCTGCTGATCCAGCTCCTAAAATAATATAATCAAAATTTTCCATCAATTTAGAATGTCTATAATAGTAAAAATTAAAATTCTAGTACTACCAATGCTTATAATCAGTATTTTTCTAATATTAAGACTTGTTTTATTTTTTTATTTTTGAAAAGGTAGTTTTTTTATAAAAAAACACAACAAGAGGAAATATAAATATGAAAAAAATCATATCTTTGTTTGTTGGATCGCTTCTACTTACTGTAATGACAGTAACGGGTGCATCTGCACAAACTCTTAAGTGTCAAACAGTAATTAGTTCAAAAGCTGATGAAGTGGTAATGTTGAAAGACTTCACTGATACAGTAACAGAATTAACTGGTGGATCGCTTAAGTTCGAAATTATGCCAGCTGGATCTGTAGTGGGTGTAAAAGAAACTTTAGATGCAGTTGATAAAGGATTAATTGATTGTGGTTTTGCTTGGACTCACTATTGGTCAGGCGATCACCCAGCAGCTATGTTATTTGGTTCGCCAGTAGCAGGTGCAGGTGTTGGTATCGATAACATCGCTTTTTTATCTTGGTTCCAATATGGTGGTGGTAAAGAACTTTACGACCAACTATGGTCTGAGATGGGAAGAGACATCAAAGGATTTATGTTACAACCAGTAGGACCTGAAGCTTTAGGTTGGTTCAAAGAGCCAATTAATAGCATGGCCGACTTTAGAAAGTACAAGTTCAGAACTCCTCCGGGAATTCCTGGCCAAACTTATAAAGACATTGGTGTAGCTTCTGTTGCAATGGGTGGTGGAGATATTTTACCAGCACTTGAAGCAGGAACAATTGATGCTGCTGAATGGTGTTGTCCTAAGCCAGACATGACATTCGGTTTCCAGAAAGTTCTAAAACATTACTATCTACAAGGTCTTCACCAAGTAGTAGTAAATGCTGATTTCTACATTACAGGATCTAAGTATAAAAAGATGTCTGCTTTAGAGAAAAAAGCTTTAGAAGTTGCTGCGAATGCATCTCTATCAAAATCTATGAGTTACAGAATATATGAAAACGGAAAAGCTCTTGCTGAGTTGACCGGAAAACACGGTGTGATTTTACATGATACTCCAGCAGATTATTTCCCAGCATATATGGCTGCTGCAAAAGCAAGTCTAGAAAAAAATGCTAATGAGAACAAATTCTTTAAAGAAGTTTGGGACTCTCAAAAAGCGTTTGCTGATATTGCAGTTCCTTTCTGGTCTGGATCTCAAATGTCTAATGCTAAGCTAGGAATGGCTCACGCAGCTACTTTAAAGTAGTATTTAGATAAAAAATAAATATAACTAGAGCGGATTTTACGATCCGCTTTAGTTTTTTTTTAAATATTTATGCCAAGAAACCACAAATCTAAAAAACCTCTTAAATCTATAAAGCCTATGAAACTAGACATTTCAGATGAAATGATTGCTGAAAGAAGAGGTGGTTCAGGTAAAATGCCAAGAAATATGCCTAAGTGGATGGCATTAGCAATTACAAAAATTGATTTATTTAATAAATGGGTTGGCAACACAGTTTGCTGGATTACTATACCGTTAATATTTGCAATGGTTTATGAAGTTTTAGCCAGAAAACTTTTCAATGCACCCACTATGTGGGCTTATGACATGAGTAGATTTATGTATGGAGCTTTATTTATGTTGGGAGCTGGTTATGCGCTTTCAAAAGGTGTTCATATTAGAGCAGACTTTTTATACAGAAATTTTAAAACCAAAAACCAAGGAAGAATAGATTTTTGGCTTTACCTAATATTTTATTTTCCAGGACTAAGTGTATTTCTTTATATGTCAACTGGCTTTCTTCAAGAGTCTATCATGAGAGGTGAAAAGGGTATGGACACAGCATGGATGCCTTATATGTGGCCAATTAAAGCTTGTTTGTTTGTCGGAATTATTCTTTTGATTGTTCAAGGGATATCGGAATTATTTAAAAGTTATTGGGCAGCTACTAAAGGTAAGTGGCCTGGAGAGGAGAAATAATGTTAGCTGAATTTATGGATCCTGCTTTATTAGGATTTATTCTTATAGGAGTAATGCTTTTTTCAATTTTTGTAGGCTTTCCAATTTCATTTACCTTAATTTTCTTGGGTTTTGTATTTGGTTATTTGGGATTTGGTAAATTAGTATTCTATTTAATGACCTTGCAGTTTTCTATGGTCATGACAGAGCAAACACTTGCTGCAGTTCCCCTCTTTGTCTTTATGGGAATTATGATGGAGCAAGCTGGATTAATGGAAAGATTATTCTCAGCTTTCCAACTTATGTTAGCTAAAGTAAGAGGCTCACTTTATTATGCTGTGCTTTTCGTTTCTGTAGTTTTTGCTGCAGCAACTGGAATTGTTGGTGCATCAGTTACCATCCTTGGGATTATGGCTGCAAAATCAATGAATAAGTCAGGATACAATGTAAGATTAGCAGCTGGAACTATTACTGCTGGTGGAACGCTTGGAATTTTAATCCCACCTAGCATTATGCTTGTTGTGATGGGTCCAATAATGGAAATTCCTGTAACAGATTTGTTTGCTGCAGCAATAATACCAGGTGTATTGCTTGCAACTCTTTATGGGGCATACACAACAATTAGATGTTGGATAGATCCAAGTTTAGGACCTGTATTACCAAAAGAATTAAGAGCAACAAGTATGAAAGAAGTTTGGGTTGAATTTTTCTTAGGATTAGTTCCACCTGCAGCATTAGTGTTTGCTGCTCTTGGAAGTATCTTGTTTGGATTTGCAACACCAACAGAGGCTGCAGGGTGTGGAGCTATGGGATCTTTACTTTTAGCTTTAGCTTATAGAAAATTAACTTTCAAAAAATTACAAGACTCTCTTGTTAAAACATTAGAAATAGCAGCATTAATTATGGTTTTAGTTGCTGCATCTAACTTCTTTGGAGCTGTATTTTCAAGACTTGGAACACCCATGCTTCTAACGGAATTTTTACTTGGTCTAGAGATGAACAGATACTTAATTCTTGCAATGATTATGGTTATAATTTTTCTTTTAGGTTGGCCTCTAGAATGGGTACCAATCGTAATGATAATAGTTCCAATCATATTGCCTTTAGTAGAAGCACTTGGTTTTAATTTAACTTGGTTTGCAATACTTGTTGCAGTCAATCTCCAGACAGCCTGGCTCTCACCACCAGTCGCCTTATCAGCATATTTTCTTAAAGGTGTTGTTCCAGAGTGGGATCTTAAAGATATTTACTACGGCATGATGCAATTTATGGTAATTCAAATTATAGGATTGATTTTAATAATAATCTTCCCACAAATAGCTTTATGGTTACCAACCTATCTATATGGACAGTAGAACTTATTAGTTTATTATAGTTTTAGTGAATCAGATCAAATCAAAAAATACCCTAATTAACTGGGAATTAGTTGCAGTTAATCCAAATGATAAAAATTGGAATTGGAAAGATCTGTTTTATTTTTGGGCGAATAATATCCAAAGTTTGATTGCTTTTTCTTTAATTGCCTCACTTTATTTGGTTTATGAATTAAATGTTTTTGTAGTTTTAACTGGAAGTTTAATTGCTTCAATATTTGTTTATTTCTTTGCAAATTTAATTGGTAAACCATCCCAAAAATATGGACTTCCTTTTCCAGTAATTTTAAGAACCTCGATTGGAATAAAAGGAGCTAAATATTTTGCTCTATTAAGAGGATTGGTTGGAATTTTCATGTTTGGAATTCAAACATATTTTTTATCAAAACTTTTTAGCTACTTAATTAGAATAACCTTATATTCTATTGATAGTTCACTTTTAGATCAGGATATTTTTTTAGTATTTGTTTTTGGTTTAAATTTAATTGATTGGATAGCATTTGTTTTTGCAATTTTATTACAAGCTTTTTTATTTAGTAAAAGCCATCAGTTTAATAGACTTATAATAAAAGTTTCTGCGATTACCGTTTATTCAGGAATGCTTATATTTTTTTTAACAGTTTTTCTTTATGATGTTAAGGTTACTTCTGCTGCATTTGTTGATATTTTTTCGATACAAAACATTTTAAATAGTAGCAATGTTGCTCCATTGATTACTGTGGCGGCAACTTTATTTGCTTATTTTTCAGTAGTTATTGTCAACTATGGTGACTTTAGTAGATATGTAAAGAATGAGAGTGAATTAAAAAAAGGAAACTTAAGCTTAATATTAAATTTGATAATTTTTTCTTTCTTTGCAGTTTTTATAGTCATTGGATCGGATATTTTTCTAAACAAAAATTTAGAACTCATGGAAAGAATTTTAACAAATCCTACAGATATCATTGGTAAAATTGACAATTCTCAGTTAACTGTGATTGTCTTATTTTTTATTGTTTTTGCATCTGCATCAACAAATTTAATAGCAAATTATGTTCCAGCTCAAAATTCATTACTGAATTTTTTTCCTCAAACTCTTGATTTAAAAAAATCTGCTATTGTTATTACTGTTATTGGTTTTATTGTTGGTATGCTTTGGTTACCATTATTAAGCCAGATTGGAATATTAGCATTTGTAGATACCCTTGGTTCTTTTTTTGGCCCATTATTTGGTGTTATGGTTGTTGATTATTATCTATTAAAAAAAACTAACTTAAATAACAATGAGATTTTTTCTTTAGACGACAAGGGCATGTATTTTTATTCTAATGGCTGGCATTTGAAAGGTATCTACTCTTTAGTTTTAGGTTTTATTTTTGCAGCCTCAACTATCTGGAATGAAAGTTTAATGAGTTTTCACTCTTATTCTTGGATCATTGGAGCATTTGTATCATCTTTGACTTATTATCTTTTAGCTAGTAAATAAACTAATGCATCAGTTTGATTTAAATAATAGAACAGCAATTATCACAGGTGGAGCTCAAGGTTTTGGTCTTGATATAGCAAAAAGATTTTTAAGCTCAGGTGTTAAAACTATTATTTGGGATATAGATGAAAATGAACTTAAAAAAGCTACTCAAGAACTAAACAACCCAAATCTGTCTTATAAAGTTGTTGATGTTTCTAATTATAAAAATGTTAAAGAAACTGTAGATGAAATAACAAAATCTACGAACATTGATATTTTAATTAATAATGCTGGTATTACAGGTTCGACATCCTCTCTATGGGATTATGATGTTGATGAGTGGAATAAAATAGTACAAATTAATTTAATGGGGACTTTTAATTGTTGCAAGTGTGTTGTGCCCAATATGATTAAAAATAATTATGGTAGAATCATCAATGTTGCATCTGTAGCTGGCAAGGATGGTAACGCTAATGCTAGTGCCTACAGTTCAGCTAAAGCAGGAGCTATTGGTTTAACTAAATCATTAGGTAAAGAACTGGCTGATAAAAATATAGCTGTAAACGCTGTTACCCCAGCTGGTGCAAAAACAAGAATTCTTGATCAAATGTCAAAAGAACATGTTGCCAGAATGCTTTCTAAGGTTCCTAGAGGTAGATTTTTAGAGATAGAAGAGTTTACTTCATTAATTTGCTGGCTAGCTTCAGAAGAAAACTCATTTTCAACAGCAGCTGTTTTTGATATTAGTGGTGGTCGTTCTACTTACTAACTAGCACTTTAGAATCAACATTAAGAGACTTACTTTCTTTAGAAATAACTGGTGCCAGTAGAATTATGGACCAATATATTAATAAAACAAATATAGAAATTAATTTCATTCTATTTATATAGTATCCAATATTGATAATTTAATGCTTAAAGTGTGTTCAAATATTGTTTTAAAATTAAATTTAGATATACCCTCAGACTGATGAAATTTTTTTTAATATTATTAGGATATTTATTTTTAATAACAAAACCTTTGTTAGCTGAAAATGTTTATGTTTTCGATTTTACTAACGATGAGCTAAATACATTAAAAGTTAAAAAAGTTAAAGGAGAGACCAGCTGGGCTGTTGGGTCTAACGAAAATGGTAACTTTATAAGAGCAGAGGCTGAAGGTGTTGGGTCAGGCTTGGGAAAAGAAATTAGAATTGATCTTAATAAAACTCCTATTATTAATATTACATGGAAAGTTGAGAAAGATTTATCTGGAATTATTGAAAATAGTAAAAAAGGGCACGATTATGCTGCTAGAGTTTTTGTAATAAAAAAAACAGGTTCTACACCATTATCTAACAGGGCAATTAATTATGTTTTTTCAAGTAATAATGATGTTGGAAAATATTGGCCAAGTCCATATACAAAAAAATCTATTGATTATGTTCTCTCAACCACAAAAAATAACAAAAATACATGGGTTACTGTTAAAGCAAATGTGCAAAAAGATTTTAAGAAACTTCATGAAATTGATGTTACAGAAATTTCAGGTATAGCTATAATGACTGACACTGATAATTCGAAATTAAAAGCTATCTCTTATTATCAAGATATTTATTTTTCAGCTGAATAAGATTATTTAAATACTTTTTTAAGACCAATACTTAAAAAAGATAAAAGTACTGCAACAATTACATCTTCAATGGGTGCAGCATTAGGGACCAAATAATTCCAAGCAATTACACCTAAAAGCCAAATAATATAAACTTTCATTGTTATATTATATCTTAGTTTGATGCTAAAAATATTTATTTTTGATAGTATAAATTCATGCACGAAAATTTTTTTCACAATATAAAGGTTTATTATGAAGACACTGATGCAGGTGGAGTTGTTTATTATGCAAACTATTTGAAGTTTCTTGAAAGAGCAAGAACAGAAGCATTGTTTACAATCGGATTTAATAATAAAAAAATTAAAGAAGATTATGGAGCCTTAATTGTTGTTAAATCTTGTAACATTGAGTACAAAAAACCCTCTTATCTTGAAGACGAGTTAAAAATTAGATCCTTTGTTAAATCTATTACAAAAACTTCTTTTTTTATGTCACAATTTATTTCTAGAGATGACGAATTAATTGTTGAGGCAAAAGTACATTTAGTTTTTGTAGATAAAAATGGAAAACCTATAAAAGTTCCAGAGGACATTTTTAAAGTTTTTAAACCTTATTTTTGCGATAGTATAAAAATTAAATAATTTTCTTAGCCTTCTTTAACAAGCTTACCATTTTTTGTGTATTAATTATTTTTCTATTAACATTTCTTGGACTAGGGTGATAACTAGGAATTAGAATTTTATTATCAGGTAATAAATATTTTACACCGTGAATGAAGATTAATTTTTTATCAAAATGATAATTTTTTTTATAAAATTCTATACAATTATCAAATGAAACTTTACCTAATGCTATAATAACTTTTAAATTTTTTAATAAGTTCAATTCATTTTTAAAAAATGTTGAACAGTTGGATAATTCATTTTTTAAAGGTTTATCTTCTGGAGGGACACATTTAAGAATATTTGTAATATAGGTTTTATTTAATTTTAAACCATCATCAATATGCGTAGAAGTTGATATATTCGATATGTTAGCTTTAAATAAACAGTTAAAAAGAAAATCTCCAGATTTATCTCCAGTGAACGCTCTGCCTGTTCTAGTACCCCCGTGAGCTGCAGGCGCCAGACCTACTATTAATAGTTTAGCGTTAATATCACCAAATCCTGTAACTGGTTTAGCCCAATAAGTTTCCTTTATATTTTGTTTTCTTTTTTCTATAGAAATTTTTTTACTAAACGTAATTAACCTAGGACAACTTTTACATTTAACTATTGAATTATTTAATTTTTTGAATTTTATATCCATATATGAAACTTATAAAATTTTTTTTATTAATACTTTTATCTTTCAATATTTCAGTAAAAGCAAATTCAAATGATGAAATACAAAGTTTGTTAAAAGAAGGTAAAAAATTAATATTTATAAGACATGCAATTGCACCAGGTGGAGGTGATCCATTAGATTTTGATATATTAAAATGTGAAACTCAACGAAATTTAAGCATAGAGGGTATTGAACAATCTAAAAATATTGGGAAGTTTTTTTCACAAAATAATATTAAGATCGATAAGGTGTTATCTAGTGAGTGGTGTAGATGCAAACATACAGCTCAACATGCTTTTGATAAATATGAAACAAAAAGTTTTTTAAATTCATTTTTTAGTGCAAAATTTGCAAGTAATAAAAATAAACAAATTTATGATTTAAAAAAATATATTAATGAATGGAACGGTTATAACAATTTGGTATTAGTTACACATTATGTAACAATTCAAGAAGTACTAAATATTACAACTTCTTCTGGAGAGATAATCATTTCAGACAAAAATTTTAATGTTCTTGCTCGACAAAATTTTTAAAAAATATAAACTAACAAAATGTCATCTAAAAAAGCTATGAAGTTAGCTCAAAAACAAGCTTATGCTAAACATAGAAGCAATATAACTAATACTAGGTTTGGTTCAAAAAAAATAAACTTTACAAGTAAAGTAAATAAGAAAAGTAAAAAATCTTAACTTTCTTTTACGAAAACTTCCACTTTATCACATGTTGAAATTTTTGAGATACCTTGTTCTCCATTTATGACTGTTTTGATTTTAATTAATGGTTTATTTTTTTCAAAAACTAGTTGGGTATAAAATTGTGGGTAACCAATTTTGTCTGTTAGTATTAAGTTCTCATCTTCATAGATAAATCTTTCAATTAAATTTTCTTGTTTAACACTAAGATCAGTAGATTTATATTTTTTAAAAGTTTTACTGTCATAAATATAATTTCTCTTCATTAAAGACTTTTCTAAATCTAAAATATATTCATTTTTAATAAAACCATCTTTTAAATTCTTACAGCCTGTTAAATGCATAATTTCAGATAAAGCAAATGTCTGGAAGCTTACTAATAAGATTGAAAATATACCAAAAAAAAATATTTTTTTACTTTTTTTCATGTTTGTCAGCGTAAAAAAGTGCAATTAATAAAATTGCTGTCCAAATTATCCCTATAAAAGCTTTGGGTCCAGTTTCTGCACTCCATATATTTAAAACCAACGCTCCAAAGATTAACCCCGCAACATAAATTAATATAGCTAAAGTAGATTTACTCATTATTTAAATTCTTTTTATAAAGTGAAATTCCATTTTCAATCTTATGACCATAAGATTCTTTAAAACTCTCTAATTGCCAGCCACTCAGACGTGTTTGAATGATTGTTAAGTTTGATTTTTTCCATTCTTCTGTAGTTTTTTGCATTTTCCACATTTTTTTTTCCTCATTATTTCTTGCACATCCATAACAATATCCTGTTTGAGGATCTGTTTTACATATACTTATACATGGAGAAATAATCATTTTTTTTAAATTACTAGTAAATATAATTGATTATTAATATATTTCATTATTATTGTCATTGGACAAATAGAAACTATCCTATATAAAGCCACAAGAATTGTGGGCGAATGGCGGAATTGGTAGACGCGCTGGTCTTAGGAACCAGTATCGCAAGATGTGAAGGTTCGAGTCCTTTTTCGCCTACCAACAAGCTTAAAAAATTATGAAAGTTACAGTAGAAAATAAAAAAGGTTTAAATAAAGACATTAAAGTTTTCATAGATAAAGAAACTATGAATTCTTATATGGATGAAAAATATGAAGAAATTAAAAAGACTGTTAACTTAAAAGGTTTTAGACCTGGCAAGGTGCCTAAAGAAGTTTTAAAAAGACAATTTGGCCAAGCAATTTTTAGTGAAGTGCTAGATAAAGTTCTTAAAGATACATCAGTTAAAGCTTTAGAAGATAATAAAATTAAGCCAGCTGGACAACCAAAGCTCGATCTTAAAACCTATGGTGAAGATAAAGATTTAGAATATGTAATGTCGATAACAGAACTTCCAAAGGTAGAGTTAAAGTCTGTTGAAAATATTAAATTTGATGAATATTCAGTTAAAATTGACACAAACGAAACAGATAAAAGAATTAAAGAAATAGCCAAAAGTCAGAACAATTTTAAAGAAGTTGCAGCAGATGTTAAAGCAGTAGAGGAAAATTTAGTTATTTTTGACTACAAAGCAACGATTGATGGAAAAGATTTTACTGGTGGTGAAGGAAAAAATACTCAATTAATTCTAGGTAAGGACTTATTTATTAAAGGCTTTGATAAACAGCTTATCGGCGTTAAAAAAAATGATGAAAAATCTGTTGACGTTACTCTGCCTGAAAATTATCCACAAAAAGAATACGCAAATAAGAAAGCTAATTTTATTTGTAAAATTACAGAAGTAAAAAAATCAGAGGAAGTAAAAATAGATGATGTTTTTGCTAAAAACTTAGGTGCAAAAGATCTTGCTGATTTAAAAGTATTAGTTAGTAAACAAATTAATGATGAATATAAAAATTCTCTAGATAAATTGGCAAAAACTCAAATCTTAAAAGAAATTGAAAATTTTAAAGTGGATGAAATTCCGGAAAACTTAATTGAAGAAGAAGTTAAGATTTTATCTCAAGGTATGACTGAAGAAGATTCTAAAAAAAGTAGAAAAAATTTTGAGGAAATCGCTAAAAAAAGAATTAAAGTTGGGTTGATATTAAATGAATTCGGTGAACAAAATAAAATCAAAGTAACTGAACAAGAAGTTCAAGCTGAAGTTCAAAAACAACTTAGAATGATGCCTGGCCAAGAAAAGATGGTTATGGAATTTTATCAAAAAAATCCATCAGCATTAGCTAGCTTAAGAGGAACCGTGTATGAAGAAAAAATTATCGATTTAATTAAAACTAAAGCAAAACCATCTAAAAAAGAAATTAGCAAAGAAGAGGCAGAAAAAATTTTAAAGGAACATCAAAAACAAGATCATAATCATGAACATGACCACGATCATCCTGAGGAAAAAAAAGCTTCAAAATCTACTAAAATTGAAAAAAAACCAAAACCCTCAGCATCTAAAAAACCTTCAACAAAAAAAGTTAGTAAAAAGTAATCACAAGTTGTATAAGTAAGAGAATCAACTTATGACAACAAATTTATTAGATCAAATGAATACTCTTGTACCTATGGTTGTTGAACAATCAAATAAAGGTGAGAGAGCTTATGATATTTATTCAAGACTTCTCAAAGAGAGAATTATTTTTTTGGTAGGACCAATAAATGATAACGTAGCATCTTTAGTTACAGCTCAACTTTTGTTTTTAGAGTCTGAGGATCCAAAAAAAGAAATCAATTTATATATCAATAGTCCTGGAGGACTAGTGACAGCAGGTCTTGGAATTTATGATACTATGCAATACATTAAACCAGATGTTTCAACATTATGTATTGGTCAAGCTGCATCAATGGGTTCATTTTTATTAGCTGCAGGTAAAAAAGGTAAAAGATTTTCTTTGCCAAATTCTAGAATTATGGTTCACCAACCTTCTGCTGGTTTTCAAGGACAAGCTACAGATATTGAAATTCATGCTAACGAGGTTTTAGCCTTGAAAAAAAGACTTAATGAGATTTATTCAAAACATACTGGAAAATCTGTTGATGATGTGAAGAAAGCACTAGAACGTGATAACTTTATGACTCCAGATACCGCAAAAGAGTTTGGTTTGATAGATGAAGTAGTTGAAAATAGATCTTAATACACAACATCTTGACACCCCATTAAACTGATACTTGATTAGTATGAGTCTTCTATATTAAAGTAACTTTACTGATTCGTTTATAAATTATATGACAACAAATAATAAAAATATTCTTTACTGTTCTTTTTGTGGAAAGAGCCAACATGAAGTTAGAAAACTTATTGCAGGTCCAACTGTATTTATATGTGATGAATGCGTTGAACTATGCATGGATATCATCAAAGAAGAAAGTAAAGACACATTTGTTAAACATCAAGATGGGTTACCACCGCCTAAAGAAATTTGTGCTGTATTAGATGATTATGTTATTGGGCAGCCTCACGCAAAAAAAGTTTTATCAGTTGCTGTTCATAATCATTATAAGAGACTTAATTATGAGACTAAAACCAGCAAAACAGTTGAACTTTCAAAATCAAATATTCTTTTAGTTGGTCCAACTGGTTGTGGAAAAACTTTATTAGCTCAAACTCTAGCAAGAATCCTTGACGTTCCTTTCACAATGGCAGATGCAACCACTTTAACAGAAGCAGGTTATGTTGGTGAAGATGTTGAAAATATAATTTTAAAATTATTACAAGCTGCTGATTACAACGTTGAAAAAGCACAACGTGGAATTGTATACATCGATGAAGTTGATAAGATTAGCAGAAAGTCAGAAAACCCTTCTATAACTAGAGACGTGTCTGGAGAAGGTGTACAACAAGCTCTATTAAAAATTATGGAAGGGACAGTGGCGAGCGTTCCACCTCAAGGTGGCAGAAAGCATCCACAACAAGAATTTTTACAAGTAGACACAACAAATATTTTGTTTATTTGTGGTGGAGCATTTGCTGGCTTAGATAAAATAATATCTCAAAGAGATAAAGGTACATCAATAGGATTTGGTGCAAATGTAAAAAAAACAGATGATAAAAAAACAGGTGAGTGGATGAAAACTTTAGAACCTGAAGATTTGTTAAAGTATGGCTTAATCCCAGAATTTATTGGAAGACTTCCAATGATAGCTACATTAGAAGATCTTGATGAAAAATCTCTAGTTAAAATACTACAAGAACCAAAAAACTCGCTAATTAAACAATACCAAGAATTATTTAAATTAGATGGAGCTAAGTTAAGTTTTAAAGAAAATGCGATCAAAGAGATTGCACAAAAAGCAATTAATAAGAAAACTGGGGCTAGAGGCCTTAGATCAATCTTAGAAAATATTTTATTAAAAACAATGTACGATCTTCCAAGTCAAGACAATGTGGAGGAAGTTATTGTAGACGCTAGTGCGGCCAAAGGACTATCTCAACCAATCATAGTTCATTCAAAAAATAGTAGCAAAACAAAGACTGACAAAACTTCTGCTGCCTAATTTCACGTTAATAAGTAATAAATAGCTATTGCAATATCATATTTAATATCCATATTTAGATGATGGATGTAAAAATTGAACGACCTTTATTACCGTTAAGAGATATTGTTGTATTTCCAAATATGGTAGTTCCATTATTTGTTGGTAGAGATAAATCTATTGCCGCTTTAAATGAAGTTATGAAAAAGGACAAAAAAATTGTTCTAGTTACCCAAAAAAATTCAGAAATAGATGACCCTAAAAAAACTGATGTTTTCATGTATGGTTGTGAAGGTAATATTCTTCAGTTATTAAAATTACCAGACGGTACAGTAAAAGTTTTAGTTGAAGGAAGTAAAAGAGTAAAAATTTTAGATTTTAAAGATAATGAGAAATTTATTATTTGTGAATATGCTCATCACCATGATGTAGTAACTAAAGATGAAGACTTAATACCACTAGCAATGACTGCTGTAAGAAGATTAGAAAAACTAACTTCAATTAATAAAAAAGTATCAAGTGAAACGATTAATAATATTAAAAAGTTAACTAATGCATCACACATTGCTGATAATATCGCATCTCACCTAACAGCTACAATTTCAGAGAAGCAACAAATATTTGAAACTATAGATGTTAAGAAAAGACTTAATTCTATAATTAAAATAATGGAGAATGAAACCAGTATTATTGGAGTTGAAAAAAGAATTAGAGGAAGAGTTAAAACTCAAATGGAGAAGACTCAAAGAGAATATTATTTAAATGAACAACTTAAAGCTATTCAAAAGGAATTGGGTGAAATCGAAGATGGAAAAGATGAAACTTCAAGTTTGAATAAATTAATTATTAAAGCAAAAATGCCAAAAGATGTTGAGAAGAAATGTATGGCTGAGCTTAAAAAATTAAAAAATATGAGCCCAATGTCTGCTGAGGCTACTGTTATCAGAAATTATCTTGATTGGATGACAGATCTTCCTTGGTATAAAAAAAGCCAAGTTGATATTGATCTGAAAAAAGCACTTGCAGTTCTTGATGCAGATCATTTTGGTTTAGAAAAAGTTAAAGAGAGAATTATTGAATTTTTAGCAGTCCAAAAAAGAATGGAAAAGATTAAAGGTCCAATTTTATGTTTAGTTGGTCCTCCAGGTGTTGGTAAAACATCATTAGGAAAATCAATTGCAAAAGCTACTAACAGAGAATTTGTAAGAGTTTCTGTAGGTGGTATGAGAGATGAAGCGGAAATAAGAGGACATAGAAGAACTTATATAGGCTCTTTACCTGGTAAAATTATTCAAATGATGAAAAAAGCAGGTACAAAAAATCCACTTATTCTTCTTGATGAAATAGATAAAATTGGAAATGATTATAGAGGAGATCCATCTTCTGCTTTGTTAGAAGCATTAGATCCAGAACAAAACACAACATTTAATGATCATTATCTAGAAGTTGATTATGATTTATCTGACGTCATGTTTGTTACTACAGCTAACACTTTGAATATTTTACCACCGTTATTAGATAGAATGGAAGTCATTAGATTAGCTGGTTATACAGAAGATGAAAAAATTAATATTGCAAATAAGTATCTACTACCCAAACAAGTTAAAGATAATGGAGTTAAAGAAAATGAAATGACTTTATCTGAGGATATAATTAAAGAAATTATCCAAAGCTATACAAAAGAGTCTGGTGTAAGAAACCTAGAAAGAGAAATTTCAAAAGTAGCGAGAAAAGTTGTTAAGAAAGTAGTTTCTGGAGAAGAGAAAGAAGTTAAAATTGATTTAAAAAATTTACCAGACTATTTAGGAATTCAAAAATTTAAATTTGGTGAACTTGAAAGTAAAGATAAAATCGGTGTTGTTACTGGTTTAGCTTGGACTGAATACGGTGGGGAAATTCTTAAAATTGAAACTGTTATAATGCCAGGAAAAGGCAGAATGCAAATTACAGGAAAATTAGGTGAGGTTATGCAAGAGTCTATCAAAGCTGCAAAATCTTTTATTAGATCAAAAAGTTTAGATTATGGAATCATTCCTCCTTTATTTGAAAAAAAGGATTTTCATATTCATGTTCCAGAAGGAGCTACTCCTAAAGATGGACCCTCAGCAGGTATTGGTATGGTCACTTCAATAGTTTCTGCAATCGCAAATAATCCCGTCAGAAGAGATGTTGCAATGACAGGCGAGGTAACATTAACAGGTCAAGTATTGCCAATTGGTGGATTAAAAGAAAAACTATTAGCAGCACACAGAGCTGGGATAAAACAAGTTATAATTCCGAAGGAAAATGAAAAAGATCTTGTTGATATGCCTAAGAAAATTATTGATGATATAAAAATTACTCCTGTTGAGCATGCTGACGAAGTATTAAAAATAGCTTTAACAAAAGAATTAAAAAGAGTTGAGTGGGTCGAGGTTGAGAAAATTTCTCAATCTAATGATAAATCTCAAGCCAGTATTCAATAATTACCAATTTACATTATCTATTCCTTGATGTAATAGTAGCGCTTGTTTTGGGCGGTTAGCTCAGTTGGTAGAGCATCTCGTTTACACCGAGGGGGTCAAAGGTTCGAGTCCTTTACTGCCCACCAAAACAACTAAAGTGGGGGTGTAGCTCAGTTGGTTAGAGCGATCGCCTGTCACGCGATAGGTCGAGGGTTCGAGTCCCTTCACTCCCGCCACTTTTTCCCTATTAATTAACATTTATATTATTAAAAATGTGACGTAAGTACCCTTCAACAAGAGGTAAAAACTGTTATATAGACTCAAATGCTTTCAGAATTTTTAAAAGATTACTTACCAATTATTATATTTTTGATTATTGCACTTGGTCTGAGTTGTGCTTTTGTTGTTGTAAACTTAATATTATCACCAAAACATCCAGATCCAGAAAAATTATCTGCGTATGAATGTGGTTTTGAACCCTTTGAAGATTCAAGAATGGAATTTGATGTAAGGTTTTATTTAGTGG
This sequence comes from Candidatus Pelagibacter sp. PS_11, assembly GCF_059417975.1. Taxonomy (NCBI): domain Bacteria; kingdom Pseudomonadati; phylum Pseudomonadota; class Alphaproteobacteria; order Candidatus Pelagibacterales; family Candidatus Pelagibacteraceae; genus Candidatus Pelagibacter; species Candidatus Pelagibacter sp. PS_11. The sequence goes on along the minus strand of NZ_CM182075.1, from coordinate 708,463 downwards.
CAATTCTATTTATAATCTTTGATTTAGAGATAGCTTTCCTTTTTCCTTGGGCAATATCATTGGGCAATATTGGAGGTCTTGGCTTTACTTCAATGATGATATTTTTATTCATTCTTACGGTTGGATTTATTTATGAATGGAAAAAAGGTGCACTAGACTGGGAATAAAATTTTAGATTATGAACTTAGAAAATAAAAATAAAGAAATTCCTGAAGAATTTAAAAAACTTGCTGAAGACTTTAGTAAAAATGGTTTTATCACAACTTCACTTGATAATTTAATAAACTGGTCAAGAGCTGGTTCATTACACTGGATGACTTTTGGTTTAGCTTGCTGTGCTGTTGAGATGATGCAAACAGCAATGCCAAGATATGATTTAGAAAGATTTGGTGCTGCACCAAGAGGGTCACCAAGACAATCTGATGTTATGATTGTAGCTGGAACTTTAACTAATAAAATGGCACCGGCATTAAGAAAAGTTTATGATCAGATGCCTGAACCGAGATATGTTATTTCGATGGGTAGTTGTGCAAATGGTGGTGGTTATTATCACTACTCTTATTCTGTAGTCCGTGGTTGTGATAAGATAGTACCTGTGGATATTTATGTGCCAGGATGTCCTCCATCAGCTGAAGCATTACTTTATGGAATCTTGCAATTACAAAAAAAAATTAGAAACAAAGGATCTTTTGAAAGGTAATTTATATGCAAAATTTAATAGATCTTGAAAAAAAAATTAACTCGGAACTTACAACTAAAATTAAAAAAACTGAGATTAGACATGAACAGTTATATATTAATATTGATAATGAAGATTTGATAGATGTAACGTTATTTATTAAAAGTAACGAGAATACAAAATTTAGACAGTTAATTGATATTACAGTTGTTGATTACCCTGAAAATGCTCAACGTTTTAAAGTTGTGTATTTGTTTTTAAGTCATGAATTTAATCAAAGAATTATATTAAGTTACCTAATAAGTGAAAATGAAGTTATTCCATCACTAACACCGATTTATCCTGCAGCAAATTGGATGGAGAGAGAAGTTTTTGATATGTATGGAGTTAAGTTTAAAGACCATCCAGATATGAGAAGAATACTTACTGATTATGGCTTTGAAGGACACCCATTAAGAAAAGATTTTCCTTTAACTGGTCATACTGAAGTTAGATATAGCGAAGATCAAAAGAAAGTTATTAGTGAACCAGTTAAGTTAGAGCAAAATTATAGAAATTTTGATTACGAAAGCCCTTGGGAAGGAACAAAATATATTAAAGATCAAACTGACCTTGAAAATGACAAAAAAAATTAAAACATTAAATCTAAATTTTGGACCTCAGCACCCCGCAGCTCATGGTGTGTTAAGATTAATTTTAGAATTAGATGGAGAGGTTGTTGAAAAAGCTGATCCACATATTGGTCTTCTACACCGGGGAACAGAAAAGTTAATAGAAAATAAAACGTATATGCAAGCAGTCCCTTATTTTGACAGACTTGATTATGTTGCTCCAATGAATCAGGAACATGCTTTTGCTTTAGCTATAGAAAAAATTTTAAAGATAAATGTTCCAATTAGAGCCCAATTAATCAGAGTAATGTTTTGTGAAATTGGAAGAATATTAAGTCATATATTAAATGTTACAACTCAAGCTCTTGATGTAGGCGCTTTAACTCCATCACTATGGGGTTTTGAAGAACGTGAAACATTAATGACATTTTATGAAAGAGCATCTGGTTCAAGACTACATGCCAATTACTTCAGGGCCGGTGGTGTTCATCAAGATTTACCGATGGGTCTTGAAGAGGATATAGGTAATTTTTGTGAGTCGTTCCCGAAGATAATAGATGATCTAGAAACATTATTGACTGACAACAGAATATTTAAACAGCGAAATGTTGATATAGGAATTGTAACCAAGGAAGATGCGTTAGATTATTCTTTTAGCGGTGTTATGATTAGAGGCTCTGGAGTTCCTTGGGATCTAAGAAAATCTCAACCTTATGACTGCTATGAACAACTAGAATTTAAAATTCCAGTAGGAAAAAATGGAGACTGTTTTGATAGATATTTATGTAGAATTGAAGAAATGAGAGAAAGTGTTTCAATAATCAAACAATGTTTAAGTAAAATGGAAAAAGGACCAATTAAATCATTAGATGGAAAAATTAGTCCTCCACCTAAAAAAGATATTAAACAATCAATGGAAGCTTTAATTCATCACTTTAAATTATTCACTGAAGGTTATCGTGTTGACAAAGATGAAATTTATACTGCTGTTGAAGCACCAAAGGGTGAATTTGGTGTTTATTTAATATCTGATGGAACCAGCAAACCTTACAAATGTAAAATTAGAGCTCCTGGCTTTTCTCACCTACAAGCAATGGATTATTTGATTAAAGGACATATGCTTGCTGATGTACCTGCTGTTTTAGGTTCGTTAGATATTGTTTTTGGAGAGGTTGACAGATAATGAGTTTAAGAAAACCTGCAAAAGAACAACCAGAAAAATTTGAATTCACAGCTGATAGTCTAGCTGCAGCAAAAGAAATGATTTCCAAATATCCAGAAGGAAAACAACAAAGCGCTGTAATGGCATTACTATATATCGCTCAAAAACAAAATGATAACTGGATACCACTTGCAGCAATGAAATATATCGGAAAGTTTTTAGATATGCCTTATATAAAAGTTTATGAGGTGGCCACTTTTTATACAATGTATAACCTATCACCAGTTGGAAAACACTTTATTCAAGTTTGCACAACTACACCATGCATGATCAGAGGAGCTTATAAACTTGTTGAAGCATGCAAAGAAAAAATTTCAGAAAATGAAAATGAATTATCCACTGATAAATCATGCTCATGGATGGAAGTTGAATGTTTGGGTGCATGCGTTAATGCCCCAATGATGCAAATTAATGATGACTATTATGAAGACCTAGATAAAGAAAAAACTTTAAAAATTTTAGATGAGATACTTGACGGTAAGACGCCAAAGCCAGGATCTTATAGAGGAAGAGTTAATAATGAACCTGAAAATAACAGAAAAACACTTTTGGATTTAAAAAATGCTTAACGATAAAGATAGAATATTTCAAAACCTATATAATGATAAAGGTTCAGATGTTGAGTCTTCAAAAAATAGAGGCGACTGGGTAGATACTGCTGAAATAATAAAAAAAGGTAGAGAATGGATTATAGAAGAAGTTAAATCATCGGAATTAAGAGGAAGAGGTGGTGCTGGATTTCCTACGGGTCTTAAATGGTCTTTTGCCCCAAAAGAACTTGGTTCTAGACCTCACTATCTAGTTATAAATGGTGATGAATCTGAACCTGGCACATGTAAGGATCGTGATATTTTAAGGTTTGAACCTCACAAATTAATAGAAGGATGTTTGATTGCTGCTTACGCAGTTCAGGCCCATGTTTGCTATATTTATATACGTGGCGAATATTTTATTGATGGACAAAAACTTCAAAAAGCAATCGATGAAGCTTATGAAAAAAAACTTATAGGAAAAAATGCCTCTGGTACTGGCTGGGACTTAGATATTTATATTCATTATGGAGCAGGCGCTTATATATGTGGTGAAGAAACAGCACTTCTAGAAAGCATCGAAGGTAAAAAAGGTCAGCCAAGATTAAAACCTCCTTTTCCAGCTTTAATAGGATTATACGGATGTCCAACAATAATTAATAACGTGGAAACTATAGCTGTTGTTCCGACGATTTTGAGAAAAGGTGGTAAATGGTTTGCGTCATTAGGAAAAGCGAAAAATACAGGAACTAAAATATTTTGTATATCTGGAAATGTTAATAAACCATGTAACGTTGAAGAGGAAATGAGTATATCTCTTAAAGAGTTAATAGAAGTACATGCTGGCGGAGTAATTGGTGGATGGGATAATCTACAAGCAGTAATACCAGGTGGATCTTCTATGCCTATTATACCAAAAAAAACATGTGAAACTTTAACAATGGATTTTGATTCACTTGTTGCTGAGAAAAGTGGTTTAGGAACCGCAGGTATTGTCGTTATAAATAATGATCAGGATATTATTAAATGTATGGCAAGAATTGCTAGATTTTATAAACATGAAAGTTGTGGACAGTGCACACCATGTAGAGAAGGTTCTGGATGGATGTGGAGAATGTTAGAAAGAATGGCTAAGGGAGAAGCGTCAAAAGATGAAGTAGAAATGCTTGGTGATGTTACAAATCAAATTGCTGGTCATACTATTTGTGCTTTTGGTGAAGGATCTTCATGGCCTGTCCAGGGTTTGTTAAGACATTTTAGAAAAGAAATTGAGGAACGAAACAATTTTGAACCAACAATAAAAAAAAATAATGAAGTTCCTTATTTAGTCGATCAACATTTATTGGATAAAAAAAATGCCTAAATTAAAAGTTAACAATATTGAAGTTGAAGTTGAAGATGGCTTAACAGTCTTACAAGCTTGTGAAAAAGCTGGAGTTGAAATTCCAAGATTTTGTTATCACGAAAAACTTTCAATTGCTGGAAATTGTAGAATGTGCCTAGTTGAAATGGAAAAATCTCCAAAACCAGTTGCATCATGTGCGATGCCTGCTGCTGAAGGTATGAATATTAAAACGAATACTGAATTTGTTGAAAAAGCAAGAAAAGGTGTGATGGAATTTTTACTTGCAAATCACCCATTAGATTGTCCTGTATGTGATCAAGGTGGCGAATGTGATCTTCAAGATCAATCAATGTTTTATGGGGTAGATAAATCTAGATTTAAAGAAAATAAAAGACAAGTTCCTGAAAAAAATATGGGTCCTTTAATTAAAACTCAAATGACAAGGTGCATCCATTGTACTAGATGTGTTAGGTTTGCAACAGAAATTGCTGGTGTACCAGAAATAGGAGCAATAGGACGTGGTGAAGATATGCAAATAACTACTTACCTTGAGCAATCAATGCAATCAGAATTATCTGCTAATGTTGTTGATTTGTGTCCTGTTGGAGCTTTAACATCTAAACCATATGTTTTTGAAGCAAGACCTTGGGAATTAAAAAAGACCGAATCTATTGATGTTATGGATGCTATTGGCTCTAATATAAGAGTTGATACCTATGGCTGGGAAGTTAAGAGAATTTTACCAAGAATAAACGAAGACATTAACGAGGAATGGATTTCTGATAAAACAAGACATGCTTGCGATGGTTTATCAAATCAAAGACTAGATACACCTTATATTAAGTATAATGGAAAATTTGAAAAAGCATCATGGTCTGAAGTTTTTAATATAATTAAATCTAAGTTTAAAAACACTGATAAAGAAAAAATCTGTGGGTTAACTGGTGATTTAGTCAATATGGAAACACTTTATATATTTAAAGAATTTTTTAATAAAACATTAGGTTCTCAAAATATAGAGTCTAGAGATAATTACAGTTATTTAAATCCAGGAAAGCGAGAAAATTATTTATTCAACTCATCAATTAATGGAATTGAAGAAGCTGATTTTATTTTCCTTTTAGGAACAAACCCTAGATTTGAAGCAACAATTTTAAATGCCCGAATTAGAAAATCCTATCTTCAAAACAAAACTAAAATTATTTCGCTAAATGAAGTAGGTGACCTTACATACCCTTACCAGTCTTTAGATGGAAACACTGAAACTGTTAAAAAAATTATCGAAGGTAAACATGAGGTATCTGATTTAATTAAACAAGCAAAGAAACCTATGATTATAATGGGTCAATCTGCACTAAAAAGTAAATCATCTAAATATATTTTTGAATCAATCAAGCAATTTTTAGATGAAAATAATAAACTTTCCAATGATTGGAACGCTTTAAATATAATTTCTGAAAATGCATCCACGGTAGGTGCGTTTGATCTTGGGGTATACAAAACAACTGATGGTGACAATGAAGTTTTGAAAGACTTGGAAGATCACAAGTTTGAAATTGTTTATCTTCTAGGTCTAGACACTATTAATTTTGAAAAAAAAAATGAGTTTATTATTTATCAAGGCTCTCATGGAGATAAAGGAGCGGAAATAGCAGACATTATTTTGCCAGGGGCTGCTTATACAGAACAAAATGGTTATTTTACAAATTTAGAAGGTAAATTACAAAAAGCCTACAAAGCATCTTATCCACCAGAACTTGCAAAAGATGATTGGGTAATAATAAATGAACTTGCAGAGTCCATGAATCATAGAAAATTATTTAATGATAAAGATGAGCTGGATAGCAGTTTAATTAATCAAATAAATCTACATATTGAAAAAAATAACTCTTTAACTTCATCAAAAGTTAAGGAATTAATTTTTGAAAATGAATTGATTAAAATAGATAATGATTATTATTATTCAAATGTAATTGCTAGAGCTTCAAAAACTATGTCTGAGTGTAGACATTTAAAAGCAGATTTAAAGTCTACAGGAACAGAAGGTTAATTTATGGAATATCTTAATATTATTTTTTTACAAACTTACAAAATATTATTTTTATTAGTTCCTGTTTTAGTTTCTGTGGCTATGATTGTGTGGCTTGACCGACGTATTTGGGCCTTTGTACAAAAAAGGCAAGGACCTAATGTTGTTGGACCTTTTGGTTTGCTTCAATCATTAGCTGATGCATTAAAATATATTTTTAAAGAAGTTATAATTCCTTCAAGTTCAAATAAAGTAATCTTTATACTAGCACCAATTGTAACTATGACTTTGGCCTTAGTTTCGTGGGCTGTTATTCCATTCAGTGCAACTCAAGTATTGGCTGATATTAATGTAGGTGTCCTTTATCTATTCGCTGTTTCTTCTTTGGGTGTTTATGGAATTATTATGGGTGGTTGGGCTTCAAATTCAAAATATCCTTTTTTAGGCGCTATTAGATCTGCTGCACAAATGGTTTCCTACGAAGTATCAATTGGAGTTATTATTATAAATGTTTTGCTTTGTGTTGGTTCTTTAAATTTGAACGATATAATTATGGCTCAAGAAAATTTATGGTTTATAATTCCATTATTTCCAATGTTTGTGATTTTCTTTATTTCTGCATTAGCGGAGACAAACAGACCGCCATTTGATTTGCCTGAAGCAGAAGCAGAACTTGTTGCGGGTTATCAAACTGAATATTCAGGCATGATGTATGCAATGTTTTGGCTTGGAGAATATGCAAATATTCTTTTGATGTGCGCTATGGGGTCAATACTTTTTTTAGGCGGGTGGCTATCGCCCATTGATCTTTATCCATTTAACTTAATTCCAGGCGCAATTTGGATGATTTTTAAAATATTATTCTTATTTGTTTTGTTTGCCTTGGTTAAAGCTATTGTTCCAAGATATAGATACGATCAATTAATGAGACTAGGATGGAAGATATTTTTACCATTATCATTAACATGGGTAGTTCTAACAGCTAGCTATTTGTTTTACTTCAACTTATTACCGGTTAATTAATTATGAAAATTTCAAGAATATTTAAAACAATTTTTTTATTAGATTTTTTAGGCGGCTTAAATATTGCTATCAAAGAAATATTTAAATCTAAAAAAACAATAAATTACCCTTTTGAAAAAGGAAAAATAAGCCCAAGATTTAGAGGTGAGCATGCTTTAAGAAGATATCCTAACGGTGAAGAAAGATGTATTGCATGTAAGTTATGTGAAGCTGTGTGTCCAGCTCAAGCAATCACAATTGAATCCTCTGAAAGAGCTGATGGTAGCAGAAAAACTACTAGATATGATATTGATATGATGAAATGTATTTATTGTGGTCTTTGTGAAGAGTCTTGTCCAGTTGATGCTATTGTACAGGGGCCTAATTTTGAATTTTCAACTGAAACAAGAGAAGAGCTTTATTATAATAAAGAAAAATTACTCGATAATGGAGATAGATGGGAAAATGTTTTAGCAGCCAATATTAAAGCTGATAACTCTTACAGATAATTATGTTAGCGCACGCAATATTTTTTTATACGTTTTCTTTTATAGCAATTGTTTCTGCTATAATGGTAACAGTATCTAAAAACACCGTTCATTCTGTTTTCTTTTTAATTTTAGATTTCATAAGCATTTCATGCCTATTTATAATGATCGGCGCTGAATTTTTGGGAATGATCATGTTGATTGTTTATGTAGGTGCGGTTGCTGTTTTATTTTTATTTGTAGTTATGATGTTAAATGTAGCTCAACAAAAAAATCAGTGGTTTAGTGCACAGGAAAGTTCAAAACATATACCTATTGGACTAATAGTAAGTGTTATAATATTTTTCGAATTAATAATCGTAATTGGTGGATGGAAATATAAACCTGATCTTGTCTCGGCAATGTCTTTAACAATAGATAAAAATATAACCAATACTCATTCAATTGGTTACGTTCTATATACAGATTACATTCATGTTTTTCAGTTAAGTGGAATGATTTTATTAGTTGCAATGATAGGTGCTATTGTTCTTACATTTAGACAAAGATCTGGAGTTAAAAGACAAAGTTATTTTAGTCAAATATCTCGTGAAAGATCAGATGGTGTTGAATTAATTGATGTTGAGAACAATAAAGGAGTCAAATCTGATGATTAGTATAGGTTTAGGTCACTATCTTACATTGGCTGCAATAATTTTTACTATCGGCATAGTCGGATTATTTTTAAATAGAAAAAATATTATAGTAATTTTAATGAGTATTGAGCTTATTTTATTAGCTGTAAATATTAATTTAGTTTCATTTTCAATATTTTTAAACGATATTTCTGGTCAAATATTCACTCTTTTTATATTAACTGTTGCAGCGGCAGAGGCGGCAATAGGTTTAGCAATTATTGTTGTCTATTATAGAAACTCATCAACAATTGATGTTGAGAAAATTGACAGTTTAAAAGGATAATATGGAATTAGCTTTAATATTTCTTCCATTATTAGCCTCAATAACTTCAGGTTTTTTTGGTAAATATTTAGGTGATAGGAATTCAGAAATTGTAACTAGTCTTTTTGTGTCAATTTCAGCGTTACTTTCAATTATATTATTCTATCAAGTAATTGTTAACGGATATGAAAGTAATGTAGTTGTAGCAACTTGGATTAACTCTGGAACTTTAGATGTTAATTGGTCTATTAAAGTTGATGCTTTATCATCTGTAATGCTTGTTGTTGTAACTTTAGTTTCAGCTTTAGTGCATATTTACTCAATTGGTTATATGTCTCATGATCCGCATAAGCCAAGATTCATGGCTTATTTGTCACTTTTCACTTTTTCAATGCTAACATTAGTTACCTCTGATAATTTTCTTCAGCTATTTTTTGGATGGGAGGGTGTAGGGCTTTGTTCATATTTCTTGATTGGTTTTTGGTTTAAAAAAGAAACAGCAAATGCAGCTGCAATAAAAGCCTTTGTGGTAAATAGAGTAGGTGATTTTGGCTTTGCTTTAGGAATTTTTTTAATCTTTTATTTATTTGGTACTGTAAACTATGTAGAAGTATTTAATCAAATTCCACAAATTGTTGAAAAAAAACTTTTATTTTTAGGAATGAATGTTGGAGCAATTGATTTAATTTGTATTCTTTTATTCATAGGTGCAATGGGTAAATCAGCACAAATTTTCTTACACACTTGGTTGCCAGATGCCATGGAAGGCCCCACACCAGTTTCAGCTTTAATTCATGCGGCTACCATGGTTACAGCTGGTGTTTTTTTAGTGGTAAGATGTTCTCCAATTTTTGAATACTCACCTCTTACGCTAAATATAATTACTGTTGTTGGTATGACTACAGCTTTTTTTGCTGCAACTGTAGCTTTAGTGCAAACTGATATAAAAAAAATAATTGCATACTCAACTTGTAGTCAGCTTGGTTATATGTTTTTTGCGGCAGGAGTAGGTGCTTATAATGTTGCTATGTTTCACTTATTTACTCATGCCTTTTTCAAAGCTTTACTTTTTTTAGGTTCTGGATCTGTAATTCACTCATTTAAAGATGAGCAAGATATTAATCAGATGGGAGGTGTTTATAAAAAACTTCCATATACCTATATATTTATGATTATTGGAACATTAGCTCTTACTGGTTTTCCATTCTTATCTGGTTTTTATTCAAAAGATGCAATTATAGAATTTGCGTATCTTAAAGGAAATACAACAGGATATTATGCGGCAGGTGTAGGAATTTTGACTGCTGTTTTAACATCAATTTATTCTTGGAGATTAATTTTTAAAACGTTTCATGGAGATTATAATAATAAAAAAATTAATATTAACGAAATGCACGAATCCCCATTAGTAATGCTTTTACCTTTATTTATACTTGCTATTGGAGCTATTTTTGCTGGTTTTTTATTTAAGGATTTGTTCATTGGTAATAGTAGTGGAAATAGTTTTTGGGGAGATTCAATTAAATTTTTAAATCCATTAAGTACAAAACATCCTCCTTTATGGTTTCTTTTAACTACACCAGCACTTGTATTAACCTCCATTCCAATTGCTTATTATTTATTTGTTAAAGATAAAGATATTCCAAATCGAATTGCTCAATCCAATAAACCATTACATAATTTTTTAATAAACAAATGGTATTTCGATGAACTTTATGATGTTTTGTTCATTAAATTTTCAAAAAAATTAGGAATATTTTTTTGGAAGGTGGTTGATGTTAAAATTATTGATAAATTTGGACCAGATGGAGTTTCTTCATTGATTAATAGGCTATCTTTAAAAGCAAGTAAATTTCAAAGTGGATTTATCTATCAATATGCATTTATGATATTATTAGGATTTTCTGCGTTATTAACATTTTTAATTTTGAATTAATGAATTTTCCAATTTTATCATCTTTAATTTTACTTCCTGTAGTGGGCTCTTTGTTTCTATTATTTTCCAAAGATAAGAATTCTAATACAGGTAAATATGTTGCTTTATTTACATCGTTTGTTAACTTTTTGATTTCTTTATACCTTTGGTATCAGTTTGACCCAACCACTTCTGATTTTCAGTTTGTTGAAGATAGAGAATGGTTAAAGGGAATTATTAATTATAAGATAGGTATTGATGGAATATCAATCTTATTTATAGTTTTAACTGCGCTAATAACACCACTTTGTATAATCTCAGTTAACAATACTGTTAAAGACAGACTTAGAGATTTCCTGATTGCTATCTTAGTAATGGAAAGTTTAATGATTGGTGTTTTTTGCTCTCTTGATCTTGTTATATTTTATTTATTTTTTGAAGCTGGATTAATACCTATGTTTTTAATAATTGGAATATGGGGTGGAGCAAGAAGAGTATATTCAGCATTTAAATTTTTCTTATACACATTACTTGGTTCTGTTTTAATGCTAATTGCTATAATTTCGATCTACTGGATATCAGGAACCACAGATATAACTCAGCTTTATGAACTTGGTATAGACACCAAATATCAAAATTTATTATGGTTAGCTTTCTTTAGTTCTTTTGCTGTGAAAACTCCAATGTGGCCTGTACACACTTGGTTGCCAGATGCACACGTTGAAGCTCCTACTGCTGGCTCTGTTTTGCTTGCAGCTATATTACTTAAAATGGCTGGTTATGGGTTTATTAGGTTTTCTTTAGGACTTTTCCCAGTAGCTTCTGATTTATTTACGCCTCTTGTTTATGCCTTGAGCTTGATTGCTATTGTATACACTTCTCTTGTTGCGCTGATGCAAGAAGACATGAAAAAGTTAATAGCGTATTCTTCAGTTGCACACATGGGATTTGTTACATTAGGTATTTTTACAATTACCCAACAAGGTATTGAAGGAAGTATAGTTCAAATGATAAGTCATGGTTTGGTTTCAGCAGCATTGTTTTTATGTGTTGGAGTTGTTTATGATCGTATGCACTCCAGGTTAATAGCAACTTACGGTGGCTTAGTTTCGGTTATGCCTAAATATTCTATATTATTTATGCTTTTTACTTTAGCTGCATTAGGCTTACCCGGTACTAGTGGTTTTATAGGTGAATTTTTAATACTGATGGGGGCATTTAAAGATAATTTCTTAGTAGCCGTTATAGCTAGTTTAGGTGTTATTTTTGGCGCCGCATATATGTTGTGGCTATATAGAAGAGTTGTATTTGGAGAAATTAAAAATAAAGAACTTTTAAAAATGCCTGACCTTAATAATTCAGAAAAATTTATTTTGTGGTGTTTAGCAATACCAGTTTTATTTTTTGGATTTTATCCAGAACCTCTTATTAACACGATTGAAATTTCTGTAAAAGATTTAATAGAGATGTACAATTTTAACTTAAATATGAATATAACAGAGATACAAAATTAATGGATAATTTAAATTTTATACTACCTGAAATATTTATCTCTTTGTCTATAATGTTTTTATTGCTTCTTGGAGTTTATAAAAAGAATAGCTCAAATATTGTTCATAATCTTGCAGTAGGTTCTTTACTTATTACGGGTATTTTAATTTTTAATAATCCGTTAGATCAAAATATCTCACTATTTAATGATGGTTACATTGTGGACAATCTTTCATCATTTATGAAAATACTCACTATTTTAGGAGGTGCATTTGTTTTATCAATTTCAACAAGATATCTCAAAATATTTAAGATTTTTTTAATAGAATATCCAGTTTTAATTCTTTCTTCAATTTTAGGCATGATGGTAATGATCAGTTCAAATGATCTTATGGTTTTTTATATAGGTCTTGAGTTGCAATCTTTAGCTTTATATGTGTTAGCATCATTTAATCGAGATCAATTAAAGTCTTCAGAGTCTGGACTAAAATATTTTGTTTTGAGTGCTTTATCATCAGGATTATTGTTGTATGGATGTTCTTTGGTTTATGGGTTTTCTGGATCAACTAATTTTAATGTTATTGGTAATGCAATGAATTCATCTCATTATGGTTTAACATTTGGAATTGTTTTTATACTTGTTGGTTTGGCATTTAAGATATCAGCTGTACCATTTCACATGTGGGCACCAGATGTGTATGAAGGCTCTCCAACTGTTGTCACATTATTCTTTGCAATTGTACCAAAAGTTGCTGCTCTTACGGTATTCATAAGATTTTTATATATACCTTTTGTTAATATGATCGATCAATGGCAACCTATATTAATATTTTTATCAATCGCCTCTATGATCTTTGGTGCTATTGCTGCAATTGGTCAAAATAATCTTAAAAGGTTGATTGCATATAGTTCAATAGGTCATATGGGTTATGCTCTAGCTGGTTTGTCTACAGGTTCAAACGAAGGCATTCAAAGCTCTATTGTATATATGTCGATATACTTGGTTATGAATCTTGCCTTTTTTAGTTGCCTATTGATGTTAAAGAGAAATGATGCGTACTATGAAACCATTGATGATTTATCAGGGCTATCAAAAAATCATCCAATTTTATCTTTATCATTACTAGCTATCCTTTTTTCATTAGCAGGCATTCCTCCACTAGCTGGTTTTTTTGCAAAATTTTATATTTTTAAAGCTGTCATAGAGCAGTCAATGTACTTCTTGGCTATTGTAGGTCTTTTATCAACGGTAATAGCTGCATTTTATTATCTCAAAATAATTAAGGTTATTTACTTTGATAAAGAAAAGGAAAGTTATGACACAGATCATAATATTTGGCTAAAAGGATCCCTGACTTTTTCAACATTATTAATTCTCTTATATTTTATTTTTCCAAGCAAATTAGTGGAAATTGTATCTAGAATTAATATTATTTAATGAAATTAAAAAAGTTCAATTTTAAAACTGTAAATAGTACTAACGATCTAGCTATACAAATAATTAAAAAAACCAATAACAAATCTGGAATTATAATTGCTGAAAAGCAAAAAAAGGGAAGGGGTCAATATGGAAAAAAATGGACTTCTTTTAAGGGAAATTTATTTGTTAGTATTTTTTTTAAAATTAACAAAGTCCAATTATCATTGAAAGATTTGACAAAAGTAAACTGTCTTTTAGTTAAAAAATTATTATCAAAATTTTATAATGGTAAAATTATAATTAAAAAACCAAATGATTTGTTAATAAATAAAATGAAAATTTCAGGTATTTTACAAGAAATATTAATCAAATCTGGTGAAAAATTTATTGTTGTTGGAGTGGGTATAAATTTGACCAAGAGTCCAATTATAAAAAACTATTTAACTACAAATTTGTTTGACTTAACTGGAATCAAAATTACACCTAATTATGCTGCTTTAAGGTTAAAAAAAATTTATGAAACTTTTATTCCAATGTTTCCTAAATTTAATATAAAAAACTTAGATAGAAATTTAAAATGATTATTGTTGGTGATATAGGAAATACAGAAACTAAAATTTGTTTGGTAAACTCTAAAAATATTATTATTAAACGTGTTACTTTGTTAACAAAAAAAATAAATCACTCCTCACTTAATAAATCTTTACTTGGCCTAAATTTAAAAAATAAATCAATTAATAAATGTTTATTTTGCAGCGTTGTACCAAAAAAATTTAATGCAGTTAAAATCTTTTTTAACAAAGTTTATAAAATTAAGTGTCACGAACTGAAAAAACTTAAGTTAAATAAATTGATTAAGATTAAAGTTAATTATAAACAAATTGGTTCAGATAGATTAGCAAATGCAATTAGCATCATTAATAACAAGGATAATTTTATAATTTTAGATTTTGGAACTGCAACCACATTTGATGTTTTGATTAAAAATACTTATCATGGTGGCGTTATAGCGCCTGGTGTTAAACTCTCATTGGATACATTAACCGATAAAGCATCACAAATACCAAAGATCAATTTAAAAAAAACAAATAGAGTAATTGGATTAAACACTATTAGTGCTGTTAGAGCAGGTTTTTTTTGGGGATATGAGGGTTTAATTGACAATATTGTTAATTTAATTAAGAAAGAGACTAAGATGTCCTTTAAAATTATTATTACTGGAGGATTTTCTGGTTTATTCAAAAATTCAATAAAAACGAAAGTTACATTAAATAAAGACATAACAATTAAAGGCCTAATCAGAGCCACTACTTTAATTAAATAAATATGAAAGATGAATTATTATTTTGCCCTCTAGGAGGGTCCGGTGAAATTGGTATGAATATGAACCTATTTGCCTACGGTAAACCTGGTGAGCATAAATGGATCATGGTTGATATTGGGGTTACATTTGCTGATGATACTTTACCCGGTATTGATCTTATTTACCCAGATCCTGGATTTATTGTTGATAAAAAAGACGACCTTTTAGGAATTATTTTAACTCATGCACATGAAGATCATATTGGTGCGATCGCACATCTTTGGCCTCAACTTAAATGTAAAATCTTTGCAACTCCATTTACTGCAGTTTTAATAAAAGAAAAATTTAAAGAAAAAAATATAGATGTAACCAAGTTTCTCAAAATAGTTCAATTAAATGGAACGGTAAATTTAGATCCATTTAAAATAGAATATATAACTCTAACTCACTCAATCCTTGAACCCAATGGTCTTAGAATTGAAACTCCTTCAGGTGTAATACTGCATACTGGTGATTGGAAGATTGATCCTGAGCCACTTATTGGTGAAAAGATCAATTCAGATAGACTTAAAGAAATTGGTAATGAGGGTGTGCTTGCTATGATTTGTGATTCAACAAATGTATTTAGCATGGGTAAAGCTGGTTCAGAGTTAGATGTTAGAAAAAGCTTATTAAATATCATGGGTAGCCTTAAAAAAAGAATTGTTATGGCTTCTTTTGCATCGAATGTTGCACGTATGGAAACAGCTTTTTATTGTGCAGAAAAAACTGGTAGAAAAATATCTTTAGTAGGAAGGTCCATGCATAGAATATTTAAAGCAGCAAGACAATGTGGTTATTTAAAAAATGTTATTGAACCTGTCGATGCGCGTGATGCAAAAAAAATTGCTAGAGAAAAAATAGTTTATCTTTGTACAGGTAGCCAAGGGGAACCTATGGCAGCACTAATGAGAATTTCTAGTAATACTCACCCAGATGTATTCATTGAAAAAGATGATGCTGTTATTTTTTCTTCAAAAATTATTCCAGGTAATGAGAAAAAATTGTATAAATTACAAAATCAACTAGTTAAAGATGGTGTTGAAGTTATTTCAGAAGAAAGCGAATTTGTTCATGTTTCTGGACACCCCAATAGAGATGATCTTAGAGAGATGTACGATTGGGTAAAACCTCAATGTGCAGTTCCTGTTCATGGTGAACACAGACATATGATTGAACATATGAAGTTTGCTAAAGAAATGAAAGTTCCACATCCTGTTCAAGTTGAAAATGGAGATATTGTAAAATTAGCGCCTGGTAAACCACATGTTTTTGATAAAGCACCAAGCGGTAGACTTTATTTGGATGGTAATATGAGTGTAGAAGAAGATGCTCAATCAATTAAAGATAGAAAAAACATTAGTGCAAATGGATATATGGAGGTTACTATTTTAATTACTGCAAAAGGCAATATCCACAAAAGACCCGTATTAACTTTTAGAGGACTGCCTGTTTATGATGTTGATGAGTTTATATACGAATTAGAAGAAGCAATCGAAAAAACAACTAGAACTTTTTCTATAAAAAGTAAAAAGCAAGAATTTAATTTAATTGATGCTTTAAAAATAACATGTAGAAAATGTGCTAAAGATTTCACTGGTAAAAGACCATTTATCAATATCAACCTAGTAAGAATTTAAATGAGTGCAACAGGTCTTGCTATAATTTATATAATAATTTGGTGGATAGTTTTTTTTACAATCCTTCCAATTGATGTAAATAGACAAAAATCTATCAAAATTGATGGTGAAGACGCAGGTTCTCCTGAAAATCCTAAGATGCTAAAAAAATTCATTTATTGTACTGGTATTACAACAGTTATTTTCGTGATAATTTATTTATTGATAAAATATGAATATTTAAATTTAAGATATATAATTAATTAAAAATGTACATTTCAAAGTCATTCATTCCAATATTAAAAAATAACCCATCAGAAGCAAAAATTAAATCACATCAGTTAATGCTAAGGGTTGGTATGATTAAACAATCCTCAGCAGGTATTTATTCATGGCTACCTTTAGGTTTTAAGGTGATGAAAAAAATTGAACAAATAGTAAGAGAAGAACAAAATAAAATTGGCGTCCAAGAAATACTTATGCCAACTATACAACCCAGTGATATTTGGAAAGAAAGTGGTCGTTATGACGATTATGGTGATGAAATGCTTCGTATTAAAGATCGTCAAGGTAGAGAAATGCTTTATGGACCAACCAATGAAGAGTTAGTTACAGATATATTTAGATCAAGTATTAAATCTTATAAATCACTTCCTCAATTATTATATCATATACAATGGAAATTTAGAGATGAAGTTAGACCAAGATTTGGAATAATGAGAGGTAGGGAGTTTTATATGAAGGATGCATATTCGTTTGACGTTAATGATGAAGATGCAACATTCTCGTATAATAAATTCTTTTTCTCATATTTAAAAACATTTAAAAGATTAGAACTTTCAGCAATACCAATGGCAGCTGATACAGGACCAATTGGAGGAAATTTATCTCATGAATTTATTATTTTAGCAGATACAGGAGAAAGTAAAATTTTTACAGATAAAAGAGTTTTTGATTTAGGTAGTGAAGGAACTGTATTGGATAGACTATCCTTACAAGACTTAAGAAAAAAATATGAACAATATTACGCTGTAGCCGATGAAAAATTTAATAAAAATGAATTTGAAGAAAAGGTGTCAGAAGAAAATAGACTAATTACAAAAGGTATAGAGGTAGGTCACATTTTTTATTTTGGAGATAAGTATTCAAAAGCTTTAAATGCAGCTGTAGACCTTCCAGGTGGCAAAAAAGATTTTGTTAAAATGGGATCTTATGGAATTGGTGTATCAAGGTTAGTTGGAGCAATTATAGAAGCTAAATATGATCAAAAAGATGAAATAATGAAATGGCCATTTTCTGTAGCACCATACGAACTTGCAATAATACCTATGATTAACAAAAATGATACATCGGCATTAGATAAAGCAAATAAACTTTTTAAACATTTTGAAAGTAAAAATATTGATACAATTATTGATGATATGGATGAAAATCTTTCATCTAAAATTAAAAAATTTAATTTGATAGGTGTGCCTTATCAAATAATTTTAGGAAAAAATTCAGAAGATAATTTATTAGAGTTTAAAGAGATTGGAAGGGATCCTAAAAGTTTAACACTAGATCAAATAACTCAAATTTTAACTGAACAAAAATTAAAAAATTGATTTCTGCATTAGAAAAAGAAATTACACTTAGATATTTAAAAACCAGAAAAAAAGACGGTTTTTTAAATATAATATCCATTTTTTCATTTATTGGAATTAGCCTTGGTGTTGCAGTACTTATTATTGTGATGTCTGTTATGAATGGTTTTAGAAGTGAGTTAATTAATAAGATTGTAGGATTTAATGCTCATATTACTGTTAAGCCATATGAGACTTCTATTAATTTAGAAAAACTAGATAGTGAAAATCTAAAATTAATTTCAAAAGAATTAATACTTAGTAATTCCGGTGAAGCAATTGTTATTAGCAAAAAATACACCAAAGGTTTAATTT
This sequence comes from Candidatus Pelagibacter sp. PS_11, assembly GCF_059417975.1. NCBI lineage: Bacteria > Pseudomonadati > Pseudomonadota > Alphaproteobacteria > Candidatus Pelagibacterales > Candidatus Pelagibacteraceae > Candidatus Pelagibacter > Candidatus Pelagibacter sp. PS_11. The sequence continues at coordinate 689,894 of NZ_CM182075.1, read as the reverse complement.
TAAGAGGTTATAGTAGAGAAAACTTTCTAAAACTTGATGTTGTAAAAAAAGGAAACTTAATTGGTAAATCAAACCAATTAACAAAGAATTCGATATCAATAGGTAAAGAATTAAGTTTTAATTTAGATCTTAGTGTAGGAGACAAAATATCAATAATGTCTCCAGTAGGCATTGAAACAATAATAGGAAGTTTACCCCGGCAAGAAACTTTTATTATTAGATCTATCTTTGATAGTGGTTTAGCGGATTTCGATGCAAATATTGCTTTTATAAATTTAGAAACATTGGAAAACTTTTTTAGTTTTAAAAAAGAAAAGCGTAACCTAGAAATTTATTTGAACAAACCATCAAATATTCAAGAAGCAAAAAGTAAAATTCAACAAATATTCAAAAATGAATTTGTATACAGTTGGGCTGATATGAATAGCTCATTGTTTTCTGCATTAAAGGTTGAAAGAAATGTAATGTTTATAATCTTATCTTTGATTATTATAGTAGCTGCTTTTAACATTATTTCGGGTCTTACAATTTTAGTTAAAAATAAGACAAGAGATATAGCTATACTTAAGTCCATTGGTGTCCTGAACAAGTCTATTGTTAAGATATTTTTCCTTGTGGGTGTTATTATTGGAACTACAGCAACACTTTTTGGAATCTTTTTAGGTGTAATATTTTCTTTATACATTGAAAACCTGAGAGAATTCTTAAGTAATACATTTAATATTAGCTTGTTTCCTGAAGAGATTTATTTTTTGAGCACAATGCCTTCTGAAATAAACCCAACTTCAATTTTTATAATTTCTCTTTGTTCAATTTTTATAACTATTATCGTTTCAATTTTTCCAGCAATAAAAGCTTCAAAATTAGACCCCGTTAAAGGACTTAAGTATGAATAATTTGATATCATTAAAGAACATATCTAAATCTTTTTCCAACAATAAAAAAATAAATGTTTTAAAAAGAATTAATTATTCTTTTACAAAAGGTAAGATTTATTCTCTAGTTGGTCCATCTGGATCTGGAAAGTCTACACTATTAAATGTTTTGTCACTAATAGATAAACCTACCACTGGTTCATTGTTAATTAATAAAACACCGGTAAACTTTAATGAAAATGCAAAAAATGATAAAATTAGATCAAGTAAAATTGGTATTATCTATCAACAAAATAATTTACTTCCAGATTTTACAGCATTAGAAAATGTTTATTTTGCTGGTTTAGCTTTAACTAATGATAAAAAAAATTCAATTGAAAGAGCAAAAGAAATTATAAAAACAATGGGTCTTTCATCACGTGAAGCTCATTTTCCATCTGAACTATCAGGAGGTGAAATGCAAAGAATTGCCATGGCTAGAGCACTAATTAATGAACCTGAAATTATATTAGCAGACGAGCCTACAGGCAGCTTAGATCATACTACTGCTAAAGAGGTTTTTAATGTTTTATATAAATTAAAAAATAAAAATAGATTAATAATTTATGCAACTCACAATAGATTTTTTGCTAATATGGCTGATTGCAAATTAGAAATGATTGATGGTAATATAAAAACTATCAATGCCAGAATTAAATAATCAAAATTTTAATCACTTAAAAATTCACACACAGTATTCAATTTGTGAAGGTGCTATCAAAATTGATAACTTAAAAGATTTTTGTAAAGAAAAAAAAATACCTTGTTTAGGTATTTCAGACACATCTAATTTATGTGGTGCATTAGAGTTCGCTGAAAATATTTCTAAGGTTGGTACACAGCCAATTATTGGCACTCAAATTTATTTTAGATTTGAAGATACAACAGGGCTATTACCCCTAATAGCTCTTAACGAAAATGGATATAAGAGAATTATTGAACTTTCCTCAAGGTCTTACCTTGAAAATGATGCATTATCTGACCCTCATTTAGATGTAAAAGATCTTTTAATAGACACTGAAGGTGTGTCCTTACTTTCTGGAACTATTCAAGGGTTATTCGGTAAACTATTTGAAAAAGGTCGTTTAGATGAAATATCAAAACTATATAGAAGCTTATCATCAAAATTTAATGATAATTTTTACTTAGAAATCCAAAGACATGGTGATCAAAACGAAATTGCTTTTGAAAAATTCAATTTAGAACAATCTTTAAAAATTCAAATACCAATTATAGCTACAAATGAAGTTTATTACTTAACACCTGACATGCACGAAGCTCATGATGCTTTAACGTGCATTGGTTCTAAAACTTATGTTAATGAAAAAAATAGAATTAAATATAGCAACCAGCATTATTTTAAATCTAATGAAGAAATGTCAAAGCTATTTTCAGATCTTCCTGAAGCTTTAGAAAATAACTTCAATTTACCATTTAAATGTAATTTTAGACCACAGTTTTCAAAACCTGTACTTCCAAATATTAGTTCTGAAAAAGGAGGCAATGCTGATGAAATGCTTAAAAAAGATTCGCTAGACGGATTAAAAGAAAAATTCCAAAAAGTTTTTAAAATTGAAGAAAACAATTTAAAAACAGATGATAAATTTTTGAAATACAAAGATAGACTAGATCATGAGTTAAAAATCATAATCGAAATGAAATATCCAAGTTATTTTTTGATTGTATCTGATTATATTAAATGGGCTAAAAATAACGATATTCCAGTAGGACCTGGTAGAGGTTCTGGGGCTGGCTCTCTAGTTGCTTGGTGTTTGTCCATTACTGATGTTGACCCGATTAAATTTAATCTAATATTTGAAAGATTTTTAAACCCTGATCGAGTATCAATGCCTGACTTTGATATAGATTTTTGTGAGGAAAAAAGAGATCTTGTTTTTAAATATTTAACTACAAAATATAAAGATAGTGTTGCTCATATAATTACATTTGGAAAATTAAAAGCAAGAATGGTTATTAGAGATGTTGGTAGAGTATTAGGCTTACCATATGGTTTTGTTGACAGTATTTCAAAGATGATCCCTTTTGACCCTTCTAGACCTCAGAGTCTAACAGAGTGTATAAATAGTGAACCACGACTTCAAAAATTAGTTAATGAAGACCCACGTGTAAAAAAATTAACTGATCTTTCTTTAAAATTAGAAGGTTTAAATAGAAATGTAGCAACTCATGCAGCAGGTGTTGTAATAGCTGATAGAAAATTAACAGAAGTTGTACCTTTATACAAAGATGCTGCAGCAGACTTGCTGTTGCCATCAACACAATTTGATATGTATTCAGCAGAAAATGCTGGCTTAATCAAGTTTGATTTTTTAGGATTAAAAACTTTAACAGTTATTAATAGAACACAAAAATTGATTAATAAAAAAGTTAAAGATTTCAAAATTGAAGATATTGATTTTGATGATCAAAAAGTTTTTGAACTTTTATCTTCTGGTAATACTGTTGGATTATTTCAAGTTGAAAGTGCTGGTATGCGCGAAGCTTTGTTGCAAATGAAACCCAACCATATTGAAGATATTATTGCTCTTGTTGCTCTTTACCGTCCAGGACCTATGAGCAACATACCAATTTACAATGACTGTAAACACGGAAGACAAACACCTGATTATTTGCATCCATTACTTGAGGATATTTTAAAACCTACTTATGGAGTTATTATTTATCAAGAACAAGTGATGCAAATAGCGCAAAAACTCTCTGGTTTTACCGCTGGTGAGGCAGATATTTTAAGAAGAGCTATGGGTAAAAAAAAAAGAGCCGAATTAGAAAGGCAGAAACAGGGATTTATTGCTGGTGCTTTGAAAAATGGAATTAGCAAAGAGGTTGCAGCTAGTATATTTTTAAAAATTGAACCATTTGCTGAATATGGATTTAACAAAAGTCATGCTGCTGCTTATGCTATAATTTCCTATCAAACAGCTTTTTTAAAAGCCTATTATCCTAAAGAGTTTTTTGCAGCATCTATGACAATGGATATTTCAAATCAAAATAAATTGGGCGAATTCCATGAAGAACTAAAAAGAATTAATATTAAAGTTATACGACCTGATATTAATAAGTGCTTTGCAGATTTTCAATTTGATGACAATAATTTTTATTATGCTCTCGGTGGAATTAAAAGTGTTGGTTATGAAGCAATATCAAATGTTGTTAAAGAAAGAGATGAAAATGGTGATTTTAAATCTATAAATGATTTTTTAAATAGAGTTAATCCAAAAGATATAAATAAACTTCAATTAGAAGGTTTGGTTAAAGCAGGAGCTTTTGATAATATAGATAACAATCGACAAGCCTTATTTAATTCTATTCCAAATTTTATTTTAAAAACAAAAAATATTTATGAAAACAAAGCAGCAAATCAAATTGATCTTTTTGGCTCAGATGAAGAGCAAGATAATGAAATAGTTTTAAATATTGAAGATTGGAAGTTTGAGGATCGTTTAGCAAGAGAATTTGAAGCTATCGGTTTTTTTATATCTGACCATCCCTTAAATCAATTCAAAGAAATTTTTGACGACTATAAAATTGTCGATTATGCAAAGTTTAATTTAGATGATACAATAAAAGAGGCAAATATCGCAGCTACACTTTTAAAAATCACTGAAAGAAAAACTGCAAAAGGTAATTCATACGGTGTTATTAAGTTCACTGATTTAACTAGTGTTTTTGAGCTTTTTATTTTTTCAGATATTTTAGAACTTAATAGAGAGTCTTTAGTTGAAGGTAGCTCTTTAATCATAACCTTGATCAAAACCATTTCTAACGATGAGAATAGATTTAAAAGAATAAATGTTCAAAAAATAGCTTCTCTCAAGGATCTCTTTAATAAGCCTGTTAATGAAATCGTATTTAATATTAAATCAATTCAAGACATCGATAAAATATCTGATTTAGTGGATGCAGAGGGGACAACTGAGGTAAAAATTAATATAACTGATAAAAATAATGAGATTAGCTTTAAATTGAAAAACAAGCGTCTAATTGACAGGAAAGCTATTAATATCATCAGAAATAAAGATATTTCGACAATTATTCATTAAAAAAGACTTGTTTGTTCCATGAATAATTTGTAAATAACTCTTAAATTAAATTAACACGCACACAGTTTGTGGTTTTATACCTCCGGTCCTTAAATGGAAATTACTGTGGTGGCTTAACCGGGAATAAATATGAAAATACCAAGTCTAACTATCCAACAATTATTAGAAGCAGGCGTTCATTTAGGTCATAAGACCTTAAGATGGAACCCAAAGATGAAAAAATACATTTTTGGAAAAAGAGATTCAATTCACATTATTGATTTAACTCAAACATTAGAATTAACGAATATAGCTTTGGAAAAAGTTTACAATACGATAGCCAATAATGGCAAAATTCTTTTTGTGTCTACAAAAAAACAAGCATCAGAAGCTATTGCTGAAGTTGCAAAAGAAACTGGACAATACTTTGTAAACTACAGATGGTTAGGTGGAATGCTAACCAACTGGGGAACAATCTCAGGATCAATTAAAAAGATGAAAAAATATGAGGCTGATCTTGTAGCTGAAAATAGAGGCTTTACAAAAAAAGAACTATTAAAGATGAGTGTTAAAAAAGATAAATTAGAAAGAGCATTGGGTGGAATTGCAGAAATGAAAAAGGTTCCCGATCTAGTTTTTATTATTGACACTAATTATGAATCTCTAGCTATTGCTGAAGCTTCTAAATTAGGTATTCCAATCTGCGCTATACTTGACAGCAATTCTAATCCTGATGGTATTGATTACCCAATTCCTGGTAATGATGATGCTAGAAGAGCAATTGATTTATATTGTAATTTAGTAAAAGAAACTATTGAAAATGCAAAAAAAGCTGCTCCATCTAAATCTGAAGAAAAACCAGATGTTGATGAGACAAAAATAAAAGAAACTTCATCAAAAACTATTCAGGAGATTGATAGAGAGAAGTTAGATGCTAAATTTTCAAAAAAAGATATGGAAAAACTTAATTAACATGAGTGATATAGAAAAAGTAAAACAATTACGTGAAGCAACTGGTGCTGGATTTAAAGATTGTAATTTAGCAATCAAAGAATCTGGAGGTGATCTAGATAAAGCTGTTGAAATTTTAAGAGTAAAAGGAATTTCTAAAGCATCAAAAAAAATGTCAAGAGATGCTAAAGAAGGTGTTATTGCAACTTCAGGTGATGAAAACAAAATATCTGTTATTGAAATTAACTGTGAAACAGACTTTGTTGCTAAAAATGATGACTTCGTATCTTTTGCGAAAGAATTAAGTGAATTAAATAATCAAAATTCATCTGACTTAGAGAAACTCAATAAGTCAAAAATGGCAAATGGAGAAACAGTTGAAGATAGCCTTGTTGCATTAATTGCAAAAATGGGAGAAAAGATAACACTTGGTAAAGCTAAAACATTTAGCCAACCAGGTTCTAAAAATTTTAATTATTTGCATACTGTAGTTAAAGATAATTTGTCTAAATTATCAGTCATAACTTCACTTGAGACCTCAAACGATAGTGAAGATGTTAAGGCATTTGGTAAACAACTTTCAATGCATATTGCAGCTTCAAATCCTTTGGCTTTAAGTTCAGATTTAATTGATAAAGACCTTCTTCAAAAAGAACAGGATCTTGTTACAGAGGAGTTAAAAAATTCAGGAAAACCAGAGGAGATTGCACAAAAAATTAGCTTAGGTAAAATGAATAAGTTTAAAGAGGAAAATGCATTATTAACACAAGCATGGGTTATGGAACCAAAAAAGAAAGTTCAAGATATTATAAAAGAACTAAACATACCAGATTTAAAGATTAACAATTTTCTTAGAATTAAAATAGGTGAATAAATGTTTAATGAAAAAACATACAGCCAGAAGATGGATAAAACCATTGAGGTTTTTCAGAAAGAGTTAACATCATTAAGAACAGGTAGAGCAAATGCTTCAATGTTAGATCTTGTTAAGGTGGAAGTTTATGGTCAAGCGATGCCTTTAAATCAAGTTTCAAGTATAACAACCCCTGATGCTAGAACAATTAACATCCAAGTTTGGGATCTTAATAATGTTCCACTTGTTGATACTGCAATTAAAAAATCAGAATTAGGTTTAAATCCTCAAATCGATGGTCAATTAATTAGGTTGCCCGTACCAGATTTAAATGAAGAAAGAAGAACGGAGATTAAAAAATTAATAAAATCTATGGGTGAAAAGTGTAAAATCTCAATTAGAAATATTAGAAGAGAAGCGAATGATGATTTAAAAAGCTTAGTTAAAGAAAAAATAATTAGTGAAGATGATGAAAAAATTAATGAAAAATTAGTACAAACATTTACGGATGAGCATATTAAAATCATAGATACTAAAGTTGAAGCAAAAGAAAAAGAAATAATGACCATATGAACCCAGTCAAACATGTGGCCATCATCATGGATGGAAACGGAAGGTGGGGTATTAAACATAAAAATTCAAGAAACGCAGGCCATAGAGCAGGGTTATATACAGTTGAGTCTGTTATTGATGAATGTTTAAAGATAAATATTAAATATTTAACACTCTATACCTTTTCAACTGAAAATTGGAAAAGACCAAAAAAAGAAATAAATTATTTATTTAATTTATTGGAAAATTTTTTGACAAATAAAATTGACAACCTATTAAAAAAAAATATTAAACTAAAATTTATAGGCGAAATAAATAAGTTACCCATTAGATTAAGAAAAATTTTAAAAAATTCAGAATTAAAAACATCAAAAAATTCATCATTACAGGTAAATGTTGCTTTGAATTATGGTTCCAAAAGTGAATTAATTAACTCTATAAAAAACATCAGGAAAAAAAAAATTAAAATAAATGAAAAAAATATTGATAATAATTTATTTACAAAAAATATAATAGATCCAGATATTTTGATAAGAACTGGAAATACTCAGAGACTAAGTAATTTTATGCTATGGCAGTTGGCATACACGGAAATTTTCTTTGAAAAAAAATTATGGCCTGACTTTAAAAGTAATGATTTTAAGAAAATATTGAATAAATTTAAATCCATAAAAAGAAATTTTGGCTCAATATGATAAATAACGAATTAAAAAAAAGAATATTCACATCTATTATTTTACTTTCTTTATTGGCAGCAATGTATTTTTATACATTTATAATGATTGGTTCAATAATGATTATAGCAATAATTATATGGATTGAATTTTATGCATTGATTTCTAAAATTATAAAAGGCAATAGATATCAGGACCATTTTTTTAGGTATATATCAAAGTCAGCTTCATTACTGTATTTATCTATTTTGGTTTATTTTCTATTTATAATAGAATCTGATTATACTGATTTAAAAATATATTTATTGTATTCAGTTTTAGTTGCAATTTTATCTGACATTGGTGGATTAGTATTTGGAAAAACTTTTAAAGGAAAAAAACTTACTAAAATAAGCCCTAATAAAACTATATCAGGATCCATTGGTTCAATTGTTTTTTCGATGGTTTTAATACCAATATTTTATAATGAAGTAATTATATACGACTTGCTTACTTTAATAATACTAACAATTGTAATTTCTTTAATTTCCCAAATAGGAGATCTATTCATCTCTCTTTTAAAAAGAAAAGCTAAAGTTAAAGATACTAGCGATCTTCTTCCTGGTCACGGTGGATTACTTGACAGAATGGATGGCATAATTTTTGCTGTGCCGTTAGGTATACTTTTGTTAAATTTTTTAAACTAATATGAAAAAAAAAATAGTACTTTTAGGCTCGACCGGTTCAATTGGTAAATCCTTTTTGGATATACTTAAAAAAGATAAAAAAAATTGTGATATTTTATTATTATCTGTAAATAGAAATATTAATGAATTACTTAAACAATTAAAAATTTTTAAAGTTAGAAATATTGTTGTTAGAGAAAAAAAAAGTTTTTTAAAAATTAAAAAAATACTTAAAAATAAAAAAATTAATATTTATAATAACTATGATTCAATACATAAAATTTTTAATAAAAAAAAAGCTGACTATATATTAAATGCAATTTCTGGTTTGGATGGTTTAAGCCCCACTTTAAAAGTAATTAGGTTTACAAAGAATATAGCAATAGCCAATAAAGAGTCTATCATTTGTGGCTGGTCATTAATAAAAAAAGAATTAGATAAATTTAAAGTTAAATTTATACCAGTAGATTCTGAACATTTTTCAATATGGTCTTTAATTGATGATGCTAAAAATATTAATATAGAAAAAGTGTTTATTACAGCATCAGGTGGACCATTTAACAAATTAAATTTTAATAAGTTTAAAAAAATTACTATAAAACAAGCGCTTAAGCACCCCAATTGGAAAATGGGAAAAAAAATAACAATAGATTCTGCAACATTGATGAATAAAGTTTTTGAAATTATAGAAGCTAAAAAAATTTTTAATTATAAATATAGTCAATTAAACATCTTAATTCACCCAGCTTCCTATGTTCATGCTATTATTAAATTTAATAATGGCTTAACTAAAATGTTAATACACGATACAAATATGAAAATTCCAATTTTTAACTCTTTTTATAGCAAGTATGAAAAAAAAATTCGAACGCAAAAACTTAACTTTAATCTATTAAGTAAACTTAATTTTACAAAGGTAGATACTACTAAATTTCCAGTTGTAAAAATTTTAAAGAAGATGCCACACAATGACTCATTATTTGAAACTGTTATAGTAAGTGCGAACGATAAATTGGTTGATTTATTTTTAAAGAAAAAAATAACATTTAATCAAATATCAACTTTCTTATTGAAAATAATCAAAATGAAGGAATTTACAAAATTTAAAAAAATTAAGGTCAAAAATATTGATGAAATCATCAAATTGAACAGTTATGTAAGTTTGAAAATTAACAAATTAACTATATAAAACCTTATGTTTAAAACAATTATAAGAATTAATTTTATTTTATTCTTTATTTCCTCTTTATCTATAGCTCAAACTATTAGTGAAATTAAGGTGGATGGTAATAAGAGAATATCTAAAGAATCTATAATAATTTTTGGTGATATAGATTTTAACAAAAGTTACAATGACGATGATTTAGATATGGTGCTTAAGAATATTTATGAGACAAATTTTTTTAAAGAAATTAACTTAAAAATTAATAATTCAATCTTAGAAATTTCTGTCATTGAAAATCCAATCATCGAAGATGTCCAAATAAATGGAATTAAAAGTACAAAATTAACTGAGCTATTATTAGATAAGATTAAATTAAAAAACCGTAGTTCTTATATCGAATCATTGTTTCTATCAGATTTAAATTTAGTAAAGAATATTTTGAAAAGTAGCGGGTATTACTTCGCTGATGTTAAAACTACCTCTACATTAAATGAAGAACAAAATTCTACAAGACTTACTTACGATATAAATCTAGGCAAAAGAGCCAAAATTCATGAAGTACAATTTATTGGAGATAAAAAAATTAAAGATAGAAAACTTATGAACATAATCACCTCTGAAGAGTCTAAATTTTGGAAATTTATTTCACAATCTATTTATCTTAATTCGGAAAGAATCGAATTAGACAAAAGACTATTAACAAATTTTTATAAAAATAATGGGTATTATAACGTAAAAATAACAAACTCCTTTTTAGAATTTAATAATGAAGATTCTTTTAAGTTAATTTTTAATATTAATTCTGGTGAAAAATTTATATTTAACGAATTAACTTTAGTATTATCTGATGACTACGATTCAAAATATTTTACGAAAATTAATGAATCCTTAGTAGATTTAAAAAATCAAGAGTACTCATTAGATAAAGTTGAGAAAATTTTAAGAGAAGTTGATAAAATAGCGCTTACTAAACAATACCAATTTATTGATGCGTCACTAGAAGAAACAATAATAGATAATAATAAATTGAACATTTCATTTTCTTTAAAAGATAACGAAAAATTTTATGTTGAAAAAATTAACATACTAGGAAATAATTATACTATTGAAGAGGTTATTAGAAACTCTTTAATAGTAGATGAGGGTGATCCTTATAATGAAATTTTATTCAACAAATCTGTAAATAATATTAAAGCAAAAAATATTTTTTCAAAAGTAGAAACTAATATTGTTCCAGGTTCTAGCGAAGGTCTTAAGGTGGTAAATCTTACTGTTGAAGAAAAACCTACTGGAGAAATTTCTTTAGGTGCTGGTGTTGGAACATCAGGCGGCACAATAGGTGGAGGTATAAAAGAAAATAATTTTTTAGGGAAGGGGATTAAATTAAACTCAAATTTACAATTTTCAGAAAATTCTATTAAGGGACAATTTATATATGAAAAACCTAATTTTAATTATTCAGATAACTCTTTATTTACTTCTATAAGAAGTACCAGTACTGATAATATAACTGACTTTGGTTACAAAACATCAGATTTAGGTGTATCCCTAGGTACTTCTTTTGAACAATTTGAAAATTTATACTTTAGACCTGAGGTTGATATCTCCTACGAAAAACTTGAAACAACAAGCGCTGCATCAACATCTCTTAAAAAACAAGAAGGAAATTATTTTGATAGTTATTTTAACTATTCTTTAGACTATGACTTAAGAAATAAAAGATTTCGACCAGATGAAGGTTTTAGAAATATATTTCAACAGGAACTACCTGTAATGTCAGATAATTATGAAATTGTTAATTCATTTGAGTCAACCAGATATCAGAAAATATTAGATACGGTTACAAAAGTTAGTTTTTATGGAAAAGCTGTAAATTCACTTGGTAATGAGGATGTAAGAATCTCAAAAAGGTTATTTATGCCTAGCAGTAAACTCAGAGGTTTCGAATCTGGTAAAATTGGTCCAATCGAAAATAATGACTATATTGGTGGTAATTATATTTCTGCTCTAAATTTCAGTGCTACACTACCTAAACTTCTACCATCCTTTCAAAATATGGATTTTTCTCTATTTATTGACGCTGCTAATGTATGGGGTGTCGATTATGATAGTGCTATTGATGATAATAATAAGATTAGAAGCTCAACAGGAGTCTCAATGGATCTATTAACACCAATTGGACCTCTAAATTTTTCATTGTCTCAACCTATTACTAAAAGTTCTACTGATAAAACCGAAAGTTTTAGATTTAACCTTGGCACAACATTTTAATGACTTTCAAAAAAATCTGTATTTATTTAACCACAGCATTTATTCTTTTTTATACAAATATTGCTCTATCAAATAATAATATTTACTATCTAGATATAGATTATTTGATGAATAATTCACTAGCTGGGAAGTTAATCATTAAGAAATTAGATGAAAAAACTAAATTTAATAAAAAAAAGTTTGAAGAAATTGAAAAAAATTTACAAACTGAAGAAAGGAATATAATTTCAAAAAAAAATATTTTAAGTGAAAAAGAATATCTCATTGAAGTACAGCTATTTAAAAAAAAAGTTGAAGACTACAAAGTATCTCGAAGTAAAACAATTAATCAAATTACAAAAATAAAAAACGTTGCCCAAAGAAATCTTACTGAGTCACTTACACCAATTCTTGCGGATTATGCTAAAAAAAATTCTATCTCATACATCATTCCAAAACAGGGCATTATAATAGGTAAAAAAGAATTAGATATTACAAGTCAGATACTTGAAATTTTAAATTCAAAAATTAAAAGTATAGAATTACAATAATTATGACCAATAAATTAAATAAAAAAGAAATAATCAATTTATTACCTCATAGAGAGCCCATGCTCCTTATAGAAGAATTAACTAATATCAAAAAATTATTTTCTGCAACGGCAATTGTTAATGTTAAGAAAGATAGTTTTTTTGTACAAGGACATTTCCCTGGTAATCCCGTTATGCCAGGAGTTTTGATTGTTGAAGCTTTTGGTCAAGCAGCTGCAGCTCTTACCGCGCATGGTATTGATAGAGAAACTTATGAAAACAAACTTGTTTTTTTAATGGGTATTGAAAAAGCAAGATTTAGAAACCCAGTTATTCCAGACTGTAAGCTAGAACTAAATATAGAAGCAATTAGATCTCATGGAAGAGTCTGGAAGTATAAGGGTGAAGCATTTGTTGATGGAAAAAAAATGGCTGACGCTCTATGGTCAGCTACTATCGTAGATAAAAAATAATTAGTAATAATTCTTGATAAGCAAACCTTTAAAATTTTTGATAAAAAACTTTATCAATGAATAATCTATTTTTTAAGAATAAAGGTCCTATAAAAATTGATGATATCTTAATTTCTGCAAATATTAATAATAAACATAAATATGTTGAAACAAATATTTTAGATATCAAGGATCTTGTTACAGCATCAAATACAGATATTACTTTTTTTCATTCAAAAAAATATGAAGCTGCGGCTTCAATCACTAAAGCTGCTTATTGCCTAACTACTAAGCAATTATCAAGTATATTACCAAATAATTGTAAACCTATTGAGGTTGATAATGTTCTTATCTCTACCGCTATAATTACTAAAATATTTTATCCAGATTCTGTTACTGATGATTTTGATCCTCAAACTGAAAATATTGAAAAAACAATTTTACATAAGACTGTGAAACATGGTCAAAATGTATTGGTTGGAAAAAATGTTAAAATTGGGCTCAATTCTTCAATAGGGCATAATTCAATAATTGAAAGCAATGTAATCATTGGTGATAATTGTTCAATTGGATCTAATGTTATCATCAGAAATACTTTAATTAAAAATAACGTTTATATTTTAGATGGATGTGTAATTGGAAAAAAAGGTTTTGGTTTTTTCCCAAATAAAAATGGAAATACTAGATATCCTCACATAGGAATTGTGATAATTGAAGATAATTGTGAAATAGGTTGTGGATCCACAATAGACAGGGGCTCCTTGTCTAATACTTTAATTGGCAAGAATACCTTTATTGATAATCAAGTTCATATTGCTCACAATAATAAGATCGGAGAAAATTGCATCATTGCTGGTCAAGTTGGATTTGCTGGAAGCTCTTCATTAGGAAATAATGTGATGATTGGTGGTCAAGCAGGAATATCTGGACACTTAAAAATTGGTAATAATGTACAAATAGGAGGTGGATCCGGTGTTATAAAGAATATTCCTGATAATACTAAACAAATGGGTTATCCTGCTAAAGATTTAAAAAAATTCATCAAAGATAATAAATGATCCATAAAACAGCAATAATAGATCCAAAAGCAAAAATAGCCTCAAATGTTGAGATTGGTCCATATTGTGTAATTGGTCCAAATGTAGAAATTGATGAAAATACTATCATTCATTCTCATGTAAATATTTCTGTAAGTGCTAAAATCGGAAAGGGAAATAAGATTTATCCTTTTGTTTCAATTAATGATCCACAGGACTTGAAATACAATGGTGAACCCACCAATTTAATAATTGGTAATAATAACAAAATTAGAGAGTATGTAACAATAAATCCTGGTACAGTTAGTGGTGGGGGCAAAACAGTTATTGGAAATAATTGTTTATTTATGATTTCATCCCATATCGCTCATGACTGTCATGTTGGTAATAATGTAATAATAGCAAATAATGTACCATTAGGTGGTCATGCAATTATTGAGGACAATGTTGTTATTGGCGGCAATTCTGCTGTTCAACAATTCACTAGGATTGGAAAAATGGCAATGATTGGTGGAATGACGGGTGTTTTACATGACGTAATACCCTATGGATTGTCTACTGGAAATAGAAATTCATTGCAAGGATTGAACTTAATAGGGTTGAGAAGAGCTAAGTATGAAAACAAGGATATCTTAGGTTTAAGTGACGCTTACAAAAAAATTTTTGCTACAAAAAATGTTAATGAAAATATAAGTAAATTGAATGGTTCTTTTCAAGAAAATCCGTTAGTTAAAGATGTAATTAAATTTATAACAAAAGATAAAAAAAGATCTATTTGCACACCATTTTCATAAGATGATAGGATTAATTTTTGGTGATACTGATTTTCCAAAGGAAATTCTAAAAACAATTAAAAAAAATAAAATAAAATATTTGATAATTGATTTATCAAAAACAAAGAAATTTAAGAAAGATAAAAATTCTTTTGCTGTATCCATTGGTCAATTCGGTAAAATTATTAATATTCTTAGGGAAAATAACTGTAAAAAAGTCTTATTTGCTGGAAAAGTAAATAAACCAAACTTTTCTAAATTAAAATTAGATTTAAAAGGAATTTATTATATACCAAGAATAATCAAAGCCTCAAAGCTTGGAGATGCAGCGATACTTAAAGAAATTATTAAGATATTTGCTCAAAACAAGATTAAAACAGAAAATTCTCTTAAATTTAATCCCGAATTATCTTTAACGAAAGGTAATTATTCAAAGATAAAACCAAACAAACAAGATCAATTAGATATTAAAATAGCAATTAAAACATTAAATAATTTAAGACAATATAATTTTAGCCAAGCTGTTGTGGTTAGAAACAAAAAAGTGATTTCTATAGAAGGAAAAGGTGGAACCAAAAAAATGCTTGAAAAAAGCAAAAGTAAAATATTTAGAAATCATGGAGTATTAGTTAAGTTTCCCAAAAAAAAACAAGACTTGAGAGTAGATCTGCCAACGATAGGATTAAAAACTATCAAACAAAGCAAGATTGCTGGTTTAAAGGGTATTGTTATAAAAAACAAACAACATGTTTTTTTAGATAAAATCAAATGCATAAAATTTGCGAATAGAAATAGGATGTTTATCTCAGTAAAATGAAAAAAATCTTTATATTAACTGGTGAACCCTCTGGAGATAAACTTGCCTCTAAAGTCATATCCAAAGTCCAAAAAAATAATCCAAATATTCAATATGCTTGTGTCGGTGGAACACATTTAAATTCGTTAGGGATAAAATCTATTTTTAAGCTAAAAGAAATTACCCACATCGGCTTTACAAGTGTTTTATTAAATATTTTTAAAATAAAGAATAAAATAGATAAAACTGTAGAAGAGATAATAAGATTTAATCCAGATATTTTGTTTAGTGTAGATAGTCCTGATTTTACATTAAGAGTTGCAGAAAAAGTTAAAAAATTAAACAATGATATAAAAACTATTCATTATGTAGCACCACAAGTATGGGTATGGCGTGAGGGCAGAGTAAAAAAATTTAAAAAGTTTTTAGATCATATTTTATTATTATTTGATTTTGAAAAAAAATACTTTGATAAAGAAAATATTCCAAATACTTTTGTCGGTCATCCGTTGCTAGAAGAAGAGTCAAAAAACAAAATAGATCTAACTAACATCATATCTAATGATAAAAAAATTATTTCTCTTTTTTCTGGAAGTAGATCGTCGGAAGTTAATTTACTTTTACCTATCTTGATAGATTTTATTAATATGATGAATAAAAAATTTAATAATTTTACTTTTATTTTTCATACTACTGAGGATAATAAAAATTTAATTAGTGAGAAAATTAATAATATAAATTTAAAAAATGTTGAAGTTATTTCTGAAGAAAATATTAAAAAACAAATTTTAAATAAATCTATTTTTGCAGTTTCTAAATCTGGAACTGTTTCTCTTGAAATTTGTAATGCAAGAGTTCCTTCTATAATTATTTATAAAATGAATTTTTTGAATTTTTTAATTGTTAAAATGTTAGTGAAAACAAAATTTGCCAATATCATCAATATTATTAACAACAAAGAGATAATTCCTGAATTAATACAAAAAGAATGTAATGCTAAAGAGATTTACGACTCTGTTGTTTATTTTTTAAAAAATCCAGAATTAATGAAAAAACAAATCAATGAGTGTGATGAAACTTTAACTAAAATTAGATCAAAAACCTCATCTTCTGATGAAGCTTCTTCCGTATTAACTAAGTTTCTTATTAGTTAATCTTTTTATAACTTCCTCTTTTCCAAGTGAAATAATTATATCATATATGCCAGGTCCAAATTTTGAACCTGTTAAAGCTATCCTTAAAGGCTGACCAACTCCTTTAAAATTTGTATTATTTGATTTAATTAGTTCATTTACTATTGGCTCCAATGTTTCTTTGCTAAGTTTATCTATGATAGCAAATTGAGCATTGAAAGCAGAAATGATTCTTTTTGCCTTATCATCAATGATCTTAATGTCATCCTGATTAAAATTTATCTCATCTACAATAATATATTGACCATTATTAAATATATCTTCTAATGTTTTTGCTTTATTTTTTAAGAAAGTTAGAGATTTTTTGATCTTATCTTTTTTATCTGACTTAATTTCACTTTTATATAATTTGCAGTATTCTATTAGCTGATTAAATAAATCATTTTCATCAATATTTTTAATATAATGTTCGTTCATTGATAGAATTCTACTCATATCTAGTTTAGATGGTGATCTTCCTATACCTTCTAAGTTAAAGTACTTAATGCTCTCATCTAGGGTAAATATTTCTTTATCTTCAAAAGACCAGCCCAATCTCAGTAAATAATTCCTTAATGCATCGGGTATTATTCCTATTTTGGAGTAGTCATCTAAAGTTGATGCATTATCTCTTTTTGATAATTTTTTACCCTCTATTGTATGAATAAGAGGTATATGTGCAAATTGAGGAACTTCCCATTTCATTGCTAAGTATATTTGCATTTGTTTAAATGTATTAATCTTATGATCGTCGCCTCTAATGATATGGGTCATATTCATTTGATGATCATCAACGGTTGCAGATAAATTATATGTTGGCGTTCCATCATTTCTTAATATTATAAAATCCTCTATTGTAATATTCTCTATTTCAACATTTCCTTGCACCAAATCTTTTAGTACTGAGGTTCCTTTAATTTTACTTTTAAATCTAATTACTGGTTTGATAATTGTAGGCGCATTAGACTCTTGAAGATCTCTACATTTTCTATTGTAAACATAAGGAAGTTTTTTTTGTCTCGCTCGTTTTTTTTGCTCTTCTATTTCATCACTTGAACAATAACATTTATAAGCATGACCATTTTTAAGCAGTTCATTAGCTACATTTACATGATCATCAATTTTAGTTGATTGAATGTATTCATCACCATCATGCTCAATACCAATCCATTTTAAAGACTTGATAATTTGAATTTTATGTTCATCTTTAGATCTTTCCTTGTCTGTATCTTCAATCCTTAGATGAAAGGTCCCATTTTTATTTTTAGAATATAGCCAATTGAATAAGGCAGTTCTTACACCACCAATATGAAGAGCTCCAGTAGGAGAGGGAGCAAATCTTGTTGCTACTTTTGACATCAATGATTTTTAGACTATTTTCTTAGAAGTTTCTATATAAAGATACAAGAATACCTTGAACTTTTACTCTATCTGGACCAAATATTTTGGTTTCATAGTTTCTATTAGCACTTTCAAGCGCTACAGTTTTTCCTTTTCTTCTAATTCTTTTCAACATTGCCTCGTGTTCATCTATTAAAGCTACTACAATTTTACCGTTATCAGCAGTGTCAGATCTTTTTATGATAACAGTATCACCTTCATTAATGCCAGCCTCAATCATTGAATCACCTTGAACTTTTAGACCAAAATATTGACCGTTTTTTTCAAGATTGCTTGGAAGAGGTATACGAGAAACTTCATTTTGTATTGCCTCTACAGGTGTTCCTGCTGCTATACTACCTAATACAGGAATTTCCATTTCATTTAAGTTAGTATTTTCTGTATCTAGACCACCCTTAATAACACTAGGTGAAAAGCTATTGTAAATATCATTAGCAGAAGCTGTTTCAGGAAGTTTTATAACCTCTAAAGCTCTAGCTTTGTGAGCCAACCTTCTAATAAAACCTCTTTCTTCTAAGGCACTTATTAATCTGTGTATTCCTGACTTAGACTTTAAATTTAAAGAATCTTTCATTTCTTCGTATGAAGGAGATACACCTGAGGCTCTCAATTTTTTGTTGATGAATAAAAGCAGGTTTTTTTGTTTTTTAGTTAGCATAAGAACAAATAAAGTACAAAATATGTTCTACAAGTGTTCTTTTAATTCTGCAATAGCTAAAAAATGTTTAAAATAGGGGCTTATTTTACTAGAGAATGGAAAAAATAGAATTTTTATTTAAATTTTTTAAAAGTGATTCACCAATTAAAAAAGTTTTTATTTCTGTTTTGTTCTCTAAAGAAAGAAGTTCTTCCTTTGTTTTAATGCCGCTTTCAGAAATTAAAGGGGAGGAGTGATTACTTAAGACGTTATAGATATCATAAGTTGTATTAAGATCTGTTTTTAAAGTTTTAAGATTTCTATTATTTATTCCAATTAATGCTTCTTTAAAGTTAAGAGCTTTTTCGGCTTCTTCAATTGTATGGACCTCAACAATTATTGACATATTAAGTCTCATTGCTTCTTCATATAATTCATTAGCAAGGTCGTCAGAGACACCAGCTAATATAATTAATATTGCATCCGCACCATAACTTTTTGCAAGAGGTACTTGAAACTTATCAATAAAAAAATCTTTACATAAAACAGGTAAATTTATTTTTTCTTTCACTTTACTAATGTCACTTAGGCTGCCCAAAAAGAAATCTTCTTCAGTAAGAATTGATAAACATGTTGCTTTATTGTTATTGTAGATTTTTGCTATTTCTATAGGGTTATAATCATCAATTATAATACCAGCGGATGGGCTTGCCTTTTTTATTTCTGCAATTAGAGAAATTTTATTATTATCAATGTTGTTTTGAATTTTATCTTTAAAGTTAATAAATGATTTATTTTGATCTATTTGTTCATTTAAAGAATTTAATGAAATTGATTTTTTTAATAAATCAACTTTTTCAATTTTTTTTTTAATAATTTCCTCTAGTACATCTTTAGACATTTTGAATTTCCTTTAAGTCATTGTATGTTTTTCCTGACAATATATGTGTTCTTGCTTCGTTATAAGCTTCAATAAAAATTGTATATTTTTCTGAAACGATAAGACCTGCTGCAGCATTTAAACAAACAGCTTTTGAAAAATCGTTATCTTCACCTTTAAATATATCTAGCATTTTATTTGCGTTAAATTTTGCATCATCACCAAGTAAATCTTCAAATTTATTCGCACCTATATTTAATTTTATAGGATCAATTAATATTTCAGAAATTTTACCATTTTTTAATTGAACAACATTAGTTTTTGAATAGGGTGATATTTCATCTAATCCATCTTCACTATTTACAATCCAGGCAAATTTAATATTTAAATTATTCAAAGCATTAGCAAAAATTTTTAATAGTTTTTTATCAAAAACACCAATTACTTGTCTATCAACTAGTGCAGGATTACTTAAAGGGCCAATCATATTAAAAATTGTTCTTTTTCCTATTTTTTTTCGAGTAGGACCAACAAATCTCATTGCACTGTGATAGTTAGGTGCAAACATAAAACCAAAGTTATTTTTTTCAATTTGTTCCTCAATATTTTTAGGCTCTAAATCTATCTTTATATTTAAAGCTTCCAAAACATCTCCTGAACCACATTTAGAGGAAACAGCTTTATTGCCATGTTTTGCAACTTTTATCCCCATACTAGATAGAAGTAGTGCTGAAGCGGTTGAAATATTAAGTGTGTTCATACCGTCTCCACCCGTTCCACATGTATCAATACAGTCATTAACGTTAACTCTTTTAGATTTATCTCTTAAAACAAAAACCCCTCCAGCAATTTCATCTGAGCTCTCACCTTTAGATGAAAGTAGAGTTAAAAAATCAAATATCTCATCATCTGATGCTTTACCATCCATTAGTATTTCAAAAGCATTTTTGCTTTCATTGAACGATAAGTCTTGTTTATCTTTTAATTTATCTATGAAAACTTTCATTTACTTTTGTAATTAATAAAATTTTTTAATATTTTAATTCCAATGGTAGTTTTTATACTTTCAGGGTGAAATTGAACACCGTGAATATTATATTTTTTATGCATTATGCCCATGATAATTCCATCTTCAGTTTCTGCAGTAATTTCAAGATGATCAGATAACGTTTTTTTATCAACTATAAGACTGTGATACCTTGTAGCTTCAAATTTAGAGGGAAGATTTTTAAGTATACCTATTTTTTTTGATTTTATAAAACTAGTTTTCCCATGCATTAACTTTTTTGCTTGAATAATTTTTGAACCGAAAACTTGGCCAATAATTTGATGACCTAAACATACTCCAAGAATTGGTATTTTTCTATAAAGTGCTTTTACTATTTTAATACAATTTCCTGATTGATTTGGATTACCTGGTCCTGGTGATATAATAATTTTGTCATATTTAATTTTTAGTATTTGTGTATGGGTGATTTTATCATTTCTAACCACATCAACTTTAACGCCTAGTGATGATACATAGTGATATAAGTTAAATGTAAAACTATCATAGTTATCTATTAATAAAATTTTCATTATTTTAATGCATTCATTAAAGCTTTGGCTTTATTAACAGTTTCTTCGTATTCTTTAATTGGATTACTGTCAGCTACTATTCCTGCACCAGCTTGAACATAGAATTTTTTATTTTTTGCTACAGCAGTTCTTAAAGCGATGCAGGTATCAAATTCACCATTTGCAGAAAAATAACCTATTCCTCCAGCATAAATTTTTCTTTTAGTTTTTTCTAGCTCATCGATTATTTCCATAGCTCTAATTTTAGGTGCACCAGAAACAGTCCCTGCAGGAAATCCAGCAAGTAGTGATTTAAATTTTGAAATTTTATTATTATAAGTACCCATCACATTGGAAACTATATGCATTACATGAGAGTATTTCTCGATCATAAAACTATCTGTAACTTTAACAGTTCCTATTTTAGAAACTTTACCAGCATCATTTCTACCCAAGTCAAGTAGCATCAAATGTTCAGAAAGTTCTTTTTTATCTTTAAGCAAATCTTTTGCAAAAAAGTTATCCTCTTTTAAATCTTTACCCCTAGGTCTAGTTCCAGCAATTGGTCTAACAGTAATCTTGTTATCTCTTAGTCTTACTAAAATTTCTGGACTAGCGCCTATAATTTGAAAATCATCAAAATTAAAAAAATACATAAATGGAGATGGGTTAGTAATTCTAAGTTTTTTATAAATTTCTAATGGTCTTTTAGACAATTCAGCTTCAAACCTTTGACTTAAGACGACTTGAAAAATATCTCCAATTTTTATGTATTTTTTAGCTTTGTTTACCATCTTTAAAAACTTATTTTTGGTTGTATTAGATTTAATTTTTATATTTTTGATAATGGCTTTATTAAAATCTTTTTTTTGGAGAGAAGCTTGAATTAATAATTCATTTATTTGTTTTTCAATTTCAAGGTATTTATTCTTATAGTTTGTAATTTTTTCATCCTTAAAGATATTAACAATATAAAAAATCTTTTTTTTCAAGTTATCGTGGACAACTAACACCCTTGGTCTTAAAAGCCTTACATCAGGTAGTTTTAAATCATCTCTACATTTGTTTGGAATTTTTTCTATGTATCTAATTGAATCATAAGAAAAATAACCAGAAATTAATGAACTAATAGGAGGAAGCCCTGATGGTATCTTAAATTTAAATTCTTCAATTATCTTTTCTATAATTTTTTCAGGTTTTCCTTTAATTCTTTTTTTAGTTTTGTTTGTAACTAAATATGAATTGTTATTATTGAACTCCCAAATTTTATCAGGGTTTTTACCAAAAATAGTGTATCTACCTCTTATTTTTCCCTTTTCTACGGATTCAAAAACAAAACTATTTTTTTCTAGAAGAAAATTATCTATTAGATTTAGGATTTCGTCATCATTTCTTATTTTCCTAGTGGTGTAGAGGATTTGATTTTTGTTTCTTTTATGTTGAAACTTAAAATCATTAAAGTTTCTGTTTAACATTATTTAAAATAATTTTTAACTCGCTCAAGTGTTTTTTCATTCACAACAACTTGGTATCTGTTATTTAAAAATAAATCATATGATTTTAAAATATTATTTTTACTTTGAGCTCCCTCTTCAGAAGATATTTTTCCAAAATTAGCAGAATTTTTGTTAATGTTTTTTTCTTCGTATTTTATAGTCTTTGCAATAAACACATCATTTTCATTGTTTGCAATTAATGTAAAAGAATTAATAGGAAGAGAATAGAGTATTTGAATTGAGTTTGTCTCAAATTTTTTAGTATCATTTATAGAATCTAGCTTAATTTCTTTTATATTGTTTTTACCAAACTCATCAAATGACACTTGATTGAATGTTTTTTTATTAATTTTTTCTAAAATATTTTTATTAAATTCTAACTTTTCTTTTTGAAATAGAAGATTTGTAATTTGTTCTTTAATTATAGGATTTTCAAGATCTGGCAATTTAGAGATTGAATTATTTATATTGTAAAAAATATAAGCACCATTATTTTCAAGAATTTCAATTTTATCTTCTCTTGAATTATAGATCATATTTTCTATTATTTTTTTATTATCAAGATTTATGTATGAGTTAACTTCGGTAGGGGAAATATCCAAATTTTTAACTATAGTTTTAAAGTCAATATTTTTTGATATTTGGTTTTCTATATCGTCAATTTTATCAAAAAATGCTTGATTAAAATCATCAATACCTAGTAAGTTTTTTGGGCTAATTTCAACAAAAGAGAAATCAATATAATCTTGTTTTAATTTTTCTGCATTTTCTTCAACGAAAAACTTAATATCGTTATCTGTAAACATTTCCTTTTTTTTATAAAAGGTACTTAGATCGATATATTCGATATCTAATTTTTTGTTATTTTCTTTATAAAATTTATTAATTAAAAATTCTGGTGATTTTGTTCCACCACTTATGTAGGTAAATAATTGTTTTTGAAGTTCATTATTTTTCAAGCGTATTTCAAACATGGCTGCAGAAGAATTATTTGTTAATAAAAATTTTTCATATAATGTTCTTTGAAATAATCCATTTTCATCATGGAAATTTTTATTATTTTTAATTTTTCTAATCAATACGTCTTCTGTGATTGAAAGATTAAGTTCTTCTATTTCAAGATCAAGAAGAGTCGTGGATACTAATGTAGATAAAAGTTCTTCTATAATATTTTTATCGATATTTTCTTTAATTACCTGTTGGCTTAATCCCGTTTCATTTAAATAATCCATAAAATCTTGTGTAGAAATATTAGTATTATTTATCTTAGCTATGTTGTTTTGATTGCCAGTGCTAAATCCTCCACCAAAACCACCAAAACCAAAAGCTACTATAATTACAAAAATTAGTAGTAGACCACCAATTTTCTTTTTAGAAAAATTTTTAAAAGGATTTATCATTACTTCATTAATTTATTGATCTTTAAAATACCAAGCTATAGATTAAATTTTTCATTATGACAAATAAATATATGTATTTTGTAGCTAATTGGAAAATGTATGGGAATTTATCTTCTTTAAATACATTGGATAAAGTTATTAGATTTTCAAAATCTAAAGAAATAAAGGGAGGTAGATTAATTTACTGCCCTCCAAATACTTTAATAAGTTCTTTTGCTAAAAAATTTAATAATTGTCAAATTGGTATTGGTGGACAAAATTGTCATGAAAGCAAAGATTATGGTGCTCACACTGGCCATGTTAATTCCCGTATGTTAAAAAACATTGGTGCGCATTTTGTAATTATTGGTCATTCTGAAAATAGAAAACAAGGTGAGAGTGATAAACTAATTAATCTAAAAATAAAAAGTGCTCTCGAAGCTAAATTAAAAGTTATTTTTTGTATTGGTGAAACTTTAAGTGAAAAAAGAAAAAAAAAGACACGTTCAATTTTATCTAAACAAATTAAAATTGGTCTAAAAAATATTAAAAATAAATCTAATATTTTTATTGCTTATGAGCCTGTTTGGGCTATTGGCAGTGGCATTATACCAAAATCATATGATCTTTTTAAAACTATAGAATTTATTAAAAGTAAATTTAGAGATAAATTGCCAAAAGTTTTATATGGAGGTTCAGTCAACCCTGAAAATATTACAAACTTAAAAAAAATTAATAATATTGATGGTTTTTTGATTGGTGGTGCATCTCAAAGTGCTAAAAAATTTATTGATATAGTCAAAAAAACGTATAGTTAAGCCACATGGAAAATATTTTATTAGTGGTCAACTTAGTACTAGCAACAATACTTGTACTTTTGATACTTGTACAAAAATCAGAAGGTGGTGCTCTTGGCATAGGTGTCTCTCAGGATAATTTTATGCTTTCCAGATCTGCAGGTAATTTTATGGGGAAGGCTACTGCAGTAGTTGCAACTTTATTTATAATTTGTAGCTTAGCTTTAACAATTATATCTAGAGGTGAGTTAACACCTACTGAATCAGTTTTGGATATCATTGAAGAAAAGTCTAGTGATACACCTTCAATTCCTGAAAATAATTAAAAAATTAAAAAAAAGTTTAAGAAATAAATACTTTTTTCCCTTTAAAACCCCAAACTGGTCACTCAACCTTTATTAGAATATTTCTAATGATTTATAAAGAGTTCGTGTACCAAAAAATTATAAAAATTGTATTAATCTTAAGCCTTAGCTTGTTGGCTTCGTGCGCCAATAGAGGCCCATTGCCATTTTCTTTTGATTTTTTAAAGAAATCTGCTGATGAAGATATTGAAAAAATTTCAAAAATTAGAAAGCAAAATGAAATATTACAAAAAAACTTAGACATTGATTTATATACAGCGATCGCCCTTGCAATCGAAAATAACAAAGATTTAAAAGTAAAATTATTCGAAACCGCATTAGCGGACCGTCAATTGAAAGACGTAAAGTTTGACATGTTACCAACCATGTCAGCTAATGCAGGTTATTCTGGAAGTGACAATTATCAATCATCCACAAGTGCAACTGTTGGAAATAATGATATAGCAGCATCCAAAGGGTCTACATACTCTACATCACGAAATAGAGATGTTGTTGATCAAGATATAGGTTTTGCTTGGAACGCACTTGATTTTGGTTTGTCTTATATTAGAGCAGGACAAACAGGGGATCGTTTTTTAATTGCAAAAGAGATAGAAAAAAAATCAGCCAACAATATTGCAAAAGAAGTTATTCGATCTTATTGGAATGCTCTTTCTGCAGATAAGTTAATTCAAAAATACGATCCTTTAATTAAAAAAGTAAAAATAGCTTTAAGCGACTCTCAAAAAATAGAAGAGATGTTGCTACAAAAACCAATGGATGCACTTTTGTATCAAAAAGAATTGCTAGATATAAAGAGAGCTCTTATTACACAAAGACAAACTTTAATTAATTCTAAAATTGAATTAGGAACCTTAATGGGATTGTTGCCCAACCAAAGCTATAAATTAGTAGCAACCAATCAACCTATCAATATTTTAGACATGGATTTAAAAAACATGGAAAAACATGCTTTAGTTAGTAGAGCAGAGTTATTAGAAAATCGATATCAAGAAAGAATATCCGTTGCTGAAACTAAAGTTGGATTAAGATCTTTGTTACCTAATTTTAATATTAACGCAGCTTTCACAAGTTCTTCAAATGATTATTTACAAAATAAATCAAATTTTGAATTTGGTTCTTCAGTTGGCGCAAACTTATTAAATGTCTTTAGAGCACCATCGATTAAGAAAATGAATGAGGCAAATACAGAAATTATTAAAGAACAACGTCTTGCTTTATCTATGGCTATCTTATCACAAGTTCATTTAGCAAATATTGATTTTCAAATGAGCATGGAAGAATATGATACGGCTGAACGTTATTTAAAAGTCTCAACAAAAATTGCCGACCAAGTTCGAAACGCACAAAAAATTGCAAGATTTGGTGAGTTAGAATTAATTAGAGAAGAAGCAGGTACTCTTGTTGCTGAACTAAGAAGAGATATTTCATTTTCTAAAATGCAACATTCAATTGCACAAGTTTATACCTCAGTTGGAATTGATATTACCACAAGAGACACCATAGTAGGGGGAACGGAATTATTTGCATATGAAATTAAGAATAAATTTAGTGGTTTAGGTAAAAAATACATTGCAAAAGTAACAGAACCTATTCAAAAACAAAATCCAGTTGCTAAACAATTTGATGAAAATTATAAAAAATTTGAATTTTCAGATAAAACGTTCAAACTTGAAGGTCAAGGTTCTGTTCAATATTCAGCAAGATTAGCAAATGATCAACCATTACCTAGTTGGATAGATTTTTTACCAACGCAAAGAGCGTTTTTAATAGACTCGGTACTAAAGGGCGATATTCATGAAATAGATCTTATTGTTAATGCAAAAAATATCAATTCTACAGTTGATGATCAATTTACTTTGATAGTGGATCCAATTTTAAAGAGCCAAAAAGATTTAGCAAAAATAATAGGTACCACATTAAAAGAAAAAGCTGAAATAGTTAAAGCTTCAAAAATCCAATAAATTAAGGAGATCTAATGAAGAAAATTACAAAGAATATTAAGGTTAAAGTTGCCTCGAATAAAAAAAAAGTTTCAGGAAACATATTGAATGCACCTAAAACGCACAAATTACCTCGTGTGGTTAAAGCAAGAGCAGGACAAACTATAACAGGTAAAATTGGAGGTATTAGAAAGACACCCAATAAATCAATTGCAAAACCAGGACAAACAATAACTGGTAAAATTAGACGAAGAACCAATTGACCCAAAAACCTAAAAAGAAACAGAAAATATTTATAGAAGCCCTTGAGCAGAGGATAATGCTCGACGGAGCAGGGGCCTCAACCTTTTTAGATTTAATTGATGAACGTAATCAAGAAGATATAAAAAAAAACTCTAAAATAATCGATACCACTAAAGACAACAATGAAGTTCCTTTTGCAAACACTGCAAGAGACCAAAACAAAAAAAATGTAGTCTTTATTGATAGTGCTGTCTCTGATTATGAAACCATTATTAATTCATTTAAAGAAAACACTGAGTTTTATTTAATCAACTCCAATGAAGATGGATTTAAAAGAATTAGTGAAATTTTAAATGATCGAAAAGATATTGATGGTTTACACATCATCGGTCACGGTAGTGCTGGACAAATTTTATTTGGTAATGCCTTTTTAAATAACGATACCATCACTAATTACCAATCAACTTTAGCATCCATTGGTCAATCGTTAACCACAAGTGGAGATATTTTATTTTATGGTTGTAATGTTGCATCCACTGAACAAGGTGAAATTTTAATTAAAAAAATATCAGAGATTACTAAAGCAGATATTGCAGCGTCAGATGACCTTACTGGTAAAGGTGGAGACTGGGATTTAGAAAAAGAAGAAGGTTTTATTGATGTAAAAGAACTAAGAGTTGAAAATTACGATCACTCATTAGGATCACTATCTACCTCAGGGGTTATAGCAAACTCAGGTGTTACTCACATAGATACCAATATTGAAATGATTGACTCGGGAAATGTAGGACTTGGATCTACTGGAGCTACATCACAATTATCAGCAAATCATTTTGGTTTAGTTGTTGAGGAAAAATATGTCTCTGTTTCGTCTGGTGATCTTATTTCCGATGTAGATGTAGACCAAGAATATACTTTAAACGATAATGATAATGGCAGTGGTAATAATGCAATAATAGCAGGAGGCTCAAATCAGAATGCTTCAACTTCTATGTCTGTCAATTCCTATCTATTGATGGCGGTGTTTAATGATAATAGAAGATCAATAGGTGATGCTGCTGAAGTAGTATTTGATGGTGAAATAGTTGGAGTTTTATTCGATCAAGCACATACACGAGGACAAGATATTGATGGTAATACTTTTCATAGTTCTAGCCTTGTTTATGCAATGGGAGGAAGTGGAGGAAACTCTAATTCAAATGATACTGACGGGGGTAGAATTATTGAAGGTAATTCTTCGAGTGATAGTTCATGGAGAAATTTTTTTAATACGGCCATTACCTCAATAAGTAACTCAAAAAGAGCTAGTAATGGTGTTGATTGGGTTGCTGTAGGAGATTACGGCAGTGGTACAAACAATTATTTGAAATTTGGATCAAAAAATTCTGGAACTAGTACAGGGGATTATATTCGTGTTTTAGTTAAAGTTAATGCGGATCCAAGTGCTGTTGCAGATACTGGATATATTCAAGAAGGTAAAACATTAACTGTTGCTAATAGTGGATCAGCAGTTGCTGGCACGACTACTGGAAGTAATACAGGTGATATAACTGATAATGATACAGATGCCAATAATGACAGTTTAACTGTCACACACATTCAACATAGTGGTGCAGGTTCTTCAACTTCTGTAACAAATGTTACTTATAATCATGGATCAGCAACTTCTGTTAGTGGTACTTATGGAACCTTAACCATTGGTTCAGATGGTTCTTATCAATACGTTGCAAGTTCAGATATCAATAATTTAGATGCAGGTGATGCAAATGTAACCGATGTCTTTACTTATACTGTATCAGATGGAAATGGTGGAACCGATACTGAAACATTAACTATAAATGTTATTCCAAGCCAAGATCTTACCGCAAGAAATGATACAGGAACTGTAAATGAAGATGCTACGTTAACTGTTGCAGATGGTGATAATGCTAACAGTATTACAACTGCTGCAACCTCATATAGTGCAGATGATGCTGAGAGTATTAGTGTTCAAGAAAATAAAGCTGCTGGACTTGCTTTTAGCAAAGATGGTTTAAAAATGTTTCATGCAGGAAATGATAATGATGATATTCATGAATACACTTTAACATCAGCATTTGATGTATCGTCAGCTTCTTATGTAGATTCTTTAGATGTCTCAGCAAGAGATGCCGAAATTTTTGGTATAACTTTTAATAATGATGGAACTAAGTTGTATTTCACTGGTGCTAACACAGCTGATGCAGTTTTCCAATATAGTTTAAGTACAGCTTACGATATTTCATCAGGAACATACGATAACGTTAGTTTATCTGTTGTAGACAATAGACCTTGTGGAATTCGTTTTAATAATGATGGAACAAAATTATTCGTAACTGGATTTGATAGTCAACGAATTGAAGAATATTCTCTATCAACAGCATTTGATATATCTTCATCTTCAGTTACGTATGCAGGTGATAGTGAAAGGTTAAATACATCGTCTTATGAAACTAATCCTAGAGACATTGAATTTAATAGCGACGGAACAAGATTATTTATTACCGGAGGTACGGGTGATGATATTACGGAATATGAATTATCTACTGCTTTTGATGTTTCTACAGCAACATATCATGGCGAATACGATACGTCATCACAAGACATAGACACTTTTAGTTTAAGGTTTAATAACGATGGATCTAAAATGTTTATGTTGGGTTATAATTCAGATAAAGTTCATGAATATAATTTAGCTAGTCCTTATAATTTAATAGATATTTCAGGTGAACATTCAGGAGATGTCATTAATACAAGTTCAACTGCTAATTATGATACAGACCCTGACAGCGATACTCTTACAGTTACTGCAATTAGAACAGGATCAAGTGAGGGTTCAGGAACTGATGGTTCAATTGGTTCAGCTTTAACAGGAACATACGGTCAATTAACTATTGCAGCAAATGGATCATATACATATGTAGCAAATCAATCTGCTGCAGATGCATTGGATCCAGGTGATGTGGTAACTGACACTTTTAATTATACAGTTTCAGATGGGCAAGGCGAAACGGATATTGCAACTATAACCATAACAGTTATTGGTGTTAATGATGCACCAGTTGCAGATAATGAAACTGGGTCTGTTAATATCAGCCAAACTTTAACAGTTACAGATGGATCTTCAGATCTTTTAGATGGAGACACGGATCCTGATACAAGTGCTTCATTAAGTGTATCTAGTATTGTTGCAACCACAGCAAGTGGAAGTGCTACAGCTGTAAATTCAGGAACCGCTTATAATTCAGGTTATACATCAGTTACTGGAAGTTATGGTACTTTAAGAATTGGTGCAGATGGTACTTATCAATATATTGCAGGTTCAAGTGCAGGAACGGATGTTTTCACTTACACATTATCAGATGGAACAGCTACAGATACTGCTACTTTAACTATTACAGTTAATGCCTTACCGGTTGCACGTAATGATACCGGTAATATTAATGTTGGTGGAACTTTAACCGTTTCAAATAGTTCTAATGCAACAAGTGTGGATACAGCTACATTCAGTTCCTCAAATTCATACAGTTCACAATACCCATCTCATTCTTCTGATGTAATTTTTAATGATGATGGAACAAAAATGTATGTATCAGATTCTAGTACTGGTTATATATACCACTACAATCTCTCAACTGCCTTTGATGTAAGTAGTGCATCTTACCTTAATGCCTATGCGAGTGGTTTTGCCGTCCAATCCATGGCATTTAATAATGATGGAACAAAATGGTTTATGCTAAATACAAACCAAATAAGAGAATACAGTGTTTCAACAGGATTTGATACAACTGCTAGTAACGTAAGCGCAACTACATACAGTACTCTTAATTCCCAAGACGCAACTATGATGGGGGTAACCTTTAATAACGATGGAACTAAGATGTTCACCGTTGGTGCATCAAACTATAAAGTATATGAATACGCCCTAAGTACAGCTTTCGACGTTTCATCATCATCACTTTCATATACTGATAGTGTTAGTATTCAATCTCAAGAAATATACCCAACAGACATAAGATTTAATCACGATGGAACAAAAATGTATATCACAGGTACAAATGGTCGAGATATTAACGAGTATACGTTATCATCTGCCTTTGATATATCATCTACTGTTACCCATAAAGGTAGTTACAGTCTTGCTACTTCAGACTCGTATCCAACTGGTTTTTCTTTTAATAATGATGGAACAAAACTTTTTACCACAGGTCAATATTACGATAGAGTTAATGAACATTCTTTAACAACTCCTTTCAGCCTAGTGGATGTCTCTGGTGAACATTCAGGTGATGTCATTAACACAAGTTCAACTAATAATTATGATACAGACCCTGATGGTGATACTTTAACAGTTACAAACATATCACATTCTAACACTAATACAGATACAGTTGACTCTGGTTCTACTTATTCTGACAGTGGAGGACAACCTGGAAGTATTGCGGGTACCTACGGAACAATAACTATTGGTGCAGATGGAAGTTATAAATATGTTGTTGCAGATAACAGTACAACGAATGCCCTTGATGCAGGCGATATTGTAACCGATGTATTTACTTATACTGTTTCAGATGGAAATGGTGGAACAGATACAGCAACTATAACCATAACAATTACTGGAATAAATGATGCGCCAACAGCAGATAATGATACAGATACTGTTACGGCAGCTGGTACTGTAACTGATGCCACTAATAGCGCTGGAACCTTAGTTTTAGGTGATACCGATGCTGATGCAAGTTCTAGTTTATATGTAACAAAAATTACTCACACTAACGGAAACAGCTCAGAGGTAACGTATAGCTCAACAAAATCATCGAATGCAGCAACCATTGTTGGTTCTAAAGGTACCTTAACATTTGGTTCAGATGGTACTTATTCTTATACTGCAAATTTAAATGTCACAACAGGACCGGATATTTTTACTTACACCGTAACTGATGGAACCTCTACAACAACTGCAACACTTACAATCAATGTTGTAGTTAATCATTTTGGTTATATCCAAGAAGGTAAAACATTAACGGTTGCAAATACGGCCTCACTTGTTTCTGGTACAAGTACTGGAAGTAATACAGGAGACATCGTCTTTAATGATACTAGCGATACATATACTGTAACACATATCCAACATAGTGGAGCAGGTTCTGCAACCTCTGTAACAGATGTTACTTACTCTCATGGTTCAGCAACTTCTGCTAGTGGTACTTATGGAACCTTAACCATTGGTTCAGATGGTAGTTATAACTATGTTGCAAACTCTAATATATCAGGTGTTAATGCAGGCGGTTCAAACGTAACCGATACATTTACTTACACCGAGAGTATTGGAGGTGTAGCCACTACAAAAACATTAACTATATATGTTATTCCAAGCCAAGATCTAACCGCACGTAATGATACCGGTAATATTAATGTTGGTGGAACTTTAACCGTTTCAAATAGTTCTAATGCAACAAGTGTGGATACAGCTACATTCAGTTCCTCAAATTCATACAGTTCACAATACCCAAATAATTCTTCTGATGTAATTTTTAATGATGATGGAACAAAAATGTATGTATCAGATTCTAGTACTGGTTATATATACCACTACAATCTCTCAACTGCCTTTGATGTAAGTAGTGCATCTTACCTTAATGCCTATGCGAGTGGTTTTGGCGTCCAATCCATGGCATTTAATAATGATGGAACAAAATGGTTTATGCTAAATACAAACCAAATAAGAGAATACAGTGTTTCAACAGGATTTGATACAACTGCTAGTAACGTAAGCGCAACTACATACAGTACTCTTAATTCCCAAGACGCAACTATGATGGGGGTAACCTTTAATAACGATGGAACTAAGATGTTCACCGTTGGTGCATCAAACGATAAAGTATATGAATACGCCCTAAGTACAGCTTTCGACGTTTCATCATCATCACTTTCATATACTGATAGTGTTAGTATTCAATCTCAAGAAATATACCCAACAGACATAAGATTTAATCACGATGGAACAAAAATGTATATCACAGGTACAAATGGTCGAGATATTAACGAGTATACGTTATCATCTGCCTTTGATATATCATCTACTGTTACCCATAAAGGTAGTTACAGTCTTGCTACTTCAGACTCGTATCCAACTGGTTTTTCTTTTAATAATGATGGAACAAAACTTTTTACCACAGGTCAATATTACGATAGAGTTAATGAACATTCTTTAACAACTCCTTTCAGCCTAGTGGATGTCTCTGGTGAACATTCAGGTGATGTCATTAACACAAGTTCAACTAATAATTATGATACAGACCCTGATAGCGACACACTAACTGTTACTGCAATTAGAACCGGTTCAGATGAAGGTAATGGTACAGGAGGTACTGTTGGTTCAGCCTTAACAGGATCGTATGGTAATTTAACTATTGCAGCAGATGGGTCTTATACTTATGTTGTTGCAGATAACAGTACAACGAATGCCCTTGATGCAGGCGATATTGTAACGGATATCTTTAATTACACTGTATCTGATGGACAAGGCGAAACAGATATTGCAACTATAACAATTACAATTACTGGAATAAATGATGCGCCAACAGCAGATAATGATTACAGATACTGTTACGGCAGCTGGTACTGTAACTGATGCCACTAATAGCGCTGGAACCTTAGTTTTAGGTGATACCGATGCTGATGCAAGTTCTAGTTTATATGTAACAAAAATTACTCACACTAACGGAAACAGCTCAGAGGTAACGTATAGCTCAACAAAATCATCGAATGCAGCAACCATTGTTGGTTCTAAAGGTACCTTAACATTTGGTTCAGATGGTACTTATTCTTATACTGCAAATTTAAATGTCACAACAGGACCGGATATTTTTACTTACACCGTAACTGATGGAACCTCTACAACAACTGCAACACTTACAATCAATGTTGTAGTTAATCATTTTGGTTATATCCAAGAAGGTAAAACATTAACGGTTGCAAATACGGCCTCACTTGTTTCTGGTACAAGTACTGGAAGTAATACAGGAGACATTGTCTTTAATGATACTAGCGATACATATACTGTAACACATATCCAACATAGTGGAGCAGGTTCTGCAACCTCTGTAACAGATGTTACTTACTCTCATGGTTCAGCAACTTCTGCTAGTGGTACTTATGGAACCTTAACCATTGGTTCAGATGGTAGTTATCAATATGTTGCAAACTCAAACATTACTAATTTAGATGCAGGTGATTCAAACGTAACCGATACATTTACTTACACCGAGAGTATTGGAGGTGTAGCCACTACAAAAACATTAACTATATATGTTATTCCAAGCCAAGATCTAACCGCACGTAATGATACCGGTAATATTAATGTTGGTGGAACTTTAACCGTTTCAAATAGTTCTAATGCAACAAGTGTGGATACAGCTACATTCAGTTCCTCAAATTCATACAGTTCACAATACCCAAATAATTCTTCTGATGTAATTTTTAATGATGATGGAACAAAAATGTATGTATCAGATTCTAGTACTGGTTATATATACCACTACAATCTCTCAACTGCCTTTGATGTAAGTAGTGCATCTTACCTTAATGCCTATGCGAGTGGTTTTGGCGTCCAATCCATGGCATTTAATAATGATGGAACAAAATGGTTTATGCTAAATACAAACCAAATAAGAGAATACAGTGTTTCAACAGGATTTGATACAACTGCTAGTAACGTAAGCGCAACTACATACAGTACTCTTAATTCCCAAGACGCAACTATGATGGGGGTAACCTTTAATAACGATGGAACTAAGATGTTCACCGTTGGTGCATCAAACGATAAAGTATATGAATACGCCCTAAGTACAGCTTTCGACGTTTCATCATCATCACTTTCATATACTGATAGTGTTAGTATTCAATCTCAAGAAATATACCCAACAGACATAAGATTTAATCACGATGGAACAAAAATGTATATCACAGGTACAAATGGTCGAGATATTAACGAGTATACGTTATCATCTGCCTTTGATATATCATCTACTGTTACCCATAAAGGTAGTTACAGTCTTGCTACTTCAGACTCGTATCCAACTGGTTTTTCTTTTAATAATGATGGAACAAAACTTTTTACCACAGGTCAATATTACGATAGAGTTAATGAACATTCTTTAACAACTCCTTTCAGCCTAGTGGATGTCTCTGGTGAACATTCAGGTGATGTCATTAACACAAGTTCAACTAATAATTATGATACAGACCCTGATAGCGACACACTAACTGTTACTGCAATTAGAACCGGTTCAGATGAAGGTAATGGTACAGGAGGTACTGTTGGTTCAGCCTTAACAGGATCGTATGGTAATTTAACAATTGCAGCAGATGGGTCTTATACTTATGTTGTTGCAGATAACAGTACAACGAATGCCCTTGATGCAGGCGATATTGTAACGGATATCTTTAATTACACTGTATCTGATGGACAAGGCGAAACAGATATTGCAACTATTACAATTACAATTACTGGAATAAACGATGCGCCAACAGCAGATAATGATACAGATACTGTTACGGCAGCTGGTACTGTAACTGATGCCACTAATAGCGCTGGAACCTTAGTTTTAGGTGATACCGATGCTGATGCAAGTTCTAGTTTATATGTAACAAAAATTACTCACACTAACGGAAACAGCTCAGAGGTAACGTATAGCTCAACAAAATCATCGAATGCAGCAACCATTGTTGGTTCTAAAGGTACCTTAACATTTGGTTCAGATGGTACTTATTCTTATACTGCAAATTTAAATGTCACAACAGGACCGGATATTTTTACTTACACCGTAACTGATGGAACCTCTACAACAACTGCAACACTTACAATCAATGTTGTAGTTAATCATTTTGGTTATATCCAAGAAGGTAAAACATTAACGGTTGCAAATACGGCCTCACTTGTTTCTGGTACAAGTACTGGAAGTAATACAGGAGACATTGTCTTTAATGATACTAGCGATACATATACTGTAACACATATCCAACATAGTGGAGCAGGTTCTGCAACCTCTGTAACAAATGTTACTTACTCTCATGGTTCAGCAACTTCTGTTGATGGTACTTATGGAACCTTAACCATTGGTTCAGATGGTAGTTATAACTATGTTGCAAACTCTAATATATCAGGTGTTAATGCAGGCGGTTCAAACGTAACCGATACATTTACTTACACCGAGAGTATTGGAGGTGTAGCCACTACAAAAACATTAACTATATATGTTATTCCAAGCCAAGATCTAACCGCACGTAATGATACCGGTAATATTAATGTTGGTGGAACTTTAACCGTTTCAAATAGTTCTAATGCAACAAGTGTGGATACAGCTACATTCAGTTCCTCAAATTCATACAGTTCACAATACCCATCTCATTCTTCTGATGTAATTTTTAATGATGATGGAACAAAAATGTATGTATCAGATTCTAGTACTGGTTATATATACCACTACAATCTCTCAACTGCCTTTGATGTAAGTAGTGCATCTTACCTTAATGCCTATGCGAGTGGTTTTGCCGTCCAATCCATGGCATTTAATAATGATGGAACAAAATGGTTTATGCTAAATACAAACCAAATAAGAGAATACAGTGTTTCAACAGGATTTGATACAACTGCTAGTAACGTAAGCGCAACTACATACAGTACTCTTAATTCCCAAGACGCAACTATGATGGGGGTAACCTTTAATAACGATGGAACTAAGATGTTCACCGTTGGTGCATCAAACTATAAAGTATATGAATACGCCCTAAGTACAGCTTTCGACGTTTCATCATCATCACTTTCATATACTGATAGTGTTAGTATTCAATCTCAAGAAATATACCCAACAGACATAAGATTTAATCACGATGGAACAAAAATGTATATCACAGGTACAAATGGTCGAGATATTAACGAGTATACGTTATCATCTGCCTTTGATATATCATCTACTGTTACCCATAAAGGTAGTTACAGTCTTGCTACTTCAGACTCGTATCCAACTGGTTTTTCTTTTAATAATGATGGAACAAAACTTTTTACCACAGGTCAATATTACGATAGAGTTAATGAACATTCTTTAACAACTCCTTTCAGCCTAGTGGATGTCTCTGGTGAACATTCAGGTGATGTCATTAACACAAGTTCAACTAATAATTATGATACAGACCCTGATAGCGACACACTAACTGTTACTGCAATTAGAACCGGTTCAGATGAAGGTAATGGTACAGGAGGTACTGTTGGTTCAGCCTTAACAGGATCGTATGGTAATTTAACTATTGCAGCAAATGGGTCTTATACTTATGTTGTTGCAGACAACAGTACAATAGATGCACTCGATGCAGGCGATATTGTAACGGATATCTTTAATTACACTGTATCTGATGGACAAGGCGAAACAGATATTGCAACTATAACCATAACAATTACTGGAATAAATGATGCGCCAACAGCAGATAATGAAACCGGGTCTGTTAATATCAGCCAAACTTTAACAGTTACAGATGGATCTTCAGATCTTTTAGATGGAGACACGGATGCAGATGGAAGTGCTTCATTAAGTGTATCTAGTATTGTTGCAACCACAGCAAGCGGAAGTGCTACAGCTGTAAATTCAGGAACCGCTTATAATTCAGGTTACACATCAGTTACTGGAAGTTATGGTACTTTAAGAATTGGTGCAGATGGTACTTATCAATATATTGCAGGTTCAAGTGCAGGAACGGATGTTTTCACTTACACATTATCAGATGGAACAGCTACAGATACTGCTACTTTAACTATTACTGTTGCTCCAAATAGCGCACCTTCAGCTACAAATGATACAGATGCTGTAAATGAGGATGCAACTATAACTGAAAGCTCAGGATCGAAATTATTAGTTGCAGATGATACAGATGCAAATAGCGATACTTTAACCGTTACACAAATTGCAGCAACAGGTGGAGAAAATAGTTCAGTTGCTGGAAGTAGTACTTACAATAATAATTTTACGTCAGTTACTGGAAATTATGGAACATTAAAAGTTGGTGCAGATGGAACGTACACTTACGTTGCAGACCAAAATGCTGCTGATGATTTAGATGCTACAGATACTGCAACAGATAGTTTTACTTATACTGTTTCAGATGGAACAGATACTGATACAGCAACTTTGATTATTACTGTAACAGGTATCAATGATGCTCCAGTTGCAGATAATGAAACGGGAGCTGTTAATGAAGATGCAACATTAACCGTTACTGATGGAACGTCTGATGTTTTACACGGAGATACAGATGCAGATGATAGTGCATCTTTAACAGCTACAACTTATTCTCATACTTCAGCTACAAATCAAAGTGGTGGAAGTGCATCATCTGGAAATGGAAATAGTGGAACTGCAGGATCAAGTGCTGTTGTAGGTTATTATGGTACATTAACTTTAGCAGCGGATGGAACTTATACTTATGCAGCTGATCAAAGTGCTGCTGATGATTTAGATGCTTCAGATACTGCAACAGATGTCTTTACCTATACACTATCAGATGGAACGGCAACGGATACTGCAACAATCACAATTACGATTACAGGTGTTAATGATGCTCCAGTTGCAGATGATGAAACGGGAGCTGTTAATGAAGATGCAACATTAACCGTTACTGATGGAACGTCTGATGTTTTACATGGAGATACGGATGCTGATGATAGTGCATCTTTAACAGTTTCAGCAATTAGAACTGGAACTGAAGGTGGAAGTGGAACCGCAGGCTCTATTGGCTCTGGTCTAACTGGTACTTATGGAACTTTAACTTTAGCAAGTGACGGAACATATACATATGTGGCCGATCAAAGTGCTGCAGATGATTTAGATGCCTCAGATACTGCAACAGATATCTTTACCTATACACTATCAGATGGAACAGCAACAGATACCGGAACGATTACAATAACTGTAACAGGGATCAATGATGCTCCAGTTGCAGTCAATGATACTGATGCTGTAAATGAAGATGCAACAGTTACAAGAACTTCAGGATCAAGTCTATTAATGGATGATGATAGTGATGCTGATGACGATGATAGTTTCACAGTTACACAAATTGCAGCAACAGGTGGAGAAAATAGTTCAGTTGCTGGAAGTAGTACTTACAATAATAATTTTACGTCAGTTACTGGAAATTATGGAACATTAAAAGTTGGTGCAGATGGAACGTACACTTACGTTGCAGACCAAAGTGCTGCTGATGATTTAGATGCTTCAGATCCTGCAACAGATAGTTTCACTTATACAATATCGGATGGAACAACAACAGACACTGCAACATTAATCTTTACGGTAACAGGAGTTAATGATGTACCAACAGCTGCAGATAAAACTGTAACTACAAACGAAGATACTCCTTACGTATTTTCAGCATCAGATTTTGGCTACACAGATGCAGATGATGATGATGCATTAGTAAGTATAAAAATTACAACATTAGAAGATGCTGGTGCATTACAATATTATAATGGTAGCGCTTGGGTAGATGTAACTTCAAATCAAGTAATAACAGCAACAGACATTGCTGCTAATAAATTGAGATTAAATCCAACTGCAAATGAAAACGGATCCCCTTACACTACTTTTAATTTTACAGTAAACGATGGCGATGCAGATAGTGCATCAGCCAATACTATTACAGTAAATGTAACAGCAGTTAATGATGCACCAGTAGCAGATGATGAAACGGGAGCTGTTAATGAAGATGCAACATTAACCGTTACCGATGGAACGTCAGATGTTTTACATGGTGATACCGATGTTGATAGTGGTGATACTTTAACAGTTTCAGCAATTAGAACTGGAACTGAAGGTGGAAGTGGAACCGCAGGCTCTATTGGCTCTGGTCTAACTGGTACTTATGGAACTTTAACTTTAGCAAGTGACGGAACATATACATATGTGGCCGATCAAAGTGCTGCAGATGATTTAGATGCCTCAGATACTGCAACAGATATCTTTACCTATACACTATCAGATGGAACAGCAACGGATACTGCAACAATTACAATAACTGTAACAGGTGTTAACGATGCTCCAGTTGCAGTCAATGATACTGATGCTGTAAATGAAGATGCAACAGTTACAAGAACTTCAGGATCAAGTCTATTAATGGATGATGATAGTGATGCGGATGATGATGATAGTTTTACAGTTACACAAATAGCAGTAACAGGGGGATCTAATAACGCAGTTACTGCAAGCAGTACTTATAATTCTGGTTCACCAGAAACAGTAACAGGAACTTATGGTACACTTACTGTTGGAGCTGATGGAACATATACATATGTAGCTGATCGAAGTGCTGCGGATGATTTAGATTTAAATGATACTGCAACAGATAGTTTCACTTATACAATATCGGATGGAACAACAACAGACACTGCAACATTAATCTTTACGGTAACAGGAGTTAATGATGTACCAACAGCTGCAGATAAAACTGTAACTACAAACGAAGATACTCCTTACGTATTTTCAGCATCAGATTTTGGCTACACAGATGCAGATGATGATGATGCATTAGTAAGTATAAAAATTACAACATTAGAAAATGCTGGTGCATTACAATATTATAATGGTAGCGCTTGGGTAGATGTAACTTTAAATCAAGTAATAACAGCAACCGATATTGCTGCTAATAAATTGAGATTAAATCCAACTGCAAATGAAAACGGATCCCCTTACACTACTTTTAATTTTACAGTAAACGATGGCGATGCAGATAGTGCATCAGCCAATACTATTACAGTAAATGTAACAGCAGTTAATGATGCTCCAGTAGCAGATGATGAAACGGGAGCTGTTAATGAAGATGCAACATTAACCGTTACTGATGGAACGTCTGATGTTTTACATGGTGATACCGATGTTGATAGTGGTGATACTTTAACAGTTTCAGCAATTAGAACTGGAACTGAAGGTGGAAGTGGAACCGCAGGCTCTATTGGCTCTGGTCTAACTGGTACTTATGGAACTTTAACTTTAGCAAGTGACGGAACATATACATATGTGGCCGATCAAAGTGCTGCAGATGATTTAGATGCCTCAGATACTGCAACAGATATCTTTACCTATACACTATCAGATGGAACAGCAA
Source organism: Candidatus Pelagibacter sp. PS_11 (assembly GCF_059417975.1). Lineage (NCBI taxonomy): Bacteria > Pseudomonadati > Pseudomonadota > Alphaproteobacteria > Candidatus Pelagibacterales > Candidatus Pelagibacteraceae > Candidatus Pelagibacter > Candidatus Pelagibacter sp. PS_11. The sequence goes on along the minus strand of NZ_CM182075.1, from coordinate 648,200 downwards.
CAGATACCGGAACGATTACAATAACTGTAACAGGGATCAATGATGCTCCAGTTGCAGTCAATGATACTGATGCTGTAAATGAAGATGCAACAGTTACAAGAACTTCAGGATCAAGTCTATTAATGGATGATGATAGTGATGCGGATGATGATGATAGTTTTACAGTTACACAAATAGCAGTAACAGGGGGATCTAATAACGCAGTTACTGCAAGCAGTACTTATAATTCTGGTTCACCAGAAACAGTAACAGGAACTTATGGTACACTTACTGTTGGAGCTGATGGAACATATACATATGTAGCTGATCGAAGTGCTGCGGATGATTTAGATTTAAATGATACTGCAACAGATAGTTTCACTTATACAATATCGGATGGAACAACAACAGACACTGCAACATTAATCTTTACAGTGACAGGAATTAATGATGCTCCAGTTGCAGTCAATGATACTGATGCTGTAAATGAAGATGCAACAGTTACAAGAACTTCAGGATCAAGTCTATTAATGGATGATGATAGTGATGCTGATGACGATGATAGTTTCACAGTTACACAAATTGCAGCAACAGGTGGAGAAAATAGTTCAGTTGCTGGAAGTAGTACTTACAATAATAATTTTACGTCAGTTACTGGAAATTATGGAACATTAAAAGTTGGTGCAGATGGAACATACACTTACGTTGCAGATCAAAGTGCTGCAGATGATTTAGATGCTTCAGATCCTGCAACAGATAGTTTCACTTATACAATATCGGATGGAACAACAACAGACACTGCAACATTAATCTTTACGGTAACAGGAGTTAATGATGTACCAACAGCTGCAGATAAAACTGTAACTACAAACGAAGATACTCCTTACGTATTTTCAGCATCAGATTTTGGCTACACAGATGCAGATGATGATGATGCATTAGTAAGTATAAAAATTACAACATTAGAAAATGCTGGTGCATTACAATATTATAATGGTAGCGCTTGGGTAGATGTAACTTCAAATCAAGTAATAACAGCAACCGATATTGCTGCTAATAAATTGAGATTAAATCCAACTGCAAATGAAAACGGATCCCCTTACACTACTTTTAATTTTACAGTAAACGATGGCGATGCAGATAGTGCATCAGCCAATACTATTACAGTAAATGTAACAGCAGTTAATGATGCTCCAGTAGCAGATGATGAAACGGGAGCTGTTAATGAAGATGCAACATTAACCGTTACTGATGGAACGTCAGATGTTTTACATGGTGATACCGATGTTGATAGTGGTGATACTTTAACAGTTTCAGCAATTAGAACTGGAACTGAAGGTGGAAGTGGAACCGCAGGCTCTATTGGCTCTGGTTTAACTGGTACTTATGGAACTTTAACTTTAGCAAGTGACGGAACATATACATATGTGGCCGATCAAAGTGCTGCAGATGATTTAGATGCCTCAGATACTGCAACAGATATCTTTACCTATACACTATCAGATGGAACAGCAACGGATACTGCAACAATTACAATAACAGTGACTGGTGTTAACGATGCTCCAGTTGCAGTCAATGATACTGATGCTGTAAATGAAGATGCAACAGTTACAAGAACTTCAGGATCAAGTCTATTAATGGATGATGATAGTGATGCGGATGATGATGATAGTTTCACAGTTACACAAATAGCAGTAACAGGGGGATCTAATAACGCAGTTACTGCAAGCAGTACTTATAATTCTGGTTCACCAGAAACAGTAACAGGAACTTATGGTACACTTACTGTTGGAGCTGATGGAACATATACATATGTAGCTGATCGAAGTGCTGCGGATGATTTAGATTTAAATGATACTGCAACAGATAGTTTCACTTATACAATATCGGATGGAACAACAACAGACACTGCAACATTAATCTTTACAGTGACAGGAATTAATGATGCTCCAGTTGCAGTCAATGATACTGATGCTGTAAATGAAGATGCAACAGTTACAAGAACTTCAGGATCAAGTCTATTAATGGATGATGATAGTGATGCGGATGATGATGATAGTTTTACCGTAACTCAAATAGCAGTAACGGGTGGGTCAAATTCAAGTGTAAATTCAAGTACCACTTATTCAAATGGAACTTCAATTACTGGAACATACGGTACTCTAGTTGTTGGAGCTAATGGAACATACACTTACGTTGCAGATCAAAGTGCTGCAGATGATTTAGATGCTTCAGATCCTGCAACAGATAGTTTCACTTATACAATATCGGATGGAACAACAACAGACACTGCAACATTAATCTTTACGGTAACAGGAGTTAATGATGTACCAACAGCTGCAGATAAAACTGTAACTACAAACGAAGATACTCCTTACGTATTTTCAGCATCAGATTTTGGCTACACAGATGCAGATGATGATGATGCATTAGTAAGTATAAAAATTACAACATTAGAAGATGCTGGTGCATTACAATATTATAATGGTAGCGCTTGGGTAGATGTAACTTTAAATCAAGTAATAACAGCAACCGATATTGCTGCTAATAAATTGAGATTAAATCCAACTGCAAATGAAAATGGATCCCCTTACACTACTTTTAATTTTACAGTAAACGATGGCGATGCAGATAGTGCATCAGCCAATACTATTACAGTAAATGTAACAGCTGTTAATGATGCACCAACGGCAGCCAATAATACAGTAACTACCAATGAAGATACTGATCATACATTTGCTGCAAGTGAATTTAACTTTACTGATGTAGATGGAGATAGCCTAGATCATATCTCAATTGAGACATTGCCATCTAATGGAACTTTACTCCTAAGTGGCAATGCAGTTAGTGCAGGAGATCAAATATCTATAACCAATATTGCTAATCTTGTCTTTAGACCTGCTACAAATGAAAATGGTACAGGTTACGATACATTTACATTCTCAGTTAACGACGGAACAGTTGATGGTGCTAGTACTTACACAATGACTGTAAATGTAACAGCAGTTAATGATGCACCAGTAGCAGATGATGAAACGGGAGCTGTTAATGAAGATGCAACATTAACCGTTACTGATGGAACGTCTGATGTTTTACATGGTGATACCGATGTTGATAGTGGTGATACTTTAACAGTTTCAGCAATTAGAACTGGAACTGAAGGTGGAAGTGGAACCGCAGGCTCTATTGGCTCTGGTCTAACTGGTACTTATGGAACTTTAACTTTAGCAAGTGACGGAACATATACATATGTGGCCGATCAAAGTGCTGCAGATGATTTAGATGCCTCAGATACTGCAACAGATGTCTTTACCTATACACTATCAGATGGAACAGCAACAGATACCGGAACGATTACAATAACTGTAACAGGAGTTAATGATGTGCCAACTGCTGCAGATAAAACTGTAACTACAAACGAAGATACTCCTTACGTATTTTCAGCATCAGATTTTGGCTACACAGATGCAGATGATGATGATGCATTAGTAAGTATAAAAATTACAACATTAGAAGATGCTGGTGCATTACAATATTATAATGGTAGCGCTTGGGTAGATGTAACTTCAAATCAAGTAATAACAGCAACAGACATTGCTGCTAATAAATTGAGATTAAATCCAACTGCAAATGAAAATGGATCCCCTTACACTACTTTTAATTTTACAGTAAACGATGGCGATGCAGATAGTGCATCAGCCAATACTATTACAGTAAATGTAACAGCAGTTAATGATGCACCAGTAGCAGATGATGAAACGGGAGCTGTTAATGAAGATGCAACATTAACCGTTACTGATGGAACGTCTGATGTTTTACATGGTGATACCGATGTTGATAGTGGTGATACTTTAACAGTTTCAGCAATTAGAACTGGAACTGAAGGTGGAAGTGGAACCGCAGGCTCTATTGGCTCTGGTCTAACTGGTACTTATGGAACTTTAACTTTAGCAAGTGACGGAACATATACATATGTGGCCGATCAAAGTGCTGCAGATGATTTAGATGCCTCAGATACTGCAACAGATGTCTTTACCTATACACTATCAGATGGAACAGCAACAGATACCGGAACGATTACAATAACTGTAACAGGGATCAATGATGCTCCAGTTGCAGTCAATGATACTGATGCTGTAAATGAAGATGCAACAGTTACAAGAACTTCAGGATCAAGTCTATTAATGGATGATGATAGTGATGCGGATGATGATGATAGTTTTACAGTTACACAAATAGCAGTAACGGGTGGGTCAAATTCAAGTGTAAATTCAAGTACCACTTATTCAAATGGAACTTCAATTACTGGAACATACGGTACTCTAGTTGTTGGAGCTAATGGAACATACACTTACGTTGCAGATCAAAGTGCTGCAGATGATTTAGATGCTTCAGATCCTGCAACAGATAGTTTCACTTATACAATATCGGATGGAACAACAACAGACACTGCAACATTAATCTTTACGGTAACAGGAGTTAATGATGTACCAACAGCTGCAGATAAAACTGTAACTACAAACGAAGATACTCCTTACGTATTTTCAGCATCAGATTTTGGCTACACAGATGCAGATGATGATGATGCATTAGTAAGTATAAAAATTACAACATTAGAAAATGCTGGTGCATTACAATATTATAATGGTAGCGCTTGGGTAGATGTAACTTCAAATCAAGTAATAACAGCAACCGATATTGCTGCTAATAAATTGAGATTAAATCCAACTGCAAATGAAAACGGATCCCCTTACACTACTTTTAATTTTACAGTAAACGATGGCGATGCAGATAGTGCATCAGCCAATACTATTACAGTAAATGTAACAGCAGTTAATGATGCTCCAGTAGCAGATGATGAAACGGGAGCTGTTAATGAAGATGCAACATTAACCGTTACTGATGGAACGTCTGATGTTTTACATGGTGATACCGATGTTGATAGTGGTGATACTTTAACAGTTTCAGCAATTAGAACTGGAACTGAAGGTGGAAGTGGAACCGCAGGCTCTATTGGCTCTGGTCTAACTGGTACTTATGGAACTTTAACTTTAGCAAGTGACGGAACATATACATATGTGGCCGATCAAAGTGCTGCAGATGATTTAGATGCCTCAGATACTGCAACAGATATCTTTACCTATACACTATCAGATGGAACAGCAACGGATACTGCAACAATTACAATAACAGTGACTGGTGTTAACGATGCTCCAGTTGCAGTCAATGATACTGATGCTGTAAATGAAGATGCAACAGTTACAAGAACTTCAGGATCAAGTCTATTAATGGATGATGATAGTGATGCGGATGATGATGATAGTTTTACAGTTACACAAATAGCAGTAACAGGGGGATCTAATAACGCAGTTACTGCAAGCAGTACTTATAATTCTGGTTCACCAGAAACAGTAACAGGAACTTATGGTACACTTACTGTTGGAGCTGATGGAACATATACATATGTAGCTGATCGAAGTGCTGCGGATGATTTAGATTTAAATGATACTGCAACAGATAGTTTCACTTATACAATATCGGATGGAACAACAACAGACACTGCAACATTAATCTTTACAGTGACAGGAATTAATGATGCTCCAGTTGCAGTCAATGATACTGATGCTGTAAATGAAGATGCAACAGTTACAAGAACTTCAGGATCAAGTCTATTAATGGATGATGATAGTGATGCGGATGATGATGATAGTTTTACCGTAACTCAAATAGCAGTAACGGGTGGGTCAAATTCAAGTGTAAATTCAAGTACCACTTATTCAAATGGAACTTCAATTACTGGAACATACGGTACTCTAGTTGTTGGAGCTAATGGAACATACACTTACGTTGCAGATCAAAGTGCTGCAGATGATTTAGATGCTTCAGATCCTGCAACAGATAGTTTCACTTATACAATATCGGATGGAACAACAACAGACACTGCAACATTAATCTTTACGGTAACAGGAGTTAATGATGTACCAACAGCTGCAGATAAAACTGTAACTACAAACGAAGATACTCCTTACGTATTTTCAGCATCAGATTTTGGCTACACAGATGCAGATGATGATGATGCATTAGTAAGTATAAAAATTACAACATTAGAAGATGCTGGTGCATTACAATATTATAATGGTAGCGCTTGGGTAGATGTAACTTCAAATCAAGTAATAACAGCAACAGACATTGCTGCTAATAAATTGAGATTAAATCCAACTGCAAATGAAAACGGATCCCCTTACACTACTTTTAATTTTACAGTAAACGATGGCGATGCAGATAGTGCATCAGCCAATACTATTACAGTAAATGTAACAGCAGTTAATGATGCACCAGTAGCAGATGATGAAACGGGAGCTGTTAATGAAGATGCAACATTAACCGTTACCGATGGAACGTCAGATGTTTTACATGGTGATACCGATGTTGATAGTGGTGATACTTTAACAGTTTCAGCAATTAGAACTGGAACTGAAGGTGGAAGTGGAACCGCAGGCTCTATTGGCTCTGGTCTAACTGGTACTTATGGAACTTTAACTTTAGCAAGTGACGGAACATATACATATGTGGCCGATCAAAGTGCTGCAGATGATTTAGATGCCTCAGATACTGCAACAGATATCTTTACCTATACACTATCAGATGGAACAGCAACGGATACTGCAACAATTACAATAACAGTGACTGGTGTTAACGATGCTCCAGTTGCAGTCAATGATACTGATGCTGTAAATGAAGATGCAACAGTTACAAGAACTTCAGGATCAAGTCTATTAATGGATGATGATAGTGATGCGGATGATGATGATAGTTTTACAGTTACACAAATAGCAGTAACAGGGGGATCTAATAACGCAGTTACTGCAAGCAGTACTTATAATTCTGGTTCACCAGAAACAGTAACAGGAACTTATGGTACACTTACTGTTGGAGCTGATGGAACATATACATATGTAGCTGATCGAAGTGCTGCGGATGATTTAGATTTAAATGATACTGCAACAGATAGTTTCACTTATACAATATCGGATGGAACAACAACAGACACTGCAACATTAATCTTTACAGTGACAGGAATTAATGATGCTCCAGTTGCAGTCAATGATACTGATGCTGTAAATGAAGATGCAACAGTTACAAGAACTTCAGGATCAAGTCTATTAATGGATGATGATAGTGATGCGGATGATGATGATAGTTTTACCGTAACTCAAATAGCAGTAACGGGTGGGTCAAATTCAAGTGTAAATTCAAGTACCACTTATTCAAATGGAACTTCAATTACTGGAACATACGGTACTCTAGTTGTTGGAGCTAATGGAACATACACTTACGTTGCAGATCAAAGTGCTGCAGATGATTTAGATGCTTCAGATCCTGCAACAGATAGTTTCACTTATACAATATCGGATGGAACAACAACAGACACTGCAACATTAATCTTTACGGTAACAGGAGTTAATGATGTACCAACAGCTGCAGATAAAACTGTAACTACAAACGAAGATACTCCTTACGTATTTTCAGCATCAGATTTTGGCTACACAGATGCAGATGATGATGATGCATTAGTAAGTATAAAAATTACAACATTAGAAGATGCTGGTGCATTACAATATTATAATGGTAGCGCTTGGGTAGATGTAACTTCAAATCAAGTAATAACAGCAACAGACATTGCTGCTAATAAATTGAGATTAAATCCAACTGCAAATGAAAACGGATCCCCTTACACTACTTTTAATTTTACAGTAAACGATGGCGATGCAGATAGTGCATCAGCCAATACTATTACAGTAAATGTAACAGCAGTTAATGATGCTCCAGTAGCAGATGATGATACAGCTAGTGTTAATGAAGACGCTACTGCAACCATTTCATCTGCATCAAGTGGAGTAATAGATAATAATGATACAGATCCAGATTCATCAGATACTTTAACTTTAACTAACATTGCTCATACAAATGGAAACACGGAAGGTGTTACAGCAAGCACCACTTATTCTAATGGACAATCAATTACTGGAACTTATGGAACTTTAACAATAGGAGCTAACGGTACCTATACTTATGCAGCTGATCAAAGTGCTGCAGATGATTTAGATGCCTCAGATACTGCAACAGATATCTTTACCTATACACTATCAGATGGAACAGCAACAGACACTGCAACAATTACAATAACTGTAACAGGGATCAATGATGCTCCAGTTGCAGTCAATGATACTGATGCTGTAAATGAAGATGCAACAGTTACAAGAACTTCAGGATCAAGTCTATTAATGGATGATGATAGTGATGCGGATGACGATGATAGTTTCACAGTTACACAAATAGCAGTAACGGGTGGGTCAAATTCAAGTGTAAGTTCAAGTACAACTTATTCAAATGGAACTTCAATTACTGGAACATACGGTACTCTAGTTGTTGGAGCTAATGGAACATACACTTACGTTGCAGATCAAAGTGCTGCTGATGATTTAGATTTAAATGATACTGCAACAGATAGTTTCACTTATACAATATCGGATGGTGATGCCACTGATACAGCTACTTTAATTATTACAGTGACAGGAATTAACGATGCTCCAGTTGCGGATAATGAAACAAATTCAGTAAATGAAGATGCAACACTTACAGTCACAGATGGAACTTCAGATGTTTTACATGGAGATACGGATGCAGATGACAGCGCATCTCTAACAGTTTCAGCAATTAGAACTGGAGCGGAAGGCGGAAGTGGAACTGCAGGCTCAATTGGTTCTGGTTTAACTGGTACTTATGGAACTTTAACTTTAGCAAGTGATGGAACATATACATATGTAGCCGATCAAAGTGCTGCTGATGATTTAGATTTAAACGACCAAGTAACAGATAGTTTTACTTATACAGTTTCAGATGGAACGGCAACGGATACTGCAACAATTACAATAACAGTGACAGGTATCAATGATGCTCCAGTTGCAGTCAATGATACTGATGCTGTTAACGAAGATGCGACAGTTACAAGAAGTTCAGGATCAAGTTTATTAATGGATGATGATAGTGATGCTGATGATGATGATAGTTTTACCGTAACTCAAATTGCAGTAACAGGAGCTTCTAATTCTTCAGTTGCAAGCTCAAGTTCTTATAATTCAAGTGGGACTCAAGTTACAGGTACATACGGTACACTTACTGTTGGTGCTGATGGAACATACACTTACGTTGCGGATCAAAGTGCTTCAGACGATTTAGATGCTTCAGATACTGCAACAGATAGTTTCACTTATACAATATCGGATGGAACAGCAACAGACACTGCAACATTAATCTTTACAGTAACTGGAATTAATGACATTCCAACAGCATCAAACAATACAGTTTCAACACAAGAGGATACCCCTTACGTATTTTCAACTTCTGATTTTGGCTACACAGATGCAGATGACGATGATGTGTTAGTAAGTGTAAAAATTACAACATTAGAAAGTGCTGGTGCATTACAATATTATAATGGTAGCGCTTGGGTAGATGTAACCTTAAATCAAGTAATAACTGCAACCGATATCTCAAATAATTATTTAAGATTAAATCCTACTGAAAATGAAACAGGCTCACCCTATACAACAATTGGTTTTTCTGTAAATGATGGAGATGCGGACAGTTCATCTTCGTATACAATGACCGTTAATGTAATCAATACAAATGATGCTCCAGTAGCTGACAACGAAATTAATTCAGTGAATGAAGATGCAACGGTCACAGTCACCGATGGAACTTCAGATGTTTTACATGGAGATACGGATGCTGATAGTGACACTTTAACAGTAACTCAAATTGCAGTAACAGGTGAATCCAATAGTTCAGTTGCTGGAAGTAGTACTTATAACAATAATTTTACCTCAGTTACTGGAACTTATGGAACATTAAAAATAGGAGCTAACGGAACATACACTTACGTTGCAGATCAATCAGCGTCAGACGATTTAGATGCCTCAGATACTGCAACAGATAGTTTCACTTACACAGTTTCAGATAGTAATGCGACAGACACTGCAACATTAATCTTTACAGTAACTGGTGTTAATGATGTGCCAACAGCATCAAACAATGCAGTTTCAACAGAAGAGGATACACCATATGTATTTTCAACATCTGATTTTGGCTACACAGATGCAGATGATGACGATGCATTAGTAAGTGTAAAAATTACAACATTAGAATCTGCTGGTGCTTTAGAATATTATAATGGATCAAACTGGGTAGATGTAACCTTAAATCAAGTAATAACTGCAACAGATATCTCAAATAGTTATTTAAGATTAAATCCTACTGCAGATGAAAATGGATCTCCTTATACAACAATTGGTTTCTCTGTAAATGATGGCGATGCAGATAGTGCTTCAAGTTACACTATGACAATTAACGTAACCGCTATAAATGATAATCCGGTTGCTGATAATGAGACAAATACTGCAACAGAAGGCACTACTACAACAGTCACAGACGGGACTTCAGATATTCTCTATGGCGACACAGATACAGAGGGAGATACATTAGAAATATCAGGCATAAGAACAGGAACAGAGTCTGGCTCTGGAACGTTTGGAGCAATAGCTACACCTTTAACTGGTACTTATGGATCTTTAACAATTAATTCAGATGGAACATATAGTTATACGCCTAATGATGTTTTAGGTAGTGGAGAAACTGGAATAGATTATTTTACATATACAGTTTCAGACGGTAATGGTGGAACAGATACAGGACAACTTACTATAACGGTTACAGGTGCTAATGATGCCCCAGTTGGTGTTAATGATAGTAATACAATTGATATAGCAGCAACTTCAACTTTAACAGTCACAAATGACTCTGAAAAAGATGTGTTAACTAACGATACTGATCCAGATTCAAATGATACATCAATAGTAACCGAGATAAAAACAGGATCAACTGAAGGCTCAGGTACTGCTGGAACATTAGGGGAGGCATTAATTGGAACTTATGGTTCTTTGATAATGAACTCAAATGGTAGCTACACATATATAGTTAATGAAGGTTTAAAAGATACATTGGATCCAGGTGAAATAGTTTATGAATATTTTAATTATACAGTTAGAGATGGCAGCGGTGTTACGGATACAAGTTCAATTGTATTAAAATTACAAAATGGTGGTGGTGTTGTTAAAGAAATTAGAGAAAAGAAAGCTGAAAGAATTATTAGAAATCAATCTAAAATGGAAGCAAGAGTTCAAGTTGAAAATACTTTCACAGAACTAAATCAATCAACAGAATTTGATTTAAATAATTTTGAATTTGAACAAACCGCAAGAAAAACAGATTATTCCCAAGGTCTCAAATTAGTTGATTTAGTTGCCGAAACAGACTCTCTTCAAATTTCAGAAGGAGAACTTTCAAACCTTAAAGTTAAAGACAAACAAGAAGGTTTAAAATTGAAATTTGGTGTCATGAATGAAGCCGACAATGAGATTGTTAAATTTGATGGAAAAATGAGTGATGGTTCTGCATTACCTGAGTGGATTAAAATTAATCCTAAAACAGGTCAAACAACCACAAATATTCCAGAAGGTGTAGATAAAGTTGAAATTATGATTATTGCAACGGATAAAAACAATGAAACTCGAGAAATTGCAGTTGAGATTGATCCTGAAAAAATAAAACAAGATAGAAAAATTATCAAACAAGCAAAAAGAACAAATTCTTCAATTACTGTTAATGAAGATGGTACGGTTAATATTGTAAAACAAAATGAAGATGGATTAGTTGAAAGATCATTTAACAAAACATTAAATTTTAACAATCCAGCAGATATCAATGAAATTATTGAAACGTTTAAACCAGAAACAATTTTTCAACTTAAACCTTTAAATATTGGAAATGATTTAATTATAGATTTACCCAATGAGCTAAAAGGTAATTTTAATAATACTAAACTTGTTCTTAAAGATGGAACCGAAGTACCTGACTGGCTTGAGTATGATCCTGTAACGGGTCAAATTATTGCAGAAAATCCACCTGAAGATGTTTCTCAATTAGAATTAAAACTTATTATTGAGCAAGATGGAAAAATTATTGTAAAAGATTTAGAAGTTGATTTACAAGAGCAAAATGTATCCCAAAATTTTGATGGGGGTGAAAATAATAGATTTGTTACTTTAAGCGACCAATTAGATAAAGAATTTAATGATTGGGAAGATTATGGTAATGACCTTATTAATAGACTATAAAATAACTTAGCCTCATGAAACAATTACTATTTATATTATTCATTTATTTATCATTTTTAAACCCTGTTCATTCTGAAGAAAGGGAAGCTCGAGGTTTAGTGAGCGCAACGGAGAAAGTTTCCATTTCCAGTGAAATTGCTGCAAGAGTGAAAAGTATCAATTTTTTACTAGGGGATGCTTTTAAAGAAGGGGATGTGCTGATTAGTTTTGATTGTGAAATTTATAAAGCACAAAAAGATGTAATTAAAGCCGAACATGAGAGTGCAAGAATACAATTAGAAAATGATAAAGAATTATTAGAACTAAGATCAATTGGTAAACTTCAATACCAATTAACAGTTTCAAATTATGAAAAGGCTAAAGCAGAATTGAGTATTGCAACTTTAAATGTGGATCGATGTGAAATCATTGCTCCTTATGATGGAAAAGTGATGGATGTTTATACAACTATTTTTACCAGTATAGAACAAAGACAACCCTTAATGGACATTGTTGGGGATGGATTATTAGAAGCTGAAATTGTTGCTCCAAGTAATTGGCTTAAATGGTTAAAAAAAGGACATAGCGTAAAAATCATTATTGATGAAACTGGAGAAACGTTAGATGCAACCGTTATTAGTTTAGGAGCTACAGTGGATGCAATTAGTCAAACAATAGAATTAAAAGCACAGTTTAATGAAAAATACGATTCATTAATACCTGGAATGAGTGGGATCGTTAAATTTTGAGTGAAGATAAAAACATAAAAGTTGCTCGGTTATTTGGTTTAGAAAAAAAAGCAAGAGAAGCAAGATCTCAAGACGAACTACGTTTTGTAATCGCAAATGAGACAAGACAAATTATCGATTATATCAGTGCGTTTTTATTATTAAAAACACCAGCGGATAAATTTAATATTAAAGCAACCTCTGATTTAGCTACAGTTGATAGAACCTCACCTTTACTTACTTTTATAGAAAACTTTGTAAACAACGATAAATCGTTAAGTGATAAAGAAATTCAAAATTTAGAATTAGACAAAATTGCTAAAAATATTAATTCTGAGAAACCAAAAAATTTACCCGAAAACATTTTATTTATTCCAATTATTTCACCTCAAAAAGGCCTACAAGGTTATTTATTATTAGTAAGAAGTGAAAAATTTTCTGAAAACGAAATTGAACTTGCCGGACATTTGTCTTCAACTTATGGTCATGCTTTTAATTCGTTCTTAAAAGATTTTTCAATTAAAAATCATTATAAAAAATATTTAACTGGAAAAAAATCATGGAAAATTTATGCAGCTATTTTTATAATTTTAATTTTACCTATTCGAATAACCAGTACGGCTCCAGTTGAGGTTATAGCAAAAAATCCAAGCTTAGTTACTTCACCATTTGATGGGGTGGTTAAAAATATTGTAGCAAGTAATAACGATAAAATTAAGCAAGGTGATTTATTGGTTTTATTAGAAGATATCGAACTTAAGAATAATTTAAATATTACAAACCAATCCCTTCAAGTAGCTCAAAAAGAACTTCTTCGAAGCAGACAATCATCCTTTACGAATAATGAGGAAAAAGCTCGATTAGCAGAATTAGTGGCACAAGTTGAATTAAAAAAAGTAGAAGTAGCATCAGCACAAGAAAAGCTAAAAAATACAAAATTATTTGCAAAACAAAAAGGAATTGCAATTGTAGATCAAAAAAATGATTGGCAAGGACGACCCGTTGCAGTGGGTGAAAAAATTATGACCGTTGCAAATCCTGATGAAGTTGAGTTTTTGATATGGTTGCCAGTTAAAGACTCGTTAGTGATTAAAGAAAATTCTAAAGTTAAAGTGTTTTTAGACATCAATCCAATTAGCTCGTTAAAAGGAAAACTTTTAAGATCTTCTTACGAACCTTCTTTGTCTCCTGAAGAAATATTGTCTTATAAATTAGGGGCTAGTTTTGAGGGAAAAAAACCTCCAAGAATAGGATTGAGAGGAACGGCTAAAGTTTATGGTTCAAGGGTTTTTCTATTCTATTATGTTCTTAGAAAACCAATTACTTTTGTAAGACAACTAATAGGAATATGATCGTTCCTTATCTAAGACAAGATTTAGAAGTTTTTCGTGGTAATAGCCGTGAAGATGGTTCACCAGCATGGCTTTTATATGATGCAATTCGAAATAAATACTTCACACTTGGTTTAACTGCTTTTAAACTTATTAAAAACTGGAGTGGAGGTGAAGATATTAAAAACTTTGAAAAGAAAATTAATTCATCAGGAATTGAAACCAGTGAAGATGAAATAAAAAGTTTTATTAGTTTTCTTCACCAAAATAATTTAATTGTCCAACCTTCCGGTCAAAACGTTAGCTATTTACTACAACAAAAAAATAGCATGAAGAAGAGCTGGTTATTATATTTAATACACAGTTATCTATTTTTTAAAATTCCATTATTTAAACCAGACAATTGGCTTTCTAAAACTTTAAAATATGTAAAATATTTTGGTTCAAAACGATTTAGAAATATTACTTACTTCTTTGGTTTTGTTGGTTTATTTTTAGTCGCTCAACAATTTGAAACCTTTAAAAGCACTTTTCTTTATTTCTTTTCTTTTCAAGGGTTAATGCTTTATTTCTTAACTTTAGTTTTTGTAAAATGTCTTCATGAATTAGGACATGCTTATATTGCAAAACACTATGGCTGCAGAGTATCTGCGATTGGAATAGCTTTTTTAGTTTTTTTTCCATTTTTATATACCGATACAACTGATGCCTGGAGACTTAGAAATCACAAAGAAAGATTATTAATAAACTTTGGTGGTATACTTACAGAATTACATCTAGCGTTATTTGCAACTTTTATTTGGGGAATTTTACCTGAGGGTGGATTTAAAAGTGCAGCCTTTTTCATTGCAACAACATCATGGATTTCATCCTTAACAATTAATGTAAGTCCTTTCATGAGATTTGATGGCTACTATGTTTTTTCCGATTGGTTAAAAGCTGAAAATTTACAACCTCGTTCATTTGCTCTTGCAAGGTGGAAAATAAGGGAAACTTTATTTGGTCTTAATCATAGTCCTCCAGAAGAAATTAACCCCTCAAGAAGATGGACTTTTATCGTTTATGCTTGGGCGACATGGCTGTATCGATTTTTTCTATTTTTAGGTATTGCACTTTTAGTTTATCACCTAGCATTTAAATTTTTAGGAATCATACTGTTTGCGGTTGAAATTTATTGGTTCATTATGTTACCGGTAATTCGTGAAGTGAATAATTGGTACAAATTAAAATCTGAAATAAAATTTAACAAACAAACCAAAAGAACTTTAATCATTATTACTGCTTTATTAATGGTTTTATTCTTACCCTGGAAGTCATCTTTAAAAATACCTGCAGTATATATTTCTGAGCAGTATTTAAAAATTTACGCACCTTATCCTTCAATGATTAAAAGAATATTAGTTGAAAAAGATGATGAAGTTGAAAAAGGACAAAATCTTATTGAACTTTATTCGCCTGATTTAGAGAATGAAATTATTTCATTAAGAAGAAATATAAAACTAATCAAGACAAAGATTAATCGATTAAGTAATTCAGCAGGAAATATGGATCAATACTTAACGTTACAACAAAGATTAATTGCTCTACAAACTGAATTATCTGGTCTTACAAAAGTTCAAAATAAGCTTTTAATTAAAGCACCCATTAAAGGAAAGATAAAAGATTTTTATAATTTATCTGAAGATATGTGGGTTAGTAATTTAGATCAACTTTTAGGTATTGTTCAATTTGGTACTGGAAAAGTAAAAGGATTTATTAAAGAAGAACAAATAGATCGATTTTTAGAAGAAAACCCAGCTGTCTTTATTCCAAACGATGGAATTCATGATAAAGTTTATTTAGTTTCAAAATCACTAGATTTATCTGCTGTTAATAATCTTCCTTACATTTCATTAAGCTCAATTCATAATGGTCCAGTTGCTATAAGAAATTTTACAGGAGGAAAATTTCAATATCGTCCACAAACAGCACATTATATTGCAGACTTCAAACTTGCGAAACGTAGTAAAATTCAATTCGAATTACCTGGTTATGTTCATATTGAAGGGAGTCGATACAGCCCTTTTACAAAATTGTTTAAAAATATTATTGCTATTCTTGTAAGAGAAAGTGGTTTTTAAATATCATTAGTTTATTAAACCTAAAATGGACGTCTTTTGATATAAAAAGATACATCAAATCGATTATAAATTTTAAAAATGAAAGTTATAAATAATAAAAAAGGTTTTACCTTAATTGAATTATTAGTGGTAGTTGCCATCATTGGTATTTTATCATCTGTCGGGGTTGTTGCTTATAATGGGTATACAGCTGGGGCTAAAGAATCAGCTTGCAAAGGTAATTTTAGAACCATAGTTAAAGCTGTTTATGAAAATATAATGTGGTGTGAGCTTAACCCAACAATTAATTTTTTGTGGAATCCTGAACAATCTTGGGAATATGATTGTAATACTATGTTCATTGGCGGCAGGGACGTTGTGTATCAGTATGGGTACACGAAAAATGAAAAATTAGCCAGGCTTACTATAAATGAAATTACTATTACAGATTTATCGAGAAAAGCAGACTCAAATATAGGTTCAAGAACAACACTTAACGGGATGGCCAATCCCTACAATCGTTATGGTGTTTTTCATCCTACCGGAACCAGGGAACTATATGAAGGAGATAAATATGATATGAGAGGTAATGTATCTCTTAGAAAAAGAGATAGTAGTGGAAATGAATTAAGCAATAATTGGCAGTCAGAGGGACAACTGTTTCTAATAACTAAATGTGGTGATAAGGTGATAGAACACGATTTTGATTTCTATTGAAAATTTATATGTTTTCTTAAAATGGATAAATAATTAACATAAAATACTTCTTTCCATTTTCATATTTAATGTCTATAAGATACTACCATGGCGCGATATATCTTTGTCACCGGCGGTGTGGTTTCTTCTCTTGGTAAAGGTCTCTCTTCAGCATCGTTAGCTTATCTATTACAATCAAGAGGTTACAAAGTTAGAATTAGAAAACTAGATCCGTATTTAAATGTGGATCCAGGAACTATGAGCCCATTTCAACATGGTGAAGTTTTTGTGACAAATGATGGTGCCGAAACAGATTTAGATTTGGGTCATTATGAAAGATTTTCAGGAATATCTTCAAAAAAATCTGACAATATCACAACAGGAAAAATTTATAGTGATGTAATTAAAAAAGAACGTAAAGGAGGGTATCTTGGAAAAACTGTTCAAGTTATTCCACATATAACTGACCGTATTAAAGAGTTTATAAAAAATGATACCTCAAAGGAAGATTTTGTAATTTGTGAAATTGGTGGAATAGTAGGAGATATAGAAAGCCTTCCATTTGTAGAAGCTATCAGACAATTTTCAAATGATGTGGGGAAAAAAAATGCTTTATTTGTTCATTTAACTTTAGTTCCTTACCTTAAAGCATCAGATGAAATTAAAACAAAACCTACACAACATTCTGTAAAAGAATTAAGAAGCCTTGGTATACAACCAGATATCATCATTTGTAGATCGGAAAGACCTATTCCATTAGATCATAGAAAAAAAATATCATTATTTTGTAATGTGGATATTAAAAATGTAATTCAAACTGTTGATGTTAAAACTATTTATGAAGCTCCAATTAGTTTCAATAGAGAAAACTTAGATAAACAGGTGCTTGAATATTTTAAAATTAAATCAAGGAAAAAAGTTAATTTAAATCCTTGGAAAAAGATTACAAAAATAGTTTTACAAACAAAAAAATCTATTAATATTGCAATAATTGGTAAATACGTTGACCTTAAGGATGCTTACAAATCCTTAGATGAAGCACTAACTCATGGTGGTATTGATAACAATTTAAAGGTTAACTTAGTCAGAATAGATTCTGAAAATTTAAAAATTTCTGAAATAAAAAATAAATTAAAGGGAGTTTCTGGAATTTTAATACCAGGAGGATTTGGCAAAAGAGGTACAGAGGGTAAAATTGAAGCAATTAAGTTTGCACGAGAAAAAAAGATACCTTTTTTTGGAATTTGTTTTGGAATGCAAATGGCTATTATTGAATTTGCTAGAAATAAGTTAAAAATTAAAAAAGCTACATCAAGTGAGTTTGGAAACACCGGTACTCCAATTATTGGTTTAATTACAGAATGGAATAGAGATGGAAAATTAATAAAAGGAACAGATAAAGATCTAGGTGGTACGATGAGACTTGGTCTTTATGAGGCTAAATTAAAAGAAAATTCATTAATTAAAAAAATCTATAAATCAAGATCAATCCAAGAAAGACACAGACATAGATACGAAGTTAATATAAGCTATAAAGACCAATTTGAAAAAAATGGCTTAATTTTTTCAGGGCTATCTCCAGATAAAAGACTGCCAGAGATTATTGAGTTAAAAAACCATCCTTGGTTTATAGCAGTTCAATTCCATCCTGAATTTAAATCTAGACCTTTAGCACCACATCCTTTATTCTCATCATTTATCAAGGCTGCAAAAAATTATAAATGAAAAATATTAAAGTAAATTGTGGAAATATTGAAATCGCAAATAATAATAAAATTTGCATTATTGCGGGTCCTTGCCAACTTGAAACCGAGCAACATGCCATGGATATGGCGGGTAAAATCAAAGAAATTACTTCAAAATTTAATATGGGTTTTATTTATAAAACCTCATTTGATAAAGCTAATAGAACAAGTTTAAAGGGTCAAAGAGGTGCGGGTCTCGAACAATCTTTACCTATTTTTGATAAGATTAAAAAAGAATTAAATGTTCCGATTTTAACAGACATACATAATGCTGAGCAATGTTCTGTAGTAGCTCCTTATGCTGATGTATTACAAATTCCAGCTTTCTTATGTAGGCAAACAGATTTATTAATTGCTGCTGCTAAAACTGGAAAAATTATAAATGTTAAAAAAGGTCAATTTCTTGCACCATGGGATATGGTTAATGTTACAAAAAAAATTGCTGACTCTGGTAATAATAATATTTTAGTTACCGAAAGAGGTGCTAGTTTTGGATACAATACACTTGTATCTGACATGAGGTCACTTCCTATAATGGCAAAAAATGGATATCCAGTTATCTTTGATGCTACGCACTCAGTGCAACAACCTGGAGGTTTAGGTGAAACAAGTGGTGGTCAAAGAGAGTTTGTAGAATACTTAGCAAGAGCTGCAGTAGCTGTAGGTGTTGCGGGTGTTTTTATTGAAACACATCAAGACCCAGATAATGCTCCATCTGATGGACCTAACATGGTTCCATTAGATAAATTAGAAAAATTATTATCTCAATTATTTGAAATAGATAATCTGATTAAAAAATAAATGAGTAAGATTTTAAAGATTAAAGCTCGTCAAGTTTTTGATAGTAGAGGAAACCCCACAATTGAAGCTGAAGTTTATTCAAAAAAATTAAGTGCGTCTGCCATTTGTCCATCGGGTGCTTCAACCGGAACTTATGAAGCATTTGAAAAAAGAGACGATAACAATAAAAAATATTTAGGTAAAAGTGTTTTAGGTACAGTCAATTTAGTTAATACGAAAATTTCAAAAAAATTAATAGGTACAAATATTCATGATCAAACACGTATTGATACAATCTTAATTAATCTTGATGGTACTAGGCAAAAAACAAATTTAGGTGCTAATGCAATTTTAGCTGTATCAATGGCTGCTAAAAAGCTTTCAGCAAAGATTAAGAATGTTCCACTGTATAAAACTTTTTTAGTAAAAAATAATTATAAATTACCATATCCATTAATGAATATTATTAATGGTGGAGCACATGCTAATAACGGATTAAGAATTCAAGAGTTCATGATTAGACCCGATAAAGCTAAGAGTTTTTCAGAAGCTATGAGAATATGCTTTGTTGTAATTAATAACTTAAAAAAGCTAATTATAAAGAAAGGGTTGTCAACATCTGTAGGAGATGAGGGGGGCTTTGCTCCAATGATTAGTAATAATGAAAAAGCTTTAGATTTAGTTGTTGCTGCAATTAATAAGTCTGGTTTTAAAAATGGCAAAGATGTTTCGATTTGCTTAGATGTAGCGGCAAATGAATTAATGAAGAAAGATAAGTATTCTATTCATTCAAAAAAATTTGTTTCGGTAGATCAATCTATTAAAGAATATAAGAAAATAATAAATAAATACAAAATTAAATCTATTGAAGATCCATTTGGAGAAAATGATTGGATGGCATGGAGTAAATTAATGAAAAATACTAATAATGTGCAAATAGTTGGAGATGATTTGTATGTAACTAATTTAGAAAGACTTAAAAAAGGCTTTTTAAATAATTCTTCAAACTCTATATTAATTAAACTCAATCAAATTGGTACGGTATCTGAAACACTTGAAGTTATAAAGTTTGCACAAATCATTGGATATAAAACAATAATTTCTCATAGATCTGGAGATAGCGAAGACACTTTTATAGCAGACCTGGCTGTAGGTACAAATTCAAATCAAATAAAAACTGGATCTTTAGCTAGATCAGAACGTGTTGCAAAATATAATCAATTATTACGTATAGAAGAAGAGCTTGGAAAAAAAGCATCAATGAGTAAAATTCATTAATGCTGGGGAAATTAAAAAAAAATTATTTTTTATTAATCTCTACTTTTTTAATACTTTATTTTTTCTTTAACCTTCTAGATGGTGAAAGAGGTCTTTTTTCTTATTTTAAAAAAAAAGAAATTTTAGTTAATTTAAAAATTGAAGAAGCTAATTTATCTAATAAAATCAAAGAGCTTGAATTTAAAAACTCTCTATTAAGTACTAAATTAGACCTAGATTATGTTGAAACCTTAATTAGAGAAAAATTTATGTTTGGCAAAGAAGGAGAGACCCTTTATATAATTAAAAAGAATGACAACTAAGCCAAGACATCCAGAAAAAGTTAACAAACCTTTAAATCCAATCAAAAAAAAACCTGACTGGATAAGATCTAAACTTGTTAATAGTAAAGAGTTTTTTCTAACAAAAACAATTGTTAATAATAATAATTTAGTAACGGTATGTCAGGAAGCTAACTGTCCAAATATCACAGAATGTTGGAGCAAAAGACATGCAACATTTATGATAATGGGTGATACTTGCACAAGAGCATGTGCTTTTTGTGATGTAAAAACAGGCAAGCCAGGAAAACTAGACTCATTAGAACCCGTTAAAATAGCTGAAGCCGTAAAAAAATTAAATTTAAAACATGTCGTAATCACTTCCGTTGATAGAGATGATCTCGACGATGGAGGATCAAATCATTTTTTTGAGGTAATTGATCAAACAAGAAAAAAAAATCCTAATACATCAATTGAAGTTTTAACACCTGATTTTCTAAGAAAAGGAGATGCTTATAAAAAAGTACTAGAAGCTAATCCTGATGTTTTTAATCATAACATTGAAACTGTGCCTAGACTTTATTTAAAAGTAAGACCAGGCTCTAGATATTTTTCATCATTAGAACTCTTAAAGAATGCAAAATTAGTTAATAAAAATGTTTTCACAAAATCAGGATTAATGGTTGGATTAGGTGAAAATAAAGAGGAGATCATTCAAGTGATGGATGATCTAAAAGCAGCTGATGTAGATTTTTTAACTGTTGGTCAATACTTGCAACCCTCTGTAAGACATCACCCTTTAGATCGTTATTACCATCCAGATGAATTTAAAGAGTTAGAAACTATTGCAAAATCAAAAGGATTTTTATTAGTTTCATCGACACCTTTAACTAGATCTTCATATCATGCAGATGAAGATTTCGCTAAACTTCAACAAAATAGAATTAATAATCATTAATGCCTAAGGCATCAGTTAAAAGAAGTATAAATAAAAAAAAAATAAACTTATCGAGTTTGTTTTGGATATCGAAAAATATCCAGAATTCATCCCTTTTTGCCTAGACTCAAAAGTCTACGATAGAAAAGATGAAAATAATCAAATTTTAATCATAGCAGATTTAACAATTGGAAAGGGTCCTTTTAGCGATACTTATAAAAGTGACGTTAGATTTAATAAAAAAGATGACACGATTAATGTTACTAATTTAGATGGACCACTAAAACACTTACAAAATAATTGGAAATTTATAGAAAATAATAACATCACTGAGGTTTATTTTGATGTTGATTTTGAAATTAAAAATAAGTTTTTAAATTTGTTAATGGAAAAATCTTTTGAATTTGGTTTAAATAAAATTGCTGATGCTTTTCAAAAAAGAGCTGAAACAGTATAAAAAATTTAAAAAACTGCTCAAATTAAAGAGCTAACAATATCCAAGGCCCTTTTAACTGAAGCTTTTTGAATTGAGCTTCTTGTTTTTTGTTTAAAAATATTTTTTGTTATCACCAATTTATTGGATCTTTTTACTCCTATATAGACTAATCCGATGGGTTTGTTTTTAGTTCCACCATTAGGACCTGCAATTCCAGTGACAGATACATTTATTTGAGCTTTAGATATCTTTGCTAAATTCTTAACCATAGCCTCACAACATTCAGCGCTAACAGCACCATATTTTTCGATAATACTTTTATTTACATTTAAAATATTGATTTTTGCTTGATTAGAATAGGTAATAAGACCTATGTTGAATACTTTAGATGCACCACTAATAGAAGTAATAGATGCAGCTAACATCCCTCCTGTGCAAGACTCAGCAAAAGATATTTTAAGTTTTTTTTTGATTAATTTTTTTACAATATTTTTCATTATAAAATGTAGCTCTTTAAAATCATGAAACATACAAGGGTTAGAACCACATAAAAACCAGCACAGATATCATCCATAATTACACCAAAGCTATTCTTAAAGTTTTTATCAAAAAAGTTTACAGGAAATGGCTTCATGATATCAAAATATCTAAAAAGAATAAAAAATAGAGCATAATAAACAATAGCTTCACCACCATCTTTTGTTGTTCCATGTGATATCTCATAAAGATATATAGGAATTGATTGACCTAAAAACTCATCAATTATTATTTCACCAGGATCCTTATTTTCACTATTTTCTATATAACTTGAAACAGCATAAAATGAGTAAATAAATATTATTATCAATCCAAATAAAATTATATTTGGTGAAATATTTAAAGTGTGGAATAGATAATAAAGAATAATTACAGTCGCCAGTGACCCAAATGTTCCAGGCATATATCTAATTTTACCAAGACCAAACATAGTAACTAATAATGAGTTGAAAGATTTAATCATTTTTAATAACAGAAGCTATAACTTCACAAGCTATAGCTTTTTCTTTACCAATTACACCTAACTTTTCGGTTGTTTTACCTTTTATATTAATTTGAGTGGGAGAGATATTACAAATTTTTGCAATACAGTTTATTATTTGTTTTTTATATTTTTGAATTTTAGGTTTTTGAGTAACGATATTAATATCAAGATTATTTATTAGATAACCTTTTTTTACAGTTTGCTTGATTATTTCACTTAACAGAATTGTAGATCTGATATTTTTAAATTTCTTATTCTTATCAGAGAATTTTTCACCAATATCACCCATAGAACACGCTCCAAGTATAGCATCTGTTACAGCGTGTAACACAGGATCTCCATCTGAATGACCTAATGTACCAATAGGTGAGGGTATCTTAATTCCACCTAAATAAAGTTTTTTGTTAGGCACTAACCTATGAACATCAAAACCTATTCCAAATTTTATTAAATTATTAAATCTAATATCTGATTTTATTGTAATTTTTTTGTTAGCGGCTTCTCCTTTTATAATCTTTATTTTTTTACCAGCTCTTACAAACAAGTTGGCATCATCAGTAACTTCTTCACTTTTATTATTTTGAAGTGCAAAAAGTTTTTTATAGTTAAATGCTTGTGGTGTTTG
The DNA here is from genome assembly GCF_059417975.1 of Candidatus Pelagibacter sp. PS_11. Lineage (NCBI taxonomy): Bacteria > Pseudomonadati > Pseudomonadota > Alphaproteobacteria > Candidatus Pelagibacterales > Candidatus Pelagibacteraceae > Candidatus Pelagibacter > Candidatus Pelagibacter sp. PS_11. The sequence continues at coordinate 624,070 of NZ_CM182075.1, read as the reverse complement.
GATTAAGTAAATATTTTCTCTTTTTAAATTTTTAACATTATTTGATATTTTCTGCTTAACTGTATCTGCAGTTTGAATTGCAGGAATTATACAATCATTTGATTTTAATTCATTCATTAATTTATTTAAAAGTTTTAAAGAAAAATTTGGTCTTGCAGCATCATGAATTATTACATTTTTAAAATTATTTCCTTTAATACTTTTTAAGGCATTATAGGCAGACTCTGCTCTTGTTTTACCACCTATGATAATTTTGATGTTTTTAATATTAAGCTTATTGATAAAATTTTTGTGTTTTTTATTTACTACTAGAACAATTTTATTAAATTTATTAAAAACTTTAGCTTTATCAATTGAATGCAATAATAAAGGTTTACCTTTATAATTTGTGTAGGGTTTTGGAGTATTTGAATTAAATCTTTTACTTTCACCTCCAGCAAGTATTATAAAGCAACTATTCATGATAAAAATATATAACACATTATTTTGTTCAAAATGATTGATTTTATTAAAAAAAATATATTCATCATTCTAGTATTTTTAATTACTTTATTCATAGGTTTTATAACTTTTTTAACGTTTATTGATAAAAGTTTTTTAAAATTATCTGATGACAATCTCCAACTATTATTAATTGTAAATACTGCATTGTTAATACTTCTTTTTTTTATGATATTTTCAGAAGTAAGAAATTCTTTAAAGATAGATGTTGATGTAAGCGGCTCTAAGGCCAATAGAAAATACATAACATTCTTTGCATTATTTACTTTAATTCCTTCGATTTTAATTTCTTTATTTTCATTATTTCTCCTTTCATTTGCTCTTGATAAATATTTGGATAAAAAAATTACAACAGCTGTTAATAATTCTTATGAAATTGCAAAAAGCTATACTGAGGAAGTTAGAACAAAAACACAATCAGAAATAATTTTAATAGCATTTGATTTAAACAAAAGTATCAATTTTTTAAATACAAATATTAATCAATTTAAAAGTTTTCTAAAAACTCAAAAACTAATTAGAGGTATGGACGAAGTTCATATTATTGAAGGTAATGGAAATTTATATTTATCAACTTTAGAAGATACTACTTTATATACACCTCCTTTAAGTGATGCTTTAGAAATGGTCCAAAGCGATAAAAGACCACTTAAAATTATTAATGCTTATAAAAATCAAACAGCATCCATTATAAAGCTTGAAAATTTTGAAGGTAAGTATTTATATATAGTAAAGTATTTAGATAAAAAAATTTCTCAATATTTATTAGAATCTCAAGAAGCTCTTAATTTTTACTACACAGTTTTAAATAAACAAACTGGGATTAAGATATCATTTGTATTTATTTATCTAGTTATAGTTTCACTATTATTATTTTTATCCATATCAATAGCTATAAGATTTTCATCAAGATTTTTTAGGTCTATTAATAATTTAATTATTGCATCCTCCAATATTGGAAAAGGTAATCTAGATATTAAAGTACCAGAAATTAAAACTGATAAAGACATGGAGATTTTAAATCAAAATTTTAATTTAATGATAGATAAATTAAAATCACAACAAGAAAAAATTATAATAAAAGAAAGACACGAAGCTTGGGAAAATTTAGCTAGAAAATTAGCTCATGAAATTAAAAATCCACTCACACCTATTCAATTAACTATCGATAAATTAAAAAATAAATATTCTGAAAAAATAGCAGATCATGAAAAAGAAGATTTTTCCAAAAGTTTATTGATTATTGGAAAGCAAATTAAACAAATTGAAAATTTAGTTAATGAATTTTCAGATTTTGCAAGAATGCCAAAACCAATTCTCAAAAATAACAACTTAGTTTCTTTGATAAAAGATAATGTTAAATTAATAAATGAATTAGATAATGAAATCATAATTGATTTTAAATCAAGTAAATCTAAAATTCTTTTAAACTCTGATAGTGAACAATTAAGCAGAGTTTTCTTCAATTTAATTAAAAATTCTATTGAAAGTATACAGGATAAGAAAATTGATAATGTTAATTTTAATGGAAAAATCGATATTTCTATAAATGAGAATGAGGAAATAATTAACTTCATTATTATCGATAATGGATTAGGATTTGGAATATTTAAAAACAATATAAAAGACATTCTAAATCCTTATTTTACAACCAAAAAAAAAGGTACGGGCTTAGGTTTGTCTATTGTTAATAAAATAATAAATGATCATAATGGTAAAATAAATTTTATATCACTTGAAAAAGGTGCAAAAATTGAAATTACATTTACAAAATAATGAGTACTGAAATATTAATTATTGATGATAATGCAGATATTAGAAACATTATTAATGATCTAATAATTGAAGCTGGTTACAAAACAAGATTAGCTGCAAACTATAATCAAGCATTAAATGAGATTGATAAAAAACTCCCAGATGTTGCAATAATAGATGTTAAGTTAGATAAAAGTGACAATGATGGTTTAGAGCTATTATCACACATCAAAACTAAGGATAAAAATATTCCAGTTATAATAATTACAGGTCATGCGAATGTTGAAATGGCAATCAAGGCTTTAAAAGCTGGTGCTTTCGAATTTATTGAAAAGCCCTTTAATCAGGAGAGATTATTAAATTTTATTAATAGAGCTGTTGAAAACTTAAATCTTAAAAATAAGAATAAAGAATTTGAAAGTAAACTTTTTTATTCTTATGAACTAATTGGTGATAGTGACAATTTTAAAAAAATAAAAGATCAAATAGATAAAATATCAGTTTCTGAAAGTAGAATTTTTATCAATGGACCTACTGGATCAGGTAAAGAATTGATAGCAAGAAAAATACATAAAGAATCCAAAAGACAGAAGGGTCCTTTTGTTATTTTGAATGGCGCATTGCTTGATATTAAAAAATATGAATTAGAATTATTTGGCGAAGAAAAAGATAATGGCTCCATAACTTATGGTGCTTTAGAGAAATCAACAAAGGGTATACTTTTAATAGATGAAATTTCTGAAATCCCACTTGATACTCAATCTAAAGTTTTAAGAGTTTTAATAGATCAAAAATTTAGAAGAATTAATGGTAGTCATGATATTAATGTTGATGTAAGAATTATATGCTCATCCAGTAAAGATATAAAAAAAGAAATAGAAAATGGTAATTTTAGAGAGGACTTATATCATCGACTTAATGTATTTGAAATTAACATCGACCCTTTAAAAGACAGGGTTTCAGATATACCTTTGTTAGTTGAATATTTTTCTGAAAAAATTTCAACAAACTATAATTTAAAAAAACTAAGTATTGATACAAATAATAAATATTTACTCAATTATGATTGGCCAGGAAATGTTAGAGAATTAAGAAACTTAATAGAGAGAATAGCAATACTTTCGCCTGATAATAATGACAAAATTTCAAATATTATTAAAGAATCCCTAAAAACACCTGATATTAAGAATATACCATCAGAAAACTCTTTATCTATACCATTAAAAGAAGCTAGAGAAAATTTTGAAAAAGAGTATTTAACTACACAATTAAAAAAATTTAATGGCAATATATCAAAAACTGCTGATTTTATTGGAATGGAAAGATCTGCCTTACATAGAAAGCTTAAAGGTTTAGGGATCAAGGAATTAAACTAAATGAATATTATAATTTGTGGAGCTGGTAGAGTGGGCTTTACTATCGCAAAAATTTTAAGTGAGCAAGGTCACTCAATAACTATAATTGATCAATCAAGTGAAGATATACAAAAGATTGATGACACACTGGATGTAAAGTCAATTGTGGGTAAAGCTACTTATCCATCAATTTTAGAAAAGGCAAACGCAACTGAAGCTGATATGATTATCGCAGTAACTCGTAATGATGAAATTAACATGTTGATATGTCAAATTGCATTTTCAATATTTAATGTTCCAAAAAAAATAGCAAGGATCAGATCACAAGATTATTTAAATCCAAAATTTACAAAAGTTTATAATAAAGAAAATTTACCAATAGATGTTATTATCTCACCTGAGATTGAGATAGCAAAGTCACTTCAAAGAAAACTAGAAGCCCCTGGTTCACTAGATAATGTTCCTTTTGCTAATAATAAAATTAGATTGCTTGAGATTTTGATAGATGAAAATTGTCCAATAAAAGATATCAAACTTAATGAACTTACAAAAAAATTTCCAAAACTTAATTCTAATATAATGGGAGTAATTAGAGATGAAAAATTTGTTTTATTAAAAAAAACGGATGTAATGCTTAAAGAAGACAAAGCTTATGTTGTAATTAATGCCTCACAAATGAATGAAACTTTAGCAGCCTTTGGTCATACAGAAAAAATTTCTAATAAAATTTTGATAATTGGAGGAGGAAATATAGGATTTAACTTAGCAAAAAATTTAGAAGAAAGCTTTGATTCTGCAAGAGTTAAGATAATAGAAAAAGATAAGGAAAGAGCAGAACTTATTGCAAGCCAATTAAATAACACAATTGTTATAAATGGAGATGCTTTAGATGAAGAAGTTTTATTGGAGGCAAATTTAGAAGAGGTTCAAACTGTTTTGGCTCTGACAAATGACGACGAAGATAATTTAATGATAAGTGTATTGGTTGAAAAATTTGCTAAAGACAATGATGAATTAAGTGACAAAAGAACTATGGCATTAATTAACAAGCCTAATTATTCTCTTTTACAATCTTCTTTAAAAATTGATGATTTTATTGATCCTAGAATGAATACTGTATCAAGTATCTTAAAACATATTCATAAAGGCACTATTGAAAATGCTTATAGTATTTTGAATGGTGAATATGAGATTATTGAAGCTGAAATTATTGAAACTTCAGAGTTAGTAAATAAAGAGTTAAAAAATTCTAACTTACCAGATGAAATAAGAATAGGTGCAGTTTTAAGAGGTGAAGAAGTAATTATTCCTAGATCAAATTTTGTATTTAAAAAAGAGGATATTGTTGTTCTTTTGGCTAATAAAGATTTCTTACATGTTGTAGAAAACATGTTTCGTATAAGCTCTATTTAATTTAATGAAATACTTTAAACTCATTTACTTGAGTGTTTTTTTTGGAATAGTTTCAATTTTAGCTTTTTTTAATATCACTTACTCTTACTATCTAAACCTCTATCTAAATCTAAATACTTATATATTTACATTTATAGTCTCTATTCTTTTAACAATATTATTTTATTATTCAAAAAATAATGATGAAAAAAAAATAACTATATATGATAAAATATTAACAATACTTCTTGGTTATTTTTTATTACCACTAGTTATTTCTATACCTTTTTATTTTAGTATTTATAATTTAACTTTTGTTAACGCTTTCTTCGAGTCAATTTCTGGATTCACCTCAACAGGTTTTACTATTTTTGACAATATTAATCATATTGATCAAAGCTTAATATTATGGAGATCTGCATCTCAATGGATAGGGGGTCTTTATTTTTTATTTTCTATAATACTTTTAATTGATATTTTTGATCATAGTTTTAAAAAATCTTTAACTAATTTTTTATCTTTTAATAAATCTGAAACATTCAAACAAGCATTCAAAATTTTTTTATTTTATTCATTAATTACACTTTCAATTTTTATAATTTTAAGTTTATTTGATATTAGGTTATTTAATTCTCTAAATTTAGCAATGACCATAATTTCATCAGGTGGTTTTTTACCATCTAATAATTTGTCTAATTTATTGGTCAATAATTCTCAAGTTATAATTATATCAATTTTATTACTATCTTCTTTTTTTAGTATTTTTTTAATTTACAATTTAATCTTTACAAAAAACCATAATCTTAATTTCTTTAATGAAGATATTCATTTGTTGTTTTATTTCTTATTTTTGTTGATTATTTTTTTTGTATTTTTAAATTTTGAAAATAATTTTAGTGAGTTATTTTTATCCTTAACAAGTAGTATTTCTAATGTAGGTTTTTCTCTTAATAATTCTTCTAGTAATTTATCTTTTGTTTTTCTAATACTTGTTATTATTGGAGGATCTTTTTTTTCGACAAGTTCTGGTATCAGGTTTTTAAAAATCTATTCTTTATTTAAATATTCAATTAACGAAATTCTTTCTTACAGTAGACCTAAAAATATTTACATAAATAAACACTTGTTTTCAAAAGATACATTCAAATTAGATGAAATTTATAAATATTTTTTATCTGTAATAGTTTTTATAATTTCTTTATTAATTTTAACCTTTTTATTAACTTTAAGCGGAATTGATTTTGAAAGCTCTTTTAAACTCTCAATATTAACCATAATGAATACAGTAAACTCCTCAATGTTTGGGTTGGCTGATTTTAGTTTTTATGATCTACATTTTATCACTAAGTATTATCTAATTTTATTTATGATTATTGGTAGACTAGAGCTTCTAACTTTATTAATTATTTGTAAAAAATTTCTTTTTAAAAATTAAATTCGTACTATAAATATACTAATATTAATTTGCGCTCTTAGCTCAGCTGGATAGAGCATCGGTTTTCTAAACCGAGGGTCGGTGGTTCGAGTCCACCAGAGCGCACCATCACTATATGTAACACATTGTTTTTAATGGAGCACTACATATAGTTAGAACAATTCTAAAGACTAAATTTTTATTTTGATGGTAGATATAAAATGTTAAACATCTAACTTAATTCAAATCATTTTGAATTATTTGTTAACAAATAAATAAATAAAACAGAGGAATAAAATATGTTTAAATACGTAAAACAATTAACTTCTCTAGTTGCTATGGTTGCAGTTCTGTTTACTTTTACAACAGAAACAATGGCCGCTAAGAAGTCAAAAACTCTTAAGAACACTCAGAAAAAAGGTTTCGTAAGATGTGGTGTATCTCAAGGTCTACCTGGATTCTCAAATGCTGACGCTGCTGGAAATTGGACTGGTGTTGACGTTGATGTATGTAGAGCGGTTGCTGCTGCAGTATTAGGTGATGCGAACAAAGTTAAGTTCACTCCACTAAGTGCTAAAGAAAGATTCACAGCTCTAACTTCTGGTGAGATTGATATCTTATCAAGAAACACAACTTGGACACTTTCTAGAGATGCTGACATTGGTTTAACTTTCGTTGGAGTTAACTTCTACGATGGCCAAGGTTTCATGGTAAGAAAAGACTCAGGAATTACTTCTACGAGCCAATTCAAAAATGGAATTTCAGCATGTACTAACATTGGTACTACAACTGAACTAAACATGAGAGACTTCTTTAATTCAAAAGGAATTTCTTATGAGCCAGTTGCTTTCGAAAAAGCTGATGAAGTTGTTGCAGCTTATGACTCAGGCAGATGTGATACTTACACAACTGACAAATCTGGTCTAGCAGCACAAAGAACAAAAATGACTAACCCTGATGATCACGTAGTGTTACCAGAGACTATTTCTAAAGAGCCTCTAGGACCTGTTGTACGTCAAGGTGATGCAGTTTGGGAAGACATCGTAAGATGGTCACTAAACGTAATGATCGAAGCTGAAGAGTACGGTATTAACTCTGCAAACGCTGACATGATGAAAACTTCTGAAAACCCACAAATCAAAAGACTTGTTGGTTCTGAAGGTGAATTAGGTGCAGCATTTGGTTTAGATAACGATTGGAGCTTAAGAATTATCAAACAAGTTGGTAATTATGGAGAAAGCTACAAGAGAAATATCGCTGATACTGGTATTTTACCTGACAGAGGTCCAAACCAAATTTGGACTAAAGGTGGACTACTATACGTACCACCAGCAAGATAATTATTATCTAACAAAACATAAAAAGGGCTAGATTTATCTAGCCCTTTTTTTATAATACTCATCACATGAAATTAAAAAAAATCTTACCTCAACTATTAACATTATTATTTATAGTTTTAATATTTGGTTTCTTTACCATGAATGCTCAAGAGAACATGGATACAAGAGGTATTCAGTTTGGTTTTGGTTTTTTAACCCAAGAGGCATCATTTGATATACAATTTTCTTTAATTGATTATGATGGGTCACACTCTTATGCAAGAGCATATCTTGTTGGATTATTAAATACACTCTTAGTAGCTTTCATTGGAATTATTTTAGCTACATTATTGGGTCTTATTGTTGGTGTTGCAAGATTATCCCCAAATTATTTGATTAGAAAAACTGCTTCTTTTTACATAGAATTCTTTAGAAATGTTCCATTATTATTACAGATTTTCTTTTGGTATTTTGCAGCCCTAAGAGCTCTGCCAATGCCTCAAGATGCTACATTATTATTAGGTTCATCTTTTATGACCATAAAGGGACTTTATACACCAGCTCCAATTTGGACAAATTTCGATATTTTTTTTACAACGTTAATTGCTGCAATGATTTTAATTTTCTTTTTTGTCAAATTTGCAAAAAAGAAACAAGAACAAGAGGGAAAACAGTTGCCTGTATTAATTGTCTCATTAGCTATTTTTATAGGTCTACCACTGTTAACATTTTTAGTAGGTGGTGTTGATTTATCTTTTAGCTTTCCAGAATTAAGAAAAATGTCACAATCTTCTTACACATTTGATGGGGGTATGGGTATACCACCTGAACTAATTGCGTTAACTTTAGCCTTAACTCTCTATACGGCAACTTTTATTGCAGAAAATGTAAGAGCAGGTATTCAAGGTATTGGCAAAGGGCAAAAAGAAGCTGCTGCATCAATTGGTTTAACACCAAGCCAAGTTTTGAAATTAGTAATTATGCCTCAAGCGTTAAGAATAATTATACCACCTACTACTAATCAATATTTAAATTTAACCAAAAACTCTTCTTTAGCAGCAGCAATTGCTTATCCAGATCTAGTTTTAGTTTTTGCGGGTACTGCTATGATGCAAACAGGAAAAGCAATTGAAATTGTTGGTATTACAATGGCCACATATTTAACTATTAGTATAGCAATTTCATTACTAATGAATTGGTACAACCAAAGAATAGCGATAAAGGAAAAATAATGAATTCAAAAAATCTTGATTTACCAAAAGCTAAAATTCAAATAAATAGAAATACTTCTCTTATTATTGGAATTTTATTTTTTTTCTTAGGTATTTTTGATTTTTGTTTAAATAATTTCTTTGGTACAAATATTACCTCTTTCTTACCTAGGTTTATTAACTTTTTTACTCCCTTAATCTTTGGGGTAATTGGTCTTCATTTTATTAGAATTGAATTTTCAGGTATTAAAATTTTAGATAGCCTTAATAAAAACATTAACCCAAGTAATTTTAACGCAGCTTTAAGTTTGTGTATTATTTTTCTTATAATATTTTCACTTCCTCCATTATTAAATTGGTTCATTTTTGATGCTAATATTTCTGGTGACACTAAAGAAGCGTGTACAGGTGGTGGTGCTTGTTGGGTTTATATTAAAGTTTGGTTTAATAGATTTATGTATGGAATGTATCCTAATGCAGAACAATGGAGAATTAACATTACATTTATTGCTGTATTAGCCTTTATGGCAGCTGGATTTTTTGTACCTGCTAAATTTAGAAATTATCTTTCTCTTTATTACACCCTTATATTACCAATTATTTCTTTTATCTTAATCTACTATTTGATTTCAGGAGGTTCTTTTGGACTAGAGTGGGTTGAAACAGGTGCGTGGGGTGGCTTATCTTTAACTTTTATAGTTTCTTTTTTCTCATTAATTTTTTGTTTTCCAATTGGCATGATGCTGGCTCTTGGTAGAAGATCTGATTTACCTGTTGTTAAATATTCATCTCTTTCATTCATTGAATTTTGGAGAGGTGTTCCTTTAATTACAGTTTTATTTATGTCAGCTGTAATGTTTCCAATGTTTTTACCTGATGGAACATATGTAGATAAACTAATTAGAGTTGTTGTAGCAATTACTTTATTTGAAGCGGCTTATACAGCTGAAGTTATAAGGGGAGGACTACAAGCTCTTCCAAGAGGCCAATATGATGCAGCTAAGTCACTTGGGATGGGTTACTGGAAACTTCATATTTTTGTTATCCTTCCACAAGCTTTAAAATTAGTAATTCCAGGAATTGCGAATACATTCTTAGCACTTGTAAAAGATACACCACTAATTTTTGTAGTAGGTCTTTTAGAGGTAGTTGGTATGTTAAATTTAGCTAAAACTAATCCCGAATGGCTAGGATTTTCGATGGAAGGATACGTATTTGCTGGAATAATATTCTGGATTATTTGTTATAGTATGAGTAAATATAGCCAGAAATTAGAATTAAAATATAAAACAGATAGATAAATTATGTCAGATTCAATTATTCAAATTCAAAATGTAAACAAGTGGTTTGGGGACTTTCAAGTATTAAAAGAAATAAATCTTGAAGTTAAACCTAAAGAAAAAATTGTTGTGTGTGGACCATCTGGATCTGGAAAATCTACATTAATTAGATGTATTAATAGACTAGAAGAGCATCAAAAAGGATCAATCATTGTTGATGGCACTGAAATTTCAGAAGATACAAAGAATATAGAACAAGTTAGAGCTGAAGTTGGAATGGTTTTCCAACAATTTAATTTATTTCCTCATTTATCTATTTTAGACAATTGTACGTTAGCTCCAATTTGGGTAAAGAAAATGCCAAAAAAAGATGCAGAACAATTAGCTTTAGAACACCTTGAAAAAGTACAAATTTTAGATCAAGCCCAAAAGTTTCCAGGTCAATTATCAGGCGGACAGCAACAAAGAGTTGCCATTGCAAGAGCACTTTGTATGGAACCTAAAATTATGTTATTTGATGAGCCTACATCAGCATTAGATCCTGAAATGATTAAAGAAGTATTAGATGTTATGGTTAATTTAGCAAAACAAGGTATGACGATGATTGTTGTAACTCATGAGATGGGCTTTGCTAAAGAGGTAGCTGATCAAATGATTTTTATGGATGAGGGAATGATCGTTGAAAAGGCCACAACAAAAGACTTCTTTGCTAATCCCAAAAATGATCGTACTAAACTTTTTTTAAGCCAAATTTTATAAGTCTTTTAAGCTTATATCCCAACAATTTTACTTATAAATTTTACCCCATAAACTCTTGACACATTTTGTTTTTTTGTACCTAATTTTCTAAAATAAATAAATTTTTGTGTTGCGATAATAGTCAAAAATTAGTTCAATATGAATTTAAAAACAAACTTTAAGAGGGGTCTTAATGGAAGATAATTTTAACAAACATTTAGGTAATAAATTAAAGCTAAGAAGATTAGCTTTAGGTCTCACGCAAACAAAAGTTGCAAAAGCAATTAATGTTACTTTTCAACAAATTCAAAAATATGAAAAAGGAACTAATGGAGTTAGCTCAATAAGACTTCTTCAATTAGCAAATTATTTAAAAGTTCCAGTAAATTATTTTTTTGAAGATTTTTCAGAATATTTAATAAATCTAGAAAGATCTCAAGAAGGTCACATGAATGTAAATTATAATTTTTTAGTTAAATTATATTCTGAACTTAGTAACGATCAAAAACTAAAATTTAGTAAATCTTTACAAATTTCAAATATTGGAGTTTCAAAAGTAGGCTAATATAAATCATAGTTTAAGACCCCAATAAATTTAAATATTTTCATATAAATAAACTAATAATTTTAAGTTCTTTTTTAATAAGATTTATCAATAATAAAGAAAGTAATTTTTTTGGCTCCTCGGGCAGGACTCGAACCTGCGACCAATTGATTAACAGTCAACTGCTCTACCAACTGAGCTACCGAGGAATATTAAAAACACAACTTACTTTTTTTTAAGAGTAAAACAACATTTTTTTTTGGAGGCATCGCCCAGAATCGAACTGGGATACAAGGATTTGCAATCCTCTGCGTAACCATTCCGCCACGATGCCTTTTCATCTCAATTTAAAACAAATAGAGAGCCTTTTATATATTAAATATATAAAATTAGTCTACCAAATAAGCTTTCAAAATGATTATTGTTAAATCATATTATTAAATTATAAACTTATTATCACCATGAGTAACGACAAATACATACATACAGATGTTGAAGATAAGATTTATTCTTATTGGGAAAAAAATAATTTATTTAAACCCATTAAAAATAAGAAACAATTTTCAGTGGCTATACCTCCACCCAATGTAACAGGTAGCCTTCATATGGGGCACGCTTTGAATAATTCAATTCAAGATCTTTTGGTTAGATATCACCGTATGAATAATTACGAAACATTATGGCAACCAGGAACAGATCACGCAGGTATTGCTACACAGGCTTTAGTTGAGAAAAAATTAACCACTGAAGGTATTGATAAAAATCAAATTGGAAGGAAAAAATTTATAGAAAAGGTTTGGGAATGGAAAGAAGAGCATGGTGATATCATTTTAAATCAACTAAAAAAATTAGGCTGCTCTTGTGATTGGTCGAGAAATGCTTTTACAATGGATGAAAATCTTTCAAAATCAGTTTTAAAAGTTTTTGTAGAGCTTCATAAAAAAGGTTTAATCTATAAGGATAAAAAACTAGTTAATTGGGATACAGTTTTAAAAACTGCAATATCTGACTTAGAAGTTGATCAACGAGAAGTTAATTCTAAAATTTATTACATTCAATATCCAATTGAAGGTTCTAGTGATTTTATAACTATAGCTACAACTAGACCTGAAACTATGTTGGGTGATACAGCCATCGCGGTAAATCCTAAAGATGATCGATTTAAACATTTAGTTGATAAGTTTGTAACAGTTCCAATTGTTGGAAGAAAAATAAAAATCATCAAAGATGATTATGCTGATCCAGAAATGGGAACTGGTGCTTTAAAAATAACACCTGCTCATGATTTTAATGACTATCAAGTTGGACAAAGAAATAATTTAGAAATCATAAATATTTTTACTGAAGGTGGTAAAGTTAATGATAATGCCCCCAAAGAATATATTGGCCTTGATAGATTTGAAGCTAGAAAAAGAATTTTAAAAGAACTTAAAGAAAAAGAATTCTTTGTTAAGGAAGAAAATATAAAGAATAAAGTTCCCTATGGGGATAGATCTAACTCGATAATTGAACCTTTTTTAACAGAACAATGGTTTGTAGATGCAAAAAAATTATCAGTTAAAGCTAAAGATATAGTTAACTCTAAAAAAACTAATTTTTTTCCTGCTAATTGGTCAAAAACCTATTTTCAATGGATGAACAATATTGAGCCATGGTGTATCTCAAGACAACTTTGGTGGGGACATCAAATACCAGCATGGTATGGGCCAGATAAAAAAATCTTCGTTGCAATAAATGAAGACGAAGCAAAAGCTGAAGCCAAAAAATTCTACAATAAAGAAGTAGATTTAATTCGTGATCCAGATGTATTAGATACCTGGTTTTCATCAGGCTTATGGCCCTTTGCTACATTAGGGTGGCCTGATGATAAAGAATATGTTGATAAATTTTACCCTACATCAGTACTTGTTACAGGATTTGATATTATATTTTTCTGGGTAGCTCGAATGATTATGTTTGGAATGGAGTTTCTAGACAAAGAACCTTTTAAAGATGTTTATGTTCACGCCCTTGTTAAAGATGAGAAAGGACAGAAAATGTCTAAATCTAAAGGAAATGTAATTAACCCTTTAGATTTGATTGAAAAATATAGTGCAGATGCTTTAAGATTTACTTTACTTTCAATGGCATCACCTGGAACAGATGTAAAACTTTCTGAAGATAGAGTTAAAGGTTATAGAAATTTTTTAAATAAATTATGGAATGCAAATAATTTTTTAATTACCAATAATTGTGATTTTTCTAAAATTGATGAAAAACCAAGTTTATCAATTAATATTAATAAATGGATCTATTCTGAACTTATAGAAACTAAAAATAAAATTGAAAAAAATCTAAAAGATTACAGGTTCGATGAAGCTGCAAAAAATGCTTATCAATTCACTTGGCACTCTTATTGTGATTGGTATTTAGAACTATCTAAAACAATCCTATTTTCAGAAGATGAAAAAGCAAAAGATGAAGTAAGACAGGTATCTGCTTATGTGTTTAGACAAATATTAATAATATTACATCCATTTATTCCGTTCGTGACTGAAGAAATTTGGCTAAATAATAAATTTGATAACTCGGGTAAAGACTTTTTAATGTTAGCTAATTGGCCTTCTGGAGAGCTTGAAAGTGATTCATCTAATAATCAAGTAAAGAAGATTATAAGTATAGTCTCAGAATTAAGATCGTTTAAAAATGAATTAAGTGTAAGCCCTGGGTCATTTATAGATATTTCAATAGAAACTGTTAGTAAAAAAGAGCAATCATTTTTTATTGATAATGAAATTATTCTTAAAAAACTTGGTCGCATTAGAAATTTACATAATAAAGATTTAGACAAACCAGCGGCTACATTGATGGTTTCTGGTGATCTGTTTAAAGTATATTTTGATGAAGATGTTGATTTAAAATTAATCAAAAAAAACTTAACTACAAGACAAGATAAATACCAAGAGGAAATGAATAAGATATCAGAAAGATTAGCTAATAAAAGCTTTGTTGATAGAGCACCAAAAGATATTGTTGATCAAGAAAAAACTAATTATAATAATTTAAAAAATGATGTTGAGAGAATATCAATAACTATAAAGGGTATATAATGGCAAAATTTAATAAAAAGAAATTACCAAGCAGACATACTTCATTAGGTGCTGATAGAGCTCCACATAGATCATTTTACTATGCGATGGGTGAAACTGAAAAAGATGTAGCAAAACCTTTTGTTGGTGTTGTGTCAACTTGGAATGAAGCTGCTCCTTGTAATATTGCTTTAATGAGACAAGCTCAATCGGTTAAAAAAGGTGTTAGAGCCTCAGGTGGTACTCCTAGAGAATTTTGTACAATAACAGTAACTGATGGTATTGCGATGGGTCATGAGGGAATGAAATCGTCTTTAATTTCTCGTGAAGTAATTGCTGATTCAACTGAACTTACTGTACGTGGTCATTGTTATGATGCATTGGTTGGTATTGCAGGATGTGATAAATCTTTACCTGCTTTAATGATGGCAATGGTTAGATTAAATGTCCCAAGTGTATTTATTTATGGTGGTTCAATACTTCCAGGTCAATACAAAGGTAAAGATGTAACTGTTGTTGACGTATTTGAAGCGGTTGGAAAACACTCAGCAGGGCAAATGACTGCTAAAGAATTAAGAAAATTAGAATTGGTTGCATGTCCAAGTGCTGGCGCTTGTGGAGGTCAATTTACTGCAAATACTATGGCCTGCGTTTCTGAAGCTATTGGTTTAGCATTACCTTATTCAGCTGGAACACCTGCTCCATATGAAGAACGTGATAAGTATGCATTATTGAGTGGAAAGACTGTAATGAATTTATTACAAAAAAATATTCGTCCAAGAGATATTGTTACCAAAAAATCTTTAGAAAATGCTGCAACAATAGTTGCGGCTACTGGTGGATCGACAAATGCTGCTTTACACTTACCAGCTATTGCTAATGAAATTGGAATTAAGTTTGATTTAATGGATGTAGCTAAAATATTTAAAAAAACTCCTTATCTTGCTGACTTAAAACCAGGTGGAAAATATGTTGCAAAAGATATGTGGTTAGCTGGTGGAGTTCCAATGTTATTAAAAACTCTTTTTGATGGTGGTTTTATTCATGGTGATTGCATGACTGTTACTGGAAAAACGATGAAACAAAATTTAAAAAATATTAAATTTAATCCTAAGCAAAAAGTTCTAAGAGCATATGACAATCCCTTATCACCAGATGGAGGAGTTGTTGGTCTTAAAGGTAACTTAGCCCCTGATGGTGGAATTGTTAAAATTGCTGGTTTAAAGAAATTACAATTCACTGGAAAAGCTAGATGTTTTGATAATGAAGAAGCTGCAATGGCTTGTGTGCAAAATAAAAAATATAAAGCAGGTGATGTAATTATCATTCGTTATGAAGGACCAGTTGGGGGACCTGGTATGAGAGAAATGCTTTCAACAACGGGTGCTATTTATGGTCAAGGTATGGGTGAGAAGGTTGCCTTAATTACTGATGGAAGGTTTTCAGGTGCCACAAGAGGCTTTTGTGTGGGTCATGTTGGCCCTGAGGCGGCCTTAGGCGGTCCTTTAGCTCTTTTACGTAATGGTGATGTAATTGATATAGATGCTAAAAAAGGAACTATTAACGTTAGATTAACTAAATCACAATTAGCCACAAGACATAAAAAGTGGAAAGCAAAAAAATCAAGCTTTGGATCTGGTACTATTTGGAAATATGCTCAAACAGTAGGTCCCGCTTATTTAGGTGCACCAACACATCCTGGTAAAAGAAAAGAAGTAAAAGTTTACGCTGATATTTAATGAAAATTAGACCAGTTATATTATGTGGCGGAGCAGGAACTAGACTTTGGCCTAATTCTAAAAATCATCAGGCTAAACAATTTATTGATTTTGGTAATTGGACTTTATTAGGAAAAACTTTTGATAGAGTTAAATCTTCAAATTTTGCTGCACCGATCATAAGTACAAATCTTAAATATTTAAAAGAAGTAAAAAAACACCTTAAAAAACACAAGATAAGTAGATATAAAATTGTTTTAGAACCTGCAAAAAGAAATACAGCACCAGCAATTCTTACATCAGCATTAATTAAAGATATTCCAAATGAACAACCCTTAATGTTTTTTGCAGCAGACCACTTAATAGAAAAAGCAAGAATTTTTAATAAAGCTATCAATAAGAATAAAACTAATTTAACAGACAAAAATATATTCATCTTTGGAATTAAACCAACATCACCATCAAGTGAATATGGTTATTTTTTAACAAAAAAAGTTAAAGGAAATATTAATAAAGTAACAAAATTTATTGAAAAACCTAAAGAAGCTAAAGCTAAACAAGTCATTAAACAAAAAGGTTATTGGAATTCTGGTATGTTTTTTTTAAGAAAAGACTCAATAATAAATAACTTTAAAAAATACCAACCTACAATATATAAAAATTGTCTTAATGCTGTTTCAAAAGCTAAACTTAAAGATAACACTTATTACTTAAATAAAGCTTCATTTGAAAAAGCTACAGCAAAATCTTTTGATTATGCAATTTTAGAAAAAACCAAGCAAATTAATGCTATTAAATTAGACATTCCTTGGTCAGATCTTGGCAGCTGGAAAGAGATCTTAAAAATGTATGATAAAAATAAGAATAAATATTATAAGAAAAAAAATGTTTATTACCGGCCTTGGGGTAGGTACGTTAATTTATTCGAAGGTAAAGGTTTTTTAATCAAAGAACTATTTGTTAAGCCTAAAGGTGTTTTAAGTTTACAAAAACATCATCATCGATCAGAACATTGGTTTGTAACTCAAGGAACGCCTAAAATTACACTTAATAAAGATAGTTTTTTTAGAAAAAAAAATGATCATATATTCATTCCATTAGAAGCAATTCATAGAATTGAAAATAAAGGCACAAAGCCTGTTAAAATTATTGAAGCACAAGTTGGATCGATATTAAAAGAAGGTGATATTGTCAGGTTTCAAGATGTGTATGGTCGTACTTAATAATATTAATACAGCTACATAAAGATGTAAGATACAGCTTGTTCTATTCAATTAATCCTAAAATATAATTTTATAAATTCCAATTAAAAATAATGGTATCTGTAACCCAAAGTTTGTTAATATGGCTTTATCTTTTGATATAAAACCAGCTATTGTCCAACCAATAACTCCAAGACCATGGAAGTAGATGTTAATAGGGTAGATATTTAAGTTAGTTAATAATATTCCAGTTAATACTAAAGCAGTGCTGATCCATTTTAGGTATTTTTTTATAAGCATAGTCTCCTTTAAATGTAAGTTTTGTTAGGAATTTATTACAATTATAGAACAAACAAAAACCTTTATTACTGGGGTATTGACATAAAAAAATGTTATGTTATAACATAACAAAATGAATAATCACGACATAGTTTTTGATATAATTAAGAAATCTAAAAAGCATTTAACGGCTTATGAAATATTAGATAAATTTCAAAAATTTAAAAAGATACAGCCAATGGCTGTTTACAGATCTTTAAAAAAACTAATTGAAGAAGATAAGATACATAAATCTAATCAAAATAAGACCTATGTATTGTGTAGTCATGAGCATGTTAAGCATAATCCATCTATAGCTATTTGTAGAGATTGTGGAGACACAGAAGAGCTTAAATCAGAATTATTTGAAACAATATTTAAAAAAAACCCAATCAAAAAATATGACTTCAGTGATTTTCAGCTTGAAGTCTCAACAAAATGTAGGAGATGTAACTAATGGAACACGCACATGAATTACCAGAATTTCTTCACTTTTTAGAAGAACTTATAGAGGAATATGGAATATTAAGAGGATTTGTATTTGGTTTTGTTCATACGTTAATACCATTAATTGGTTTTTATTCAGGTTGGAGCATAAACCGTTTTTTGAAATTAGTTTCTAATGGTGCAATTGCTGGAATAATTGGAATAGTTTTAGCTCATATTATAGCAGACTTTATAGCAGCATTACTTGATCCAAATTTAAAAAGTGCTGCCTTTGGAATTGTTCTTGGAGGCTTCTTACCTTTATTAGCGGTACCTTTTTTAGAAAAATATGTAACGAAAAGCCAATACCATAATGTTGTTGGTGATCATGAAGATCTAAAAAAAGATTTGAAAAGCAAGCATAAATAATATTTAATATTGGGATGAGTACAGTTCCCTTAACATTAAAAGAAATTTTAGAACTAGCCAAAAAAACACTATTAGCTAATGGTTGTGATGAGGAAAATGCTAGTATTCTAGCGGATACTATTATGAGAGCTGAAAGAGATGGTTCTGTTTCTCATGGTTTGTTTAGATTACCAGCTTATGTAGCAGGCTTAAAAAGTAAAAAGATTAATGGTAAGGCAAGACCCGAATTAGAAAATGTTGCTCCAAGTATTATTAAAGTACTAGGCAACAATGCAGTTGCTCCTATGGTTTTAAGTTTAGGATTACCTGCAGTTATTGAATTAGCAAAAAAAAATGGTGTAGCAGTTCTTGCCATAAAAAATTCACATCACATGGCAGCCCTTTGGCCTGAAACTGAAGCTATTGCTGAAGCTGGACTTGTTGGTATTGCTTGCACATCTTATAAGCCAGCTGTTGCACCAGCGGGTGCTACTAAACCTTTATATGGGACAAATCCAATTTCTTTTGCTTGGCCTAGACCTGGTAAAACTCCTGTTGTCTATGATATGGCAACTGCTTCAATGGCAATGGGTGAAGTTCAAATTGCAAAAAGAGAAGGGCACAAAGTTCCCCTTGGAACGGGTTTAACTAAAGAGGGTAAAGAAACAACCGATCCTGGAGAAATAGCTGATGGTGGAGTTATACTTCCTTTTGGAGGCTATAAAGGATCTAGTATTGCAATGATGGTTGAATTATTAGCTGGAGCATTAATAGGTGAAAATTTTAGTTTTGAAACTGCTGCTAAAGATAATAACGATGGTGGTCCTCCAAGTGGTGGTGAATTTATCATGGCAATCTCACCAGATAAAATTTCTAGTAAAGGTTGGGATAAACACGCAGATGAATTTTTTAGTAAAATGTCAGCTATGGAGGGTGTTAGGCTTCCAGGAGAAAGAAGACATAAAAATAGATTAAATAAAGGACCAAGAAATATTAATGAAGAACTCGTTAATAAAATTAAATCTTTAAGCTAATTCAATTTCAATAGGTGTGTGATCAGAGGGTTTTTCTTTTCCTCTTGGGTCTTTATTAATATTAACATTTTTTACTATATTTAATAAAGAATTTGATACTAAGAAGTGGTCAATTCTTAATCCATTATTTTTCTGCCAAGCACCTCTCATATAATCCCAATAAGTATAGCCTTCCTTTTCACCATGAATGTGACGGTAGGCATCATGAAAACCCAGATTAATCATTTCTCTAAATTTTTTTCGTATCTCAAGTCTGTATAAAGCATCATCTTCAAACCCTTTAATATTATAAGCATCTTCAGCTGAGGGAAGAATATTAAAATCTCCAGCTAAGATAATATTTTCATTTTTCTTTGAAAGAGTTTTTAATTGTTTAATTAATTTATCTAACCAGTTTTTTTTATAAGTGTATTTATCAGTATCTACAGGATTACCATTTGGAGTATAAATATTAATCAGTTGAATATTTTTTTTTTTATGCTTTAGTTCAGCTGAAATAATCCTAGATTGTTTCAATTTATCTTTAATCAAATCTATTTTAACATTTTCTAGTTTGTGTTTGGATATAATAGCAACACCATTATAACTTTTTTGTCCAAATACATGACTCTCATAATCTAATGCTGAAAAATCATCATAGGGAAAAGTCTCATCTTGTGTTTTAATTTCCTGCATCATAACAACATCTGGAGAAAATTTTTGAAGATATTCTTTAATATTTTCAATTCTTGCTCTAACAGAATTAACATTCCAAGATGTAATAATCATTATATAGAGAAAGAAACACCACAACCGCAAGAAGATTTACTTTGTGGGTTAGTGATCTTGAATTGATCGCCAATTAGTTCTGAAACAAAGTCCACTTCTGAACCTTTTAATAAGTCTGCTGAAGTTTTATCTATAAGAATATTTTCATGTTTTAAGTCGTCAGCTTCTAATTTTTTGTCAAAAGTAAACTCATATTGAAAACCTGAACAACCACCGCCTTTAATAGCGATTCTAAAAAATGACCCTGGATCTTTTTGAGACAACAAATTATTAATCTGTTTTATAGCTTTATCTGTAAATTTAATTTCTTTAATCATATAACAACACTGATAATACTAATATAATATCAATTTATTAAATTTAAAGTATGAATAATTACTCAAATTTAGCTTTATCTAAAAGCAAAGGTCGTATTTTTAAAGAAGCTAATTCACTTTACAGAACTCCATTTCAAAGAGACAGAGATAGAATTATTCACAGTGCCTCATTCAGAAGGTTAAAACATAAAACACAAGTTTTTGTTAACACAGAATGGGATCATTTTAGAACTAGAATTACCCATTCAATTGAGGTTGCGCAAATTGCAAGATCAATAGCTAAACATTTAGGTTTAAATGATGATCTAGCTGAAACCTTAAGTTTGGCTCACGACTTAGGGCATACTCCGTTCGGACACGCTGGAGAAGATGCTCTTAATGAATGTATGGTTAACTTTGGAGGCTTTGACCACAATCTTCAAACCTTAAGAATAGTTATGTTTCTTGAGCATAAATACCTTAAATTTAAAGGCCTGAACTTAACATTAGAAACTTTAGATGGATTATTAAAGCACAATGGCGCAATTGATGATCTCTCCACAGTTAATAGGTTGATTGGATTAAAAAGTTTTAAGAATAAAATAAACTTTACTAACTCTGGTTCATTGGAAGCTCAAATATCAGCAATCTCAGATGACATTGCTTATAATAATCATGACATACAAGATGGAATTAGAGCTAAAATGTTTAATTTAAACGACTTGATTGAAATTAATTTTTTTAAAGATATTTATAAATCACACAAAAATAATATTAAAAACAACAATAAAGATATTTTGATATATCAAATAATACGAGATTCAATTGATTTAATGGTTAGAGATTTAATTAAGAATACTAAAAATAATTTAAAAAATAATAAAGTCAAATCTTTAAAAGATGTTTATAACTTAGATGATCCTATAGTGTGTTTTTCAAGTAAATTTCTTAAAATTGAAAAAGAAGTTAGGTTTTTCCTTAGAAGCAAAATGTATAACAATAAAAAAGTATTATTAAAAAATAATCATGGAAAAAAAATTATTAATAAACTCTTTTATAAAATTAAGAATAAGCCCAAAAAATTTTTAAACGATGATCAATTAAAGAATGATCTAAATA
Organism: Candidatus Pelagibacter sp. PS_11; assembly: GCF_059417975.1. NCBI lineage: Bacteria > Pseudomonadati > Pseudomonadota > Alphaproteobacteria > Candidatus Pelagibacterales > Candidatus Pelagibacteraceae > Candidatus Pelagibacter > Candidatus Pelagibacter sp. PS_11. Next base: position 602,204 of record NZ_CM182075.1, on the reverse strand, counting down.
GAGCAATAGCTGATTTTATCTCAGGTATGACAGATAGATATGCAATCAATTTAAATAAAGGTATTTAATGAACATTTTTGATCTCTACTTGGATAAAATAATAATCTTGATTAAAAAGCTTAATAAAGATGGTTCTTTAGAATTACCTGAATCTTTAAATGGAATTAATGTAGATATACCACCATCAAATTTTGACTGCGATATATCAACCAATGTAGCCATGGTGCTCTCTAAGGCTAATAAAAAATCTCCAATTGATATTGCAAATATTTTAATTGAATTAATTAAAAATGAAGATGAAAAAATAGAATCTATTTCTGCAGCAAAACCAGGATTTATTAATATTAAATTTAAGACAATATATTGGAATAATTTTATTAAAAGTATTAATCAAAATCACAAGGATTACGGTGTCAATAATAAAGAAAAAAAACAAAAATATCTTATAGAATTTGTTTCAGCTAATCCCACTGGCCCTCTTCATGTTGGACATTGTAGAGGTGCAATATTGGGAGATGTTATTTCAAATATATTAATTTTTAACAAGCATGATGTTTCAAAAGAATATTATGTTAACGATTATGGTAATCAAATCATAAATTTTACAAAATCTGTTTTTTTTAGAATTAGGGAAATACTTTTTAATGAAAAATTCCCAATTGAAAACTCTGATTTATATCCTGGTGATTACTTAGTTGGTATTGCTAAAAATATTATAAAATCTAATAAAGTTTTAAAATTTGATAAATTTGAAAATGTTTCAAAAGAACTAACTTTATTATCGGTTTCAGAATCTTTAAAATTGATTAAAAATAATTTATCAAATCTTGGAATAGTGCACGATAGATTTACAAGTGAAACTGATATTGTCTTAAATAATGAAGTTCAGAAAGCAATTGATAAATTAAAGGAAAAAAAGCTTGTTTATAGTGGAAAAATTAAGGCTCCCAAAGGTGAAGATGATGAAAACTGGGTAGAAAGGGAGCAACTTTTATTTAAATCAACAGATTTTGGTGACGATAAAGATAGAGCACTTCAAAAGTCTGATAAATCGTGGACTTACTTTGCTAGTGATGTTGCCTATCATGATAATAAATTAAATAGAAATTACGATACACTTATTAATATATTAGGGGCTGACCATGCTGGCTATATTAAAAGGATAACTTCTGTCGTTGAAGCTCTATCAGGAGATAAAAAAAAATTGATTTGTAAAGTAAGTCAACTCGTCAAATTAATTAAAGATGGAAAACCTTTTAAAATGTCAAAAAGAAAAGGTGACTATATAACAGTTGAAGACTTGATAGCCGAAGTTGGTAAAGATGCCACGAGATTTATTATGCTTAATAGAAGTAGCGATGTAGAGTTAGATTTTGATTTTACAAAAGTTAAAGAAAAATCTAAAGATAACCCACTTTATTATGTCCAATACTGTTATGCTAGAATATCATCTGTCTTTAGACACGTAAATCTTAATATAGAAAATGATTTGAATATAAAAGATTACGAATTTGCATATACGGGTGATGAAATAAAGATATTAAAAAAAATAGCAGAATGGCCTAAGTGTATTGAAGCTGCAAGTCTAAGACTTGAACCCCACAGAATACCAGTTTATCTTTACGAACTATCATCAGAATTTCATTCTTATTGGAATATGGGCAAAGAGGATCAATCAAAAAGGTTTATTAACGAACAAAAGAAAATTTCAAATGATAAATTAGTTTTTTTAAAAGTTATATCTAATGTTATCAAATCTGGAATGGATATTGTTGGAGTAGACACTCCTCAAAAAATGTAATGTTAAAAGAACTTAAATATCTTTTATTTTTGATTGTTATAATTTTATTTTTTTTTCTATCTTTCAAATATTATTTTTCAAATGAAAATAAAAAAAATTCATACCGATCTTTGAAAAATATTGAGGATAAAACTGAAAATTATTCTCGCAATCTTATTATACTTAAAAGTGATACTGTTGATATTGTTGAATATGTTGAAAAAACCATAGATAAAAATAAAAAGAATTACAAGTTTTGGGAACTAATTAATAATGATGGATAATCGTAAAAGTTTCATAGTTGGTTTAAAATCTACTAAATTATTGACTAGTGAAAAAAAATTTCTAATTAAACACAAGCCTTGGGGAATAATACTTTTTTCAAGAAATATTAAAAATATTGAACAATTAAAAAAATTAACAGGTCAAATTAGAAAAATATTCAATGATAAAAAATATCCTATTTTAATTGATCAAGAGGGTGGTAGAGTTAATAGATTAAAAAAATTTTTTAAAGCAGATAAGTTTACTGGAGAATTTTTTGGTAATCTTTATCTTAAAGATAAAAAAAAATTTTATATCGAATATAAAAAGTTTATCAATAAAACTGTCTTATTATTAAAAAATGTAGGAATTAACATAAATACTTTACCAGTCCTTGATGTTAGATCCAAAGGATCAAGTGCAATAATTGGTGACAGAGCCTTTTCAGACAATGCAAAGATTGTTTCAGAAATTGGAGATATTTGTATTAAAGAGTTTCATAATAATAAAATTGCCACTGTGATAAAGCATATACCAGGACATGGTTTAGCAAAGGTCGATAGTCATAAAAAAACTCCTACAATCAATAAGGAATTAAGATATTTAAATAATCATGACTTTTTGGCATTCAAAAATAAAAACAGTTTATTTGCAATGACAGCACATCTTATTTATAAAAAAATTGACAAAGTTAATACCGCAACACATTCGAAGAAAATTATAAAATTAATAAGAAATCTAATTAAATTTAGAAATATTTTGATGTCCGATGATATATCAATGAAAAGTTTAAAAGGCTCTATAGCAATTAATACAAAGAAATCTTTTAGTGCAGGTTGTGATTTAGTTCTTCATTGTAATGGAAATTTAAAAGAAATGAATGATGTAGCCCTATATTCACCAGTTATAAGTAAGTTTATTAAAAAAAAAACATCACAATTTTATAAGATTATAAGCTAATATTTGTCATGGCCGATTCTGATTCTAAAAACTTTAATGTAGATCTTGATAATTATAACGGCCCACTTGATGTGTTATTAGATTTGGCAAAAGCTCAAAAAGTTAATCTTGAGAATATTTCTATAACATTACTGGCTGATCAATTTCACAATTATATTACTAATGAAAAAAATCTAAATCTAGAATCTGCATCAGAATACTTGTTGATGGCTACATGGTTAACTTATCTTAAATCAAAACTTTTGTTGCCAGGAAATCCAGAAGAAGAATTTAAAGTTTTAGAAGTTGCTGAAAAATTAAAATTACAATTAAAAAAATTAGAATTGATTAGATTACTTTCTGACCAAATGTTACAAAGAAAAAGACTTGGTAGAGAAATAAGAACTAGAGGAATTAAAGGAAATATACGATCTATATATAGTACTGAATATAAACTAAATCTTTACGAACTTTTAAAATCTTATTCCTCAATTATTATGACCAAAGATTTTCAAAGGATGAATATTCCTAAACTTCCAGTTTTTACCACTGAAGATGGCATCAAAAGAATAAAAGAATTCTTTGGTAAATTAATTGATTGGAGAAATATTAATGAACTAATACCTTCTTCATTTAAAAGTGGCTCAAAATTTAAAACAACCGGTAAAGCAGGAATTTTTGCTGGTTCCTTAGAGCTGGTTAAAGAGGGCAATCTGACTATAAAGCAAGAAAACTTATTTGATGATATTTATATTAAAGAATTAAAATGACAAAAATAAAAAAAGAAACAAATAACAATATAGTTACTTTCCCATCAAAAATGAATGATGGCGAAAGAGAAGTTGAGGCAATAATTTTTGCTGCTGCTGAACCATTAGATATTGACACTATCGAATCTAAAATTTCAAAAAAAATTGATGTTTTAAAATCATTACAGAAATTACAAAAAGAATATTCATTAAGAGGAATTAATCTAGTTTGTATTTCTAATAAATGGTCTTTTAGAACTTCTGAAAATTTATCGAACCTTATGTCTCAAGAAAAAACTGTAGAAAAAAAATTATCAAGAGCTGCAGTTGAAACATTAGCAATAATTGTTTATCACCAACCTGTTACTAGAGCTGAAATAGAAGAAATAAGAGGTGTTGCTTTTGGAACAAACACACTTGAGATTTTAATGGAGCTAAATTGGGTAAAACCACAAGGCCGTAAAGATGTACCCGGTAAACCAATTCAGTATGGAACAACTGATGATTTTTTAAGTCATTTTAGTCTTCAAAAATTGTCTGATTTACCTACAGTTGACGAATTGGGATCTGCCGGTCTTATTGATAGCTCAAATATTGATAATGCAATATTTGGTACTGGTAAATTTTACAAAGAGAAACAAGTTGAAAAAAAAGAGGATATTTATGAAAATATCGATGAGATGTTAGGTGGAACACTAAGTCCAGATGAAGAAAAGTAAAAAGTTACTTTAAAAATAAATTTAAAAGAGGTATAAAATATTATGAGCATTGGAATTTGGCAAATAGCAATCGTAGTCATTCTTGTTGTACTTTTATTTGGTAGAGGCAAGATATCTAGCTTAATGGGTGATGTAGCCAAAGGTATAAAAAGTTTTAAAAAAGGTATGGCTACAGACATTACAGATGAACCTGAGCCTAAAAATGTTTCAGAAAATAATCAAGATAGCAAAGACAAAGAATAGATTAAATGCCCACTATTGGCTGGTTTGAGATTTTAATAGTAGTTGCTGTTGCAATCATTGTTATTGGACCTAAGGACTTCCCCTATATGTTAAAAAAAGTTGGTTCGTGGATTGGAACCACAAAAAGATATATTAGTAATATACAAAATGAGGTAGCTGACCTTGATATCAATTCTAATGAAATAGAAAAACCTATAGAAGAAAAAAAGATAATGACAAAATCTGAAAATGAAGGCGGTTTTGTAAGCCATCTAACTGAACTTAGAAAAAGGTTAATTCATTCTTTTATTTTTTTATTCATTTTTTTTATTGGATGTTATTTTTTTTCAGAACATTTATATGGTTTTTTAGTTGAACCTTTTGCTAAAGCAGTAAATGAAAGTGGAACTGATAGAAGGTTAATTTTTACAGCTTTACAGGAAACATTTTTAACATACTTAAAGGTTTCTTTTTTTGCAGCATTCTTTGTTGCATGTCCCTATATATTGGTACAAATATGGAAATTTATTGCACCAGGACTCTATAAACATGAAAAAATTGCAATCGTTCCTTATTTAGTTTTAACACCTATATTATTTTTTCTAGGAGGCATGCTTGTTTATTATTTAATAATGCCGCTAGCCATAAAGTTTTTTCTCTCTTTTGAGAGTACAGGAGCTTCAACAGGATTACCCATTCAATTGGAAGCTAAAGTTAGCGAATATCTTTCTCTGGTTATGAAATTAATTTTTGCATTCGGTATAAGTTTTCAGTTACCAGTTGTCCTTAGCTTATTAGCTAGAGTAGGTATTGTTGATGCTGAATTTCTTAGAAAAAAAAGAAAATATGTCGTTGTAATGATTTTTGCTGCTGCTGCACTATTAACACCACCTGATCCCATAACTCAAATTGGACTAGCAATACCATTATTGATTTTATATGAATTATCTATATTTTCTGTAAATATTATTGATAAGAAAAATAAAAAAAATGCATAATATTAAAGAAATTAGAAATGATGTTGAGGCTTTTAAAAAAGCTTTGAATAAAAGATTTATAGAAATAGATGTAGATAAGATTTTATCATTGGATGAGAATAATAGAGAGTACATCCAACAAAGAGAATTACTTGAAAAAGAAAAAAAAGATATCTCAAAGTCTAAAGATCAATCACTTTTTGAAAAATCAAAAAAGATAACTGTTGAAATAGATAATATTAGTAAATTACAAGCTAGCGTTAAATATGAATTGGAAACAATTTTGTCATCAATACCAAATATACCTCATCCAGACGTTCCTACAGGTAAAGATGAAAACTCAAATGTAGAAATTTCTAAATCAGGAACAATACCAAATTTTAAATTTAAACCTAAATCACATTATGAATTAGGTGAAGACTTAAACATGCTTGATTTTGATCTAGCAACGAAAACTACTGGTTCAAGATTTGTTTTTGTAAAAGATAAATTGGCCATGCTAGAAAGAGCTTTATCAAATTTTATGCTTGATACACATGTGAATACTAATGGTTATGAAGAAATATCCCCGCCATTAATTGCAACAGATGCTACTATGTATGGTACGGGACAATTACCTAAATTTGATAATGACCAGTTTGAACTTAAATTAGACGACTCTAGTGACAGAAAATTTTTAATTCCAACTGCTGAAGTTATTTTAACCAATATTGTAAAAGACCAAATTATTGATAAAAAAAAACTTCCAATGCGAATGGTTGCCTCAACACCCTGTTTTAGAAAAGAAGCAGGAAGTTATGGTAAAGATACTAAGGGAATGATTAGACAGCACCAATTTTACAAAGTTGAAATGGTGAGTATTGTCGAAATTGATAAGTGCTTACCAGAACTTGATAGAATGACTGATTGTGCAACTAAAATTTTAGATTTACTAAAACTTCCATACCGAAAAATTGTTTTATGTACTGGTGATATGGGTTTTAGTGCTGAAAAAACTTATGATATTGAGGTGTGGCTTCCATCTGAAGATAAATATAGAGAAATCTCAAGTTGCTCTTCATGTGGGTCATTTCAAGCTAGAAGGATGAAAGCCAGATATAAAAACGAAAAAAAAGAAACTGTGCTTGTTGGCACCTTAAACGGCAGTGGTTTAGCAGTTGGTAGAACATTAGTTGCTATATTAGAAAATTATCAACAAGAAGACGGGTCTATTCTAGTGCCAGAAGCTTTAAAGCCTTACATGAATAATATTGAAAAAATCGTTAAGATTTAAAGTTGTTTTAATTAGATAGATGTTGTAAGAATTCACTTTAATTAAGGAGAATTATGGATCAAGGAATAGGCCAATTTATACCACTAATTTTAATTTTTGTTATTTTTTACTTTTTTTTAATAAGACCTCAACAAAAGAAAGTTAAAGAGCATAAAGCCATGGTAGAAAACTTATCAAGAGGAGATAAGGTTGTAACTTCTGCTGGTATTATAGGGACAGTTGAAAGAATTATTGATAATGAAAAAGTTGAAGTGCAAATTGCTGACAACGTTAAAGTAGAAATTATTAAATCTACAGGTATTCAAGGATTACTTAACTCCCCTGAAGTAAAAAAATAACATTTTACTAAAGTGTTATACTTTTCCAAATTAAGAATTACCTTAGTTTCTTTAGTATCAATTTTTTTTATTTTTATTGCTGCATCAAATTTTCAAAACCCTGAAGACAGTTTTATTTCTAAAAAGATAAATCTAGGTTTAGATTTACAAGGCGGATCATATCTTTTGCTAGAAATTGATAATGAACCCGTTGAAATTCAAAAATTACAAAATACAACAACTGTTATTAGAAATTTTTTAAAAGATAAGAAAATATCTTTTAACGATCTAAGAATTGAAGATAAAAAAATAATATTCAGTATACCCAATGATAATATTGAGTTGGTTCAATCTTTTTTTCTTGATAAAGAAAGTGATATTAACCCTTATTATTTTCAATATAAATCACATCAGTTTGATGTAAATATTCAAGATAATGAATTTACGCTAACTCTATCAAAATATGGACTTATTGAAATTAAAACATCTTCACAAGATCAAGCTATAGAAATAGTTAGAAGAAGAGTTGACGAAGTAGGTACAAATGAACCCAATATTCTGAAAAGAGGTAATAATAGAATTCTAGTTGAGCTTCCTGGTCTTGATGATCCCATGCGTATCAAATCACTTTTAGGAAAAACTGCAAATTTAACATTTAGATTTGTCACTCAAAATAATAATGACACTTTTGGTACTGAAATGCTTCAATTTGAAGATGGAACTAGCGAAGCAATGGTTAGCAAAAGAATAATCTTAAATGGTGAGAATTTATTGGATGCTCAACCACAAATGAATAATCAAACCAACGAAACAGTAGTATCATTTACACTTGATAGAGTGGGGGCAAAAAGATTTGGTAAAGCAACTAGTACAGGAATTGGCAAACAATTAGCAATTGTTCTAGATGGTAAAATTGTTAGTGCTCCAGTAATAAGGGATACTATAGCAAGTGGAAATGGTCAGATCAGTGGAAATTTTACATTTCAATCTGCAACAGACTTGGCATTACTTCTAAGATCAGGAGCGTTACCAGCGCCACTTAACATTATCGAAGAAAGAACAGTTGGACCTGACCTTGGTCAAGATTCAATTAATGCAGGAGTTATCGCCCTTATGATTGGTTTCTTATTGGTGATAATTTTTATGTTTGTTAAATATAGAATTTTTGGTCTAATTGCTAACATAACACTATTAATTAACTTATTTTTTTTAGTCGGAATTTTAACTTTATTTGAAGCAACATTAACACTTCCTGGAATAGCAGGTATCATTTTAACGGTTGGTATGGCAGTTGACGCTAACGTGTTAATTTTTGAAAGAATTAAAGAAGAATGCAAGAAAGAAAAAAATAATATTATAGCTTTTGATACAGGTTATGTGAAATCAAAAACTGCAATTATAGACGCAAACATAACCACATTAATTGCAGCTGTAATCTTATTCTTTATGGGTTCTGGACCTGTTAAAGGTTTTTCTGTGACTTTAGCTGTAGGAATTTTTACAACACTGTTTTCAGTTTATTTTATTGCAAGAATGCTTACAGGTCTTTATGTCGTAAGAAATAAAGAAAAGACTGAACTAATATAATGATTAATTTTAATAAATTTTATAAACTATTTAATCTAATCTCTTTAAGTTTAGTTGTTGCATCTGTTCTATTATTATTTTTTAAAGGACTTAATTTTGGTGTAGATTTTAAAGGTGGAACTTTAATAGAACTAAGGTCTAACGATAAAAATATTAACGTTACTTCTTTAAGGCAATCTTTTAACAAAATGAATTTAGGAGATTTTAATATCAAAAAATTTGGCAATGAAAACGATTTTTTAATCAAAATAGAGAAAAAAGATACAAGCGCAAACGCTATAGAAGTTATAAAAAAAGATTTAACATCTTCATTGGGGAGTTCTTTTAATTTCAGAAGAGTTGAAAATGTAGGTCCAAAAGTTAGTTCTGAATTATTAAAGTCTGGTATTATTGCAATTGCACTATCTCTAGCTGCAATGTTATTTTACATATGGATAAGATTTGAATGGCAATTTAGCTTAGGTGCTATTTTAGCCCTATTTCATGATGTCATTATAACACTTGGTCTTTTTTCATTATTTAGTTTGGAAATAAATCTATCAATAGTTGCCGCCGTTTTAACTATAGTTGGTTATTCAATGAACGATACTGTTGTCATTTATGACAGAGTTAGAGAAAATTTAAGAAAGTTTTCTGATATCAAGATTTATGAACTTACAAATATCTCAATCAATGAAACACTTTCTAGAACTATAATTACATCAGCCACAACATTGCTTGCTTTAGTTTCAATTTATTTATTTGGCGGAGAAATTTTAAAAGGTTTTTCTCTAGCTATGATAATGGGTGTTGTATTTGGAACTTATTCTTCAATTTATATAGCTAATCCTATACTTGTAAAACTTAGAGTGTCCCAAAAAACAATCCTAAAAGAAGAAACGGAATAGAATTTAATAAAGATTTTGAGCTGCTACCATTGAAAGTAACATTGGTAACGATAAAAGAGTATTTGTTCTTGAAAACAACATTGCTGTCCTTGCTGATTTTACTTTAAGATCAGATTCGCACTCAACAATACCTAGTGCTCTTTTTTGATTTGGCCAAATTATAAACCAAACATTAAAAGCCATGTATAAGCCAAGCCACATTCCAATACCAATAGCTGTACTTTTTCCACCACCACCTAAAGTCATAGCATCATGTAAATAACCATTTAAATAAGCTAAAATTAATCCAGACAATACTGTTAGTAAAGCTGCCCATCTAAAATAAAACAAAGCTGCTGGCGCAATAACTTTACCTATAGCAGGTTTTTGTTCATCAGGAATTTTAGGCATGTTTGGAATTTGAACAAAGTTAAAATACCAAAGAAGTCCAATCCACATAATAGCAACCGTTACGTGAATAAATCTTGTTAACCAACTCCAAAAAATTGTATCAAAATCAAAACCACCATTACCATAAAACAATCCTAGAAAAAGGATAATAGCTAAAGCTAATGATGCATGAATTGTCTTTGGAAGAGATGATAGTAAATTACCCATAATTAGAATCACTTATACACTAATTTTTTAAATCTTTAACTTCTTTTTAAATTTTTCTTCCAGCATAGGTTTTAAGAATTCCCCAGTATAACTACCTTTTATTTTTATAATATCCTCAGGTTTACCTTCTGCGATAATATTTCCACCTTTGACACCACCCTCAGGACCCATATCAACAATATAATCAGCTGTTTTAATCACATCTAAATTATGCTCAATAACAACAACAGTATTTCCTAGAGCCACAAACGTATGTAGTATTTCTAATAATTTTTTAATATCATGTTGGTGAAGTCCAGTAGTTGGTTCATCTAAAATATACATAGTTCTTCCTGTAGATCTTTTCGATAGTTCCTTGGCCAACTTAATACGCTGAGCCTCTCCACCAGATAATGTTGTAGCCTGTTGTCCAATCTTTATATAACCAAGCCCAACTTTTTTTAATGTTAATAGTTTGGTTTTTATATTTGAAATATTTTCAAAGTATTCACATCCTTCATCCACAGACATATTTAATACATCGGCTATACTTTTATCCTTAAACTTTATTTCAAGAGTTTCTCTATTATATCTAGTTCCCTTACATTCATCACATTGTATATAAACATCAGGTAAAAAATGCATCTCGTAAGTAATTACTCCATCGCCTTCACAAGCTTCACATCTTCCACCTTTAACATTAAATGAAAATCTTCCAGGTTTATATCCTCTTGTTTTTGACTCAGGTAGTGCCGTAAACCAATCTCTAATAGGCCCAAAGGCTCCGGTATAGGTTGCCGGATTTGATCTTGGTGTTCTCCCAATTGGTGATTGATCTATATCAATTATCTTATCTATAAGCTCAACACCCTTATAATTTTTAAATGCTTTTGGAACTTTTCTAGCTTTGTTATTTAAGGTTAAATTTAATGCATGATATAATGTTTGCAATATCAATGTAGATTTACCACTGCCAGAAACTCCAGTAACGCAAGTAAAGCTTCCTGTTGGAATTTTAAGATTAACGTTATTCAAATTATTTCCACTAGCTCCATTAATTTCTACAAATCTACCATTCTTAGCAAGTCTTCTAATTCTTGGAATTTCTATATATTTTTTATGAGATAGGTATTGACCAGTGATGCTATTTTTATTTTTAAGTATCTCGTTATAAGTTCCTTGTGCAATGATCTCACCACCGTTAGTACCAGCTTCTGGTCCTAAATCTATTATGTGGTCAGCATTTTCCATAGTTTCAGTGTCATGCTCAACAACGATTACTGTGTTTCCAAGATCTCTTAGTCTTTTCAATGCATTAATTAGTTTAACATTATCTTTTTGGTGCAAACCTATAGAAGGTTCGTCAAGAACATATAATACTCCTGTCAATCCTGAACCAATTTGCGAAGCAAGCCTAATTCTTTGTGCTTCTCCACCGGAAAGAGTCCCGGACTCTCTTGATAAAGTTAAATACTCAAGCCCAACATTTAAAAGAAACGTTAACCTCTCATTAATTTCTTTTAGAATATGTTCTGCTATTTTAAATTGTCTTTTATCAAGATTTTGTTCCAACCCTTTAAACCAGTTAGCAGCATCTAAAATAGATTTTTTTGTAACATCGCTTATATTTTGATTATCAATTTTAACACATAAAGCTTCCTCTTTTAGTCTATTACCATTACAACCTTCACATGCAGAATCCGATTGATATTCCGCTATAGCTTCTCTCTTCCACTCACTGTCAGATTCAAGAAATCTTCTTTCAAGATTGTTTATGACACCTTCAAAAGTTTTTTTATGAGAGTATTTTTCATATCCATCATCATAGACAAATTTTATTTCTTCCTCGTCTGATCCAAATAAAATCACATCTTTAAATTTTTTGGGTAATTTTTTCCATTTTTCATCTAAAGAAAATCCATAGTGCTTAGCAATAGAGGCTAATGTTTGAGCATAATATAGTGTGGTTGATTTAGCCCACGGTTCTATAGCACCATCAGCTATACTTTTTTTTTCATCAGGAACTACTAAATTTGGATCTACATTTAATTTAATACCAATACCTTCACATTCAGCACACGCCCCATATGGACTATTAAAAGAAAAAAGTCTTGGTTCAATTTCTTCGATTGTAAAACCACTTTCTGGACATGCAAATTTTGTTGAGTAAATTAATTTTTCAATTTTTCTAAATTTTTGAGGTAAAGTTTCGTCTTCGTACTCAACAAAAACAAGACCATTTGATAAATTTACAGCTGTTTCAATACTTTCAGCTAAACGATTTCCTAGATTTGAGTTCAAAACAATTCTGTCAATTAAAACAGATATATCATGCTTAAGTTTTTTATCTAATTCAGGTGCTTTATCTATGTCATAAAGAACCTCATCAATTTTAATTTTTCTAAAGCCTCTTCTTTTATAGCTTAAAATATCTTTTCTATATTCACCTTTACGGCCACGGACCACTGGCGCATATATATAAATTGTAGATTTTTTGGGAAGTTTTTTTATTAAATCGACAATCTGTGTAATTGTTTGTGATGTTATTGGTTTTCCAGTAAAGGGTGAATAGGGCACACCAGCTCTCGCATAGAGCACTCGCATATAATCATAAATTTCTGTAACTGTAGCAACAGTTGATCTTGGGTTCTTTGATGTATTTTTTTGTTCAATAGCTATTGCTGGACTTAATCCTTCAATAAGATCAACGTTAGGTTTTTTCATTTTATCTAAAAATTGACGAGCATAAGCAGATAAACTTTCAACATATCTTCTTTGTCCCTCTGCGTAGATAGTGTCAAACGCTAATGAAGATTTTCCAGAACCGGAAAGTCCAGTAATAACAACAAATTGATCTTTGGGTATTTCTACAGAAACATTCTTTAAATTATGCTCCTTTGCACCCTTGATAACTATCTTTTTGATCATAATTTTAGTTGCTTTAAATTAATTAAATTAATATTGAGTTTATATTGTGATATAAAAACTAAATAAATAAATAAACACTTATAAAATATTATGGCTGGAAGTTTAAATAAAGTATTATTAATTGGGCGTTTAGGCGCAGACCCTGAAATTAAACAAATGGTAAACGGCAAAAGCGTTGCAAGATTGAGTTTAGCAACAAGTCAATCATGGAAAGACAAGACAACAGGTGAAAAAAAAGAAAAGACGGAGTGGCACCGAATAGTTGTATTCAATGATGGGTTAGTAAATGTTGTTCAACAATATTTAAAAAAAGGAGCTCAAATTTATGTTGAAGGACAAATAGCTACTAGAAAATGGAAAGATGAACAATCTGGACAAGACAAATATTCTACAGAAATTGTAATTCAAGGATATAACTCCTCACTAACAATGTTAGGTGGAGGCAATACAGGTGGTGGAATCCAAAATGATAACACACAAGCACCTGCTAATAATTTTGAAGATAGTCCACAAACTTCAAATGATATGGATGACGAAATTCCATTTTAGTTTCTATGAAAGACACAGAAATACCTAAAGATAAAAATATTAAACTTATCTCAATGCATGATGAGATGAGTTCATCGTATTTGTCATATGCGATGAGTGTAATTGTGAGTAGGGCTCTTCCTGATGTTAGGGACGGACTTAAACCTGTTCATAGAAGAATATTATTTGCCATGTATAAAGGTGGTTACGATTGGTCAAAACAATTTAGAAAATCTGCAAGAATAGTTGGAGATGTTATTGGTAAATATCACCCACATGGAGATCAGTCTGTTTATGACGCTCTAGTTAGAATGGTTCAGGATTTTTCTATGAGTTTACCTCTTGTTCAGGGCCAAGGTAACTTTGGATCTATTGATGGAGATCCAGCTGCGGCTATGAGATATACTGAGACTAGATTGGCTAAAGTTTCGCAATACTTAATAGACGATATTGAAAAAGATACCATCGAATACAAGAGTAACTACGATGAAACAGAAAAAGAACCATCAGTTTTACCCGCTCAATATCCCAATTTATTGGTTAATGGAGCTGGTGGTATAGCAGTTGGAATGGCAACAAGCATACCTCCACATAATTTAGGTGAAATCATTGATGGAACATTAGCCTTAATTGAAAATAAAGATATTAAGATTAAAGAATTAATGAAACACATTCCAGGTCCTGATTTTCCTACAGGTGGTGTCATCATTGGGAAAGAAATTATTAAAGCAGGATATAATGTGGGTCGTGGGTCATTTAAAATTAGAGGTGAAATAAGTGTTGAAGCACAAAAAAATGGTAGAGAAAGACTAGTTATTACATCTGTACCTTATCAGGTAAATAAATCAGTTTTAAATGAAAGAATTGCCCAACTCGTTAGAGAGAAAAAAATTGAAGGAATAAAAGATATTAGGGATGAGTCTAATAGAGAAGGGATTAGAGTAGCAATTGATTTAAGAAATGGTGTTGAGCCAGAAACTATTAAGCGATTACTTTATAAAAATACCTCGATAGAAAGTTCTTTTGGTTTTAATACTTTAGCAATCGTTGATGGCAAACCTAAAATATGTAATTTAAAAGAGTTTTTAACAAATTTTTTAAAGTTTCGTGAAGATGTTGTTATTAAGAAAACTAAATTTGACTTAAAAAAAGCAGAGGACAGAGCTCATATTTTGATTGGGTTATCTGTATCTGTTGAGAATTTAGATAAGATTATAAAAATTATACGGTCTTCAAAAACTCCTGATGATGCTAAAAAATCATTATTAAACACTAAGTGGAAAATTAATAAATCTTTAAAGTTAATTTCACTTGTCGAAGACAAGAAGGGGAAAAATTTATACTCATTATCTGACCCTCAAGTAATTGCTATTTTAGAACTTAGACTTCAAAAACTTACAGCTCTTGGTATTAATGAAATAGAAGTCGAAATCAAAAAATTAGCTGATTTAATTAAGGGATATAAGAAGATAATTAATTCCAAAAAAGAACTTTTAAACGTAATAAGTGAAGAGCTTAAAACTATTAAAGAAAAATTTGCTGTACCACGAAGAACTAAAATTATAGATGCTATTTTAAACTATGATATTGAAGAAACTATTCAAAAAGAGTCTGTTATTATTACAGTTACACTTCAGGGATATATTAAAAGAGGAGCATTAAGCAGTGTTAAACAACAAAAAAGAGGTGGTAAGGGTAAATCTGGGATTACAACGAGAGATGAAGATTCTGTAGTACAAACTTTATCAGTTAACACACACACTTCTGTTCTTTTCTTTTCGACAGAAGGACTTGTCTACAAAATTAAAGCTTGGAAGATACCTGAGGGTTCAACTACATCAAAAGGTAAATCTCTATTTAATATCTTACCTTTAAAAAATCATCAATCAATCAGTTCAATTATGCCATTCCCTGATGATGAAAGTGATACGAAAAATCTTCAAATTGTTTTTGCAACTGCAAAGGGCAAGGTTAGAAAAAACAGTCTAGAAGACTTTTCTTCCATTAATTCAGCTGGAAAAATTGCAATAAAATTAGATCCCAATGATAAAATCGTAGGAGTTGAAATTTGTAAAGATGATCAAGATGTAATGCTAAGTACAAAAAATGGTAAATGCATTAGATTTGAATCAAAAAAACTAAGAATATTTAAGGGTAGATCCTCAAAAGGTATAAAGGGTATAGAGCTATCTCCTAATGATGAGATTGTTTCTCTTTCAATAACAAATAAAGAAAAAATAAAAAAAGATACTAAATCTGATGGAAGATTTGTTTTATCAATTACAGAAAATGGATACGGCAAAAAAACTTTAAACAATGAATATAGAGTTACCAATAGAGGTGGTAAAGGCATAATTGGAATTGTTAACTCACCTAGAAATGGCAGTATATGTTCGTCATTTCCTGTTATAGAGGGAGATGATGTGATGATTTCAACAAATAAAGGTAGAGTGATTAGAGTTGCTGTTAAAGAAATCAGAACAGCGGGAAGAAATACTCAAGGTGTAAGAATTATCAAATTATCTGGTGATGAAAAAGTTGTTTCAGCAATAAAAATTGATGATAACTTGGAGTAATGAAAAAAGTTGCCGTATATCCTGGAACATTTGACCCAATTACCTTTGGTCATATTGATGTTATAAATAAAGCTTTAAAATTATTTGATAAAGTTATTATTGCTGCTTCTGATGGTGCTAATAAAAATTATCTTTTCAATTCACTTGAAAGAGTACAATTAATTAAAAAAGCCTTATTTGTTGATTTAAAGTTTGATAAAAAGAAGATTGAAGTTATTTCATTTACATCATTAACAACTGATTTATGCAAAAAATACAAATCTAATATTATTTTAAGAGGTTTAAGAGCAGTATCTGATTTCGAATATGAATTTCAACTAGCTGGAATGAATAGAAAATTGAACAATAATATAGAAACAATCTTTTTAATGTCTGATGTTGAAAATCAAATCATTTCATCAAGATTTGTTAAAGAAATAGTTAGACTAAAAGGCGATATCAAAAAATTTACTACAAAAAGCACAATAAAATCTTTAAAAGAAAAATATGAATAAACTTATAACAAAATTTTTAATTTTATTTTTTATACTAACCAACAACACAATCGCAGAGGAGAATATTATGATTTTAAAGCTTAAAGATGGAGACGTTAAAATAGAACTTTTTGAAGATGTGGCACCTAATCATGTCAAAAGAATTAAGCAACTAGCAAAAGATGGTAAATACGATGGTGTTGTATTTCACAGAGTGATTGATGGCTTTATGGCGCAAACAGGAGATGTTCAGTTTGGTAACTCTTCTAATGATCAATTTGATTTAAGAAGAGCTGGAATGGGTGGTTCTGATTTACCTGATCTTAAAGAGGAATTTAGTGATTTACCTCATGAAAGAGGAACGCTATCTATGGCTAGATCACAAGATCCAAATAGTGCAAACAGCCAATTTTTTATATGTTTTAAAGAGGCGTCTTTTTTAGATAGACAATATACGGTATTTGGTAAAGTTATTGAAGGCATGGATCTTGTTGATAAAATCAAAAGAGGAGATCAAAACAATAACGGTTCTGTTTCTAACCCAGATAAAATCATTAGCTTTAAATAATTTTAGTTCACAAATTTCATGGCGTTAAAGAATTTCAAATTTAATGTCATAGAGAGCGATAAATTTGCTAGAGTTGGAGTAATCGAAACTCATAGAGGCAATATTCAAACACCTGCTTTTATGCCTGTTGGAACACAAGCTACAGTTAAAGCATGTTTGATTGATGATATTGTTAAAACTGGGTCTGAAATAATTTTATCAAATACCTATCATTTAATGATCAGACCAGGTGTTGATAGAATTATTTCTGCTGGTGGTCTACATAAATTTATGAATTGCAAGCTACCCATACTTACTGATTCTGGTGGGTTTCAAGTTATGTCTCTTTCTAAATTAAACAAAGTAGACAGAGAAAAGGGTGCAATATTCAACTCTCATGTAGACGGTAAAAAATTTATATTAAGTCCAGAAGAAAGCATAAGAGTTCAAAAAGGTTTAGACTCGGATATTGTTATGATTATGGATGAGTGTCCTAAAAAAACTACGGACTACGATGTAATAAATAAATCTATGGAGCTATCAATATACTGGGCCGAAAGGTCCAAAATAGCTTTTGGTTTAAATCCACACAAAGCTTTATTTGGAATAGTCCAGGGTGGTTTATTCAAAGATTTAAGAACTAAATCTCTTAATGAGTTAATTAAAATTGGTTTTGATGGATATGCCATTGGAGGACTTGCTGTAGGAGAAAGTCAAAAAGAAATGTTTAGTGTTTTAGATGATTTAAAAAATATTATGCCTGATGATAAACCAAGATATTTAATGGGTGTAGGGACACCAGCTGATATTCTTGGAGCTGTTAAGAGAGGTGTTGATATGTTTGACTGTGTAATGCCTACGAGATCTGGAAGAACCGGTTTAGCTTTTACTTGGAATGGTCGTGTGAATATCAAAAATAATAAATATAAAAATGATAATGAACCTCTTGATCCAAATTGTTCAAATTTAAATCTTAACAAATATTCAAAAAACTATATAAATCATCTCTTCAATACGAATGAAATCTTAGGTTCTACACTTTTAACCTTACATAACATCAACTTTTATCAAGAATTAATGTCTTCTATTAGAGAAAATATTAAAAAAGGAACATTTGATAAATTACATGATGAATACATTGATAAGTTGTAATTTAAATATTTGCAATTTGCGATGTTATGGAATAAATAATTGTTTTTTGGTAATAAAAATTATTCAAGTTTGATATTTTTTTATTGTTTAAATTTTTAAGTGTAAAGAAATTTAAAAATTTTAAAGAAGACTTCACCAAAAGTTTTTTTTTAAAATTAAATAAAAAAAAACGTTTATCTCATCTTTAATAATTTATATGTGGGCCCTTAGCTCAGTTGGTAGAGCAATTCCCTTTTAAGGAATGGGTCGATGGTTCGAGTCCATCAGGGCTCACCAGAAAACTTCCATTTTACGTGAGTAATTAACCATTTTTTAATCCTTAAAAGATTTTTAAAAAAAGTGTACGGTGAGTGTACGTTTTATTTATTTAGGATGAAAAAAATATTAAATTTTATTGTCATTTTTGTTTTATTCACCAGTAATATTTTTGCTGCTGATGAAATTGATAAAGGTAAAACACTATTAAAATCATTATCTAAAAAAAGTCTAACTAAAGAAGAAACCATCAGTTTTTTAAAAGAATACGCAATCATATTAGAGGACGAGAGGGGTGATGGCGAAGTAACATATGTTTTTGATGATGAAAAATATATTAGGTACAAGGGCACAAAAATTATCTCATCAGATGCTTGGAGATTTAGTAAACTAGGGGCACTTAGGCTTTTTAACAAAGACGTTAAAATGACTTGGAAAATTAAACCCAATACAAAAAAAACAGAAAATCTAATCAATATCAAAACTAAATTTGATCCAGTTGGTAAATTATATGAGTTCGAGGTAAAGACTAAAAAAGAATTTTTAGATCAAATAGAGCAAATCAAACAAGCTGAGATACAAAAAAAAGAAGCTATTGAAAAAGCTAGGATTGAAAAAAAGAAAAAACTGGAGCAAGAAAAATTAGCTGCGGAACAGAAACGTAAAGAAGATGAAAGAAAATTAGAGGAAGAACGTTTAGCTGCTGAGCAAAAACTTGAAGAGGAAAAGAGAAAATTTGAGGAAGAACGATTGGTTGCTGAGCAAAAACTTGAAGAGGAAAAGAAAAAGCTTGAGGAAGAAAAATTAGCATTACAGAAAGAAATTGAAGAATTAAAGATTAAGAAAGCCGAGAATTTGGAAAAAAACAAAAAAACACCTGAGCAAATTTTAAAAGAAGAAAAAGAAAGATTAAAACAAGAAAAATTGTCTACAAAGCAAATAGTTAAAGAAGAAAAAGAAAGATTAAAACAAGAAAAATTGGCTACAAAGCAAATAGCTAAAGAAGAAAAAGAAAGAAAAAAACAGGAATTATTAGCAAGAAAAAAAGAAATTAAAGAGAGAGAAAAAAAACTAAAAGAAGAGAAAATAGCAAAATCAAAGGTTAAAGATGAAAAAAGTTTAAATATTGAAAAACATAAACTCTGTATGAAAATGATAGAAGCTTCTTTTTATCAAGATTGGGATAATAAGATTTTTAAAAATAAGACTGTTAAAAAAGCAATTGAATCAACTGGAATTAAAGAAGATTTAAAAATGGTAAGAATGATGTTAGTTATGGGTTCTACTAACCCCACAAAACGAAAAGGCAAATATCATTGGGATGATTTTGCTGGAATGGGAATGTTACAATTTTGTCCACCAGATCAATATAATTTAGAACTTACAGATGTTGATTTTTGGTAAATTATAAAAATTAAGGAATCTACTCACCAAGCAATTCCTCACTACGGAACTACACATAAAAAAAACGTACACTTTTTAAAAACACTCTAATTTTTCGCACACCTGTTGTGTAATTCCTTTTCGCACACTTTTATTAAAAATTACAAAACCAGAGTGTACGAAAAGTGTACGGTTTTATAATTTAGATTTCACACATCTCTTAACTTTTAATCAGCTCATACGAACGTTAAACGAAGGTTTTTTCTTTTAAATTGGAAATTATGTTGTTGTGTGATTATCTTTTAAGGAATGGGTCGATGGTTCGAGTCCATCAGGGCTCACCACTAAAATAATCTTTTAAATATTAGCTAATTGTAATCGGTGGATAGTCTAAAATGATACTATTTTCCCATTCTGATAAATCTTTTATTCTTTTTGAGGATGATGGATGAGTACTCATAAATTGAGGAGGCTCTTTGCCTTTATTTGCCTCTTTCATTCTTTCCCATAATTTTTTAGTTTCTCTAATATCATATCCTGATAATGAAGCAAAAATCATACCCAAATAATCAGCCTCACTTTCTTGTGTTCTAGAAAAGGGATTCATTATTCCTATTTGTGAAAGTAAACCAACAGTATTCATTCCTGTTACTCTGTTTACTTGTGACAACTTCCCACCAGAAAATATATCAATAAGTTGCGTGCTTGTATTTAATAAAACTCCTCTGCTAGCTCTTTCAACAGAGTGTTTTGCAACAGCGTGTGCAATCTCATGACCCATAACTGAGGCAAGACCGTTTGTATTTTTTGTAACATCAAGTATTCCTGTGTACACAGCTATTTTACCACCTGGCATGCACCAAGCATTTTTTACTTTTTTATTATCTATTAAAATATACTCCCAATCAAAATTAACAGTTGGATCATTTTGACCTGCTCTATAAAAATACTCAGATATAGCGTCTTCCATTCTTTTTCCAATATCTTTAATTTCATTGAGTGTTTTAGTGTCATCACTCATTTTTTCTTTTTCTTTAATTTTTTCAAAAATTTGAGCTGCCTGAGCATTTAATTTTGATTCAGGTATAATTTTCAATTGTCTTCTGTCTGTTATTGGGGTCGTAGAACAAGCGCTGAGCATTAAGCCCGAACATCCACATCCAATATAATTTAAAAATTTTCTTCTATTCATTTTATTAAAATTTTGATAATCATATAAATATATACTTTTATGAATTTAAACAATAAAATCTTAGTTGTACTTTTTGTTATAGCTGTATCTTTTGTAATTTATTCTAGCTACAATTAGATTATGAATAATAAAAATTCAGAAAAAAAACCTATCACAAAAAAAGAGATTGTTAAATTGTGGTTTATGATTTTTACATTAAAAATTAGAAATTATTTTTTTACTGGCATAATTGTTTTAGTGCCGATTGGATTTACGTTATATTTAAGTAAATTTTTGATGAATGCCTCTTCAAATTTACTTCCTTCAAAAGTTAACCCTAACAGCTATTTGCCAATTAACATACCTGGTATTGAAATTATTATTACAATATTTTTTATTACCTTTATTGGTTTTTTGTCACTGTCATTTCTTGGTAAAAAGTTTTTACAGTTAATAGACACTTTGTTTAAAAAAATTCCATTATTAGGAACTTTTTGGTCAGCTGTTAAGCAAATGTCACAATCCTTTAAAGATAATAAACACAAAAAAAGAAGCGTAGTTTTAGTTGAGTATCCAAGAAAAGGTGTTTGGGCAGTAGGTTTTGCTACCAAAGAAAATGAAGGAGAAATCAAAAACAAAACTAACAAAGAACTTATAAATGTATTTGTACCAACAACTCCTAACCCAACAAGTGGTTTTTTATTAATGTTTGAAAAAAATGATATAATCTACTTGGATATGAGCTTTGAAGAAGCTTCTAAATTTGTAGTTTCAGCTGGCACTACAAGTCCATAAAAATTAGACAAGATCGTTTATTATATCTGCTTGATCATATAACTTGAGTAAAGCTTTATATTTTTTAATATCAGTATTTTCTAATTCTATCTTTTTAATTTGTTTTTCTGCCATTAAAAATAAATCTTCATTTTGAATGGGGTCTGCTAACCTAAAATTTTTAATTCCACTTTGCTTAAAACCAAGTAAATCACCAAAACCTCTTAACTTCATATCTTCTTCTGAAATTTCAAAACCATCATTTGAGTTTTTTAAAATATTAATTCTTTTTTTAGCATTCACACTTAAATTTGACTTAAACATTAATATACAGCTTGCCTGTTTTGTTCCACGTCCAACTCTTCCTCTTAACTGATGTAGCTGAGATAATCCAAATTTGTTAGCATTTTCTATTATGATTACATTAGCATTAGGAAAGTCAATACCAACTTCTATAATTGTTGTCGAAACTAAAATTGAATATTTTTTATTAAGAAATTTATTTAATATTTCTTCCTTCTCTTCATTTTCAATTTTTCCATGTAGTAGTGCAACTTTATTTGGAAAAATTTCATTAAGAAATTTATATTTCGTAACTGATGATTGGTGATCTAATTTTTTTGATTCCTCTATCAAAGGACACACCCAGAAGATTTGGTTTCCTTCTTTTATTTCTTTTTTTACAAAGTTGATAACATCATCTATTTTACTTTCTAATTTGCTATAAGTTTTAACTTCTTTTCTATTACTTGGTTTTTCTTTAATAATAGAAACATCCATATCACCATAAACTGACATAGTTAGAGTTCTCGGAATTGGTGTCGCTGACATTAAAAGAACATCACAATTATCACCCCCTTTATCTGATAAAAGTTTTCTTTGTCTAACACCGAATTTGTGCTGTTCATCAATTATAATATAACCAAGGTTTGCAAAAATAATTTTTTTTTGAAAAATTGCATGTGTGCCAAATACCATTTGAATTTCATTGTTTTCCAGGTTTTTTATAATTCTCTTTTTTTCACTATTTTCACTCTTACTAGAAAGTAATTCAATTTTGATATCTTTAGGAAATAGTTTTTTTGCTAAAGTATAATGCTGTCTTGCCAATATTTCAGTAGGAGCCATTAATGCAACTTGGAACCCTGAATTAATGACATTCAACGAAGAAATCAATGCAACAATAGTTTTACCACTCCCAACGTCACCTTGCAAAAGTCTAAACATTTTACTTTTAGAATTTAGATCCTTATTAATATCACCCAATGAAATTTTTTGATCATTGGTAAGTGTAAAGTTTAGTTTATTAACTATATTCTTATGAGCTTTTTCGCTGAAGTTTTTAGAAATTTTTTTAATTTTTTTAATTTTTTTTCGAATTTCCGAATTAACTAAAAAAGATGCTAATATTTCATCATAAGCAAGTCTTTTATAAAAATCAGATTTATAATTTTCAATATTTTTTGGATCATGTAATTTTATTATAGATTCGTTCCAACTTTCATTATTAAAAATTTTTAGAATATCTTTATCATGCCACTCCGGTAAAATAGGTAAGTTTTTTAAAATTTGATTAATAATTTTATTATAGGTTTTTTCAGTAATACCTTCTGTTAATGAGTATTTATTATCAATATTTTCAATTAATGAATTGTCTTGTGAAATATATGTTGGATTCGTTATTTGATATCGTCCTTTATAATTGCCTATCTTACCGCTAATTGTCACTTCTTCATTTAGTGGTAAAATTTTTCTTACATATCCTTCATGACTATTAAAGAATATACAATCAATCTTTCCAGTTTCATCAATACAATTAACTCTATTGGGTAAGTTTCTAACTCTTGGAAATTGATATTTTAATGGAACAATCCTGATAGTTTGGATTACACCTATTTGAAGATCGCAAACTTTACTAACGAGCGTTCTGTCTGTATATGATTTAGGCAGTCTCCACAGCAAGTCAAAAATATTATTTACTTTTTTTTTCTTCAAAATTTCCATGGTTTTTTTACCCACACCATTTAATTTGGTTAGATCAGCTAATAAATAATCATAATTATTCTTATTTTTCATATTAGTTGTAATATATTAAATATTATGACCATTAATATAAAGGATTTAAAAAATAAAATAACTTATAGAGCTAACTATAGAGGCACTAAAGAAATGGATAAGTTGTTAGGTTCATTTACTAAAAAATATATTGATCAGTTTAATGAACAAGAGCTAACCCTTTTGTGTGATTTGTTAGACTTAGATGATGAGAATCTTTATAAATTTAATCAAGGTCAAAATCCAACGATTCAAATTGAATTAAACAAAGTTACAGAGATGTTTCAAAACTATAATTATGCAAGTGAATAGTGGCGGAGAGACTGAGATTCGAACTCAGGAAAGAGTTGCCCCTTTGCCGGTTTTCAAGACCGGTGCATTCAACCACTCTGCCATCTCTCCGTTAGCAACGTTTTATTATTATAAATTTTTAATTCAACAATAAAATTGATAAATTAAACAGATAATCATTTAATAGGTATAAATTTATTACTGTGGAAAAGCAAAAATTCAATACAGGTATAGGATTAACTGCACTAGGTTCTTTTTGGTGGGGTGTTATTGGTGTTATTTACTTCAAATATATTTCATTTGCAGGCTCTATAGAGGTAGTGATCCATCGTTGTGTGTGGACATCTGTAGCTTTAATAATAACTACTTTTTATTTTTCTAAATGGGATATTTTTTTTGAAATTATAAAAAATAAAAGAAATATA
The DNA here is from genome assembly GCF_059417975.1 of Candidatus Pelagibacter sp. PS_11. Classification (NCBI taxonomy): domain Bacteria; kingdom Pseudomonadati; phylum Pseudomonadota; class Alphaproteobacteria; order Candidatus Pelagibacterales; family Candidatus Pelagibacteraceae; genus Candidatus Pelagibacter; species Candidatus Pelagibacter sp. PS_11. The sequence goes on along the minus strand of NZ_CM182075.1, from coordinate 577,356 downwards.
ATTTATTTATTTTTTTCAAGCTTACTAATTTTTATAAATTGGGCAACCTGGATTTATGCAGTGGGTACTGAAAAAATTATCGATGCAAGCTTTGGTTATTTTATTATGCCAATCTTAAGCGTATTCCTGGGATATATCTTTTATGGTGAAAAAATTAATAAAAGAAGAGGTCTTTCCATACTTCTTGTTTTGCTGTCTATTTCATTTCTTTTATTTAAAAGTTTTCATTCGATACCATGGGTTGGAATAATTGTAGCTCTAAGTTGGGGTTTTTATAATCTTCTTAGAAAAAAAGTAAATGTTGATACCGATGTTGGACTTTTAATAGAAAGTCTTTTTATACTACCATTTGCATTATTTGCTTTTTTTTTACTTTTTAAAAATAATTTAAATATTTTTAGTATTAACGAGCCTTCATTGATGTTTATACTAATGTTAGCTGGACCAATGACTGTTATACCTCTATTTCTATATGTAAGAGGTGTTGAGTTGTGTGGCCTTGGACCCACTGGAATGATTTTCTACATAACCCCAACATTTCAATTTTTATTGGGCTTTTTTTATTATGATGAGGCTTTTTCTTTTGATAAATCATTAAGTTTCATTTTAATATGGATTGCTGTAATTATTTATTTAAAAGATTTATATGAACATAATTAAATATTTTATAATTATATTTTTCACATTTATTCACGGAACACTATATGCCAATGAAAAAGAATTTAAGGAGTGGTTGGTTAATTTCAAAGCTTATGCTTTAGAAAAAAAAATCTCAGAAAAGACATTCAATTTAGCAATGTCTGATGTTGTGTTTTTACCTGATGTAATAAAATATGACCGTTTTCAGCCTGAGTTTTATGAAGATACCAAAACTTACATATCCAAAAGAACTTCTAAACAAAAAGTAAGTGCGGGCATTAAACTTTATGAATTAAATAAAGATTTCATAAATTCTGTCGACAATAAATTTTCTGTTGAGAAAGAGTTGCTTTTAGCATTAATGGGAATAGAGACTAATTTTGGAACTTATGTTGGAAAAATGGATATATTATCATCACTTGCAACTTTAAGTTATGATCAACGTAGATCTGATTTCTTTACCAAAGAATTAATTACTATTCTTCAATTAATAGATGAGGGGAAAATAAACCATAACATTTTATATGGGTCATGGGCAGGTGCCTTTGGTTTTTTTCAATTTATGCCATCTACAATAGACAACTATGCAATAGACTATGATAAAAATAACATTATTGAGCTTAAATCAACTAAAGATTCATTTGCATCTGCAGCTAACTACATAAATAAAATAGGATGGAAAAAAAACCAACCTTGTTTCATTAAAGTCAAATTAAAAGAAAATATACCTAACAATATATTAAATATATCTGCAAAAAAACTTCACAATAAAATTAAATTTAAGCTTTTAAAGAAATATATAATTAATGAAGATAGTTTTAATTCTATTAATGAAAATTTGATTGCATCAATAATAACGCCAGACAAAGATATAATACCAGATGCACAAAACTTAGATCCAGCCTACATAGTTTTTGATAATTATGAAAAAATACTACAATGGAATAGATCTTTAAGATTCAGTCTCGCAGTATGCACATTAAAAGAAAAGTTTGAAAATGCTTTATAAAAAACTATTAATTTTATGCTGTTTAATTTTATTAAATAACTGTTCAGCAACAACCACAACCAAAAATAAAAATCTTAATTCATTAGAAAATCCATTTATAAATAAAGGATTTAGTCTTATATATAATGATAAACTTTATTATGATAAGGTTGTTTCCAAAAAAATTGATGAACGAAGCTTAGTTATTTTTCAAAAAAATTTAAAAAAAAATACAATTGTTAAAATTACTAATATTTTAAATAACAAATCAATTATAGGTACTGTTGGTAGTAATGCTGATTATCCTTTATTTAACAATGCAGTATTATCATTGAGAATAGCAGATGAAATTGGTTTGAATGAAAATGAACCTTATGTAGAGATTTTACAGGTCCTAGAAGATGCAATATTTGTTGCAAAAAGAGCAAAAACATTTGAAGAAGAAAAAAAAGTTGCTAACAAAGCACCAGTTAACAATATTAATATTAGTGATCTTAGCACTAAACAGACAAACACTAAAAATGAATTAAGTAAAAAATTTTCTTATGAAATAAAAATAGCCGATTTTTATTTTAATGATACAGCATCATTGTTAGTTGATAGAATCGTAAAAGAAACCATGATTAAAAATGTCAAAATCAAAAAAATTAATGAAAAAAAATATAGAGTATATGCAGGTCCTTTTAATAACATTAACACTCTACAAAAATCATTTAATGATATAAGCATACTTGAATTTGAAAATATTGAGATTATTAAAAATGATTAAATTAAGATTTATAACGATTTTATTGACGCTCTTACTAACATCTAATGCTAATGCAGCTTTTGATGTAAAGGCTAGAGCTGCAATATTACAAGATTATCTTTCTGGTGAAATATTATTTGAAAAAGATGCCGATAAATCAATTTATCCTGCATCAATGACAAAAATTATGACAACCATTATTGCGTTTGATTTAATTAGAAGTGGTGACCTAAGTTTAGATGAAAAATTTTTAGTATCAGAGAATGCCTGGAGACTTTCATCAGCTGGCTATTCTTCAATGTTTATAATGGTTGGTGATGAAGTTAGTGTGGAAAATTTACTTAGGGGAATAATTGTTGCATCTGGTAATGATGCTTGTGTTGCGTTAGCTGAAGGTATAGCTGGAACAGAGGATGAATTTGCAGTGATGATGACAGCGAAAGCCAAAGAAATAGGAATGAATAATACTAATTTTGCTAATTCATCAGGTATTAATGATACTGAAAACCTATCAACTGTAAGAGATATTATGCTTATGTCCAATTATCTTATTAAAGAGTTTCCTGAAGAATATAAGTATTTTGCAGAAAAGGAATTTACTTGGGATAGAACAGGGGGTGATCCCATTACTCAAGGTAATAGAAATCCGTTATTATATAAAAGCCTTGGGGCAGATGGAATTAAAACTGGTTATTTAGCTGTTGAAAAATATTCACTGGCATCATCTGTTGAAAGAAATGGAAGACGATTAATAGCTGTAGGTAGTGGCTTCAATACTAAAAATGATAGATCTCGTGAAAGTGCCAAACTTTTAACATGGGGTTTAACTAATTTTGACCTGGTTGAAATTACAAAAGCAAACACACCAATAGAAGACATTGATGTTTGGTTGGGTAAAAAGGATACTGTTAAAACTTATATAAAAAATGATATCTACAAAACTATTCCTAAAGCAAAAAAAAGACTATTGAAGGTATCATTGAATTATAATGGTCCAATTCAAGCACCTATTAAAAAGGATGATATCTTAGGAAAATTAAAGCTAATCTTTGATGGTGAACTTATTGAAGAATATGATCTACTTGCTTATGAAGATGTTAAGAAATTAAATGTTTTTTCAAGGTTAATGAAATCAATTAATTTTTTAATTTGGGGCGATGTCTAAAAAACCAATAATTGTATTTGAAGGTATAGAGGGGACAGGTAAATCTCATCATATTAAAAATGTTGCTAACTACTTAACACGTAAAAGGATTAAATTTATTCAAATTAGAGAACCTGGCGGCAGTACAAATTCAGAAAAAATAAGAAATCTTATTCTTAATAACAAATCTACATTTAATAAAGAAACTGACTTATTACTTTATCTTTCGGCAAGAAGTGAAAATATGGAAATTATAAGAAAAAATTTTGGTAAAAAGATAATATTGATAGATAGGTTTTCAGATTCAACGATTGCCTATCAGCATTATGGTATGGGTGTAAACCTTAAGTTAATACAAAATATTAACGACCATCTTTTAAAAAATATTAAAATTGATTTTACTTTTTTAAATACAGTAAATTTATCAAATATGAAAAAAAGGCTTAAACTAAGAAAAAAGCTTAACAGATATGATAAATTTAACAGTAAATTTTATGAAAAAGTACAAAATGGTTTTATAAAGATATTAAAAAAAAATCCTAAAAAATATATTAGAATAAATTCAAATCTAGATATAGATCTTAATGAAAATATAATATTAAATAAAATTAAAGACTTAATTTAGATTTATGAATTTAAAACCATCTGAAAACACTAAAATTTATGGTATGGAAAATTTTTTTCATGAATTATGTGGACTATATAAGCACAAAAAATTGCCTAATAAAATTTTACTGTCTGGAAAAAAAGGATTAGGAAAATCAACATTAGCCTATCATTTAATCAACTATATTTTATCCGAAAATGAGGATTATAAATATAATTTAGAAAATTTTTGCATCCATAAGGACAATAAATCTTATAAACTTTTGCAAAATAACTCCCATCCAAATTTCTATTTAATAGATTTATTAACAGAAAAAAAAAGCATTGATGTAGGTCAAATACGTGAAATGATTAGTTACACAAATAAATCAACATTTAATAATATGGCTAGATTTATTTTAATAGATAATGTTGAAAATCTAAATAAGAATTCTGTCAACGCATTACTTAAAATTATTGAAGAACCAAATGAAAATGTTTTTTTTATCTTAATAAATAATAGTGAAAAAAATACACTACCCACACTAAAATCAAGATGTTTAACATTCAAGATTAATTTTACATTTAATGAGTCCTTAAGTATTTCAAATTTAATACTGGATAAAAATGTACTTGATTTTATTAATTATGACTTACTAAGTTTTTATAATTCACCCGGTGAAATTATTAGTTTGTTTAATTTTGCAGAAGAAAAATCTATTAATTTAAAGGATCACACTATTTCAAGTTTTATAAGTTCGATAATAGAAAATAATTACTATAAGAAAAATAAACCTGTCAAAATTTTATTAATAAATTTAATCGAGCTATTCTTTTTGAAAAAATATCTGATAACAAATTCAAAGGTTACATTAATTAATTTTTATCAAAAATTTATAAAAAAAATTTATAATACGGAAAAATTTAATCTAGACGAAGAAAGTTTATTTTTAGAATTTAAATCAAAATGGTTATAAATGGATAAAAATTACTATATAACTACACCAATTTATTATCCTTCAGCAAGACCCCATATGGGTCATGCATACTCAAGTATTGTTGCTGATTTTTTTGCAAGATTTAAACGTATAGATGGGTTCAATGTTCATTTTTTAACAGGTACGGATGAGCATGGTTTAAAAATACAACGAGCAGCAGAGAGAAAAAAAATTGATCCTCAAACTTTTTGTGATGAAATTAGTCAAACGTTTAGAGATCTTTCAAAAACATTAAATTTATCTAATACTGATTTCATTAGAACTACTGAAGAAAGACACAAAAAAACAGTTCAACATCTGTGGAATGAACTTGAAAAAAATGACGATATTTATTTATCAAAATATTCTGGTTGGTATTCTGTTTCTGACGAAGCTTATTACAGTGATGAAGAAATTATTGAGAAAGAAAACGTTAAAATAGCCATTTCATCTGGTTCTTCGGTTGAATGGATAGAGGAAGAGTCTTATTTTTTTAGATTATCTAAGTGGCAAGATGAACTACTAAAATATTATGAAAAAAATCCAGACTTTATTTCACCAAAATCCAGAAAAAATGAAGTAATTAGTTTTGTAAAAGGTGGGTTAAAAGACTTATCCATAAGCCGTAAAGCATTCTCTTGGGGCATCAAAGTTCCTAATAGTCAAGATCATGTAATTTATGTTTGGCTTGATGCTCTAACCAATTACATAAGTGCTTTAAACTACCCAGATACAAATGATGAGCTGTTTAAAAAATTTTGGCCTGCATCTGTTCATTTAATAGGTAAGGATATATTAAGATTTCATTCTGTTTATTGGCCGGCATTTTTAATGGCTGCAAAAATACCTTTACCTAAGAAAGTATATGGTCATGGCTGGATTTTATCTGGTGATGAAAAGATGTCAAAATCAAAAGGAAATATTCTTGATCCCTTAGATATTATCGAAATTTATGGACTTGATCCATTAAGATATTATTTGATTAAAGAAGTTTCATTTGGAAATGATGGTAATATTTCACAAGATAGATTAGAGGATTGTATCAATAGTGATTTGGCTAATAATTATGGTAATTTATGTCAAAGAGTGACTGCATTTGCTGAGAAGAATTGCTCTTCATTAGTACCAGATAATATAAAATTTAATGATGAAGATTTAGTGATGCTAAATAAATTTACTGATAATTTAGATCTAATACGAACTGAAATTGATAATCAAAATATTAATTATTATATTAATTTCATTGTTAGTGCTTTATTTGAAGCAAATAAGTATTTTAACGATCAAGAACCTTGGAAAAAAAAAGATGATAAACATAGATTGAATACCATTGTCTATACATCTTTAGAAATGATTAGAAAAATTTCATTTATGCTTTATCCAATAATTCCAAGCTCAATAGAAAAAGCCTTAAAGATTTTTGATTTAAATATTGATGCAATTAATTTTGAATCTATCGCAAACCATGACTATCTAATATCTGGAAAACCAATCAACAAAATAGATATTATGTTTAAAAAAATTCAAAAAAAACATGATTGATTCTCATTGTCATTTAGATCATGAACCTTTACTTGAAAATTTAAATGAAGTTATAAAAAGATCTAAAGAAGTCGGAATCTCAAAATTATTAACCATATGCACTACACCTGAAAGTTTTGATAGGATAAAAAAAATTATTATAACGGACCCGATGATTTATGGAACTTTTGGTATTCACCCTCATGAGACTGAGAAAAGTCATTTAATTGATAAAAATTATATAACAAATCAAGTAAATAAAAATGAACGAATTATTGGTATTGGTGAAACAGGCTTAGATTTTTTTTATAATCATAGTAATAAAGAAAGGCAAATTGATAGCTTTAAAGCTCATATAGAGGCTTCTATAGAGCTTAATATGCCTATTATCATACATTCTAGAAATGCAGAGGATGAAACGTATGAAATTTTAAAATCATATAAATCAGAAAAACTTAAAATTTTGATGCACTGTTTTACTGGTTCGTTAAATTTTGCAAATAAATTGATAGAATTAAATGCCTTTTTTTCAGCAAGCGGAATAATTACTTTTAAAAATAGTTTAGAACTTCAGGAAACTTTTAAAAATATTCCCTTAGATAAACTGCTTGTTGAAACAGATAGTCCATTTTTAGCGCCCATACCAATGAGAGGAAAAAAAAATGAACCAAGTTTTATTAAATATACTTTAGAAAAATTATCTATTTTAAAAGAAAAAACTGATCAAGAAATGTCAGATTTAACTACTCAAAATTTTAATAAACTTTTTAATTTATAATGTCTCTTAAATTTGTTATTTTAGGTAGTGGTAGCTCAATGGGTGTACCTAGAGCAGATGGATATTCTGGAGATTGTGATTTAAATAATAAAAAGAATTTTAGAACAAGGTGTTCTGCTCTAATTAAATTTAATGATCAAAATATTTTAATAGATACATCGCCAGATTTGAGATCACAACTTCTAAAAAATGAAATTAAATCTATTAGTAAAGTTTTTTATACCCATCTTCATGCTGACCAGACACATGGTATTAATGACCTTCGACCATTTTTTTTGATAAACAAGAAACAAATTCCGGTATATGCGGACATTAATACTAAGAAATATCTGCTTTCAACTTTTAAATATTGTTTTAAATCATCTTTTGGTTATCCATCAACTTTAAATATTAATAGCCTTAAAAAAAAACATGAATTTATAATTAAAGATAAAAAAATTAAAATTGAATCAATACCTGTTCAACATGGTAAGATTAAAAGTATTTGCTATTTAATTAACAATAAATTAGCCTATGCAAGTGATATTAGTCTATTCTTTAAAAAAGATTACAAAAAATTAAAAAATTTAGAATATCTAATTATTGATTGTCTGTGGTACCGTAATCATTCAGCTCATTTCAATTTAAATCAGGTTTTAGAAATAGTTAAAATCCTTACTCCTAAAAAAACTATATTAACAAATATGCATAGCGATTTAGATTATGTAAAACTTAAGAAAAAATTACCCAAAAATATTATTCCTGGTTTTGATGGTTTGACTGTTAGTTTAAAGAATTAAATCTATTTGTTTTGTTATCTTATCTGACATTGGTGTAATAAGAGAATTGAACGTGTCCTGTATTTTTCCTTCTTTATTAATTAAAATCTTATGAAAGTTCCACTTAGGGACAGTTGAATTACCATAATTTTTTTTTGCCCATTTATATAAGTCATGGGCATTATTACCTTTAACATCAGTTTTGTCTGTTATTGGAAAAGTAATACTAAAATTAGTTTCACAAAAATCTTTAATTTCTGAATTATTGCCAGGTTCTTGACCACCAAATTGATTTGATGGAACGCCAATTACATAGAAACCCCTGTCTTTATACTTTTCATAAAGTTCTTGCAGGCCTGTATATTGCTTAGTAAATCCACACTTACTAGCTACATTTACTAAAAGTATAGTTTTTCCTTTGTATTGATTTAAATCAATAGTTTCATTATTTATATTTTTTATTGAATGATCAAAAAATAGCTTTTCGTATTTAGCATCAACTTTTTCAAAAAATGTAAACATAGATAGAATTAATAGAATTAATAAATTATTTTTATAAACCATGACTTATTTTTTAGAAGCATACAATAATATAAAATATCCAAATACAGTAGACAGTAAGGATCCAGCAAGAACACCGATTTTTACTCCATCAATATATTGAATATTTTCGGCAAAGGCTAAGTTTCCAACAAATAAACTCATAGTAAAACCAACCCCTGTTAAAATCGAAACTCCATATAAGCTTAACCAGCTAGATTTATCTGGCATTTGAGCCACACCAAATTTAACAGCAATGAAAGAAACAACCATAACCCCAACTTGTTTACCCACGAATAATCCTAAAAGAATACCTAATGGAACAGGTTCTAATAATGATGTTAATGATAGTCCCTCCAAAGACACGCCAGCATTAGCAAATGCAAATATAGGCATTATCATAAAAGCAACGTAAGGACTGATTGCATGTTCTAATTTAATTAATAAAGAGAAATCTTTTTCTTTAATTCTGTGAGGTATGGTCGAAGCTAAAAGAACACCTGCTATTGTTGCGTGAATTCCAGACTTATATGTGAAGAACCACATGAAGGCACCAATTATTAAATAGGGAATAAACTTTTTAACACCAAATTTATTTAAGGTAAGTAATAAAATATATGAAATTAAGATTAAACTTAAATAGCTTATGCTTAAGTCACCAGAATAGAAAAAAGCTATAATTAATATTGCACCAAGATCATCGATGATAGCAAGAGCCGTTAAAAAAACTTTTAAAGAAATTGGAACTCTTGAACCAAGTAATGATAAAATTCCCAATGAAAACGCTATGTCTGTAGCAGATGGAATTGCCCAACCATTCAATGTTTCAGAATTACCAAGGTTTATAAAAACATAGACTAGAGCAGGGACGACCATTCCTCCAACAGCACCTATAATTGGCAGCAATGCTTTTTTTAAATTAGAAAGCTCACCTTGAATAAACTCTCGTTTTATTTCTAGTGTTACAAAGAAAAAGAAAATTGCCATTAATAAGTCATTAATCCAGTGATGTACGGAAAGTTTTAAACCAAAATTATTAATACCTATAAATAGGTATTGGTTTAATGTATCAAAATATAAATTACTTAAACTAGAATTACTTATTACCAGAGCAATAATTGCTGCAATTAATAATACAAGACCACTTGCTGCTTCTAATTGAAAAAACCATTTAAAAGGCTTTGAAAGATTTTTAATCATAATTTTATATTAAATCTCTAATAAATAATGAGATATCTTTAATACTTTCATATAGATTATAAAGTATAAATTCCACATTTGGGACAATTTTCCCAATAGGATATTTAAACGTGTCCACAATAATTATAAAAGCTACGAATGAAATAATTGATAAAATAAAAATATTAAATATTTTAAAATTTTTTTGTTTTTTTGGCTGTGTATTTACTTGTGTGCTTTCACCTTTGTTTATCTCAATTTTTTCTTTAGTTTTTTCTTCTAAGTTAACTTCTACTTCGTCATTAGACGCATCTGATACACTTTCTACATCATTGATCGATGAATTATTTTGTTCAAAAATATTAACATTATCATTATTAATATCTTCATCAGTTGGACTTACTGTGTTTTCAGGAACTACTTTTTTAAAAAACCATTTATGATCACAGCTAGCACACTGCAATAAACGACCCATGTCGGGAATTAAACTTGAGTCTACATCGAATTTTTTATTACAATTATTGCAAGTGATGATCATAATTGATGTATATCTGATTCTTATAAAAAAGCCTTATTTTTGATGTTCTTTATTCTTTGAAATTATCAATATCTAATGTATTAGTACCTCAATCGGGGCGTAGCGCAGCCTGGTAGCGCATCTGGTTTGGGACCAGAGGGTCGCAGGTTCAAATCCTGCCGCCCCGACCATTTTATGAAAAAAGCGAAGATTTATATACCCACAAAAAATTCAATGCAATCTGGTTTAGGTAAATCAGACAAATGGTTAATTGAATTTGAAACTGAAGATACAGGAATTAATCCTTTAATGGGCTGGGAAACTAACTCTAATACGCTTTCAGAATTAAATTTAGAATTTTCTTCTAAAGAATTAGCAATAGAATATGCAAAAAAAAATAAAATTGACTTTGAAATCATTGAACCTCAAAAAAGAAAAACTGTTAAAAAATCTTACGCAGATAATTTTTTAAAATAATAATGTTTAAATTTTTCACTCAAAAAGAATGGCGATTATGGTCATGGGTTGGTTCATTTATTATTCTTTCATCACTTTGGATTCAGGTACAAATTGATGTTAAAATAAATGAATGGTTTGGTCAGTTCTATGACATGATACAAAAAGCCTTAGCAGCACCTAACTCAATCACAATTGGAGAGTACTGGGCAAGTTTGTTATCATTTATTACATTAGCAGGTCTTTATGTGGCTTTGGCTACGGTTGTTGCTTTCTTTACTTCGCATTATTTATTCAGATGGAGAACTGCAATGATTGACTGGTATCACAGTGTCTATGATAAGGCCCGAACTATTGAAGGTGCTTCACAAAGGGTTCAAGAAGACACAATAAAGTTTTCAAGAATTATGGAAGGACTTGGTACTAGCTTTATAGAAGCAATAATGATGCTTGTTGAGTTCACACCTATATTATTTGGTTTAAGTGTTGGAATACCTATTTTATTCTTTGGGGATTGGAATTATGGTTTAGTGACAGGTGCATTTATATGGACTGTAGGTGGAACTCTTTTCTTAATTGTATTAGGTTCAATTTTAAGATTAGTTGGTGTTGAGTATGATCTTCAAAAGAATGAAGCTTCTTACAGAAAATTACTTGTTATAGCTGAAGACGATATAACAGTAAGACCAAAGAATTTAGATGAATTATTTAATGATGTAAGAAAGATTCATTTTAAGTCTTACTTAAGATATTTTTATTTTAATCTAGGTCGTATAACTTATCTTCAAGCTAATGTTCTATCTGCTTATGTTTTTTTAGCTCCAGCAATAGTAGCAGGCGTTGTGACATTAGGGGTAATGCAGCAAATTATAAGAGCTTTTGGAAGAGTAGAGGGGTCTATGCAATATATCTTTAAATCATGGCCTACTATCATAGAACTTGCTAGTGTTTATAAAAGGTTAAAAGAATTTGAATCTAAGATCAATACTACTGAATCAATTACTCAAAAAGATTAATGGCTATTGATAAAAAATATGTTGATCAAATTTTAAAAGTTTCTGAAAAAGCAGCACTTGCCTCTTCATATTTAGTTGGAAAAAAAGATAAGATTGCAGCAGATCAAGCGGCTGTTGATGCAATGCGATCAGAATTAAATAAAATTGATATGAATGGTGAAGTTGTTATTGGTGAAGGTTCACTTGATGAGGCACCAATGCTTTATACAGGTGAAAAACTTGGAAATAAAAATGGACCCTATTTTGATATTGCAGTTGATCCTTTAGAAGGAACAAATTTTGCAGCAAATAATTTACCTGGAGCAACATCTGTTATTGCAATTGCAGAAAAAGGAAATCTTTTTAATGCACCAGAAACTTATATGGATAAAATTGCAACCGGACCAATTGAAAAAGGATTGGTTGATTTAGATTTTCCATTAAAGAAGAACCTTACAAATCTTGCAGACTTTCTAAACAAAGATATTTCATCACTGACAGCATGTGTAATGGACAGACCAAGACACAAAAAAATAATTAATGAATTACAGCAATTAAGTATTAATATTAAATTAATTACAGATGGAGACGTACTTGGTGCATTGTATGTGACAAACTCAAAATATAATGTTGATATATTTTTGGGTATTGGTGGTGGTCCTGAAGGAGTGTTGGCAGCATCAGCTCTTGACGCTTTTGATTGTCATTTCCAAGGCAGATTTATTTTTGATAACGACAAGGATATTAAAGATGCAAACAATATGGGTATAACTGATTTGAATAAAAAATACGAATTAAATGAAATTATAAGAGGAGACTCTATATTTTGTTCAACAGGAATTACTACAAGTGAGATGTTAGCTGGTGTAAAAATCGATATAAACAATTATACAACCGAAACATTGGTTACACATAAAAGTTTAAAATTTAAAGAAACGATAAAAAGAACAAATCTTATCGAAGAATGATTTCTGTTTCAGGTAGGAAGTGGGAACAAAAAAAAATCAATCAAAACTTAGTTGACAAAATAAAACAAGATTTTAATTTTAGTGATATTTTATCTAGGCTAATTATTTCAAGAAAATTTGAAGATAATGAAATTGCAACAATCACTTCAGATTTAGATTTAAATAACGTTTTTTTAAAAAATAAAGATTTCAGTCAATCTATTAATCTTGTTGTAAATTCTATCAATAATAATGACAAAATTTGCATTTTAGGCGATTATGATGTTGATGGGTCCGCTGCTACATCATTATTTGTTAAGTTTTTAGAAGATATAAATCATCCTTTTTTTTACTATATACCTGATAGGGAAAAAGATGGTTATGGTGCTACCAAAAAATTATTCCAAAAACTGATCTTAGAAAAGCCGAAATTAATTATAATGGTGGATTGTGGTTCTACCTCTAACGAAGCGATAGATTTTTTGAACGAAAATGAAATAAAGTCTTTAATTATTGATCATCACGAAATTAATAAACCCTTTCCTAATGCAAACTCAATTATAAATCCTAAAAAAGATAATGGCTATAGAGAGTACGAATCTTTGTGTGCAACAACACTTACATATTTTTTTTTAGATTTACTGATTAAGGAAATCAAAAGTGAAATAAATATTTCTGATTATTTGATATATGTTTTATTAGCTACTGTCTGTGATGTTATGCCTTTAAGAAAACTTAATAGATTAATTGCGTTAAATACGATCAAAAATTTTGATATAACAAAAAATTTACCTCTTAATACTTTATTTGAATTAAATAATAAAAAAAATAAAATTAATATTAATGATCTAGGTTATTTAATTGGTCCCATATTGAATGCTGGTGGTAGATTAGGTAAGTCTCAATATGCTACAGAATTATTATCTTCTAATAATGATCAAGTTATCAAAGATAGGTGTAATCACTTAATTAAATTGAATAATAAAAGAAAAAAAATTGAAACTTTAATATTAAATGAAATTGATTTTCAAAAAATTGAAAAAGAAAATAAAGAAGTAATTATCTATTATAATCCAAATATTAACGAAGGTCTAATTGGAATTATTGCCGCAAGATTAAAAGATTATTTTAATAAGCCAGCTATTGTTATAACCACATCTAATGAATTATTAAAGGGATCTGCAAGATCTGTTTATAATTATAATATTGGTTGTGTAATTAAAAATTCACTAGATCAAGGTATAATTTTAAAAGGTGGTGGCCATAATATGGCTGCTGGATTTACACTAAATAAATCTAGCCTAAAAGATTTTGAAAACTACATATTAAAAGATTTTTTAAAATCTAATACAATAAATCATAATAATTTCTCATACGAATCAGAAATTTCATCACTCGCATTTAACAAAGATTTTTATGAGCATATAAGGAAATTAGAACCTTTTGGGACAGGCAACCCAGTGCCAACATTTCTTATAAAGGACTTAAAAATAATTAAACCTGTATTATTAAATAACAAGCACATATCTACAATACTAAAATCAAAAACAGGGTATTCGATTAAATCAATATCATTTAATTCTATTAACACTAAGATTGGTGAATACTTAATGAGTTATAAAAATAGCATTAATGTAATAGGTCAAATCAATGAAAATATCTGGAATAATAAAAAAACTCTTCAATTAACTATTAGAGACCTTATCTTATAGCTTAATTGCGCTTGATAAATAATAACTTTTAAAATAAAAGATCACAACGTGGTCCCTTCGTCTATCGGTTAGGACAGCTGGTTTTCATCCTGCAAAGGGGGGTTCGATTCCCCCAGGGACCGCCATAATCTTCATGTATTATTTTACATATATGCTTAAATCAATCACTCCAGGGACTAAAAAGAGTTATGTTGGATATACTATAGATATTGATAAAAGATTAAATAAACACAATTCCAATAAAGGCGCAAAATCTACCAAAGGTTACAAGTGGAAATTAATTTATAAAAAAAAATTTAAAAGTAAAAATGAAGCAATGTCATTTGAATATAAATTAAAACACAATAAAGTATTAAGAAAAGAGATTTTAGAAAAATATAATAAATGAAAATTTCTATATTATTGCCTTATAAAGAAAATTATTCACCTCAATATGCAGGTGCTGTATCACTATTTGTAAACGATATTACAAAGATAAGTTCTTTTAACAAAGATATTCTTATTTTTGGTAACACCCAATCTAAAAAAAAATTATCAAAAAATTATATTAACTTAGAATTAAATAAAAAAATATTTCAAAGTACTAGTAAAATTTATGTTGAAACTTTTCTTAAAGCTCAAGAGAAATTAAATACTGAACTTATAGAAGTTCACAATAGGCCAAATTATATAAAAATAATTAAACAGAAATATATAAATAAATTATTTTTAATTTTTCATAATGATCCTCTAACAATGAATGGTTCCAAAACTGTAAAGGAGCGAATTTTTCTACTAAATAATGTTGATAAGATTATTTTTAATAGCAAATGGTCACAAAATCGTTTCTTTTTAAATATTAAAAATAAACATGATTTATTGCTCAAAACATCTGTGTGTTACCAATCTTCCTCTAAAACAAAAATTAATTTTAATAATAAAAAAAAAATAATTTCTTTTGTAGGAAAGCTTAACAAAGCTAAAGGCTATGATCTATTTGGAGATGCTATAGTTAAGATATTAGATAAATATCCTGATTGGTCTGCTAAAGTTTTTGGAGATGAGCCAAGAGAAAAGTTATTATTTAAACACAAAAATTTAAAAATATTAGGTTTTAAAAAAAATGAATATATATTGAAAACCCTAAAAGAAATAAGTATATCTGTAGTTTGCTCTAGATGGAATGAACCCTTTGGCAGAACCAGTTTAGAAGCCTCAAGCAGGGGAAGTGCTGTTATAATTAGTAATAAGGGCGGTCTTCCAGAAACGGCTAAATCTGGGATAATATTAAAAAATCTCGATAGTCAAACTTTATTTAATGAAATTGAAAAACTTATACTTAATAAGAAAAGATTATTATCTATTCAAAAAGATAATTATAAAAATTTTATTTTAACACACGCCTATGTATCAAAGATCTTTGACAAATTGCGATATTCACATGTAGAAAAAAAAAAATTAATCTTTTTAACATAAGTAAAAAAGCTATTTTAAAAATTATCCATATCACAAATTTCAACCAGCGCTTTGATGGACGACTTCATTATAATACTGGTAAAAGATTACAAAATGGTTTTATTAGATTGGGACATAATGTTTTAGCTATAAGTGATAGAGACATAATAAGTAGGAACAAATCTATAAATGATTTTGATGGAAAAAAAACCTTACAAAAAACAATAATTAATACCTATGGAAATTTTAAAGCAGATTGTATAATTTTAGGTCACGCTGACTCCGTTGATAGTGAAACATTATATAAATTAAAAAATTTAAATAAAGATTTGAGAGTTACACAATGGTTTTTAGATCCTTTAGGTAAATATGGACCAGATTATATTAAGAATAATGAAAGAATTAACAAACATGGAAACCTTTTAGATTCAACATTTGTAACTACCGATCCTAATTCTATAACAAAAAAAATTAATAATTCTTTTTATATACCAAATCCTAGTGACCAATCTTTTGAGATTTTAAAAAATTATGAAAGTGATTGTGAAAATGATTTATTTTTTGCAATGAGTCATGGTGTTCATCGTGGATCTTTAAAAAAAGGTAAATATGATAATAGAGAATTATTTATCAATAAACTTATGAAAAAAAATAAAAAAATTAAATTTGACGTATATGGCATGAACAATGTTCAGCCCGTTTGGGGAGATAACTTCTTAAAAAAAATATCTAATTCATCAATGGGTTTAAATCTAAGCCGAGGAAAGCCTATTAAATATTATAGTAGTGATAGAATTGCTCAATTATTTGGTAATGGATTATTAACATTTATTGATGAGGAGATATCTTTTAATGATTTTATACCAGAAAATTGTTTTATCAATTACAGCAACATTAATGATTTAAGTTATAAATTAAATAAATATCAAAAAGATAAAGATGAAAGAAAAAAAATTTCACAGTCTGGACAAAAATTTTATTTAAAGTTTTTAAACTCAACCTTAGTTGCTGATTTTATACTTTCTAAAACATTTGACTATAAAAGCAAAAATACTTTTGTTTGGGAAAAATAGATGTTTTCAATTATAATACCAACATTTAATAACCTAGACTATTTAAAAAAATGTATTGAAAGTATAAAAAAAAATTCAACATATGATACACATGAAATAATTCCTCATGTAAATGATGGATCTGATGGTACTCTCAATTTTTTAAAAGAAAATTCTTTCACTTATACTCATACAGTTCACAATTCTGGAATATGTACTGGAATGAATATGGCAGCTCAAAAATCTAAAACAAATTATCTACTTTATGCTCATGATGATTTTTACTTTTGTCCTAATTGGGATTATGTTTTGAAAAATGAACTTGATAAAATTGGTCATAACAAATTTTATTTATCAGGCACTATGGTAAATAATGGTCAAATTGATTTAGATTGTGGTAGTGATTTAAAATCATTTGACGAAGGTAAGCTACTAAATGAAATTGATAATGCTAATTATTATGATTTTCAAGGTTCTACATGGGCTCCTCATTTAATTCATAAAGAAATGTGGGAAAAAGTCGGTGGTTTTAGTGAGGAATTTTTTCCCGGTACTGGTTCTGACCCAGATTTAAATATGAAATTATGGCAACATGGGGTTAGAATTTTTAAAGGAATAAATGATTTTAAAGTTTATCATTTTGGATCCATTGTAACCAGAAAATATAAAAACCACCCAACCATTAAAACTGAGTCAGGTAGTAGAGGTGCAAAAATTTTCTTATTAAAATGGAGAATTACAATTAAATTTTTTAAAAAATTTGTATTAAATTCTGATACAAAATATTCAGGTGAATTATCAAATCCAAAAAAAAATATTAACTATTTATTTCAACTACTATTGTGTAAGTTAAATTATTTATATACAAGATACATTTATAATATGAACAATAAACATAATCTTTTCTAAATATGAAATTACTAAATACAAAAATTAACGGTCCAAAGATTATAAAAACTGTAATATTTAAAGATATTAGAGGTTTTTTAAAAGAAACTTACAGAAAAAATATTCTAAATGAGAAAAATTTTCCCTTTGATGTTATGTCATTTTCAAAAAAAAATGTGCTGAGAGGGCTACACATTCAAACAAAAAAAACACAGGCAAAAATAATAACTGTTACACATGGTAAAATATTGGATGTTGCAGTAGATTTGCGTAAAAACTCTAAATCATTTGGTAAATATGTCTCTCTTATCATTTCTGATAAAGATGATTTTTCATTTTATATCCCAGAGGGTTTTGCTCATGGTTTCTTATGTTTATCAAAAGTGTGTACTGTTAACTATAAATGTTCTCAATATAGAAACCCAGAGTCAGAAAAAACACTAAAATGGAATGATCAAGATATTAATATTAAATGGAAAATTAAAAAACCTATATTATCTTATAAAGATAAAAATTTAGGACTAAGCTTAAAAGATTTTTATTAATGTCGATAATAACTTTTAAGAATAAATATTGGAACTCATTTTATCAAAGTGCAGTTAATAAAATTAATATAAATCACCCATCTCAATTTGCTGTATTCACAGTAGGTGAGGCTAGAGGTATAAATACTATATTAGAATTTGGCTGTGGCAATGGAAGAGATGCGTTTTTTTTTTCGAATTATTTTAAAAAAATATATGCATTTGACTCAAGCGAGGAAATAATTAATAAAAATATAAAACAATATTCAAAAATTAATAATTTAAAATTTCTAAAATATGATCTAAATAATAATTTTGTTAAAAAGAATGTTTTATTAACAGAAAAAAAAGCAATATATGCTAGATTTTTTATACATGCATTAACTGATGATGAAATAAGATTATTTATCTCTCTATGTGCCAAATTACTGAAAAAAAATGAATGTTTATATCTAGAGTACAGAACTGAAAAAGATAAAAAAGGTAAAAAAGTTACTAAAAATCATTACAGAAATTATATTAAAAAAAGATTCTTAAATAATTTATTAAATGATTTTAATTTAGAAAGTATATATTATGTTATGGGTTTAGGTTATGCGAAATTTAAGGATGATGATGCATATGTAGCCCGACATATAATAGTAAAAAAATAATGCTAACAAAAAAGATAAAATCGCACAAACAGTTATCTACTAAAGTTTCATTAGAAAATAATGAATCTAATTTAGTTTTTTTTTCTAAATTACTCATTAATGTTGAATACTTTATTTTTTTTGGAACTTTGCTTGGCATCACAAGAGAAAATAGGCTTATTGATGGAGATGATGATATTGATTTTTATATTAATCATAAAAATCGCGATCAATTAATAAAAGACCTTAAAATTAACAATATTAAAGTTGATCTTTCATTATCTGTAAATCAAAATAAAAACTTTCTTCAAGTAAAAAGAGTTATGCAAAACGAAATCTTAATAACTGATTTTTATTTTTATGAAAGCGATGTTGAAAAAAATTTCATAATCGAAAAATGGAATTTTGAAGGTGGTACAAATGACGAAAGTAAACATCTAAGAATTCCCAAAACATTTATTTACCCATTAAAAAAAATTTCTTTTAAAGAAACTGTATTGTGTGTACCTAATGAAAAAGAATTAATCTGTGAATTTTTATATGGAAGGAATTGGGATAAAAAATTAATAAAAGATCTTGAGTATGAAATTAAAGTAATCAACGGTAAGCCATATCTTTATATGGTCAAAAAATTTTTATTTTTTAAAAGATTAATTTTAACACTCTAAATTTAAGTAAAATTATATTATGAAGAAATCAAAATTTAAAATATTTAGTAGTAAAACTGGTTCTTTATTGCCAATATCATTAAAAAAAGACATACCATTTTATTCCAAGAGGATTTTCATTATAAATGGTAAAAAAGACACTAAAAGAGCAGATCATGCTCATCATAAGTGCTCTCAGTATCTAATACCAATATATGGTTCAATTGATGTAAATTATGAAAATAAAAAGGGTAAATTTAAAAAAAAATTATCTTATAAAAATTGTGAAGGTCTTCTACTGAAACCTAAAAACTGGGTTAAAATTAAATTTAATACTTTGAATTCTAAACTTCTAGTCTTTTGTGATAGAGAGTATGAATATAGTGATTATATAGAGAAATACGATAATTTTTTAAAAATAATAGGAAAAAATAAATGAATTTATTAATTACTGGTGGATGTGGACATATAGGGTCTTATATTATTGATAATATTAAAATGATTAAAAAAATAAAAAAAACAATAATTATTGATAATTTAAAAACAACACAAATAAATTCCTTATTTAACAGCAAAAAAAAAAATAATTTAAAGTTTTATATTAGAGACTTAACTAAACAGGATAGCTTAAAAGATATTAAAAAAATTGACTATGTAATTCATTTAGCCTCAATGACAAATGCAGCAGGTAGTTTTAGCAAAAAAAAAGAGATGTATAAAAATAATCTGACTTGTATGAAAAATATTATTAATTTTTGTATTAAAAAAAAAGCTAAATTGATTCATATTTCCTCTACAAGTGTTTATGGAAAACAAACTAATTTAGTAGATGAAACTTGTGAAAAAAAATACTTGAAACCACAATCACCTTATGCGGATATTAAGTTAATCGAAGAAAAAATGCTAAAACAAGCTAAAGATAAACTTAGATATGTTACTTTTCGTTTTGGCACTATCTCTGGAACATCTAAGGGTATGCGCTTTCATACTGCAGTAAATAAGTTTTGCTTAAATGCAGCTCTCAATGAACCTATTAAAGTTTACAAAACTGCTCTTAATCAATTTAGACCTTATTTAGCTTTAACTGACGCTTTTTTGTTATTTAAATTTACAATTGAAAATAATTTTTTCAAAAATGATATTTATAACGCTTTATCTGAGAATTATACAGTTAATCAAATATTGAATAAAATAAAGAGATATAAAAGAAATATTAGTGTTAAATTTGTTTCATCGCCAATAATGAATCAACTTTCATATCATGTTGATAAAAATAAAATTAATAAAGAAGGGTTTTTCTTTAGAAATAAAATTGAAACTGATATAAAAAATACTCTTAATTTATTAAAGAATCTTTAGATGATTTGTAAAATTACAAAAAAAAAATTAAACCATTTATGTCATTTGGTGAAATGCCAATTGCAAACGGTTTCTTAAATAAAAAAGATTTTAAAAAAGAATTTATATTTAAAATGGAGGTTGGTTTTTCCAATGAAATTTCTTTATTCCAATTAAATGATCACCCCAAACCAAAGCTAATGTTTAATAATAATTATCCATTTTTTACATCTAGCTCAAAATATATGGTTAATCATTTTAAGGATTTTTCTAAGTGGATTAAAAATAATTACTTTAATGATGTTAAAAATATAATTGAAATTGGCTCTAATGATGGTTCTTTTTTAAAAAATTTTAAATCAAATAAATTAAATATTCTTGGGGTAGAGCCTTCAAAAAATGTAGCTGATATATCAAAAAAAAATGGAATCAATGTTATAAACAAATTTTTTACTTCAAAAACTGCAAATAATCTTAAGAAATTTAAAAAACAGACTGATATTATTTGTGCTGCTAATGCTATTTGTCATATTCCAAACTTAAATGATCTTATAAAAGGGATTGATATTCTTTTAAGCCAAAAAGGCGTTTTTATATTTGAAGAACCTTACTTGGGGTCAATGTATGAGAAGACTTCTTATGATCAAATTTACGATGAACATATTTTCATGTTTTCTGTAACATCTATAAAAAAAATTTTTGATCTTTTTGATTTTGATTTGATTGATGTAAAATCACAAAAAACTCATGGTGGATCTATGAGATATGTTGTGGCAAGAAAAAATGAATTTAAAATCAAGAAGTCTGTTTATAAAAAATTAAAATATGAATCTGATAATTTTATAGATTCTATAAAAGGATGTATGATTTTTAAAAAAAATTGTGAAATATCAAAAAAAAAAATAAAACAAAAAATAACAACTATCTTAAAAAGTGGAAAAAATATTGCAGGATATGCAGCGACCTCCAAAAGCACAACACTTTTAAATTATTGCGGTATAAACCACAAGCACATCGATTTTATATGTGACACGACTATTAATAAAATTGGAAAATATTCGCCAAGATCTCATATACCGATAGTAACTGTTGATCATTTTAGAAAAAATATACCTGATTACACTTTTTTATTTGCCTGGAATCATAAACAAGAAATTTTCTTAAAAGAAAAAAGTATTTTTAAAAAAACAAAATGGTTTGCTCACGTAAATATTTAAATGATAGACTTTTGGTCCTATAAAAAGGAATATAAAATTCTAAGAAAAGAAATACTTAGCTCCATAGATAAAACCTTTTCAAATGGTGTAATTTTTTTTGGCAAAAATCTAATAAAATTTGAAAATAATTTCACTAAAAAATATAAATCTAAATATGGACTAGCTGTTAAATCGGGTACAGACGCTTTATTAATTTCGTTAATGGCTATAGGGATTAAAAGAGGAGACCAGGTTATTACCGCATCAAATACTGCTATACCTACAATTTCCGCAATAATAAACTCAGGCGCTATACCAGTATTAGTTGATATAAATAATGATTATCTGATGGACCATACTAAAATTCTCAAAGCTATAAATTCAAAGACTAAAGCAATTATTCCAGTACATCTTTACGGAAAATCATGCAATATGACAGAAATATTGAGAATTATTAAGAATAAGAATATTCACATAATAGAAGACTGTGCTCAAGCTCAGGGTTCAATGTTTAAAAATAAATTTGTTGGTACATTTGGTAGCTTTGGTTGTTTTTCTTTTTATCCCACAAAAATTTTAGGAGGATATGGAGATGGTGGATTCATATTAACCAATTCTTACAAACTTTTTAATTTAGCAAAAAAAATTAGATTCTATGGAATTGAAACTGTTAATAAAGATGACAAACTGTACGGCAAGTATTATGCAAATATTAATGGATTAAATTCAAGACTGGATGAAATTAACGCAAAAATTCTTGATATCAAACTTAAAAAAATTAACAAATTTATAAGCAGGAGAAGAGAGATTGCTAAAATTTATAATGATAACCTCAAAAATACATCGTTAACACTACCTAAAAATATATTAAAATCTAATCATGTGTACCATCTATACACAGTTAGTCACAAAGATAGAGACTTTATTATTGATAAATTATATAAAAAAAAAATCGGCACCAAAGTTATTTACCCTTACCCAATACACAAAATGAAAGCATATAAAAAAATATTTAATAGAAAAAAATTTATCAATTCTGAAATTTTTTCTAAAAAAATTTTTTCTTTGCCAATTTATCCTGAACTAACTAACAAACAAATTTTTAAAATTATTTATGAGTTAAAATTAATTTTAAAGAGTTTATGATTTAAAGAATATCTTTAATATGAAAAAAAAACCTTTAGTCTGTTATTTATTTACAGTTTTTGATAAAAAAAATTCTTTAAAGAATTTTATAAGAAACTACAAAAAATATAAATCAGGATATTCTCATGACTTATTGATTTGTTATAAAATGATAGGTGAGAAGCATATTACTAAACTTGAAAAAGAACTTCTTGGAATAAAGCATATAAAGTTTGTAGATACTTTTCAAAAAAATGATTGGGATTTTGGGAGTTATAGTAGGGTAGCAAAAAACTATTTAAACAGTTCAATTTTTTTTATGAATAGTCATTCTTATCCAATTAAAAATAATTGGTTAAAAAAATTCATGGTACATTTTAAAAGAAAAACTATAATTTCATCTTCAGGGTCTTATGAAAGTATAACAAATCAAGTTAAATTTAAAAAACCATACAATATTATTTCTTATATCAAAAAAAAAATTAAAGCTAAGAAGGCCTTTACAGAATTTCCAAACCCACATTTAAATACTGCTAATTTTTTAATAAAAGGTGCTGACTTCTATAATTATATTAAGAGTAAAATATTTAATAATAAATATGACACATGGAAAATTGAAAGTGGATTTGATAGTTTAACTGAACATTTTAAAAAAAAGAATTATAATTTATTTGTTGTAAATTCAGATGGTAAAAAATTCCCTGAAAATAAATGGATGTATAGTGAGACCTATCATTATAAAGACCAATCTAAAAGTCTTATGTCTGATAAACATTTAAGAAAATATTTAAAATATAATAAATCAAAAAAATTAATTTCTCAAAAAGCTGTTTGGGGAATTTAATTTTTTATATCTTTGAGCCTTAAGTAAGAATTATTTCCAATTATAGAATTGTACAATCCACTTAATCTAAACTTATATTTGACAAGTTTTTTTTTATCATAAAAAATTGAGTACAAGGATAATCTAAATAGTATTCTTATAATTATTGGTAAAAAAATTATAAATGAAAATATAAAACCATATTTTTTTTTACTTGTGTAAAATTTGGACCATATAAAATGCCATACTAATAGATTGAGCCAGTTTCTTTTTTCATTCTCATTGTTAATTTTAACTGTAGTGTCTATAGTTTTTGTTTTGATTGAATTTATTTGATAGCAGTTAAGGCCTAATTTTTTGCCTCTATAAGCATAATCAGTTTCTTCAAAATAAAGAAATATTTTATCATCCAAACCATTTATTTCGTCAAATCTCTTTTTGTTTATAAACATGTAAGAACCATGTATTGAATCAATTTTTCCATATTTTAATTTTTTATCTATCTGAATATGTCCTTTTTTTTTAGTATTTAAAAATCTAGGACCTAATGCACAAAAATCATCATTAATTTTTTTTGCATACTTAAAGAAAACTTTAATATCTTTATAATCAACTTTTAAATCTGGACTTAAATGAAGGAAATAATTCGTTTTAGTTTTTTTTGCAGCATAATTTAGAGAACTACTTACACCTAAATTTTTTCTCAAATATACCTGTACATTTTTATATTTTTTTTCTAATTTTTTTTTTAATTGAAAATTTTTAGAATTCTCTACAACAATAATCTTTATTTTTTTGGGTATATTATCAATAAATTTATAAATGATTTCATCACTTTTAAATGTTATTATTATTATCGTTAAATCTTTATAATATTTCATTAAATCTATTAATTTTTTTAATTTATAGCAAATTTTAAGTATTATTAAAGAAATCATGATGTTATTAATATTTTATTAAGCCCTATTATTTATTATGAATTATGATTTTTTAAACAAGTTGCTTGTTAAAAATTTTACAAGATTTTTTCCAAAAACTATTAATCGTAAACTTTTTAGAAAATACCATATTTTTTTTGTACCAACAAAATTATCTAATTTACCAAAAAACTTTTATCCTGTGAAAACTAATTTAAGATCTCAGATAGATTTTATTTTTCAATTTAATAAAAAAAAAAATTAATAAACGAAACAACTAAAAAAAATATAGATAAATTTCTATTTGATTTATATAAAAAATATCCGTTTTCTTTTTTAGATGTTGGTGGTGATAATATTGATTTATACCTTTTTCTTTCAAATAAACTAAATATTAAAAAATATTTCATATTGAATTTTCCTGAAATTATTTCTATTTTTAATAAAATAAAATCACAATTTAGTTATAAAAAATTTTATCCTATGAAAAAAATAAACTCACTCAAAAATGTTGATTTTGTTTATTTTGGTTCGTGTATACAATATTTTAAAAACTATAAATCTTTTTTAAAAATTATTTTCAAGAAAAAACCAAAATATATTCTTTTTTCTGGTACAAGTTTTTTTTATAATTCTATTAATAAAGACACATTAGTTGTTAAACAAACAAATATTCTTCCTAGCACGGTTTATTTATTTTTTTTTAATTATAAAAATTTTATTAATTTTTTTGATCACAGTGGTTACAAGCTCGTTAGCTCAACTAAAAATAATACTACTAAAGTAAATTATGAAAATTTTAAACCATTGCTCCAAAAGGTTGAATATTTAGATCTATTATTTAAGAAAAAGTAATTTTAAATTCTTTAAATTTTAATTTTATTTAGTGCATTATTTTTAAATAAATTTGCTTCTTTAATATACCTTCTTACCATCTCTGTTGATTTGTGGCCTGTCATTGCCATAATACTTCTTTCTTCCGCACCTGATTCTGCAGCCGAAGTAGCAAAGCCTGATCTTAAACTATGACCTGAGTAGTTCCTGGAATCAATTCCGGTAAGCTGCAGATACTCCTTAATAAGCAAGGCAACTGTCTGATCAGTTAACCTCTTATCTGATAACTTTGAGCCTTTAACAAATTTTCTAAAGAGTGGTCCTGAACTTATTTTTGATATTTCTATCCACTTTTTTAATGATACTACCGGGCAAAATTTAGAATTATCAAAGTAGGGTAGTGCTTTCGTAAAACCTTCACCAAATTGGTCTGTTTTAGAGCTTCTAAGGTTGATTTTTAAGCCCTCTGGAACAAAATCTAAATCGTCAAAGTCTAGCGAGACTATCTCGTTTCTCCTAAATCCACCTGAAAAACCGATTAGAATTATAGTCCTATCTCTTAATTTCTTAATTTCTTTTTTATTTTGCTCATCTATAACTTTAATTAATTCTTTTAAATTATTGATTAATAATGGTTTTTTACCTTTTTGAATACTACCTTTCCTTCTTTTTATACCCATTATATTTTCAATAATTGATGGATGTTTGGTGTCCAAATAATATCCTTTTATCTTATGGATGACGCCTATTGATACTAATCTACGCTTTAAAGTGCTGATTTTATTCTGTTTTGTTGACAGGTAAGTTAAATATAAGGAAACAATTTTAGGCTCTGTTGGCAAAGATTTAAATCCATTTTTAACACAAAATAATCCAAAGTCATTAAAATCAGATTTATAGGCTCTAACAGTATTATTAGCTTTAGAGCTTTGGAGATTTAATAAAGTTTCTTCTTTTAATGCTTTTATATCTGTTATTATATCATTCATACTTATTACTATTGATAACCATTAATTATCGTTAGTAATATATTAAGTGATTTCTTATGTCAACAGCTATAATTTAACACAATGAAAAAATAATATCTTATTATCTTATCCATATTTTTTGGTTCGATCATTGTCGCTACAGCGACATATATGGGAACTACTTATGAATTTAGATCCAAATTAAAAGTTTGCGAAGAACATTATAAGCCATATATAAAAAAAATTGAAAAATGTAAAAAGACTGCAAGATTTGGAAATTTGGGTAATTAGTATATAGATATCAATAATTTAAAGTTGTTATTTAAAGCAAATGATTAGAAAATTAGTGAAAAAAGATAAGGAAAATTGGGCAAAATTATACAATAGTTATGCTAATTTTTACAAAGTCCCAATGAATACAGGGATTTTAGACATTTTATGGGGATGGATTCATGATAAAAGTCATGATGTTAATGCTATTTGCTATGAATTAGAGGGTAAAATCGTTGGAATTGCCCATTACAGAACAATGCCAAGACCGATTAAGGGCCAATATATTGGTTTTTTAGATGATTTGTTTGTAGAGCCAGAATTTAGAGGTCAAAAAATAGCTCAAAAACTTATTAGTCACCTAAAATCATTATCTAAAGCCAATAATTGGGATGGAATTCGTTGGATCACCCACTCTTCCAATGAAAATGCAAAGAAATTATACGATAAAATAGCTAATAACACTGGGTTTGAACTCTATGAACTTAAAGGGAACTAAGTTTCAGCTAAAAGTTTGGAATTACCTAAAGAAAATACCCAAAGGTAAAGTTAAAACATACTTGGAAGTTGCTAAAGCTATTGGAAAACCTAAGGCATTCAGAGCTGTTGCTAATGCAGTGGGTAAAAACCCTTATCCACCTAAAATACCCTGTCATCGAGTCATCAGATCAGATGGACGTCTCGGTGGATACTCTGGAAAGGGTGGAATGCAACAAAAACGACGTTTATTGAGATCAGAAAAAGTCTTCATAAAATAGTACTTTTAACCCAAAAAAACATAAAAAACCATTGGTATTAAATACTTTTTAGCTATTTAGCCATATTTTTGTCTAATTACTCTAATGCATCCTTCAGTTGTACTACAAATGGACTTTTAGCTAAAATAGACCATCCTATGGACGTTTAAACAGTATATTCTCATACTGCATTGCTCTACTTGTCAACAATAGCAACGATTATAGAGAGAGTAAAAAAGACCATTTTACTAGCTTTTTTAACCCCCTATTCTACTCTATAAATACTCTAATTTTAACAAAAATACCCTATTAATTGAAATAAGTATTTAATATCAATACTTAAATCACCATTTTAGCCAGCTTAAAAACTATGTTTAATTTACTAAAAATTAAAATTACCCAATTCTCGCTTTTTCAACGTTAGAAAAATAGATTTATGCTACTTTTATTTTATTTTAAGCTATTTTAGTAACTATAATTTAACTATTTTTAAATATTATTATATTTTATCTGTATTTTTTTGAAATTAATAATATTATAATTAAATTAATAATTACAGTAGTATATAATATATTATTAATGTATAATATTAGATATTAGTAAACAAATAATACCTAGTTAATAGGATTTAATATAAGATTCTCTTCTAGATATATAAACTCCACTCATAATAATAATGGATAAGCCTAAGAATGTCCAATTATCAGGAAAGTCACTAAAGAAGTAATACCCAATAATTATATTAGTAATGATTTCAAAGTAGCTAAATGGAGCCAATTTAGAGGCATCAGCGTATTTAAGTGATAATATAAGAAATAAGTGCCCAATGCAGGCAAATACGCCTATTGAGGCCATCATAGACCATTGAGAAGGAGTTGGATTAACCCATACAAAAGGCATTAATCCTGAAACGGCGATTAACCCAACTAATCCAGTTAGTAATAAAGTTAATAAAGGGTTATCTGAAGTGCTCAATTTACGTGTAATTATTAAATAGAACCCATACATTACACCTGTTCCTAATGCAGCTAGACTGGCCAAGTTAATCTCCACAAAACCTGGTCTTATAACCACTAGAGAGCCTATAAATCCTATAATAACAGCAGTCCACCTTCTTATACCCACCTTCTCACCCAAAAATATAGGAGAAAATGCAGTAACAATTAAAGGTGCTACAAAAGCAAGTGTCAGAGCTTTAGCTAGAGAGATAACAGATATTGCGTAGAAAAAACAAATATTAGCAGAAAGTAGTATTAACCCTCTTATTATTTGTAACTTAGGCTTATCTGTCCAAACAAGCTGCTTATTATAAAACAAGAACATTATTGGAAGAGTGAATGCGACCGTAAAAAAATATCTAGCCCACGTGATCTGTAAAACGGGCATATCGGCACTTAAATATTTTGCAAAACCATCCATGATTGGAAGCATTACCCAGGCTAAAAGGTTAAATATGATGGCTTTCATAAGCCAATAGATACAGTTTAATTAAAGTATTTTAAAGCAAAGAATACGACAACAGGAATAGTAAAAAAAGACATGACTGTTGAAACAACAATGGTACTAGCAACACTATCTACAATCTTTTTTGGTGAATAAATTGATGCCACAAGATAATTTAAAACAGCGCTAGGCATTGAACATTGAATTAATAGAACACCAGCAGCAAAACCTGAAAGGTTAAAATATTTTATTATTGAAAAACCAATTATTGGTCCAATTATTACCCTTCCTATTGATGATATAAATGCTTTTTTGAATGAAAAAATCTTAAAACGAGTAAGAGCAATTCCTAAAGACATTAATATTAAAAAAATAGTAGCATACATTAGCAGAAAAGTTGTATTTTCAACAAAGAGAGGAAGTTCTATTCTAAAGTATAGAAAAATTACTGAAATTATAATTGCATAAAAAGGTGGGTTTTTAAGAATTACACTTAAATCAAATTTTCTATCAGCAAGAAATACTCCAAGAGTAAAATGGCATAGCACTATTAAGGCTGAAATTGCAGCAGCGATACCTAAACCTTGAGTGCCGTAAGCGAATAAACATATTGGTAAACCCATATTACCAGTATTAGGCATAACAAAAGGGGGTAACTCACGAATAATATCTTTAGTACTTAAAAAAAATAAAAAAACTATACCTACTATTGTAAAAATAAAAATTGCTATCAAATAGTACCAAAAATAATTTTTAAAAATGTCAAAAGACATTCCAGTTGATGTTAAAGAATATATTATCATTGCTGGAGTACCAATATTTGCTGCAAAGGTAGTAATAAAAGATGTATCTAATTTTGGATTATTTATGCCAAGATAATAACCAATACCAACAACAAAAAAGACAGGAAATAAAACCTCAAAAAGTTTTAGATATATTTCCATTAATTATAAATTCTAATCAATGTTGGGTATCTTAGAATATTTTTGTCTTTATTAAAAACAGAAAGACAGTTCTTAGAATTAAGTTCATTAGTTTTATGAGTAATAATAACAATTGTAGCTTTATTATTTTTTTTGTCAGGAGTTTGGATTAATCTTTTTACTGAAATTTTATACTTAGCTAGTCGGTTTGTGATTGTTGATAAAACACCTGGTTTGTCTTTAACTTCAAATCTCAAATATAGTGAATTCACATAATTATCAACGTTGTAACACTTAATTAATTTACGTTTATTGCCAGGAATGCCAAATGGCTTTTTAATATTACCTCTTAAAATTGAAAGTAAATCTGATAATAAAGATGAAGAAGTAGGTCCAGGGCCAGCTCCCTCCCCTTGCAATATACTTTCACCAACAGGTTTTCCTTCGAGAATAACAGCATTCATAACACCACCAACGTTACCAATATAAGAACTTTTACTAACTAAGCATGGGTGTACAGTTTCAAAAAGTTGACCATTAATTAGTTCTGAAATGCCAAGGAGTTTGATTCGTAAATTTAATTGATTGGAAATTTCTATGTCTTTTAATTCAATTTTTTCAATACCTTCCATTAAGCATTTATATTTAGAAATTTTAGTATTAAAGGCTAGAGCAGATAAAATTCTTACTTTAGCAAATGCATCAAAACCATTTAAATCTAATTTGGGGTTACCTGGTTCAGCATATCCCAATTTTTGAGCTTTTTTTAATACGTTAGAAAAACTATCATTAGAATTTTCCATTTCTGAAAGAATATAGTTAGAAGTACCATTTAAAATTCCATAAACTTTAGAAATTTTGTTAGTTGCAAGACCTTCTTTAATGGTTCTTAGTATTGGAATACCACCAGCAACAGAAGCTTCAAATTCTAAATTAACATTATTATCCTCTGCTAATTTTCCTAAATAATCACCATGTTTAGAGATAAGTGCTTTATTAGGAGTGATTACATGTATTCTATTTTTTAAAGCAGTTTCCACAACTTTTTTTGAAATCCCATCTGACAAACCTATAGCTTCAAATAAAATATCTACTTTGGTCTTATTAAAAATTTCTAATGGGTTTTTAAAAAATATTTTCTTATTAACTTTAAATCTTCTTTTTTTAGAAATGCTTCTTGCTGAAACAGCTACTACGTTAATCTTTTTTCCTGTCTTAAGTTCAATATCTTTTTTTTTAGTATTAAGTTCATTTAACAAATAAATACCAACTTGTCCTAGACCAACTACAGCAATGTTGATTATATTTTTCATCTATTGGTTAATATCTGGGTATTCTGCATTTTTTGAATAATCTTTAAGAAAGAGGTTAAATTCATCAAAAGTCATAGATTTGTAATCACCAGTTTTTTTTAATATCTGAGAAAGTTTTTTGTCATCATTAGACTTTTTAATAGGATCTTCATTCCAATAAGTAGACTCTTTGTTTAATGAGCACGAAGTTAAAAATATAATTAGGGATAAAAATAAGTATTTCAAATTAATCCTTTTGTTTCATTAAAACCATATTTGATATTCATATTTTGTATTGCTTGACCTGCCCCACCTTTAATCAAATTATCAATAACAGATAAAATAATAACTCTATTTTTATACTTAGTTTTACAAATTACTATAGAGCAATTATTTGTGTTAATTACGTCATTTGTACTTAACAATGAATTTGTTTTTAAAATTTTAACGAATCTGTTTTTTGAATATTGACTCTTTAAAGTGTTTTCTAAATGTTTAATACCTACACCTTTGTTAAGGTCTAAGTAAATAGTACTAAGTATCCCTCTAAACATTGGTGTTAAATGGGGTGTGAATGTAAAAGAAAATTTCTTTTTAGTGTAGTTTTCGATTTCTTGTTGAATTTCAGAGTTATGTCTATGGAAACCCACACCATAAGCGCTTAAGGATTCATAAAGATTTTTATCCTTATATTTTTTATGCACACCTCTTCCAGCACCAGAGTAACCAGATTTTGAATCTATAATAACATTATCTGTTTTTATTAAATTTTTCTTAACTAATGGAATAAGTGGTAAAAGTATTGATGTTGGGTAGCAACCTGGACATCCAATAATATTAAATTTCTTTAATTTGTCACCATTGATTTCTGGTAATGAATAAATTGATTTTTTAATATTTTTGACAGATCTGTGTTTTTGTTTGTACCATTTTAGATAATTTGATGCTTTATTAAGTCTAAAGTCTGCAGCTAAATCAATTAATATATTGTGTTTTAATAAATCATTTGAAATATCTTGTGCTTCACCATTAGGTAGAGCTGTAAAAACAAGGTCTATGTTTTTTAAAAGTTCTTTATTGTATCTAATAATTTTAGGTAATTTTTTTGAACTTAATGATTTTTCATAACTAGAGATATTTTTTCCAACAGACGTATTACCACAAAGATATTTAATGTTAACATTGCTGTGTTTAACTAATAATTTAATTAATTGAACACCAATATAACCTGTTGATCCAGCAACTAAAACATTAAGCTTAGGCATTTTTTTATTATAACAGTTTAGAGTTAAAAAAGAATTATCTTTTCGAGAATTGGAAGCTTCTTCTTGCTTTTCTACGACCAGGTTTTTTTCTTTCAACCGATCTAGAGTCTCTAGTATTAAGCTTTTCTGTCTTAAGTACTGCTCTATTCTCTGAATCAAATAAGATTAATGCTTTAGCAATACCATGGACCATTGCACCAGCTTGACCTGTGTGACCACCACCTGCTACTCTACATCTTACATCATAATCAGTTGCTTGGTTTATAATCTCAAATGGTCTTGTGATTTGCATTTTGTGACTTCCGCTAGTGAAATACTCATCCATAGTTCTGCCATTAACGTAAATTTTGCCAGTACCTTTTTTCACCCAAATTTTTGCAATAGATTTTTTTCTTCTACCAGTTGCGTATTTACTATCTTTAAAATCTAATTTAATTTTAGGTTTTTTTGTAGATACTTTATTTGGTGTAGCTGCTGTTTCCATATTAATTTCTTATTAGATTTTTACTGTTTAATTTACCTAGGTCTAAAAGTTTTGGGTTTTGTGCTGCATGAGGGTGTTCTTCACCAGCATAAATTTTTACTTTAGTTAATTGTTTTCTTCCTAGAACTCCACCAGGTAACATTCTTTTAATAGCTAATTTTAATGTCTCGCCAGGTTTATTTTTTTCTAATAATTTTTCAGGAGTAATTTCTTTAATTCCACCTGGGTGACCAGTATGTCTATAATATTTTTTATCTTTAAATTTTTTTCCTGTGAACTTTGCTTGTTCAACATTTTTAACAACAACAAAATCACCATCATCCATATGAGGTGTAAAAGTTGTTTTATTTTTTCCTCTAACAATCATAGCGATAATAGAAGCTAATCTGCCAACTACAGCATTTTTAGCATCAATCTCAAACCAGTTACTGTTTAAATCACCACTTTTTAGAAATTTTGTCATTGTGCGAGGATTAATACTATTATTAGATATAATGTCAATTTTATATTTCCCTTGCAATATCTTGCTTAAATGATATTTCTATATAGCCGATTTGTTCCTATTGCAGGCTAGTTATTGCTAAAAAGGATTTTTTACCCACATTATCGGTAGGCGCATTTGAACTGTATTGTACGCCTTGCATAAAGCAAAAGTACTAAAAAAGGAGTATTAAGATGAGTACAAAAAGACAAAACCCTGAGACTATAGCTATACATGGTGGTGATTATAGAAGCGATCCAACAACCAAAGCAGTAGCAGTTCCAATTTATAGAACAACATCGTATCAATTTGATAGTACTGAACATGCTGCGAATTTGTTTGCTCTTAAGGAATTTGGAAATATTTATACAAGAATAATGAATCCAACAAATGATGCTCTTGAAAAAAGAGTTGCTTCATTAGAAGGAGGATTAGCCTGTTTAACAGTAGCATCTGGACAAACCGCATCAACTTTTGCAATTTTAAACGTTGCACAAGCCGGAGATAATATAGTCAGCTCTACGGATTTATATGGAGGTACTATTTCGTTATTCACGCATACATTAAGTAAACTTGGTATTGAGGTTAGATATGCAGACCCTTCTGACCCAAAAAACTTTGAAAAAGCTGTTGATGATAAAACTAGAGCTTTTTATGGTGAGACTTTACCAAATCCTTATTTGAGAGTTTTTCCAATTAAAGAAGTTTCTGATATTGGTAAAAAATACAATATACCATTAATAATGGACAACACAGCTGCCCCTGTAATTTGCAAACCTTTAGAACATGGTGCTGCTGTAGTAGTTTATTCATTAACAAAATATATAGGTGGTCACGGTACAGTTGTAGGTGGAGCTTTAGTTGATGGAGGTAATTTTGATTGGACAGCTGATCCCAAAAGACAACCTTTATTTAACGAACCTGACGCAAGTTACGGTGGAGCTATATGGGGAAAAGTGGTTCCAGAATTAACTGGGGCTAATGTTTCTTTTGCAGTAAGAGCGCGGGTTACATTGCTAAGAGATCTTGGTTCTGCCCTATCACCTG
The DNA here is from genome assembly GCF_059417975.1 of Candidatus Pelagibacter sp. PS_11. Classification (NCBI taxonomy): domain Bacteria; kingdom Pseudomonadati; phylum Pseudomonadota; class Alphaproteobacteria; order Candidatus Pelagibacterales; family Candidatus Pelagibacteraceae; genus Candidatus Pelagibacter; species Candidatus Pelagibacter sp. PS_11. The sequence continues at coordinate 542,552 of NZ_CM182075.1, read as the reverse complement.
ACAATGCATTTGGAATTATTCAAGGGCTTGAAACAGTTGCTCTTAGAATGAAACAACACTGCTCAAATGCATCAAAAGTTGTTGACTATTTAAAGAAAAATAAAGAAGTAACAAGAGTAATCTATCCAACAGAACATGAGGGTAAAATTGCTGATCGTGCTAAAAAATACCTAAATGAAGGAAATGGTGGTTTAGTTGGTATAGAGCTCAAAGGTGGTATTGAAGCAGGTAAGAGATTTATCGAGTCTTTAAAAATGTTTTATCATGTTGCAAATATTGGAGATGCAAGAAGTTTAGCAATTCATCCTGCAACAACAACTCATAGTCAGTTAACAGAAAAAGAATTGTTAGCCTCAGGTGTAACTCCTGGATACGTAAGATTATGTATTGGTATTGAGCATATAGATGACATTATTGAGGATTTAGACCAAGCTTTAAATAAATCTTCTAAAGGGAATTTGAAAGCAGTTAGTTAGAGTTTTTATATAATATCAAAAAATAAGAACTCAAAACTAATATTGAACCTAGCTGGTGTAGTGAAGCGTATGTAATCTCTACACCAGAAATCAAAGTTATAATTCCTAAAAAAATTTGAAACAAGATAGCAACATCAAAAAATAATACATATTTAAAATCATATTGTTTTTTAAAATAGATAAAATTTAAAATAATTATAAAAAATAAAAGCAAATATGCAGTTGATCTATGAAAAAATTGAATAATTGATGGGTTGTTAAATAATTGAGTAGTAATTAAATCACCATAACTAACATCATTTGGAAAAAAACCACCATTCATATCAGGCCATGAATTATAGATGAGACCACCATCTAAACCTGATAAAAAAGCACCCAATACAATCTGCAAAACTATCAATTTAAGTATAAATAATAAAAATAAATTTGGAATTTTATTTTCAAATTTTTTAATTTTATGAATATCTAAAATATACCAAAAAATTAAACATAAAATAAATAAAGCCAAAGATAAATGAATGCTAAGTCTAAAGTGACTAACGTCATTATTTTCAATTAATCCGCTAGATACCATATACCAACCAATGAACCCCTGAAGACACACAAGAAAAAAAATCCAATAATATTTATTAGAATAATGCAGGGTTTTTTTAAAATAGAGAGTGAAGAAAAGCAAAGGCACTAAAGTAAACAAACCTACAAATCTTGCTAACAATCTATGAGCATACTCCCAATAAAAAATCACTTTAAATTCATCTAAGGACATGCCGTAGTTAATATTTTTATATTCAGGAATTTTTTTGTACTCTGAGAAATAAAAATTCCACTCATTAATATTCATAGGTGGGAGTATTCCAGTAAAGAGCTCCCAGGCTGTGATTGATAAACCAGAGTCTGTTAGTCTAGTAAGACCACCGACAGCTACCATAAGAACAATTAATGAAAATAAAGTTATTAACCACAATTTCAAATATTTTATATAGTTGTCGCTATTTACAAACATAAATTATACTTATAATAATTATCTTAATAACCAATTGAATAAATGTCGCCTACAAATAAAAAAAAACTAAATCAGATTAGAATTAAGCTTGATAAACTTGATAATGATTTACTTAAATTAATCAAAAAAAGATCTTCTCTAGTCAATGAAGTGCTAAAAGTAAAAATCCATAAAAAAGAAATAATTGATCAAAAAAGGATCAATTTTATACTTAAAAAAATTAAAAAAAAATCAATACAAACTAATATTGACCCAAAAATCACTAATAGAATTTGGAAAAATATGATTTGGTCTTTTATTGATTACGAAAAAAGAAATTTTAGAAAAAAATAGTACTATTTACTGTGTGGAGGTAATTTTTTTTCCACAAACATTTCATGTTTTCTTGTAGAAGGGTTATATTTCTTTGCAGACAATTTAACTTTAGCTTTTTCACCACCCGCAGGTTTTTTAACATAATAAAAAAAAGGACTATCAGGTTTAGCCTCTGGTACTAATCTAACTTTAACGTGCGTTTTTTTTGCCATTTTATTTTAAACTTTTTATTTTTTTTATTAAATCGGAAATCTTCTTAAGTTTATTTTTTAAATTATAATCAGCATTTATAGAATTATTTGGTAATTCGTCAAGTTTTAATGATTTATCAGAATTAAGAACTTTTTTAACACCAATAATTGTCATTCCTTGATCTTTGAGTAGATATTTAACTTTTTTTAAAACCTCAATAGTATCATTATTATAATATCTTCTATTACCATTTAAAATTTTTGGCTTAATTTGCTTAAATTCCTTCTCCCAAAATCGAATAGTATGAGTATTCAAGGTTCCTTTTTTTTTGTTTACAAGACCAAGAATTTTAGCAACCTCACCTATTGACTTATAAGCATCACTATTTTTATGAATCATTCTTAGAATTTACCAAATCTTTAAATTCCTTAGAAGCTTTAAATAAAACAACATCTCTATTAGATATAGTTGTTTGTTCTTTTGTTTTGGGATTTCGTCCAATTCTACTTTTTTTTGCCCTTATAGAAAAAGTACCAAATTTAGAGAGCTTTAATTTTTTTTCTATTTTTAAATTGTCTACTATTGTAATTAGAAAATCATCAATTAAATTTTCAGATATATTTTTTGAAAAACCAATTTGCATATAAATTGAATTTATAAGATCTTTTTTTGTTAAGTTAGTTCTTTTCATTAACTCATGTTGTTTCTTATCTTTTCTATTAAATTTCCAGTGACAATTCTAGTACAAACACTTAATGAGTTTGAAAAACCTATATAATCTGTTCCACCATGGCTTTTAATAACAGGAGAATCTAAACCTATGAAAATTGCACCATTATAAAGTCTTGGATCTAATCTTTCTTTAAATTTTTTTAAATTTGAAATATTTAGTAAAGATGAAATTTTACCAATAATATTACCTGTCATGGCTTTCTTTAATTCACTGGTAATAAAATTTGCAGTACCTTCGGCTGTCTTCAAAGCAATATTCCCAGTAAATCCATCTGCAACGATAACATTTACATCGCCATTCATTAACTGATTACCTTCTATATAACCCTTAAACTCAAAGTCAGTGTTATTTCTTTGATTTAATTGTTGGTAAGTTTCTTTGATAGTCTCATTACCTTTAATTTCTTCAGACCCTATATTTAATAAAGCAACTTTAGCGGTATCATCAGGATATAACGATTTAAATAACGAAGATCCCATTATAGAAAAATCAATTAAATTTTTTGGACTACATTCGATATTAGCTCCCAAATCTAGCACTACACTCATATTCTTTTTATTTGGCCATAAAGCAGAAAGAGCTGGTTTATCAATGTTTTCAATCATCTTTAGATTAAGTTTTGAAATAACAAGTAATGCTCCCGTGTTACCAGCAGAAATAACTATGTCAGATTTTTTTTCTTTAACACTTTGTATGGCTAACCACATACTAGTGTTTTTTCCTCTTTTAGCTCCTTCTAAAGGACTATCAGTTCCTTTAACCAAATCTTTGGTGTGAATTATTTCAAATGAAGATGTAGGTAATTGATCATTGATATAATTTTGGATTTTTTCCTTATCACCAAAAATTTGATAAAAAGTATTAGTGTTACTTTTAAAATGATGAATAATTCCATCAATAATTTTTTTTGGTGAGTTATCTCCACCCATTGCATCGACTGCAATTTTTATTATTTTACTCATTTAATTTTGGACTTTTATTCCTTAGGATCTAAAACTTGTCTACCTCTATACATGCCTGTTTTTAGATCTAAGTGATGAGGTAATCTGTATTCTCCAGATTTCTTGTCCTCAACAATGTTGGTAGATTTGAACTTCATATTCTGAGCTCTTCTCATTCCAGTTCTTGACGGTGATTGTTTTCGTTTAGGTACAGCCATAATAAAATTAGTGCTTAACTACACCTTTTATATAAGAATTTAAAGTATTATTTTTTAAATTTAACCTATAATTTTCAAAATAATTAACCAAATACTCAATATTAGATGAATTATCTAAAAAATTTACCAAAATAGAGTTTCTAGATTCTATATCTAATTCATCCCAACTGTGAATTTTGTCGATCATTCCATAGAATAAGTTTAGGTAATCTTTCATTTTTTTATTAATCGATTGGTCACCATAACCAATTTCCCTGATACTTAATTCAACTTGTCTAAAGGTAAAATCATAAATCTCTTGTAGTATTTTTTTATCATTATTTTCCTTATAAACTTTCAAAAAGAAAGCGAAATGCAGTAAAAAAAATATCAATCTATCAGAAAAAGTGTCTTGGTTTTTAAAATCTTTATACAAATCTTTATTTCTAGTTAATTTTACTAAATTGTTGTAAATATTCAAATATTCTTTGCTCATGAAAAATTATTTTTATCTAGTTATTATTTTTTTATTTATTTCAAATTGTACATTAAATAAAGTTATAAAACATCATGGAGTACATTTTTTAGAAAAGAAGAATGAAAAACTTATAATCGGTAAAACAAATAAAAACGATATAATTGAACTTTTAGGACCTCCTTCAACAAAAGGGGCTTTTAATCAGGAATTATGGATTTATATGGAAATACAAACTAGCTCCTCAAAACTATCAAATTTAGGGAAAAAAGAATTGTTAAAAAATAACATCTTACTATTGGATATTGATAACAGAGGTGTTTTATCAAAAAATGTTTTTTTAACTAAAGAAGATATGAACAATATAAAATTTTCTGAAGACACAACTCAAATGAGTTATTCTAAAAATAATTTTATATATGAGTTTTTGTACTCAGTAAGACAAAAAATAAACGACCCTCTCGGTAAAAAAAAAATAAATTAATTTAACCAGCAATCACCGCCAACAATAGTAAAGCCACAATATTTGTAATTTTAATCATTGGATTAACAGCAGGACCAGCAGTATCTTTGTAAGGATCTCCAACAGTGTCACCAGTTACAGCAGCTTTGTGTGCTTCAGAACCTTTTCCACCGTGATTTCCATCTTCAATATATTTTTTCGCATTATCCCAAGCTCCACCACCAGCAGTCATTGAAACAGCAACAAACAAACCTGTTATAATCACTCCTAACAACATTGCACCAACCGCAGCTAAAGCAGCAACTTGACCACCTATAGCTAGTATTACAAAGTACAAAACAATAGGAGAAAGAACTGGCAATAACGAAGGTATAATCATTTCTCTAATTGCAGCTAAAGTTAATAAATCAACTAATTTAGCATAATCAGGTTTTTGTTTACCCTTCATGATGCCAGGATATTTTTTAAATTGTCTTCTTACTTCGACAACCACTGCACCACCGGCTCTACCAACAGCTTGCATACCCATTGATCCAAATAAATATGGAAGCATTCCACCAATTAATAAACCAACTACAACGTAAGGATTTGATAAATCAAAAGTTACAACAATTCCTTCAAGCTTTGAACCGGCTACACCTGAAAAGTGCTTGATGTCTTCAACATAAGCTGCAAATAATACTAGAGCTCCTAAACCTGCAGAACCTATAGCATAGCCTTTAGTAACAGCTTTAGTCGTATTACCTACTGCATCTAATGCATCAGTAGTTTTTCTAACACTATTTGGTAATTTAGCCATTTCAGCAATACCACCAGCATTATCTGTTACAGGTCCATAAGCATCAAGAGCAACAACCATACCTGCTAATGCAAGCATTGTAGTTACTGAAATAGCGATACCATAAAGACCAGCGATTGAATTTGTTGCTAATATACCGGCAACAATAATTAAAGCTGGTACAGCAGTGGCTTCCATAGAAACAGCTAAGCCTTGGATAACGTTTGTTCCATGACCAGTTGTAGAAGATTTAGCAATACTTCTTACTGGTCTGTATTCAGTACCAGTATAGTATTCAGTAATCCAAATTAATAGTCCAGTAATAACTAAACCAATTATTCCACAATAATACAAACTCATACCAGTAAAGCTCTTACCATTAACAGTATATTCGCTTGCAAATCCAATTACATAATCAGTAACAGGGTATAAAATTATTAATGAAGAAACAGCAGAAACTACAAACCCTTTATATAAAGCATTCATAACATTTTTACTTTTTCCAAGTTTAACAAAGAAAGTTCCTAAGATTGATGTTAAAATACAAGCCCCACCAATAGTTAGAGGGTAGATCATCATATTTATATCACCATAGAAAAATATCGAAGAAAGAACCATTGTTGCAACAATTGTTACAGCGTAAGTTTCAAATAAGTCTGCTGCCATACCAGCACAATCACCAACGTTATCTCCAACATTGTCAGCAATTACAGCTGGATTTCTAGGATCATCTTCTGGAATACCTGCTTCAACTTTACCAACTAAGTCAGCACCAACATCAGCACCTTTTGTAAAAATTCCACCACCTAATCTTGCAAAAATTGATATTAAAGAAGCACCAAAGCCTAATGCAACTAATGCATTAACAACTTCTCTGTCATCAATACCTACTTTTAATAAAAAATAGTAATAAACTGCAATTGCAAGCAAAGCTAATCCAGCAACTAACATTCCAGTTACAGCACCTGATTTAAATGCAACAGCAAGACCGCTTGCTAAACCTTTTCTTGATGCTTCAGCAGTTCTAACGTTAGCTTGAACAGAAACTAACATTCCAACATAACCAGCTATACCTGATAATGTAGCACCAATAAAATAACCTAAACCAACTAATGGACTGAACACAAAGCAAATAATAACTAAAACAACAACTCCAACCACGGCAATTGTTTTATATTGTCTTGCTAAATAAGCCTTAGCACCAATTTGAATTGCTGATGCTATTTCTTGCATCTTGGCATTTCCTGCACTTGAATTAAGGATATTCATTCCTGTAAAAAAACCATAAACGATTGAAAGAGATCCAGCTGCTATGGTAAATAATAATATTGTTTCTATTAGTGAGTTCATTTTGCCTTTGGTTGTTTGGTTGTTAAATTTTATTCTTTAAAGTCCGGACAATACAAAAAAAGCAATAAAAGGCAATATTTAACTTTTTAAAACTTATGAAAATAACCTTTATTTTTAAGGGTAATTTGCCGATTTTCATTATCTACAATGGATGATTTTTTAACATGGCTTTGAATTGTGCCAATTTTAGTTAGCTTAACTCTACAATTAGTAGCTATTTTTCTTATGATTCTCATCTTATTTTTAGAAGCTGTAAATAAGACCTGATAATCATCACCATTAGAAATGTAATTAATCTTAGATAGTTTTTTAAGAGCAAGTATCTTCTTTAGGTTACTTGAAATTGGAATATCTTTTAAAAAAATTTTATAAGATAATTTCTGATTATTAATCATTTTATCAAGGTCCGCTATAAGTCCATCAGATATATCAATTGAGGTATTGGCAAACTTTTTAATTTGATCAATTAATTTTAATTGAATATTTGGCATAAAATATTGATTAGTAAAATATTTTTTTAATCTTGAATTAAGCTTAATTTTATTTTTTAAAACTAATAGCCCTAAATAGCTGTCTCCTATATTTCCAGAGACATATACATCATCATAAAGTTTAGCTTTGTTTCTATAGATAATATTATCGGCAAAACCTATTGAAGTAATTGTAAAACTTAACTTGTTAGAAAAAACTGTATCTCCACCACTTAAAAATATTTTATATTTATTTTGTTCTTGATTAAGTGATTTGCTGATTTTTGATAAATTTAATTTAGAAAAACTTTTTTTATTACCAGAACCAGAAATAAAATAATATTTTGGTTTAATACCTTTGCATATTAAATCTGAAATTGATGATCTAATTATTTTCTTAATGACAAGATCAGGTCTTTTAAAGTCTATGAAATGATTGCCTTCTGTATATGTATCAACAGATACTGCTAATTTATTTTTTTTATCAAAAAAAACATCATCATTCAAATTTAAGGCACTTGGTGATTTTTTAGAAAGTTTTTGAAAATAATTTTTTATTAATTCAAATTCATGCATTAGTGGTTCTTATTTTTTTAGCTATTTTGTCTAATATTGCATTTAAATATTTAGTTTGACCATCTTCTAAAAAAAAGTTTGATGCATCAAGATATTCTTTAATAATTATTTTGGAAGAAACTTTAGGTTTGTATAAAAACTCAAATATAGCAGATTTTACTATCACTTGAAAAACCTGGTCTAAATTAGTTAACTCTAAGTCTTCACTTAGATATTTTTTAACCTCTTCTTTAATAACTTCATCTCTTTCAATGGTACCTAAAACAACATCCTTAATGAATTTTTTAAATCTATGTTTGGGAAAAGTTAAGTCTGTGTCATCATTAAAAAAATTTCCATATAACTTTTGGATAATAATTACCCTCGGACTTTGATTGGGATTATATGGAGTTCTCATTGTTATTGAGATAGAACAGATATTACAGCTTGAGCTGCTTCTCTACCCTTTTTCTTCCTAGCTATAGCTTGACGCATATTAAGACAGGTAATAATTCCATTACCAATGGGTTTTTTGCTATCTACAGAAAGTTTCATTATTGCATCAGTTGAAGAATGAGAAATAAAATCAAAATGAGGTGTTTGGCCTTTAATAACACAACCAAGAGCTAAAAAAGCATCATATTTTTTAATATTCTTTGAAATCGTGACTGGTATTTCAAAAACACCAGGAACATTAATAATTTTTATTAAACTAGATTTGGGTAATATGCTCTTTGCACTACTTAGTAAACCCTTTGATATATCTTTATAATAATCAGCAATAACTATTAAATATTTTCTTTTCATTAAATAATTTCCTGTTTAGTAATCTTTATATCATAACCTTCCAAACCAATAACTTTTTTAAGAGACTTAGTAATTAATATCATATTTTTAATCTTTAAATCTTTAATTATTTGAGCACCAATACCATAATTTCTTATAAGCTTATCATTTCCTTTTTTATAGAAATTTTTATTTTTATAATCCTTAAGTGTTTGTGTAACAGATTTTAAATTTGTATCTTTTATAAAAACTAAAACACAGTTATTAAATTTCTTAAAATAATTTAAAGTTTTATCAAATGAATTTGGTAATTGTTGATTGATTAAATAATTTTGAACTACGTTAGAAGAAATTACTCTAACTCTTGGTATTATCCCTTTTTTAATATTTCCTTTAATCAAAGCAAAATGCTCAGATCCATCCAAAAGGTTTTCATAAATTCGAATTTTATATTTTTGATTTTTTACTTTAATATCTGATTGTTTTTTAAGTTTAATTAGTTTTTCTTTTTTTAAACGATAAGCAATAAGGTCTTCGATTTTACCTATCTTTAAATTATGTTTGTTTGCAAAATCGAATAAATCTTGACCTTTGGCCATTGTCCCATCTTCATTCATTATTTCACAAATAACTGCAGAGTTATTTTTTTTAGCAAGTTTTGAAATATCAACAGAGGCTTCTGTGTGGCCAGCTCTTACTAAAACGCCGCCATCTTTCGCAATAATTGGAAAAACATGTCCAGGTGAAACTATGTCTTTCTTATTTGCATTTTTTTTTGAAGCAATTTTAATTGTCTTTGCTCTATCTTTTGCTGAGATACCTGTTGTTATTCCTTTTTTTGCTTCAATAGAAATTGTAAATGCAGTTTTATTCCTTGATTGATTTATTGGTGACATCAAAGATAAATTTAAACGTTTTGCTTGTACACTATCTAGCGCCAGACAAATTAATCCGCGACCATATTTTGCCATAAAATTTATATTTTTAGCACTTGAGTCTGTGGTTGATATTATTAAGTCTCCTTCGTTTTCTCTTTTCTCATCGTCAACTAAGATAAACATACCGCCCTTCTTTGCGATATTTATTATACTTTCAATGGATGCATAATTATTTTTTTTCATTAAAATAATTTCTAACGTATTTAGATAAGATATCTATCTCTATATTAACTAGACTGCCTTTTTTTAACGAAGATAAATTTGTTAGCTTAAAGGTGTGTGGAATAACCCAAACTTGAAAACCTTTTTTGGTTACTTTGGAAATTGTTAAAGAAATTCCATTTATACATATAGATGCTTTATCAATTAAATTTGCTCGTTCTTTTTTGACAATTTCAAAATCAAATAAATACGATTTATCAATTTTTTTAATACTCTGTATTTTACCTACCGCATCAATGTGGCCTTGGCAAATATGTCCTGATATCTTTTGACCAAATTTTAAGGGAAGTTCAAGATTGATTTTATCATTTATTTTTAAAAATTTAAATTTTGATCTTTGTATAGTTTCATCAGAAAGATAAAATTCCATTATCTGTTTTTTGATATCGATCAATGTTAAGCAAACACCATCACAAGCAACTGATACACCCAGATCTTTATGTGTTAACTTTAAATCAGCTTTTACAAAAATATTAGTACCTTTTGATCTTTTTTCAAATTTAGTAATTAAACCTTGATTAAAAATTATTCCATTAAACATAATATTATTTGTAAAGTGTAATTACATCTTTGCCTAACTTTTTATTAATTTTTAATTTATTTTTATAATTTTTCTTTAATTCTTTAAGAAAACCAATCTCTTTATGATTGACTAACTTTGATAAACTTTTAGTACATTTGTATAAATAAAATTCATTAAATAATTTTTTTTTAATAAGGTGTTTAGATAGATCATTTCCCCCTTCAACTAATAAATTCCTACAGCCAAGGACATAGAGTTTCATTAAAATTGATTTAATATCAAAGCTATTTTTATTTAATTTACTTTTGATTAAAGTTATACTTTTTTTTTTTAACATTAATTTCATCTCGGCTTTGGCGTTATGATAAAAAATTATAGTATTGTCTTTATTTGCTGTTTTAAAAATATATGAATTCTTTTTAATTTCTAAGTTTCTATCTAAAATTATTCTTTTAGGAGAAAATTTACTCAAACCTTCTAGTCTGCAATTAAGTTTTGGGTCATCTTTATTTAAAGTTTTGGAGGAAATCATTAACGAGTCATTTTTATATCTAAGAAAATGTGTAAATTTATCAGTATGAATATCTGAAATTCTTTTAGTATCTTTGCTATATATCAAATTATTTTTAGAAATTGCAATTTTACCAGTAACATAAGGAAGGTTTTTTTTTCTATTAAAAAAATAAGGTGCATAAAATTTATTAATTTGTTTTTTGAGTAAATCTTTTTTTACTAAAATATTTTTTGACTTAAGAATTCTTAAAGTTTTACCTTTAACTTTTTTATCAATATCTTCAACTCCATAGACAACTTCTTTAATTTTATTTTTAATTATAATATTTGTGCAGGGAGGCGTTTTTCCATAATGACTACATGGTTCAAGGGTCACATACATTTTTGAGCCTTCTAAATTTTCATGTGAATTTTTAATGGCATTAAATTCCGCATGAGGTGTACCTTTAAAACCTGTTTGACCAATTGAAAGTACTTTATTATTTTTGACAATTACACAACCTACAGAAGGATTAATTCCAGTTAGTCCATGACGAGCTTTTGCCAAATTCAAGGCAAGCTTCATAAAAGTTTTATCTTTATTTGAAAATTTATCTTTTTTTGTAGACATCTAATTTGTCCACGAATTGCACAAAGTCTTTTTCTTCTCTAAAATTTCTATAAACAGATGCAAATCTAACGTATGCAACAGGATCAAGATCTTTCAAACCTTCCATAACCATTGTGCCAATTGTATTTGATGAAATTTCACTTTGACCAAGTTCTTCTAAAGCTCTTGAAGTCCGACTAATAAATTTTTCTGCAGTTTCGGTATCAATAGGTCTTTTCTTTAATGCTATATAAATTGATTTAGAAAGTTTATCTCTATCAAACGATGATTTTCTTCCATTCTTTTTGACGACCATTATTTCTCTAAATTGTACTCTTTCGAAAGTTGTGAATCTAGCTCCACACACACAAAGTCTTCTTCTTCTTATGGCTGTTCCATCTTCTGTAGGTCTAGAATCTACTACTGATGTTTCACCTTTTTTACAAATTGAACAAATCATTATTTTAAATTTTTATAGATTGGAAAGTTAGATGTAAGATCTATAACTTCATTTCTAACCTCTTCTTCAATTTTACTGTTATCCTCAGGGTTTTCAGACAAACCTTTTACAACTTTGGTAATTAATTCTCCTACTTTCTCAAACTCTTTTAAACCAAAGCCTCTAGTTGTTGCAGCTTGAGTTCCAAGTCTTATCCCGGAAGTAATCATTGGCTTTTCAGTATCAAAAGGTATTCCATTTTTGTTACAGGTAATATTAGCATTTGAAAGGCTTTCAGCAGCGGCATTACCCTTAACATTGAAAGGTCTTAGATCAACTAACATTAAGTGTGTATCAGTTCCACCAGAATAAATTTTAAAACCATTATTCTTAAGTGTCTCAGATAAAATTTTGGCATTTGCCAAAACTGATTTGATATAATCTCTAAAATCTGGTCTTAAAGCTTCCAAAAACCCAGCAGCCTTTCCAGCGATGACATGCATCAACGGTCCACCTTGATAACCAGGAAATACTGCAGTATTAAATTTTTTTGCTAGGTCTTCATGATTAGTTAAAATAATTCCACCTCTAGCACTTCTAAAAACTTTATGAGTTGTTGAAGTAACTACGTGTGCGTGTTCACATGGGTTAGGATAACCTTTACCAGCAACTAAACCTGAAAAATGAGCCATATCCACCATCAAATATGCCCCTACTTTATCGGCAATCTCTCTAAATCTTTTAAAGTCAATTACTCTAGAATAAGCGCTACCACCACAAATTATGAGTTTTGGTTTATGTTCTAATGCAAGTTTTTCAACATTATCATAATCAATAAGTTCAGACTCTTTATCAACGTCATACCCTATAGGATTAAACCATTTACCTGACATTGATATTTTTAACCCATGAGTAATATGTCCACCAGAATTTAAACTCATTCCCATAAATGTATCACCAGGATTTAATAGCGCTAAAAATACAGCACCATTTGCTTGAGCCCCAGAATGTGGTTGGGCATTTGCAAATTTACAATCAAAAATTTTCTTTAATCTCTCTATGGCTAAATTTTCAGCAACATCAACATGCTCACATCCATTATAGTATCTTTTTCCAGGATATCCTTCTGCATATTTATTTGTTAATACAGAGCCTTGAGCCTCTAAAACAGCTTGAGAAACTATATTTTCAGAAGCAATTAATTCTATATGTTGTTGTTGTCTTTTTAGCTCATCACTTATGGCTTTATGTAATTCTGGATCAGTTACAGATAAGCTGTCTTCAAAAAAGCTTTTATAATTTTCATTTAAATAGTTTTTTTCACTAGACATAATTAAATCTTTTTAATTCTTTTTGCGTGTCTTCCACCTTCAAACTTTGTATTTAAAAAAACGCTAACACAATTTAAAGCAGTTTTATTAGTAAGAAGTCTTGATCCTAATGTAATGATATTTGCATCGTTATGCAATCTTGATAATTTGGTCGATTTCAAATTAAAACACTGAGCAGCACGTATATTTTTATGTCTATTTGCAACAATATTCATTCCCATACCAGAGCCACATACGAGTATGCCGGCATGATTATTGTTTGTTTTAACTTTTTTAGCAACTTTATGAGCATAGTCTGGATAGTCAACACTTTCACTATTGAACGGACCTAAGTCTGTATAGTTAATTTTCTTTTTATCCAAATGAAGTTTAATTAATTCTTTTAATTTAAAGCCAGCGTGATCAGAAGATAAAAATATTTTTTTCAATTTAATTAAACTTATAATCTAAAACACAGGCTACCAAGTGAACTCTGTTTTCTTCACCACCATTAAAGGCATTATGGTATTTTACATTATTAGTTACCCACACTGAGCCATCAGCAGGCATATGTTTTGCGACATTATCAATAACCATTAAGCAACCAGGGTTTGTAATTATAGGTATATGCAACCTTGGCTCTGGATCTCTGTGCCAACTCAATGTTGATCTTGGCTCCTTAAGTAAAATTCTAACTCTACCTAATTTGTATTTTGAAGAAAGTGCATCAAAAACTTCCTTGAAATAAGTGTTTTCATAGTCTGGTATAAATTCAGAATATGCTGCTTCATCTATTGAAACATCTCTAGTAACTTCTTTTCCTGATTTGTCTGGTTTTGTCCAGTAAGAGCCTCTAGCCTTGCTTCCTTTAATAGAATCTGGATCTCCAGGAATTTGTGTTAGACAAATAGCCCCAAAGTGAGCAATACCACCGCCGTCATCAAATTTTCTTGTTTGAACAATTTGGTTATAAGCGTCTTGGAGTTTATTAATATCAAATTTAATATCTTGTTTTTGAAAATCACTAAAATCTAAAACTTTTTGATCTTTTTTTAGATCTAGGTCAATTATGTTTTTGCTGTCTAAGCTCATGCAGTTGTTTTCTACCTTTTTTAATATATATTTGTATAATACATTTGTCGCATTTTAAAAGCAGATTTAAACATGATTACAGGAAATTACCCAAATTTAAGACTTAGACGTAGTCGTAAAAATGATTGGTCTAGAAGATTAGTTCAAGAAAATAGCCTGTCATCTAGCGATTTTATATTACCTATATTTTTGATTGATGGAAAAAATATAAAACAATCCATTAAAACAATGCCTGATGTTTATAGATACACAATAGATAAACTTGGAATTATTGTTGATAAAGCAATCAAAAGCAAAATACCTATGGTTGCATTGTTCCCTTATACAAATAAAACAAAAAAAAATGAAATTGGAACTGAAGCATTAAATGAAGACAATCTTGTTTGTAAGGCCATTCGATATATTAAAAAAAGATATAAAAATGAAATTGGTATTATGTGTGATGTAGCTTTAGATCCTTATACCTCACATGGTCATGATGGTTTAATAAAATCTGGCTACGTGCTAAATGATGAAACTATTGAAATATTAATAAATCAATCATTGTTACAAGCAGAAATTGGCTGTGATGTTCTAGCTCCTTCAGACATGATGGATGGAAGAATAGGTAAAATAAGGAAAGCTTTAGATAAGGAGGGTCATGAAATGGTTCAACTACTTTCTTATGCAGTAAAATATGCTTCAAGTTTTTATGGTCCATTCAGAGATGCAGTTGGTTCTAAAGGTTTGTTAAAGGGTGATAAGAAAAATTATCAAATGGACTTTAGAAATAGCAATGAAGCAATAAGAGAAGTGGCGCTAGATATTAAAGAAGGGGCTGATATGGTTATGGTTAAACCTGGCATGCCTTATCTTGATATAATTAAAACAGTTAAAGATAATTTTAAAATCCCTGTTCTCGCTTACCAGGTATCAGGTGAATACTCACTATTAAGTAATAGTATCAAAAAAGGTCTAATAGATAAAAACTCAGTGTTAGAGAGCTTGATTGCTTTTAAAAGAGCCGGAGCAAACGCTATAGTAAGCTATTACGCAGATAGAATTGACGATTTAATTAAATAACTATTTTAAAAGATTAATAAAATGAGTTCTAGAAGTAGGAAGATTTAAATTATTTGGTTTTAGAATACTTTTTTCAAGGTAATCACTAACAAGCTTGAGTCCTTTAAGTAAATTTTTTAAATTAACATCCATATTATTTTCATCTATTAGAAAATTTGGAATACTTTTTTTTTCAGTTGAGGATTTAACGTAATAATTAACTTCACTATCAACAATTTCTTTTTCAGCCATAGTTTTTAATTCCAAATCATATCCCAATAATTTTAAAAGTTCTAACTCCCAGAAAATATATTTTTGAATCCAATTTTCAGATTTTAATATTTCAAAAAATTTATCAATTAATTTAAAAATTTCTTTATTAGATTGTGCTTCAGCAGTAAGAAGTTTTATAAGGTGCATTGCCGATGTAATGCATGATAGTTTCTGATTTTCATCAAAATAGAGCGGTGTTAAAGCTTTTAAAATCTCTATTTTGAAATAACCAATTCTAGTAACACTTTTTGAATTATAGTTTACATAAATCTTATTACCAATTTGCAAGTAGTTTTTGATTTTCTTTGAAGTTCCACCAAAAATTATCCCTGAGATTTTTCCATGATTTTCTGTAAAGACCTCAGCGATTATTGAATTTTCACTATATTTATTTTTAGAAACTAAATAACCGCTATCGTCCCAATTCATTTTTTAAAAATATCCTCTAAACATAAAGAAGCAGCATTCTGCTCTGCATCTTTTTTAGAAGTTCCTTCTGCTGTAAAAAATTTAGTATTTTTTAATTTAACGGCAACCTTAAAAAGAGGTTTATGTCGGGGCCCTGTATTTGAGATTAGTTTATAAATAGGCAAAACTTTGAAAATTTTAAGTGAGTATTCTTGTAGTTTTGTCTTAGCATCAATTTGAGTTATAACACTTGCTGTAATATGTTCGCTCCATAAATTAAGAATAAATTTTTCAGTAAAATTTAAACCTTTATCGAGATAGATTGCTCCAATTAAAGCCTCCAAACAGTCTGCTACAATTTTATCTTCAATTTCAATTTTTTTATTCTTGGGGTTTAAAACTAAAATATATTTTTCTAGTTCTATTTTTTTTGCAATTTCTAAACATTTTTTTTTATTTACCAATGAAGCAAATTTTTTATCTAACACCCCTTCCTTTTCATCAGGATAAAGTTCTAGTAATTTTTTTGCAATAATAAGACCTAAAACTCTATCCCCTAAGAATTCAATTTTTTCATTGTTGTTTATTGAGTCAAAACTTTTATGCGTTAAACTCTTAATAAAAATTTTTTGATCAGAAAACTTTAACTTTAATTTCTTTTCTAATTTTATGGGGTTAATTTTCATTAAATAATTTTCTTAAAAAACCTGTCGAATCTAATTGTCTTATGCCATTTCCAAAAAGAAAAAATATTTCCAATTCTAAAATCAGATGAAAAAAAAATAAATTGAGCTTTACCGACTAAATTATCTTCATGAACATATCCAACACTAGTCAAATATCTACTATCTTTAGAACAGTCTCTATTATCTCCTAAAAAAAAGTAGTGTTGAGGCGGAACTATAAAGTTATCTGAACTTTCAAAACTATAACTTTTTAAATAAACGCTATTATGTGTTTTGCCATTTGGAAGCTTTTCTTCAAATGTATTAACATCTATTGTTTGATTTCCACAATAAATTTTATCATTTTGAGAAATTCTAGATTTTAATATTTGATTATTATTTACGAATAAATCGCCGTTAATAAATTGAATATTGTCTCCTGGCAGACCAATTAATCTTTTAATATAATCAGTTCTGTTGTCAGCTGGTGTTTTAAAAACAATAATATCTCCAACCTTAGGTTTGTTATAAAATAGTCTTCCATTTATTATTGGTGGACTAAAAGGAAAAGAATGCTTGCTATAACCATAAGAATATTTCGTAACAAACAATCTATCACCAATTAATAACGTTGGTTCCATTGATGAAGAGGGAATATAAAAAGGTTGAATAAAAATAGATCTAATAACAATAGCTATAACTAAAGCATAAAAAATTGTTTTAATATTATCGATTATAATCTTTTTTGATATCATTTTTTTTGTAAAATCACGTAGGCTACAGAATATTTTTTTTCATCTGAAATTGACAGAAAGAAATTAAAGGATGATATTTTAAATTGCTTTTTAACAATTTTTTTTATTTTGTCTGTGACCACAAATGAGGGTTTACCTAACTTATCGTTAATTACAGTTATATCCTTGAAATTCAAATTCTCTCTAAAACCAGTTCCAATTGCTTTAGAAAATGCTTCTTTAGCAGCAAATCTTTTAGAATAATAAGATTTTTTATTAGTTATTTTTTTGGCTAACAATATTTCTGAGCTAGAAAAAACTCTTTTAATAAAATTAACATTTTTTAAAGATTTATGTACTCTAATATTTTCTACTATATCAACACCAATACCAAGAATTTTCATATTTATTTATTGGTTATTTTTTTAAATATTTTAATAGTTTTTTTTAAACCATGAGTAAGTGACTCACCAATTATAAAATGACCAATATTAAATTCTGTAATTTCTTTAATTTTACTTAGTATAGAGGTAGTTTTGTAGTCAAGACCATGACCTGCATGAACCTCAATACCAAGTTTAACTCCCAGTTCTGAACATTTTTTAATTTTTAAATATTCATTTTTATAACTTTTGTTTTCTTTTATTAAATTTGAAATTTTTCCTGTATGTAGCTCAACACAAGTAGCATTTAATTCTTTTGCAATTTTTATATCTTTTAAGTTTGGGTCAATAAATAGACTTGTTCTAATATTCTTCTTATTAAATAATGATATTATAGATGTGATTTTTTTCTTATTTTTAATTAAATTTAATCCACCTTCTGTTGTCACCTCTTTTCTTTTTTCAGGAACTATACAAATGAAATTAGGTCTATTCTTTAATGCTATATTGATTATTTCTTTGTTAAGTGAAATTTCTAAATTAGTAATTATTTTTCTACTTTTGCAAATTTTAACAACATCAGAATCTTTTATGTGTCTTCTGTCTTCTCTTAAATGAATGGTAACTGAGTTTGCTCCACATTTAATAACATGTTTGGCAATAGTAAATGGGTCGGGATGAAAAGATCCTCTTGCATTTCTTACTGTTGCAACATGATCAATATTAACTCCTAGTCTTTTCATTTAATAAATCTACTTCCAGGAACTGTAATTGGAGTATTTTTAAGACTTTCAGGTAATTTATTACTCTTAAATGTTGGAACATCTATCTTCATATGTGAGATAATATTTTTTTTTATTTTTAATGAATTCTTGGTCGATCTGTCAATAATCGACGCAAAACCAATAAGCTTTGCACCAGGTTTTGTTATCAATTTAACACACTCTAAACTCGATTTACCAGTTGTTATAACGTCTTCGATTATTAAAACTTTTGATCCTTTTTTTATATGAAAACCTCGTCTTAAAGCAAATTTACCATTAACTCTTTCACAAAAAATTGTTTCTTTTTTTAAAATTTTACCAATTTCATAACCTATAATAACACCACCCATTGCTGGAGCTAAAATCAAATCTATAGATTTAAATTTTTTTTTAATTTTTTTTGCTAATGAATTACAAATATCTTTTGCTAAATGTGGAAAGCTTAAAAGTTTGGCACATTGAATATATTTAGGTGAATGCAAACCTGATGAAAGAACAAAATGACCTTCTAAAAGAGCATTAGTTTTTTTTAAAATATTTAAAGATTTTTTGTGTGAAAGCATTCCTTTTTTCCTCATGTCTAATGATTTTAAATTTAATATCTTTTTGTTTTAGCTCACTGATAAAATTTGTAAAGTTTTTCAAGTCTCTAATAATAAGGTTAAATCTGAAGTTAATATAATCTTTAGTTTTTTCTTTCATCTCTACACTTGATATATTCAATTTATGAGAGCCTAATGATGTGGTTATTTCACCAAGTTTACCAGGTTGATCTGGGAGAGAAATCCAAAGTGTTGTATTGTATTTTTTTATTCTTTCCTCTTTTTGCTCACCTTTAGAATGCCAGTATCTTCTAATAGCAGCTCTTGCTTTTCCAGTTTTTGTAATTGGTATCCAATGCAATGATGGTGATTTATTTTTAGAGGTTATGATTTCAACTACGTCACCGTTATAAAGTATGTTTTGTAATTCACTGTCATTACCGTTAATTTTACAGGATATTGCATGATCGCCAACTTTTGTATGAACAGCATATGCAAAATCTATTGGTGTTGCATTTTTTGGCAATTTGATAACTAAGCCTTTTGGTGTAAAGCAAAAAACATTTTCTTGAAACATTTGTAGTTTTGTATACTCAAAAAAATGTTCAGGGTTTTCATTTTTACCAATAATTTCCACAAGGTCAGCTAACCAGTCATATTCTTTCCATGTTAATGAATCAAATTTTTCAGATGATTTATATTTCCAATGGGATGCAATACCTCTTTCGGCAAATTCATGCATTGGCATAGTTCTTATTTGAATTTCAATAGGTCTTCTATTTGGACCTATCACAGCTGTATGCAATGACTGATAATTATTTATTTTTGGTGATGATATATAATCTTTAAATTTTCCTGGTATACAATTCCAGTGTTGATGAAAAATTCCTAAAGCTTTATAGCAATCCTCTCCACTATTAAGAATAACTCTAAATCCAATTATGTCTGTAATTTGCTCTAATGATGTTCTTTTTTTTTGAACTTTTCTCCATATAGAAAATGGAGTTTTTTCTCTTCCAAAAATTTCAGCATTAATCTTATGTTCGTTTAAAAGCTCGCTTAATTGTAAAGAAATAGAATTAAAACTATTTACTTTGTCTTCTTTAATTTCGTCTAATCTTTTTTTAATAAGTTCACGTGCTTCATTATTCAAAACTTTAAATGATAAGTCTTCAAGTTCATCTCTAATTCTATGCATGCCCATTCTATCTGCTAAAGGAGCATAAATTTCCATTGTCTCTCTCGCTATACGTTCTTTTTTTTCAACTTTAGATATAGCATCAATAGTTCTCATATTATGTAAACGATCTGCCAGCTTTACAAGTAATACTCTTATGTCTTTTGATGTAGCTAAGATTAATTTTCTAAAGTTTTCTGCTTTAGAAGATGATGTTGCTTGATTTTCAAAAACAGAAATTTTGGTTACACCATCTACAAGATTGGCAATCTCTTCACCAAATTCATCTTTAATATTTTCATAAGTTGCGTGAGTATCCTCAATCGTATCATGTAAAAGCCCTGTAACAATAGTAGCACTGTCTAACTCTAGCTCACTAAGTATTGAAGCAACAGCTATAGGGTGATTTGAATAAGGATCACCAGAATCACGTTTTTGGTTTTCGTGAGCTTTAACAGCATAATTATATGCTTTACTTAATTTTTCTGGATTTAAAAATTTATTATAAGTTTTAACTTTATTTATTAACTCTTCTGAATTAATCATTTTTAACTATAACACCAATTTATATTTGTTTAATAGATCTTAAATCTTTAATTGATAAAGAATTAATTAAATTTACTATATTAATCTTAGATTCTGGATGCTTCCAACTTCTGTTTATCTCAAATAATGGTAACAATACAAAATTTCTCTTAGTCATCTCTGGATGAGGTATTATTAACTTGTCATTATTTATATTCAAAATTTTTTTATCATAATCAATTATATCAATATCACATGTTCGTGGAGCATTTTTTTTTAGTCTAACCCTGCCTAATTTTAATTCAATATTGTTACAAATTTTTAATAATTCTAAAGGTGTTAAGATTGTCTCGATTTCTATTACAATATTTATGAAACTTGGCATTAAAGGATTTGGCCAAGATTTTGATAAATAGTGAGATGAAACTTTTTTTATCTTAATTTTATTTTTCTTAAGTTCAGACAAGGCTATATGAATGTTGGTAATTTTATTACCTAAATTTGATCCTATTGCTAAATATGATTGTTTAACTTGATTTTCTAATATGTCTTGCTTTTTCACGATTCCAGTCTCTATTTTTTTTAGTAGCTCTTTTATCAAATTGTTTTTTACCTTTTGCGACTGCTATTTCTATTTTAGCTTTTCCCTTTTTAAAATACATCTTTGTTGGAACAAGTGTAAAGCCATCCCTCTGCATTTTACCAATTAATTTGTTAATTTCCTTTTTGTTTAATAATAATTTTCGTTCATCTGTTGGATTATGATTTGAATAACTGGCTTGCTTAAATGCAGCAATATGAGAGTTAATTAAAACTATTTCACCGTCTTTCTCTACAGCATAAGAGTCTGCAATATTAACTTTTCCATCTCTAATTGATTTAATCTCAGACCCTTTAAGAACTATCCCAGCTTCAATTAAGTCTTCAAAAAAAAAATTAAAACTTGCTTTTCTATTTAAGCAAATAATTTTTAAACCAGGATTGGCTTTCTTGTTCATTAGAGTAGATTTGCTGATACTAAAGCTTCTTTAACAATATCCTTAGTTGGGTCTGTAACTTTAACTAAAGGTAATCTAACCCCATCATCACAAAGACCCAGAAGTTTTGCGGCATATTTAACAGGGCTTGGATTGCTTTCTATAAACATTGAGCTGTGAATGGGTTGTAAAATTTTATCTAATCTGATTGCTTCAAGCTTGCTTTCATTATTTTCTATTTTTGAGGCTTTTTGAAAATCAGAACATAACTTAGGAGCAATGTTAGCAGTTACACTTATAGAGCCTACCCCACCTCTGTTATTAAATTCTAAAGCGTTATCATCATTACCTGTTAGTTGAACAAAATCAGTTCCCATTTTATCTTTTTGTTGATTAACTCTATCTAGATCACCAGTTGCATCTTTAACACCAACAATATTTTTCAATTCAAATAATCTAGCCATTGTATCAACAGACATATCAATTACAGATCTTCCAGGAATATTATAAATTATAATTGGTATCCCACATTTATCGTTTATTGCTTTATAATGTTGATATAAACCCTCTTGAGTTGGTTTGTTGTAATATGGAGTTACTATTAGAGCCGCATCTGCTCCCGCTTTTTCTGCATGAGTTGTTAAAGAAATTGCTTCTTTAGTCGAATTAGAGCCAGTGCCAGCAATAACTATATTTTTTCCATTGCTTTCTTTAACACATAAATCTATTACTTTTTGATGTTCATCATGGCTTAATGTTGGCGACTCACCTGTTGTCCCAGCAGGAACCAAGCCGTTTGTACCGTTTGATATTTGAAAATGAATTAGCTTAATATAAGCCTCAACATCTAGCTCATTATTCTTAAACGGGGTTATTAAAGCAACATTTGATCCTTTGAACATAAATACTTATAACATAGTTTAAAGATTCATTTAGTAAATTTATGCCCAGAAAGATAATTTTTTTTATAAAATCACTATTATTAAGTTTGGTAATTATAGGGAATATATTTGCTGCTGAAATATCAATAATTCCTTTAAAAAAACCTATTTTAGATGAAGAAGTTAAGAAGCAAAAGATATCTCAAGGGATCCTTAAACCTAAACCTAAACCATCACAAAAAAAAGAAGAAGTCAAAATCGTAACAGTCAAAAAAAATAAAAAAAAAATTAATTTTCTCATTCCTAAAAGTAAGCCATTAATAGTTAAAAGTGAAAAATCTGTAGTTCAAAAAAGATCAAAATACTACAGCCAAAAAGACTATGATATTGCAAAAAAATCTATCCAGGCAATGGAAAAAAGTCAATGGACAACTGCATTGAAAAATTCAAAAAATGCTAAAGATAAATCCATATATAATTTTATACAATGGAGACATTTATTAACAACAGGAAACCAAGCTACGTTTTATGACTACATGACTTTTATACAAAACAATAAACACTACCCAAGAATAAGTAGAATAAAATATTTAGCAGAACAAAAACTTTCAACGGATAAAATTTCTCCTAAAAAAATTATTAATTGGTTTGGAGTTGATGAGCCCTTAAGTGGCTATGGTATGCTGGTATTAGGTGAAAGCTTTATACAAACTGGAGATAATGAAAAAGGAATTGCTTTAATTAAGAGAGGCTGGATTACAGCAGAACTTTCTAGAGCTAGCATGAAATCTTTAAGTAAAAAATATAGAAAATATTTAGACTCAAAAGATTATATAAATAGAGCTGATTATTTAGCATGGGAAAATAAATATTGGGATTTAAAAAGAATGCTTCCTTATTTACCTAAAGATTATCAACTACTTTATACAGCTAGACAAATTTTGATGAGTAAATCTTATGGTGTTGACCAGGCAATAAAAAATGTTCCACAAAAATTCAAAAATGATGCTGGTCTCAATCATGATCGACTTAAATGGAGAAGAAAAAGAGGCAGAATTGATAGTTCACTTGAAATATTGTTTTCAATTAAAAATAATAAAGATTATCTAGTGAGACCAGATAAATGGTGGGTTGAGAGAGCAATCATGACACGAGCTCTTATTTATAAAAATAAATATGAGACAGCTTATAAAGTTGCTAGCCAACACTCACTAGATAAAGGATCAGAGTTTGCTGAGGCTGAATGGTTGAGTGGTTGGATTGCATTAAGTTTTTTAAATGACCCTATTTTAGCAGTTGACCATTTCAATAACTTTTATCAAAACGTTAGCTACCCTATAAGTTTGGCAAGAGGCGCTTATTGGCTTGGTAGATCTTATGAAAAAATTGGTGATAAACGACAATCAGAAGATTGGTATCGTGAAGCAACAAAATATCTAACAACTTACTATGGTCAATTAGCTTTTTTAAAAATCAACCCTAGTCAAAATTTTGAACTTGAAGAACAAGCTGATGTTGAAGATGACTATCGAAAATATTTTTACAATAAAGAGCTTGTAAAAATTACACATCTTTTAAATGAATTAAATAAAGATAAATATACCAAAAATATACTGAGACATTTGGCTAATGACAATATTGCAAGTGGAAGTGAGATTTTAGCAGCCGAGCTTGCTACAAATATATCAAGATACGATTTTGCGATCCAAGTATCAAAGTTAGCCTCATATGAAAAAAGATTTCATAATACTTTTAATTATCCAATTATAAGTGTCCCCCAGTATGTTAATGGCAGAAAAATACCTGAAACAGCTTTTATACTTTCTCTTATAAGACAAGAAAGTGAATTTGACATGAGAGCAAACAGTCATGTTGGTGCACAAGGTTTAATGCAAATAATGCCCTATACGGCTAAGCTAGTTGCTAAACAAGCAAAACTTCCATATTCAAAATCAAGGTTAACTTCTGATCCTGAATATAATATTAATCTAGGCTCTCATTATATAGCTGGTTTAATTTTACAATATGATGGTGCCTACCCTTTTGCTACCGCAGCATATAATGCCGGTCCTAAAAGAGTTAAACACTGGAAAAAAATAAACAAAGATCCTCAAAAAAAACAAATTGATTTTGTAGACTGGGTTGAATTAATTCCATTTAAAGAAACTCGTAACTATGTTCAACGTGTTATGGAAAACTACAATGTTTACAGATATATCTTGGAAAAAAAGCCTATTAAAATGAAAGACTTTTTTAAAGATCAGCCTTTATTTTAATGGCGGAAGAGGAGGGATTCGAACCCTCGGTACAAGTTTCCCCGCACGGTCATTTAGCAAACGACTGGTTTCAGCCTCTCACCCACTCTTCCACTGCGACATTGATATAACCGATTGTATTGAATATTCAATATTTATAAAGTAATTCTTGAATAATATTATGAAAAATAAGTATTCAATATTCTCATTAGTCAAAAATGCTTTTTCCTATCATGAAAATTGGCAAAAAGCCTGGAAAGATCCCACTGTAAAAAAAGAATATGATGCAGTTATTATTGGTGGTGGTGGTCATGGTTTGGCAACTGCTTACTATTTAGCAAAAAAACATAATATGACAAATATTGCGGTAGTAGAAAAAGGCTGGATTGGTGGTGGTAATACAGGAAGAAATACTACGATTATAAGATCTAATTATTTATGGGATGCTAGTGCTGGTCTTTATGATCATGCTTTAAAATTGTGGGAAGGTTTATCTCAAGAAATAAATTACAATGTAATGTTTAGTCAAAGAGGTGTGATGAATCTTGCACATAACTTACAGGATGTTAGAGATTTAAAAAGACGAACACATGCTAATAGATTAAATGGCATAGACGCAGTTTACTTAAGCACAGAAGAAGTCAAAAAATTTTGCCCTATTATTAATACCTCACAAGATATTCGATATCCTGTACTGGGTGGAACTTTACAAAGAAGAGCTGGTACCGCAAGGCATGATGCTGTTGCTTGGGGGTATGCTAGAGGTGCAGATGAAATGGGTGTAGATATAATTCAAAATTGTGAAGTTAAAGGAATTAAAAGAAATGGTGATGAAGTAGAAGGTATTGAAACAACCAAAGGTTTTATAAAAACTAAAAAAGTTGGAGTAGTTGCTGCTGGTCATTCAAGTGTGCTAGCAAACATGGCAGGTTTAAGATTACCTTTAGAAAGTAAACCTCTTCAAGCTCTAGTTTCAGAACCAGTTAAACCTATTATTGATACAGTAGTGATGTCTAACGCTGTACATGCATATGTTAGTCAGTCTGACAAAGGTGAGCTAGTAATAGGTGCAGGCACTGATGATTATGTTTCTTATTCACAAAAAGGTAGTCACGATATTGTTGAGGGAACATTAAATGCAATCTTAGAACTTTATCCAATTTTTAGTAGAATGAGAATGCTTCGACAATGGGGTGGAATTGTAGATATCTGCCCAGATGCTAGTCCTATTATTAGTAAAACGACGATAAAAGGTTTGTACTTTAATTGTGGCTGGGGAACTGGTGGATTTAAAGCAACACCTGGATCAGGTGATTTATTTGCTCACACAATCGCAAATGATGAACCACACAAACTAAATGCTGCATTTAATTTAAATAGGTTTATCAGTGGAGACCTTGTTGATGAACATGGTGCAGCGGCGGTAGCTCATTAATGTTTTTAATTACTTGTCCTTTTTGTGGTGAACGAGAACAAAGTGAATTTAAAGCTGGTGGTGAAGCTCACATTGAAAGACCTAAACAACCCACAGAATTAAGTGATGATGAATGGGCAGAATACTTATTTATGAGAAAAAACATTAAAGGAATTCAATTTGAAAGATGGAACCATGCTCACGGATGTAGAAAGTGGTTTAACATGGTGAGGGATACTTCAAATGACCAAATTAAAGCTGTTTATAAAATGGGTGAAAAACCTCCTATAAAATAATTTAATGCTAAAAAATTTAAGAGTTACAACTAGTAAATATATTGATGAAACTTCCAGAGTTTCTTTTAAATTCAATGGAAAATCTTATTTTGGATACAAAGGTGATACCCTTGCCTCAGCTTTGCTAGCTAATGGTATTCATTTAGTAGGAAGAAGTTTTAAATATCATAGGCCACGAGGAATAATGACTTCAGGATCTGAAGAGCCTAATGCAATTGTACAGGTTAATAACAACACAGCACTAACAGAACCCAATGTTAGAGCAACCGAACTAGAAATCTATCATGGGCTTGAGGCAAACAGTCAAAATTGTTGGCCTAGTGTTAACTTTGATATTGGAGGTATAAATAATTTCTTATCCCCACTTCTGCCTGCTGGTTTTTATTATAAAACATTTATGTGGCCTGCTAATTTTTGGGAAAAGTATGAATATGTTATAAGACATTCAGCAGGACTAGGAAAATCTCCAACAGTGCCTGATCCTGACATATATGATCATAAATACATTCACTGTGATGTTTTGGTTATCGGAGCTGGCATTAGTGGAATTATAGCTGCAAAAACTGCAGCAAAAAATAATCTTAAAACATTATTACTTGATGAAAAAAATGAAATCGGAGGATCTACAATTTTCCAAAATTCAGATCATATAAAAATAAACGATCAAAATTCTTCTGTTTGGTTAGAAAATGAAATTAATGAATTAAGAAATATTGAAAACCTAGAAATTAAAACAAGAACTAGTGTTGCTGCTTATCATGGATATAACTATTTATTAGCTAGAGAAAATTTAACTGATCACCTTCCTAAAAATGAAAAAAATAAAAAAGTAAGACAAAGATTATTAAAAATTAGAGCTAAAAAGGTTATTGTTGCTACTGGTTCTTTAGAGCGACCTCTGGTATTTAATAATAACGATAGACCTGGTATTATGCTTTCATCTGCAGTTAAAAAGTATGCAGATTATTATGGTGTTGCAACTGGTCAAAAAAATATATTTCTTACTAATAATGACACAGCTTATGAAAGTGCAATTTCATTACAAAAAAAAGGTATTAAAGTTGAAGCAATCATAGATATTAGAAAGCAATCTAAAACTGCATTTACTAAAGAAGCTGACGATTTAGGGATTAAAGTTTATAGATCACACACAGTTGTAAATACTGAGGGTTATAAAAGAATTAATAAAATTACAATAATGGAATTGTCAGAAGATGGTCAATCTTTTGCAAATCCAGAAAAAATAGAACTTGATTGTGATTGCCTAGCAATTGCAGGTGGATGGACGCCAGCCGTTCATTTGTTTACTCAATCAGGAGGTAAATTAAAATTTAGAGAAAAAGATCAAGTATTTATTCCTGATATATATTCATCAGCTCAAATTAGCATTGGTTCTTGTAATGGTGATTTTGATTTAGATGATGTTATAAAAAATTCTACAAAATCTTTAAAAGAATTTTTAAATATAAATGAAACTGAATTTGACAATTTAGAAATAAATTGTCCTAAAGATAATAAGATTAGAAATATTTGGCTACTTCCATCCGATAAAGTTTTAGGAAAAACAAAACCTTTCGTAGATTATCAAAATGATGCAACTGCAAAAGATATTAAACTTGCTCTAAGAGAAGGTTTTAGATCGATTGAACATGTAAAAAGATATACAACAACTGGAATGGGTACCGATCAAGGAAAGCTTGGTAATATGCATGCCCTTGGTATTATTGCAGAAACTGCTGGTGTTAAGATGGGTGAGCTTGGAACTACAACGTTTAGACCTCCTTACACTCCATTAACATTTGGAACAATTGTTGGACGAAATGTTGGTGAATATTTTGATACATTTAGAAGAACGCCAATGAATGACTGGCACATAGAAAATAAAGCTGAATTTGAAAATGTTGGTCAGTGGAAAAGAGCTTGGTACTATCCAAAAAATAATGAAACAATGCATGAGGCCGTTCAAAGGGAAAGTAAAGCTGCAAGAAATAGCGCTGGTATATTAGATGCTTCAACTCTTGGTAAAATTGATATTCAAGGAACGGATGCTTCAGAATTTTTAAACAGAGTTTATACAAATGCTTGGTCAAAACTTGCCATTGGAAAATGTCGTTATGGTTTAATGCTTAATGAAGATGGTATGGTTTACGATGATGGGGTCACAACTAGACTTGATGAAAATCATTATATTATGACCACAACAACAGGTGGTGCTGCAAACGTATTAGGAAAACTAGAAGATTACCTACAAACTGAATGGCCTGAACTAGATGTGTATTTGTCATCTGTAACGGATCATTATGCAACAGCTAGCATCTGTGGGCCTAATAGTAAAAAAATTCTTAATAAATTAATACCTGATCTTGATCTTTCAGATGAAAGCTTTCCACACATGTCATTCAAAAATACAAAAATTGGCAATATTAAATGTAGAATTATGCGTATTAGTTTTACTGGTGAACATAGTTATGAAATTAATATCCAAGCTAACTATGGTGAAGACTTATGGAAAAAATGCATGGAAGCAGGTAAAGAATTTAACATCACTCCTTATGGCACTGAGACAATGCACTTATTAAGAGCAGAAAAAGGATTTATTATTGTTGGCCAAGATACGGATGCAACGATGACACCTATAGATTTACAGATGGATTGGATTGTTAGTAAAAAGAAATATGACTTTATTGGTAAAAGATCTCTTTATAGATCTGACACCATGAAAGAAGATAGAAAACAATTAGTAGGTTTACTGACAGATAATCCAAGTGAAGTTTTAGAAGAAGGAGCTCAAATAGTTGCTGACACTAGTTTAAAACCAGTTGAAATGCTAGGTCATGTAACTTCAAGTTACTATAGCCCTAATTTAAATAAATCAATTGCCCTAGCAGTAGTTAGAGGTGGAAAAAATATGCTAGGTCAAAAATTATTTATCCCAATGGAAAATAAAAATATTAATGTGACGATTGTTGATCCTGTTTTTTTTGACAAAGAAAATTTGAGGTTAAATGCTTAATTATAAAACTTCTATTAAAGGGGATATAACATATTCTGATTTAGAAATTAAAGAAATCAAACCTATTATGAAATTAATCATAAGAGGTAAAACAAAAGATTTTATTACTGCAGTAGGTAAAAATCTTAATATGGTTTTACCCACTGAGGCTAATACGTCTACATCAGCAGAGAAATTAACTGCATTTTGGTTAAGTCCCGATGAATGGATGTTAATATCAAATGAAACTGTGAGTGAGGAAAGTAACACTTATCAAGTTGAAGATGAATTAATTAAAAATATATCTAAAGTTAAATTGGGCGCTGTAACTGATGTTAGCGACCAATTTGTAATGTTAAATATCAAAGGTGGTAAGGTTTTTGATTTATTTGCTACAGGTTCCCCTTTCAATTTTAATGATTTTAAAACAAAAAAAGGACCAGTTGTTCAAACAATATTATCTCATATTGATGTAATTATTCATCATAAAGAGATTAATGAGGTAAATTTATTTGTTAGAAGGTCTTTTTCTGAGCATTTACACTCTTGGTTGAGTGATAGTGCGTCAAGGTTATAAGCTTATATTTATTAAAATTATTGTTATAAAAAGTTTATGAAAAAAATACTTCTTGTGGTGCTATTAGCACTTTTACCCTTCTCTCTTAACGCAGAATCAAAACTTGATCAGATTTTATCCTCTGGTGAGTTAAAAGTTGGAACAACAGGCGACTGGGATCCAATGACCATGAAAGATCCTGCTACAAATAAATATAAGGGATTTGATATTGATGTCATGCAAGAATTAGCAAAAGATATGGGTGTGAAAATTACCTTTGTACCAACTGAATGGAAAACAATTGTTTCAGGAATTACCGCAGGAAGATATGATATTTCCACAAGTGTCACTAAAACTCCAAAAAGAGCAGAAGTTGCTGGATTTACAGATTCTTATTACAAGTATGGAACTGTTCCATTGGTACTTAAAAAGAATTTAAAAAAATATTCAACATGGAAATCTTTAAACAATAAAGATGTAACGATTGCTACAACACTTGGGACTTCTCAAGAGGAAAAAGCTAAAGAGTTCTTTCCTTTGTCTAAATTACAATCAGTTGAGTCACCTGCAAGAGACTTTCAAGAAGTATTAGCTGGTAGAGCTGATGGAAACATTACAAGTTCAACAGAGGCTAATAAATTAGTTGTCAAGTACCCTCAATTAGCAATTGTTCCTGATGGAGAAAAAAATCCTGCCTTTTTAGCAATGATGGTTAGTAAAAATGATCAAGTTTGGAATGATTATGTAAATGAGTGGATCAAAAGTAAAAAATCCTCTGGTTTCTTTAATAAACTACTCGCTAAATATAATTTAAAAAGCTTATAAAAAATTAGATATTAATCTCTAATTCATTATAACTTTAAGAGTGAAAAATTTACTTTTTTTACTTTTAATTTTACCCCTTACCTCTTGTAGTGGTCAGGAATTGGGTTGGTTTATTCTATCACCTAACAATGTTGAAGGTTTAACAAACCTAAAATTTTTATTAAGTGGTTTAACTACAACTATTTATATTTCAGTAGTATCTATAATTATATCTGCAATTTTAGGGTTTATCGTTGCAATTCCTTCTTTAGCTAAGAATAAATTTTTAACATACATAAATATTGGATATGTGGAAATTGTAAGAGCAATACCGTTACTTGTTTTAATATTATGGATTTATTATGGTTTACCTATAATGACTGGATTAAGTTTCAGTCCATTTGTGTCTGGAATAATTGCGCTGGCAATAAGTGAAAGTGCTTTTCAAGCAGAAATTTTTAGAGCAGGAATAAACTCAATTAAAAAATCACAATGGGAAGCAGGCTCATCACTGGGTTTAACTTTTTATAAAAGGTTAAGATTAGTAATTCTTCCACAAGCAATTAAAAATATCCTTCCTGCATTAGGCAACCAGTTTGTATATGTATTAAAAATGTCTTCATTGGTATCAATTATAGGTATTGGTGACTTAACAAGAAAAGCAAATGAATTAGTTGTGTCAACCTATAGACCATTAGAAATTTATACATTTTTAATCTTGGAATATTTAATTTTGATATTAATTGTTTCTTTCATAGTAAGAAAATTTGAAAAAAAACTTAAACAAGATGGTAATAATTAATGAGTAATTTAGACTATGATGTTGAACTAAATGATGGTGTTATTACTTTTAAAAACATTAATACTACACTTGGTTTTGTTCGGTATAATGAGACAGCCGAAGTGGAGTATATTTTTGTTAACCCTATGTTTAGACGTCAAGGACTTGCTAAAAAACTATTAAGTATCGTTGAGGAAAAAACTAAAATCAAACCCACACCTCAAGACCCAATCAGTCCTTTAGGTGAAAAGCTCTTTAAAATTAATAAACAAGAGATTAACTAGAATTTTGGAGCACCTGTTAACAGAACTACCCTATTAGCTTTAATTTTTCTTAGATTTTCTGTAATCCCAAGGATAATCAAATTCCATAGACCACATACCTATTTTATTAATTCTTGCATAATCTTCATCAGATACAAATTTTTTTGAATACCTTCTATAGGCAAATGCATAGCCACTTCTAACTAAATAACTTGATAAGCTTTCGTTATTAACAAAACATTCAGCCAGTGTTCTTTTGTATTGATCTTTTCCTTCACTAATACATTCAACGCTATTGTTTGAAATTTTATCAATAAGGATTTGTTTTGCTGTAATTCCACAAGGATCCTTAGCTCCTTCGTTAAGGCAAGTTTGTTTTAATTCAGGTGTATCTATCCCTGTAAATCTAATTTTTTCTCCATTAAGATGAATTGTGTCTCCATCTACAATTTTAATTGTTTGAGATTTGACTTGGTTAATAGTTAAAATAAATATTAGTGCGGAAACACTAATAAGAAAAATGGCTTTTTTTTTGTTTAAAAACATTATTTAAAAAATATCCAATAAAGATGATTACTGCAATACCCATAAACCAATTGGTTGCCATGATGGTATAAAAAATATCCACATAATCTCCTCCTCTAATATTAATTACATACCATAATGATAAGAACGGAAATGCAGTTAACCTTAGAACGCTTAAGTAAAGACTATAAATTGGTTTTTTAAGTGCCTGAAAGACTGCTGTTGTAATAAAGAATACTGGGTAAATAGGAGCTATTAATGCAGCAACTTTTAAATATATAGCACCATGATAAATAGCTTCTACATTATCTGTAAACTGAGATACAAAAAACTCTGCACCGAAGAATAAAACCACACCTGCTACGGCCATAAACGATGATCCAAAAAATAATGCCTTAGTATAAAGCTCTCTAATACGGTTATAATTTTTAGCACCAAAGTTTTGTCCACCGATAGAAAGTACTGCTGTATTTAAACCAATTACTGGAAGTAAGAAGACTTGCTCAACTCTTAAAGCTGCACCATAGCCTGCTGTTGCAAGATCACCAAATTGTCCAATAAAATATAATATGTTAAAAATACCTACTCCAATAAACAACATACTAATCATAATTGGCATTGCTTGTGCGAACAATTCTTTAAGAAGAATAAACTTAGGAATAAAGCATTTAATAGATAAATACTTTCTTAATTTACATGAGTTAATTTTATAGGCTAAATAAATAGTACCAATAGATTGAGCGATAACAGTTGCTATTGCAAGGCCACCTATACCATAAGCTGGAACAATTCCGTATCCCCAGATAAATAATGGGTTTAAAAAAATATTTAAAAAGAAGCTAAAGATAAGAACATTTCTATAACTTTTAGTATCTCCCTGTGCATTTAAAGCTCCATTTAAAGAGATTTGGATCATAACTATAAATGTTCCATAAAAAATTATATCTAAATACTCTCTAGTTAAAGCGATACCAGCAGCATCAGAGCCCATAACACTCAAGAGAAAATTAGAGGCGTTTAATCCAAATAAAGTAACTACAATAGAAGTAACCAATGAAAAAATTACTGATTGAGCAATAAGTAGTGAAGCTTTATTAATTTTTTTAGCACCTAATAAATTGCCAATACATGAGTTCGTTGCAGCTCCAATACCAACACCAACAGCAATGATAACAAAATATATGGGAAATGACTTAGCAATAGCACCTATAGCTTCTGCAGAAATTCTACCCGCAAACCATGTATCAACTAAATTATAAAATGTTTGAAATAATGAACCAACACTTGCTGGGATAGTTACTTTTCTAAGTAATTCCCAAATTGGATCTTTAGTTAATTTAATGGCTTTGGACAATTATTTTTCCTATTTAAATTCTTTTTGAAATATATGCTTCGATCCAGTCTTTTTAGCAAGGTTTATTTGCTTTTGTCTCATTCGAAATCTCTCTTTTTGAGTTTGAGTTAAATTATCATGACAGTTTACGCATGAAACACCCTCCTCATATTTTTTAGACTTCTTATCTTTTGGTGAAACCGGTTTTCTACATCCACTACACATTGAGTATGTGCCAGTTATTAATCCATGTTTAACACTGATTCTGTTATCAAAGACAAAACATTCCCCATTCCATAAACTTTCCTTTTTCTTAATATTTTTTAAATAATTTAAAATTCCACCTTTTAACTGATAAACATTTTTAAAACCTTTTTTTTCTAAAAATACTGAAGCTTTCTCACATCTTATTCCACCAGTACAAAACATTGCAATTGGTTTTGTTTTTTTTAGTTTATTCAGGTATTTTGGAAATTCTCTAAAATTAGCAACATCAGGATTAACTGATCTTTTAAAGGTACCCACATTATATTCAAATGGTTTTCTTGAATCTAAAACTAATGTGTCTTTATCATTAATTAACTTATTCCATTTTTTAGGATCTATATGATTATTTTTCTTATTTTTTGATGACAAAGAAAGACCCATGGGAACTACTTCTTTTTTAATTTTTACTTTTGGCTTATGAAATGGTTGAAATTTACTTTTTGAAATATTTTCACTATCAAACTTTTTAAAATTCAATATCTTTTTAATCTTGGTGATAGTTGACTTTAGATCGTTATCTTTTCCTGAGATTGTTGCATTTACTCCTTCATTAGCTATAATTATTGTTCCTCGAATATTTTTTTTAATCAAATAATCCTGTAGTAAAATCTTATTTTTTTTTAAAGAAGTGAGTTTTTTAAATTTGTAAAAACCAAAAACATCAAACATTATATCACTCTACAAACAGTCATACCGTCACCTAAAGGGACAATGATTTGTTCCACTCTTTTATCGTTTGCAACATAAGTATTAAAATCTCTAATATTTACAGTGAATTTATCTAAATTATCTTCATCAGCGACCTCACCATGCCATAAAACATTGTCTACAATAATCAATCCTCCTTTATCTAATAACTTCAGTGATCTTTCATAATATTCTTTATAATTCATTTTATCGGCATCAATAAAAACCATATCAAATTTACTATTCTTTAATTCATCTAAACTATCTAATGCAGGCTTAACAATTGTTTGAATTTTATTATTAAGATTAGCTTTTTTAAAAAAATTTACTGCAATCTTGTTGGTTTCTTTGTCTTTATCTAGCGCTATAAGTTTGCCATCATCTGGTAGTGCTAAAGCTATTGAAAGTGCACTTAACCCAGTAAAAGTACCAATTTCAAGTACATTTTTAATGTTAGAAGTTTTTATAATTAAATGAAGAAAATGACATTGAGATGTTGCTACTTGCATTCTCTTAACGTCTCCAAGTGTATTATTGTATTCGATTATTTCTTGCTGGATGGGATTTAACTTTAAACTAAAATTATTTATATATTTTTCAAGCTTTTCAGTAATTCTAATTGCTTTACCCATGGTATTTTAAGTCCTTTGTATCTACCTATTTTAAGACTATTGAAGTTTTTTCTTTAATATTTCATTTATTAGTTGTGGATTAGCTTTACCACCTGAAACTTTCATTGCTTGACCTACAAAGAAACCAAATAGCTTTTCTTTACCATTCTTATATTCAATAGCTTTTTCTCTATTAGTATCAATTATTTTATCTATTAACGCCTCTAAAGCTTTAGGGTCACTTTCCTGTTTTAAACCTTTTTCTTCAACAATTATTTGAGGATCTATGTCTCCATCAATCATCAATTCAAATATTGTTTTAGCTATTTTTCCAGAAATTGTTCCATTCTTAATTAGATTAATTAACTTTGCTAAATTTTTGGCACTTACTGGGCTTTCAGATATTTCTAAATTTTTATTATTTAAAACAGCAAATAATTCACCTGTAATCCAGTTAACTGCTAACTTCATATCTTTGTTTTTGCCCATTTTAGCAACTACCTCTTCAAAATATTTAGCTGTTTCAATATCTGATACTAAAATTGTTGCTTCGTAAGCAGAGACTTTAAACTCATCAATAAATCTTTTTTTCTTATCGTCTGGTAATTCTGGGATATCTGCTTTAAGTTTTTCTATAAATTCATCTGTTACTTCTAATGGTAATAAATCTGGATCTGGAAAATATCTATAATCATGAGCATCTTCTTTAGATCTCATAGATCTTGTTTCATTTTTCTTAGTATCAAATAATCTTGTTTCTTGATCAATTGTTTTACCTTCTTCAATTAAATCAACTTGTCTATTAGCTTCATAATCAATAGCCATTTGCATAAATTTAATTGAGTTAACATTTTTAATCTCACAACGAGTTCCAAGTTTATCAGAACCTTTAATTCTAACAGAAATATTGACATCAGCTCTTAAAGAGCCTTCCTGCATATTTCCATCACACGTACCAAGGTATCTCATAATAGATCTTAATTTTTTAATATAAGCACTAACTTCATCTGGAGTTCTCATGTCTGGTTTGCTAACAATTTCCATCAAAGCTACACCAGATCTATTTAAGTCAACCAATGTATTTTGTGGGTCCATATCATGAATACTTTTTCCAGCATCTTGTTCTAGGTGTAATCTTTCAATCCCTACTTCTTTTTGGCCATGTGCCATATCAAGAATTACAGTACCCTCTCCTACTATTGGATACTTAAACTGTGAGATCTGATAACCTTGTGGAAGATCTGCATAAAAATAATTTTTTCTATCGAAAACTGATCTTTTATTAATTTGAGCTCTTAAGCCTATTCCCGTTTTAATTGCTTGCTTTACACAGTACTCATTAATAACCGGAAGCATTCCTGGAAATGCTGCATCTACTAAACTTACTTGTGTATTAGGTTCGGCACCGAATGTTGTTGATGAAGATGAAAATAATTTTGAATTTGATGTAACCTGAGCATGAACTTCAAGACCAATTACAACTTCGTAAACATTGTCTCGTCTTTCGATTAAGTATTCTGAATTATCTTTAGTCATTTATTTAATCCACCAGTCAGTAATTTTGTTTTTAAACTGGATTTTTTCTTCCATAGCATAAGCAATATTTAAAATATTTTGCTCATCAAATGCTTTACCAATAATTTGTAGTCCCAATGGATAACCTTTAACATCTATTCCTGCTGGAATTGAAATTGCTGGTAAACCAGCTAAATTCACTGGAACTGTAAATATATCATTTAAATACATTGAAACTGGGTCATTAGTTTTTTCACCAATTTTAAAAGCAGCACTTGGTGTTGATGGAGTTAAAATTGCATCAACTTTTTTGTAAGCTTCATCAAAATCGTTTTTTATTAATTTTCTAACTTTTTGTGCCTTTAGATAATAAGCATCATAATAACCAGAGGATAAAACATAAGTTCCAATCATTATTCTTCTTTGAACTTCGCTACCAAAACCTTCAGATCTTGTCTTTTCATACATATCAATAAGGTTTTCACCTTTAGATCTAAAACCATACTTAACACCATCATATCTTGCTAAGTTTGAAGAAGCTTCCGCAGGGGCCACTATATAATAAGTAGGTAGAGCATAGTTTGTATGAGGTAATGAAATTTCTACAATTTCAGCACCACAATCTTTTGCATACTCAATGCCCTTCGTCCATAAATCCTCTATTTCTTTTGGCATTCCATCAACTCTATATTCTTTAGGAATTCCAATTTTCTTACCTTTAATATTATTTGTTAATTCTTTACTGTATTCATTTCTTTTAAAATCAATTGATGTTGAGTCTTTTTCATCATAAGTACTAATTATTTCTTGAAGCAATGCGCAATCTTTTACATCTTGAGACATTGGTCCTGCTTGATCTAATGAAGATGCAAAAGCAACAATTCCATATCGTGAACAACTTCCATAAGTAGGCTTTAATCCAACGGTACCTGTAAATGAAGCAGGTTGTCTAATAGAGCCACCTGTATCAGTTCCAATTGTAATAGGCGTTAAATTAGCTGCTAGAGCTGATGCAGAGCCTCCTGAAGAGCCACCTGGTACTAAACCTTTGTCTATTGGACTTTGTACATTTCCAAAAAAACTAGTTTCATTAGATGAGCCCATTGCAAATTCATCACAATTTAACTTACCAAGTAATATCGCACCTTCATTCCAAATATTTTGAGTAACAGTAGATTCGTACGGCGGAATAAAATTATTTAAAATTTTACTACCTGCTGTAGTTTTAACATCATTGGTACAAAACAAATCCTTAACAGCTATTGGAACACCCGGAAGTTTTAAATCAAAATTTGGTTTTTGATCAAAACTTTTAGCTTTCAAAAGTGCATTAGAAAAATCTTCTGTTATGTATGTATTTAAATCTCTAGATTTTTCTCCTCTATCAATAAAAGCTTTTGTAGTTTCTTCAGAAGAAATCTTTTTATCTTTAATATTTTTAACTAATTCAGTTAAAGTGAGTGATGTAATATCAGACATTATTCAACAACCCTTGGTACTACAAAAAAATCTTCATTTTCCTCTGGTGAGTTTTTTAATATTTGATCTCTAATATTTTCACTTTTAACCTCGTCGGCTCTTAATTTTAATGTTGTCTCTGCAACAGAAGTTAAAGGCTCAATATTATCAGTATTGAGTTCATTTAATTTTTCAATAAAATCAAATATAGAGTTAAGATCTCCAGCTAATTTATTAGCTTTTGCATCATCAACTGAGATTCTTGATAATTTAGATATATGCTTTATTGTTTTAAGATCAATTGTCATGTGGTAATTAAATATGTCGGCAAACTATCACTTAAGTATAAAATATACAATATGATCACAATTGAAGATTTTAAAATAAAACACACAAATAAGGTGAGATTTATTGGTTTAGATTTAGGGTCTAAAAGAATTGGCGTCTCAATTTGTGATGAAAGACAATCCATAGCCACACCCTTTAAAACCATAAACAAAACCAACACAAACGAACTAATTGATGAACTTAAGATAATAATTAAAGATAATAATATTGGTGGAATAATTGTAGGGAACCCAGTTAATATGGATGGCAGTCTAGGTAGATCCGCTCAATCAGTTAATGATGTTGCATCAAATATATCAAAATCTATAGACCTACCAGTAATTTTGTGGGATGAGAGACTTTCAACAGTTGGAGCATTTAATCTATCGAGTTTATTAGACGTTAACGTTTCAAAAAGAGTTAAAACAATTGATCAAAATGCTGCGGCCTTTATTTTACAAGGGGCAATAGACTTTTTAAATAATTAATACTTGCCATAGTGATGGTTAATAGTTATAGAGTTAATTTTAATGGCAACCAAAATAAATAAAGCTATTAAAATCTCTCAAAAACACCTCCTAGGGATTCAAGATCTATCAATTAATGATGTTAATTTTATTTTAGAAGAAGCTAAAAGTTTCATCAAATTAAATCAAAGTAAAAACAAAAGATTAAATGTCTTAAGTGGTAAAACTCAAATTAATTTGTTTTTTGAGCCTTCTACTAGAACACAGAGTTCATTTGAATTAGCTGGAAAAAGATTAGGTGCAGATGTTATGTCAATGAATATGGCAAATTCAGCTATTAAGAAAGGTGAAACACTAATAGATACCGCAATGACTTTAAATGCAATGCATCCTGATATAATTGTAATTAGACACCAAGACTCAGGAGCATGTAATCTTTTATCTCAAAAAGTAAATTGTGCAGTACTTAATGCTGGTGATGGAAGCCGTGAACACCCTACTCAAGCTTTATTAGACGCTTTAACAATTATAAATCGTAAAAAGAAAATTGAAGGTTTAAGAGTTGCGATTTGTGGTGACATAACTCATTCACGTGTTGCAAGATCAAATATTTATCTTTTAAATATGTTAGGTGCAGAAGTTAACATTATTGCACCATCAAATTTAATGCCAAAAGAAATAGAAAAGTTTGGGGTTAATACTTTTACAGATATGAAAAAAGGTTTGAAAGATTGTGATATTGTAATGATGTTAAGGTTACAAAATGAAAGGATGACTAGTTCTTTCTTGTCTTCTAATAGAGAGTACTATGAATATTATGGACTAACTCCAGATAAACTTGCTCATGCAAAAGATGATGCTTTAATTATGCATCCAGGCCCTATGAATAGAGGGATCGAAATTGACACTAAATTAGCAGATGACATTAACAGAAGCGTAATTAAGGAACAGGTTGAACTAGGTGTT
This sequence comes from Candidatus Pelagibacter sp. PS_11, assembly GCF_059417975.1. Taxonomy (NCBI): domain Bacteria; kingdom Pseudomonadati; phylum Pseudomonadota; class Alphaproteobacteria; order Candidatus Pelagibacterales; family Candidatus Pelagibacteraceae; genus Candidatus Pelagibacter; species Candidatus Pelagibacter sp. PS_11. The sequence continues at coordinate 502,305 of NZ_CM182075.1, read as the reverse complement.
GCAGTAAGAATGGCTTGTTTAAAAATATTTTGTGAATAAATGAAAAAACAATACTTTATAAATGCAAATATAATTGACCCTTATAACTCTATCAATGAGAATGGCGGATTAATTATTGGAGAAGATGGCTTTATTGAAGCTGTTGGTAAAAAAGTAAATATTAATAACATTCCTTCAAGAGAAAAAGTAATAGATTTAAATGGCAAATATATATTCCCAGGTCTAGTTGATATGCGTGTCTTTGCAGGTGAGCCTGGTTATGAATATAAAGAAAATTTTAGAACGCTAAGTAATGCAGCTCTTGCAGGAGGTGTTACTTCAGTTGTTACTATGCCAAATACAGATCCAATTATTGATAACGTTTCAATAGTAGATTTTTTAAAAAGACGTGGAAGAGATAAATCTAAAATTAATGTTTTTCCAAGTGCAGCCCTTACCAAAAATATTGAAGGAACTACCATGACTGAATTTGGTCTACTTCAAAGCAGAGGAATAATTGGATTTACTGATGGAGTTAAAACAATTCAAAATACTAGATTAATGTCACGTATAATGAATTCAGCTAAAGACTTGGGCACACTAATCATGCAACATGCTGAAGATTATGATTTATCCAAAAATGGAATGATTAATTCTGGAATTATTGCAACTAAACTTGGATTATCTGGAATTCCTGCTGTTGCTGAAAGAATAATTATTGAAAGAGATTTAACGTTACTTGAAAACATTAAATGCAGATATCACATATCACAGATTTCAGCTGCTAAATCAGTAGAAATTATCGAGGAAAGAAAAAATAAAGTTAAATTTACGACAGGTGTATCTATAAATAATCTTTCTTTAAATGAAAATGATATAGGAGATTTTAGAACTTTTTTAAAATTATCACCGCCATTAAGAACTGAAGAAGATAGAATTGCTCTAGTGCAAGGATTAAAAGATGAAACAATCGACATTATTGTATCTGATCACAAACCAGAAGACGAAGAGCAAAAAAGATTAACATTTGCACAAGCGTCAACAGGGGCCTCTGGAATAGAAACGCTTTTATCATTAAGTCTAGAATTATATCACAATGGCTCTGTTAAATTAGAAACTATTATTAAAGCTTTAACATCAAACCCTGCAAAAATTTTAAAAATTAATAAGGGTAATCTTTCAGTGGGCAATGAAGCAGATTTTTGCATTGTTGATATTGACAAGCCATGGGTTGTCAAAAAAGATAAGCTTGTCTCCAAATCAAAAAATACCTCTATTGAAGACAAAAAACTCCAAGGAAAAGTCACTAATACATTTGTAAAAGGTGAAGAATTATTTAAGTTATAATAATGGAATATTTAATTGTTGCATTAAGCTCATATTTATTAGGATCAATACCCTTTGGTTTTATACTTACAAAAATATTTTTAAAAAAAGATATTAGAGATATTGGCTCAGGAAACATTGGAGCTACAAACGCCCTTAGAACAGGCAATAAAACATTAGGCTACGCAACTTTACTACTGGATATAACAAAAGCTGTATTGCCTGTTTTATATGTAAAATTTAATTATCCTGATTATATCTTTATTGCATCATTAAGTGCATTTTTAGGTCATGTTTTTCCAATATGGCTTAAGTTTAAAGGGGGTAAAGGTGTTGCAACATATGTTGGAATATTATTTTCGATAAACATAGTTTTGGGTTTAGTATTTATTATTAGTTGGGCTGTTACATTTCTTATTTCAAAATACTCATCATTTTCATCACTAGTTGGTAGTTTAATGGTGCCAATGTATTTAATAATTTTTGAAAATTATAATTCAATATTTTTCATAATAATGTTTGTGCTTATATTCTACACGCACAGAGAAAACGTCAAACGATTGAAAAACAAAGAAGAAACTAAGACTAAAATTTATTGATTTGACTATCTAAGTCTTTTAAGTAATTTGTTTAGTAATGAATCTTGTAGTCGTAGAAAGTCCAGCTAAAGCAAAAACTATCAACAAATATCTTGGTGATGAATATATTGTTTTAGCGAGTTATGGTCATATTAGAGACCTTCCTTCAAAAAATGGTTCTGTTGATCCAGAAAATAATTTTAAAATGGAATGGGAAGTCGATAGTTTTTCTAAAAAATATCTTAAAGAAATTACAGATGCAGTTAAGATTTCATCAAAAATTATACTAGCAACTGACCCAGACAGAGAGGGAGAAGCAATTGCTTGGCATGTTAAAGAATATTTAAATGAAAAAAAATTAATTAAAGACAAGCATATAGAAAGAGTTGTTTTTAATGAAATTACAAAAAAAGCTGTTATTCATGGAATTGAAAACCCTCGACAAATAGAGCCATTACTTGTTGATGCCTATATGGCTAGAAGAGCCTTAGACTATTTAGTTGGCTTTAATATATCACCAATTTTGTGGACAAAGTTACCAGGTTCTAAATCTGCAGGTCGTGTTCAGTCAGTTGCCTTAAAATTAATTACAGAACGAGAACATGAAATAGAGCTTTTTGATCCTGAGGAATTTTGGACTTTAAGTATTCAATTCAACGATAGTGATAAAAATTCTATATTAGCAAGTATCACTCAATTGAATGATAAAAAAATTGAAAAATTTTCTTTTAAAAATAAAGCTGAAATTGATAAAGCAATGGAAGAGGTTAAATCTAAGAATTTCAATATAAATGACATCTCTAGCAAAGTTGTTAATAGAAACCCTTCTGGCCCTTTTACTACCTCCACATTACAGCAAGTTTCTTCTGGTAGGTTAGGATTTGGAGCGTCACGTACAATGCAAATAGCTCAAAAACTTTACCAAGGTATAGAAATTGACGGTGAAACTATTGGTCTTATTACGTATATGCGAACAGATGGCACTAACCTGTCCACAGACGCTATAGATACTTTTAGAAAATATATAAAAAATGAATTTGGTGATGAATATGTTCCAGATAACGCAGCAAGTTACTCTGGAAAAAAAGCTAAAAATGCTCAAGAGGCACATGAAGCAATTAGACCCACAGATATAATTCGAGCACCAGATACAGTTAAAAAATACCTAAGTCCAGATCAGCATAAATTATATGATTTAATTTGGAGTAGAGCCCTATCCTCTCAAATGAAACCCGCTCAATTTGACAGAAATACTATAACGATAACTTCGGATGATAATGGAACAATTTGTAAAGCTAGTGGATCTGTTATTAAATTTGATGGCTTTTTAAAGGTTATGAAAGATACTAAAAAAGATGATGATGAAGATATCCTTCCTGAAATGAGCAAGGGTCCAGTAAATATAGAATCTCTATTAGATGAACAGCATTTTACACAGCCACCACCAAGATATTCAGAAGCTAGTTTGGTTAAGAAATTAGAAGAATTAGGTATTGGAAGACCTTCAACATATGCAAGTATAATATCTGTTATATCTACTAGAGGATATGCGGAAACAATTAATAAAAGATTTCACCCAACTGATCGTGGTAAATTAATTTCTGCTTTTCTTGAAAAGCTTTTCTCTAAATATGTTGATTATAACTTCACAGCAAGTTTAGAAAATCAACTTGATGATATTACTACCGGGAAGGAAGGATGGATAAAAGTTCTAGAGTTATTTTGGAAAGACTTTAATCAAAACGTATCTGACGTTAAAGAGAAAAGAACTAGGGAGGTTTTAGATCTATTAAACGATAGTCTAGGAAGTTTAATTTTTGAAAGAGATGCGGATGGAAATATTAATAGACAATGCAAATTATGTGACAGTGGATCATTAAGTTTAAAAAATAGTTTTAGAGGTGGTGCTTTTATTGGTTGCTCAAATTATCCAGATTGTAAATTTACCAGACCCCTGTCTAAAGCAAAAGCAGCTGCTCAATCTCAATTAGCTGAACCAAAGTTTATAGGTAAGCATGAAAATGGAAATGACATGTACCTTAAAAATGGAAGATTTGGTCCCTACTTACAATATGAAAAAATTGAGGAAATAAAAGAAGAGATTATAATTGAAACAAAAAAGAAAAAGAAAACAAAAAAAAAGAAGATAGAAAAAGAAGATAATAATTTAAGAAATGTCTCAATACCTAAAGGAATTACATTGGATAGCGTGGATCTTGATAGAGCTAAATTTTTATGCTCATTACCAAAAAGTTTAGGCATTAACCCTGAAAATCAGAAAGATATAATATTAAACTCAGGAAGATTTGGCCCATATTTGAAATGTGAAAACAAATCAGCAAGAATTGAAAATGTTGAGGAGATCTTCTCAATTGGACTTAATAGAGCAATAACTCTAATAGCGGAGGCTAAACCTGGTAGAATGTCTGCATCAATTATAAAAGATCTAGGAGAACACCCTGAAGACAAAAAACCTGTTAGAGTAATGAAAGGACAATATGGGCCTTATATTAAATATAAATCTCTTAATGCAACAATTCCAGAGGAAAAAGACCCCTTAGAACTTAATATGGAAGAGGCTTTAATATTAATTGAGAAAAGAAAAGAATACGATAAAAATAAAAAAGTTAAAAAAAAGAAAAAGAAATGAAAAAAATAGTATTTATAACATTAATTACATCAGTCCTTATGTCTAAAACTATGGCTGAAAAAATTGATTGTAATCAGTTTGAAAAGATTAGTGCAAAATACATAGAGTGTTCAGCAAAAAATCTAAAAGAAAAATCTTCAGGACTTAAATTAAAAGCGACGGTTGGAGCTGAAGAACTTAAAGATAAAATAACTACTAATGCTAAGAGTGGAAAAAAGAAATTTGACAAATCTAGTTTAAAAGAAAAGCTTGTTAAATTTAAAAACAGTAAAACATTAACTGAATCTATGGAGAAATAATCATGTCATATGAAGATAAAATAAAAGAATTAAACTTAGAACTACCAGAAGCAAGAGATCCTGTTGGATCATATCTTGCATCAAAACAAATTGGTAAAATGTTATTTATCTCAGGACAAATTTCTATTGCAGCAAATGGAGAATTGATCAAAGGTAAGGTTGGTAAGGATTTAAAAACTGAAGATGGATATGAGGCAGCTAAACGTTGTGGCCTAAATATAATATCTCAAGTTAAAAAAGCTTGTGGCAATGATCTTTCAAAAGTAAAATCTTGTATAAAACTTACAGGGTTTGTTAATTCAACAGAAGACTTTATAGAACAACCCAAAGTAATAAATGGTGCTTCAGATTTAATAGTTTCAGTTTTTGGAGACTCTGGAATGCACACAAGAGCTGCAGTTAGTACAAATAGTTTGCCGCTTGGTGTGTCCGTTGAGGTTGATGCTATTTTTGAATTAAATTAATTTCCAATACTAAAATATTTAATTTTCTGATCTTTCATCTTATTAGCAGAGTAAATATTTCTCATATCAAAAATTGAGAATTTTTTATTTTTAACATCTTTTTTGAAATTAATAGTTTTAAAATCATTCCATTCTGTATGAATAATGATTAAATCTGATTTTTTAATTGCGTCTTTAATGTTGTTTGAAAAAGTAACATTATTAAATTTTTTAAAATCTGACTTTTCACCAGTAGGATCAAAATAATTTATTTTTGCACCTTTTTTAATTAATGCAGGGATCATTGTTAGACTTGAAGAATCTCTCATGTCATCAGTATTTGCCTTAAATGTAACACCTAAGAAACAAATATTTTTATTGTTTACTTTATTTTTTAAAATATCAAAAACTCTTTTTAACATTAATGATGATCTATTTTCATTCGATTTAATGACACTTTTAATAACTGTTAAATTTGTTTTAAATTTATTGGCAGTAGCTGTAATAGCTTTAGTATCTTTAGGAAAACAAGATCCACCATAAGCAGGACCTGCTCTTAAAAAACGGCTGCCAATACGATCATCAAGCCCCATCCCAATGGAGATATCCTCCACATTAACATTAATTTTTTCACACAAATTGGCTAGCTCATTAATAAAAGTAATCTTTGTTGCGAGAAAAGCATTAGAAGCATACTTTATTAATTCCGCTGCTCTTCGAGACGTATTAACGTACTTTGCACCTTTTGATATCAATGGTGAATAAAGATTTTTTAATATCTTATTAGATTTTTTATTATTTGTACCTATTACTACTCTATCTGGATAAGTAAAATCTCTTATAGCATCACCTTCTCTTAAAAATTCAGGATTTGAAACTACTGAAAAAAAATTTTTTGATACTTTTTTTGAAATAATTTTTTCTATTTCGTCTCCAGTGGTCACAGGTACAGTAGATTTAGTTATAATAACTTTAAATTTTTTAATAGATTTACTAATTTCTATTGCAACATTGAATACCTGACTTAAGTCAGCGTTATTTCCATTTTTTTTAGTGGGTGTGCCAACACAAATAAAAATAATATCGGACTTTGAAATTGAATCTTTTAAGTTCGTAGAGAACTTTAAACGATTATTTTTATAATTTTTAATGAGTAATTCATCTAAACCAGGTTCGTATATTGGGATAATACCATTTTTTAAGTTTTCAATTTTATTCAAATCTTTATCAACACAAATTACGTCATTTCCTAAGTCGGAAAAACAAACTCCACTTACTAAACCAACATACCCCGTTCCTATCATACAAAGTTTCATTATTTAGAAATCTCCAAAGTTGATTTGATATAACCCTTCATTGTTCCACAATCTAAGTATTTACCTGAAAAATTGTGACCGATAAATTGATTATCATCTTCTATTAAAGCTTGGATCGCGTCAGTGATATGAAATTCACCACTTTTACCTGGTTTTAGAGATTTTAATTTAGAAAAAATTGTTTTAGGTAATATATATCTTCCTATTACAGCATTATTAGAAGGTGAAGTTTTTATAGAAGGTTTTTCAACAACATTATTTATAATAAAATTATTTTTATCAATTTTTTTTCTGATGTTGTAGATACCCCACCTAGATACATCATTTTTATTAACCTTCATACTTGCCATAACTGATGCTTTAAATTTATTATGCACAGCAATCATGGACTTAGAGCAGTTTTTTTTAATTATCAAATCATCAGGTAATAACATTAAAAAATATTTATCTGTAATAAATTTTTTAGTCTTGTAGACAGCATCACCAGTTCCTAATGGTTTGTCTTGAAAAACAAATTTAATCATTTTTTTATATTTGAGAATTTTTTTATATTCTTTGATAATTTTTGGATCATTTTTTTTCTTGATAATATCTTTATAAAATTTATCATTATAAAAATATTTCTTTATCATCAATTTTTTTTTAGAAATAATAAATACAATTTCCTTAATACCAGCCTCAATACATTCTTCGATAATATATTCTAACCCTGGTTTTCCATTAATAGGTAGAAGCTCTTTAGCAAAAACACTTGTTAGTGGTAGTAGTCTAGTACCAAGACCAGCTAAAGGAATTATAGCTTGTTTAATCATATAAATGTTTTACTTATTAATATTCTTATTACAAATGAAATTAATAAAATTAAAAACTGATTTAATTAAGGCAATTGAGTTAGATAAAAGATTAGGTTTTGTCCCAACAATGGGTAGTTTGCACGAAGGTCACAAAACATTAATAAAAACATCACAAAAAAACTGCAAAAAAACATTAGTAAGTATTTTTATTAATCCAACTCAATTTAATAATAAAAAAGATTACAAAACATACCCTAAGAATTTAAAGCAAGATTTGAGTTACCTTAAAAAACTTAAAGTTGACTATGTATATTTGCCAACCATTAAACAAATTTATTGGAAAAAAAATAATGAAATTAAACTAAATAAATCACAAAAAATATTATGTGCAAAATTTAGAAAAGGACATTTTGAAGGTGTACTTGATGTTTTGGATCGTTTTATTGAATCAATTTCTCCACAAAAAATGTTTATGGGAGAAAAAGATTTTCAACAATTTTTCTTGGTTAAAAACTATATTGAAAATAAGTACAATACCAAAGTTCACGTATGTAAAACAGTCAGAGAAAAAAACAAACTAGCTTTATCTTCCAGAAACTCTTTATTAAATAAGAAAAGTTTTATTAATTCAGGAATAATTGCAAAAAAATTTTTATCTTTAAAAAATGAGATTAAAAATAATAAAAAAAATTACAAAAAAATGATATTTAATTTAAAAGAAGAACTATCTAAAAATTTTGATATTAAAATTGAATATTTGGAATGTAGAAACACACATAATTTAAGCACAAATATTATGAACAAACCTTTTAAACTTTTTGTGGCCTACTATATTAATAACGTACGATTAATTGACAATTTTTAGAGAAAATAAGCACTAACACCAAGAAATGAAACAAAACCTATAACATCAGTAATAGTTGTTACAAACACACTTGATGCAATAGCAGGATCAATATCCATTTTTTTTAAAGTTATAGGTACTAAAATTCCAAATAAACCTGCAACAATCATTGTAACTATCATTGACATGGAAATTATTAGAGAAAGTAGAGAGTCTTGAAACCAAACTTGAACTACTAAAGCACTTATTATTGCAAATATGATGCCATTTAAAATACCAATATTAAATTCTTTTAAAATATTTTGTGTAAAATTGTTTTTTGTTAAGTCATTTGTTGCTAATGTTCTTACAGTTACAGCCAAAGTTTGCATTCCAGCATTACCACCCATAGATGCAACGATTGGCATAAGAAATGCAAGGACAACCATTTGTTCGATTGTTGCACCAAATAAACTAATAACCCACGTTGCAAGAAATGCTGTAAATAAGTTTAATAAAAGCCAGTTAAATCTTCTTCTAGTTTTCTTAAAAACTCCATCAGTAATTTCTTCATCCCCTACCCCAGCTAATCTCAAAGCATCTTCTTCGGCTTCTTCTTTTAATACAGTTAAGACATCGTCATACATGATCATACCAACCAACTTGTTTGATTTATCGACAACAGCCGCTGAATTTAAGTTATAATTTTCAAACACGTTACCAACTTCTTCTTTGTCCATATCAACCGGAATAAGTAGTTGAGATTCTGACATAATAGAAAGCATTTTAGTTTCTCTCGAAGTAGTTAAAACTTTAGATGATGGAACGGTTCCAATCGGTTTAAAATCTTCATCTATAATAAAAATTTCTAAAAATTCCTCAGGTAAATCTTTATTTTCTCTTAAATAGTCAATTGTTTGACCAACAGACCAATTGCTAGGAATGGCCGTGAATTCACGTTGCATTATTCTAGCAGCTGTGTCTTCTGGATAACTTAAGCTTTCAAGTAAAGCAAATCTATCTTTTGGAGGTAAGGAGCTTAATATTGTATTTTTATCTTTTTCATCAACATTTTCTAAAATTGTAATCGCATCATCAGATTCAAGATTTTTTAAAAGTCTAACAATAGTATCAGGTGAAAGATAAGCTATGATTTCAGACTGCACCGACTCGTTTAATTCAATAAAAACTTCTGGATCTATATTAAAATTATTAAGTTTAATTAAGCTTTCTCTATCATTTTGACCAAGATGTTCAATTATATCAGCCGCATCAGCTGGGTGCATCTCGTTAAAAGAATTAGTAATAAATTGAGCATCATTATTAGCAATCTTAGAAGTAACAACTTTTATGTACTCTTTATTAAACTCAAAATTAACTTTTTTATCTTTTATTTTTTTTATTAAAGACATAAATTTACCTATAAATCAATTTTGCACTAATAGTGCATAATAAAAATAATACAATTTATAAATGAATATAGAGATTAAAAAGTCAATAAAACCAATAAAATATGAAGATGCAATAAAACTGCTTGAAGAAAGATTATTGCAGATAAACAATGGTCAAAAAGAGGATTTAATATGGATCTTAGAACATGAAGAGGTTTATTCTGCAGGTACGAGCTATAAAGAAAAAGAAATTCTTAATAAAGATATTAGTCTAGTAAAAACAAACCGTGGAGGAAAAATTACTTATCATGGTCCAGGTCAATTGATTTGTTATTTTGTGATAGATTTAAAAAAAAGAAAAAAAGATATAAGAAAATTTATAACTTTAATTGAAGAGACGATTATTGACAGTTTATCAAAATTCAATATCAAGACATTTGGTGATCCAAAAAACATTGGTATTTGGACTGACCATCAAGGTAAAATTAATAAAGTTGCAGCAATTGGTGTAAGAGTAAGTAAGTGGATAGCTTATCATGGATTTGCAATAAATATTAATAACGATCTTTCAAAATATAAAAATATTATTCCGTGTGGTATTTCGGACAAAGGCGTAATTAATCTTAAAGCAATTAAAGATCAAGACTATAAGAATTTAGATGAAGTTATTATTGAAACCTTTTCTAAGAATTTGGAAATCTAAGTCTTTTTGTCTTTAAAAGTTTTTTAAAATAATCTGGTAATAATGCTGTGTAGGTATATTTTTTATCATTAATCATAAATTTAATTTGATATGAATGAAGCATTAAATTTTTATTTATTGCTTTATCTGTGTTACTAAATTTATATTTTTGATCCCCATAGATTGGGCATCCTACAGCATAAAGTTGTTTTCTTAGTTGATGTTTTCTTCCTGTGATTGGTTTCATTTCAACTAGACTACATATAGAATTTTTATCTAAAACTTTGTAAAGTGTTCTAGCTTTTTCAACTACCTCTCTATCATTATCATATCTGGTTAAATCATCATTCCACTCACCAGAGTCCTTTTGCAATTCTCCATGGCATATAGCCAGGTAAGTTTTATGAACTTTTCGAAGTCTAAATAAAGAGGTTAATAACTGAGCAGATTGTCTGTGTTTTGCCATAATAAAAACTCCAGATGTATCTTTATCAAGTCTATGTACAGAAAATGGTTTTGTGTCCTGAAAAATTTCACTACGAGCAAATATATCTACAAGATTTTTTTTAGATTTAGTTCCACCTTGAACTGAAATACCAGAGCTTTTATTAAGAACAATGAAATCATCATTATTATCAATTATTAATTCTTCATTTTCTTTAATAACTTCTTCTGAAGGTACAAATTTAATTGTCTTTTGAACAATTGTTTCTTTAAAATCAAAGTTGAATAAATCTATAGTGTCACCTGTCTTTACTTTATGGGAGCTTTTAATTTTTTTATTATTGATTTTAACTTTTCCACTTTTTAAACTTTTTTCAATTAGACCTTGAGGGTAATTGCCAAGATTATTACGTATCCATCTATCGATACGCATATCGTTAAACGTTGTATCAACGTTAAAAGACTTTTTCATGATGATATAATTTTATATAAAAAATTAAGCAGTAGCTAATTTTTTCTCTTCAGTTTTATCTTTAGCTGGATCTTTTTTCTTTCTATCAACTCTTTTTGCCTCAACATCTCTATCTACAAATTCAATTACAGCCATAGGTGCATTGTCACCATATCTAAAGCCAGCTTTGATGATTCTTGTGTAGCCACCATTTCTTGCTTCATATCTTTTTGACAATGTTTTTTTTACTTTATTCGCAGATGTTATGTCTTGTAATTTAGACATTAACATTTTTGTAGTTTGAAGAGTCTCTTTTTTTCCTAAAGTTATGATTTTATCAGCTTGAGGTTTTAAGAATTTAGCTTTTGGAAGTGTTGTAGTGATCTGCTCATATTTTATTAAAGAATTAAGCATATTCTTCAATAAAGCTTTTCTATGTTCAGAAGTTCTATTTAACTTCTTATTAGCCATTCCATGTCTCATTAGATTTGCTCCTCTAACTTTTTAGACATTTCAGCTATATTTTCTGGTGGCCAGTTCGGAATCTCCATACCTAAGTATAAAGACATACCAGTTAAAACTTCTTTTATTTCATTAAGTGATTTTCTTCCAAAGTTAGGTGTTCTAAGCATTTCACCTTCTGACTTTTGAACTAGATCTCCAATGTAAATAATATTATCATTTTTAAGACAATTCATAGAACGCACAGATAATTCAAGTTCATCAACTTTTCTTAATAAATTCTTATTGAATTCAGGCTCAGATGAAACTTCTTTTACAGGTGCTTCAACAGGTTCGTCAAAATTAACAAACATATTTAGTTGATCTTGGAAAATTCTAGCAGAATAAGCAACGGCATCTTCAGCAGAAATTGATCCATTAGTTTCAACTTCCATAATTAATTTGTCATAATCCAGGGCTTTTCCTTCTCTTGCTGTGCTTATAGAGTAAGAAACCTTCTTAACTGGACTATATAAAGAATCTATAGCAATTAATCCCAAAGGTGGTTCTTCTGGCTTGTTCATTACTGCAGGAACGTATCCCTTACCTGTTCCAACATTCATTTCCATATGGAAATGCGTATTTTCATCTAAATTACAAATAACCAGATCAGGATTTAAAATTTCAATATCAGCAACTGGTGCTATGTCAGAAGCTTTAATTTCTCCAGGACCCTTAGCATCTAAAATAAGTTTTTTAGTAGTTTCTGATGAGCTTTTTAAAGCTAATGATTTAACGTTTAAAACTATGTCAGTAACATCTTCTCTAACACCTTTGATAGATGTAAATTCATGTAAAACACCATCAATTTGAATTGAAGTTACAGCAGCACCTCTGATTGATGAAAGTAAAATTCTTCTTAAAGAATTACCTAAAGTTAAACCATATCCTTTTTCTAAAGGTTCTGCGATAATTTTTGCATGTGATTTGTCTTCACTAATTTTAACATCTAATTGAGCTGGTTTAATTAATGCTTTCCAATTTTTAGCATTTACATTTAAACTTTCCATTTATTAAACTCTCCTTTTTTTTGGTGGTCTTACGCCGTTATGTGGCATTGGTGTTGTATCTTTTATTGAAAGAATCTTAAATCCTCTCGCTTGTAAAGCTCTTAATGCGGTTTCTCTTCCTGAACCAGGTCCTTTAACCTCAACTGACAAAGTTTTCATTCCATACTCTAAAGCTTTAGATGCAGCAGAATCTGCAGCAATTTGTGCAGCATAAGGTGTTGATTTTCTTGAACCTTTAAAACCTTTTTGTCCAGCGGATGCCCAAGAAATTACATTTCCATTAGTATCTGCAATTGAAATTATTGTATTGTTAAAAGTAGACTGTACATAAGCAATACCATTAAGAATATTTTTTTTTATTTTCTTTTTTTTGGAATAAGAACTTTTCTTAGATTTTTTATCTACTTTTTTTTCTACAACAGCATCTTTATTCTCAACTTTATCTACTTTAGCCATAAATTAATTATTTTTTAAGTGGAGTTAATTTTTTACCAGCAATTGCTATTGCTTTACCTTTTCTTGTTCTTGCATTACATCTTGTTCTTTGTCCTCTAACAGGAAGTTTTTTTCTATGTCTAGATCCCCTGTAGCAAGCAAGGTCAATTAATCTTTTAATAGTTAAAGAGTAATCTCTTCTAAGATCACCTTCGACTTTAAAATTTGCATCAATGTATTCTCTAATTTTTAAAATATCTTCGTCGGTAAGTTCATTTATTCTTTTTGCTTTAGGAATTTCTAAAGAAGTACAAATTTGGCTAGAAAATTTATTACCAATACCATAGATGTACGTTAGTCCTATGTGGACAAGTTTGTTTTGCGGAATGTTTACACCTGCTATACGAGCCATATTTTTGAGAATAAATTTAGCCTTTTATATAAGAAGATGTTCCAAAGTCAACGTCTTAAACCTTAAGAATTTCATTAATTTTATTGGTTATTTGATCAATTTCACCTGCTCCATCAATTTCAGTGAAATTTGAATTTTTTGAATAGAAATCTAACACTGGTTTTGTTGAATACATATAAGTGTCATATCTAGAAATAACAATTTCAAGATTGTCATCTTTTCTTTTCTTTAAGTGTTCAACACCACAAGGATGAAGCTCTATTTGTTCCTTATTAAAATATTCATTTAACGTCATATTACATTTTTCACAGGTCATTCTGCCCATAATACGTTTTTCAATAATGTCTCTTGATACATTTAAAAATATAGTATGTCCTATTGTTTGGTTAAACTCATTTAATAAAACTTCTAAATTAATAGCTTGTTCAACATTTCTTGGATAGCCGTCAAAAATAATTCTATCTCTATATTTTAAATTAGTTAAAGATTGTCTTAATAAAGTATTTACGATCTCATCTGAAACAAATTTGCCATTAGATATTAGCTTTTCTATATCCACTCCAAGATCAGTTTTAGATTTAACTTCATCTCTTAATAGATTTCCTGTTGATAGTTGGAAGTAATTATGTTTTTTAACAATAGATTGAGCTTGAGTCCCCTTACCCGCTCCTGGAGGACCAAAAAGAATTATATTCACTTAATTATTTTCCGAATTTTGTTTTTTTAATTAATTGCTCATATTGAGAGCTCATTAATCTAGTTTGGATTTGTGTAACGGTATCAATTGCAACTACAACAACAATCAAGATTGAAGTCCCGCCTAAATAAAAGGGTATTGGATAATTAGCAATTAGAAATTCTGGCATTAAACAAACTATTGTTAAATACAATGCCCCAATTGTCGTAAGTTTTGTCACAATTTTTTCAATATACAAAGCTGTATTTTCACCTGGTCTAATCCCAGGTACAAAACCACCATATTTTCTTAAATTATCAGCAGTCTCAGTTGGATTAAATGTTATGGATGTGTAGAAAAAAGTAAAAAATATTATTCCAGAAGCATAAAGCAACATGTAAAGGGGTTGTCCTTGTGTAAAGTATGAACTTAAATTTAAGAATGTATCATTGTCTGAAAAACTAAAATTAGAAAAGGTAACAGGCAATAATAATAAAGCTGAAGCAAAGATTGCTGGAATAACACCGGCTTGGTTAATTTTTAAAGGTAAATGAGAAGATTCACCACCGTACATTTTATTTCCCATTTGTCTTTTAGGGTAATTTATTAAAATTTTTCTTAATGCTCTTTCCATGAAAACAATGAACATAATTGTTGCGACTAATAATACAAAAATTCCAATAATCATAATTGTAGATACAGCGCCCGTTCTACCCAACTCGAATGTAGTCACTAAAGCACGTGGAATTTCAGCAACAATACCAGCAAAAATAATCAACGAAATACCATTACCGATACCTCTTTGTGTTATTTGTTCACCAAGCCACATTAAAAACATTGTACCAGCAACAATGGTTGATACCGCTGTTATAGTAAAAAATAAGCCTGGATTAATAACTAAGTCAGCAGAAGATTGTAAACCTATAGATAATCCGTAACCCTGAATAGTAGCAAGAATTACAGTTCCATATCTTGTGATTTGAGTTATTTTTGCTCTTCCGGTTTCACCTTGTGCCTTTAAATTTTTAAAATAATCAGATACGCCAGTTAATAACTGAACTATGATTGAAGATGAAATATAAGGCATAATTCCAAGTGCGAATATAGCCATTCTACTTACAGCTCCGCCTGAAAAAACATTGAACATTCCAAGTAATCCTTTTTGATTACCACTCATCATTGTTTGTAATTGCTCAGGGTCAATGCCTGGAATTGGCACAAAAGTACCAAATCTATAAACTGCTAAGATAAATATTGTAAAGATTATACGATTTTTAAGATCATTAGTTTGAGAAGAAGAGCTCATAATATCTTAATTATTTTTTTAATTGTATTGTTCCGCCAGCTTTCTCTAATTTTTCTACAGCAGATTTAGAGATTAAGTCAGCTTCGATATTAACTTTATCTTTAATTTCACCTGTACCTAGTATCTTTAATTTTTGTGAATTTTTATTGATCAATTTAAGTTTTTTAAGTAATGCCATATTAATAACATCGCCAGAATTAATTGTTTTTTCAGTTATAAAAGTTTGAATTTTTTCCAAGTTCATTATTGCAATAACAGCTTGGTATCTCTTAATTGCATTAAAGCCTCTTTTAGGTAATCTTCTATATAAAGGCATTTGACCACCTTCAAAAGCTTTAATAGCAACACCAGATCTAGATTTTTGACCTTTAACACCTCTGCCAGATGTTTTTCCTTTTCCAGAACCGATACCTCTACCGACTCTCATCTTTTTTTTGTATAAAACTTTTCCTGTAGTATTTAATGTAGTCATTATCCTCTTTTTTCGATTACATCAGAAATTTTTTTATTTCTAATTGTTGCAATATGCTTTGGTGAATTTTGTTTTGAAAGAGCTTTCATCGTCGCTCTTATCATATTGTGAGGGTTTGATGTACCCATTGATTTAGCAACTATATCTTTAATTCCTAAAACTTCACAAACTGCTCTTACAGGACCTCCTGCAATAATACCTGTTCCCTTAGGAGCAGATCTTAAAATAATTTTACCAGCACCATCTTTACCATAAACATCATGATGAATAGTTCTACCTTCTCTTAGCGGCACATGGATTAAAACTCTTCTTGCTGTTTCATTGGCTTTTTTAATTGCATCAGGCACCTGTTTGGCTTTAGCATGTGCTACTCCAATTTTACCTGCTTGATTACCAACTACAACTAAAGCTGAAAAACCAAATCTACGACCACCTTTAACTACTTTTGTAATTCTGTTGATGTGAACTAATTTTTCTAAAATACCGTCGTCTTTTTTGTCTTTAAAATCCATAATTAAAATTCCATTCCATTTTTACGTAGTGTTTCAGCAAAAACTTTAACTCTGCCGTGGTATTTGTATATACCTCTATCAAAAAATATTTTTGATATTTTCTTTTCTTGGGCTTTCTTTGCAAGTTTCTCCGCTACTATTTTAGAAATTTCTGTTTTATTTACTTTGTCCATAGAACGAATGTCTTTTTCAACAGAAGAACATGACACTAAAGTAATGTTTTTAACATCATCAATAATTTGAGCTGAAATATTTTTTGCAGATCTTGATATGCTAAGTCTTAATCTATCAGATGATGCAACTTTTTTTAATTTACCAGTTACTCTAAATTTTTTTCTTTGGATGGTATTTAATTTCATTATTTCTTCTTCCCTTCTTTTCTTAGAATGTATTGACCTTGCTCTCTAATACCTTTGCCTTTATATGGCTCTGGTTTTCTAAAAGCTTTGATTTTTGAAACAACCATACCTACTTGCTGTTTATCAGATCCACTAACTTTAACTACCGTCTGTTTTTCAACAACAATTTTAATTCCTTCAGGAATATCAAAATTAATATCGTGGCTATAACCTAATTGCAAATTTAACTGTTTATCTTTTAATGCAGCTCTGTAACCCACTCCAACAAGCTCAAGAATTTTTTCATAGCCAGTACTTGACCCAATAACAGCATTATTGATTAAGCTTCTATTCATGCCCCATAATCGTTTTGAGTTTTGATCCTTTACTTTAGGGCTGATAGATATTTCTTTTCCTTCGGTAACATCAAGATTAAACATTTCAAGATCAATATTAAGTGATTTTTTACCTAAAGGTCCCTCAATGTTAAGAACACTACCAGAAAGCACTGCTTTAACTTTTTCAGGGATTGAAATACTTATTTTACCAATTTTAGACATTAAAATACCTTACAGATTATTTCGCCACCAACTTTTTGTTTTCTAGCTTCAATATCAGTCATTACACCTTTTGGTGTTGATACAATAGCTATTCCTAGTCCACCATTAATTTTTGGCAAACTATCAGCACTTGAAAATATTCTTCTACCAGGCTTAGATACTCTCTCAAAAGTACTAATTACTGGATTTCCAGAATAATATTTTAAGTCAACTGACAATGTAGGCTTATTATTTTCAGTTTCAATTTTATAGTCTTTTATAAATCCTTCACTTTTAAGAATATCTGCAATCTTAACTTTAAAGTTAGAAGAAGGTAATGCTACTTTCTTGTGATTTCTCACTTGTGCATTTTTTATTCTTGCGATCATATCCCCTATTGGGTCACTTAAACTCATATTGTCCTTTCTACCAACTCGACTTAGTCATGCCAGGAATTAATCCATGCAGTCCCAAGTCTCTTAAGGCTATTCTTGATATTTTTAATTTTCTGTAAACACCGTGTGGTCTTCCAGTAATTTGGCATCTATTCATAACTCTGTTTTTTGCAGAATTACGAGGTAAATTTGAAAGCTTTTGCTGTGCTTTAAATCTTTCTTCTAATGATATTTTTTTATCCATTACAATTTTCTTTAATGCTTGTCTTTTTTTGAAAAGCCTATCTGAAAGTTTAATTCTTTTATTATTTTTATTTACTGCGCTTACTTTAGCCATTCTTAATTGTCTCCTTTTTTAATAAATGGAAAATTTAGTTTTTCTAAAAGAGCAAAACTATGATCTTTATTTAAAGCAGAGATCACAACTACAACATCAAGACCTCTAATCTTATCAATTCTATCAAAATTAACTTCTGGAAAAATTATATGTTCTTTTATGCCAAACGTATAATTACCAAACTTATCAAATCCCTTGGTTGATAAGCCTCTAAAGTCTTTAATTCTTGGTAAAGCAATATTTACAAGTCTATCTAAAAATTCATACATTTTGTTACCTCTTAAAGTAACTTTTAAACCAGCGTTTGTACCTTTTCTTGTTTTAAAATTTGCTACTGATTTTTTAAATTTAGTCACAGTTGGTTTTTGACCTGTAATTTTCCCTAAATCTTCTTCAGTAGATTTCATAATTTTTGCATCAGCACCATCAAGACCAAGACCCATGTTAATAACAACTTTTTCAACTTTTGGCCCCATATAGGTATTTTTATATCCAAGGGTTTCTTTAAGCTGTGGTTGGATTTCTTTGTAATAAAGTTCTTTTAATCTAGGTATCATTATTTCTTAGCCTCAGTTTTTTTTGTTTTAGCTTTTTCGTCAATAAGTTTAAGGTTTGAAATGTGGATGAAGCTCTCTTTAGAGACTATTCCACCTTTTTTTTCTTTTGAAGTTTTAACATGTTTTTTCACAATATTAATTCCTTGAACTTTTGCTCTGTTATTAGGTCTATCGATTTCAATAACCTCACCCTCTTTTTTTTTATCTCTTCCAGTTAAAACTCTAACTTTTAATCCTTTTTTAATCATTTATAAAACCTCTGGAGCCAATGAAATTATTTTCATTTGACCTCTACTTCTTAATTCTCTTGTTACTGGACCAAAAATCCTAGTCCCCACTGGTTCACCTTTATCATCAACTAAAACAGCTGCATTATTATCAAATCTAACTTTAGATCCATCTTCCCTATGAATTCCCTTTTTAACTCTAACTACAACAGCTTTATGAACAGAACCTTTTTTAACTTTTCCTTTAGGTAATGCCTCTTTAACTGCGATAACGATAGTATCACCAATACTTGCGTATCTACGTTTAGAGCCACCTAAAACTTTAATGCATTCTATTCTTTTTGCACCAGTGTTATCAGCTACTAATAATTCAGTTTGTACTTGTATCATTTAGATCCATCCATTACTTGAAATTTTTTATTCTTAGAAAAAGGCTTACACTCAATTATTGACACTGTGTCTCCAGTTTTAAATTTATTATTTTCATCGTGAGCGTTATATTTTTTTCTAACTTTAACTACTTTTTTTAATACTGGGTGTGAATATTTTCTTTCAACAGATACAGTTATAGTTTTGTTTGGTTTATCGCTTGTTACTACTCCTGTTAATATTTTTTTAGGCATTTAATTTTCCTTTTAGTGTAGTTTTTAATCTAGCTATAGTTTTTTTAGTTTGTCCAATTTTAGATGGATCTGTAACTTGTGAATTAATTTTTTGAAATCTAAAGTTAAATAAATCTTTTTTTAATTTATCAATATTTTTGATAACTTCGTCCTTAGATAATTTTTTAATTTCTTGTTTTTTCATATTATGCAAATCTCTTAATAAATTTTGTTTTTATAGGTAGTTTAGCTGAAGCCTTATAAAGTGCTTCTTTTGCTATTGTTTCTGAAACACCATCAATTTCAAATAAAATTCTACCTGGCTTTACTCTACAAGCCCAATATTCAGGAGCTCCTTTACCTTTACCCATACGTACTTCAACAGGTTTTTTTGAAACAGGTATATTTGGAAAGATTCTTGTCCAAACACGTCCCTGTCTTTTCATGTGTCTTGTTAAAGCAACTCTAGCAGCTTCTATTTGTTTTCCTATAATTCTCTCTGGCGCCATAGCTTTTAATGCAAAAGATCCATAGTTAATCTTGCTAGCACGTGTAGCTGTTCCATGAATTCTTCCTTTATGTGCTTTTCTGTATTTTGTTCTAACTGGCTGTAACATAATTATTCTTTAACCTCTTTTGGAACTATCTTGTTAGTTTCTTGGCTAAATTCTTTAGCGAATACTTCACCTTTATAAATCCAAATTTTTATTCCAATAATACCAAATGTTGTTAATGCTTCAGCTTCTGCATAGTCAATATCTGCTCTTAAAGTATGTGATGGTATACTTCCTTCTCTTAACCATTCAGTTCTAGCTATTTCATTTCCACCTAGTCTACCACTAATAGAAACTTTAATGCCTTTTGCACCAAGTCTTAAACATGATTGCATAGCTCTCTTCATGGCTCTTCTATATGATATTCTTTTAACTAATTGTTGTGCTATATTTTCAGCAACTAAATAAGCATTAGTTTCCGGCTTTTTAACTTCTTTAATATTAAGTGTTACTTCATTGTTAGTAAATTTAGATAAATTGTTTTTTATTTTATCAATATCGCTACCTTTCTTTCCAATTACAAATCCTGGTCTTGATGTGTAAATAGTAACAAAACATTTATTAGAGGTTCTCTCTATCATAACTTTAGATACACCAGAGTTAACAACGTTTTTCTTGATATATGCTCTGATCTTAAAATCTTCGATAAGATAATTTCCAAAATCTTTCTTTTTTGCATACCAGACAGAATCCCAACCTCTGTTTACACCTAGTCTGAAACCAACTGGATTAACTTTTTGACCCATGACTCTCCATTTGTTTTGCTTCTGATAATATAATTGTAATAGTTGAATAAGGTTTTAAAATTGGTGCAGCTCTACCTTTTGCTCTTGGTCTAAATCTTTTCATAACAACTTTTTTCCCACAGTATGCTTCTTTAACAATTAGTTTATCTATGTCGTATTGATTGTTATTTTCAGCGTTAGCAACAGCTGATGAAACTGTTTTTCTTATTTCTCTAGTAATTCTTTTTGCAGAAAATTGAAGCTCTCTAATAGCCACATCAACTTTTTTTCCAACAATTGCTTTAAGTATTGGGTTAAGTTTTCTAACACTAGATCTAATATTATTATTCACAGATCTAACTGTATCTACTTTAGTTCTGTTAATTTTCTTTTTTTTATTCATAATTATTTTTTCTTCTCAGCTGGTTTTCCTTTTTTTTCAGCTGGTGTATGTCCAAAAAATGTTCTAGTTGGAGAAAATTCACCTAATTTATGACCCACCATATCTTCAGATATAGTAACTGGAATGAATTTTTTTCCATTATAAATCAAAAAACCAACCCCTATAAACTCAGGAATAATTGTTGATTTTCTTGACCACGTTTTAATAGGCATTTTTTTTGGATCTAATTTTTGTTTTTCAACTTTTTTAATCAAGCTCTCTTCAACAAAAGGTCCTTTCCATACTGATCTAGCCATTATTTTTTAGAATCCTTCCTGTTGTTTCTTCTTTTAACTATAAATTTATCTGTGCTCTTATTGTCTCTAGTTTTTAATCCTTTTGCAGATTGACCTGTTGGAGATACTGGATGTCTTCCACCTGCAGTTTTACCTTCACCACCTCCGTGTGGGTGATCAACAGGATTCATCACAACTCCTCTAGTATGAGGTCTTCTACCAAGCCATCTTGATCTTCCAGCTTTACCAATCTTAATGTTTTTTTGATCTGGGTTTGAAAGCACGCCAATTGTTGCCATGCATCTTGAGTCAATTTTTCTAACTTCTCCAGAGGTCATTTTAATTAATGAGTAGTTTCCATCTAATCCACTGATAGTAACTGATGTACCAGCAGATCTAGCTATTTTTCCACCAGCTCCAGGTTTTAGCTCTACATTATGGATATTGATACCTACAGGAATATCTCTAAGTGGCATACAGTTTCCAACTTTAATTTCTTTTTCCGATCCATTTTCAACTTTATCACCTACTTTAATTTTTTGAGGAGCTAAATAGTAAAAATGTTGTCCATCATCAAACTTAACTAACATGATGTAGCAAGATCTATTTGGATCATATTCAATTCTTTCGACAGTACCTGGCATGTCGATTTTCTTTCTGTAGAAATCAACCAACCTATACATTTTCTTGTGCCCACCGCCCGACATATTACGAGAAGTTATGTGTCCATTATTATTTCTTCCACGCATTGAATTTTTTGGCTCAACTAAGGCCTTAAATGGCTTGCCTTTCCAAAGACCAGCTCTATCAACTAAGATTGTTCCTCTTGTTGATTTTGTATACGGTTTGAATGTTTTTAATACCATTTTTAAATTCCAGATGTTAGATCAATACTTTGACCCTTTTTAAGTGTTATTATTGCTTTTTTGTAACCTTGAACATTAACTTTTTTACCCCTAGTTACTTTAGTTCGATTTTGTTTATTGATAATATTTATCTTCGTAACATTAACTTTAAAAATCTTTTCAATATTTTTCTTCAAATTAGTTTTATTGGCAGCTCTAGGTACTTTAAAAACAATTTTATTTTGTTCTGACAAGTTAGTAGTTTTCTCAGTAACCATTGGTGATAGAATTTTATCGTATAAATGTATTTTATCCATTTTAAGAATATCTCTTTTCTAGTTCTTTAATTGAACTTTCTGTAAAAACTACTTTTTTAAACTTTATAATATCAAATGCACTGAAATGATTAATATCCGTAACTTTAACGTTTGGAATATTTCTAGCTGACTTTTCAATTTTCTCTTTAGATGATTTATCTAAAATTATTAATGAATTTGTAATTTCAAATTTTTTAATAATTGAATGCATTTCTTTAGTTTTTTTAATCTCATTTCCAAAATCACTAAAAATTATTAAATTATTAAGTTTATTCTTCTCAGTAATTAGTGAAGCTATACTTAGTTTTTTTTCACTTTTATTTAATTTTCTTTTTTTGTATGCCAGTTCACCTTTAGGTCCATGTGCTACACCACCACCAACAAAAATAGGTGCTTTTCTACTTGCGTGTCTAGCTCCACCAGTACCTTTTTGAGCGTAAATTTTTGATGTAGATCCAGTAATCTCATTTTGTTGTTTAGTTTTTGCGTGTCTGCCTTTGTAATTAGCATTAGTTTTATATAATACGTTATCAACCAATCTTTTATTAATTTTAGCAGAGAAAATTTTATCTAAAACTACAATTGAATCTTTTTTACCGTCTAAGTTTAATTTATCAATTTTCATTATTTTTTCTTTTTATCTGGTGTTTTTTTAGCTTCTTCAGCAGCAGCAATTTTTTCATTAATAGTCATTTTGTTTATAACTTTTACTGACTTTTTAACTAAGATTTCAGTATTTTTTGAACCAGGAATTGATCCTTTTAAATATAACAATTCATTTTCAATATCTGTCTTAATGATCTCTAAGTTTTGCATAGTTCTAACTCTATCACCCATATGACCAGCCATTTTTTTACCTTTAAAGACTTTACCAGGATCTTGTCTTTGTCCAGTAGATCCATGAGATCTATGTGATACAGAAACACCGTGTGTAGCTCTTAATCCACCAAAATTGTGTCTCTTCATGGCACCTGCAAAACCTTTACCAATAGTTTTTGAAGTTGTATCAACAAACTTAACTTCATTAAATATTTCAAGACCAAATTCGTTACCTTCTTTGTATAACTCTGTATCTTGAACTCTAAATTCTTTTAATTTTTTCTTAGCTTCTGTATTTTTCTTTGCATAAAAGCCTTTCATTGCTTTTGTAAGTTTAGATGCTTTAATTTTACCAAACCCTAGTTGCACAGCTTTATATCCACGTTTTTCTTTATCAATAACTTGGATCACTCTAGCCTTTTCCATTTTAATAACAGTTACTGGAACTAAACGCCCTGTTTTATAGAACTCTCTAGTCATACCAATTTTTTTTCCAACTAATGCAATTTCACTCATAATTAAATTTTTATCTCCACATCAACACCTGATGCTAAATCAAGTTTCATTAAAGCTTCAACAGTTTGAGGTGTTGGCTCTATAATATCTATTAATCTTTTGTGTGTTCTTGTTTCAAATTGCTCTCTACTTTTTTTATCAATGTGAGGACCTTTTAAAACGGTGTATCTTTCAATTCTAGTTGGTAAAGGTATTGGTCCTTTTATCGTGGCACCTGTTCTTTTTACAGTATTTACAATTTCTTCTGTAGAGGCATCTAGAATCTTATTGTCGTATGCTCTTAATTTAATTCTTATATTTTGTTTTTCCATAATGATTAGCCTGCAATCTTTTTAGTTACTTCATCCTGAACATTTTGTGGGACTTTAGAATAATGGTCAAAAAACATAGAATATTGAGCTCTACCTTGAGACATTGATCTTAAACTATTTATATAACCAAACATATTAGCTAAAGGAACCATCGCAGTGATAACAGTTGCGTTCCCTCTTTGCTCTTGAGTACTAATTTGTCCTCTTCTGCTGTTTAAGTCTCCAATAACATCTCCCA
Organism: Candidatus Pelagibacter sp. PS_11; assembly: GCF_059417975.1. Lineage (NCBI taxonomy): Bacteria > Pseudomonadati > Pseudomonadota > Alphaproteobacteria > Candidatus Pelagibacterales > Candidatus Pelagibacteraceae > Candidatus Pelagibacter > Candidatus Pelagibacter sp. PS_11. The sequence goes on along the minus strand of NZ_CM182075.1, from coordinate 477,807 downwards.
TGTAATCTTCAGGTGTAACAACTTCAACTCTCATTACTGGTTCTAATAATTTTAATGTTCCTCTTGTGCAAGCTTCTTTAAAACAAGCTCTTCCTGCTAACTCAAAAGCTAAGACACTTGAGTCAACATCATGATGTAAACCATCTAGTATTGTTACTTTATAATCAATCATAGGAAATCCAGCTAGAATTCCACCATCTGAAATTGTTTCAATTCCTTTTTCAACACCTGGGATAAATTCTTTTGGGATGGCCCCACCTTTAATTTTACTTTCAACTAATCTTCCAGAGCCAGGTTCTTGCGGTTCAACTAAAAGCTTAACTTTTGCAAACTGTCCAGCACCACCACTTTGTTTTTTGTGAGTGTACTCAAATTCAGAAGTATTTTGTAAAGTTTCTCTATAAGCAACTTGAGGGGCTCCTACATTTGCTTCTACTTTGAATTCTCTTTTCATTCTATCAACGATAATATCTAGGTGTAATTCTCCCATACCTTTAATAATAGTTTGTCCTGACTCTTCATCAGAGGTAACTCTAAATGAAGGATCTTCAGCTGCTAATCTACCAAGTGCTTCACCCATTTTTTCTTGGTCAGCTTTTGTTTTGGGTTCAACTGCAATTTCTATTACTGGTTCAGGGAATTCCATTGGTTCAAGTAATACAGGATTATTTTCATCACATAATGTGTGCCCTGTAATAGTATATTTAAGGCCGGCCAGAGCAACTATATCACCAGCATTAGCCTCTTTAATATCTTCTCTAGAGTTTGCATGCATTAATAACATTCTACCAACTCTCTCCTCTTTGTCTTTTGATGTGTTGTAGACAGCTGTACCAGTTTTAATTGTACCAGAATAAATTCTAATAAAAGTAAGAGATCCAACAAATGGATCGTTAGCAACTTTAAAAGCTAACGCAGAAAAAGCTTCTTTATCGTCAAATTTCATATCAATTTCATCTTCAGAACCAGGTTTTGTACCTTTAATAGATCCAATATCGATTGGACTTGGAAGATAGTTAATTGTTGCATCAAGCAATGGTTGCACACCTTTATTTTTAAAAGCAGAACCGGTAGTTATTGGAACAAAAGTAAAATTTAATGTTCCTTTTCTAATGCATTTAATCAAATCTTCTTCTTTAATTTCTTCTCCATTTAAATAAGCTTCCATCAGTTTCTCATCTTGCTCTACAGCTAACTCTACTAATTCTGTTCTATATTTTTGAGCAAGCTCTTTTAAATCGTCTGGTATTTCTTTGTATTCCCATTCTGCTCCTAGAGCTTCATTTTTCCAAACTTGAGCTTTCATTTTTACTAAATCAACAACACCCACTAAATCTGCTTCAATTCCGATAGGAATTTGAATGGGTAGAGGTGTGCAACCCAGTCTATCTTTAATCATTTCAACACATCTATAGAAATCAGCACCTGTTCTATCTAATTTATTAACAAAACATATTCTAGGAACCTTATACTTGTCAGCTTGTCTCCAAACTGTTTCTGATTGAGGTTCTACACCTGCAACACCATCAAAAACACAAACAGCACCATCTAAAACTTTAAGTGATCTCTCAACTTCAATGGTAAAATCTACGTGGCCAGGGGTATCAATAATATTAATTCTATGATCGTTCCAGAAACAAGTTGTTGCTGCTGATGTAATTGTAATACCTCTTTCTTGCTCTTGTTCCATCCAATCCATTGTTGCAGCACCATCATGTACTTCACCAATTTTATGACTTTTTCCTGTGTAATATAAAATTCTTTCGGTCGTAGTGGTTTTACCAGCATCAATATGGGCCATGATACCAATGTTTCTGTACTTATTTAATGTATGTGTTCTAGCCATAATTTATTACCACCTAAAATGAGCAAAAGCTTTATTTGATTCTGCCATTTTATGTACATCTTCTCTTTTTTTAACTGCAGAACCTTTTTTTTCATAAGCATCATACAGTTCGTTAAAAATTTTATCTGACATATGTTTGTCTTTTCTTTTTCTAGAAGCATCAACTAACCATCTAATTGCTAGTGCTTGTGCACGTTTAGTTTTAACTTCAACAGGAACTTGATAAGTTGCACCACCTACTCTTCTAGATCTAACTTCTACAGTTGGTTTAATATTATTTATTGCTTCATTAAAAACATTAATGGGCTCTTCTTTTGTTTTTGATTTTATTTTTTCTATAGCTTCATAGACAATTTTTTCAGCAACTACTTTTTTGCCGTCGTACATTATTGAGTTAATTAATTTAGGGATTATTGTAGAATTAAATATTGGGTCTGGAGTAACAACTTTTTTGGGTTGTGTTTTTTTTCTAGACATAATTATTTACCTTTTTTAGTTCCATACAAAGATCTACGTTTCTTTCTATTTGCAACACCTTGTGTGTCTAGGTTTCCTCTAAGGATATGATAACGAACACCAGGTAAATCTTTTACACGACCGCCCCTAATTAAAACAACTGAGTGTTCTTGTAAATTATGACCTTCACCACCAATATAAGCTGTAACTTCAAAACCATTTGATAGTCTAACTCTAGCAACTTTTCTTAATGCTGAGTTGGGTTTTTTAGGAGTTGTTGTGTAAACTTTTACACAAACGCCTCTCTTCAAAGGTTGTTTCTGAAGTGCAGGAACTTTATTCCTAGCAACAGGTTTAATTCTTTTTTTTCTTAACAACTGGTTAATAGTTGGCATAATTTTTTTTAATTAATTAATATATTTTTGAGTGAAAATAACTGACAGGTTATTTTGTGGCAGCGTTTAGTTCCGTAAAGTAGGTACTACATTCCAACCAAAAACAGCGTCAAAATACTATTAAATCTCTGATTGTCAAACTAAAACTACAAGTTAAACGTGTTTTTTTTATTAATTTGCTGGAGTTTCTGTAGTCTCTAAAGGCTCAATTTTCTCTTGCTCAGCTAAGAATTTATTATCAGCATCAATGGCATTCTTGTTCCATTTATTCTTAATGTGACCTGTTCCAGCTGGAACTAATCTACCTACAATAACGTTCTCTTTTAAGCCATTTAATGGGTCAACTTTACCTTTAATTGCAGCATCAGTTAAAACTCTAGTAGTTTCTTGGAATGAAGCAGCAGAAATAAATGACTCAGTTTGAAGTGAAGCTTTAGTAATACCCATTAAAACTCTTTCACCAGATGCTGGATTCTTTCCTTCAGCAACTAGTTTTTCATTTGTATTATCAAACTTAATTCTGTCAATCATTTCACCTGGTAAGTAAGACGAATCTCCTGACTCTTTGATTTCAACTTTTTTAAGCATTTGTCTTAATATCGTTTCGATATGTTTGTCGTTAATAATTACACCTTGTAACCTATAAACTTCTTGTACTTGATTAACAAAGTATTCTGTTAAATCTTTTATACCAAGTATTCTTAAAATATCATGAGGTAATGGTTGTCCATCTAAAAGATACTCACCTTTTTTTATTTTTTCACCTTGGTTAAAATTAATATGTTTACCTTTTGGAATTAGATAGTTTGAAGGTTCACCATTATCTGGTTGAATGGAAATTCTTTGTTTTCCTCTAACTTCTTTACCAAATAAAACTTGGCCATCATTTTCTGCAATTATTGCGCTATCTTTTGCTTTTCTAGCTTCAAATAATTCTGCAACACGAGGTAATCCTCCAGTAATATCTTTTGTTTTAGTAGTTTCTTTTGGAAGTCTAGCTATTATGTCACCAGCAAATATTTTTTGACCATCTTTCACTGAAAGAATTGAATCTGGAACCAAATAATATCTGGCTTCATTATCGTCAGCTTTTTTAATAACATTACCTTTATCATCTCTTAAAGTAATTCTTGGTTTCAAATCTGTATTTTTAGATTGAGCTCTCCAATCAATAACTGATTTAGATGAAATTCCTGTTGCATCATCAGTTGTTTCTTGAATTGAAACACCATCAATTAAATCTACATAACCAGCTATACCACTTTTCTCTGCGATAACTGGAGTTGTATAAGGATCCCATTCACAAATCTTTTCATTTGCTTTTACTTTATCACCATTCTGGAAAAATAATTTCGAGCCGTAAGCAACTTTATAAACAGCAACTTGAACTCCATTATTATCTTCAATTGATAATTGAGTGTTTCTTCCCATTACAATTAAATTTTTCTTAGAATCTTCTAGTAAGTTAGAATTTATAATTTTTAAAGTTCCAGCTGTTTTTGTTACGATCTGAGATTCTTGTTTAACAGAAGCAGTACCACCAACGTGGAAGGTTCTCATTGTTAATTGCGTACCTGGTTCACCAATCGATTGAGCTGAAATCATACCAATTGCTTCACCAACATGAACCATTTTTCCTCTAGATAAATCTCTTCCATAACAAGTAGCACAAACACCAAGTTTAGAGCTACAAGTCATAACTGAATAAGCTTTGATAAATTTAACACCAGCTGCATCAATTTTATCGCAACCAGCTTCATCAATCATTGTTTCTTTTTTAATAACTACTTCGCCAGTGATTGGATTTTTTACATCGAAAGCTGTAACTCTTCCAAGTGCTCTTTCTGATAAACTAACAACAACATTTCCACCTTCCAAAATTTCTGCTAATTCAATAAACCCTGGATTATCACACTTAATTTTAGATATAGTAAGATCTTGAGCTACGTCACAAAGTCTTCTTGTTAAATAACCCGAGCTTGCAGTTTTTAGGGCTGTATCAGCTAAACCTTTTCTGGCTCCGTGTGTTGAGTTAAAATATTCTAGGGCAGTTAAACCTTCTTTGAAATTAGAAATAATTGGTGTTTCGATAATTTCTCCAGATGGTTTTGCAATAAGACCTCTCATACCAGCCAACTGTTTCATTTGCGCAGCTGAACCTCTAGCTCCACTATCTGCCATCATAAATACTGAGTTAATCTTCATGCCATCAGGAGTACTTTCCGTAGCCGAAATACCTCTCATCATTTCACCAGCAACTTTATCTGTACATTTTGACCAAGCATCAACAACTTTGTTATATTTTTCACCTCTAGTAATTAAACCTTCTGAATATTGATTTTCATAATCTGCAATTAATTTTTTAGTATCTTCAATTAGTTGTCCTTTATTTACAGGTATAACCAAATCATCTTTACCAAAAGAAATACCAGCTTTAAATGCATGTTTGAAACCTAAATCTTTTAAATGATCGCAAAATATAACAGTAGTTTTCTGACCACAAAATCTAAATACACTATCAATAATTTCTGAAACAGTTTTTTTAGGAAGCAATCTATCAATCATTGAAAAAGTAATATCTTTATGTTTTGGAAGTAAGTTAGCTAATAAGAATCTTCCAGCAGTCGTAGTGTGTTTTTCAACTCTTTTGTTGCCCTTCTCATCTAATGTTTCAAATCTAGAAACAATAGTAGAGTGAACTTTTATTTGACCTGTAGATAGTGCATGTTCAATTTCATCATTATTTATGAAGTAACCATCTGGCTTTTCAGTTTGAAAAGGCGCTTGAGATAAATAGTAAAGACCTAAGATCATATCCTGACTGGGTACTATTATAGGTTTACCGTTTGATGGACTTAAAATGTTATTTGTTGATAACATTAAAATTCTTGCTTCTAGTTGAGCTTCTAAACTTAGAGGTACGTGAACAGCCATTTGGTCACCATCAAAGTCAGCATTAAAGGCCGCACAACATAAAGGATGAAGTTCAATTGCATCTCCTTCAATTAACTTAGGTTCAAAAGCTTGAACCCCAAGTCTGTGAAGTGTAGGTGCACGGTTTAATAAAACTGGGTGTTCTCTTACAATAAGTTCTAGTGCATCCCAAACAGCATTAGTTTCTTTTTCAACTAATTTTTTTGCTTGTTTGATTGTAGAAGCTAATCCTAGTTTATTTAATCTAGCATACAAGAATGGTTTAAATAATTCTAAAGCCATCTTCTTAGGTAAACCACATTCATGTAATTTAAGGTCTGGCCCTACAACGATTACAGATCTTCCTGAATAATCTACTCTTTTTCCTAGTAAGTTTTGTCTAAATCTACCTTGTTTACCTTTAAGCATCTCTGCTAAAGATTTAAGTGGACGTTTACCGGTTCCAGTAATTACTCTTCCTCTACGACCATTATCAAATAATGCATCAACAGATTCTTGAAGCATTCTTTTCTCATTTCTAACAATAATATCTGGAGCCTTTAAATCCATTAATCTCTTAAGACGATTATTTCTGTTTATAACTCTTCTATAAAGATCATTAAGATCTGATGTAGCAAATCGTCCACCATCTAATGGAACTAAAGGTCTTAATTCAGGTGGTATAACTGGTATTACAGTTAAAATCATCCATTCTGGCTTTTGACCAGTTTCAATAAATGACTCGATCAATTTAAGTCTTTTAATTGATCTTTCTTCATTAACTTTTGATTTTGTTTCTTTAATTGTGTTAATTAAAAGCTTTCTTTCAAGCTCAAGATCCATTGATTTAAGAATAGATAAAATTGCTTCAGCTCCAATTCCAGCTTCAAAAGACTCTTCACCAAACTCGTCTTGGTATTTTGCTAATTCTTCTTCATTAAGTAATTGATTTTTTTGAAGACCGGTTAAACCAGGCTCAATAACTATGAAGTTTTCAAAATAAAGAACTCTTTCAACTTCTTTTAACTTCATGTCAACAGCTAAAGAAATTCTACTAGGTAAAGATTTTAAAAACCAAATGTGTGCAACAGGAGTAGCAAGGTTTATGTGACCCATTCTCTCCCTTCTTACATTAGATTTTGTTACCTCAACTCCACATTTTTCACAAATAATTCCTCTAAACTTCATACGCTTGTACTTACCGCACAAACATTCGTAATCCTTTATAGGTCCAAAAATTCTAGCACAAAACAAACCATCTTTTTCTGGTCTAAAAGTTCTATAGTTAATAGTTTCAGGTTTTTTAATTTCACCATATGTCCAAGATTTAATTTTTTCAGGGCTAGCTAAAGTAATTTTAATGCTATTAAAATTTTGTGCTTCCGAAACTTCACTATTTTTAAATAAATCTGTTAATTCTTTTTTCATATTTAATTTAACTCTATGTTTAGTGCTAATGATTTAATTTCTTTAACTAGAACGTTGAATGACTCTGGAATTCCAGACTCAAAATTCTCTTCACCTTTAACAATCGTTTCGTAAACTTTAACTCTTCCAGCAACGTCATCTGACTTGACTGTTAAAATTTCTTGTAATGTGTACGAAGCTCCATACGCTTCAAGAGCCCACACTTCCATTTCACCAAATCTTTGTCCACCAAGTTGGGCTTTACCACCCAATGGCTGCTGTGTAACAAGACTATAAGGACCAGTAGATCTTGCATGAATTTTATCTTCAACCAAGTGATGCAGTTTAAGCATATAAATAATACCAACGGTTACAGGTCTATCAAACATTTCACCTGTTCTACCATCCCATAAATTAGTTTGACCTGAAGTAGGTAATTTTGCTAACTCAAGCATTTCAGAAACATCTTTTTCTTTAGCTCCATCAAATACTGGAGTTGAAATAGCTATACCATTTTGTAAGTTTTCACATAAATCTGAAAATTCAGTTTTGTTTAATTTCTCAATACCGCCATCAAACACTTCTTTACCATAAACAGATTTTAGGAATGATGAAATTTTTTCAGTTTTTTCAAATTTTTTATTATTTTCATTAACTAATCTTTTAACTTCTTCACCAAATTCTTTACAAGCCCAACCTAAGTGAGTTTCTAAGATTTGACCTACGTTCATACGACTTGGAACTCCAAGTGGATTTAATACAATGTCAACAGGTCTTCCATCTTCTCTATAAGGCATATCTTCAACAGGGACAATTTTACTGACTACACCCTTGTTTCCGTGTCTACCTGACATTTTATCACCTGGTCTTAATCTTCTTTTAATCGCAACAAAAACTTTTACCATTTTCATAACACTTGGTAATAAATCATCACCACTTCTAATTTTTAAAACCTTATCTTCAAATCTTTCTTGAATATCTTGTTTTGCTTGATTGTATTGATCTTTTAATTGAGCAATACTCGCTTCATCATTAACATTACCTACTGTTATTTTGAATACATCGTTAATATTAATTTTATTAATTGTCTCAAGATCAAGTTTGGTACCTACGTCTAAATCTTTTATTTTTTTAGTTAAAGAAGCTCCTGATAAAATTTGATTAGCTCTTTGTTTTATGCTTCTTTCTAGAATTTCTTCCTCTACAATTTTGTCTTGTTGAACAGTATCAATTTCTGCTCTTTCAATTGTAATAGATCTTTCATCTTTTTCTATACCATGTCTATTAAATACTCTAACATCAACAACCGTTCCACTGCTTCCTCTAGACATTTTTAATGATGTGTCAGTTACATCGATTGCTTTTTCTCCAAAAATAGATCTTAATAATTTTTCCTCAGGTCCAGATGCTGAATCTCCTTTAGGTGTAACTTTACCAACTAATATATCGCCAGCTTTTACTTCAGCGCCTATATAAACAATTCCAGATTCATCAAGGTTTTTTAGGGCTTCTTCATTTACATTTGGAATATCTCTAGTGATTTCTTCTTCACCCAATTTTGTATCTCTAGCCATAACTTCATATTCAACAATATGAACTGATGTAAATACATCATCTGTGACACATCTTTCTGATATTAAAATAGAATCTTCAAAATTGTAACCTTGCCAAGGCATAAATGCTACTGTCACATTTTTTCCGAGTGCTAGCTCACCTAGTTTAGTAGATGGTCCGTCAGCAATAATATCTCCTGATTTAACTTTATCACCTACTCTAACAAGTGGTTTTTGGTTAATACATGTATTTTGGTTTGATCTTTTAAATTTTTGCAGGTTATAAATATCCACACCAGATTTAGTGAAATCCGTTTCTTCAGTTGCTTTGATGACAATTCTTTTTCCATCAATTTTATCAACTGTACCATCACGACTAGCAACAATAGTTACACCAGAATCAAGAGCAACATCACTTTCAATTCCAGTACCAACTAAAGGAGACTCCGGTTTTAATAAAGGAACCGCTTGTCTCATCATGTTAGATCCCATTAGAGCTCTGTTCGCATCATCATTTTCTAAGAAAGGGATTAGAGAGGCTGCAACAGAAACTAACTGTTTAGGTGAAACATCAATATAATCAATTTTACTTGGATTTGATAAAACGAAGTTTAAATTTTCTCTACAAGGAACAAGTTCTTCTAAAATTTTTCCAGATTTATCTATTTTTGCATTAGCTTGAGCAATTGTATATTTTGTTTCTTCCATCGCTGAAAGATATTCAACTTTATCTTGAACTACACCGTTTAGAACTTTTTTATAAGGACTTTCAATGAAACCATACTTATTAATTTTAGCATAAGTAGATAAGCTATTAATCAAACCAATGTTCGGTCCTTCAGGTGTTTCAATTGGACAAATTCTTCCGTAATGAGTTGGATGAACGTCACGTACTTCAAACCCAGCTCTTTCTCTAGTTAACCCACCTGGTCCTAAAGCAGAAACTCTTCTTTTGTGTGTAATTTCTGATAATGGATTTGTTTGATCCATAAATTGAGAAAGTTGTGAACTTACAAAAAAATCTTTAAGAGAAACTGTTAATGGTTTTGCGTTAATCAAATCTTGTGGCATTGCTGATTCAATATCAAGAGTTGTCATTTTTTCTTTAATCGCTCTTTCCATTCTGTAAACACCAATACGTGCTTGGTTTTCAACAAGTTCACCTACAGATCTTACTCTTCTGTTGCCTAAGTGATCAATATCATCAACTTCATCTTTACCATCTCTTAAATCTAACATTTTATGAACGATAGCAATTATGTCGTCATTTCTTAAAATTGTAATTTTATCAGAACATTCAAGGTTAAGTCTCGAGTTCATCTTAACTCTACCAACATCAGAAAGGTCGTATCTATCTGAACTAAAGAACAAGTTGTTAAATATCTGTGTAGCAATCTCAACTGTTGGTGGTTCACCTGGTCTTAAAACCTTGTAAATTTCAGTAATTGCATCATTTTTTGAATTATTTTTATCATTTAAAATTGTTGTTAATAAATAAGGTCCTTTATTAATAGAATTAGTAATAGAAATTTCAATTGAGCTAATATTAGCTTCTAAAATTTGCTTAATAATAGTGTCATTTAACTCTGTACCTATTCCAAAAGTACCTTCTTCTTCATCATCACTAACTTTAACTTCATTATGCAAATATTTTCCAATTAAAGACTCTTGAGATACAAGAATGTCTTTAAGTCCATCTGAAGCTAACTTTTTAGCAGTTAAAAAATTAATTTTATCCCCAAGCTTAATTACTACATTTCCTGTTTTAACGTCAGTAACTTCTTCAGAAAAATTTTTTGCTTTGTAATTTTCAGGATTAAATTTTGTTTTCCATTTACCTGTTTTCGCATCAAATGAATAAGTGTCTTTATCATAAAACTCATCCGCTATTTCTGATTTAGTTAAACCTAAAGCCATCAAAAGAGTTGAAGCAAATATTTTTTTCTTTCTGTCAATCTTAAAATATAAAAAATCTTTAACATCATATTCTAAATCTAACCAAGATCCTCTGTTAGGAATAACTCTACAATTAAATAATAATTTACCACTTGCATGTGATTTGCCTTTATCATGATCAAAGAAAACACCCGGACTTCTGTGCATTTGGTTTACAACAACTCTTTGAACACCGTTTGTTATAAAAGTTCCACTATCAGTCATCATAGGTACTTCACCCATATAAACTTCTTGCTCTTTGGCAGATAAAATATCTTTAGTATTATTTTCTTGGTCAATTTCGTAAACAACCAATCTTAAAGTACATTTTAATGCTGACGTAAAAGATAATCCTCTTTGAATACATTCTTCGGTATCAAATTTTGGTTTTTCAAGTCTATAAGAAACGTATTCTAATGTTGCTTTATCATTTAGATCTTCTATCGGAAAAATACTTTTAAAAACTCTATCAAATCCTTTTGATAAATCCCCAGCATCACTGTCAAAATCAGTAAGTTGTTTGTATGAATTTTTTTGAACTTCAATTAAATTTGGAATAGATAAAGTTTCAGAAAGCTTTCCAAAGCTTTTTCTTACATTTTTCTTTTGAGTAAAAGATAATTGCATTTAATACTAATCACTGATTAATAAATTAACCAGTTATGAAATCTTTCTAATTAATTTATTTAAGTTCTACTTTTGCGCCAGCTGCTTCCAACTTAGCCTTGATCTCTTCAGCGTCTTTTTTGTTTACACCAGACTTAACTTCTTTTGGTGCACCCTCAACTAAATCTTTTGCCTCTTTAAGACCTAAAGATGTTGCTGCTCTAACTTCTTTAATAACATTAATTTTTTTATCACCTGCAGAAATTAACATGATTGTAAAATCATCTTTTGCTTCTTCAGCTGCACCACCTGCTGCTGCTGCTGGTGCTGCTGCAGCCATAGCTGTAACACCCCACTTTTCTTCAAGCTGTTTTGAAAGTTCAGCTGCTTCAACGACAGTTAAACTTGATAAGTCTTCAATAATTTTGTTTAGATCAGGCATATTTTTTTATACTCTTTAGGTTGTTTTTTAAGAATTTTCTGGGCTCAAACTACTCATTTTTTCGGATCGTGCAAGTAAAATACTTACTAATTTTGATGCTGGTGTAGCCAAAATTCCGACAAGATTAGCTCTTGCTTCATCAAGTGTTGGTAAATTTGCTACATTTTGAACTGCAGCTTGGTCTAATACCTCATTACCCATAATTCCACCTAAAAGTTTCAAACTTTCGTTTGTTTTGGCAAATTTAGATAAAATTCTAGCTGATATTATCGCGTCATTAGAAAAAGCAACTGCAGTAGCGCCTGTAAATAAATTTGATAGCTCCTTACACTTAGTTTTTTCTAGTGCAATTTTTGTAATTCTATTTTTTGTTATAGTGAACTTAATGCCATGTTCTCTCATTTGCGCTCTAAGTTCATCAAGTTGAGACATTGTAAGTCCTTGGTAGTGAGTTACCATTACAGCTTCGTTATTCTGAAACTGTGTTTCCATTTCACTAATATAATTCTTTTTTTGTTCCTTGTTCATCATAACTATATAGCTTTTCCTAATTTAACTTTATACGAAACACCCATGCTTGACGTTATAAAAGTATTTTTTATTAAGTCACCTTTTAAAGTTAGGTTTCCTTTTTCTTTTTCTAAAGTATCTAAAATAGCATGAAAATTTTTAAGTAATTGATCATCATGGAAAGATTTCTTACCTATACTTACACCAATATTTCCATCTTTATCGTTTCTAATTTCTGCTTGTCCTGATTTAGCATTTGTTACAGCTTGTTTAATATCCTCTGAAACTGATCCTAATTTTGGGTTAGGCATTAATCCTTTTGGACCTAAAACTTTTCCTAGCTTAGATAATTTAACCATCATACCTGGTGTACAAATTAATTTTTCAAAATTAAGTTCACCTGCTTTAATTTTATCTATAAATTCGTCGCTACCAACTATATCTGCACCAGCATCTTTGGCTTCTTTGGCTTTTGTATCCTCACAAACAACAGCCACTTTCACTTTTTTACCTGTTCCACCAGGTAAGTTAACTACAGTTCTAATATTTACTTCACCTTTTTTTTGTTTGTTGTTTACTTGAAAACTCAAATCAATTGATTCATCAAATTTTGTAGTACAATTTTTTTTAACAGTTGTTAATAAATTTTCAATAACTTCAGCTGTTAAATCTTTTGTTTTTTCAGGTAATTGTTTAAATCTTTTTGATGGCATTAGTCTTTAACCTCTATCCCCATTGATCTTGCAGATCCTGCAATAATTTTTACCGCTTGCTCAAGATCGTGAGCATTAAGATCTTTCATTTTTTGCGTTGCAATTTCTTCTGCTTGTTTTTTTGTAATTGATCCAGCGATACTTCTGCCTGGTTCTTTAGATCCACCTTTAAGTTTAGCAGCTTCTTTAATAAAATGTGATGCTGGCGGTGATTTAATTTCAAAATCAAATTTTTTATCTTTATATACTGTGATAACTACTGGAATTGGTTTTCCAGCAAATGCTTTTGTTTTATCGTTAAAAGCTTTACAAAATTCCATTATATTAATTCCACGTTGACCTAACGCAGGACCAACTGGCGGTGCTGGATTGGCTTGGCCACCCATAATTTGTAACTTTATATATCCACTAATTTCTTTTGCCATTAACTTGCTTTCTCTACTTGGTTATATTCTAAATCAACTGGTGTTGGTCTTCCAAATATTGAAACTGAAACCTTAAGTCTTGATTTCTCTTCATCTATATCTTCAACCATACCGCTGAATGATGCAAAAGGACCGTCAACGACCTGAACTTTTTCACCAATGCTGTATTCTATACCAGATTTTGGCTGAGCTACACCATCTTTTATTTGGCCTAAAATCTTTTCTATTTCTTTATCAGAAACAGGAACTGGAATGCCCTTTGAACCTAAAAACCCACTTACACGCTTTAAGTTTTTAATTAAATGATAAAGATCATTATCCATTTCACTTTTAATCAAAACATAACCAGGAAAGTATTTCTTTTTTCTCTGAATTCTCTTTCCTCTTTTTACTTCTGTTACATCGTGTGTTGGAACAACAATTTCTTCAATTTTGTCAGAAATTTTTGCTTTTTCAGCTTCTTCCTTAATTAATCCAGCAACTTTATTCTCAAAATTTGAGTGAGATTGAACAATATACCAATTTTTCATTAAATACTTACCTTTAGTAAAGCTTCCAATAAAAATTTAAGTACTTGATCAAGAAGCAAAAAGAAAAGAGACATAATAACTGCCATAGCAAATACCATTAATGCACCTTGCATTGTTTCTTTTCCTGTAGGCCAAGAAACTTTAAAGGCTTCTTGTTTAACTTCTTGGATAAATTTTATCGGGTTTTTCATAATATACTGTTTAGCTTATTGGCAGGAGCGGAGGGAATCGAACCCTCAACCTCCGGTTTTGGAGACCGGCACTCTACCAATTGAGCTACACTCCTATAGAGTTTACTCTATAATTTTAGTTACTACTCCAGCTCCAACTGTTCTACCACCTTCACGAATAGCAAAGTTTAATTTTTCACTCATCGCAATTGGAGTAATTAATGTAACAGTGAATTTAGCGTCATCACCAGGCATAACCATTTCAGTTCCAGCTGGTAATGTAACTTCTCCAGTTACATCAGTTGTTCTAAAGTAAAACTGAGGTCTGTATTTAGTAAAGAATGGAGTGTGTCTTCCACCCTCATCTTTTTTAAGTACATAAGCCTGAGCTTCAAATTTAGTGTGTGGTGTAATTGAAGCGGGTTTACAAAGAACTTGTCCTCTTTGAATGTCATCTCGCTCAACACCTCTTAATAGAATACCCACGTTATCACCTGCTTCACCTGAATCTAAAAGTTTTCTGAACATTTCAACACCAGTACAAACTGATTTTTTAGTTGCAGTAACTCCTACGATTTCAACTTCTTCACCTGTTTTAATAACACCAGATTCAATTCTTCCAGTTGCAACAGTTCCTCTACCTGAAATTGAGAAAACATCCTCAACAGGCATTAGGAAAGGCTTGTCAATATCTCTAGTTGGTTGAGGAATAAATTCATCAACAGCTTTCATTAATTCTACAATAGAATTTTTTCCAATTTCTTCATCTCTGCCTTCAACAGCAGCTAATGCAGATCCTTTAACGATAGGAGTTTTATCACCAGGATATTTGTATGAAGTTAAAAGTTCTCTAATTTCTTCTTCAACAAGTTCGATCATATCTTTATCATCAACTTGATCTACTTTATTTAAGTAAACAACAATTGCAGGAATACCAACTTGTCTACCTAAAAGAATGTGTTCTCTAGTTTGAGGCATAGGACCATCAGCAGCATTAACTACTAAGATAGCTCCATCCATTTGAGCTGCACCTGTAATCATGTTTTTTACATAGTCAGCGTGACCTGGACAATCAACGTGTGCGTAGTGTCTTTTTTCAGTTTCGTATTCAACGTGAGCAGTTGAAATTGTAATCCCTCTTTCTTTTTCTTCAGGGGCTTTATCAATCTGATCGTAAGCAACAGCTTTTCCTCCACCAAGTTCTGCTAATGTAATTGTGATAGCAGCTGTTAATGTTGTCTTACCGTGGTCGACATGACCAATTGTACCGATGTTACAGTGTGGTTTATTTCTTACGAACTTTTCTTTTGACATTACGTTTTTACCTCAGTTTTAGTTTTATTAATAATTTCTTTTTTTCTTGGAGCGGGTAAAGAGAATCGAACTCTTACATCCAGCTTGGAAGGCTAGCGTTCTACCATTGAACTACACCCGCACAACATCAAGAATAACACTCCATTGTTATAAAAAATTTTATTGATTGGTGGAGGGGGAAAGATTCGAACTTTCGAAGACCGAAGTCAACGGGTTTACAGCCCGCCCCATTTGACCGCTCTGGAACCCCTCCTTTTTGGGGAAGTGTCCCCTTGCTCAATAAAGCTTCAAACAATATGCGTTTTATATATTTTTATTATGCAATTGCAACACGAGATTTACTGTGAAAATGGAGGAAAATACGTATAAAACAAAGATAATTTTATGAATAAATCATCTTTTTTAATCGTTGGTCAACATGCTGTAATTGAGGCTTTAAGAAACCCCAAAAGAAAGGTTTTAAAAGTTTTTTTAACGGAAGAAAGTAAAAAAAATATTCATAGAAAGAACCCGAAGAAAAATGTCCTGGAAGACGTTAAAGTCTATTTTAAATCAAAAAAAGAATTGGACAAGTATACTTCTAAAGATCAAATTATGCACGGTGGGTACATTGCAGAAGTTGAGCATATCGATCAACCCGACTTAAAAGAATTTATAAAAGGAAAAAATAAATTAACATTTGTTTGCATTGATGAAGTAACGGATCCTAGAAATATTGGATCGTTAATTAGAAGTGCTTCTTCATTTCATATAGATGGATTAATAGTTAAAGAAAGACAATTTCCGTCTGATAGTAAGCTTATGTATAAAGCCGCAAGTGGATGCATGGAGCATATTAATATTTTTGAAGTATCTAACATAAATTCAACACTTAAAAATTTAAGAGAAAAAAATTTTTGGGTTTATGGATTTGATGCAAGAGGAGAAAAAGACTTTACAGATATCAAATGGGAAGGGAAAAATGTTCTTTTGTTCGGATCTGAAGGTTTTGGTATGAGAGAGCATACTGGAAAGTACACAGATTTTTTTGTGAAGATTGACATAAATAAGGATGTAGAAAGCTTAAATATCTCAAATAGTGCAGCGATTGTGTTTCATCATTTAAGTTATTTGAAAAAAAATTCTTGATTAGTCTAAGATTTCTTAATAGAAATCGTTTATGCCCTTGTAGCTCAGCTGGTAGAGCAATTGATTTGTAATCAATAGGTCCGCGGTTCGACTCCGTGCGGGGGCACCATCACTTAATTATTTGAAGTTTCTTTACGTGTTTGTTCAATCTTTATTTTTTTGTGAAGACTGTTATTTTTATCATATAATAATTCAAAGCTAATTTTTTTATTGGCTTGAATTTTAATTGTCTTTGCATTTCTAACCTCAAAATTATCTGCAACAGCGCTAATAGGTCTTTTACTTGTATCTAAATTTTTTATTAAAATTTTAGATTTATCACTAATAATTGTACCCTTCCATCTTCTAGGTCTAAAAGGACTAATCGGCGTTACTGCTAATTTTCTTGAATCTAAATTTAAAATTGGTCCATGTGCTGATAAATTATAAGCTGTACTACCTGCCGGTGTTGAAACTAACACACCATCAGAGATTAGATTTTTAATAATATTTTTCTTATTAGCGGTAATTGAAATTGATGATGCCTGCTTACTTTGTCTTAATATTGACACCTCATTGATAGCTATTGATTTTTTTGTTTGATTTTTTTTATTAGTCACAGTCATTTGTATAGGATAAATCTTTACACTATTAGAGATATTCAAATTTTTAATAAAGTTTTCATTAGAAAACTTATTCATCAAAAAACCATAGTTCCCAGAATTAATTCCATAGAAAGGTTTTTTATATATATGTAATTTTTTTAAAGTTTGAAGCATGAAACCATCTCCTCCTAGAACAATTATTACGTTGGATTTTCTTAAAGATGTAATGTTAACTTTTTTAATAAGAATTGACTTAATCTTAAGGGAGACTTTGGTTTTATCAAATACTAAATATACTTTATCTCTCATTTAGTGGTGCCCTCGGCCAGACTCGAACTGGCACTCCAAAAAGGCACGGATTTTAAGTCCGTTGTGTCTACCAATTTCACCACGAGGGCATGTACTATTTTCATTTGTTTAACTGTTTTTATTTATAACTCAACTTCTTTTTGTTAACAAATCATATCAATATTTTAATTAAGCTTTTAATGCTTTTTTAAGAATACGATTATCTAAATTACAATCTTTATAACCTCTCTTTACAACATTTAAATATCGTTCTGTTGGATATGCAAATAAAGTTTTTTTAGTCATGGTATATGTCATTACTTTTTTACCATAATAAGTAAAATAATATTTTTTATATAGAACTGGATAATCTTCATAAACGTCTAATTTTTTTTCATCACTTTTAGATATTTCAAATAAAGCACCAGGAACAATTGAGTTTTTTTTAGGTTCTATATCAGCAGCTCTATATTTGCTTCTAAAGGTTAGTTTGAAATTAGTTAAGTTAATTTTTTTTAAAAAGACACTATCTTTGCATCTTCTTTTCATTTGAAAATGATTAAGATTACTTCCGTAAGCAAAATAAAGCATTAAACTATCTAACAACTACTTCTATTTTTTTTAGATTAACAAACTCTAATACTTCAGAACTACACTTATCAATTTTAAGTTGGTCTTCAGATCTTATTACTATTGATACGCCTAATTTTCCTGCATGAAAAAATGGGTAACTTCCAATTTCAACATCTTTATTGTTATCTTGAACATTGGTTAAAGAGTTTGCAATTTCACTTTCAACAGTTTTTAAACTTATTGTATGGCTTAATATTGGATCTCCCCCTACTATCTTGTTTTTTAATCCACCCAACATTGATTTTAAAATTGAAGGAACTCCCGGTAAGCAAAAAACGTTTTCTATATAAAATCCCGGGGCACCACTTGTTGGATTTAATATTAAATTAGCATTACGTGGCATCCATACCATTTTTTGTCGACCTTCATTAAATTCACCCACTTTGTAATAAGCTTCTAATATTTTAAAAGCTTCTTTGTGAATTTCATACTCAAGATTAAATGCTTTAGAAATAGACTGAGCAGTAATATCATCATGAGTTGGTCCTATACCACCAGTTGTAAATACATAATTATTAACTTTTCTTAAATGATTAACGGTCTCAATAATTGTATTTTCTATATCTGGAATAACCCTAACTTCGTTAACTTTTACACCAATTGAGTTTAGCCATTGTGCTATTGTGCTGGTATTAGTGTCTTGCGTTCTTCCAGATAGGATCTCATTACCTATAATAAGTATTGCTGCATTAAATTTTGTATTTTGGGTCATTATTAAATATACAATTTAAATATGGAATTTACCAAAGCTTTAATAAAAGGCAAACTGATCAAACGTTATAAGAGGTTTTTTGCAGACGTTAAAATTGGCAAGGAAATTGTTACAGCACATTGCCCTAATACTGGATCTATGAAGGGCTTATTAGATGAAGGAAATATGGTTTATGTATCTAAAAATGATGACCCAAAAAGAAAGTTAAAATATACCCTTGAAATAGTTAAAGTTAAAAAAAATTTAGTTGGTGTTAATACTCATTTTGCAAATAAAATTGCCTTCCATGGTTTAGCAAATAATCTAGTTAAAGAAATTGCTAACATTGACAGTATCAAGGCTGAGGTATTTTTTGATAAAGAAACACGGTTTGATTTTTTAGTTGAAAAAAATAAACAAAAAATATTTGTAGAAGTTAAAAATGTTACTTTATTTAGAGAAGAAAAAACTGCAGAATTTCCAGATGCCGTTACAACTAGAGGGTCAAAGCATTTAAAAACACTTATAGAGGCGGTAAAAAAAGGCTATAAATCCTATCTATTATTTTTAGTCCAAATAGAGGGTGTGGATAATTTTAAAATAGCAAAAGACATTGATAAAGAATATTATGAAAATTATTTACTTGCAAAAAAAGCTGGAGTTAACTTTTTAGCTTATCAATGTAAAATAAATTCAAAAGAAATTAAAATTGATAAAAAAATTAAAATTATAAATGCCTGATTATTTAGAAAAATTTGAAAAGATGAGAGTTGCTGGAAATCTTGCAGCAAGAACTCTTGATATGCTTACAGATAATATTAAGCCAGGTGTAACTACAGATTTTGTAGATAAATTAGGATATGAATTTATTAGGGACAACGGTGGTTACTCAGCTCCACTTTTTTATAGAGGTTTTAAAAAATCATTATGCACTTCTTTAAATCATGTTGTTTGTCACGGTATACCTTCTGATAGAGTTTTAGTTGAAGGTGATGCTTTAAATGTTGATGTAACAGCTATAGTTGATGAACATTATGGTGACACAAGTCGAATGTTTTGTGTTGGAAAAACTCCTGTTAAAGTTAATAACTTAATTGATGCTACATACGAGTCGATGATGAGAGCAATCAACTTATTAAAACCAGGATTAAAATTGGGTGACATTGGATATGAAATACAATCTTTTGTTGAAAAAAAAGGCTACTCAGTCGTTAGAGATTTTTGTGGTCATGGAATAAGCACAACATTCCACGAACCACCTAATATTTTACATTATGGAAGAAGAAATACAGGGATGGAACTTAGACCTGGAATGACTTTTACAATTGAGCCTATGATAAATATCGGTGAATGGGATGTAAAGATGCTAAAAGATGGCTGGACTGCAGTTACAAAAGACAAATCTTTATCAGCACAATTTGAACATACGTTAGGTATTACTGAAAATGGTTATGAAATCTTTACAGAATCTGTTAAAGGTTATTCTAAGCCTCCTTACTTATAATTAATGATTGAACGATATTCTAGAAAACCACTAACTGACATATGGTCAGAACAAAACAAATACCAAATTTGGCTCGATGTAGAGGTTGCTGCAGCAGAAGCCATGGAAAAATTAGGTCAAATTCCAAAAGGTGTTTCATCAATTGTTAGAAAAAAAGCTAAAATAAACGTTAAAAGAATTCATCAAATTGAGAGTAAAGTTAAGCACGATGTTATAGCATTTTTAACATCTGTTACTGAAAAAGCAGGGATTAAAGCAAGATACCTTCACCAAGGTATGACCTCTTCTGATGTTTTAGATACCAGTTTAAATATTCAATTAGTTCAATCTGGTAAAATTTTACTCAGTGATATCGATCAAATTCTAAAAGTTTTAAAGAAACAAGCCAAAAAATATAAATACACTCCTTGCATGGGCAGAAGTCATGGAATTCATGCTGAACCTATAACATTTGGTTTAAAATTAGCTTCATTTTATGAAGAGTTTAAGAGAAATAGAAAAAGATTAGTTGATGCAATTGATGAAATTTCAACATGCGCAATTTCTGGTGCTGTTGGCACATTTGCAAATATTAATCCTAATGTTGAAAAACATGTAGCAAAAAAACTTGGATTAAAAGTTGAGCCTATATCAACTCAAGTAATACCAAGAGATAGGCACGCTTTTTATTTTTCAATTCTTGGAATTATTGCAGGATCAGTTGAAAGAGTTGCAATTGAGATTAGACATTTACAGAGAACTGAAGTTTATGAAGTTCAAGAGTTTTTTTCAAAAGATCAAAAAGGTTCATCTGCAATGCCACATAAAAAAAATCCAATCCTAAGTGAAAATTTAACAGGTCTTGCAAGAATGGTTCGAAGTGCTGTAATCCCTGCTCTTGAAAATATTGCACTATGGCATGAAAGAGATATTTCTCACTCAAGTGTTGAAAGAAATATTGGTCCAGACGCAAATATTACCTTAGATTTTGCTTTAGCAAGACTAAGTAATATTTTAGATAAAATGCTTGTCTATCCAAAAAAAATGATTGAAAATTTAAATATAACTAAGGGTTTAATTTTTTCACAAGAAGTAATGTTAGAGCTAACAAAATCAGGTTTAAGTAGAGAACAATCTTACAAAATGGTTCAAAATTATGCAAAAAAATGTTTTGCAGAAAATCTGCATTTATTTGATGTTATATCAGATGATAAATTCATAATGGCTAAAATTTCATCAAAAAGATTAAAAGCTATATTCAATTATTCATCGCATTTTAAAAACGTAGATTTAATTTTTAAAAGAGTATTCAAATAATGAAAAAAGGTAAAAAATTATACGAAGGTAAAGCTAAAATAATTTACGCAACATCTGATAAAAATTTGGTTATTCAATATTTCAAAGATGATGCAACTGCTTTTAATAATTTGAAAAAATCAACAATTGAAGGCAAAGGTGTTTTAAACAATAGAATTTCAGAACATATTTTATCAAACCTAACTCAAATTGGGATTAAAAATCATTTAGTAAAAAGACTAAATATGAGAGAACAAATTATCAAATTAGTTGAGATTATACCTATTGAATTCATTGTTCGTAATGTTGCAACAGGCTCTATTACTAAAAGATTAGGTATCGAAGATGGAACAGTTTTAAAACAGCCACTATTAGAGTATTGCCTTAAAGATGATAAATTGGGTGATCCACTTATTGCTGAAGAGCATATTTTAGCTTTTGATTGGGCTACAAAATCTGAATTAGAAAAAGTTAAAAAAATGATTCTTAGAATTAATGATTTTATGATTGGAATGTTTAGAGGAGTTGGGATTAAACTAATTGATTTCAAACTTGAATTTGGAAGACTTAAAGAAAATGGGAAAAATGAGGTTATTCTGGCTGATGAGATTAGTCCTGACACTTGCAGATTATGGGACAGTATTACTGATAAAAAACTAGATAAAGATAGATTTCGTAAAGATTTGGGTGATTTGATACCCGCATATACTGAAGTTGCAAAAAGACTTGGTATATTGCATGAGCAATCAAATTTAAGTGCTGTTAATGTTACAAAGTTAAGATCAGTTAAAAAAAGAAAATAATATGAAAATATCTGTAATTATAACTCTTAAAAAAGATGTTTTAGATCCTCAAGGTAAAGTTATCCATCAAACCCTGGACGGTATGGGGTTTGAAGGGATTAATGAAGTAAGACAAGGAAAATATTTTGAAATTGACACTAAAGAAGACGATAAGAAAAAAGCTGAAAAAAAAGTTGAAGAAATGTGTAAGAAACTTTTAGCAAACTTAGTAATAGAAGACTTTAAAATTATTGGATCACAATAATAAAAAATGCATTCATCCGTAATAACCTTTCCTGGATCTAATTGTGATAGAGACATGGATGTTGCTTTAAAAAAATTTGGCTTTAAAAATAAAATGGTTTGGCATGATGATGTTGAGCTTCCAAAAAGTGACTTAGTCGTTTTGCCAGGTGGGTTCTCATATGGGGATTACCTTAGATGTGGAAGTATGGCATCAAAATCTAAAATCATGAAATCTGTTTTAAATTTTGCCCAAGGGGGTGGTAAAGTTATGGGAGTTTGTAATGGGTTTCAAATTTTAGTCGAGTCAGGTTTGTTGCCGGGAGTTCTACTTAGAAATAAATACTTAGAGTTCATTTGTAAAAATGTTTTTGTAAAAGTTAATAATCAAGACAACTCTTATTTTAAGGATAACAAAAAAGAAGTTTATGAATTTCATATAGCACATAATGAAGGAAATTACTTTTGCTCTAATGATCAAATTAAAGAAATTAATGACAATAATCAAATAGCTTTATTTTATTCAGATGAAAACGGAAATGTTAATGAACAATCTAATCCAAATGGTTCATTACAAAATATAGCTGGTGTGTTTAATAAACAAAAAAATGTTTTAGGAATGATGCCTCATCCTGAAAGAATGATAGACCCTGCTCTTTCAGGTGAAGATGGTTCAATTTTTTTTCAAAACTTAATTAATAATTTAAAATAATGATAGTTAACGAACAACTTGCAATTGATCATGGTTTAAAAAAAGATGAATATAAAAAAATCTGTGATTTGTTAAAAAGAGTTCCCAATATTACTGAGCTTGGTATTTTCTCAGCAATGTGGAATGAGCATTGTTCTTATAAATCTTCAAGATTTCATCTTAAAAACTTACCTACTAAAGGAAAAAACGTAATTCAAGGTCCTGGTGAAAATGCTGGTGTTATTGATATTGACGATGATGATGCAATAGTATTTAAAATTGAAAGTCATAATCACCCTTCATTTATTGAACCTTATCAAGGTGCCGCAACGGGTGTTGGTGGAATTATGAGAGATGTCTTTACAATGGGAGCAAGACCCATAGCTAATTTAAACTCAATTCATTTTGGCTCACCTCAACATAAAAAAACTAAGAATTTATTACGTGGAGTTGTTCACGGTATAGGCGGATATGGTAATTGCATGGGGGTTCCAACAATTGCTGGTCAAACTAGTTTTGACGAGTCTTATAATGGTAATATTTTAGTAAATGCTATGACCTTAGGTCATGTAAAAAAAGATAAAATTTTTTATTCAAAAGCTGCAGGTCTAGGAAAACCTGTAATCTATGTTGGTTCAAAAACAGGTCGTGATGGAATTCATGGTGCAAGCATGGCATCAGCTTCATTTGATGATAAAATTGAAGAAAAAAAACCAACTGTTCAAGTTGGAGATCCTTTTACAGAAAAACTATTATTAGAGGCTTGTTTAGAATTAATGGCAGGAGATTCAATTATTGCTATTCAGGATATGGGTGCTGCTGGATTAACTTCTTCAAGTATTGAAATGGCTTCAAAAGGAAATTTAGGAATTGAGATCAATTTAAATAAAGTTCCTTGTAGAGAAGCAAATATGTCTCCCTATGAAATTATGCTATCTGAAAGCCAAGAACGAATGCTTATTGTTTTAGAAAATGGCAAAGAAGAAATGGCTAAAAGAATATTTGATAAATGGAATTTAGATTTTGCTGTAATTGGACAAACAACAAAAAGTAAAAAGATTGAACTTTATTTTAATGAAGAAAAGGTAGCAGATATTCCTGTTAACACATTGGTTGAAAACTCACCTATGTATGATCGAAAATGGAAAAAGGCTAAATTGCCTAAAAGAATTAAAGTTAATAAAGAACAATTTAAAACCTTAAAAGTAAAAAATGTTTTAAACAAAATATTATCTAATCCAAATGTGTGTAGCAAAGAGTGGATTTGGCAACAATACGATCATACTGTTATGGGTGATACTATTCAAAAACCTGGCGGAGATGCTGGTGTTGTTAGAGTTCATGGTACCAATAAAGCTGTTGCAGCAGCTGTAGATTCATCTGCTGTATATTGTTGGGCTCACCCTTTAAGTGGAGGAAAGCAAATTGTTTGTGAAAGTTGGAGGAACTTAATTTCAGTTGGTGCTAAACCAATTGCTATTACTAATTGTTTAAATTTTGGTAGTCCCGAAAACGAAGATAACATGGGTGAGTTTGTTGAGTGTGTTCAAGGTTTAGGTGAAGCAAGTGCTTACTTAGAGTTTCCAGTAGTTTCAGGAAACGTTTCATTTTACAACCAAACAAAAGATATTGGGATTAAACCTACTCCAGCAATTGGGGGAGTTGGTTTAATTAAAGATTACCAAAACATGGTTACAATGGATTTAAAAGAAGTTGGTAATATACTTTTAGTTATTGGTAAAACTGAAGGTCACTTGGATCAAAGCTTATTTGCAAGAGATATTCTAAATGAAAAAAATGGACCTCCTCCTGAAATTAATCTTTTTAATGAAAAAAATAATGGTGAAACAATCTTAAAGCTTATTGATAAAAAATTTATAAAATCTGCTCACGATGTTTCTTTAGGTGGAATAATTACTGCTCTTTCTAAAATGTGTATTAAAGGTAAAAAAGGTGCAACTCTTAAAAAATCTAATTACTTAATTAATCAATTTGAATACTTATTTGGTGAAGATCAGGGAAGATACATTATTGAAATTAGTAAAGATGATTTAGAAAATGCCACTAAAATACTTCAAGAAAACTCCGTACATTTTGATGAACTTGGGTTAGTAAATGAGGATAGTTTAATAATTGACGATAAGACAAAAGTATCAATTGACGATTTGATTAAATCACATACAAATTGGCTAACGAACTACATGGAAAATTAAAATGGCAATGAATATAAAAGAAGTTGAAACACTCATTAAAGAAGCTTTGCCAGATGCTATAATAGAAATTCAAGATCTTGCAGGAGATAGTAATCACTACTCAGCGACAATAACCTCTAAAGAATTTTCAGGAAAAAGTAAAATTGAACAACACAAGATGGTATACAATTCTTTAAAAGGAAAAATGGGTAACGAACTTCATGCATTAGCAATTAAAACAAAGGAACAATAATGGACGATAGTACAAAAAATTTAATTCAAAGTCATATAGACACCAACGAAGTATGTTTATTTATGAAAGGAACGCCAGATGCTCCTCAATGTGGATTTTCTATGGCTGTGTCAAATATGTTAAAAATTTTAGAAGTAAATTACAAAGGAATAAATGTTCTTGAATCTCAGTCTTTAAGAGAAGGTATAAAAGAATTTAGTGACTGGCCTACTATTCCACAAGTTTACATCAAAGGTGAATTTGTTGGTGGCTGTGACATCGTTAAGGAAATGTATGAAAACGGTGAGCTCAAAAAAGTCCTTGAGGATAAAGGAATTAATTTTAAAAAATAATTTATTACTTATAAATATAATCTCTAGTATTAGGAGTGGACATATAGTTTTTTGTTAGTTGGAACTGATAAACAACTTGATCTCCCCATTTAAAAGCACTTTCACAGCTAGCTAAATAAAATTCCCACATCCTAAAAAATTTTTCATCAAACATATTAATTATTTGAATTTTATTTTTAATACAATTTTCTTTCCAGTGCCTTAGAGTGTGAGAATAATGTAATTTAAGAACCTCTATGTCAGATACTATTAATCCGGCTTTTTCAACGGGCGTTACCACCTCACTGAGACTAGGCGTATAACCACCTGGAAAAATATACTTAGTTATCCAGGGGTGTGGGTCTCTAGGAGGATTAACTGAGCCAATAGTGTGAACTAGTGAAACACCATCATCATTAAGCAAATTATCAATCTTCTTAAAAAAATTTTTATAAAACTTCCTACCCACATGTTCAAACATTCCAACACTTACAATTCTATCAAACTTTTCATCTAACTGACGATAATCTATTAATTTAAAGGTAACTTGATTTTCTAAATTAAGCTTTTTGGCTTTTTTAACACAGTAGTTAAACTGATTTTCGGATAGAGTAATTCCAGTAACTTCACAATTATTGCTTTTTGCAATATCAATAGCTAAAGATCCCCAGCCACAACCTATATCAAGAACTTTTTGATTTGGCTTTATATTAAGTTTTTTTATTATATGTTGTATTTTATTATTTTGAGCATCTTCTAAAGTATCATTTTCATTTATAAAATATCCACAAGAGTATTGTTTTTTAGGATCTAGAAATAAACTGTATAAATCATCTGAGAGATCATAGTGATGTGCCACATTCATTTTTGATTTTTTTATAAAGTTAAAGTTTGTCAAATATCTATAAGAACCATAAAGCTTATTTATCAACATACTAAAAAAATTTAATTCACCTCTTCCTATATTCATAAGCGCTATATCTAAGAAATCGGTTAAACTTCCGTTTTCAATTTGTATATCTCCATTAGAATAAGCTTCACCAAAATATAAATCTGGCCTAAAAAATAATTTATAATGGAGTTTCTTATCTAATATTTTAACTGTGATTGGCTTATTGTCTTTCGGTGTGCCAATAATATATTTATTTGAATTTGCATCAATTAAAAGAAAGCCATCTTTCTGAAACAATTTATTTAAATATCTTGCCAGTTGCATTTAAAATCTCATAAAAATTTTATTTATAAGAAAAAATATATAATGAATTTATGTAAAATTCACTCAGGATTAATTCACAATTTTATTGAAATTTTAAGAACAATATTAAAAGAATTTTTTAAAAAAAGGATATTTATTATCTAGAGTAATATTCAATTACTAGATTAGGTTCCATTACTACTGGATAAGGAACTTCGTCGAACTTAGGCGTTCTAACAAAAGTAACTTTTTTATTTTTTTCATCTAAATTAATGTACTCAGGAGTTTCTCTTTCTTTACTAGCTAGAGCAATATCAATTATAGCTAACTGTTTAGATTTATCTCTAATTTCAATTATATCTTCTTCTTTAACAACATAACTTCCAATATTAACTTTTTTACCGTTAACTCTTACGTGACCATGGTTAATAAGTTGTCTCGCTGAAAATACTGTTGTTGAAAATCTTGCTCTATAAACAACAGAATCTAATCTTCTCTCAAGTAATCCAATTAAATTTTCACCCGTATCCCCTTTCAACATGGTAGCTTTTTTATAAATATTTCTGAATTGTCTTTCGTTAATGTTACCGTAGTAACCCTTTAATTTTTGTTTAGCTTGTAGCTGAATTCCGTAATCAGAAGGTTTTCCTTTTCTACCTTGTCCGTGTTGTCCTGGACCATAATCCCTTTTATTAAAAGGACTTTTAGGTCTACCCCATAGGTTAATTTTTAACCTTCTATCTATTTTATGTTTAGCGCTTATTCTTTTTGTCATTTGATAGGTGGGTTTATAAACTTACTCATTATTTTGTCAATCAACCTTTTTTGGACAAACTTGCAAATACACTGGATAAAATACGCGTTTCCTTCTCAGAAAGCTCCATTTTAGAAAAAATGCTTCTTAAGTTTTCAAGCATAATAGGTCTCTTCTCCAAGGGTTTAAAAAAGTGTTTTTCCTCTAGTTTTTTGATGCACAAGTTAGTCATAGCTTGAATATCCTTTTTGCTAGCTAAGGTTACTTTTTTTGATTTAGAATATTTTGCACCTTTTAGATTAATGATGCTTGTTACTGTATGAGCAATAATAATAACACTATGTGACAGGTTTAAAGATTTAAAATCAGGGTTAGTTGGGATTTGCATGGTGAAATTAGCATAACTAATCTCATTATTAGATAAACCAGACGCCTCAGAACCAAATAAAAAAGCTATCTTTTTATTAAAATCAATTTTTTTTAAATCATCTAAATTAATATGTTTAATATTTTTATTTCTAAACCTTGCAGATGTTGCAATAACACAATCTACCTTTTTAACAGCAGATTCTAAGGTTTCATGTACTTTAGCATTAATAATTAGATCTTTTGCGCCAACTGACGTTGCTAAAATTTTATCATTTGGGAAAATTGGTTTTGGTTTAACAATAACTAACTTTTTAAAGTTAAAGTTTTTAACAGCTCTAGCACAAGCTCCAATATTTTCAGATAATTGAGGTTGATGTAAAATAAATGAAATATTGTTAAACGACATTAAAGACTTGCTGGGGCTTTATCTTTAAATAATTTATAATCTAAACTATCAACCAATGCTTTAAATGAAGCATCAATTATATTTGCTGAAACACCAATAGTGAACCAATTTTTGCCTTTTGAATCTGTGCTTTCTATTGAAACTCTAGTGATTGCCTCAGTACCTGTATTTAAAATTCTAACTTTATAATCAACTAATTTTAAATCTTTTAAATATTTAGAGTATTTGTTTAATCGATCTACATTTTGTCTTATAGCATTATCTAGAGCATTAACAGGACCATTTCCTTCACCCGTACACATAATTTTTTCACCATCAACTTCAAGCTGAGC
The DNA here is from genome assembly GCF_059417975.1 of Candidatus Pelagibacter sp. PS_11. NCBI lineage: Bacteria > Pseudomonadati > Pseudomonadota > Alphaproteobacteria > Candidatus Pelagibacterales > Candidatus Pelagibacteraceae > Candidatus Pelagibacter > Candidatus Pelagibacter sp. PS_11. Next base: position 448,961 of record NZ_CM182075.1, on the reverse strand, counting down.
TTTTGCAGAAGAAACAATTGTACCTGACGAATCTTTTTTAACAGAGACATCGTATTCTTTAATCAATATATACCTTGGTATTTTGCTGATAATCCTTCTGGCCAATAATTCAAAAGATGCGTCAGCGCCATCATAACTATAGCCAATAAATTCTCTATCTTTAACTTCATCTAAAAGTTTTTTAATTTTAGGATCGCTCTCTTCTATTTCTATACCAATAGTTTTTAGTCTTGAGATTATATTGGATTTTCCAGATTGATCTGAAACTACTATGTTTCGAGAATTTCCAACTTCTTCAGGATCAATATGTTCGTAAGTTTTTGGATCTTTTTGAACCGCTGATACATGAAGACCACCTTTATGAGAAAAAGCAGCAGCACCAACGTATGGAAGATGTTTGTTAGGTTTTCTATTTAAAATCTCATCCAACAATCTAGAGCATTCTGTTAATTTCTTAATATTGTCTGGTTTAATTTTTAATTGAAAATTAGTTGCAAAATCTTCTTTTAAAAAAAAAGTAGGGATTAGTGACATTAAATTAGCATTACCACACCTTTCACCTAAACCATTGATGGTTCCTTGCACCTGTCTAACTCCAGCCCAAACTGCAGCTAAAGAATTCGCAACTGCATTACCAGTATCATTGTGTGCATGTATCCCTAAATTTTTTCCAGGTATAGTTTTAGAAACTTCTGTAACAATTTTTGTAACTTCATGAGGTAAGGTTCCACCATTAGTGTCACATAAAACAATCCACCTTGCTCCCTCATCAAATGCTGATTTGAGACATGATAAGGCGTAACTTGGATTAGCCTTGTATCCATCAAAAAAATGCTCTGCATCGAACATGAATTCTTTATTCTCTTTAACGAAATGTTTAGCTGTCTCTTTAATGTTTTCTAAGTTTTCTTCATTAGAAATACCAAGTGCTATATCAACATGAAAATCCCAAGATTTTCCTACAATACAAACTCCCGGTGTGTTTGAGTTTAAAAGTGCTGATAGTCCAGGATCATTATCGGCACTTCGACCAGTTCTTTTGGTCATACCAAAAGATGTTAGTTTAGCATTATTAAATGAATGTTTTTTTTGAAAAAATTCAGTATCCGTAGGATTTGCTCCTGGCCACCCACCCTCAATATAATCAACACCTAAATTATCTAAAGCTGAGGCAATTTTTAATTTATCATCTACAGAAAAGTCTACACCTTGTGTTTGTGCACCATCTCTCAGTGTTGTATCAAATATAAAAAGTTGTTCTTTGCTCATTTTAGTTTCCAAATTGTTTTACCATCTTTGTCTTCTATTAAAACCCCTTTATCTAAAAGCTTATTTCTAATGATATCAGCTTCTTTATAATTCTTATCTTCTCTAGCTTTGTTTCTAAGTGAAATCATTTCTAAAATGTCATCTTCATTAATGGATGATTTTTTCTTTTTAAATTCAATCCACTCTTCTTTTGTTTTATTTAAAATACCAATAAAATTACAAGCTAATACAAATAAACTTTTCTCTTCATTTCCTCCTTTTAAGGCCTTATCATAAAGTTGATGTAATTTTGCAATGTAGCCAGGTGTATTCAAATCATCATATAATGGAGACAAAATATCTTCATCTAAAACTATTTTGTCTTTCGGGGGTAAATAAACTTCATACCATTTATCAATAGTATTTTTGCAATCTTCTAAGAGCTTTTCGTTCCAGTCTAATGGCTGTTTGTAGTGAGCACTCATAAGAGCAAGTTTTAAAACTTGTCCATCAACATTATCTTTAAAATCTTTAATCTTAAGTATGTTGCCAGTTGATTTAGCCATTTTTTCATTGGACATAGTAATAAATGCGTTATGGATCCAATAATTTGCAAAAACTTTACTATCATTCGCACATCTTGATTGTGCAATTTCATTTTCGTGATGTGGAAAAATTAGATCAATTCCTCCACCATGAATATCAAATACGTTTCCTAGGTATTTCTTTGACATTGCTGAACATTCTAAATGCCAACCAGGTCTTCCTTTACCCCAAGAAGAATCCCAAGAAGGCTCATCATCCTTAGAGGGTTTCCATAAAACAAAATCTTCTGATTTTTTTTTATTATCTGAAACTTCTACTCTAGATCCTGCAATTAAATCTTCTAATTTCTTATTCGATAGCTTTCCATAATCATCAAATTTGCTAACTTCAAAATAAACATGGTTGTTTGCCTCATAGGCAAAATCTTTTTCTATTAAAGTTGATATCATTTTAATCATGAGATCAATATGATCTGTAGCTTTTGGCTGTTGGGTTGGATTATCTAAATTTAAGTAATTACAATCCTCATTAAAATCTTTAATAACATTGTTTGTTAATTCAGATATTGAAAGATTTTTTTCTTTTGCTGATTTAATTATCTTATCATCAACATCTGTAATATTTCTTATATAATTTATTTTATCATGACCATATTTTGATTTTAAAACTTTGAACAAAATATCAAAAATAACAAGAGGTCTAGCATTACCTATGTGTGGGTTGTCATAAACAGTTGGACCACAAACATACATTCCAATGTTTTCTTTATTTATTGGAACAAATTTTTCTTTTTTATTATTTAGATTGTTTGTTAAAAAAATATCCATGTTCATTATCTTAGAATTATACTTTAATTATAGATTTGTGAATCTATAAGATTAGTTGGGAATCTTGCAAACTGGGATTGGTTCCATTTTATGCAAGTTCATCTTTCTTATTTTTTCGTATTTTTCACGATTTATTGAATTAACATTGTTCATAGCTTCTTCTAATTCCTCGTATTTAAGACCTAACTGACCTTCATCAGTTCTGCCATCATCCCATAATCCATCTGTTGGAGCAGCATCAATTATCTCTTGAAGTATATTAATAGATTTACCTATTTCCCATACTTCTGATTTATTACAATCAGCAATAGGAGATATATCAACTCCACCATCTCCATATTTTGTATAAAACCCTACCCCAAAATCCTCAACTTTATTTCCAGTACCAACCACAATACCTTTGTTAGCAGCTGCTACTTGATAAAGAGTGGTCATTCTAATTCTAGCTCTAGAATTTGCCATTCCAAGTTCACTATCAAAATTTGATAACGTACTCTCAAAGGTTTCAAATAATTTATCTAAATTTATTGTGTGCGCTTCAACATTATCAAAGTTTTTAACAAGCCATTCTTGATGTTTTAAGCTTAAGTCATGTTGTGATGATTTTTGTTTAATGGGCATTGATAAAACAATTGTTTTAATACCTGTCATTGCGCTCAATGTACTTGATACAGAAGAATCTATTCCCCCAGAAATTCCAATGATTAAAGATTGAGCCTTACTTGGCATCTTGTTCACATAATCTTTAATCCAATTACTTATAAATTGTGCTTTTTCTAATGGTTTCATTTCCTAAAATTTAAACGAAATTGTATTCAATACAATGCTTTAAGATGCCGCTTTAATATTTTTTTTAGAATAAGCAGCATTTTTTTTAATCTCATCAGAAATTAAAAAAGCTAACTCTAACGCTTGGTTAGCATTAAGTCTTGGATCGCAATGAGTGTGGTAACGGCTAGATAAATCTTGGTCAGATATTTTCTGAGCACCCCCTGTGCATTCCGTAACATTTTGACCAGTCATTTCAATATGTAGTCCACCTGCATAACTTCCTTCACTTTGGTGACATTCAAAAACATTTTTTACTTCTTTGACAACACTATTAAACGGTCTTGTTTTAAACCCAGTTGTAGCTTTAATTGTATTACCATGACAAGGATCACATGACCATATTACATTTAAACCTTCTTTTTTGATTGCTCTAATTAATTTTGGTAAAAATTTAGAAACATTTTCATGACCAAATCTAGAAATTAAAGTTATTTTGCCTTTTTCATTATTTGGATTAATTTTATTGCAAAGATTTATCAAGTCTTCAGCTTTTAATGTTGGTCCACATTTAATTCCAATTGGATTTTCAATTCCTCTACAAAACTCAACATGTCCACCATCAAGTTGTCTTGTTCTATCTCCTATCCAAACAAAGTGAGCTGAAGTATCGTGATATTCACCTGTTGTTGAATCTACTCTCGTCATTGCTTGTTCAAAAGGAAGTAATAAAGCTTCATGTGAAGTCCAAAAATTTACTGTTTTTAATCTTCTATTAAAGTCAGAATTAATTCCACAAGCATCCATAAAAGCTAATGCATCTGCAATTCTATCTTCTAAATCTTTAAATTTTTTAGCAGCAGGTGTATTTTTAATAAAACCTAAATTCCAAGTATGTACTTTTTTAAGATCAGCAAAACCTCCATGAGAAAAGGCTCTTATAAGGTTAAGCGTTGATGCAGATTGAGAATAAGCTTTAAAAAGTCTCTTAGGGTCTGGAACTCTAGATTTTTCATTAAATTCCATTCCATTAATATTATCTCCTAGGTAACTAGGTAGTTCAACGCCATCAATATTTTCAACAGGAGAGCTTCTTGGTTTTGAAAACTGTCCGGCAATTCTTCCAAGCTTAATAACTGGTAATGATGCAGAATAAGTAAGCACTAAAGACATTTGAAGTATCAGTTTAAATGTATCTCTAATATTGTCTGGATGAAATTCTGCAAAACTTTCTGCACAATCTCCGCCTTGTAATAAAAAAGCTTTTCCATCAACAACATCAGCTAATTGCTCTTTTAAATGTCTTGTCTCGCCAGCAAAAACTAATGGAGGGAAATCTTTAATTTTACTTAAAACGTCATCCAAATCTTTTTGATCAGGATATTCAGGAATGTGTTTTACAGGATAATTTCTCCAGCTATTTGTTTTCCAATTTTTCATATTCAACCTAGGGGTGTTGTAGCAGAGTTTAATTATTATTCAACTGTGACTGATTTTGCTAAATTTCTAGGCTTATCGATGTCATAACCTTTTTTAAGAGCTGAATAATAGGCTAATTTTTGCAATGGAACAGTTAATAAAAAAGGTAGCAAATCATCATTAGCACTTTCAACAAACACTGTTTCCCATATGTTTTCTGAAAAAACTTCATCTTTACTTTTATTTGTTATTAATAAAACTTTAGCACCCCTTGCTATTACTTCCTGCATATTAGAAATTGTTTTTTTATAATAATTATCTCTTGGAGCTAAAACAACAACTGGCATTCCATCTTCAATTAAAGCTAATGGACCATGCTTCATTTCACCTGCAGGGTACCCTTCAGCATGTACATATGCTAATTCTTTTAACTTTAAGGCACCTTCCAATGCAATCGGATAAGAAAAACCTCTCCCTAAGAACATCGAACCTTTTGCATCTGTAAATGAACTAGAAACTGTTTGGATTTTACTCTCTGTAAGTAAAGTTTGCTCAACTAACTTAGGTAATGTTTTTAAGTCTTTAATTTTGTCTGAATATAAATCTTTATCTAAATCTTTTCTTAAAATACCTAATTTTAATACTAAAATATAAAGAACTAACATTTGACCCATAAATGCTTTTGTAGATGCTACACCAATTTCTGGTCCGCAGTGAATGGGCAAAACAAACTTAGAATCTCTTGCAATGGAACTTTCTATAACATTAACTACACTGCAAGTTTTCATGTTATTTTTATTGCATAAATCTAACGCTGCATAAGTGTCTGCAGTTTCACCAGACTGAGAAACAAAAATATATAAATTATCATCTTTAAATCTATTTTTTCGGTATCTAAACTCAGATGCGATATCAATTGTTACATCAAGTGTAGTATTTTCTTCAAACCAGTACTTAGCCATTAAACAAGAATGATAAGCTGTTCCGCAGCCAATTAAGGTAACTGAAGAAATTTCTTTTATATCCCATGGAAAATTATAGATATTGATGTCATTGTTAATTTTATCTACATACTCATTTATACAGTTCTTTAGCGTTGTTGGCTGTTCTTCAATTTCTTTAGCCATGAAATGTTTAAAGTCACCCTTGTCATAATCCTGTTCTTTAGAAGATAATTCTAAAACTTTTTTATTAACTTTTAAGCCTTCTTCATCAAAAAATTCAACTTGGTTTTTTTTTATGATGCAAAATTCTCCATCATTTAAATACGAAATTTTATTGGTCATAGATTTTAAAGCATAAGAATCTGATCCCAAGTAATTTTCGTTAGGACCATAACCAACTGCTAGAGGCGACCCTCTTCTAGCACCCACAATAAGATCAGGCTGATCTTTAAAAATTATACCTAAAGCAAAACTTCCATGAAGTTGTTTTAGAGTTTTAATAATTGCATCTTTTAAATTAAGTTCTTTTAAATATTCTGTTATTAAATGAACAATTACCTCTGTATCTGTCTGAGATTTAAATACATGGCCTTTATTTATTAAATGCTTTTTTAAAATAGTAGAATTTTCAATAATGCCATTATGTACTACTGACACACTCTCTGATGAGTGAGGATGTGCATTAATAGTATTTGGAATACCGTGTGTTGCCCATCTAACATGTCCAATTCCAATGGGGCCTGACATATTCTTAACTACAAGATTTTTTTCTAAAACATCAACTCTACCCTCTGATTTTGCTTCAGTTACAATTCCATTTGATAATGTGGCAATTCCCGCAGAGTCGTATCCTCTATACTCTAATTTTCTAAGAGAATTAATAATTGTAGATGACACCGATTTATTACTAGCTATTCCTATAATTCCACACATCTTATTTTATTTTTCTTTTATAGTTTTTAACTTCTGTTTGAGAACTTCTAGTTAAGGCTAATGAATTTTTTTTAACTTTTTTTGTAATAACTGACCCTGCTCCAACAATACTATTTTTTTCTAGAGTAATAGGTGCAACTAATGATGAGTTTGAGCCTATAAATACATTATCTTTAATTTTTGTTTTACTTTTTCTAACGCCATCATAATTACAGGTAATTGTGCCAGCTCCTATATTTACACCTTTGCCTATTTCACTATCACCAATATACGATAAATGATTAATTTTTGATTTTTTTCCAACTGTACTTTTCTTAACTTCTACAAAATTTCCAATTTTTGATCCTTCTTCAAGAGTGGTACCTGGTCTTAATCTTGCATAAGGTCCCACTTCAACTTTATTTTTTATTTTACAATCTTCTAAATGTGAAAATGAATTGATAATTACATTATTGCCAATTTTAACTTTTTTTCCAATGACAACATATGGATTAATAGTAACGTTTTTTCCAATCTTTGTATCTTTTGAAAAAAAAATAGTTTCAGGACCAATCATCTTTACACCAGACTTGATAAAAAATTTACGAAGTTTTTCTTGTACAAGGTTAGAATTTATTTGTTTCATCTGGAAATATTTTTATATTAAGTGTATAGATAACTTAATTCACAATTTATTTCTTAAAAATACTTTATTAATGACTCAAAACTACTCAATATTATTTGACCTAGATGGAACATTAGTTGATACCGCACCTGATTTAATGAATGCCCATAATCATGTAATGAAAAAATATGGTTATCCAACAAAATCAACTGCAGATATTAGAAATTTGGTCGGACAAGGTGCTGGAGCAATGATTGGTAGATCTATATGGGGACAAGCCAAAAAAGAGTTTGGTAAAATTGATGATCAAAAAATTAAAGCTGAAATGGTTAAAGATTTTGTTAATTTTTATGGAAAAAATATTATTAAAGAAAGCACACTTATTAACGGTGTAAAAGAATTTTTAAAATGGTGTAAAGAAAAAAAAATTTCAATGGCCGTTTGTACCAACAAACAAGAGCACTTAGCAATTGACCTTTTAAAAAAAATTGGAATTTATGATTACTTTGAGTACGTTGCTGGTTCAGATACGTTTGATTATTGCAAACCTGATCCAAGACACATAACAAGTATAGTTGAAATCATTGGTGGTGATATAAAGAAATCTTTAATGTTTGGTGATAGTGAAACTGATGCAAATGCTGCAAAGGCTGCTTCTGTTCCTGTTATTTTATTAGAAAATGGTTATACGGAAAAAAATTCTAATGAAATTTACCATAATCATTTGATAAAAGACTTTAATGGTGTTGAAAAGATAGTTTCAACTTACTTAAAAGATTGATTTAATTTTTTTTCTTACTATTAATAGGTTGCATAATTAAGGAGGCCTAATGATTTCGCATAAAGTTAAAGTTTACCCATCAAAAATTCATTTACCTAAAAAAAATCAATTGGCATGGAAAATTGCTGAAATAGCCTCTGATAATGCAAAGTTAGATAAGGCAGCCATTGAGATGGTTATTAATAGAATAATTGATAATGCTTCAGTTGCTATCGCCTCTTTAAACAGAAAAGCTGTTATCTCTTCAAGAGAAATGGCCCTAAAGCATCCTAGAAAAAATGGTGCAAATTTATTTGGGATTGATACAAAATTAAAATTTGATTGTGAGTGGGCTGCTTGGTCAAATGGAACAGCTGTTAGAGAGCTTGATTTTCATGATACATTTTTAGCGGAAGACTACAGTCATCCAGGAGATAATATTCCACCTATTTTAAGTGTAGCTCAACAAACTAAAAAAAGTGGACTAGATTTATTAAGAGGAATTATCACAGGTTATGAGGTTCAGGTTAATTTAGTTAAAGGCATTTGTTTGCATAAACATAAAATAGATCACATAGCACACTTAGGACCTAGTGTTGCAGCAGGCTTAGGTACAATGTTAAAGCTAAACACTGAAACAATTTATCAAGCAGTTCAACAAGCTCTACATACAACAGTTTCAACGAGACAATCTAGAAAAGGTGAAATTTCTAGCTGGAAAGCTTACGCCCCTGCTCATGCTGGTAAGCTTGCAATCGAAGCAGTTGATAGAGCAATGCGTGGTGAAGGTGCTCCAAGTCCAATTTATGAGGGTGAAGATAGTGTTATAGCTAGAATACTAGATGGTAAGAAAGCTTTATATAATGTGCCTCTTCCTAAGAAAAAAGAATCTAAGAAGGCGATACTTGAGACTTATACAAAAGAATATTCAGCAGAATACCAATCTCAAGCACTAATAGATATTGCTAAAAAACTTAATAAGAAAATTTCAAATTTAAATCAAATTAAAAAAATTGATATTTACACAAGTCATCACACTCATTACGTAATTGGAACTGGTGCAAATGATCCACAAAAAATGGATCCAAATGCAAGTAGAGAAACACTAGATCACTCTATTATGTACATTTTTGCAGTAGCTCTTGAAGATGCTGATTGGCACCATGTTAAATCATATACTAAACAAAGAGCTAACAGAAAAAGCACTATAAAAATTTGGAAATCAATTACTACATTTGAAGATAAAAAATGGACTAAGAAATATCACGATCCTAATCCAAAGAATAAATCTTTTGGTGCAAAAGTTGTGGTCACTTTAAATAATGGTAAAAAAATTACGGAACAATTGGATAGAGCAGATGCTCACCCTTATGGAGCACGTCCATTTAAAAGACAGAATTATATAAACAAGTTTTTAACGTTAACAGATGGTATATTAGATAAAAAAGAGAGTGCTCGCTTCTTAAAAGTTGTTCAAAATCTTAAAAATTTGAAAGCTGGGGAATTAAATAAACTAAATATTCAGGTTAAAAGAAGTCAAATTAAGAAAAATACAAAACAAGGAATTTTTTAATGCATTTTGTAGAAAAAGAGCCCAGTCAAAAAAGAGCTGACTTTGTTAGTAAACTAAAATCAAATAAAATTTTAAGAGTTCCTGGTGCTTATAACCCACTAACAGCAAAACTAATTGAAGAAATTGGGTATGATGCAGTTTATGTATCAGGTGGAGTTATGGCTAATGATTTAGGATTTCCAGATATTGGTTTAACTACGCTGCAAGATGTTAGTACTAGATCTTATTTAATATCTAGAGTTACAAGTTTACCTACCATCGTTGATATCGACACTGGCTTTAAGTCTTGTGAAGAAACTATTAAAACTTTTGAAGAATTTGGGGTGTCAGCAGTTCACTTAGAAGATCAAGTAGAACGAAAAAGATGTGGTCACTTAGATAACAAAGAATTAATTTCAACTGAAGCAATGGTTAAAAAAATTAAAGAATGTGTTGCAGCTAAACAAGATGAAAATTTTAAGATTATAGCAAGATCTGATGCTAAAGGAGTTGAGGGAATAGATAAGATGATTGATAGATGTAAGGCATATATTGATGCTGGAGCTGAAATTATTTTCCCAGAAGCTTTACAGGATGAAAAAGATTTTGAAAAAGTTAGAAAAGAATTATCCTGTTACTTGTTAGCGAATATGACGGAATTTGGAAAATCTAAGCTATTCAATTACAAAGAATTAGAAAACTTTGGGTATAATATTGTGATTTATCCAGTAACTACACAAAGATTAGCCATGAAAAATGTAGAAGATGGTCTTAGAGACATTTTTGTGAATGGACATCAGAACAACATTATTGATAAAATGCAAACTAGAAAAAGACTTTACGAGTTAGTAGAATATGAAAAGTACAATTCGTTAGATGAAAAAATTTATAACTTTAGTACGGAAGGACATGAATAATGAGTGATGATATTAAAAAAGGTTTACTAGGGATAGTTGTTGATGAAACAGAAATTTCAAAAGTTATGCCAGAAATCAACTCTCTTACTTATAGAGGTTATGCAGCTCAAGATTTATGTGCAAGATGTGATTTTGAAGAAGTTGCATATTTAATTTTAAATAAAGAATTACCTAATAAAAAACAATTAAAAGAATTTAAGAAAGAATTATCTAAAGAAATAACTTTATCTAAAAATTTATTAAGTATTTTAAAAAAAATACCTAAAAATTCTCATCCAATGGATGTTGCAAGAACAGCTGTTAGCGTCATGGGTCTTGAAGACAAAGAAACTAAAGACAGCTCTCCAAAAGCAAATTTAAGAAAGGCGATTAGAATTCTTGCAAAAACACCTACTGCCCTAGCAGCTTTTTACAGACTTCGAAAAGGGAAAAAAATTATAGCTCCAAAAAAAAATCTTACTTTTTCTGCAAATTTTTTCCATATGTGTTTTGGAAAAGTTCCTGAAAAAGAAATCGTTAAAGCTTTCGATGTATCACTAATTTTATACGCTGAGCATAGTTTTAACGTATCAACATTTACAGCAAGAACTATTACCAGTAGCTTATCTGATATTCATGGGGCAATCACTGGAGCAATCGCGAGTTTAAAAGGTCCTCTTCATGGTGGTGCTAATGAAGAAGTAATGCACATGATGAAGAAAATTAAAAAACCTGAGAATGCTTTAAAATGGATTACGAAGGCTTTAAAAAACAAAGATGTAGTGATGGGATTTGGTCATAGAGTTTACAAAAGTGGAGACTCAAGAGTTCCAACTATGAGAGAATACTTTAAAAGAGTAGCTATTATTAAAAAAGATAAAACATTTGAAAAGATTTATGACATTGTTGAAAAGGTAATGATTAAAGAAAAAAATATTTATCCAAATGTTGATTACCCAACAGGTCCAACTTACCATTTAATGGGTTTTGATACTGATTTCTTTACCCCAATATTTGTAATTTCAAGAATTACAGGTTGGTCAGCGCATATTATGGAGCAACATGCTGCTAATAAATTAATTAGACCTCTTGCAAGTTATAAAGGTAGCAAGCACAGAAAAGTTATTCAATTAAATCAAAGATAATTTTAAAAAACTTATCTCAAGATTATTTAATTTTTATACAGATAAAAAAAAGGGACAGTAAATACCATCCCTTTAAATCTTAATTTGGTAAAATCGGACTTAACTAAAAGCTTCTGTCCAAGTTCCTTGAGTTGCTGCTTTAGAATATTCAGTAGAACGACCTTCAAAGAAGTTCATATGTTCAACTGCATTCAGCATAGAATCTAACCAAGTAAGTGGGTTTTTGTCCACATCATAAATTGGCTCTAATCCAAGCTGAGATAATCTTCTATTAGCAATAAATCTTATATAAAGTTTTACATCTTGCGCTGTAAGACCTTCCATAGGACCCATTTCAAAAGCTAAATCAATGAAAGCATCCTCATGCTCAATGATTGTTCTACATGCTTTGTAAAGTTCTGCTTTTAATTCAGGAGTCCAGATTTCTGGGTTCTCATGAATGAACTCTTTAAACAGTCTAATCATAGAGTTACAGTGCAACGTTTCATCTCTTACAGACCAAGTAACAATTTGGCCCATCCCTTTCATTTTATTATGTCTTGGGAAGTTAAGTAAGATTGCAAAACTTGCAAATAATTGTAAGCCTTCAGTGAACGCACTAAATACAGCTACCGTTAATGCAATATCTTTTTTTGAACTCATGTCAAAATTTTGCATGTAATCATATTTATCTTTCATCTCTTTGTATTTCATGAATGCAGAATATTCTGACTCAGGCATTCCAATAGTATCAAGTAAATGAGAGTAAGCAGCTATGTGAACTGTTTCCATTGAAGCAAAAGCAGTCATCATCATTAAAACTTCTGTAGGTTTGAATACAGTTGTATAATGTCTTAAATAACAATTTTGTACTTCAACATCAGCTTGAGTAAAAAATCTAAAAATTTGTGTTAATAAATTTTTTTCTGACTGAGTTAAATTTTTTTGCCAATCTCTAACATCATCACCAAGTGGCACTTCCTCTGGTAGCCAGTGAATTCTTTGCTGAGTTAACCAAGCATCATAACACCATGGATATCTAAATGGTTTGTAAACTGGGTTTTCAACTAATAGTCCCATTTTTTGTGGTTGAACTATTTCTTCTTTTGGTGGTTGGATGATTTTAGTATCCATTTTTTCTACTGACATGATAGGCACTCCTCGTATTCTGGTTGTTCAGCTGTTTGTGGTTTTGATTTGTAAACGTTCGCAGTAACATCTGTTGCTTTAGTATCGTTAACGTTTTCTGCACGTTGAATTGATTTTGATCTGCAATAGTAAAGGCTCTTTAAACCTTTTTTCCAAGCATCAAAATGAATTTTATGTAGTTCTCTTTTATGAATATCTGCTGGTACAAAAAGGTTAATTGATTGTGCTTGAGATATAAATGGTGTTCTATCTCCACTTAATTCAATAATCCATTTTTGATCTAGCTCAAATGCTGTTTTGAAAACATCTTTTTCTAAATCAGTTAGAAAGTCTAAATGAGAAACAGAGCCTTGGTTTGTTGTAATTTCAGACCAAACATCATCTGTATTTTTTCCATGTTTTTCCAATAACTCAACTAAATATCTATTTCTAACATTAAAAGACCCTGAAAGAGTTTTGTGCGTGTAACTGTTGGCTGCAACGGGTTCTACTCCTGGAGATGCTCCACCACAGATAATAGAAATAGAAGCTGTAGGTGCAATAGCAGTTTTGTTAGAAAATCTTTCATTATAACCATAGTCAGCAGCATCTGGGCATGGTCCTCTTTCATCTGCTAAATCTTTAGAGGCCTGATCTACGTGCTCTTGAATATGTTTAAATATTTTTTTATTCCAAGCTTTACTCATAACTGACTCAAGTGGAATACTGTGTTGTTGTAAATAAGAATGAAAACCCATAACACCTAGGCCAACACTTCTTTCTTTTTCAGCAGAATACTTTGCATCATCAAATTGCTCAGGAGCTCTTTCAATAAAATCAGTCAACACATTATCTAAGAATCTCATAACGTCATTGATCATTACTTTGTCATCTTTCCACTCATCATACTTTTCTAAATTTAAAGATGATAAACAACATACAGCAGTTCTATCTCTTCCATTTTTATCTATTCCAGTAGGTAAAGTTATCTCACTACAAAGGTTAGAAGTTTTAACAGTTAGATTTGCTAACTTATGGTGTTGAGGAATTTGTCTGTTAACTGTATCGATATAGATAATATAAGGTTCACCTGTTTCAATTCTTGCAGTTAATAATCTAATCCATAAATTTCTTGCAGAGATAGTTTGTTGTACTGTTCCATCTGCAGGACTTTTTAATGCCCACTGTTCATCTGTTTCAACAGCTCTCATAAATGCATCTGATACTAAAACACCATGATGAAGGTTCAAAGCTTTTCTATTTGGATCACCACCTGTAGGTCTTCTCATTTCAATAAACTCTTCAATTTCAGGATGATCAATTGGAAGATAACAAGCAGCCGATCCTCTTCTTAATGAACCTTGGCTAATCGCCATCGTTAACGAGTCCATTACTTTGATGAAAGGAATTATTCCTGATGTCTTTCCAACTTTACCAATTTTTTCTCCAATGGATCTAAGGTTACCCCAGTAACTTCCAATCCCACCACCTTTAGCAGCTAACCAAACATTCTCACTCCATAAATCAAGTATTCCATTTAAGCTGTCTGATGCTTCATTTAAAAAACATGAAATTGGCAAACCTCTTTTAGTTCCACCATTTGATAAAACTGGAGTTGCTGGCATGAACCATAAATTACTAATGTAATTATAAATTCTTTGTGCATGTAAATTGTCATCTGCATATGAACTTGCTACACGTGCAAATAAATCTTGAAAAGATTCGTTTTGACCTAAGTATCTGTCTTTTAAAGTTGCTTTGCCAAAGTCAGTTAATTTAGAATCTCTTGTTCTATCAATTTTAATAATTATACCTTTTTCATTTTGAAAAAGTTCTGTATCATTACTAAGTGAAAATAAATCTGGACCTTTACTTTTTGAAAGCTCACCATTATTTGGGCTATATTCGGAGACAGCTTTCTTGAGTGCCTGTGATAGTATTTTGTTCATATTTTAATATTTTTTTTAGTTATTTTTCACAAAACAACTACATGTTGTATGTTAAAATCATTGATACACCATATAAATCATTATTCAACAGAACATTTATAGAACATATAAAAAAAATATCAATAAAAAAATAAAATGAATGTAAGAAAGGTTAACAATGACAACAAATTTAAAAATAGACCCCTATGGCTTCAGAGAGTATGACGCAAGATGGTTGTATGAGAAAGACATAAACCAACTCGGAATAGAGAATCTAGGTAGAGGTTTAGGTACTCAAATTATAAAACATACAAAAAAAAATAATCCAAGAGTAATTGTTGGTCATGATTATAGATCTTACAGTGAAGAAATTAAAACTGCTCTTAAAAAAGGACTGCTTTCAACAGGATGTAATATTGAAGACATAGGTTTATCCTTATCCCCTACTGTATATTTTGCTCAATTTAATTTAGATGCAGACGCTGTTGCAATGGTAACTGCTAGTCATAATGAAAATGGTTGGACTGGAGTTAAAATGGGTATCAAAAAAGGTTTAACCCATGCACCAGAAGAGATGAAAGAATTAAAAGAAATTACTTTAAATGAAAACTTTATCAAAGGTGAAGGTAATGAAAAACAAATAGAAGGTTTTCAACAAATTTATAAAAATGATTTAATAAATAAAAATAAAATCAAAAAGAAAATTAAAGCAGTTGTTGCATGTGG
This sequence comes from Candidatus Pelagibacter sp. PS_11, assembly GCF_059417975.1. Taxonomy (NCBI): domain Bacteria; kingdom Pseudomonadati; phylum Pseudomonadota; class Alphaproteobacteria; order Candidatus Pelagibacterales; family Candidatus Pelagibacteraceae; genus Candidatus Pelagibacter; species Candidatus Pelagibacter sp. PS_11. The sequence goes on along the minus strand of NZ_CM182075.1, from coordinate 433,558 downwards.
TAATGGTACTGCTGGTATATTTGCTCCTGAAATTTTAAGAGGTATTGGTTGTGAAGTAATTGAGCTTGATTGTGATCTTGATTGGACTTTTCCAAAATATAATCCAAATCCAGAGGATTTAGAGATGTTACATGCAATAGCAAAGGCTGTAAAAGATAATAACGCTGACATTGGATTTGGTTTTGATGGTGATGGTGATAGAGTTGGTGTAATCGACAATACTGGAGACGAAATATTTTCAGATAAAATTGGATTATTAATTGCAAGAAATTTATCCAAAAATCATAAAGGTTCTAAATTTATTGTTGATGTAAAATCAACTGGATTGTACGCAACTGATAAAGTTTTAAAAGAGAATAACTGTGAAACTGTTTATTGGAAGACAGGTCACTCACACATTAAAAGAAAAGTTAATACTGAAAAAGCTTTAGCTGGATTTGAAAAAAGTGGTCACTTTTTCTTTAACCAACCTTTGGGATTTGGTTATGATGATGGAATAAATTCTGCAATTCAAGTGTGTCATTTATTAGATAACGAAAATAAATCTATGAATGAGGTTATAAAAGAACTACCTAACACTTTTCAAACACCAACAATGGCTCCATTTTGTAAAGATGAAGAGAAATATCAAGTTGTTGAAGAGTTAGTTAAGCAAGTAAATAAAATTAAAGATAATAAAACTAAAATTGATGATCAGGAGATTAGTGAAGTCTTAACAGTTAATGGCATCAGATTTTCTTTTAAAGATGGCTCATGGGGATTAATTAGAGCCTCATCAAATAAACCATCATTGGTTATTGTAACCGAAAGCCCAACATCAGATGAGAGAAAGAAAAAGATCTTTGATTTTATTGATGACCTTTTACAAAAAACTGGCAAAGTTGGTGAATATGATCAAAAGATATAAATACTTACTAATTTTTATTCTCCTTTTTAGCTCTAAAAGTCATGCTCTAAGCCCTGAATATGAGAAGGAATTGTATATTGGTTGTTACACTAACTCTAAAGCATATATTGGTGCAGATGGGGCTAAAATATACTGCCAGTGTACAGTTGATAAATTAAGCGAGAAATTCAATGATAAAGAGATCGATGAAGTGTTTAAAAAAACACCTGAAGAGATTCAACAACTAACTGCATTTGCGACAATTGAGTGCGAGGGTAATAATTAACTTTTCAAATAATTAAATAATTAATAGGTTTTAAAGATGGAAGATAAGAAAAACTTTGGTTTTGGAACGCAGATTAGGAAATCCCCTTATTTTAACTCAACGGTTAAATGGGGTGCAACTGGCTTTTCAGTTTATAATCACATGTACATTCCTCGTGACTTTGGATCTCCTGAACAAAACTTTTGGAATTTAGTTAATGAAGCAATTTTATGTGACGTTGCAGTTGAACGACAAGTAGAGATTACAGGACCAGATGCTACAAAATTTATTCAACTGTTAACCCCAAGGGATTTATCAAAACTTTCAGTTGGTCAATGTAAATATGTTTTAATTGTAAATAATGAAGGTGGAATTTTAAATGATCCAGTTTTATTAAGACTAAAAGAAAACCATTATTGGTTATCTCTTGCAGATAGTGATATTTTATTATGGGCACAAGGTGTTGCTGTAAACTCAAACCTTGATGTTAAAATTTCAGAACCTGATGTCTCCCCTCTTCAATTACAAGGTCCAAACTCTGGAAAGATTATGGAAGCTTTATTTGGTAAAAGTATTAATGATCTTAAATATTATTGGTTAAGAGAATTAGATTTAGACGGCATTCCTTTAATAGTTTCTCGTACCGGTTGGTCAAGTGAACTAGGTTATGAATTATATTTAAGAGATGGCTCTAAGGGTGATGAACTTTGGGAAAAAATAATGGCAGCTGGTAAACCTCATGGATTAAAACCAGGTCACACATCATCGATTAGACGTATTGAAGGTGGAATGTTATCGTACCATGCAGATGCTGATATTAACACTAACCCTTATGAAGTAGGATTAGGAAGGCTTGTTAATCTTGACACCGATATAAACTTTGTTGGTAAAGATGCTTTACAAAAAATAAACAAGAATGGTATTAAAAGAAAGCAAGTTGGAGTTATCTTAGATTGTGATCCTTTAACAGGCCCCAACACTACCTTTTGGGAAATCTTAAAAGACAATCAAGTTGTTGGTAAAATAACTTCTGCAGTTTATTCACCAAGACTAAAACAAAACATTGCCCTTGCAATGGTTTCAATTAACAATTCAGAGATTGGAACGATACTTGATGTTAAAATGAATGACAAAATCATTAAAGCAACAATTACTGAAAAACCTTTCTATGATCCTAAAAAGAAGCTCGCAAGTTCATAACAATAAGAGTATTTATAAAGCATGTTAACTCCAAAAGATTATATATCCCTTTACTTACTGGTTATTATCTTAACGGTAGTCTCGGTTAACTTCATGTACCGTCTTTATTTTTAGCAATATTCGTATTTTTTCTTCTTAAGATTACTCTATTTTGTCTAATCTTTTTTCAATTTTCGATAATCTTTCTTCAACTGTTTCTGCAAAACTGACACTAAACCAAAACAAACCGAAACGACGATCCCTAAAAGTTTTTTCATTTTTTATAATATATCGTTTATAGATGTACTCCACATAGGATCTGAATGCTTATCCCAATAGAGTTTGTGAATTTTTCTTGTAATATCCCCTACTGTTCCTTGTTTAATATTTTCCCCACTTACTTTTGTTATTGGCATTACCCCTCCTGCTGTTGAGGTTGCAAATAATTCTTTAGATGATTTTAACATTTCAATCGTTATAGATTTTTTATTAACGTTAATATTTAGTTCTTTAGCTAAATCAATAACGGTTTGTCTTGTAATTCCTTCTAGTACTCCATGGTCTGGGGTATTAATTCCATTTTCATCAACAGAGAAAATATTAAAGCCTGGGCCTTCAGAGATATTGTTATCCTCATCTACTAATAAAGCAGTATGATGTCCTCTCTCATAAGCATCAAGCATACCGGTGACTAAATCCATCCAATGATAATTTTTAATAGTTGGATCAACTGAACTTGGAGGAATTCTTGTTATATCGGTTAAATATACATCTAATCCTTTTTCAAAATCTTCTGGCTTAAGTATCCAACCAAAGGGTACTGCAAAAGCCATAAAACGTGGTGTCGCTTTACGAGGATCTCTAACAAAGTTTGGAGACATTCCTCTTGTTTGTATCATTTCAACATAAGAATCTTCAAGATCAGCTTTTTTAACACAGCCTGCTAATATTTTTTTTATTTCTTCACGACTAAGTCTGCATGGCATTCTCAGTTTTTCTGTTGATTTAAAGAAACGATCAATATGTTTATCTAATTGAAAAAATCTACCCTTCCAAACATGAACAACATCATATGTGGCATCAGATCTTAGAAAACCCCAATCTAAAATAGGAATTTTAGCTTCAGAAAGTTGAATGAACTCACTGTTCATCCATGCCGATCCTTTTGGAAAAATATCACTCACCATCCAACCCTACCAATATTCAAATCAAGTGTCTAGGTGATGGAATTAGCTAACACTAAATAAGGATAAAGAGATCTTGAGAATGGTTAATATTGTTATTTAATAATCCAAAAAATGATATTTATTATATAAACCAAAATACCATAAAATAAGAACATTAGAAATTTGTCTTTTCCTGACTTTTCTTTCCAATTTAAAGTAAATAACGCAGATGGTGATGCAACTAGTAAAATAACCCCAACAACAATTACCAATACTGATAAAATTATAAATACATTCATAAATTAGTTTTTATCATAAATTTTCTTAAATATTAAATCTGTCTTTAATTAATAAGTTTAACCAGATCTAGTTGTTTCGAAGCTTTGGAAAAACCAGCAAGGTTTGTGTCAATATTAATTACTTGTTTATTAGAAAAACCTTTAACGGACATTAGTAGTTTTTGACTTTTTATTAAACTTTCATAAACCTTATCATATTGAGTCTGCTCATCTTTTATTTCAGTATCTGTTTTTAATAAAACTAAACATCCAAAACTCTCACAATTAGCCCATTTTAACTCTATTATTTCGTTATCATCAAATTTTAATTGTAAATTACTTTGCAAATCTATTCCTAGTGGTGAAATTATTGTAATTATTTTATTCAGTTGGTTTTTTGAATTAGTAAATTTTGAATAAATAATTGAAAAATTAATATTAGAATTTTGAATTCTAACTGATTGTGAAACTTCACAATTTTTTTTATCAGTACTTTCTATACATTGATATGTCCAATTTTCATATTGTTGGGTGATTACTTTTGGTGGTAATTCTTCAGCTACTACTAAAGTTGAAACAAGTAAAAAAATAAAAAGATGTATAATTTTCATTAATAATTTTTTGTTAAACTAAAATATGCACGATTTCCTTTTGTAAGTCCATCTACATCTTTGGTTTCTGTATCTGATCCTGAATTATTACCAATTGTAAAAGCATAGGTAGCATTAAAATTAATATCTTTAAATATTGTAGCATCTAAAGCAAAACCCCATCCTCTTAAGATATAATTATTTTTTAACTTTGGATTTGTTGAATTCCAATTTTCATAAAGATGTTTATGAAGTTTTATTTTTCCATAATCATAAAAAAGTGTGCCTTCAAATTTATCAAAATTTCTCTTAAGCTCTAAGTTTGTAATAAAGCCTAAATCACCAGATGCCTCACTGGATGGATATGCTCTAACACCATTAACTCCACCAAGTGAAAATTGATCAGACCCATCAAGATTATCTGCTGAATATTGACCATTAAATTTAATTAATAAATTTGTTTTTTGATTTAAATTTTGCAATCTATTTAAAATCAAATTACTCTTTAAATTTCTTCCATTGGTATCAGTGGTGGTTTGATCTGTTTCAAAATTTGTTTGATTATCTGTTAAATCAACATCTCCCAAAGAAAAAGATATGGAACCAAAATTTACACCCCCACCAAATGCATTGTCTGTTTTATCAAACCCCACATTTAGCAGAGCTTTTGTGGTGTCTTTATCACTATTATTTCCAGTATTGAGATTATTGACATAGTCGTTTCTTGAAAGTGATAAAGAGGAATTTAGATTAAATCTTAAAGTTTCAATTAATTTTTTACTTAAAGAAAAATTATATTCGGTTGAATAACCAGATGGTTTGGTTGAATCAAATGGATCAGACAATTTATATTCCATTTTTGATGTTCTAAATGTTGCCTGGAGACCATTATGACCCAATGGAAAAATTGCACTTAAGGCATAGTAATTAGATTTTTCATACTGGTCTTCATTCAAGACATCTCCCGTCATTGTGCTAGAAAAAATAAATCGTTCTCCAAGATTAAAAAGACCGTCTATATTAATTGAGTTTGATAATCTTCCAGTTCCTGATGATCTGGATCCATGATTATTTGTGATTGTAGATCCTGAAAACATTGGTGTATTAAATATTTGAATTTTAATATCTGTTTCACCAAAGTTTTCTCCTTCTTGAAGTTCAGCTATAGCATTTATTCCATATAAACTATTAATTTGTCTAATATTTTTGTCTAACTGACCTATGTTTAAAACAGATTCTTTTTCTAATTTGTTATTAATAAATTTTTCAATTTTTTTATTTGATAGATTTATTTCAGATGATCCTGTGTCAATTATAATTTTACCTAATTTACCCTCTACAATCTTAATAATTATTATTCCTTCATTAATGTTTTGTTCTGGTAAATAGGCTGTAGCTAGAAAACCTCTTGTTCTATAATAATTTGATATAATGTTGGTTACATTAAGTAAATCATCATAGTTAAGTTCTTGAGAAATAAAATTTTCTATACTTTTTTTTAATTCATCACTTGAATATTTAATATTTCCATCAAATAAAATATCTGTAACTAAAATTTTTAAAAGCTGATCTTGATTATCTTGCTCAATATTAGTTTTGGGCTCAATTAAAGTTTGTTCCTCTTGTTGTTGAGGTAATTGTGGAAGTTCTTTATTAAGATCATCTACTGTTGGAATAGTTTCAGCATGTAAAGAGCCTGTAACTAAAATTAAAAATAAAACTTTTAAAGAAAAATTAAACATAATCTGTTTAACAGCTTAAAGTTTGATCCACTTCACATGCTCCTAAATCAGGATTTTCTTTGCTTGTATTTGGATTTAAAAAACTAGCTTTTATTTTTCCACCAGGTCCTTTTAAAAATAATTCTTTAATGTCCCTTGGTGCTTTATTAAAATTATCATTTGAAAAATCATTTTTACTAGATGTGTTTGATTTTATCGTAGCTAAATTATTTCTTGCGCCTTCGAAATTGTTAAAAAATCCTTGAGTATTATTTCTTGGCTTAGGATTTATATCTTTTCCAAAATCAGAACTATCTCCATAAACAATTTCAACCGATTTTTTAAAACCTATTGATGTATTTCCTGAAAATGAAATATTTTTAAAAGTATCTAAAAAAGAATTTCTTAATATTTTTGTAATTTGATTTGCTCCTTTCTCAGCTTTTTTTGCTATATCATTTGAACTTGTAACAGGACCCATAGTTTGTCCTAATCCTTTTTTAGTTCCAACTGGAACAGAGTTATTAATGGTTCCATAATTTCTGTTAATCACTTGATAACCAGTAAGACCATTATAGCCAGCAAGTGCAGTGCTTCTTCCAACTGTTGAATTAAAATTTACCACAGGTATAGAATTTGCACCTCGATCAATTTCAATGGCTTTAGCAATTAAAGTATGTTTTCCTTTAACGGTATCATTTACTGTGCCATTGAATTCAACTTTAGGATCCATTGATAAAAATGTTCTAGTGGTGCCATTCGTTGCAGTACTTCCAATTAATACATCACCATTATAAATTTGCTCTTCGTAAGTCATTACATCGCCTTTGATGGTAATTTCATTAGCATCTACCTCTAATTTATAAAAACTATCTGCTGTATTATTAATGTTTACAACTTCATCATTAAAAGCGTAACCAACTCTATCTCCAAATAAAACATTTCCTGTACCTGCATCAATGTTAAGAGATCTAGCTTTAGCATTACCTTCTCCTTTTAAAGTTCCTTTAAAGCTAATATTTGAATTTGTAGTTGAAATTTCAGCTGCAGTTGCTCTTGAACCCGCTTTTACCACAACATTGTTGTTATAAATCTGTGCGCCAGTCGTTGTAATGCCGGAATCTAATTGAACATTACCTGTAACAGTTAATGAAGATAAAGTAATGCTTGAAGCCGTTGAAATTCTACCACCAGAGGAAATTATTACTGGAGTTGCCCCTAAAGCATTTACGTGAGAAGCTTTTATTCCACCATCAGCAATATTGATTGTACCTGTAAATGTATTATTTCCCGCAAAATCTTGTGTACCAGTTCCACCAAGAATTAATGTACCAGTCCCTGATAACACTCCATCAAATGTATTGCTTATAGATGAGTCAATTTCTAAAGTTGCGCCAGTTGCAATTTTAAAATTCCCATTAGAGTCGTTACTTCTTCCCCAATTTCCTGCTAATTTAACTTTACCTGCTTGAATATCAATTCCATTATTTTCATCTTGGTTAGCATTAGTGTTTGTGTTTGAAAAAGTTGTTGTTCCAGTTCCAACTTTTACTAAATCATATCCACTGTTATTGTATTGAGAAATAGATCCAGAAAAAGTGGTATCTTGATTATTAAAACCAAATGTTACTTTTTTATTTTGCCATCTCCAATTTGTAGCATCACCTGCAAGACCACCAAAATTAATTGAACCTCCAGAAACTACTGACCAACCTTTTCTAACATCTGTTCTTGTACTGTTAAGATAAACAGTTGAATATTTCCATGCATCAGCATTTGCAATATGAACTCCATTATTTGAGCCTGTTGTGTAATTAAATCTTGTATCTCCCGTATAAGTATTAGCTGAATAGATTGTCATTGTTTTGTTACCAGTTTTTCCATAAGTAACGCCACCTACTCCACTGATAACAGAATAAATTTTATTTCTTCCATTGCCTCCGCTACCATCAATAAAATTATGTTGTCCTGACTCTAAATAAATCCCTCTATTATTATTATATCCAAAGTTAACATGGGCTAGAGAGTTGCTTGAATTAACTGATCCAAAATAAATAGTTCCAGTGTTCCTTAATAGAATGTTATCCGGGTCATCCGATGAAGGGTTGGCACCAAAGTTTCTATCTGTCTTAGCTGCAATTTTACCTCCATCAATAATTGTTCCTCCTGTATAAGTGTTCGTAGCAGTTGGTTCAAAAATTCCTGCGCCTGATACGTTTACTGCTCCAGAACCTGAAATTACACCAGTTGAAATTAAATTTGCACTTGTATCAAATTTAAATGTTCCACTATTTGCAATTGCTCCAGCATATGAACCAGCGCCTAAATTTCCTGAGCCACTTAATGTAAGTGTTCCTGCCGAAATAGTAGTGCTGCCTGTGTAAGTATTATTTCCTCTTAAAAGTAAATTACCATTTCCAGTTTTAGTTAAATTTTTACTGCTTCCACTAATTACTCCATCAATAATTAAATTATTATCAGCTTTGATAGTTGAGTGTGCTCCTAAAGTAATATTTCCATCCCAATACTGACCAAAACCATTTGTTCCACGAAGTGTTCCGCCATTTAAAGTTAGTGCATTAGTTAAAGCACCATCATCACTTCGATCAATCCAAAGCGTTGCACCACTTGCAACTGAGATTGATCCTGTTCCAAAAACATCATTCGACCTACTTGCGGCGCCACCAAATAATGTACCCGCGCTAACTGTTGTGCCTCCTGTATAGGTATTATTTGCTGATGTGGTTAAACTTGAAGTTCCAGCTTTAACTAAAGCAGTATCTCCACTAATCACTCCTGAAATAGTTGAGCCACCAGAGTTTGTTACTGTCAGATCTCCTCCAACTTCTATAGCTTGAGCGCTAAACTGATTTGCAGTTATAGATAAATTGTTTATTGCGGCACCTGCATCTACTGCTTCAATTGATATTGCATTCAAAATGGGATTTATGTCATTGTTATGTAATTTGCCTCCACTATTTTCAGCAGTTCTTCCTGATAATCTGAACATTACATTTGTTGACGCTGCTTCAAATTGATAGGTTAAATATTTTGCGCTAGCAGAATTATCACCTCCAGCATCTCGTGGTTTGAAGTCATCTACAATTTTTGTTCCATCTACATAAACATCAAAATATCTATTATAGCCTCTTTCTTTAAACAAAGCTTGAATCTTATATTTTTGGCCAACTGTAGCATTTGTAAATTGGACATAAGGAGAAAGACTCACTCCATTAGAGTATCTAATTCCTTTCATTAAATTACTTAAACCCGAATTTCCGTAATTTAATACACTACCCCAAGAAGTAATTTGATATTGAAAAGACTCATTAGCATTTGAGGTATTATTAGATGTGCGACCATCTTGAAATGTCACATCTCCTATAGTGGTTGCTGTTCCAGCTAGGTTAATCGCGTTCAAGAAAGTACCACTAAAATCTAAATCACTTATTGATGTAAAATTACCTTGAGCAAATCCTGCAGAATAATCACCTACTTGTTTAACTACATTAGATGAAAAAGTGACATTTCCCGTACCAGCATTAATTGTAAAATTATTACTATTTTCTCCTGAGACAGCTCGAATAACACCACTAATATCTACATTACCTCCGTTTGTGGTAAATGTCGTATCGGTTGCTCCAATTTCTAAAATTGTATTTATATCAATAGATAAGGTTCCATTTGAGGATGTAATATTTGCATTCAAAACTGTGGTTGTAGCATCAAATGTTAGAGTAGAATTTCTAGATCCTGAGTAAGAAATATTATTATTTAAAGTGATTGTGTTATCTGCTGTTAACGTTACATCCGTACTTGCTAAGTTAGAGGCATAAGTAGAGGCTTCTGATGATCCGATTGTTAAATCAGTTGGATCAACTAACCAATTTCCATAACTTCCGCTAACAGAACTGGTATTAACTCTAATTCCATTAATATCAAGATCTGCTCCAGAAGTTTCAATTTGACCACCACTGCCATCGATACCTTTAGCTTCTAATGTTCCGCTTACTGTTGTGAGTGAATTTGAATTTTTTATATCAGACCATGCTACAATTGTTCCACCTGATCCACTTGTTAAGGCGTTTGCTGTGATTTTAGAATTTGAATCAATATTTAGATATGTTGCTTGAAGTAAATCACCTGAACCTTGCCAATCTCCACCAATTAAAACTTTTCCTCCCCCTGTTTTACCATCAGCAGATATTGTTGCAACATTGATATCAATTTCTTTAGCAGTTACTTCTACTGAGCCACTATTTGAAGTGTCAGAGTTAGAATTTAATGTACCTGAAATTGTTGAAGCACCATTTGAACCTGCATCAATTTTAATATCTTTGGCTGTAATTGCTCCAGTATTAGTAACTAATTTAACAATTCCATTCTCTGATATTAAACCATCTGATTTAGCATTTTCAATTTTAATTACTTGATCAACGACAGATTGAGCAATATCTGTTTTTAAAGTCACAATTCCATTTTGAGATTTAATATTTCCTTCGTTATTAATTGAAGATTTTATTTTTGAAGGATTGACTGATACCGTTAAAAGATTGCTATCACTTATACTTAATTTTAGATTATCTCCAGCAGCAAGGCTTGTTGCAACATTTGTATTAATAGTTCCTTTATTAGTAATTATTGGAGAAAGCAAAGCAACATACTCACCCTCTATGTTACCTTCGTTTATTAAAGTTGAATTATTGTTAGTTGAAAAGTTATAAGTGCTATTTAAATAATTTTGATTAGTTAAATTTAAAGTTGATAAAATTGCACCCTCAGATCTAATTGCAGACGTAGGTCCAGTTAAAATTCCAGTTGGGTTTACTAAAATTAGACGACCATTAGAAAAAATAGATCCATTGATGATTGATTGACCACTTAATACATTATTTAAAATACTTGATCTTGAGGTTGGTTGATTAAAATGTACTGATGCACTTGAACCTACATTAAAAGTATCCCAATTCACTATTCCTTGATTAGATGTTTGATTTACATCCATCTTTCCAACTTCTGGTATTGAAATTGTTACGTTTCCACTAATTACATTTCCACCAGTTGGAAGTGTTGTTGCTGCAATATCGGCAAATGAATAGGTGTATGGATTTCCAATACTAAGGAGATAGATAAATAACCAAGTTAAAAAACTTTTTAGTCGTTTCATATTTTCTTAACTTGTATTTTGGGTGGGGCATGGTTTAAATTTGAAAACCAACCTTTTTGATTTCCTAAGCCCATAGATGTGCACTTGGTTGTAGCACTTAACCAATATGACATAATTGCAGTTTGTTTCATTTTTTTTTGAATTTTATTAAGATTACTAATAATATTTTAAATTAATTTACCAAATGATGCAATTTAAGAAAAATTTCACGGAAATAAGTTTAATAAAAACTTATCGTTTAGTTTGTGATGATTAATAAATCAACTTGAGGTGGTAACAAAAGCTACCTTTAACAATAATTATTTAAAATAAATTTATAAATATAAAATGCTATTTTTTTTATCAACTTCACTCATAGCGAGTTTCATAACTCAATATTGCGAAACCTCTAATCAGGTGTCTAGGCAATGGAATTAGTTAATATTAAATCTGTCTTTAATTGCATAAAACCACACCGCTAATCTAAAATAAAACGTTCTTAACTGGGGGAAGATAAATTTCTTAGGTAATCCTTTATAAATTTTTGAAATATCTAACTCTTTACTGTTTGATAATACTAACTTAGACAATTGTTTTCCAGTCCAAGGAGCAGCACTCACTCCAACCCCATTATAGCCAAATCCATAATAAATCTCTTCATTATCAATTTTACCAATAGAAGGAGTTAATTTTTGAGATAAAGCAATTAATCCCCGCCAATTGTAATCAATATTAATGTCTTTCCATTTAGGAAAAATATCTTTTAAAAACTTTTCCATTTTCTTAGACATATTTAAATTAGATTGATCACTGCCACTTAAATCCCCTCTAGTGCCAAATAAAATTCGGTTGTCAGGTAACTTTCGATAATAATATAAAAGATTTTTAGTATTAGCTATTGGGGAAAATGTTTTAAAATTATGTTGGTCAATTTCTTGTTTCGTTAAGGGTTGGGTGACAATAATATTTGAAATTACTGGTAAAATTCTTGAATTCATCTCCGGGATTAAGCCTTCTTGATAAAACCCGTTTGTTGCAACGACTATTTTTTTTGAACGAATAGATCCTTCTTTAGTCCTTAAAATATAATTACCCTTATCTTTATCAATTTTATCCACTTTAGTGTGCTCGAAGATTTTTAATTGTTTAGATAAAGCATATTTTGCAATGCCATTAACAAACTTAAGAGGATTAATTGCAAAACCAGGTTTATATGAAAAAGCTCCAAATTGCTCTGTACCCCCATGGCCAATTTTATCAAAGTCTTCTTTTGAATAAATTTCAGTTTCAATACCAAACTCTTCTTTGTAAGCTTTGGCTTGTTCTTTAATATCTTTAAACTTACTTGGGTGATGGGCGACTACGTAATTACTATCCCCCGTTACATCACAATCAATATTATATTCTTGTATAATATCTTTTGTATAATTTGAGCCTTCAACAGAGTTTTTAAAGAACTTTTTAGTTTCATCATTGCCGTAAATAGATTGCATCTTTTTAAAAGACATCTTACTTGGCGGTAGAGAACAGAAACCTGCATTACGAGATGAAGCCCCCCAACCTATTTTTCCAGCTTCAACTAAAATGACCTCTAAATTATGATTTTCTATTAAATTAATTGCACAGGATAAACCAGTGTACCCTCCACCTATTACAACAATTTCTGAGCTGATATCTTTATTAAGTTTATCTAGATTTAAATTTTCGCTTGAATGATCTTCCCAATAACTACTAACTGGGGTGTTAAATTGATAAATATCAGAATGATAAATATTTTTCATTAACAAGACCCTAGCACGCAATTAATACTTAATTCTAGTCAAACTTCTAATTTTTTAGGATTTGAAATGAACTTAAAAGACTCAAGCCCTATTTTTCATAGGGCTTGAGTTAATTAGTTAAGCAGCACTTACTCTTTGCTCTATGTGCTCTTTATTATTAGAACTTGAAGAAACCTTTTGAAATAATTTAATAGGAACTCCTTTTGATAAAATATCTAATACCGGGCAATGTGTATTTACCGTATCAATCAATTTATCTATTTCAGCTTTTGGTGATGAAGATTTAATATCAACAGTACCAGAGATGGATTGAAAGCCAGGTCTAGTGTTTTTATTTAAAGCTAAAAAACCCTGAAGATCTAATTCACCTTTTAATTTAACACTAACACTCTCAATATTAATACCCGCTGCTGTAGCAAATGCTTTATAGGTTATCTCCTGACACGTTGCTAACGCTGCTAATATTAACTCTACTGGGCTGGGTCCCTCATCTTTTCCACCAAAACTTTTGGGTTCATCAACAACTAATTTATGCTCTCTAAGAGTGACTACAGATTGAAGTCCTTCCTTAAGAATTGAATTGCTTTCATATTGGACCACAGCATTTTTTGGGTTAGCTGTAAAATCCTTCTGTAGATTACTTATTGTTTCTTTTAGATTGTTACTCATTTTTTTTCTCCTGTTTTAGTGCTTCGACATATGTCAGGCGCACAATTTAGTTAAATGCCCTTCTTAATTTATTTACGCTTTGTCTCCATATTCAGTCATATGTTTTGGAATTCTTTTATTTTTTCCATACATAAAATGATTTTCCATGTTCTCTCGATATTTACTTGCTGGAACAGTTAAACCAATAGATTCAGCAACTTCCCTAATCAACATTGGGTTTGCTCCACAGCATACTCCAAGGTAATTAATACCTAGCTCATAAGCATCTTTTGCAAATTTACCTATTTCATATCTATTACAAAAGTGTGGGTCCAATGCTGTTGGAAACGTTCTTCCATGAGGTGATGGACACTGACAATTACTTCGATCTGGTAGATTAAAAAATGTTGGGTAATCTTCACTGGTTCTATAAGGAATAGGTAAAGCTCCAACATGACATTTAACTGCTTTTCTAATTTCTTTTAAAAAAGGAAACATGGTAGCAGGTCCTCTAAAACAATTTAAACCAACAACATCAGCCCCTAATTGCTCTAGCTCTTTACAGGTATCAACAACGGATTTTCCATCTCTCATTTTATTTTCACCCATTGGAGATATGGTTAATACAGTTGGTAAACCTGTTTTTTTCATAACTTCTAAAGCTTTAAAAGCTTCTTCAGCATAATAAAAAGTTTCACCAATTAACATATCAGCACCTTCTTCAACGGCCCAACCAATCATCTCTGTAAACATTCCTTCAACTTCTTTTTGAGATTGTGGATCATTATGTTTCCAGATATTTGAATTTGAAATATTACCTGCCATCAAATTTGGTTTTGATCCTTTAGGAGTATCTAGTGCTACTTTTTTAGCAATTTTTAATGCTGAACGATTTAGTGGTTCAAGAAGTTCTTCTTTACCAATAACACGCATTTTTTCTCTGTGTCCATTATAAGTAAAGGCCTCAACTACATCAGATCCTGCGTGTTGAAATTCTCTATGTAAGTTCTCTAAAACTTCAGGATGATCTAATGACACCATTGGAACAAATTCCCCTGATGACATGTACCCACGTCTTTCTATCTCAAATAAAAAACCTTCTGCGCATATAACAGGTCCTTTATCTAATCTTTCTTTTAATTTATTTGTGCTCATTTTTTTTCCTCTTGTTTTGGAGAAAAAAGGTCACAAAATAACAAGAGGGTTAAATCCATAGGCCTCTTTTCTCCTTTTTAGTGCTTAAGCAAATGCAGGGCGCACAATATGGTTCAACTGCCCGGCTTAATTTTATGAAAGATAAAAAAAAACCACCTGTCTAAAGCGGTGGTTTAAGCGTCGCTTTAGCAGGATTTATAACGCGCTCTGCAATTTAACTTAAATCAGCGCAACTAAATATAATCAACTTTCTCTCAAACTGTCAATTGAAAAAATAAATAATAGTTAAAATTATGAGAATAATGACAATCCAAATACTAAGATTAGTTAAAAACTGCTTTAATTTAGAATTAGATTGTAGAAAAGCTGGGAGTACTAATAAGAGTATCCCTAGCATATAAACAAAGGGTAATATCTGATCTGCCATTTATATCGATGATAGCTTCATCTTTTTTGAATACTTTTTCTGAGGTGAATTTTTTATAACTGCTTGAGCACAACGCATGACCCCTCTTTTTTTATCAAAAGTCATTTTGGGTTCACCATACAATTTCCATCCATTGGATATGGCCTCCGTTACACGATGGCAAAATTCTGAAGTGTCGTCACTTGTAATAAATCTATAACCTTTCATAATCAGACCTTAACAAGTCCTAAATCGGGTGTCTATATCTAGGACGATTATTACTTAATGAAATAATAAGATTGGTTAAGAATTTTTGTAATAGAGAATCTTTTAAATACTTTTATCAATAAATTCATATAACTCATTAAGCGTTATAGTTGTGTTAATTATAATCCTGTATTAAATGAAATTTAAGTCATTATTCAACTAGACAAAATCATTAATTAATATAAATGATGATGAATCAACTCCTCTTAAAACTTATTATTAAATTCTCTAGCTAGATTTTAACTTCGAATAATATAAAAATTGATGAATCAACTCTCCTCAAAGTAAACTAATAAACTTATCTATAGATATATTTTTACCAACCTATTAAATCGACCTTAAGACTAAGAATCGTTCGAAATGAAAAACAATAAAAAAACATAAAATAGGAAAATAGAAAAATGGAAATGACCTTAATATATACGATAGTAGGCTTTGCTTTAGCGGGGTACAGTGTTATTGCAAATGACTCAATTCAAACATTGGGAACTTTTATCGCGTCAAAACAAAAATGGTTTAAATGGTACACTCTTGCAAGCGCTGCATCATTTGTAATGATACTTGCTATTACTTGGGGCTGGTACAGTAATGATGGAGATATCTCTTACGGCAGACTAACAAGAATACCTTTCCAAGAAATACAATGGTATCACGCAGTGGCACCAGGAATACTTCTAGTATTAACAAGAGTAGGTATACCTGTTTCAACAACCTTCTTAGTTTTATCAGCTTTTGCATCAACGGTAGTACTTGAAAAGATGCTTATGAAAAGTGTTGTCGGCTATGGTTTAGCTGCAGCTGCTGCTTATATTTGCTGGATCGTTATCTCTAAATTTATTAATGAAAAATTAGATGAAGTTAATGACAAATGGATTTCCTTTTGGCGTAACTCGGTTTGGATAACTTCAGGCTGGTTATGGTGGGTTTGGTTATCTCATGATGTAGCAAACATTGCTGTATACCTTCCAAGACAATTAGATGTTTCTCTTTTATTAATTGTTCTGGGTTACTTTACAGCGCTACTTTTTTATATCTTCTACATTCATGGTGGAACTATTCAAAAGGTTGTCTTAGAGAAAACTGGAACAAGATATGCAAGATCAGCAACTATAATCAATATTATTTATGCAGCTGTACTTTACTACTTTAAAGAGCTTAATGATTTACCGATGTCAACAACTTGGGTATTTGTTGGTCTATTATGTGGAAGAGAGTTAGCAATCGCATCAATGAATAAAGACTATAAGTTCAAATATGTGTTTCCACTAATTGGTAAAGACTTTCTTAAAATGATATTCGGATTAAGTGTGTCAGTTGGAATTGTACTTGCAATTCACTACATCATAATTCCAAATAATTGGTTTTAAGTTTTAAGACAATTAACATTTAATTATTAGCTCTAAGCATTTAATTTATTGCTTAGGGCTTAACAATTTAAGCAAAATAGTTTCAAGTATTAATTATTTAAGCTTAAACTATGAACTGAAAAACTTAAAGATCAAATAGTTAAATTTACCAAGACCATAGAAATTAGGTGCAGGTTTTTTAATCTTTAATTTTTTAGCTTTTTTCTTCTTCATAGCCAATATGGTTTTGTGTTTCGTTTGAATGTTTCAGGTTATAACAATCTGTGCAAAGTAAGATCACCTCTGGTCCTGAGCTTACTTGTGTTAAGATGGCTGTATCATCTCCACACTCGCTGCACCCTGATAAACGTTTCTTCATTTATGTTTATTACGGGTAATTTGATTAATTCTATCAATATAATTTTTTATCTCAGGTTTATCTTGAGCTTTATTATCTTGTTTAGGGTTTTTCTTCCTTTGGTAATAATAATAGATAGGCATAACAACAGATAAGGCAACAATAATAATTGCTAATATGATTTCAGAAGTTGTAACCATTTAATATTTAATGACAGGCTTGATTGAATTTTTTAAGTCTCCAATAATTATAAGGCCAGGGTGTTAAAAATCCCACAGTTAACATAATAGGTACCACCCACCAAGTTAGCATCGCTCCACCAGTTAAAAAATAATCTGTAGCGTTCATAGAAATTTCCATACTAACCATTGAGATGAAACTCATTCCACAGGCAGTCTTTAAAGCATTAATTAATTTAAAATTTTGTCTCATTAAAATAAAAGTTTCAAGCATAATGCTAGTTAATAAACCATTTATGATTGCTAAAGTCATAATGCCCAATACTGGAAAAGGAATTTTACTTAATTGAAAAAATAGTATGGTTCCAAAGTCACCAATTGCACAACCGATA
The DNA here is from genome assembly GCF_059417975.1 of Candidatus Pelagibacter sp. PS_11. Classification (NCBI taxonomy): domain Bacteria; kingdom Pseudomonadati; phylum Pseudomonadota; class Alphaproteobacteria; order Candidatus Pelagibacterales; family Candidatus Pelagibacteraceae; genus Candidatus Pelagibacter; species Candidatus Pelagibacter sp. PS_11. The sequence goes on along the minus strand of NZ_CM182075.1, from coordinate 415,795 downwards.
ACACACCACATCGTATTCTTAGTACTTTTTCGCCACGTGTGTTTACACGACCAATGAAATGTGTCTGTTGCCATTTAATTTATTTACTTAAATTTATTTGATGTTTGTAATAATCATCTGGCCAAAAACTTTTAATGTAGGCTAAAACTGAATCTATATCTTTGTCATTTAATTTATCTCCAAAGGCACCCATTTTTCCTTCATAGTCACTAATTATTCCAACTAAACCATATTTAATAATTTTATGTAATGTCTCATCATCATGATGCCAAGTGTGACCTGTACCATTTAAAGGCGGCGCTTTTCTATGGCCGTCTTCATCAACGCCCTTCCAATTTTCAGCACCTGATAAATTAACTTGATGACAGCTTGCACAATTATTTTGGTAGGCAATTTTACCTCTAGCAATCATTAATTCAGAATCTCTCGTGATTGGATAATGATTATCAGAATAAGAAATGCTGCTTAATGATATAAGTAGAGTTAAAATTAGAAGTATTTTTTTCATAACTATTAAATTTATATATTAAAAATTGTTAGATTAATCTTATATTTTTTTAAGATTGATTGATTATAGTCCTTAATAATGAACAATTTTTTCTTATTTATTGTCACTCTTTTTTGCTGGTCACCTACCTGGTATGTAATCAAATTTCAATTAGGATACGTTGATCCGTTAGTATCAGTATTTTACAGATTTTTGATAGCTGCAATAGTTATTTTTGTTTATTTAATTATTAAGAAGAAAAATCTTAAGTTTTCTTTAAATCAGCATCTTTGGTTTTTACTCTTTGGTGTTTGTCTTTACTCTTTAAATTACGTTTTCTTTTATCTATCAAACACTTATTTAATAAGCGCATTTCCAGCAGTTGTCTTTTCAACGGTGGTTATTATGAATATTTTAGGAGAAGGCTTTTACTTTAAAAAGAAACCTTCTTTAAAAACTTTACTTGGTGCAACTATTGGAATGATTGGAATTATAATTATTTTCAATGATGAGATTTTCAATTTCAGCTTTGCTAATGGAACCCATGTTGGATTATTTTTAGCCTTACTTGGTACATTTAGTGCATCAACAGGTAACATGGTTCACCAAAGAAACTTAAATAATAACTTCTCATTAATACCAACACTTGCGTATTCAATGCTTTATGGATCATTAGTTACTCTATTAATCACTCAGATAAAAGGCACTGAATTATTATTTGAATATAGCTTCAGTTACATCGCATCCCTTGCTTATCTATCTATTATTGGCTCGATATTTGCTTTTATCTTTTACTTAAGATTATTAGAAAAAGTTGGAGCTGGTCGAGCGGGTTATGTAGGAGTTGTAATGCCTGTACTTGCTTTATTAATCTCAACAATATTTGAAAACTTAGAATGGCAACAAGATTTAATAATAGGTTTACCTATTTTAATAATTGGAGCAGTGCTCGTTATTAATCAAAAAATTAAACCAATAAAATAATTCTTAAGAATTTTTTATTTATTACATTTACCAATAGAACCTAGTAAACATTTAGTTCCATCAATCCAAACTGCGTTATTAAGATTAGCGCCTTCAAAAGTAGCATTTAAAATATTAGCACCCATTAAATCTGCTTCAAAAAGATTACTGTTAGTAAAGTTAGTCTCAATTAATGAAGCTCCTTTAAAGTTTACTCTTGTTAAGTTGGCACTTGAAAAGTTAGCTTTCTCAAAAATACCCCCTTCAAGATTTGCTTCATATAAATTCGTTCTAATAAAAGAAGATTCTACAAAATTACCATTAGCTAATGTTGCATTCATCATTACCCCTTTATCAAAGGTAACTTTAATAAAACTAATAAAAGATAGATTAGAGTTTGGTATATAGGCTCTACTTAGATCTTGGCCTTCTGAGAATTGACAATTAGAATAATCCACTCCATCAACTGGTGCATCATCACAACCTGCTTTAGCACCATTAGATAACCATAAACTTAGAACTAAAATGGCAAAAAGCTTGCTTATAAAGCCTGCTCTTATTAATTTTATCATGACAAATGCTAACAAATCATAGATCGGGAGTCTTCTATTAATTTAATTATAGGTAAAATTAAGCCGCTATTTATCGTTTAGGGAAGCCTTCTACTGTATAAAAATTTCTTATCTTCTTTAGAGATACATAATAAGCGCTATCTCTAAAGGATTTTTTTATTTGTTTTTTAGCATTATAAATTTCAATAAATGCATTTCTCATACTATCTTCTAGACCTGAAAAAGCTAAGTCCTCTTCATCAGCACCATGAATAATTTTTTTAATGGTGTCAAAATCTGTTTTAGTATTCGTTTTTTTATCTATCAAATCAATAATGTCTAATATTTTTTGTTCTTGAAATCTTTTTTCAACTCTACCAAAACGTATATGAGAAATATCTTTTACCCACTCAAAATAAGAAACCACAACACCCCCTGCATTGACATAGATATCAGGAATAATCATAACTCCTTTTTCAAATAATTTTTGATCCGCCTCAAATGAAATGGGTCCATTTGCGGCTTCTATTATTAATTTTGTTTTAATTTTATCTACATTATCAATGGTGATTGCATTTTCTAACGCAGCTGGAATTAAAATATCACAATCTAATTCTAAAAGTTCACTTGGATTGTTTTTAAATTTTCCAAGTTTAGGGTTATTGATAGTTTTATTTGTCTTATAAAATTCAATTAGTGCATTTATATCAATACCTTTTTTGTTATATAAATAACCATCATATTCTCCAATTGCTATAATCTTTGCATTATCTCTATTATATAAATGTTTGGCTAAATTACTTCCAACATTACCAAAGCCTTGAACTATAATTTCATTATCCTTTAATTCATTTTTCAATCCTGCTTCTTTAACAACATCTTCATGTCTAAATATTTCTCTAACTACTTCTTCAATACCTCTACCAGTTGCTTCTGTTCTGCCAGCAATACCTCCTCTGTGTAAGGGTTTACCTGTTACACAACCTCTATAATTTATATCATCTGGTTTAAGTGTTTTATAAGTCTCTAAAATCCATTCCATTTCTCTTTCAGACGTTCCAACATCTGGGGCTGGAACATTTAATGCTGGAGAAATAAAACCTTTATTAATTAGTTTACTAGCAAACGCTTTAGTAATTTCTCTAAGTTGAGGCATTGTGTAATTTTTAGGATTAATTTTTAAACCCCCTTTAGCTCCTCCAAAAGGGATATTAACTATCGCACATTTGTAAGTCATCAAAGATGCTAGAGCTTCAGTATCATCTTGATCAACCGTTTCTGAATATCTTAGTCCACCTTTAGTTGGAAGAATGTGCTCTGAGTGAACAGCTCTCCATCCAGTAAAGTTATTAATTTTACCGTCTAAGACAACACCCACATTTACTTTAATTAATGAGTGAATAGATTTTAAATGTTCAAGTAAATCATCACTAAAGTTTAGTAATTTAGCTGATTTATCTACATGTAAATTAACGTTATCTTTAAAGCTCATTAATAATTATTATATCTTTAATTTATTTTTTTCCAATAACCATAAACACAACGTGTGCCCCGTCTTGAACAATCATATGTATCATGCAAGACACCATCTTTAACAACAGTTATGTGTTTTGAGCAAGATACAATTAAAGTCCCACTTGGAAGTTCATCTTTTTTCAAATGAACTTTACAGCCTTGACCAATAAACATAGTCGGCGTCCACTGCCAACCTAGTTTTTCAAGGTATTTCTTAACCACCACTCTATGGGTGCCTGATCTTGGGCTGTCATTTTTTTGTTTTAAACTTCTTGCAAGTCTTGTTCTTGATGTAGTTCTAAATTCTTCATTTGCCTTATAAAGATCATCATAAATTTTTTGATAAGGAAGATTTGTTACAATTGCTATAGATCTAACTACACAGTCTCCAGCTTTACCTTTATATCCAGCCGCAGCTCTACCTCCATCATTGATTTGTAATTCTAAATTGCTACTTGAAAATAATCTCTTAAAGAAATTCACGATTTAGTTTTATGATCTAAGATCTCAACCATACACTGAGTTGCGTATTCACGCCATTCACTAGCGGTTTTGCCTTTAAGACTATCAAGCTGTTGTTTATTACTATTAATACTTTCTTGGTATTTAACTTTATCTGTTTCTTCTAGATTTTTTTCCATGTTAGTAAGATTGGTTTCCATGGCACTAATCCAACCATTACCAAGTTCAACACATTTAACATCATCTTTCTCATCACAAACTTGCTTGAAGAAATTGAAAATAACATCATCTGTTTTAATCTCTTTGCTCATCTTATCTGCCAAAAATACCTAATTTAACATCATAATCAACTGCAATTCCGTAATCAGGATCATCATCACTATCAACTACTAATTGGCCTGCTCTACTTAATAATCTATGACAATCTTTAGTTAAATGTCTTAATTTAACTTTTTTTCCAAAACTATTATATTTGTCAGCAATGTCTTCAATGGCTTTTAATGCTGATTGATCAATTACTTTTGATCCTGCAAAATCTATAATAATTACTTCAGGATCTTCTTCTGGTTTAAATAATTCTAAAAAGCTATCCGTTGAACTAAAAAATAATGGTCCTTCTATTTCATAAACCTTAGCACCTTTTTCTCTAACAGATGGTCTCTCTATGGCTCTAATTCTTGATGCAGATTTCCAGGCAAAAACTAACGCAGATACAATTACTCCAACAATTACAGCGACAGCTAAATCCTCTAAAACAGTTACAACGGTTACAAGGACAATTACTAACGCATCACTCTTTGGTACAAAAAATAATATTTTTAGTGAATTCCAAGCAAAGGTTCCAATCACTACCATAAACATTACTCCAACTAATGCTGCAATTGGGATCATTTCTATATAGTTTGATGTATATAAAATAAAAATTAATAAGAATAATGCAGCAGCTATTCCTGCAATTCTGGTTCTACCCCCTGACTTTACATTAATCATAGATTGACCAATCATCGCACATCCACCCATTCCCCCAAAAAAACCAGTAACCGTATTAGCTAACCCTTGTGCTAAACATTCCTGACTAGCCCCACCTCTTTTATTAGTAATTTCACCAACTAAGTTAAGGGTTAACAAGCTTTCAATTAAGCCAATGGCAGATAAGATAAATGCATAAGGGAAAATAATCTTTAGAGTTTCAAAGTTTAAAGGAACACTTGGGATTGAAAACATTGGTAATCCCCCTTTAACACTTGCAAGGTCTCCAACACTTGGAATATCAATCTTTAATACTAACACTAATAAAGATGTAACTAAAATTGCAGCAAGCGTTGCTGGCACTGCTTTAGTAATCTTTGGTAGTAACCAAATAATTAACATGGTTAAAACAACGAACCCTATTGAATAATATAAAGTATTTCCTGAAATCCATACTGATTGCCCCATTGCATTAAGGGTTTTAAACTGACTAAGTTGTGAGATACCAATAACGATCGCAAGGCCATTAACAAAACCTAACATTACCGGTTGAGGTACCATTCTAATAAATTTTCCAAGTTTAAATATTCCTGCTAGTAATTGTAAAATCCCCATCAAAACTACCGTTGCAAATAAATATTCCGCACCGTGATCCATAACAAGGGCAACCATGACAACAGCTAAAGCACCCGTTGCTCCTGAAATCATTCCGGGTCTTCCACCAAATACAGCTGTAATTAAACCAACTATAAAAGCTGCATAAAGTCCTGATAAAGGTGCAACACCTGCAACAAAAGCAAAGGCAATAGCTTCAGGAACTAACGCTAAAGCAACTGTTAAACCTGATAAAACTTCAATTCTAAATAAAGAAAAGGACGCTCCTTCTTTTGGAATATAATTTTGTGAGTTAAAGCCAATAGATTTTGCAAATGATGAGAGTGTGGTTTTAATCAATGTATTTAAATTTTAATTATTTATGAGTCGGTGTGTTATCTATTTAGTAAAGCAAGCAGTTGATAAAGTCTAGTTTCAATTAATACGTGTTAACAAATTTGGGACGAATCAGATACATAATGATTAAGAGGTAGTGGCGGGAGACTAAAACTACCTCTGTCCTTATCCCTTAAAATACTTTTTAATTTTTGAAATAGTTTTCGTTAATAGAACTTTTGAATAAGGTTTTCCTTTAATGACCCAAACTGATAGTGGCCAGGTACTGTCTTTAGTAGATCTTGCAATAATATGAATATGTAATTGAGGAACAATATTACCAATTTTTTCAACATTAAGTTTTTTTGTTTTAAATATTTTTTTCATTAACTTGCTGCAATGAACAATTTCTTTCATTAATAACATTTGATCTTTTGAATTAAGTTCTGAGATATCAGTTATATTTTTTCGCTTTGGAATTAAAATGATCCAAGGAAATTTAGCATTATCTATTAAACGAATACTGCATAATTTTAATTCTGTTATTAAATGAGAATCTTTTAGAAAACTTTTACTTACTTTATTAGTCATATTTAAACATTAATATAAATCTATTCTATAAGCAAAATCTATTATAGGCTAATTAGATTATGGCAGATAAAAAAATACGTTCCGTTGCTAAAACATTTTCATGGAGACTTTTTATTTTTATCTACTGGGTAATATTTGGATATATTTTCACTGGTAGCTTTAAAGGAGCTGGGATATTAGGTTTAGGATCAATTATTCCACTGTTCTTTTATTATTTTCATGAACGAATTTGGAATAAAGTTAAATGGGGTCTTAACTAAAAATTAGAAATATATTTATAAATATTTCTTTATTTTATCAGAGACAATTACTTTATTATTATTCATGTAATCTTCATGATTTTTTTCAATATTTTTTAGTTCATAAAGATAATTAACCATCACACCATAAGATTTTTTAAATCCTTGCTCTGAAATATTAGCATTGATTATAATATCTTCTACAATAGCACCATTGCCTAAATGAAAGCGGCTAACATCATTAATGGGTAGTCCCTGCTTGTTTTTTTCATTAACAATATAATGTGCAACTATCTTTGTTATTGCTTCTTTATTTTCATTAATTTTACTATCCCCTAATTTTAAATCTGGTGATTTTAAGAAAGATATATCTTGGTTTTTAAGTTTGCCTAAAATAGTTTTAAGTTTAGTTTCTTCAACACCGCTACACCAATTAGCAAAACCTGGTATAGGTGACAAAGTACCAAAGTTTTTTATATGAGGCAGCTCTTCTTGAATTTCATAAACTACTCTTTTTATTAAAAAATTACCCAATGTAACTCTTGATAAACCTTCTTGACAGTTACTAATTGAATAGAATGTTGCAGTGTCATAAGTTTTTTTTTCATCATTTGAGGGTTTCATTAATTCTTGAATGGATTTACCAAGACCATTAGTTAGAGCTACTTGCACAAAAATAATTGGCTCATCCTCAAGGGCTGGATGAAAATAAGAAAAAAAACGTCTATCTTCACCAAGTCTTCTTTTAAGTTCGTTCATATCTTTCATTTTATGAACACGTTCGTACTTAATAATTTTTTCTAATACTGCAGCTTTTGTATCCCAGGTAATTTTTTCAAGTTTTAGAAAACCAGGATTAAACCAACCTTTAAATAAATACCTTAAATCATCATCTAAAACTTTAAGATCCTTATTATCTTTTAAAACTTTTAAAAGATCTTCACGAAGTTTAACAATAATTGAGGTACCGTTTGGTGCCATATTCACTCTAGTGAATAGTTCTCTTCTTTTTCCAGAAGATACATTAAATAAATTAGCTAAAGTTTTTTCATTGGGTGAAATTTTATATAAATTGATAGCCTCATCTACCTCTGTAAAGCTTGCTTTATATTTTTCATTTATTCTTTTAAAAAATATTAATTTATTATCAGGAGATAAAACTTGATATAATTTAGCAACATCTCTTGCAACCGTTATGCCAAAGGCTGCTCCCTTATGCGAAATTAAATCATCACATAAAGTTAAAATTGAATCTATGTCGTTCTTTTTAATTTCCCCTCTATTAAAAAGTTTTTGACCAGCGTCTGCTATAGATGAGATTATTTGTTTAATATTAAACATGAGTTTTATGTGATATTTAAGTATTCAATAAATGATCTAATAGATACAACCAACAAAAAAGTTCCAAAAATTTTACTTAATAATTTTTTATCTATTTTATAAACAGCTTTTGCGCCCAAGCGAGCCATAACCATTGTCACTGGTACAAAAACTATAAATCCTAATAAATTAATATAACCCACACTAAAAGGGGTGTTGATATTATCTATTATTTTTCCACCTGCAATCATTGTGATCGTTCCACTAAGTGAGATTAAAAATCCAACTGCAGCAGCTGTGCCAATGGATTTTCTAATATCATAACCAAAGGTTCTCATAAATGGCACCATTAAAGATCCACCACCAATACCAAGAGGCACTGAGATAAAACCAATCACAATCCCTGAAATATTCTTAACGATATCTGAAATTGTTTTAGGATTTTCAACAAGTTTTTCTCGAAGGAAAATAAAAAATAACCCAACCATAAAAGCAAATATTGAAAAAAATAATACTAGAGCGGGTGTCTTTAAATTTACTGCTAAGAAAGTTCCTAAAATTACACCAATTAAAATGAATAACCCAAAGGATTTAACCATTTTAAAGTCAACTGCATCATGCTCCATATGTGTTTTGGTAGAAATTATTGAAGTTGGAATAATAATAGCTAAGGAAGTTCCAACTGCTAAATGCATTCTAGTTGCTAAATCAAAATCTAAAACTGTAAAAGCATAATATAAAGCTGGAACCATTATAATTCCACCACCGACACCAAGTAAACCCGCCATAAATCCAGCAACAGCTGCAGATATTGCTAATACACCTAACAAATTAATTATTTCATTTAGATTTAAATTTTCCATTATGAGTTAACCTGATTAGCTTTCTCGTTATTTTGTACAATGGTCATTATGTGTTTTGACTTTTGAAAATCAGAGTCTCTTGCCATCATATTATCACTTAGATATCGTTTCCATTCTTTTGAACCGATTTGCCCATGATATAATCCAACAGTATGTCTCATAATATGATTTACCTTTGTACCAAGCTTAACTTCTTTCTCTAAATACTCTATGAGTTTTTCAGCAACTTCTTCTCTTGTTGGTTGTTCTTTTGTACCAAAAATTTCTTTTTCAATCTCAACTAAAGAATAAGGATTTTGATAAATAGATCTTCCGATCATAACTCCATCACATAAAGATAAATGATTTTTAATCTCATCAATTTTTGAGATACCTCCATTAATAATAATTTCTAAATCAGGATTTTCTTCTTTAACTTTATAAACCATTCCATAGTTTAATTTTGGAATATTCAAATTTTGCTTAGGAGACATACCTGTTAAAATAGCTTTTCGAGCATGAAGAATAAATGTACTACAACCGACACCTTTCATCTTTAATATAAAATTATTTAAATAATCAAATTCCTCTGTGTCATCAAAACCAATTCTAGTTTTGGCAGTTACAGGAATTTTACAAGCATTCACCATTGAGTTAATACATTCTGCAACTAAATCTGGTTCTCTCATCAAACAAGCCCCAAACATATTTTTTTGAACTTTTTTACTAGGACACCCTAAGTTAATATTAATTTCATCATAACCCATGTCTTCTGCAATTTTTGCAACTTCAGCCAATTCTGCTTTATCGGATCCACCCACTTGTAATGCTAAAGGTTTTTCTTCAGGACTGTAAGATAAAATTTTTTTTCGATCTCCATGAATTGCAGATTTTGTTGCAACCATTTCTGAGTACAGCATAACATTCTTACTCATCAATCTTAAAAAGTAACGATCATGACGATCGGTACAATCCATCATGGGTGCTACAGAAATTTTTCTATTAATGTTTTTTTTAATATCCAAGAGGTTTACCCATTAATTTATCAGGTAACCAACTTACAATTTCAGGAAAAATACACAATATCAATATAGATAAAACCATCATCATCATAAATGGAAACGATCCCTTTAAGATTGTAGATAAACTTACATCAGGCGTTATTCCTTTAATTATATATAAATTTAATCCAACGGGTGGTGTTATTAAGCCTATTTCCATATTTATAGTAAATACTATTGCAAACCAATAAGGGTCAAAACCCAATGTAGTTATCACAGGCAACAATATAGCTGAAGTCATTACAATAACAGCTACTGGCGGTAAAAAGAAACCCGCAACAAGTAAAAACACATTAACCATTAAAAAAATCATCCACTTATTACTACTTAATTCGATCATGCTTTGAGCAAGGGATTGCGTTACATAAAGTTGGGATAGTGTGAATGCAAAAAGATAAGAGGCTGCAATAATAAACATTATCATAACACTCTCTTTCATTGAAATTTTAACAATATTCCATATTTTTTTAGGCTGATAAATTTTGTAAACAACTGCAATCATTACAAAAACTAAAAATGCACCAACACCAGATGCTTCAGAGGGTGTGGCTACACCTCCATAGAGAACGTATAAAACTCCAACAATGATCGCTAGAAACGGAAAAATTCTAGGAAGAACTTCAAATTTTTCTTTTAAAGTTGGTGGCTTTCTATTTCTTAATAATTTTGATGCATTTTTATCAATGAAGTAACTGTGTATTAATGCCCAAACAGCAAAAAGACTTGCCAACATAAATCCTGGAATAATGCCAGATAAAAATAGTCTTCCAATAGAAGTTCCTGTTGCCATACCATAAACAATTAAAACTATACTAGGTGGAATTAAAACTCCTAAAGTTCCTCCAGCAGCAATTGTTCCTGTTGCAATTTCGTCTGAGTATCCTCTTTTTCTCATTTCAGGAATTCCCATAGTACCAATAGCAGCACATGTCGCTGGACTTGATCCACTTAAAGCTGCAAAAATTGAGCATGCACCAATATTAGATATAACTAAACCCCCTGGAACTCTCCATAACCACCTATCAAGACCAGTATATAAATCTTTGCCTGCTGGTGAATGGGCAACCGCCATCCCCATAAGAATGAACATCGGAATTGATAGTAATACAAAAGAATTTAGTCCTGCATAAAAAGTTTCAGCAAATACACCTAACATTTGCAATCCTTCGAATGTAACCAAGAGAGTAATTGAAACAAAACTTAATCCAAATGCAATTGGAATACCTGAGAATAAAACTATTAGTGTAAAAACAGCAACAATTATTGCAATCGTTAATGGATCCATTATTTTAAATCCTTTTCGTCAAATAGTTTTATTATTTCAGCAATATACTGAAGTATCATTAAGATAGAACCTATTAACATAGAGGAGTATGGTATCCATAAAGGTGGGCTCCACACTGTGCCTGTCGTATAATTTTTAATGAATGCTTCTTCAACCATCAAGAAAGCAAAATAAAATAAAATTAAGAAAAAAATTAAACTTAAAAATGAAGTAAAAATCTTGAGTTTAATAATATTTTTTTTAGATAAAAAATCATAAATCCACTCCATACTCACATGAGCTTTTTCACTTAAAACATAAGCACTACCAATAAAAGTAGATGCCACAAGCAACATTGTAACCAATTCTGTTTGCCAAGTAATAGCTCTTTGAAAGAAATATCTTTCAAAAACTAACTCTACAATTACCAAAATAGAAAAGATTAAAGCACCAACAGCAAAGGCACCACAGGCTTTAGCTGTATAATCGCAAAATTTTAAATAATTTTTTATCATAAAAAAAGCCCTTGTTTTTATTAAAACAAGGGCTTTATATATTAATTTATTTAACTGCTAAAGCCATTTCCATAAGTTTAGCACCACCTGGTACTTTCTCTGCAAATGCTTTATGAGAAGTTTTCTTAGCAATTTCTACCCATGCAGCATGATCTTCAGCTGTCATATATGCTAATTCTACACCAGCAGCTCTATAAGCATCTTCAAATTTCTTATCAAGATTTGCTACTTGTTCAGTCATATATTTTTCAGCTACTTTTCCAGCTTTCATAAGAGCTTTTTGTTGCTTAGAGTTTAAAGCTTCAAAATTCTGCTTAGACATAAGGATTGGTTCATACATGAACCAAAGACCAAATTTTCCTGGAGGTGTTGCACATTTAACTTGCTCGTAAATTTTGTAACTTACAAAACTTCCTGAGCTAGTGTTAGCACCAGTTAATACACCTGTTTGTAGACCAGTATAGATTTCAGAAGATGGCATACTTTGAATACCTGCTCCTGCACCTTCTAGCATTTGGTTAAATGCTTTTCCAGCTGCTCTCATTACTTGTCCTTTAGCGTCATTTGGGTTTCTAATACATTTTGTTTTTGATGCAAAACCACCCCCTAACCATGCGTCAGATAAAACAATAACACCAGCATCATTAATAATTTTTTTAATCTCAACCATCATTGGAGATTTATTAAATCTTAATGCGTGATCATGATTTTTAACTGTTCCTGGCATTAAAGTTGCATCAAATTCTGGATGAAACTTTGCAGCATAACCTAACGGGAAAGCTGTAATATCTAATTGACCAGTAGTCATTGGCTTCCACTGTTCTTTAGGTTTGTATAAAGATTTTGCAGGGTAAATTCTAATATCGATATCAACATTAGCTTTTTTAACTTCATCCGCAATTATTTGTACCATTTCATGACGTGGATCAAAAGATCCATCAGCTCTAGGTGTTCCAGGCCATTGGTGACTTGCTTTTAACGTTACCGCATAAGCAGAACCAACAGTTGATAAAACTAAAACTAATGCTGTAAAATATAAAGATATTTTTTTAAACATTACTCTTCTCCTTTATTGTTAATTAAGTGGTGCATTAAATTAAAGATATTGATAAGAGTCAAGACTACATAATTACTGTATAAAATATGGACGGTCCTTTAAAAAACCTATTAGTTCTTGATCTAACTAGAGTATTAGTTGGTCCTTATTGCACCATGATGCTGTCAGATTTAGGTGCACGTGTAATTAAAGTAGAAGCTCCTGAAGTTGGCGACGACTCTAGAAAATTTGGACCCTTTATTGAGGATTATTCAGCATATTTTATGTCACTAAATAGAGGAAAAGAAAGTATCGCTTTAAATTTAAAAAATGAAGATGACAAAAAAATATTCGATAAAATTTTAGCTAAAGCAGATATCTTAGTTGAGAATTTTAAACCAGGTACCTTAGAAAAATGGGGTTATGGTTGGAAAGATATTTGTAAAAAATATCCAAGACTAATTTATGCTTCAGCATCAGGCTTTGGACAAACTGGTCCATTAAAAGAATTACCTGCTTACGATATGGTTGTTCAAGGTATGGGTGGTTTAATGAGTGTTACTGGTCAACCTAATTCTGAACCAACAAGAGTTGGAACATCTATTGGAGATATTACTGCAGGATTATTCACAACCGTTGGAATTAATGCTGCACTTTATGATAGAGAAAAAACTGGTAAAGGAACTTTTATTGATGTGTCAATGTTGGATTGTCAAATTGCAATTTTAGAAAATGCTATAGCAAGGTATCTTGCTAAAAATGAAATACCTAAGCCCATGGGATCTCGTCACCCATCCATTGCTCCTTTTGAAGCTTTTAAAACTAAAGATAGTCACATCATTATAGCGGCAGGTAATGAAAAACTATTTGAAAAACTCTGTAATGTTTTAAATATTCCTGAAATTTCTAAAGATGCAAAATTTAATACCAATTCTTTACGATCTGAAAATATGGATGATCTTAAAAAAATCTTAGAAGATAAACTTATTGTTAAGAATACTGGTGAATGGGTAAGTGAAATGGAAAAAGAAAAAATTCCATGTGGTCCTATCTTTAACATTAAAGAAGCTGTTGAAAATCCCCAAATTGAAGCTCGGAATATGATTGTTAAAGCACATCATAAAGTTATTGGTGATTTTAAACTAGCGGGTAATCCAATTAAAATGTCTAATTATAAAGATGAAAAAACACGTGGTGATATCCCTGATCTTGACGAACACAGAGAAAAAATTTTAAAGGAATTTAATAATTAACTATTAGGTTCAGTTTCTTCTGAACTATCTTCTGCAGTTTCACTTTCAGCTATTTGATCTAAAGAAACTGGTGTCTCTTCATCTCCCACTTCTAACTCTGCATCAACGTCTACTTCAGGTTCTGCTTTTGCAGTTAATTCTTCTAAATCATCAGAGGATACTTGAATTTTTTCAGGAATTTTTCTAGCTCTTTTAGATGGTAAAATAGGAGTTCCACTTTTAGAAATTTCACCTTTGTACATACTTTCAAAATCATCACCAATAATTTCATCATCATCAGTACCATCGTCAACTTGCTCAACGTGTTTTCTAAGTTTGTGAATAGCGCTATCTGTTAAGTCTGAAACTTTAATAGTTTCTGCTGCAATTTCTCTTAAAGATATAACTGTGTTTTTGTCATTATCTCTATCTAAAGTTGGTTCTAAACCTGAGTTTAATTGAACTGCTCTTTCTTTAGCAACTAAAACTAATTCGTAAGGACTTTCTACTTTATCTATGCAATCTTCTACTGTTACTCTAGCCATGCGCAGTATCTATACAGTAGTTAAAAAAAAATCAAGGATAATTCTATAAATAATCAGGATTAAGCTTGTTCTTTACAAGGAATAACAACAATATTGCTATTAAAATATAAGATCCTGAAACAAGAGCAATTTGCTCAATGGAAAGGCTATTATCAATCAAAATTCCAAAGAGTGCTGTACCAAATGCAGTTGAAAATACCATTAACGCTGTGGTTAATGCTTTAATGGAACCAATATATCTCACTCCATAAATCTCAGCCCAAGTAGCAGAACCTAGAACGTTTGCTAAACCGTTTGAAATTCCAATTAAACCTAAAAATACAAATGATGAAATTTGTGAGTTAAAATAATAAAGCACAAACGTTGCAACTAATAAAGGAATGTTCATATAAATTATTAATTTTCGACTACTAAACTTATCAATTAAAAAGCCTGTTAAAAATAAAGTAATCACTGATAAAATTGAATACACCATAAAGGATTGGGCAATAACATAAGGTCCCCAACCTTTAGATGACACTATAAAGGATTGATAAACAAATGTACCCGTTGCAATTGAAGGCATCGCTAACATGCTTAAACATATAATATAAAAGCGATAATCTTTTAAAACTTCACCTCTCGTCCATTGTTTTATATCTTTAGTTTTAATATCTGTGGCACTAGAGGTTTCTCTTGAATCTAATTTAACATTTTTAACTAATGTAATGATGACAATAGGTAAAATGATAATAACTGAAATTGAAATAGCTACCCAAATATTTCTCCAATCAACAAAAGTTAATAAAAAAATAATTAATAAAGGTAAAATAAATTCAGCTAATGATAAACCAAGCCAAGTTGTGCTTAATGCACGCCCCCTAGTCTTTTCAAAAAATCTTGATATTGTTGTAGTTGCTGTGTGAGACATTAGTCCTTGACCTGATAACCTCATTAAGAAAATTGATAAAAATAAGAAAGCGACTGATGAAATTTTAGAAAATAAAAAACAAGAGATCGCTAGTAACGCAATGACATAAGATGCAAATTTTAAAATATTAAAATCATCAATTTTTTTACCAACCCAAACGAGTATAAAACTACTTAATAGAGTAGCGGACGCATAAATAGATCCAAACTGACCATGCGTTATAGAAAGCGCGTCTCTTATGCTTGAATTAAATAGTCCTAGAAAAAAACTCTGTCCAAAACTTGAAAAAAATGTAAATATAAATCCAAATAGAATTACTTTAAAATTCAAACTTTTAAACATAGGAAATAAAAATTATGAGCAATGTTGCATTTATAGGATTAGGTGTCATGGGTTATCCAATGGCAGGTTATATATCAAAAGCAGGTCATAATGTAACTGTTTATAATAGAACTGCTGCAAAAGCTGATAAATGGGTTGCAGAATATAAAGGGTCAAAAGCAGACACACCTGCAAAAGCTGCTGAGGGTGCTGACTTTATATTTACCTGTGTTGGTAATGATAATGATTTATCAGATGTTACAATTGGTAAAGACGGAATATATAACACAATTAAAAAGGGAGCTATTCATATTGATAACACTACTGCTTCAGCTGAAATTGCACGAAAATTATATAAATCATCTAAAGCACATGGTTGGGGATTTTTAGATGCACCGGTATCAGGTGGTCAAGCTGGTGCTGAAAATGGTGCACTAACGGTAATGATAGGTGGCGAACAAGCTGACTTTGATAAAGCAAAAGACATTATTGATTGCTATAGCAAAAAAATGAAATTATTAGGTGGTGCTGGTAATGGCCAATTAGCAAAAATGGTTAACCAAATCTGTATTGCAGGTTTAGTTCAAGGTTTATCAGAAGCAATTAACTTTGGCAAAAAAGCTGGATTAAATATGGAAGATGTAATTGAGGTTATATCTAAAGGTGCTGCTCAATCTTGGCAAATGGAAAACAGATACAAAACAATGATTGATGATCAATTTGAATTTGGTTTTGCAGTTGATTGGATGAGAAAAGATTTAAAAATTGCAATGGATGAAGCTAAAAATAATGGCTCACTACTACCAGTAACTGAAATCGTTGATAAGTATTACGGTGAAGTTCAAGAGATGGGTGGAAAACGTTGGGATACTTCTAGTTTGATTAGAAGACTTAGTAAATAAGCCATAATGCAACCAGCATACTACGAAGATTTTGAAGAGATCAAAAATAAGATCTGGTCAATGTTGGACAATGCTGTCAAGGATAGAGGGTCTCCTTTTAGAATTCCTGTATTTATTTGTGGTGGTCAAGATGACTTTGATGGAAGAATTGTAGTTCTTAGAAAATCAGATGAAACAAATAATCTTGTCCAATACCATAGTGATATTAGATCTAATAAAATTGCTAAATTAAAATCAAATAAAAACGCAGCAATGCTTTTTTATGACAAGGAAGAAAAGATCCAAGTTAGACTTAAAGTTGAATGCACCATTAATCATGAAAATGACATTACAAAACAGTCTTGGTTAAAAACAGGTCATATGAGTAGAAAGTGTTATTTAGTAGATAACGGACCAGGAACATTATCCAAAACCCCTACTTCAGGACTAAAGCCTGAACTGGATAATTTTGAATTTACGATGGAGCAAAGTGAAGTTGGATATAAAAACTTTACTGTTATTCAATGTAAAATTAAAAGCATGGAGTGGCTTTATTTAGCAGCCAAAGGTCACCGTCGTGCTAAGTTTGATTTAGAAAATAATAAAGATTGTTGGTTAGTTCCTTAGTAAAAAGAAGTCTTCACATCTCCAAATGTAGATGATGTTAGGGCTTTAGAAAAAGAAAATAAATTACAAGATTTATTAAAATAAATTACTGAATTGTTATAGAAACGTAAGGCTCTTCAATCCACATAACGTCTGTTGTTGTGTCTTCACATCCAACTGCATTTTCTGTGTTAAACGCTACTTTAATTACAGGAGCTTTTAATAATCTAGTATAAGGCTCAGTTAATTCATAAATCATGACTGCGTTATCACCTGATACACTCATTGAAGATGCGTATGTAGGATTTGTGTATCCTATGGTAATATTTTCAGAGTCAGTAGTACCAGTACCAACCTCATATTTATCATCATTTACAAGATACATTGCTGTTGATGATGCAGCAGTTGCTGTTGTTACCAATAAATTATCAGCCACGTTATCTGTTCCTCCGTCAGTGAAGCAAGAGCTTGAACCAGAAATTACGACTGTACCTGTAATTTGAATTGTTCTAGAAATTGTAATTCTAATGTGTGAATAAGTTCCACTAGGTATTCCTGCAGTTGAGGCATAATTTCCAACAGTAGCACCAGCATCTGCTGCTGCAATATCAGCTGCCATATCTCTTTCACCAACAGTGATAGGTGTGGTGCAAGTAGCATCCGAACATAATTCAACTTTTTTCATAGTAATCTCATATTCTGTTGCTTCTCCAGTTGCGGTAGCTGCATAACCCTTATTAAGAATTAAAAAAGTAAATAATAAAATTAAAAATATTTTTTTCATTAGTTTCCGTTTACCAATACTACTCCACTACTTTCAACTTCTAGAGTTATTATGTTGCTTCTTTTTACTTTTGTTAACATATCTTTACTAACATCTGAATTTTGAAATGCTTCACTTGAAAATCCATCCTCCGCATTAGGTCTTTTTTTTGATCCAGCAACGTATATAAGTTTTGCAAAATTACTGTAATTTGTTAAATTATTATCGTCTCTTCCAATTTCAATAGTTAAATTATTAGATAAATCCATTGTTGCCGTATAAATACTCCCCTTTGAATTTTCTGACCCTTTTTCTTTTTTCCATTCATAGTGATTGAAAGTAATATGAGCCCAAGGCGTATATGGAACTTGTCCCGTAATATTTAAATCATATCCATCTAAAACTCTTTCTGTATTATTGCCAACTTTATTTCCTCCACCTTGTGCATCTAAATAATAATTTCCATTGATATCAAAAGCTGAAGCTCTAAATTCTGTACCAAAACCTAGTCTACTATTGGTTTCGATATCTAAATCTAGAAAAGTATTTATTCCCCAAAAAGTACTCTTATCATCTGAAAGAAATCTTTTACCAATTCCATAATTTATAGATTGCCTATCATCACCAAATACATGATAGCTATTAAGCTGTGCCTGATAGAAAAGAACACTATCTTCTTCCACGCTCATTGGTCTAACAATCATAATAGAGCCTGTTGGCTTATTATTTCTTTTTGTTCCTATTGAAACTTCTGTGTCTCCTGGGCCGTCTAAAAGATTACTAATATAATTCTCTGCAGCATCTGAACCCTTGTCATACACTTTATTAAGTGTGTTCTCCAACTCATTAGCATTAGCTACAGTTGTGATAAATAGTGATAATATTATTACTAAAACTTTCATTATCATTGCTTAATTTAAATAACTTAAAAAACAAATATTTTATAACTCAAAATAGGTTTTTTTTGTTGAAAAAACTTTACTTTTTGAGGGTGATACTTTTTTTTAAGTCTTATTTAAGTTGATTAGTGAATTTTTTATATAGTTTTAAACAATCTTCAGTGTCTATTTTTCCTAATGGTTCAATCGTTTCCTTAAATTTTTTACCTAAACTTAGCCCTTCTGATTTAGAATAATCTAATAATTTTTTTTTAATTAATTTTTCTAATTTCCTCCTAACCGTTTCTTGAGGCATGGATAGATTTTCTGCAACTGCAAAGATTGTCAATTTTTTATCTTTCATTAATATCTTGTGATCTTCAGTCTCTGTCTCATCAAAAACTTCAGTCCAACTAAGTGACTTTCCTGAAGTGATAGTTTGATAGAGAAAATGTGTATATACTACTGACAAGATCATGTGACTTTCATAATCATGTTTCACCATCTTTTTTACATTTAGAAAATGGTTAATATGATGAGAAACAATAAAATATAATAATTCATTGTCTATCCCTTTAACCATGATTTATAAAAGATTTTTCTTAAAGAAATTTATAAATTGAGGCATATATTCATCACCATGATTTCCTCCAACATGAGCTCCTCTTTTTAAACATTTTTCACCTTTTAAAATTTTAAACATTTTTTTAAAAGTTTTTTTAGGTTCTGTGGCAGCAGCTTCACCGTACTCCTCCCAACTATTAAAAAGTTTATACTTATTTAAACCTAGGTCAGCAAGTTTGCCCATAACAACACCATTATCATCAACGTAATTTGCAGGACATGTAGGCATAACCATTGCCTTAACTTTTTGAGGTTTATATGGTGAATGCCAATCATGACCCCAGCCTGATTTAATATCAATTTCAATTTGTCCTTCTTTAGCCAGAATATTTTTAACATATTCTTCACATGGCTTTGCTAAAGTTAAATCGTCATCTTCACCGTGGACATAAAGCATTTTTGTATTCTTTGTAAGTTCAGCATTTTTAAACAATCCAGCCATTCTGCACTCTGCAGCCTCTGGAAGTATTGCATCAAATCCATTTGATCCCTCTAAAAATTTTGATGTAAATTTTACATCTGCAACAAGTAAAGAATTCGTACCACCTCTTGAGTGACCATTAGTTCCAATTTTTCCATTTGATCTTGGATGAGATTTTATAAATTGATAAGCCATCATAGTATCTATTGCTTGACTAACCATCGTCGCCTTAGATTGATCTCTCCATGTATCTTTTGTGCCTCTATTACAAAAGCTATCAATCAACATTACTCCAATCCCAGCCTCTAGAAGATTTTTACGCGCTTTAACATAATAAGGATTAGTAAATAATGATCCAGCACCTCCGCTTCCATGAGTCATAATCACTACAGGAGCTTTATTAGTACCTTTTGGAAAAGCTAAATATCCTGTTACAGTTACTGGGTTCAACAAATACTTTTCATTTAAAACGTTATACAAACCCATTGTTGTGTAAGAAGGCAATGCGATTATCTCCCCATCTTTTAAAACTTTATCTGCACCATATAAAATAGATTCTTTTTTAGAGCATTTGTATTTATCATGATCTGCAAAAGCAGATGATGAAAATAAAATTACAATTAAAATTAAAAATATTTTTTTCATAAATTATAAAAAACCCAATATAAGTTAACTATTTAAAACTCAAATGTCTAATAAACAAAAACCTATTTTGAGTTTTAAAATACTGATTTAGAATATTTTTTCCAATTATCTTGGTAATGAATTGCATTTTCAGTAATTAACTTTACCTCTTCAGTTGAGACTTGTCTTACAATTTTACCTGGGGATCCAACAACTAAAGAATTATCAGGGATGACTTTGTTTTCTGTGATCAAAGCATTAGCTCCTATGATGCAATTTTTTCCAATCTTTGCTCCATTTAAAATAACAGCACCAATTCCAATTAAAGAATTATCTTCAATGGTGCAACCATGCAACATTACTAAATGACCAATAGTTACATCTTTACCAATTTTTAATGGGTAACCAGGATCGGTATGTAATACACTGCCATCTTGAACATTGGAACCTTCACCGATATGAATATTTTCAACATCCCCTCTTAAGGTAACGTTAAACCAAATGCTGGTATTTTTTTCTAAAGTTACATCACCAATAATAGATGCATTAGATGCAGACCAATTATCACCTAAATTTTTAACTTTTTTATCTTCCAAATCATAAAACATAACTTATATATTATTATAACATGCCGTTAAAAACTCCAATATGTGATTTCGGACAAGCAGCTAAAAGCTTTGAATTAAAGTCCACTAATAACGAAATTATTAAATTAAATGATGTTAAAGGGACAAATGGAACTTTGGTTATGTTTATTTGTAACCACTGTCCTTATGTAAAAGCAGTTATTAAAGACATTGTTGAAGATTGCAAAAATTTAGAAAAACATGGGGTAAAAGCTGTGGCTATTTCAGCAAATGATCCAGTAAATTATCCTGAAGATAGTTTTGAAAATATGATTGAATTTGCAAGAAAACATCAATTTAATTTTCCATATTTATTTGATGAAACTCAAAATGTTGCAAAAAGTTATGATGCAGTATGCACTCCTGATTTTTTTGGATACAATAATAATTTGGAATTACAATACAGAGGTCGTATAAGAGAATTGGATAATTTAAAACCAGTAAGAGCTGGGGATAGTGATTTATATAGTGCAATGAAACAAATTGCAGAGACTGGCAAAGGTCCTGAAACACAAATTCCAAGTATTGGCTGTAGTATCAAATGGTTAGATAATTAATGTACCTAATAGTTACAAAAACGTTCCCTCCAGAAGTTGGAGGTATGCAGAATTTAATGTGGGGTTTAGCAAACGAACTTTCAAAACACTACATGATAAAAGTATTTGCTGATTATCATGAAAATCATAAATTATTTGATGAGCAAGTTTCTTTTTCAATAGAGCGTGTTGGTGGCATAAAACTTCTTAGAAAATATAGAAAAGCTCAATTGATTAATGAAATTATTAAAGAAAATAAAATTGATGGTATTATTGCTGATCATTGGAAAAGTTTAGAACATCTTAAAACTAATAAAAAAAAGATATGTTTAATCCATGGTAAAGAAATTAATCATGAAAAAGGCACCTCTCTTAATAAAAGAGTATTGGAGGTTTTAGATAGTGTTGAAACCATTGTTGCAAATTCTGAATATACTAAAAATTTAGCTATTTCATTAGGTGTTCACCAAGATAAAATTGTAGTTATTAATCCTGGTGTTGATCCTGTTGAAGAATTAGATAAAAAAACTTTAGATAAAGTAGAGAATTTATTAAAACATAAATCTCCCAGATTAATTACTGTCTCTAGATTTGATAAAAGAAAAAACCATGAAAAAGTAATCATGGCGCTTCGAAATTTAAAACAGATTTATCCTAGTATTGTCTATATTTGTGTGGGTTACGGCGATGAAGAGGAAAACATTAAAAAATTAGTAGCAGAACTAGGTCTTCAACCTCAAGTGATGTTCTTTAAAGATATTTCTAATGAATTAAAAAATGCACTAGTTGCTAAATCTAATATTTTTGTAATGCCATCTATTGTTCATAAAAAATCTGTTGAAGGATTTGGGATAGCTTATGTTGAAGCTGCTCAATATGGATTGCCCTCTCTTGGAGGAAAAGATGGGGGTGCTGGAGATGCAATCGAACATGAGAAAACAGGTTTAATATGTGATGGCAATGAATTAGATGAAGTGTATTCATCAATTAACTTAATGTTAGAAAATAAGAAATATTTAGAATATGGAAAATCTGCTAGAGAAAATTCTATAAAATTCAACTGGCATAAAATTTTAGAGAAATATAAACAAATATTAAACTAATAAAAGATGAAATATTCAATAATTAATATAATTTATAATTTACCTCTATCTAACTATTTGGGTGGTTTCATTAAAAAAAAACTCTTAAAGAATAATAGAATTACTTTTATTCCAACAAATAAAAAATCTTTACCAAAAAAAAACCATCCCATTTTAAATTCAATTGATTATCAAGAGGAAATTATTAGATCATATAATAAGAATAATGAATTATCATTTAATACATTTTTAGATTTAAAATGTTTATTAAAAAGAAAATTTAACACTAGTGAAAAATTTAATTTTCTTGATATTGGTGGTGATAAATTGGATTTTTACCTTGATATTTCTAAAGAATTTAAAAATATAAATTATTTTATAATCAATCTTCCTGAGGTTAATCAAATTATTAATTCTATTAAAAAAAAATATGGCTATGATAATTTAAAAATTTTAAATAGTTTAGATGAAATAAAAAATCATAATTATGATTTTGTATATTTTGGAAGCACATTACAGTATATGGATAACTATGAAAACTTTATTGAAGAAATTTTGCTAATAACTAAGAGATATATTTTTTTTTCTGCAACATGGTTTTTTTTAGATAATAATCCATTAAAGAAAATAGTAGTTAAACAATTAAATTTTTTACCAAAGCAATTCTACCTTTATTTTTTTAACTTACATTTTATTCAAAAAATGTTTGAAAACCAAGGTTTTAAAACTGAAATAAATGAAAAAAATACATCCCATACTTGTTCTTTTAAAAATTTTGAAAAATTAAATCTTAAAAATATTAAATATACTAATATTTTATTTACTAAAAAATTTTAAAGAAAAATAGATAAGTTATTTCTTTTTAAATACAGTTTTATAAACTTGCCAACTAACAATTAGTATTGTTATTCCTATAATTGATGTAGTGAGAGGTCTGTCCCATAAAAAAGTCCAAGAACCATCACTTATTAATAAAGATCTTCTTAAATTTTCTTCCATTAATCCTCCAAGAACAAAGGCTAATATAAGTGGTGGCATTGGAAAATCATATAAGCGCATAAAAGTTGCAACAACTGCAATCCCAATCATTAAATAAATATCAAAATTATTAAATGACATTACGTAAATTCCCGTAATTGAAAAAAATAAAATAAGTGGAATTAAATAATTTTTAGGAACTGCAAGTATTCTTGCTATGTAAGGTATTAAGGGTAAGTTTAGAATAAGTAATACTACCATTCCAATATACATAGACATAATAACTGACCAAAAGATTTCAGGATTAGTTATATAAAGTCTAGGCCCTGGTTGAATTCCAAATCCTAATAAAGCACCAAGCATTACAGCGGTTGTTCCACTTCCAGGTATTCCTAAAGTTAGTAGTGGCACAAAAGCTCCAGAGCATGCTGCATTATTTGCAGTTTCTGGCGCAGTTAAACCATGAACGCTTCCCTTACCAAATTTTTCTTTTTCTTCATCACTAACAAAATTTCTTTCCATTCCATAGGCTAGAAATGATGCAATAGTTGCACCAGCTCCGGGTAAAACAC
This sequence comes from Candidatus Pelagibacter sp. PS_11, assembly GCF_059417975.1. NCBI lineage: Bacteria > Pseudomonadati > Pseudomonadota > Alphaproteobacteria > Candidatus Pelagibacterales > Candidatus Pelagibacteraceae > Candidatus Pelagibacter > Candidatus Pelagibacter sp. PS_11. The sequence goes on along the minus strand of NZ_CM182075.1, from coordinate 391,451 downwards.
CAATTAAAAAACCAATAACTGAGTTTCGAGGAATAGCTTTTAACATTTTGGTTCTTTCTTCCTTATTAATTTTAATTGAACCAAGCTCTGTTAATGAAACTTGTTTGGCGACCGCAGATGGATCATTTCGTTTTAAAATAATTGTTAAGGCTTCACTCATAGCAAAAGTTGCCATTACAACTAAAACGAAACTTATCCCATCAGATAAATTCATATTATTAAAAGTAAATCTTGAAATATCAGATAAAGAATCTTGACCAACTGATGCTAACATTAAACCTAGAACAACCATCATCATTGCTTTTAAAAATTGTCCCTTTGATGAAAAAGCTGCAATTGCTGTTAAACCTAAAATCATTAAAGCAAAATAATCTGGTGATCTAAAAGATAAACTTACTTTAGATAAGCTTGGTGCAAGAAATAATAAATAAATTGAAGCAAGGGTTCCACCTGCAAAAGAACTCCAAGCAGCAATCGCTAATGCTTTTCCAGCTTTACCTTGTTGAGCCATTGGATATCCATCAAATGATGTTGCAACAGTTCCAGGAACACCCGGGGCATTTAATAAAATTGATGAAGTTGATCCACCAAATACTGCACCATAATAAACACCTGCCATTAAAATTAATCCAGTAGCTGGATCAAAACCATAAGTAATAGGTATCATTAATGCAATTGCTGTCATTGGTCCAAGACCTGGTAGCATTCCAATGATGGTTCCAAAAAAACAACCAATCATAACCATAAATATGTTTTGAAATGTAAGAGCTGTTTTTAAACCAATTAAAATTCCTTCAATCATCCCATAACTCCAATCAGTTTTAAAAATGGATCTCTTAAATAAATTTCAAGCACTCCATGCAAAAGATACATAAAAGCACCCACAAAAGGGAAAGAGAGTAAAAATATTAACTTCCACCTTCTCTCACCTAACGCATAATAAGAAGACGCTAGAAATAGAGAGGTCGTTAAAAAATAACCTACTTTTAATATAGTTACTCCATAAATAATTGCTATGAGCACAAGTATAGCTGTTTTTTTATACTCTAAGTTTTTATGATTAACTTTAATAGTATTGGGCTCTGGTAAAATAATTTTTAAACCAGAAAAGAATAAACCTGCATAACCTAAATAAATTGGAAATGTTCTGGCATTAAAAGGTGCGTTTTCATCAAATGAAAAAACCTGAATTTGATACGCAATATATAAATAGAATGCTGAGAAAATAAAAAAGAGCAGTGATATAATTTTAGTAGTATTTATATTCACTGCTCTAATTTTTAAATAATCCTAAAGGATTATATAACTCCTAATTTCTTCATAAGAGCTGTCATTTCTACAGTTTGTGCATCTAAGAATTTAACAAAATCCTTATCTGAGTTATAAATATTAACCCAAGCATTTCTTTTTCTAACAGCTTCCCATTCAGGAGTTTTCATCACTTTACCTAACATTGTAGATAAAGCTTTTTTATCTTTATTGCTCATATTTGGAGGTCCAAAAAATCCTCTCCAGTTTACGAACTGAACATCATATCCTTGTTCTTTTAGAGTTGGTGCATCCGGTGCATCAGCTATTCTTGAAGGAGCTGTGATACCAATAATTCTTACTTGGTCTCTTGCACCCATAAGTTCACCTAAACCTGTAGAGATAATTTGAGTTTCTCCAGATAAAAGTCCAGCTAACGCTTTTCCACCAGCATCATAAGGAATATAAGCAACATCATTTGGATTAGCACCAGCAGCTTGGAAAGCTAAAGCACCAATTAAATGGTCCATACTTCCTCTTACTGATCCACCAGCCATTTTGATAGAGCTTGGATTCTTTTTATATGCATCAACTACATCTTTAAAGTTTTTGTAAGGTGAGTCTTTTGCAACTGCAATCGCACCGTAGTCACCAATTACACCAGCGATCGGTGTAACATCTTTATAAGATAAAACTCCAGATCCTGTAACATAACCTTCGTGTCTAGTAATAGATCTTAAAACTAGCGGTGTAGATTGTACTAAAATTGTATTTTTAGGTTGAGTGTTAATCATGAAAGCTAAAGCTTTTCCACCACCACCACCTGACATATTTTCAAATGATGCACTTTTTAACATTCCTGATTTTGTTAAAGCTTCTCCAGTACCTCTAGCAGTTCCATCCCATCCGCCACCAGCACCACCACCAATTACGAAATGGATTTTTTCCATTGCGATTGAATTTGTTGCTGTTGCAGAGAATAATAGAATTACTGAGAATAATACTGAAACTAATTTTTTAATGTTTTTCATTATATTCCTCTATTGTTAGTTTTTAATATTTGCAGTTAATTATACTATGGTCATGAAAGCAAGTTTTTGAATAGAATGCAACTTAACGTTGATTTTCTTTCTTTGGGAAATAAGCAAGTGTTATCTCAAATATTTTATTAATAAAAAAAATAGATATCATTAATTACGAGAGTTTCTTTTCTTTTATTTTTTTATAGGTAAGTGATAAAAGAATATTTGTTAATGAAAAATTCTTCTATTCAATTTAATTCCTTTAACATTAAAGAATTATTTTCTAAAAAATTTCTATTAGTTATTTTAATTTCTATCCCAAGTGCAATTGTAGCTGACTATTTTAATATTCCATTAGCGTGGATGCTTGGTCCTATGCTTGCAGTTTCAGTTGCAGCATTAAGTGGATTAAAAATTAAAATGCCAAAACTAGCATTAAGTTCAATTTTAATAGTTCTTGGGCTTCATATTGGGAATTATATCGATCAAAATTTAATCAATCAGATGACTGAATGGGTGTGGACTTCAATAATAATGTTTGTCTATATTTTAATAAGTATTTTAATTGTTTCAAAATATTTACAAAAATTTTCAGGCTATAATGTCAAAACTTCTATTTTTTCAGCAGCCCCAGGTGCTTTAGGACCTTTGATGATATTAGCAGAGCATGAAAAATCTGACTTATCACAAGTTGCTACATCACATTTAATTAGGTTAATTATAATAATAACTGTCATTCCTTTTTTTGTTGTTAACTATTCAACAAATGAAGCTCTAACAATTGAAAAATTTAATTATCTTGATCAAAACCATTTTCATCTTTTAATTCTCTTAATAGGTTCGGTATCGTTAATTTTCTTATTTGATAAAATTGGTGTGCCTGCTGCATTATTATCTGGAACATTAGTTGCTAGTGGAATTTTACAAATAACTGAAGTTGCCTCCTATAAACTACCAGATGAAAGTATAAATTTTTGTTTGCTTATTTTAGGTGCCTCTGTGGGTTGTCGTTTTGCAGATAAATCACTAAAAGAAGTTGCGGGTAATTCATTTCATAGTTTGATTGCAACTGTAATACTTGTAGCACTTGGATTGTTAGCTGCAATTGTTGCAACATATTTTGTTGATACCAATTTCTTAACTCTACTTTTATCTTTTTCTCCTGGGGGAATTTATGAAGTAGCAGTTATTGCAATTGCTTTTGATTTAGACCCGAACTTTGTGGCATTTCATCATATTATTAGGTTGCTGATGATACTCTTTACTGTTCCTGTAATATTAAAAATTATTGGTAAAAAATTAAATTAATATTTTTTCTAAAACTTTACCTGCACTTAATTTATTTAAATCATCAACCTGTATTGCTTTAAAGTTTTCTCGCTCAATACTAACTTTAAAAGCTGTTGTATGTTTACCAAATAAAGTCAAACCTTTTACTCCAAGATGAGCAGTCATATGAGCTGGTCCTGTATCATTTGCAATAACAAATGAACTTTCTTTAATCAAGCTTGCAAGTTGAGAAATATCTAAAGCTTTACCTTTATCTAAAATTGAAATGGCATTAATGTTTTTTGCATCAACAATTTCAGAGGGTCCAGGTGCAACAATAACTTTAATTTGGTCTTTATATTTATTTTTAATTAACTCAATTAGCTCATTGTAATGGGGCCACTTTTTATGGGTTAGATGAGCTGAACAAAATGGAAATAAAATAATATATTTATCTAACTTAAATTCTTGTTTAATTTCATTGATATTAATGACAGCCCAACTAAAGTTAGGTTTCATAGTGTGTTCAGTTTTAATTCCAGAGATTTTTAATTGATGATCAAATCTATTCAAAACAGGATTTTTATCAAATTCTTCTTTTGAAATATTACTCGGTAAGGTAGTTTCTGAACTAGACCAAGTATTAAAATTTGCTTTTGAAAATAAAATATTTTTATAAAATTTTGTTCTAGATGAGTTTTGCAAATCATAAACTTTTTTTATATTTAATTTCTTCAAAGTTCTCATTAATAAATATAGATAAATTAAATTAAACCTTGATAGACGTTTGTCTAAAATAACATTGTGAATAAATGGATTTTTTCTAAATAGTTCAAAATAAGGTTTGGTTGTTAATATATGTATTTGATCATCTGGATGATTTTCAGAAATATCTTGAATTGCCCCACAAGCTTGGGCTATATCTCCTAAAGAACCATGTTTGATAATTAAAATATTAGACATATTTCTAACAACTTAACATAGTATAAATTTTTATGAATAAAATTCTAGTTGAAGTATCTGTGGGTGAGCTTTTAGATAAAATTTCTATTTTAGAGATTAAACAAGAAAAAATTAAAGATCCTGAAAAACTAAAATTTATTAATGATGAGCACAGTATTTTAAAAGATCAATTAGATAATAATGTTAAATCTGATGAAAAACTAAATACTCTTTTCCAATCATTGAAAGATATTAATGCAAAGTTATGGGTAATCGAAGATGATAAAAGATTGTGTGAAAAAAATTCTGATTTTACTGAAAACTTTGTAAAACTATCAAGAGACGTTCATTTTTTAAATGATGATCGTGCTAAAATAAAACTAGAGATGAATACTCATACAGGCTCTAAGATTAAGGAAATTAAAGAATATACTTCTTATTGAAAACTATATTTTTTTTCTAAATATTTTATCAAGTTGTGAATGATAAAAGTCATAAATAAATAAATTGCACCTGCTAAAAGAAACACCTCTAAGGGTTTATAAGTTGTTGATACAATATGTTTTGCAACACCTGTGATATCCATTAAGGTTACAGTGCTTGCAAGGGATGTGCCCTTCATCATTAATATAATTTCATTACCATAAGCTGGTAGGGATTGTCTAATCGCTACTGGAATTTTAATTTTATATAAAATAATTTTACTTGATATCCCTAGACTTTTACCTGCTTCAATAATTCCAGGTTTTATAGTTTGAAAGGCTGATCTTAAAATTTCTGAAGTATAAGCTCCCGTATTTAAAGCAAATGCAATAATTGCGCACCAATAAGGCTCTTTTAATATTACCCAAAGAAAAGTAGATCTTAACCACTCAATTTGCCCAAGACCATAATAAATTATAAATATCTGAACCAGTAATGGAGTTCCTCTAAATAAGTAAGAATATCCATAAGCAAATTTATTAATAAATGGGTTTTTATTTAATCTTAAAACTGCAAATAAAAATCCAATAAATAAACCAATGATTAATGATGCTGATAACAATTTTAAAGTTATAACTGCAGCACTAAGTAACTTTGGTAAACTTGTGATCATTAAATCAAAATCCATTAAAAGCCCCTACTATATTTGACTTCAAGTCTGTTAATTAACTTCATACTTAAAAATGTTAGCATTAAATATAAAACTGCAGCAAAACAATAAAAGAATAAAGGATCTCTAGTAGATCCTGCTGCAATATAAGATTGTCTCATAATCTCAACTAAACCAGTAACTGATATTAGTGATGTATCTTTTAAAGTGATTTGCCAAACATTACTTAAGTTTGGAATAGCAAGCCTTAACATTTGAGGTAGAATTATTTTATAAAATTGTACAAATTTACTAACCCCTAAAACTTTGGCGGCTTCAAATTGGCCTTTATCTATTGATTGTATCGCTCCTCTAAACACTTCTGTTGAATAGGCCCCAGATATAATGCCGATTGCAACTGAACCTGTAACAAATGCATTAATTTCTATATATTCAAAGTATCCAAAAATTGAAGCAACATACATTATCGCTCCACTTCCCCCAAAAAAGAAAAGATAGATTACCAATAATTCTGGAACCCCTCTGATAACTGTCGTGTAAGTATTTCCAATAAAATTTAAAAATTTATTATTTGATAATTTTAACGGCGTAAAGATTAATGAAAATAAAAAACCAATTAACATTGCAGTAACTGCTACAGCAATTGTCATTAGAGTTGCATAAAACAACTCGTCTCCCCAGCCTGTTTTTCCGAATGATAAAAGATCCATATCGAAAGGGCGACTAATTAAATAGTCGCCTTTTCAAAATATTATTTACATAGAAGCGTCAAAGCCAAAATACTTGATTGCAAGTCTAGAAATAACTCCATCTTTTCTTGCTTGATCAATGGCTTTGTTAAAAGCTTTTAAAAGCTCAGCGTCTCTCTCTCCTAGTGTTCCACCTAATTGAGAAGCTTGTCTTAAGCCAACTCCAACACCATTTCCAAATGCACCACCTGAAAAAGTTGGTCCAACAAGAACAACTGGTTTTCCAGATTTTTCAGCATAATCAGTAAATGCTACTGCTGCCGCTAAAGCAACATCACATCTTCCTGCTTCTAAGTCTAGATTAACTTCATCTTGAGTTTTGTAAGTTCTAACATTTACTTTACCTACATCACCAGACTCTAAAAAGTTTTGGTGAATAGTTCCTGTTTGAGTACAAACAGTTTTACCAGATAAAGCTCCAGTTATAGTTTTAAGTGCTTTATTAACACTTGAACCACCCAATGTTAGATTCACTCCTTCAGGAGTTTCCATTCCCTCTAAATCTGAACCTTTCATAACAGCAAGTGAAGCAACTTCGTCAGCATAACCTTGAGAGAAAGTAATTACTTTTTTTCTTTCATCAGTAATTGACATTCCAGCCATAATTGCATCAAATTTTCTCATTTGAAGAGCTGGTATCATTCCATCCCAATCTTGCTCAACAACTTCACATTGTCTTCCAATGTATCTACAAAGTGAATAAGCTAACTCAACTTCAAATCCAATTAATTTTCCTGAAGCATCCTTAGAGTTCCATGGTGGGTAAGCACCTTCTGTTCCAATCTTTATTTTATCAGCGTAAACATTTCCGATTAATAATAAAGAAGCAAGAACAGTTAAAATTGTTTTCTTAAATATATTCATTTTTCCTCCATAAATTTTAGGGGAAGAAATCCCCCTTAGGGATATTTATTTCACAAATTTGCTAATTTAAAAAGAAATTTTTAGTGATTAATTGATGATGAAAAGTTCCAAGAACAGTCAAAACTTGGGATATAAACCCTATCCAAAGTTGTATTTCCAAAATTCTTATTGAAAACATCTAGCCATTTCTCAACTTGCTCTGGTTTCTTATCTTGACTACCTACTTGAGCAGTAATTACTCCATTAGGTTTTAATATTCTAATTAATGAGTCCATATTTTTGGCAGCAAGATCAATACAAAACTGATCATCGTTAAGATCAACAAAAATTTTATCATATTTATCATCTTCAACAGATTTTATACTTTCAAAAGCATCCCCCCAAATACATTTAACTGAATTTTTCTCAGTTGATTTGTTGCCAATGCTTCCAAGGTGTTTGTTACAAACTTCAACTACTTCTGGATCAAGTTCATACCAGTCTATAAAATCAAAACCTTTAGAGGTACACTCTCTTGCAACTCCTCCATCTCCACCGCCGATAATAGCTGCTGTTCCCATATCTTTATTTAATTTTAAAGCAGCGTTTACAAATGTTGAGCTATATAAAACCTCATCATTTGTTGCGACTTGAATTTCGTTATCAATGAATAATGATTTACCAAATTGTTCTAAATCTAATATTTCAATATGTTGACCCACTTTAGATTTAAAATCTTCTAAAACTTCATTTACAACATATGACTTTTGTAATCCAGGCGAACTGTAAATGTCATGATATAAAGACTTAGTATCTCTATCAAAAGCTTTTGTGACAATTCTATTATGTTTAAATTGTTTTTTAACAATATCGAGAGCAATAGAAGGACTTACCTTCCCGCATGTGAAAAAATCAAAACTAATAATTCCTTTTTCTGGAAACGTATGAAAACTGATATGACTTTCCGCTAATAAGGCAAGGATAGTAAAACCTTGAGGTTCAAATTTATACTTTGAAATTTCAAGAATTGTAACTTCTGCAGCTTTTGCAATTTTACGAATTACGTTCTCGTAAACTGAAGGGTCATACTCTTGAGTAGTACCTATGATGTCTAAAGTTATGTGCTCACCTACTTTAGTCATAAAAATTATTCCCTCTTATAATTTTTTATTAATATTAAGTTGCCCGGTTTTATATAGGTGTATTGATAATTTTCAACAATTAATCAATTTTTTGATATTTTACTTAATTAAATTAGCAAATGCACTGGCCCCTTTTGCTAGATTTTTGTTCCAATCATTATCAGCATTTTCATCCGCATTATCCGATATATATTTAAAACATTTAAACTCAATATTTTCCAACCTACAAACTTTTGCAATAGCGTAGGCCTCCATATCGACTACATCAACTTCCATATCAATCTTTTTATTAACAAAGCTGTCTCCCGTTCCACAAGAATAACCATCTTTTGATGTTATAATTTCTTTAATTTTATCAAAAGGCGTCTCTCCCAATTCAAAGTCTAACCCTCTAACATCCATATCTCTTTGATAGAATTTAGTACACTCAACTATTCCTTTTAAATCTGTATTAATTGCACCAACTGTACCATAATTAATAATTAGTTTTGGTTTGTGAATATTAATTAACTTTAATGTGTTGTAGGTTGCATTAACTTTTCCAACACCAACATGATTAAAATAGTCCAACCCAATAGTTTCTTCTTTAATTGCTGCTAGGAATAATTTGTCCATAGATTTTTTTTACTAAAGATATAAATATATTAATATCATGAATTTAAAAGATTATATTAGGTCTATTCCAGATTATCCAAAAAAAGGAATTCTATTTAGAGATATAACAACTCTGATTAAGGATGCAGATGCATTTGAAGAATGTATTAATCAAATAGTTGAAAGATCTAGTAAATATAAAATTGATAAAATTGCAGCAATTGAATCAAGGGGTTTTGTTTTTGCATCAGCCGTTTCTTATTTGTTAAAAAAGCCATTTATATTACTTCGTAAAAAAAATAAATTACCTGCTAAAACTCATTCTATTGATTTTGAGTTAGAATACGGAAAGGCCACTATTGAGGTGCATATAGATTCGATTGACAAAAATGACTCTATTTTAATTATTGATGATCTAATTGCAACAGGTGGTACAGCTGAAGCTGCTGCTAAGCTTGTAGAAATTTCAGGAGGTAAAATTGCCGCTTTTATTTTTGCAATCAATCTTTTTGATCTTGGCGGATCTGATAATTTAGTTAAAAAAGGTTATAAGGTTGAAAACTTAATGGATTTTCCAGGTCATTGATATTTTTTATCAACTCTGTAGGATGAATTTTTTCCAATAATTGAATTTAACAAACCATTAAGTCGGCTAATATATTTACTTTTCATTTTTTTATTAAAGGTAATTGTATAAAAAACAACTTTAAAGAATGATCTAAGTAATTTTCCACTAGTTTTTTTAATTGCAAATAAATATCCATAATTTTTTTTATAAAAATAAAAAGTTGACCACATCCAATGCCACTCTCTTAATTTTTCAGATTCTAATTGATTTTTGGGATCAGATCCAAAAGATCCTTTGTAACCAAGATGATCAATAAGTAAATCTTTTGCTCTAAAAACATTTTCATTTTTTAACTCAAGATTTTTACACAAATCAAATTCCTCAAAATATAAAAAAAATGACTCATCAAAAATTTTCCTTGAGTTAAATTTTTTTAAGTTAATTAACATCATGCATCCTGTAACCCAGTCAACTTTAGTTAACGTTTCAAATATTTTTTTTGTAGATGACTCAATGTCATTACTATACTGCTTTTTCTCATTTTCTTTAAATACACCTGAAGATGAGAAAGATTTATCTTGATTGTATGTGCTCCCAATAATTGTAAAATTAAAACTTGAATCTAGATATTTTTTAACATTATCAAAAAATGTTTTATGAAAAACTATATCTGGATTGGCCACTATTACATAATCGGTGTTTACTAGGTTAAAACCATAATTGTTTCCGGCTCCGTAACCAAGGTTTTTTCCTGTAAAATGAATTGATAAATTATTTTTTTTATCGATAGAAAAAAATTGATTTTCTTTCTTAAAAGAATTTTCAATAATTTTAATTTCGACATTTTTATCTATTGAATTTAGACAATTTTTTAAAATGGTACTGTCTGTTTTGTATGTAACTATTACAATAGTGAGTTTTGCTAAATTATTCATTATATTCAAAAACTAAAATATATACTTTTTTTATTATTAATGTAGAAATTTTATGATGAAAAATATTATAGTAACTGGAGGGCTTGGGTTTATAGGTAGTAATCTAATTGAGTTATTAATCCATAAAAAATATAAGGTTATAAATATAGATAAGGTTAGTTACTCATCTAATTTTTACAATACAAAAGAGTACCAAAAAAATAAGAATTACAAATTTATAAAATGTGATCTTAATAACAAAAATAAACTTAATAAAATTATTTTTAAACATAAGCCAATTGGTATTTTTAATTTAGCAGCAGAAACTCATGTTGATAGATCAATAGATGGTCCTAAAAGTTTTATTGACAGCAATATTATTGGTGTTTTTAATCTACTTGAAATATTTAGAGAATATTTGAAATTAAATAAAAAAAGTAAATTAATTCATATTTCTACTGATGAGGTTTATGGAGATATATTAAAGGGACGATCTCATGAAAACTTTCCTTACAAACCTAGTTCACCTTATGCCGCTAGCAAAGCAGCTTCAGATCATCTTGTAAGTTCATATGTTAGAACCTATGGTATTCCTGCTATAGTCACAAATTGTTCAAATAACTATGGTCCAAAACAACACCCTGAAAAACTTATTCCAAAATTAATTTACAATATCTTAAATAATAAAAGTTTACCCATTTACGGTAATGGTAAAAATTCAAGAGAATGGATATATGTTCAAGATCATTGTGAAGCATTAATAAAAGTTTTTCAAAAAGGTAAAACTGGTGAATTTTATAATATAGGTTCAAATAAAAATTTGAACAATCTTGAGATTTGTAAAGCTTTAATAAAAATTGCTAAAAAAAATCACTTAATTGGTTCAAATGTTAAGATTAAATTTGTTAAGGATCGACCTGGTCACGATGTAAGATATGCACTTGATAGTAAAAAAATATTAATAACCTTGAGATGGAAAACAAAAGTTAGTTTTGAGAAAGGTTTAGAGAAAACATTTTTATGGTACCTTCATAATAATAATTACTATAAATCTATATCTAAAAAAGATATTATTAAAAGATTGGGTACAAAATGATTAAAAAAGGGATAATTTTAGCTGGAGGAATGGGAACAAGAATGAGTCCTCTTACAAAAGCTGTTAATAAACAACTTTTACCAATTTACGACAAACCTCTTATCTTTTATCCACTCTCAATATTAATGCTTGCAAAAATTAAAGACATTTTAATTATTGTAAATAAAGGACAGTTAAATCAATATAAAAAACTAATTCCTAATGGCAACAATCTAGGAATTAAAATTACTTATATAGAGCAAGACAAACCCAGAGGATTACCTGATGCTTTTGTTTTGGGTGAGAAATTTATTGGTAAAGATAACGTTGCAATGATTTTAGGAGATAATTTTTTCTATGGTCAGAACCTAACTTCAAAATTACTAGACTGTGCAAAAATTAAAAATGGCGCTAAGGTTTTATTGCATAGTGTTCAAACTCCCGAGTTATTTGGTGTTGCAAAAGTAGATAGAAATAACAAAATTATACAATTAAAAGAAAAGCCAAAAAAATTTATATCTAAAAACGCCATAACCGGTTTATATTTTTTTGATAATAAAGTTGTACAGTATTCAAAAAAACTAAGACCATCTAAAAGAGGTGAAGTAGAAATTATTGATCTTTTGTTAAGATATAAAAAAGATAATAAGTTATCGGCTGATTTTATTGGAAGAGGTGGTGCCTGGTTAGATACAGGTTCAATTGATGATTATTATAAAACAATCGCTTTTGTGCAGGCAATTGAAAATAGACAAGGATTTAAAATTGCTTGTATAGAAGAAATTGCATTAAACAATAAATGGATAGGGAAAAAAGAAATTGATAAATCAATTAAGTTTTATGGTAACTGTAATTATTCAAAATATCTTAAAAATTTAATTTAATGCAAAAAAAAATAGTTATCACGGGTGGTGAGGGAAGATTTGCCCAAGTTTTAAAGAGAGATAATAAAAAATTAGATATCCTTTATCCAAGTAAAAAAGAATTAAATATTTTAAGTATAAATTCTATAAATAGATATTTAAAAAAAAATAAGCCTAAATATTTGATTCATGCAGCAGCTTTATCGAGACCAATGAATATTCATGACAAACAAATATCTAAAAGTATTGATTTAAACATAATAGGTACAGCCAATATGGTAAAAGTCTGCTCTGAACTAAAAATTAAACTTATTTATTTTTCAACTGGCTATGTTTATGAGGGAAAAATTGGTAATTATAATGAAATTGATCCTGTATTACCTGTTAACAATTACGCATGGTCAAAGCTTGGAGGTGAGTGTGCGGTTACTATGTACAAAAATTCTTTAATATTAAGAATTACAATGTGTGAAAAACCTTTTTTACACAAATATGCTTTTCATGATATTGAGGCAAACTTTATATTTCATGAAGAAGTTGTAAAAATTATACCTAAAATTTTAGATAAAACTGGAATAATTAATGTTGGTGGAAAAATTCAATCAATTTATTCATTTGCAAAAAAAAATAACAAAAGTGTCAAAAAAAAATCTGGTAAAAAATTATTTCCAAAAAAAGTTTCCATGAATGTTGCAAAATTAAATAAAATTATGAAATGGTAGCGGGAAGTGGAATCGAACCACTGACCTCAGGCTTATGAGTCCTGCGCCATGACCCTTGGAGCCAACGCATCCTGTAAGAACATCTTCAAAACTCCTTTGTCTCTGCTCTTTTCTTTCTAAACTCAGATTTACATAAACTTAGACTCTAGTCAACTTCTATTGGAGCATTGGAGCATGAGTGGAGCAAAAAAAGTTAGTTCCAATCACTAACAGCTTTAACTTATCAAAATTATTAAAAGCTTTCAAATAAAACCCAAAATAAACATAATATGACTTTGATTACATTAAATATAAGTATATTTTTTAAAATTATGACTCAAACACTATTTGAAAAATATGGCGGAAAAAAAACAGTTGGTCAAATTGTTATTAATTTTTATCAAAAGCTTATGGCTGATGAAAATTTAAAAAAATTTTTTACAAATTCTGATATGAAAGTTTTGATTTCACACCAAACTAATTTCATTTCCCAAGCTTTAGGTGGGCCAAAAGAATATACTGGTCTTGATATGAAAACTGCTCATCAAGGCATGAAAATATCTCAAGAAGACTTTAATGGAGTTGCTGGACATCTAAAACAAACCTTGGAAGAACTAAATGTTGAAAGCCAAGATGTTGACACCATCATTGGTGTTGTCGCTCCACTTTCAGAACATATTGTATCAAAATAACAGAATTCATAATTAATAAATTTTGGTAATATTTATTTAATGATAAAAATAAATAATTGGGAAGACTTAATAGCATTAGCAAAAGAACAAGGGCTCACACCTAAGGAAGCATGGGAAAGAATTGAAAAAACAAATCTAAAATTTTTAAATAGAAAAAGTTCAGCAGAAAAAGAACTTAAAAAAGGAACAAGAGTACAAAAACTAATGTTTCCAAAGAATAATGAGGAAAATATTCTTTTAGCAAAAAATGTACCTTCTTTGGATGTTTCTGGTGATTTTTATAATTTCAAAAATTTAGAAGATAAAATCTTTTTTACTCTTGGCGATGTTTCTGGCAAAGGAGTGGATGCAGGACTCATTATGGCAAGAGTTACCTCATTGTTTGAAATCCTTGTTGAGGAAAAAAAGAGTCTTATTGAAATTGTGTCATTAATAAATGATAATTTATATAATTTACGTTCAGGAAAATTTTTAACAGGAATATTTGCTGTATACGATAAAAAATCTAAAAATCTTGAATTTATTAATGCTGGCCATTCAGAAAGTATAATTTCAGAGAATAAAAAAATTACTGAACATGTTTCTAGCAAAATTCCGCCGCTTGGAGTTCAGCCTATTAATCTTGATTTAAATAGTGTTTTAAATAAAATTTCATTGAAGGATAAAATTTTTTATATATACAGCGATGGCTTAAGCGAAAGTAAAGATTTTGAAGGAAATGAAATTGAAGCTGAGGGTATAATAGATTTGTTAAATAAGAATAAAGATCACGATATTGCAACACAATTGGAAAATATTTTTATAGAAATTTCCGCGTTTGGTGCATTGCAAAATATGTCAAATGAAGAACAAAGTATAATTAAGGATGATCTTACAATTTTAGCTATTAATGGGAAAAATATTTAATCAATGAAAAAAATTAAAAATGGTTTTACCTTAATTGAATTATTAGTGGTAGTTGCCATCATTGGTATTCTTGCAAGTGTAGGTATTGTTAGTTTTCAAGGTTACACTAAAATGGCAAAGAACAGGGTGCTTGTTGCAAATTGGAAAACAATTTCAAAAGTAATTGAGTTAGAATTAGCTGCTGCAAACAATGGTCTTGATAGTTTTATTGCAGAATATGATGAAGATGGAAATATGGTTAGTGAAAAAATGGATGGAAATACAACTTGTAATAATTTTGCATTTTCAGTCCAACAACATTTTAGTCATTTTAAAAACCCATACAATCTAGAATGGGAGTCTGTAACAGTTGATACATTAGCGCAATCACAACATAGGAAAGGACAAATTCAATTAGTGTGCTATTCACATTTTGCAAGTTTCGGTGACGGTGGAGGATGTCCTATTTCATCTGATGCATGTAGATTGTTGTTGATTGCTTATAAAGAAGATAGAGGACGATGGAATACACCTGATGGAAAGTGTGATAATACAATTGTTTCAACCACTGGTGATGGCTGGCAACGTAATGCGAGAGAATTTGTAAATGATTGTTATAATCAAATACTTGTAGGTGGAGACCAAAGAGAAAGTCAAGCTCAAGCACAATCTGATTGTGGTTGGGATTCAAGTATCCATGGCTCTTGGGCAGTAAATCAAAATAGTATCAGAGATGAAGCAGGTGGAAAATGTTCAGGTTCAAGTGGAACACCTTGTTCTTAAATTTTTAATTAATCTGTTATCTAACACGTGCTTCTCACTTGTTATTTCTTCTTCTAGATAACGCAATGACCAATTCTCATTGGAGCATGAGTGGAGCAATTAATATTTGAAAATGTTCAACCTTAAATAAGGCTTGTTAATTGGTAGCGGGAAGTGGAATCGAACCACTGACCTCAGGCTTATGAGTCCTGCGCTCTAACCGACTGAGCTACCCCGCCACTTAATTATCGTTGTTTTATAATAGATTTTATTTTTAGTGCAATCAAGTATTTGCCTGTTTTCTATACTCAATGTGCCTATAGTGTGCCGAGGATATATAGCTTTTTAGTGTGCCAAGATTATTATAACGTATAGAGATTATGAAAAAGATTTTAGGAATCATAGTTCTGGGTTTGTTGTTTAACAATAATTTATTAGCTGAAGAATATTCCAATTCATGGAAAATGGACATTTTTTGTAAACAAGGAAAAGGGGAATGGTATGAGTCTGCTTTTGTTGTAAATGTAGAAAACAATGAATTTTCATTAGGGCCATTTAATAGATGGCAGAATAAAAATATTAAATTTAAAGGAAAAATTGAAGGAAATAAAATCAAAATTTCAGAGTCAGTAACATTTAAAAATGGTTATCAGGATAACATTAATTATTCAGGTGAATTTATTAATGATAAAGAAGCAATTTTAAAAGGCAGAACTTCATGGACCCCTCCTTGGAAATGTAATGGAAAGTTTTTTAAAGTAGATCGTCCTCCACATTTAGCCCCTTTAAAATATTTAAGTGAAGCAACAGAAGAAATAATAAAATTTACCAGCTACAATCCTGGTATTCCCTTAACAATAATCAATGGATCTTATGTAAATTCTCCAGTTGAAGTGTCTGGAAAATTAATTTTACCAAAGGAAGGTAAAAATTTACCCGTAGTTGTAACCGTTCATAGCAGTGGAGGACCTAGTGAATTTACTGATATAACTCAGTCTTGGCGTAACGATTTTAAAAATCAATTATTAAAAAATAATATTGGTATTTTTGAAATAGATAATTTTACAAGCAGAGGAACAAAAGAAACAGCTTCTAACCAGGGTAAAGTGTCTATAAATGCTGGAGAGTTAGATGCTTTAGTAGCTTATAAAATACTGGATAAACACCCAAGAGTTAATGCAAAAAAATTAGGTATCACAGGTTTATCAAGAGGTGGAAATGCTGCAAATATGGCAGTAGAAAAAAAATTTTCAGATGTAATTCTTGGAGAAGAAAATTATTACCAAGCTTCACTTCCAATGGCTTCAGATTGTTTTAACGTAGCATTTGATAAACCAACTCCAACTCCTGCAAAAATATTATTTTTACTTGGAGGTGCTGATGATTATACACTAGCAAAGTTTTGCGTTGCTTATGCGGAAAAAATGAAAAAAGCCGGAGGTAATGTTGAGGTTATTGTAAAAGAAGGTTGGCACCATGACTTTTATAATGATGCACCTGCTAGCAACTGTTCTAATTGTGTACATTTTAATAAATGTGAAATTTATGCTCCTCAAGGGTGGGTTATGAATGACGAAGGGTTTATTCATGAAAAACAAACTGATATTTTTAAAGAAGCCTTTAAAATGGATTTAGAAAAATGGAGAAAAAAATTTGAGAAAGCATCTACAAAACCAGGTGCTTCGAATAAATTATATAGAAAGTTATATACTAAAATGTACAAAAAATGTGGAGAAAGAGGAACCACAAATGGTGGAGATCGTGGAAAAGAAACTGTTGAAATAGCAGTCCCATTTTTTGTTAGCACTTTAAAATAATGAAAAACTTTTAATTATTACTGTTTCCCCTTGTCACTATTTTATTTCTCTTGGTTGTGCCTAGAGTGTGCCAAGATATATGAAGATGTGAATTAACGTACACTGAACAAGGATAACGACCACTGACCTCAGGCTTATGAGTCCTGCGCTCTAACCGACTGAGCTACCCCGCCACTTAATTCTTGATGATTTATAATAGGTTTTTAATTTAGATCAATCAACTTTTGATCAATATGATTATTTTATAACCACTATAAAAGTTGAAAAAAGAGTTAATGCTAAAATTACTGAACTATAAAAAACGATTTGTCTTTTAGTTTCGTTTTTCTTATCTATTTTTACTCGGTTCAATAATTTATTGATGTCTACAATTCTCTTTTGATCAATATACTGTACTGGAATAGTTTTTTTATGAACTTTTTTTTCACTGGTATGTTTTCTGTCGTGAAAATAAGTTTTTTGCATGAGATTATTTAACCATCAATTATTTAATTCGGCAACTAAAATTATAACAATCTAGCACGTTTATCTTTTAGGGGAGCGATCTCTACTAGTGCTGGGAATTTCTGTTTAGCAACTTCAATATATAGGTTCATTTTTGAAAGTTCTTCATTTGAATGTATTGAGCTTACATATCCAAAAGACAGGTTTTTTTTATAATTAAAGGAATAATTCCCAGATGTCGTTCTTCCTATAATCTTATCTTCCAGATAGATTGGTTCTTCATGTAATAATAGAGGTGTGCCTGGCTTACTATCTTTAAGTGACAGCATAACAAACCTTCTGTTTTGTTTTTTACCTTTTATTTTTAATAAGCTTTCTTTGCCAATAAAATCGATTTCTTTTTTATAACTAATTGCAAAATTTAATCCTGCCTCGTATTGATTTTCTTCGGGTGAAATATCGTGACCCCAATGTAAAAATCCACTTTCCATTCGCATTGTATCCATTGCATGCGATCCACAGTGAGATAAATTATGATTTTTTCCTTCTTCAACAATTAACTGATAAATTTCTGTAGCATCCTTATTCTCTATATAAAGCTCAAATCCTAATTCACCTACATAAGATAATCTTTGAGCCCAAATTTTTTTTGAACCAAGACTTATAAATTTACCATAACCAAATTTAAATCCTTCATTACTAAAGTCATCATTTGAAATTTTTGAAATTAAATTTCTACTTTTTGGTCCAAAAATTCCTAAACAAATAATATCATCTGTAATATCTTTTAATTCTAAATTAGGAGATAAATGTTTTATAATATGCGCTTTATCATGGGTTCTTGTTGCAGCTGAACTTATTATTCTAAAATGATTTCTATCAATACAAATAATAGTTAAGTCTGCTTCAATTCCTCCAGCTTCATTCAGCATTTGTGTATATGTTGATCTACCTATTTCATTTTTAATATTAGCTGTACATATTCTTTGTAATTCTCTATGTGCTTGTTCTCCTTTTATTTCATATTTTGAAAATGGAGAGAGTTCATACAAACCAACATTGGTAATTGTATTTTTTGTTTCAAATTCAACTGAAGGATACCAGTTTTGATAATCAAAACTGTATTTGTATTCTGCTTTTTCATTATCTTTTGCGTACCACATAGGTCTTTCGTACTCACCCGATACACCAAAGCACGCTCCCTCTTTTTTTAATTCTTCATGATAAGGTAATAATCTTTGATTTCTTGATGTGTTATGTTGTTTATAAGGCCAGTGCATTCCATATAAGTCACCCAATGTTTCAGTAACTCTTTCCATAATAAATTTTTTAGATGAGTGGAACTTTTGAAATCTTTTAATATCAAGTGAAAATAAATCTTCATTCATATATCCATTAATCATCCATTCAGCAGTAACTCTGCCCGCACCCCCTGAACTTGCGATCCCAATGCTATTAAATCCACAACACGTAAAAAGATTACTCACCTCTGGAGCTTCTCCTAAAAGGTATTGTGTATCAGGTGTAAATGATTCAGGTCCTGAAAAAAATTTTCTAATACCAGCAGTTTCAAGTATTGGTAATCTTTGAAATGATTTTTCTAAATAAGGTTCAAAGTGATCAAAATCATCTGGAAACTCACCAAAAGAAAAGTCCTGTGGCACCACCCCTTTGTCTTTGAACGCAGGTTTTGCATTAGGCTCAAATATTCCAACTAACATTTTTCCTGCATCTTCTTTTAAATAAAGACAGGAATTATAGTCTCTTAAAACGGGTAAGTTTTTAGGTAACTTATCTAACGGTTCTGTGATTATGTAAAAGTGCTCGTTTGGATATAATGGAATACTTACCCCAATATCCTCTCCAATTTGTCTCGACCACATCCCAGTTGCAATTACAACGTATTCACAATCAATTTTGCCAAATTTCGTTTGAACACCAACAATTTTTTTGTCTTTAATTAATATTTTTTCAACAGGAGTTTTCTCAAATATCTGAGCTCCTTCCATCTTTGCAGCTTTTGCTAAAACATTAGTCACTCCAACGGGGTCTGCCTGACCGTCTTCCGGCATATATACCCCACCTAAAATATCATCATCATTTATAACAGGATAAAGTTCTTTTATTCTTTGTTTGCTAACAGTTTCAACATTAACATCAAATAACTGAGCAGCAGTTGCTTGTCTTAATAATTCTTGTAGCCTTTCAGGCGTGCTAGCAACTGTGATTGCACCATTTTGTTTTAGTCCAGTTGATAAACCAGTTTTTTTTTCTAATTCTTTGTAAAGATTTAAAGAGTATTTACGAAGTCTTGTAATTGTAGCGGATGCACCTAATTGACCAACAAGTCCTGCTGCATGCCAGGTGGTTCCTGATGTTAGTTGATCTCTTTCTAATAAAATGGTATCTTTCCAACCATATTTTGCAAGATGATATGCAACAGAACAACCAGCAACTCCCCCACCAATGACAACAACTTTTGCTTTGGCCGGAAGCATTTTATCCATACTTTTTTACTGGGTTATAGCTTTTTCCGGTGCTACAAACTCGTGTCCAAAAACATCAGCAACCGCTTTATAAGTCACCATACCTTTATGGACGTTTAATCCTGCAAGGAAGTTTTTATCTTCACCTAAAGCTTTTTGATAACCTTTGTTAGCAAGTTTAACTAAATAAGGTAGTGTTGCAGCATTTAATGCAATTGTTGAAGTTCTTGGAACTCCACCTGGCATATTAGCTACACAGTAATGAACTACATCGTCAATGATATAAGTTGGATCACCATGGGTTGTTGGTTTACTCGTTTCAACACAACCTCCTTGATCAATTGCAACATCAACAATAACAGATCCTCTTTGCATAAGTTTTAACATTGGTTTAGTAATTAACTTTGGAGCTTCAGCACCTGGAATTAAAACACCTCCAATTAATAAATCAGCTTTTGCAACTAGTTGATTTAAATCGATCTTATCACTTTGTTCTGGAATTATTTTATCTCCAAACATTTCAACTAATTGTTTCAATCTTGCTTCAGACTTGTCAACGATATGAACTTTAGCACCCATTCCTGTTGCAATTATAGCAGCATTTTCTCCAACAACACCACCACCTAAAATAACAACAGTTCCACCTTCTACTCCAGGAGCACCTCCCAATAAAAGTCCTCTACCTTTTTGATTTTTTTCTAAACAATGCGCACCAGCTTGAACTGACATACGTCCAGCAACTGCACTCATTGGTGCAAGTAATGGTAATCTGCCATTGTCATCTGTAACTGTTTCATAGGCTATACAAACACCTTTAGATTTAATCAAACCCTCTGTTAATTCTTTAGCTGCTGCTAAATGTAAGTAAGTATAAACAATCTGATTTTCTCTAATCATCTTAACTTCACCTGCTTGGGGCTCTTTTACTTTAACAATAATGTCTACATCATTGAAAATATCTTCAGCTTTATCAACAATTTTAGCACCCACACTTGTGTATTGATCATTTTCAAAACCAGCTTCAAATCCACCATTATTTTCAACTAAAACTTCATGACCTTCTGATATTAAAGTTTTAACACTTTCAGGTGTTAATCCAATACGATGTTCTTGTGGTTTGATTTCTTTAGGTACGCCGATTTTCATAACCTTCTCTCCTTAATTTAATACTTTAAAATTTTAAAGTTTTTAGTTTTTTTGATTTTTTTGATAGTTAGTGATACCAGTTCTTAACTTTTCAATAATCTCATCAATGTGTTTTTCTTCACAGATGAATTGAGGAGCTATAATTAAACAATCTCCTGTAGCTTTAAAGTTAACACCAGCTTCATAACAAGCTTTAAAACATTCATAACCAGCTTTACCTGGTTTAGTGTTTAGCTTCATGTCTATTCCGCCCATCATTCCATATCCTCTAATATTATCTACAGACTCTAGATCCTGAAGAGAGAATAATCCTTTTTGGAAATAAGGAGATAAATTTTTTGCTCTATTGAAAATATCATCTTTTTCAAAAATTTCCTGCACTGCAAGAGCGGCAGCAACTGCAACTGGAATTCCTGAATAAGTATAGCCATGAAACAATTCAACTGCACCTGTTGGTGAAGCATCCATTACCGCATCATAGATATAATCATTACATGCAACAACACCCATGGGAACAACACCGTTGGTTGTAGCTTTAGCCATTGTCATAATGTCTGGAGTTACTCCAAATTCATCTGCAGCGAATTTAGATCCTGTTCTGCCCCATCCTGTAATTACTTCATCAAAAATTAAAAGTATTCCATGCTTGTCACAGATCTCTCTTAGTTTTTGTAAATATCCTTTTGGTGGAACCAATGTTCCAGTTGATCCAGCAATCGGTTCAACAATACAAGCAGCAATGTTTTCGCCACCAAAGTTTTGACAAATAGTTTCTAAATCATTTGCTAAATAGTCTCCAGTTTCTGGTTGACCACTTACAAACTTATGTTCTGGTAAATGTGTATGTCTAATGTGTTGGACACCTGGCATTAAAACACTTGCAAACGTTTTAACATTATTTACCATTCCACCCACTGAAATACAGCCAATGTTCATTCCATGATAACCACGCTCACGTCCAACAAATCTAAATCTTTCTGCATGTCCTTTTGCTCTGTGATATGCAACAGCAATTTTAATTGCAGTTTCTACAGCTGTAGATCCACAAATTGTAAAAAACATTTTATTTAAATCACCTGGTGTGTGTTTTGAAATTTTTGTAGCTAATTCAAATGAACCACCAAAACCTTGTTGAAATGGTTGTGCGTAATCTAAAGTTTCTAATTGCTTTGTAACAGCTTCTGTGATTTCTCTTCTTCCATGGCCTAGTGGGTTACAAAATAACCCTGAGCTCGCATCTATTTGTGTTTTTCCATGGTGAGTTTTTAAGTAAACCCCCTTAGCTTCTGTAATTAGTCTTGGGTTTGCTTTGAAATCTTTATTAGATGTAAACGGCATCCAATGTTCATTTAATGAATTAGGTACTGAAGTTCTGTTTTCTGAGCTCATAAATATTCTCTCTCTAAGTATGTAGTGTTATAATTTTATTCCTAACTATTAGACTAAATCAAAAGGTTTTCTATAATTATTTTTTTCTTTAAGGCTTATAATTTTACAACTTATAGGTGTATAAAAATTAAAATTTGTTTTACATCAATTCCAAATTCTATTTAAATACAAATAATTTAATTAAATTACTAACAAAGGAATAATAATGAAAAAAATAATTGGTTTTATTCTTGGTGCTGTAGTTGCTCTTAACTTATCTATATCAGTTGCTAACGCTGCTGCTAAAGAAGTTAGAGTTGCATTCTTTTTAGAATGGCCTACTCCAAACCAAGAAGACAAAGTTAAAAAGATGTTTGATAAAGCTCTAGGTGTTCCAGTTAAATGGACTAACTTTTCAAACGGTGGTGCTATGACTGATGCTATGTTAGCTGGAGATATTGATATTTCTTACTCACAAGGCTTAGTGCCATTTATCAATGCTGTTAAATCAAAAGCTCCGCTAAAACTTGTAGATATTGCTATGGAATACGGAATGGGTGGAACAACTTGTGTTACATCTAATGCTTCTGGAATTACAAAAGCTAACGCTTCTGAATTAGAAGGTAAAAAAGTTGCTGTTCCTCTAGGAACAATGGCTGAGTATGTTTTTGATGAAAGTATGAAAGTTGTTGGCGCTGATAAAAGTAAAATGACAGTTATTCAAATGGATCCTGAAGAAGGTGCTGCTGCACTAGTTTCTGGTGATGTTGTAATGGCATGTTTATTTGGTGGTAATTCTATTAAAGCTGCAACTGCAGTTGGAAGTAGATTACTAACAGTTCAAGAAGCGCGTGATGCTGGTATCTTAGGTATTGACATTACATCTGTTACTGACAAATTTATGAAAGAGAACCCAGGTATGCTGAGAACTTTCATAGAAGTAACTCATGAAGCAAACGCTAGATATGCAGCAGGTAAAAGTGATTTAAATGTTATTGCTAAAGATGCTGAGATGAAGCTTGGTGATATGAAAGAAACTTTAAGCGGATTTAAATTTCTTACACCTGAAGAGACTGAAAAATCTATGACTTCTGGAAATCTAAGTGGATTTTTAAAAGGAATGGGTACTCCTAACGGAGCAGTTGATACAAGCTTTTTACCTCTTTAATTTAGAGAGTTGAATAAATTTAAATAGGCGCCAATTTAATAAATTGGTGCCTATTTTTTTAAAAAAATTCTAATATAGTATTGTCTTATGAGTGATTTAATTTCTCAGAATTTAAACATGATCTTTAAAACTCCAAAAGGAGAAACAGTTCATGCATTAAAAGATGTAAACTTTACACTTAAAAAAGGTGAACTTTTAACTGTTCTTGGTCCTTCGGGCTGTGGAAAAACAACTTTATTAAACATTACTGCTGGATTTCTACGACCTACTTCTGGAGTTCTCACTCTTAATGGAAATGAAATTAATGGCCCTGGTGTTGAACGGGGAATGGTCTTTCAGCAAGGTGCATTATTTGAATGGCTAACAGTTGCAGAGAATGTTGACTTTGGTTTAAGAATGAAAAAAGAAGACCCGGTTAAAACTGCTAAGAAAGTTGAAGAATGGTTAAATATAGTAGGCCTACAAGGTTTTGGAAACACTCCTACTTATCAATTATCTGGAGGTATGCAGCAAAGAGTTGCTCTTGCTAGATGTTTAATTAATGACCCTGATTTAATTTTAATGGATGAACCGTTAGGAGCATTAGATGCATTAACCAGAGAGAAGATGCAGTCTTTAGTTTTAAAAATTTGGAAAGAAACAGGAAAAACCATTATCTTAATCACCCACTCAGTTGAAGAAGCTTTACTACTAGGTGAAAGATTATATGTAATGGCACCAAGACCAGGTCGTATCCATAAAGAATATAATCTTCCTTTTGCATCAATGGGTATTGATGGTGATTTAAGGGAGATAAAAAAAACACCTAACTTTGTAAGCACTAGAGAAGAAATTCTAACTATGATTTGGAATATGGAAGAAGAAATTATGGGTAAAGATATTTAGTATGCTAACAGGTATTATAACATTCGTAGTAATTTTTGCAGTTATTGGATCTATTTTGTATGGAAGAAAATTAGCAAAAACTGAAAAATTAGATGCTGTATTTGGTAACCCTGAAAGAGCTAAAGGTGGAGTTCATTGGGTTATTGTTGGTAGTAGTTTTTTACTATTAACTTGGCTTTACTATTCTTGGGATATGGCGAAATCATTTTATCCTCAGTCAGCAAATGAACTTTGTCAGGTTGCAAAAGTAAACGACTCTTTACTTTCATTAAAATATTTATTTCCAATTGAGGAACGTGAATTTAAGAGTACTTCAATAATTAAAGGTGAAAACAAAAATATACAAAAACTAGCTAATGAAATTAAAAATTCACCTAATATAAGAGAACAAGACAAAACTACTCTTTTAAAATTTATTGCAAAAACTCAACAATCAATTCCATTGTTAACCAATATTGATCTTTTAGAAGAAGAAACAAAAAGTCAAATTCGAGATTTAACAAATAGAATTACTTGGTTAACAGAAGATTTTCAAAAAATAAGCTATCCGCCAATTAAAAGTATTGAAGAAGAGAACGCAAGAATTGAGGCTTTAAAAAAACAAGGGAAATGGGGAGCCTCTGCAACCGCTGTAGAAAATACAGTTGAAATACCAACTATTCCTGAAACAAAAATAGGTTTAAAATTTGATGCAGCTGCAAAAGAATTAACTCTTATTAGTAATGACTTTTTCAAATTAAGAAATCATAACTATAAATATAAGCAGTTAATGAAAGAGATTAAGGATGAGATTAAAGCTTATCGATCTAGTTTAGATGATACCCAAGAAGTAGCTTCTGCATTAGCAAAAGATGTTTTAAAAATTGCTCGAAGAATCGAATACGCAAGTATTTTCCCACCTAATACTCTTGATGATATGCAAAAATCAATAATAGAGTTTGATGAAGTTCAAAAGAAAGAGCAAGGTGTTTTAAGACTAGTTGATATTTTTTTATTTCCTGCTGGTACAATTGTTTCAAGTGGACCAAATTGTTCTGAGCAAGGATCTGGAAGATGGTTACCAAAACCGTCTGATACCTTTAATAAATTTGTGCTACTCCTTAAACCCAGTATTGGATTTAAAAACGTACCTCTAATTTGGTATGAAATGATGGATGTAAGTAAAATAGTTGGTTTTATATTACCTGATTGGATTGCAGATGCTATGCCTGGGGCATATCCAATTCATAATGCTGATGGAACTGTTACTCCAAACTTTAAGAGTAAAGTCTTAAGTGTCGTTACAGGTGAGTTTAAATTATTTAAGATACCAGTTCCGATGGGTCATATCTGGGATTCTTTTTTAAGAGTTCTTTTAGGTTTAGTACTTGGAATTATTTTTGGTGTACCACTAGGATTATTTATGGGTTTAAACAGATTTGCTAAAGGATTTTTTGATCCATTAATTGAACTATATAGACCGGTACCCCCATTAGCTTGGGCTCCTCTAGTTATTACTGTATTTGGAATTGATAATGTTGGGAAAGTTTTCTTATTATTTATGGTTTCATTTTCAATTATGATCATCTCTGCTAGAGCAGGAGCTGCTGGTACGCAGTTGTCTAAAATTCATGCTTCACACTCACTTGGTGCATCTAAATGGCAAATATTAAGACATGTAATATTTCCAAACTCATTACCAGAAATTTTAACAGGGGTTAGAGTTGCTGTTGGAATGTGTTGGGGAACTTTGGTTGCAGCTGAATTTTTAGCTGGTACTACCGGTATTGGATTTGTTGAAAACGTTGCTAAAAAATACTTCCAATATGAAGTTATTTGGATCACTATTTTTGTAATGGGTATGTTAGGTTTATTATTTGATGTTGCTTTAAGAAAAATAATTGACAAAACAATTCCATGGCATGGTAAAGGTTAATCAAACTTTTATTAAACTATGAAATCTTCGAAATTAAAAACAATTATTAAAGATATCTTTATTAAGTATAAATTAAGCAAAGATCATGCCACTATTTGTGCTGAAGCCTTAATCAATGCAGAATTAGTTGGTGCTCCATCACATGGTTTATCTAGACTTAAGATGTACTGTGACCGTATTTCTAAAAAAGTTATTAATCCAAAAGCTAAAATTAAAGTTAAAAAAATTTCTCAATCCATTGCCCATGTTGATGGTAACAATAGTATTGGCTTTGTTGCAGCAGATACCGCTATTAAAACTGCTATAAACAATGCTAAGAAAACTGGAATTGGCTTAGTTGCAGTTAAGAATAGTGGTCATTATGGTTTATCTGGTTATTACGCAGAGCAAGCAGTTAAAAAAGGTTTAATGGTAATGGTATTTACTAATGCACCTCCAGCAGTTGCGCCTCATGGAGCTTTAAAAAGTTTATTTGGAACAAACCCTATTTGTTTTGGAACACCTACTGGATCAAAGGTTCCTTTTATTTTAGATACTTCAATCTCAATGATTAATAGAGGAAAAATTAGAGTTGCAGCAAGAGAAGGAATTAAAATTCCTGAGGGAGTTGCTTTAGATAAATTTGGTAAACCAACAACGGATCCTAAAAAAGCATTAGAGGGTGTTCAATTACCAATAGCTGGTTTTAGGGGTTCTGGATTAGCTTGGATGGTTGATATTTTAAGTGGTGTATTAACAGGTGGTAATCATGCAGGTAGAGTTAAAGATCCATTTACTGATTTTAGTGGTCCACAAAATATTGGTCACCTATTTTTTGTTTTAAAGCCTAATTTATTTGTAGGAAATTCTTTCAATAAAAGGATAAAAGACAATATCAAAACTATAAAAAAACTACCTAAGATAAAAGGTGTTAAAGAAATTCTTTACCCAGGACAAAGTAAGTTTAATAGGTTTAAAAGTAATCTTAAAAAAGAAATTAATATTTCAAAAGCTGTTTTAAAAGACTTGGAATATTTACGAAGTATCTAGCTATCTTACAGTTCTTGAAAACTTTACAAGATCATTAACAAGAAGTTCAGGTTCTTCAAGCGCTGCAAAATGTCCACCCCTCGGCATCTCTGTCCATTGAGTAACATTAAACATTCTGTCTACATAAGATTTTGGTGGCCACTCAGACATTTCTGCTGGAAAAATTGCTGCAGCTGTGGGAATTTCTATTTTTTTAAAATCTTTAGGAAAAAAACGTCCACCCTCTTCTCTTCTTCCGTAATAAATCCAAGTAGCTGTGTTAAAAGTTTTTGTAACTACATAAACCATAATATTAGCTAAGAGTGTATCTTTTGAATAAACACTTTCAATATTGTTATCTTTTAAATCAGACCATGAGTACATTTTTTCAATAATCCATGCTGCAATTCCAACAGGACTGTCCATCATTCCATAACTTAAAGTTTGAGGTTTAGTTGCTTGTTGAGTTCTATAGCCATCCTGCATTATTTGGTCTGTATTAAATCTTTGTTGCCATTCTTCCTCTTGTTTTGTTTGTGGACCATCGGGGTGGCGCATTGTTAAACAATTAATGTGAATTGCCTTACATGATTTTGAATGGTCATAACCAATCCAGTTTGCAATAGTTGCTCCCCAATCACCTCCTTGTGCTAAATATTTTTTATAACCAAGGTTTTCTGTCATCAATTTATTTAAAGTATTGGCTATTTTTCTTGGTCCCATGGGTCTTGAAGGTCTCCCAGAAAAACCAAAACCAGGTAATGATGGAATCACTACATCAAAAGCATCTTCAATATTTCCACCAAATTTTTCAGGGTGTGCAAGTCTTTTTATAATATGTAAAAACTCAATTACTGATCCAGGCCATCCATGCATAAGAAGTAAAGGTGTTGGGTTGGACCCACTTCCCTTTTCATGAATAAAATGTATTTCGATATCATCTACAATAGTTGTAAAATTTGGAAATTGATTTATTTCTGCCTCATGTTTTCTCCAATCAAAATCTTTAATCCAATAATTTGAGATCTCTTTCATATAATCAAGATTACTTCCATATTTCCAGCCACCATCGTCTGGCATTTCATGCCATGGGTAATTTTTTACTTTAGTGTATATTTCTTGAAGTACTTTATCGGGAATATCTAATTTAAAAGGCTTAATCATTATCAATTTACAGTATATACTTTTTAAAAATTCAGACTAAATATACCTCATGCTTTCAAATAAAGAAATTGTTTGTCCTAATAACCTTCTGGATCATGCACATAAAAAAAAAGGTGTTAATGCTGCAATCGTAAATGCAGGGTTGCCTTTACCAATGCTTTCAGTTCAAGATGCTGTTAATGAAAATTTAATAACACCTATCTTTATAGGGAATAAAAAAGAAATTCTTAAATGTGCTGAAGATTTAAAATGGGATATTTCAAAATTTGAAATCATTGATGAACCTATTGAAAATAATACTGCTGCTATTGCTGCAAAACTTGCTAGCCAAGATAAAGTAGAAATTATTGTTAAGGGTCATATTCATACAGATGTCTTAATGAAAGAAATTTTAAAAAGAGATTACAATTTACTTGGTAAAACTAGACTTAGTCACATATGGCATATGACAAATACTAAAGATGACAAGCCACTTATAATTACTGATGGTGCTTTAAATGTTTTACCCAATGTAAAAACAAAAATGCATATTTTAAGAAATGTAATTGATTTTTCAAACCGTATAGGAATTGAAAGGCCCAAAATTGCAGTTCTATCAGCAACAGAAGAAATTTTAGATAGTGTACCAAGCTCTATCGATGCAGATGAAATTACAAAACTTGCAAAAGAAGAAAGTTTAAATGCTGATGTTTTTGGTCCCTTGGCATTTGATAATAGTATTTCAAAAAAATCTGCCGCTATAAAAGGTGTTAAAAATATTGTAGCTGGTAATGCAGATGTATTGCTAGTTCCAAGTGTTGAAACCGGAAATAGTTTGGTTAAAATGATGATTTATTTTATGGGAGCTTGTGCAGCTGGTGTAGTTGTTGGTGGTAAAGTTCCAATAGTAATTACTAGTAGATCTGATGAAGCACAAGCTAGATTAGCCTCTATTGCTGCAGCTGTTGTTGCTTTAGACTAATTCTTCATTGAAATAATTACATTAATGTTTTAAATAAAGCTTCAAAATTAGAGAGGGAAACAATGGCTATAACGTACTTAAAAAAATCACCAAAAACATCTTCAACGGACGATACTAAAACAACTGGAATTGTTCAGGATTTATTAAAAAATATCGAAACTACAAAAGAACAAGGTTGTATCGATCTTACAAAAAAATTTGATAAGTACGATGGAGAAATCATCGTTTCTAAAGAAAGAATTGAAGAAATTAAAAAAACATTAGATCAAAAAACAAAAGATGATGTTCAATTTTCATATGAAAGAGTTAGAAAATTTGCTGAAGCTCAATTAAAAAATTATGGTCAAGATTTTGAAGTAGAGCTTTCTGATGGACTTTTTGCTGGTCAAAAATTAATACCTGTAAATACTGCTGGATGTTATGTACCAGGAGGTCGTTATGCACACATTGCATCAGCTGTTATGAGTGTAACAACAGCAAAGGTTGCTGGTGTAAAAAACGTTATTGCCTGTAGCCCTCCAAAAGAAGGAGTGGGTGCTCATCCAACAATTATTTATACAGCAGATCTTTGTGGTGCTGATGTAATTTTAAATTTAGGTGGTGTTCCTGCAATTGCAGCAATGACTAATGGCTTATTTAATAACCCTCCTGCAGATATTATCGTTGGTCCAGGAAATCAATTTGTTGCTGAAGCTAAAAGAATTTTATTTGGAAAAGTGGGTATTGACTTGTTTGCTGGTCCTACTGAGATTGGAATTATTGCTGACGCTAAAGCTGACCCTGAGATAGTTGCTGTAGATTTAGTGGGTCAAGCTGAGCATGGTTATAATTCACCTTGTTGGTTATACACAACGAGTAAAGAGCTTGCAGAAAAAGTAATGAAAAGAGTTCCAGAATTAATTGCTGAACTACCAGAAGTTCCAAGAACAAACGCAGATGCAGCGTGGAGAGATTATGGTGAAGTTATCCTTTGTGATACTGATGAAGAAATGGCAACTATTAGTGATGAGTATGCTCCAGAACACTTAGAAGTTCAGACAGAAAATTTAGAGTGGTTTCACAAAAGACTTACAAACTATGGTTCTTTATTTATTGGAGAAGAAACAACTGTTGCTTATGGAGATAAATGTTCAGGAACTAATCATATACTTCCAACTAAAGGTGCGGGAAGATATACGGGTGGATTATTCGTTGGTAAGTTTGTTAAAACTTTAAGTTTTCAACGAATGACAAAAGAATCTACTGAATTAGTTGGTGCTGCAGCTGCAAGAATTTCTAGATATGAAGGAATGGAAGCACATGCAAGAACAGGCGACGTTAGGCTTAAAAAGTACGGTTATTCTAGTTAAATTATATAATTTCCATTAGCACTGTTAAAGCCAAAATAGACATAAAAAGAATAATCAAATAATTTATTCTTTTCCACACTGTTGCACTTTTAAGATATTTAGAAAAATAATTTGAAAGATATCCTATTATAAAAAAAAATAGGAATGAAGAAATGGCTGCCCCAGCACCAAAGTAATACTTATCCACTTGACTAAGGCTTTTAGAGAAGTTTCCAAGGAAAAACACAGTGTCTGAATAAACATGTGGATTAAGAAAAGTAAAACCTAAAGTTTTAACTACAATGTTAGATAAATTATTAGTTTTACTATCCACATCAAATGAAGTTTCTGAAACTTTAGTTTTAATTTTTCCCCAAATAAAATGTAATAAAAATATTAAAAGTAAAATATTAAAAACTAACTCAATAGTTGGAGTAAAAAAATGATTCAGATACTGAAATAAAAAAATTCCTAAAAAAATTAATAAAAAGTCTGAAATTGAACAAATTAAACATACAATAAAAATATATTGTTTTTTTAAGCCTTGTTCTATGACAAATATATTTTGAGCACCTATTGCAAGAATTAAACTTAACCCAGTTAAAAAACCTAATATTAAATAATCCATTAAGTTTTATTAAACTCTTTTTTTACCCTGAACAACCCTATCAAGTATTAATGCAACAAATAAAATAGCTATACCCGCAAGTATACCTTGTCCAACATTAGCATATTGCAATGCCTCAAGAACATCTTGACCTAAACCTTTTGCACCGATTAGAGATGCTACAACAACCATGGCTAAACTTAACATTACTGTTTGGTTCACACCTGCCAAAATTGAAGGTGTAGCTAGTGGCAGATCTACTTTTCTCAGCAAATACCATTTAGTTGCACCGTATGCGATAGCAGCTTCTCGAATTGTTTCTGGCACTCCACGTAACCCTAAAACTGTAAGTCTTACAACAGGTGTACCACCAAAAATCATTGTAATAATTACTGCTGCAACCTTTCCAGTTCCAAAAAACGCTATTACTGGAATCATAAATACAAAGGCTGGCATTGTTTGCATGAAATCCATTATCGGTCTAATTAATGAATAAAATCTTTGTCGTCTTGCACAGAAAATTCCAAGCGGAATTCCAATTGCTATACTTAAAACTGCAGCAGTTCCTAATAAGGCAAGTGTAGTCATTGCTTTAACCCAGAAACCTAAAAAACCCATGTAACATAAAAATCCTGTAGAATAAATTGCAGCCCTGGGTCCTGCAGATAACCCAGTTAAAGTTACAATTGCAGTTATAATTACAATCCAAGGAGTTTTAACAAACAATAATTCTAAGAAATCTAATACAGACCTAATACCAATTGTTATAGCTGTAAAAATTAAATCTCCTTTAACAACGGCATAATCAAAAACAATTTCTATCCATTTAATTGAAAATAATCTTATTTCAGGATGTGTTGGGAACGTATCCATTATCTTAAGTAAGCCCGGAAAACTGTAATGGATAACTGTAAAAATCATTATAACAGAGGTAAAAACACCACTTAAAATGTAATTTTTCATCTGCATCCCTGGATGAATAGACTTATCGGATAACCATTCAGAATATTTCTTTTCTAAAATTGAATTTGCCAAAACACCTTGAACAATTTTAACTCCTATCAATAAAATAAAACCAAAAATTACTATCCAAATTGCTGAAGCTTCTACTCTCATAATTTCATCTAAATAACCTTGCATAGCATTCTCTAAGGATTTTATGTTTCTTTCAAAGACATCAACTTTGTCTGGATTATTTTCTATCGCGGCTTCTAATTGTTTATTTCTAAAGGCTATAGTGCTTTTTACTTGTTCAACTTTAGCAATGGCCTCTGCCGTAATATTACCAAATAAACCTCTGATTATTTGTACTACTGAAAAAGTTTCAATAATTAAAAAAGCTAAAGTCCAATTCCAAATATTACGCATACCAAACCAAATTGGCCCAAATATGAATGCAAATAAATTAAATGAAAATGAGTAAGTAGGCTTGCTACCAATTTTTTTAAACTCTTTAATATAATAGTCTGGATTACTTTTTACAAAGTCAGTAATTAATTCATCTCTTGATGGGTTTCTGTTTGCTTTATTATCCATCACTGCCCTCTACAACAGCTTTTAATAAGTCTGCCTGTGTTATTATACCAATATTTTTATTTTCATTATTAATTACTAATATCGGCTCATCCTTAATAGAGGATTTTTCTATCAACTTATTTAGTAAATCATTTTCATGAACGCTTTCTAAATTTTTTGATATTAATCCAAATTCTTTTTCAAATTTCTCAACAGGCTGCATGATAGATTTTGCTTGAATAATTTTTAATCTAGATATTCCTTTTACAAAATCAGCAACATAATCATCTGCTGGTTTCATTACTATTTCTTCTGGTGTTCCTATTTGAATAACTTTTCCATCTCTCATGATAGCAATTCTATGACCTACTCTTACTGCTTCATCTAAGTCATGAGTTATAAATACTGTAGTCTTTTTCATTTGTTTTGAAAGTTTGATAAATTCTGCTTGAAGCTGTCTTCTTATTAATGGGTCTAGTGCACTAAAAGGTTCATCCATTAATAAAACATCAGGATCCGCTGCTAAAGCTCTAGCTAATCCTACTCTTTGTTGCATTCCACCTGAAAGTTCATGGGCAAATTTATTTCCCCAACCTTGAAGTTCCACAATATCTAAAATCTTATTAGCAGCATCCAATCTATCATTTTTACTAATACCTCTTATTTCAAGCGGCATTGCTATATTGTCTAAAACTGATCGGTGAGGCATTAGAGCAAAGTTTTGAAAAACCATGCCTATCTTTTTATTCCTTAAATCTTGTAAACTTTTTGGATCAAACTTCATTACATCTTCATTATCGATCAAAATTTGTCCTGAAGTAGGTTCTAGTAATCTATTAATATGTCTCACTAAAGTGGATTTACCACTTCCTGAAAGACCCATTACACAGAATATTTCTCCTTTTTTAACGTCAAAAGAGACATCTGATACACCAATTACTGAATTATATTTTTCTAAAGCTTCTTGTTTTGAAATACGATTATTTTGAATGGCATTTAATGCTTCCACAGAAGTGTTGCCAAAAATCTTCCAAACATTTTTTATTTCTATAGCTGAGTCCATCAAGTCCGTTCGAAAATTTAATAATTTTTTAAAGAAATATACCCGGCAACAAATTTGGTTGCCGGGTAAAATTTAGTTTAACTTAAAGGCCTAACCAACCATCAACTTTAGACTTATTGTTTTTCATCCATGTTCTAGCAACATCAGCTGGATCTTTTTTCTCAACTGAAATTTGAAAAGCCATTAATGAAACATCGTCTGCTGACAATTGAAAGTTCTTAAAGAAATCAACAATCGCTGGTGACTTTGCTTCTAAAGAAGTTCCCCAACCGATTTGGATTTGCTTAAGAGCATCTTTTGATGCAACATAAGATTTTTTGTACCAATCAGCATCTTCTTTAGGCTGAACCATTTTGTATTTTGCTTCATCGAACTTAGGTTCAGTTAACATAACTACATCAGCCATTCCCCAAATTGCATGTGGCTTGTAACAATAAAATGCATAACCTTCACCTTTTTTAATAGAGTCAAGTACTCTTGCATTTTTTACAGCTTCAGCAGCTCTGATTGCTTCAATGCCTGCATCGTATAAACCGTAATCTCTAAGTTTTACTTGGTTTACATTTGCAGAAGCCCATCCATCAGCACCTATCCAAAACTCACCTTTACCATTACCATCACTGTCCATTGCTTTCACAACTTCTGGTCTAGCTAAGTCTTCAATTGCTGTAATATTCATTTTTTTAGCAAATTGTTGAGACACACAATATCCTTGGTTTCCTTCATAAGGTTTTGAACTTAACTTAAGAGTTCCTTTAGGAACTAGATCGTTAGTATAAGCCTGTTGATTAGGTAACCAGATATCAGGGTGAACTTCTATTTCACCTTTGCTTCTATCAATTGCACCGTAGATTGCAGTGTTGTTTCCTGGAACTAGTTCTGCTTCTCCACCCATTTTGTCATTAACAACTGCTGCTAATAAATTTGCAATAGCCGTAGCACCTGTCCAACCTGGATCTCCTATTTTAACTTTCTCAGCAAATGTTGAAAAAGTAGCAAATAAAGAAATTAAACCAGCTACAAGTGTAGTTTTTATTATTTTCATTATATCCCTCTCGATTAATTTAAAAAACGAAGCATAACTTATAACTTTTGAACAAGTCAAAGAAAATTAGCTACTTATTATGATTGCTATGATTAAGTTTTAAGAGTGACTAATCCAAATAGTCTTAGTTTGAAGGTATTGATCTAGTGCTTCTGTACCTTGATCTCTACTCAATGATCCTGACTGTCTGTATCCACCAAAGGGTGTTTTTATATCACCTTCAGAAAAAGTATTAACTGAAACAGTTCCACAAGGTAAGCTTTTTGCCATATAAAAAGCTCTATCAATATCTTGAGTAAAAACACTTGCATGCAATCCATACTTTGAATTGCTTGCAATTTTTAATGCCTCTTCATCACTATTAATTGTAAGAACCCCTAAAACTGGTCCAAAAATTTCTTCTTGGGCAATTGTCATGTTTTCTTTTAAATCATCAAATAGAGTTGGTTTTGCAAAAAATCCTTTTTGATCACCGCTTGAAATTCCTCCAAATAATAATTTAGCTCCTTCATCAATTCCTTTTTGAATATATCCATCAACTGTTGCTAGATGTTTTTTAGAAATCATTGATCCCATATTACTTTCTGGATCAAGTGGATCTCCAGCTTTAAGAGCTTTAACTTTTTTTGAAACTTTATCTAAAAATTCATCTTTAACTTTACTGTGAATTATTTGTCTCATGTTTGCAGAGCAATTCTGTCCACCATTCCAAAAAGCTGAATTAATTGCATTATCAATTAAATCATCTGTAATCTTTGCATCTTCTAAAACTATAAACGGACTTTTTCCACCCATCTCTAATCCAATTGTTTTTAAATTACTTTCTCCAGAATATTTCATGAATAGTCCACCTACTTCTGTTGAGCCTGTAAATGAAACTGCATCAACATCATCATGTCTGCCAAGTGCTTCACCCACATCGCCAAAGCCAGGTACTATATTTAAAACTCCATCTGGAATACCTGCTTCTTTAGCAATTTGAGCAACTCTAATTGCAGTTAAAGGTGTGTCTTCTGCTGGCTTAATTATAACTGAACATCCAGCAGCTAATGCTGGTGCCATTTTCCAAACTGCCATCATTAAAGGGAAGTTCCAAGGAACAACTCCAGCAACAACACCTATTGGTTCTTTAACAATTAAACTAGTTAATGATGGTTCTGTTGGTCCAACTTTACCAAATACTTTATCTATTAATTCTCCGTACCATTGAAAATGCATTGGCGCATCATTTGCAACTTCATTAATACAGTCTCCAATTAATTTTCCAGTATCTACACATTCAAGAACAGAATTTTCTTCACCAGTTTGTCTTAGTAATTCTGCAAATTTCAGTAAAACATCTTTTCTAAATTCTGGGGATGTTCTAGACCAAACTCCACTATCAAAAGCTTTTCTTGAAACTTTAACTGCTAAATCAACATCTTTATGATTGCATTTTGCAACTGTACAAAGAAATTCACCCGTTGCAGGGTTTATATTTTCAAACTTTTCACCATCAATGGCATCGACATATTTACCATCAATAAAAGCTCTACCTTCAAATTTTAGATTTTTAGCAATAGTGTTGTAATCTACAGTCATTTTATAGATTAAAAGATATTCTAAAGATTGATTTTAGTAAAGAAGCTATTCTGGATTTGCAGTCAGTGTTTTAATCTCTAAAATATTTTCATTAGGGTCTTTAACAAAAAATGTCTCTTGCTCATACTTCGTACCTTTAAACCTTAAATAAGGCTCATCATAATATTTTGTATTGTTGTCTGTTAATCTCTTTTTTAGTGAATTAAAATTTTCTCTAGATAAATGTACACCGAAATGAGGAACGGAAACGTTACCCATATCAACATCATGTCTTTCACTTTCAAGTTTATGCTCACTTGCGTGAAGAGTTAATTCATTTCCCCAAAAATCTACATCTGCCCATTCTTGAGCCGAATTATCTAATCGGCACCCCAATATTTCACTGTAAAAATGTTTTGCTTTCTCTAAATCGCCACAAGGTATTGCTAAATGAAAACAGTTGGTATTTTTGTACATGGATTTTCCTCTTTAAATTGCTTATTTAAAGCTTATATAGAGCAATATAAAATTATAATCAACACTAGCAAAAAAATGAACGACTTTTTACAATCTATAATTGACAGAGACCCTGCGGCAAAATCTAAACTAAGTTTAATTTTAACTTACCCTGGTGTTAAAGCTGTTTTTTTTCATAGAATTGCTAATTTTTTTCAACTTGCTAAATTTCATTTAGTTGCAAGAATAATCTCTCAGCTATCTAGGTTTTTTACTGGAATAGAAATTCACCCAGGCGCTAAGATTGGAAAAAATTTATTTATTGACCATGGTATGGGTGTTGTAATAGGTGAGACTTCTGAAATTGGAAATAGTGTAACCATTTATCATATGGCAACATTAGGTGGGATCGCACCAAGTATTAATTCAAACGAACAGAGACAAGTTAAGAGACACCCCACATTAGGTGATTGTGTTGTAGTTGGTTCTGGTGCACAAATATTAGGCCCTGTAATAATTGGTGCTAATGCTAAAATTGGAGCTAATGCAGTAGTTACAAAAGATGTTCCCGAAAATGCAGTAATGGTTGGAATACCTGCTAAAAATGTTGGTACAGCAACTGAAGAATTTAAACCTTATGCGGTAGAAGAGGTAGATAAAAATACTTCAAGTTAATGAAAAATATTCAAGACAACTTTATTTCTGGAATTGGCAATACTCCTTTAATCAAACTTAGAGCTGCATCAGAGATTACTGGTTGTAATATTTATGGTAAAGCAGAATTTATGAACCCTGGTGGTTCTGTTAAAGATCGTGCAGCACTTACATTGATTAGAGATGCTGAAGAAAAAAAATTAATCTCTAAAGGTGGAACAATTGTTGAAGGTACTGCTGGTAATACTGGTATTGGCTTATGTCTACTTGGTAATTCACTTGGTTATAAAACAATCATAGTAATGAATGATAACCAAACCCAAGAAAAAAAAGATCTTCTTAGAAATATTGGTGCTGATTTAAGACTAGTTCCAGCTAAACCTTATAAAGATGATGCTAATTTTGTAAAAGTTGCAGCAAAACTTGCTGATGAATTAAGACCTTCAAATAATAATGGAGTTGTTTGGGCTAATCAGTTTGACAATGTTGCAAATGCTAAAGGTCATTATGAAGGAACAGGACAAGAAATTTGGAATCAAACTGAAGGTAAAGTTGATGGTTTTGTATGTTCATCTGGAACAGGTGGAACGATTTCAGGTGTAAGTAACGCTCTTAAAGAAAAGAATAAAGATATAAAAATATTTCTATCTGATCCAAAAGGCTCTGCTCTTTACAATTATATAAAAAATGGAGAATTAAAATCTGAAGGTGGTTCAATTACTGAAGGAATTGGCTCAAGTAGAGTAACAAAGAATTTTGAAAATGCTAAAATTGATGATGCTTATTCAATTGATGACCATGAAGCACTACCAATACTTTATGATCTAATTCAAAATGAAGGTTTAAGCCTTGGTACTAGTTGTGGAATTAATATTGCTGGTGCAATTAGATTAGGTAAAGAGCTTGGTCCTGGAAAAACTATTGTAACAA
The DNA here is from genome assembly GCF_059417975.1 of Candidatus Pelagibacter sp. PS_11. Lineage (NCBI taxonomy): Bacteria > Pseudomonadati > Pseudomonadota > Alphaproteobacteria > Candidatus Pelagibacterales > Candidatus Pelagibacteraceae > Candidatus Pelagibacter > Candidatus Pelagibacter sp. PS_11. The sequence goes on along the minus strand of NZ_CM182075.1, from coordinate 352,569 downwards.
TTCTTTGTGATAAAAGTGAAAAGTACGCTACTAAAATGTTTAACAAATCTTTTCTTGAAGAAAAAGGATTACCTTTTCCTAATTGGATTGATTAAATTTAAATAAAATTATGACTGGTCAAAGACGTTGGTTAAAAATTTGGGCAAGGACTGTTGGAATGCCAATAGGTATTAATGACAAAGATAAACCTGAATTTTTGCCTATAAAACAAACTGATGTTAAAAAAGCATTAGCTTTTAGAACATTTTGGATAGCGCTTCATGTATTAACTTGCCTATTAATTATTGCTGGTAACGGCCGTGTAATGGGTTGGTGGTAATATCTAAATAATTATATATCTCTAACAATATTTCATTTAAGATAATTAGATGAATCTAACTGGCGGCTACATATTTCTAGTGTTAGCAATAATACTTGGAATTTCATCCAATGGTTTCTTAAAAGCTACAGAAGGCTTTACAAATATTTATCCTACTCTTTTTTGCATTATTACAATTGTTGCATGTATCTTTTGTTTATCTAAAGCAATGACCATTATACCCGTTGGCTTTACTTACGCTACTTACGGGGGGCTCACTATTACAGCTGTAACAATCTTTGGTGTTGTAAAATACAATCAAACACCAAACCTTTATGCTGTTCTTGGAATATCTTTAATTATTATTGGTGTTATATTATTAAATACAATGGGAAAAACTAATTAATGAATATGACAACTTCCTACTTATTTCTAGCTTTAGCAGTAGTACTAGGTGTTGCTTCAAATAGTTTTGCAAAAAGTGCTGAAGGTTTTACTCTACTTGTTCCAAGTATTATTACGGCAATTACTATAGTTTTATGCATGTATGCCTTATCAATGGTGATGAAAAATATTCCAATGGGAATTACTTACGCATCATTTGCGGGTCTTGCGATTATCTCAACTGTAGGTGTTGGCATAATCAAATATAATCAAGTTCCAAATCTTTATTCGATAGTTGGTTTATGTTTTATTATTGTGGGTGTACTAATGGTAAATCTTTTAGGTAATAATTAATAAAATTATTTAAATAAAACTAGTTAGAAGAGTTTCTAAAATTATCGAAATCCTACAGTTTTGCTAGGTTGCATTCAATAAATATATTTAACATAAAGTGAAATAAATATTTTGAATACAATATTCAAAAATGTTACTCTATAATTATCAATAAAGGAGGATGATTATGAATTTATCACCACCTGACACATAACTGGTGTGATTAAATAATCAAAGACTAGATAAGACCAATAAAATATAAATCTATTATTATAGATTTTAGCGTATACCGCTCACTTACAGGGGAACTCTTTTGGAGTTTACCGAAAGGGTGACCCCCTTAAAAAAGCGGTCAAAAAATATCCGGCAACACATGATTGCCCTCATCATTTAAAATAATATCAAATTCATCAACTACATTAGAAATATCTAGTGGCGAATATAAATGTGGAAACATAGTTCCATCTGATGCTTGTTCCCAAACTAAATGATCTAACTTTAAAGTATCAACCTTTAATAAAATTAAATCTTTTTGATTTTGGTAAAATTTTTTAAGCGTTCCAGCAACTTGATCATCACCTGAAAAATGAATGTAACCATCTTCTAAATCTTTTTTAGAACCTGTTAATTTACCTTTAGTCTTAACCTCTTGCCATTCAGATTTAGTACATATTTTATAAACAAATTTGAAATTCATATAAAATTTATATTATTCAGTTGAGATTATGACAATAAGAAACTTCCCCTTGCGGGGAAGCTAATATTAACTATCTAATAGAGAGAGAAGATAATGTTAATTTTTGAATTTTATAAGGGATCTTATAGACCACACATTTAGATAATCAAATCTTATTTATTCAATTGGGGTATGCAAAAACTGACTAAATATAAATTGTAAATTTAATGAACAGTTTACCAGGATGAGTTTGGCTGATTTAAAAACTCTATTTCCTCAGGAGAAGATTTTCTACCTAAGACCATGTTTCGATGAGGGTATCTGTGAAATTTTTTAATTGCTAATGTGTGATCTTTCCAAAATTTTTTAATATTAATTAAATCTGGGTGATCTTTTAAATATTTATCGAGTAAATAGTAGCCCATATCATGGTCTGTGATCTCTTCACTATGAATAAGAGGTAATAACATAAACAATCTTTGAGTTTGATCCAATTCTTCTAAAAATCCTGCATAAACACAATCATTAACTATTAACCTTGCTTTATGATCTTGGCTAAAAGCTTTTGGATCATCTCTAAACATGTTTCTTGAAAATTGATCAAATAAAATAACTAGAGCTAAACTACCTAATGGAGTGTCTTGCCAATCATCATATTCATTTGTACTTGCTAATTCAAAATCTTTAAGAAATTTTTTTTTAATAGATGCATCTAGTTCTGTATCCTTTGTAAATCTTTTTTCAAAAGATGTGTCTTTAAACCAAAAATCAATTATCTCTTGAGCTTTACTGGATATTACAGGCATTTATTTAGAAACTGGTTTTAAAAGTTTAAGCATTTTATTATGAATAGATTGATTGACTGAAACTAAAATACTTCCAGCATTAACTGCATCTCTGTTATCCCAAGTTGAAACAATGCCACCAGCAGATTTTATGATTGGCATTAAAGGATGAATGTCCCATATTTTGTTTGTACATTGAAAAACAACATCAATTTTACCCTCACACAAATGAGAATAACTCAATGCATCAGTGCAAGGAAATTGCATTAATTTTAGAATTTTAGGAATTTTTAATTGCTGTTTAAAAGAAAGATGTCCATGAAAAGCACCTGCAACTTTTATTTTATCAAAAGTTATATTTCTAGAAACAGAAATTTTTCTTTTTTTACCTTTTTCAAAAACAAAAGAGCTTTTATTATCAATGTTTAAATAATATTTATTTAAAATTGGAAAATTTGCTAATCCTACAACAGGATTACCTTTGAAATTAAGAGATACTAAATTACTCCATGTCGGGTTACCTATTACATACGATCTTGTTCCATCAATGGGATCAATAACCCAAGTGTAATCACTTGAAGTTTTTTTATGACCAAATTCTTCGCCTATCACTTGATGACTTGGAAATTTATCTTTAATTTTTTCTCTAATAAATTTCTCAAAGGCTTTGTCTGATGTAGTAACGGGGTCATAGCCTTTTCCATGAATTTTATTTGAAACTTTAAATGTTTTGTTTAGCTTTGAAAAATAAAACTTAGTTAAATCATTTGCCAAATTACTTAAGAAATTTGAATAAATTTTATATTCTTTTGTATTTAATAAGTTCATTTTAAAAAAATTTACTACTTAATTTCTGCTGATTAAAGCTTAATTTTATTAATTTGATCTTCTGCAGATTTTATTGATTTTTCATAATCTATAGCCATTTGGTCAGCCGCAATAATATCTATTCTTTTTATTCCAAAAAAATTTAAAACATGCGTTAACCAAGGTGTGAGAAAGTCATCATTACTATTAATTTTTGTTCCACCAGAAGTAATTACAAGATAAACTTGTTTATCCTCAAGTAATCCTACTCTACTACCATCTTCATTATATTTGAAAGTTTCCTTAACTCTTGCAGCTAAATCGGCCCAAGCTTTTAAGGTAGCTGGAGGTCCAAAATTATAAATAGGTACTGAAATAATTATGATATCACTCTCTTTTAACTCTAAGACTAATTTATCTGACAATTCAAACATTTTCTTATGTTGCTCAGTCTGTTCTCCTTTGGGAATTTTCATTCCTGACTCAGTTAAATTAGATATAAAAATCATCTCATCATTAAGATCTCGATAAACAACCTCATCTTCAGGTTTTTTTATTTTATCTAGTAATTTTTTAGCTAAAGCTCTTGAAGTAGAGCCTTCTCTTCTAGCACTGGTATCAATTTGATATATTTTCATTAATTAATTACTTTAAATAGTTTCTAACCGAAATTTTGTAAAAATGGTAAATAATTTAAAATATAATAACCAAGAACCTGCAATTGATTTGTTAAAATTAAAATTCCTGTAATTAAAAGTATTATACCACCACCTTTAGTGACTAAATTAATATTTCTTTTGAAGTTTTTTGAAAGTAGTAAAAACCTTTGCATCAAATAACCTGATAAAATAAAAGGTATCGCCAATCCAAGTGAGTAAAAACTTAATAGTAAAATTGCTTTGTAAATAGTTTCTTCTGTAGAGGCTAAAGCAAGTATCGACCCTAAAATAGGCCCAATACACGGAGTCCATCCAAAGCCAAATGCCATTCCTATAATGAAAATAAAGAAAATATTATTCGATTTTTTTGTGTAAAATTTCTTTTCAACATTAAGAAAATTAATATTTAAAACACCAATTAATTGAAGAGAGAATACAATTATTATAACTCCTGCAATTGATCTGAAAATTTGAGAATTTTGTAAAAGAACTTGTCCTAAAAAGGAAGCTGTTGCACCAAAGATAATGAATACAAAAGAAAAACCTAATGAAAAAACTATCAATGGTAATAGATCAATTTTCTTTTTTTCTAAAATTTCATTCAATGTACTGCCAGTAATAAAAGAAACATAACCAGGTATTAGTGGCAAAACACATGGAGATAAAAAGCTAATTAACCCTGCTCCAAATGCAATAAATAATTCTAACATAAAATATTATTCTGCTATCACTTTTATGTTTTGTTTTCCAAGATTATCAATTGATAGTTCCATAGTGTCACCATCTTTTAAAAAAATAGGAGGATTCATGCCAAGACCAACTCCTGGAGGGGTGCCAGTAGTAACTATATCACCAGGCATTAATGTTATAAAACTTGTGATATGAGCTACCAAAAAGTTAAAATTAAAAATCATTTGATTGGTGTTACCTGTTTGATGTCTATTACCATTAACATCTAGTGTTAAGTTCAAATTATTAATATCTTTGATTTCATCTTTGGTCACCAAATAAGGTCCTAAAGGTCCAAATGTATCACCAGATTTACCTTTAACCCATTGACCCCCTTTTTCTTTTTGCCATTCACGCTCACTGATATCGTTGCAGATGCAGTATCCAAAAATGTAATCTTGCGCGTCTTTTTCTAAAACTCTTTTTGCTTTTTTCCCTATAACAAAAGCAATCTCAACTTCATGATCTAATTTTTTTGAAGCCTTGGGTATAATTACATTATCACTTGGTCCAACTATAGAATGAACTGACTTATTAAATAGAACTGGGTTCTCGGGTGTTTTTGCCCCAGTCTCTTTTGCATGCTCAACATAATTTAAACCGATTGCAAAAAAATTTCCTGGTTTAGAAATACAAGGCCCTATTCTTTCATTTTGATTTATCTCTTCCAAACTCTTCAAGTCCGTCTCTTTAATTTTATCTAGGGTTTCAAAATTAATACTTTCAGGATTTAAATCTTTAATAACTGAAGATAAATTTCTATATTTTCCTTCATTGTCTAATGCTACGGGAATTTCTTGTCCTACTTTTCCAATTCTTAAAAATTTCATTTTTTATTTATCTTTTCAATTGCATTATATAAAGAGCTATGATCAGTATTACCATGTCCATCTGCTACTAGATCTTGATACATTTCTTTAATTAAACTAGAAATAGGCAAATGAGTATCAACAGCTTTTCCAGCATTAATGATATTAGTCATATCTTTTAATTGCGTTGTAGTTTTTCCTTTTGGTGAGAAATCTTTACTAATCATTCTTTTTCCATGAGTTTGTAATATTTTACTATCAGCCCATCCTCCTGATAAGGCTTCAATCATTTTACTTGGATTAGTTCCAGATTTTTTGCATAAAGTAACTGCTTCTGCTACAGCTCCAATAGTAACACCTACAATTATTTGATTTGCTAGTTTTGAAATTTGACCAGATGTCACTGGGCCTACTAGTGTTGGGTTGCCTAATATTTTAAGAAGATCATAACATTCTTTAAATGTTTTTTTATCACCACCAACCATGATAGCTAAAGAAGCCTCTTCTGCTCCAATTGTTCCTCCAGATACAGGTGCATCTAGATAATTAATATTCTTTTCTTTTAAAATCTCAGCATATTTTTTTGTAATAACGGGATTGACAGAACTCATATCAATTACTGTGGCACTTTCTTTAATGTTGGATATAAATTCATCACTACCCATTACTTTCTCTACCGCAGCATCATCTGTAAGCATTGCAATAACTATATCAGAATTTGTAACAACACTTTTGATAGATGTGGATATTTCTGCTCCAAATTCTTTTAGTCTATCTGCTTTATCTTGAGATCTATTATAGGCTTTTAAATTATAACCAGATTTAAGAAGGTTTTTTGCCATGGGAAAACCCATGAGTCCAATTCCAATAAACGCAATACTTTTCATTTTATTGATTATATAACTTATATTCTCTGTTTGGTATCTTTATCAAAAATAGAAATATTATTTAAATCAATAAATAATGTCATTTCTTTATCAATCTCAACATCTATTGAAGATGCAAATTTACCCAATAGTTCCTGCCCCAAATAGCTAAAAGTAATTATTTGTTCATGACCAATATATTCATGTAATTCAGTTTTAACTTTAATTTCAGCAAAATTTTCATCTTTTGCCACTCTAGCAGCATGAGTTTTTTTTAAAAAAATATGTTCTGGCCTTATACCGAATAAAACTGCAGAATTATTTTGTAATTCTTTATTGTGATTAAAATTTATAGTCTCATTTTCACTAGCATTATCAGGTAAGAATGAAATCAATTTATTATTTGATGTCAAAGAACCTTTAATAAAATTCATTGATGGAGAGCCTACAAAGTCAGCAACAAACACACTACTAGGTTTATTATAAATATTTTTTGGAGTATCAAATTGTTCAATTTTACCATTATTCATTATTGCAATTTTTGTTCCCAAGCTCATAGCTTCAGTTTGATCATGCGTAACATAAACCATAGTCGTTTTTAAATTCTTATGTAGTTTCTTAATTTCTCTGCGCATCTCGATCCTAAGTTTTGCATCCAGATTTGAAAGTGGCTCATCAAACAAAAAGATTTTAGGCTCTCTAACTAATGCTCTGCCCATGGCTACTCTTTGCCTTTGTCCTCCAGAAAGTTGCGCTGGTTTTCTATCTAACAATTCAGTAATCTTAAGCAATTCTGCTATTTTGTTTAATGATTGATTAATTTTTTCTTTGGAAATTTTTCTTTGTTTTAAACCAAATGTAATATTATCTTTGACGCTCATTGCTGGGTAAAGAGCATAAGACTGAAACACAAAAGCTATATCTCGCTCACTAGGCTCCATTTTGTTTACTATTTGGTTGTCTATTAATATTTCTCCCACACTAGATTCTTCAAGACCAGCAATAGTATTTAACAACGTAGATTTCCCACAACCAGATGGGCCCAATAATACGAGAAAGTCACCTTCTTCAACGTTTAAATTTATTCCCTTTAATACTTCTGTTTGTTTAAATCTTTTTTCTAAATTATTAATCTTTAACGTTGCCATGTTATCCTTTCACTGACCCTGCTGTTAGTCCTTTAATAAAGTAATTACCTGCTAAGACATATATTATTAAAGTTGGTAATGCAGCCATAATTGCTGCTGCCATATCAACATTATAATATTTTACAGAGGCCGATGTTAATACCATATTATTTAACGCTACTTGAAGCGGTGCATTTTCACCAAAGGAAAAAGTCACACCAAATAAAAAATCATTCCAAATTTGTGTAAATTGAAAAATAATTGTCACTACTAAGATTGGTAATGATACAGGTAACAATATTTTAAAAAAAATTTTAAAGAAACCTGCTCCATCAACTTTAGCAGCTCTAATAATTTCATCTGATATTGAAACATAATAATTTCTAAAAAACAAAGTCGTAAACCCTAAGCCATACACAGTGTGAACAAGTATTAAACCAAATGGTGAATTTGATATTCCAAGAAAACCCAAGGTTCTAGCCATGGGAAGAAGTATTGCTTGATAAGGAATAAAAGTGCCAAAAAGAAATAGTAAAAATATTAAATTTGCACCTTTAAATTTCCATTTTGTTAAAGCATATCCATTTAGAGCTCCTAGAAATGTTGAAATTATTAGAGCGGGTATAGCTATTTTAAGTGAATTAAAAAAATATGGTTTTAAAAAAACATCACTAGTTCCTTCACCTCTACCAGCCCATGCAATTTTCCAAGATTCAAAATTAATACTGTTTGGCAAACTAAATAAGTTACCTTCTCTTATTTCGTTCATTGTCTTTAATGAAGTAACAATCATTACATACAAAGGGGTGATATAATAAAAGACAAATACTCCTAAAACTAAAAAAAGAAAAATACGAGATACTTTTTTTTTATTTAGCATCTTGCTCCCTTCTTAATTCTGAATAAAGATACGGTACAATTATTGCTGAAACTGTAGCAAACATCATAATTGCACTAGCAGATGCAAGTCCAACCTCACTTCTTCCAAAAGCCATTTTTGTCATAAATACTGCTGGCATATCTGAAGAAATTCCTGGGCCACCAGCAGTTAAGGCAATTACCAGGTCATAACTTTTAATTGATAAATGAACTAAAATTACAATTGCACTCATAAACACTGGTCGCATCATGGGTAAAACAATTTTTATATAAATTGAAAAAGTGCTAGCACCATCAACTTTTGCGGCTTTTATAACTTCGTCATCTATAGATCTTAAGCCTGCTAAAAAAATAGCCATTATAAATCCTGATGATTGCCAAACTCCTGCAATTACAATTGTGTAAATAGAAATTCCTGGGGTAACCAACCAATCAAATTGAAAGTTTTCAAATCCAATTTGGTGTGCAAATTTTTCAATCCCCATTGTAGGGTTTAAAATCCATTTCCATGCAGTGCCCGTTACAATAAAAGATAATGCCATTGGATAAAGATAAATAGTTTTTATAACTCCTTCTGATCTAATTTTTTGATCTAAAAAAATTGAAAGAATGACACCAATAAAAATACATAAAATAATAAACAAACTTGTAAAAATAAATAAATTTTCAACAGCTATATGCCAACGTGGCATTTGCCATAACCGAACATATTGGTGAATTCCCCAAAATTCATAATTAGGTAATAGTTTTGATTTAGTAAGTGATATATAGAAAGTCCACCCAATAAAACCATATACAAACCAAAGTATAACTGCAAAAGATGGTGCAACTACAATTTTAGGTAAATTCTTTTTTAACCAATACATTATAAATAAATAATCTGTGCCACTAACTTAGTGACACAGATTTTAATTGTTTTAACTTTAAAATTACAAAGACGCTTTAACAGCTGCTGCTAGTTTCATTGCAGCATCTTTTGAAGACATGTTTGAGTTAAAGTGTTCAGTTACAACATCAGTTATTGCACCAGACTGAGCTCCTTTTAGAGCCATTCCATGAGCATAACTAGGCATTAAACCACCAGCTTTACTAGCTGCATTCAAGTCTGAATTTGATTTTTTTGCACAATCATCAAAGTCAGCCATTGAAACATCTAATCTTGCAGGTATTGAGCCTTTATACATGTTAAAAACTTTTTGAAAGTTTTTACCCATGATCAAACTTGCTAGTAACTTTTGACCTTCTAATTTATCAGCTCCTTTAACATTGTAGAATACAAAAGAATCTACATTATAAAGGTATCCATTATTAGATGGTGTTGGTGAACAAAGATAATCTTTCCCAGGTGTTAAACCTTTTGCAGAAAATTCTCCTTTTGCCCAGTCACCCATAATTTGAAAAGCAGCTTTGCCATCCATAACCATACCAGTTGCAACGTTCCAATCTCTTCCAGGTGAACCTGCATCAGTGTATCCTTTAAGTTTTCTCATTTGGTCAAATATCTTAACCATAGTTGAACCGCTTAAAGCTTTTGGGTCTAAATCTATAAAAGCTTTTTTATAGAAATCATTTCCACCTATTCCTAAAGCAACAGCCTCAAAAACAGTAGCATCTTGCCAAGGTTGACCACCATGAGCAAATGGAATTATACCTGCAGCCTGTAGTTTGTCTGCTGCAGCATTAAATTGCTTCCATGTAGTAGGCATTTTAATTCCATTAGAATCTAAAACACTTTTATTAGCCCAAAACCAATCAATTCTGTGAATGTTAACTGGAGCAGCACAATATTGTGTAAAATTATTACACTTCATGTGTTGTGCAACTTGTTTGCTTACTAAATTGTCCCAACCCTCAGCTTTTGCAACGGAGTCGATGTTGTAAGGTTTGATAACACCTTGATCATCATATTCTTGAATTGCAGGTCCTTTAACTTGTGCAGCCGCAGGTGAGTCACCAGCAACAATACGAGCTTTTAAAGTTTGCATAGCAGCATCTCCACCACCACCTGCAACAGGCATATCAGTCCAAACACCACCTTTTGCAGCAAAGTCAGCTTTTAAAACACTCAATGCTTTTGCTTCTCCACCAGATGTCCACCAGTGAAGCACTTCGGCTTTAGGTCCAGCAAATGAAATATTTGGAACTAAAGAAATTGCAAATAATGCAATTAATACTTTTTTCATTTTCATATTTTTCCTTTTGGTTAATTTAAGTAAATTAAATATTTGATAAGAATTTGTACAAATAAAACCTTTAAATAGTAAGTGCTAATTGAACACACAACTTACAATTGTTTTAACACTTTTTAATAATTGATATTGATTTAATTGTTAATATTTAATTATAAAAAAATAGAAAATCACTTTTCACGAGAATTAACTAATAATTGCTTTTTCTACCCAATCTAGCAGCTCCTCTAACACCACTAGCATCACCATATTTGGGTTTAAGAAAAACTCCTTCGTATTCTCTTCCAATAACATATTTTTTTACTAGATTTTGAACCTCAGGAAAAAAATCAATTGAGTTAGAGACACCTCCACCAAAAACAAATGCATCAGGATCCATTATATTTATAATAGTTGCTAATGACATTGCTAAATTAATTTTAAATTGATCAATAAATTTTTCAGCATCTATATCATGTCTAGAGTTAAGTTGAAAAATGTCTTTAGTTTTTAAATTTGTTTTATATTTTTTATTATATCTTTTTGCTAAACCTATTCCTGAAATAAAACTTTCTATCTCAGACTCTCTAAGATTCGACGTTTCAAGGTTTTCTTTTTTAGCGGCCATATATGGTAGTTGATTATGACCCCATTCTCCTGCAATACCATTTGGTCCAGATACAATTTGTTTATCTATAACAAGTCCTCCTCCAGCACCTGATCCTAGAATAATGCCATAAACAATTTTATAATTTTTTCCTGAACCATCAATTGCTTCTGATAATGCAAAACAATTACCATCGTTTTCACAAAAAACCTCTCTTCCTAAAGCCTCATGTAAATCTTTTTGAAATGGTTTTTTTTCAATCCATATACAATTTGGTGCATTTTTAACAAGACCACTTTGTGGTGAATGAACACCTGGATGACAAACACCCACTTGAAGAGTTTGTGATATTTTTTTTTCTAATTCTAAAGAGGTGTTTTTTATTAATTTGATAATTTCGTTATAATCTTTTGGGCAGTCTCTTCTTTCTCTAAAGTGTTCAGTGCCTTCTTTATCTAAAACTACACTTTCAATCTTCGTTGCACCAACATCAAACCCTATCTGCATTTCACTTAGCCTTTAATGCCCATGTGAGTATATTTAACATTTAGATAATCTTTGATAGCCATTGATCCACCTTCTCTTCCATATCCACTCTGTTTTATCCCACCAAATGGTGCCTCAGCAACCGCAACAACTCCTGTATTAACTGCTACAGATCCAGTTTCTAATTTTTCTGATGCCAGATTAGCTGTTTCCATTGAATTAGTACAAACATAACTACATAAACCAAGGTCATTATCGTTAGCTCTTTCAATGACTTCATCAAAAGATTTAAATGACAACATTGGAACTAATGGTCCAAATGGTTCTTGTTTCATAATAGTAAAATCATCTTTTACATCATCAAAAACTGTTGGCTCATAATAAAAACCTTTATTAAAGCCTGCTGGTCTTTTTCCACCTAATAAAACTTTAGCACCTTCCTGTTTAGTTTTTTCAACTAATTCCTCAACTTCATTTAATCTTTTTTGAGTTGTTAATGGACCTAATTGAGTGTCTGGATCCATTCCACTTCCAATTTTTAACTTTTTAGTTCTCTCAATAAATAAATTAATAAATTCCTCTTTTTTATTTTCATGAATATAAAATCTATTAGGAGAAATACAAACTTGTCCATTATTTCTAAATTTTGCAGCAATAGCCATATCAGCTGCTTTTTTAACATCAGCATCATCAAAAACTATAAAAGGAGAATGGCCACTTAACTCCATTGTTACTCTTTGAACTTTATCAGCAGCTTGTTTTAAAATTAATTTTCCAACTCTTAAAGATCCAGTAATTGAAATTTTTTTAACTATATCTGATTGAATTAATTGAGAGGCTATGCTTGGTGGATCGCCTGATAAAAGATTAACTGCTCCTGGTGGAACCCCACATTCTCTACAGATATCAACCAACTCCATTACTACACCAGGTGTAATTGTATCAGGTTTAATAATTACCGAACATCCTGCAGCAAGTGCAGTAGATATTTTTCTAGCTGCTAAAATAAGTGGAAAATTCCAAGGCGATAATGCTGCTACAACTCCAACTGGTTGATAATAAACATGAACTCTTGTGTCTTCAAATCTACTTTCAATAGTTTGTCCAAAAATTCTTTTTGTCTCTTCAGCATTCCATTCAAAAATGTCTGCTGCTCCGTTTGTTTCACCAACACCTTCTGCTAAAGGTTTTCCATTTTCTAAAGTCATCCATTTAGCTAATAAATCTTTTTTCTCTCGAAGTTTATCTGCTATACGTCTAAGAATATAAGATCTGTCCCAGGGTGTTGTTTTTTTCCAGATTTGTAATCCTTTTTCAGCAGACTTTAATGCTTTATCAACATCAACAGATGTTGCTTTAGAAGCATGACCTAAAATTTCTTCTGTTGCTGGATTGATAACCTCATAAGTTCCCTTGTCTGCTGAAGGAGACCAGTTACCATCAATAAATTGTCCAAATTTTTCGTACATAATTTATAAATTTTTACTACTTTTATCCTAAAGACCAAAGTTTTGGAAACATTATACCTTCTAATTTGTCACCATTTTTATAGCCATTAGCTTCCATAATAGACCTTTCCTCTCTTGCCCATTCTCCCCTATAAATAATCTGCGAATTTTCTTTTGCCATTCTTAATGTGTAACGATGTATATCTCTATTTGGTATAACAGTATCTAATCCTCCATGTAATGTTCTAATATCGAAATAAATACAATCCCCAATATCTAGATCCCACTGCAAAAACTCATAATCATTTTTATTTTTTAATATATCGGGAGTTAATTCATATTTTTTTCCATTAACAATCCCTGGTTCACCATCAACTTCATGGCCGTCATTAAACCGTGTTCTTAGGAATAATTTATCCCACAAATGAGAACCTTTAACCCAAGCTATACCATCCTCTTTTTTTATTGGTTCAAGTGGTATCCACAAAACACACATAGATCCTTCAAAATCAAAATATGATATATCGTGATGAAAAGGGGGTAATGATTTTGACCCTGCTTCTCTAAAAAACCAATTATCCATTACTAAATTAATTTTTTTTGCTTCCAAAAGTTCTGCCGCAATTTTTGCAGTAGGAGATTTAAACACGAAATCTCTAAATTCTTCATGTAAATCCCAAGTCCAAAAATCCTCATAATATCCAGGTTGATTTTGATCTTTAGTATGATTTACAAATCGTGGACTAGGGTTTTCTTTGGCTTTATTAATCCCTGTTTTTAACCTGTCAATCCATGCGTTATCAAATTTACCCTTGATTAAGACAGCTCCGTCTTTTTTAAATAGATCCAGTTCCGATTTGGTAATAATTTTGCTCATATATTATTATTATAATATAATATAATAAATATAAGATGAAATTACTAAGTGATACTTTTGGAAGAAAATTTCCCTACATAAGACTATCGATCACAGACGTCTGTAATTATAAGTGCTCCTACTGTTTGCCACAAGGTTACAAAAAAACACCTGGAGACATGAGAAGTTTTATGTCTGCAGAAGAAATTTCAAGATTGACAAAAGCATTATCTGAATTAGGTGTTTGTAAAATTAGATTAACTGGTGGAGAGCCAACAGTTAGAAAAGACTTTTTTGATATCTTAAAAGATATGAAGCAAAATTCCAATATACCCAAAGTAACAATGACAACTAATGGTTATCGTTTAGACAAAATTGCAGAACAATTATTTGAAGCTGGTTTAGATGGAATAAATATTAGTATTGACAGTTTAAATAGAGAAACTTTTAAAAAACTAACAGGACATGACAGGCTTAATGAAATTTTAGAAGGCATAAAGATTTTACAAAAACTAGATTTTAAAAATATAAAAATTAATGCCGTTTTACTCAAAGGTATTAATGATACCTATGAAGAATTTGAAAAATTTGGAAACTTTATAAAAAAAAACAAAATTGACTTTAGGTTTATAGAATTGATGCAAACTGGTGATAATTTAGATTATTTCAAGAAAAACCATGTTTCTTCAAAAATATTCAAAGACTATTTAGAAAAAAATAACTGGATATCTCAAACATTTGGTAAAGATGCTGGTCCTTCATTAAACTTTATACATCCTGAATATGAGGGTAAATTTGGATTAATTGCTCCTTATACTAAAGATTTTTGCCAAACTTGTAATAGATTAAGAGTTACCTCTAGAGGTGATTTAAGATTATGTTTGTTTGGTAATACCGGAATTAGCATCAGGCATTTATTGCAAGATGATGGTCAAAAAGATGAACTTGTAGATCTTATCATAAAACAATTGCATCTTAAAAAAGAGTCACATTATTTAGAACTTGGAGATACTGGAATTACTCCAAATTTATCAAGCACTGGAGGATAAATGACAAGCTTAAAGGCAATAAATGAAGAAAAATTAAAAGACTGGGCTAAAGAAATTTTTAAAAAAAATTCTTTTAATATGATTGATGTTTCATCAAAAAAAGAAACTTTTAGAAGAGCGTTAGCTTCTGGGAGAATTTATGTAGGAAAAGAAGTTTTTAATCTAATTAGAAATAAAGAAATGCCTAAAGGTGATCCGATCACTTTAGCTGAAGTTTCAGCAATTTTAGGTGTTAAAAAAACTAGTGAATTAATTCCTTTATGTCACCCACTTCCAATAGATCATACTGCAACAAAAATTATCATGCATGAAGGTGATAGCTCTTTAGAGGTTTTTTGTGTTGTGTCAGCTGTTGCAAAAACTGGTGTTGAAATGGAAGCTATTATGGGAGTTAATGCTGCATTAATTACAATCTATGATCTTAGTAAAATTGTAAACCCACATCTTAGAATTGATAATGTGAAATTATTAATTAAAGAAGGTGGAAAAAGTGGTCTATGGATCAATCCTGACGGACTACCAGAGTTTTTAAAAGATATTTTTTAAACATGAAAGTTAAACTTGAGTTATTTGGAGCAAGTAGAGATTTTAGCAATAAAGATTACTTAGAATTTAATATTAAAGAAAAAATTGAAATCAAAGATTTAAGAAGAGAAATCATCAATTACTTGGATATTAATTTTAAAGGTAATGAAGATTTTATAAAAATAGTTAAAAGCTCTGCTTTTTGCTCTGAAGATAATAATATTGTTAATGATAATTTTAAAATTACAAAAGATCAAAAAATTGGGATTATACCTCCAATAGGTGGTGGCTGATGTTACATGCAAAAATTATAGATATTGAAAAAAATAACATAAAAACTTCTGAAGCAGAAGCATTTATAAAATCCTGCTCATATGGTGCATCAATTATTTTTACAGGAAATGTAAGAAATATTAATGAAAATAAAGAAGTTATTGGTATAACTTATGATAGTCATGACGAACTAGTACTAAAAAGTTTTGAAGAAATTTATAAAGAGACTACAGAAAAACTTAAAATTATAGATAAAGCAGTCTTTATAGAGCATATAAAGGGCTATGTGGGGCTTGGAGAAACTAGTATAATTATCGCAGTTGCCTGCAAACATAGAGATGAAGCTTACGTATTATCTAGGTATATAATTGAAGAAATCAAAAAAAGATCACCTATTTGGAAAAAAGAACATTATAAAAATGATGAAACTGAATGGTTAAAAGGTAATCCTATTAAAAATGAAAAAATATAAACATTCAGAAATTACACCAGAATTAATTTACAATAAAAGAAGAAAATTTATTAAATCAATTGGGCTTGGTGTTGGTTCAATATCTTTGAGCAGTATACCATTCTTAAACAATGCTTATTCACAAAATAAAACTAAGCTAACATCATATGAAGATATTACGACGTATAACAATTATTATGAATTTGGTACCAGTAAAAGTGATCCTTATAGAAATTCACAAGAATTTATTACTAAACCTTGGAGTGTAACTATTGAAGGGGAAGTAGAAAATCCAGTTACGATTTCAGCTGAAGAAATAATTTCTTTATTTCCTTCGGAAGAAAGAATCTACAAACTAAGGTGTGTTGAGGGTTGGTCTATGGTTGTTCCTTGGATGGGATTTTCTCTAAGTAAGTTACTTAGTAAAGTATCTATTAAAAATACTGCAAAATTTGTTGAATTTGAAAGTGTTTATGACCCTGAACAAATGAATGGCCAAAGATATCCAATTTTAAATTGGCCTTATAGAGAAGGATTAAGAATTGATGAAGCTATGCATCCTATAACAACAGTTGTTACTGGGCTTTATGGAAAAGCATTGCCTAATCAAAATGGAGCTCCATTAAGAATTTTTGTTCCTTGGAAGTATGGTTTTAAAAGTGCAAAAGCAATTGTTAAAATAAAATTAGTTAAAAATATGCCTACATCATCTTGGATGAGATCGTCCCCAAGAGAATATGGATTTTATTCAAATGTTAACCCAAATGTTTCGCATCCAAGATGGTCACAAGCAACAGAACGTGTCATAGGTGAAAGTATTTTAGCTCCTAGAATTGAGACTGAAATGTTTAATGGGTACGGTGATGAAGTTGCAAATCTATACTCTGGTATGGATTTAAAGAAAAATTTTTAAAAATATTTAGTTGGTTTTTTAAACTATGCAAAAATATATAAAAATATCAATTTTCTTTTTTTGCTTACTACCAATATTAATTATTTTTTATCAAATTGCTTTTAACCAATTAGGTCCTGAACCTGTGAAAAAAATAACACATGATACTGGTGAGTGGACACTTCGTTTTATCATAATAACTCTTGCAATGACCCCTTTACAAAAATTTACTAAATTAAATTTTTGGATTAGCTATAGGAGAATGTTTGGCTTGTTTGTTTTTTTTTACGCATCAGCACACATGATGACTTATGTTGGCATAGATTATCGTTTTGATTGGTCTGGTATTGGTGATGATATTATAAAAAAAAAATTTATATTTGCTGGATTTTTAGCTTGGCTTTTATTAGTGCCACTTGCTCTTACTTCATCTAAACGAATGATAAGGTTATTGAGAGATAAATGGAAAAAACTACACAAGCTTGTTTATATAATTTCTTTATTAGGAATTATTCACTACTTATGGTTAGTTAAAGTAGTTACAGTTGAACCTTTGATTTATCTTATTATTATAGTAATTTTACTTACACTAAGAGTTAAAATGAAATTTAATTAATTAATTGATTTTTTTTCAGGAACGCAAATCTCAGATCTTGTTAAAAATCTTCTGCCAGTTCCATTGTCTAAAGAAAACATTCCACCCATACCTTGAATGCAATCAATAATTAAATCTGTATTTTTCCATGCTTCATGTTGAGTTTCACTTATGTAAAAAGGAATACCACCAATTTTTCCAACTAAAACATCGTCATCACTTACTAAAAATTCTTTAACAGGATAACACATTGGAGCACTTCCATCACAACATCCACCAGATTGATGAAAGAGTAATTCTTTACCATGATCTTTCTTTAGATCTTCAATTAGTTCTAAAGCTGAAGGGGTTGCTGAAACTTTCATAGTTATATGGCCTGTAGTTTAATACAGGCCATCATAATATATCTGTTAAAAGAAGCCTAATTTTTTCTCACTGTACGACACGTGTAAGTTTTTCACCTGTCTATAATGATTAAGCATCATTTTATGTGTTTCTCTACCGATTCCAGATTGTTTATAACCTCCAAAAGCAGCATGAGCTGGATAAGCATGGTAACAGTTAGTCCAAACTCTACCAGCCTGGATTCCTCTTCCCATTCTATAAGCAATATTCCCATTTCTAGTCCAAACACCTGCTCCTAAACCATAAAGAGTATCATTAGCTATTTCTAATGCATGAGCTTCATCTTTAAATTTAGTAACAGATACAACTGGTCCAAAAATTTCTTCTTGGAAAACTCTCATAGAGTTATTACCTTCAAAAATAGTAGGTTGGATATAATTTCCTTTTTCCAAACCACTGTTTAAGTTAGCAACTTCACCACCACATAGAACTTTGGCACCTTCTTTCTTACCTAAATCTAAGTAAGACTTTATTTTTTCCATTTGTTCTAATGATACTTGAGCACCAATCATAGTTTCCATTTTTAGAGGATTGTCCTGCTTGACTGCTTTCGTTCTAGCAACTGCTCTTTCCATGAACTTATCATAGATAGATTCTTGGATTAATACTCTACTAGGACAAGTACAAACTTCACCCTGATTAAGAGTAAACATTGCAAAACCTTCAAGACATTTATCAAAGAAATCATCATCTTGATCCATAACATCTTCAAAGAAAACATTTGGAGATTTTCCACCTAATTCTAAAGTTATTGGAATTAAGTTTTGTGATGCATATTGCATGATCAAACGTCCAGTTGTAGTCTCACCAGTAAAAGCAATCTTTCTAATTCTTTTAGATGAGGCTAATGGTTTACCTGCTTCAAGACCAAAACCACTTACAACATTAACAACTCCTGGAGGCAATAAGTCTCCAATAAGTTCCATTAATAGCAAGATTGATGCTGGTGTTTGCTCAGCTGGTTTTAAAACTACACAGTTACCTGCGGCAAGTGCTGGTGCAAGTTTCCATGTTGCCATTAATAATGGAAAGTTCCATGGTATAATCTGTCCAACTACACCAAGTGGTTCAGGTATATGATAAGAATATTCACTATTACTTATCTCTGAAACCGAACCTTCTTCTGCCCTGATTACTCCAGCGAAATATCTCCAATGATCAACAACTAATGGTAAGTCAGCTGCCATACACTCTCTAATTGGTTTTCCATTATCTAAACATTCAGCAGTAGCTAATAGTTCAAGATTTTTTTCTATAACATCAGCTATTTTAAGTAGTATGTTGGATCTTTCAGTTATTGATGTAACTCCCCAAGTAGGAAAGGCAGCGTGTGCAGCATCTAATGCAGCCTCAACATCTTTTGCATCTGATCTTGGAACGGAACATATAACATCATTATTAATTGGACTTACGTTATCAAAATATTTTCCTGATTTTGGTTTAACGAATTTGCCACCTATAAAATTTCCATATTGTTCTTTAAATGGAAATTTAACTTTTAAGTGAGACGTATCTAGTAATGGAGATCGTCCACCTTTTACTGTTTCTGTGCTCATTTTTACCCTCTCTCTTTTATTAATATTCTTATGCTTATTTTTTTTTATTGGCTTAAGTAACTTCTTTTTAGCCACACCTTTTTTCTTTTTAACTTTTTTAATATTTTTAGGTGATTGCTTGACCAAGTTTTTCTTAATTTTTTTTTTGGTCTTACTTTTAGATTTTTTGGCTGTTTTTTTCTTTTTTGTAGCCATCACTTAACTAAACAAAAATTGATCTAAAGATCTATTAATTATATTATTATTTTCTACTTAAGATTGAATATAGCCTACATCTTGTGCTTAATTGAAATGTGTCTAATAATTTAGTTATGGATAATAATATAAAAAAAGAATTACAGTCTGCTACATTTGAAAGATTGCTCAAACATCTAGATGAACGAAAAGATGTTCAAAATATAGATATTATGAACCTTGCTGGCTTTTGCAGAAACTGTTTATCAAAATGGTACCGAGAAGAAGCTGAAAAAAAAAATATTGAAATTTCAGACTTAGATGCACGTGAACATATATATGGTATGCCTTATTCTGAGTGGAAAGAAAAATATCAAAAATAATTATTTTTCTTTAAGTCTTGGAAACAGTTCTACAAAATTACAAGGTTTATGATTTATATCTAACTGATGTTTTAAAATTCCATCCCAGGCATCCGTTACCCCGCCTGAAGAACCTGGTAAAGCAAATACATATTTTCCATTAGCTAGTACTGCACAAGCTCTAGATTGAATGGCCGATGTACCAACTGTTTTTAAACTTATTGTTCTAAACACCTCTCCAAAACCTGGAATATGTTTGTCAGCTATATCGTTTACTGCCTCTGGTGTAATATCTCGACCTGTAAGCCCAGTGCCCCCTGTTGTAATTATAACATCTATTTCAGATTGATTAATCCAATCTTTAAGGATTTTAATGATGTCCTCTTTGTTATCTTTACAAATTTTTCTATCTACTAGTTTATGTTTAGCCTCCTCTATTTTTTTCACTAAGATCGCACCTGACTTATCATTCTCATAAGTTCTAGTATCTGTAACTGTTAAAAGTGCTATATTTACAATCATAAATTTAAAATAATTATTATGATTATATTATCATTTTTATTTCTTCTAACAGCAACTTTATATTCAAGTGTTGGCTTTGGTGGTGGCTCTACCTATCTAGCCTTTCTATTAATTTGGGATATTCCTTACTTGATCTTTCCTGTAATTGCTCTCTTTTGTAATATTATTGTCGTATCAGGAAATTGTATAAATTATATTAAAGCTGGAAATATCAATTTTAAGATCCTTGCCCCATATTTGATTTCATCTGTGCCACTTGCATTCATAGGAGGATCTTTATCAGTAGATAAAGAAATTTTTGAAATTTTACTTTTTTTAGTCTTAGCACTAGCAGGAGTTCTACTCCTCTTGAAATTTCAATCTTTTGATCAAAAAATTGAAGTTTATAAAAAGATACCAAAAATGTTATCGATATTAATTGGTGCATCTATTGGATTTGTGTCTGGTGTAGTTGGAATTGGTGGTGGAATTTTCTTAAGCCCTATATTGTTATTATTTAGAGTAGATAAAGCAAAAAACATTGCAACAGCAGCATCATTATTCATACTGATTAATTCTTTATCAGGACTTGCTGGCCAATTTACAAAGGCATCAACAATAAATGGAATTTTTGATTATTGGCCATTATTTCTGTTTGTTTTAATAGGCGGTCAATTAGGAAATTTCTTGAATATTAAAATTTTCCCTGCAAGAATATTGGCTCTTGTAACATCAGCACTTGTCATATTTGTTGCTATTCGAATGGGACTAAAGTTGTTTGCATAACAGAAGTATTAAATTATTATAGAAAAATTATGAAAACATTCAGAGCATTTGGACCCACCATAGGAAAAACAAAGTTATCCAAAAAAATTATTACTATATTAAATAATCACGTTGATAAATCTCAATTATCTAAAAAAAATGACTATAGCTCTAAACTTGCAAGTCAAATTAAGAATGAAATTAAGATACCTAAAACATTAATTAATAAGAGTTTGTCTAAAGAATTAATAAAAAATATTAAAGTTTACCTTGATAAGTCAGGTGTTAAAAAAATTAAAGAAATTAAGATAATAAATCTATGGGTAGTTAAACAGTTAAAAAATGAATATAATCCAATTCATTATCATGAAGGACAATTGTCAGGGGTTGGCTATCTTAAAATCCCAAAAGATATGAATCAAAATAAACTAGTTAAGAATAAAAAGATTAAAACTAATGGAACAATTGATTTTATTAATGGTCAAAAAAACTTTTTAAGTCAAAGTATCTATAATTTAAACCCTACATTAGGAGATTTATTGATTTTTCCTAATTATTTAATGCACACAGCTTATCCATTTAATGTTGATGGTGAGAGAAGATCCTTCTCATTTAATGCTAAAATATTATTCAAGAAGTGATTTACTAATCAGTCTATTAGATATATAGATAGTTTAACCGATTTGATCCATATTGCAGGTACTAACTGCTAAAAAGGAAATCATTATATAATTGGTAAAGGTAGTTGAGCTGTATTGTGCACCTGGCATAAAGCCAAAGCACTAAAAAAGTTAGGAATAAAAATGAATATTAATTTTTTTAAAACAACACGAATTTTAGATGGTGGTATGGGGCAAGAATTGTTGGCTCGTGGTATGAAGCCAAACGGCACATTGTGGAGTGCAAATGCTGTATTAAAAGAAGAATACCATCAACTCTTACTAGACACACATTTAGATTTTATTAAAGCAGGTGCTGAAGTTATTGTTACAGCAACCTTTACTACTAGACGAATAAGATTACGTGATAATAAAATTGAAGATAAATTTGAATACTTAAACAAAAAAGCTGGTGAGATAGCTCAGAAAGCAAAAGAACAATATCCTAATGTGTTAATTGCAGGTGGTCTTCCACCTCAATATTTAACATACGAAGAAGATACAAGGCCAGATCATGAAATTAAACAAAATTTTTATGATCAAGCAAAATTATTAGATCCTTATATTGATTTTTTTTACCTAGATGTTTTGTCTAGCGTAAAAGAGTTTAGGTTAGCAATTGAAGCAATTAAAAAATTTAATAAGCCATATTTAATAGGCGCTCATATTTCTGAGGGAATAAATCTTCCAAGTGGTGAAAAAATATCAGATATTATTAATCATATTAACCATAACAATTTACTAGGATTAATTTTATCGTGCGTTTCTCCTGAAAACTTTTCTGAAAATTTAGAAGAAGTAAAAAATTTAGGTGTTCCTTTTGGATTTAAACTTAATGCTTTCGTGACAACTAAGCCTAAAGATGGCTATACTAACAATTACAATATGAGCAAAACTGGTAACCCAAATGAATTTTTGGGTCAAAGAAAAGACTTAACACCTGAATTGATGGCAAATTTTGTTAAAAAATTTAAAGATACAGGTGCAACTATTTTAGGTGGATGTTGTGAAACAAGACCTTCTCATATTAAGGAAATGACTAAATTTAAATAAACTAATCGTTATCAGTTAATCCAGCACCAGCACCACTTTCTTTTAAACTGTCATTTTCTTCAACAAAAGTTTCTTCTGAAAGCTTATAAAGCTCATTCCATTCTTTTTCTTCAAACGAGTCTCTGTTTTCTAAAACTTTTAAGTAAATATTTTCAGCAGATACGATGATTTCGTTTTTAGTATAATTAGAATAAATATTGTTATTGAAGTTTAACAAAAACTCCCTGTCATCCATTTTTAAGAATATTCTTTTACCGATTACCTCAGCTGCTCTACTTACAAATGGTAGGAAAAGTAATGGATATGAGATTTTTTTAAACGTTATCTCATTTAAAGTTTCTAGAGTTTTAATCTGATCTAAAAAATTTACCCCTGCGATTATTGGGCAATATTCATTTTTACCAGCCTCATTGTCTTGCTTTATGATGCTGATATTCTCTAACCTTGTTTCTTTTTTTTTCTTAAAAAAACTATTTAAGTTTTTAATTCCAGGTAAGCTAAAAATTTCAAGTAGTCTTATGTTTTTTCCAATTTCTTCTGCAATACCCCAAGAATATCCAGCAGCTCTACTTGATCTTTTAGAAACTGTATCTATTTCGCTTAATGATCTCATGTTGATTAATTATAAACCCAATGTTCATCATAGTTTTTTAATTGCTCTGGTAGGGGTGCACCTTGAAACATACATATTCTTAGCCACTTATCAGAACGTGGATCGAATTTTAATGCTCCAAAGAATGATAACTTTAACCTCAGCATATCAATAGGCATTATTTTTTGGCCAATAGTATTGTCTTGTATTTCAGAATAAGGGAATTTCTCTACTATAAATGCTCTTCTAACAACGTGTCTTAATTCATTATTAGTTGATAAAAATTTAGCAATAGTCCAGCTATTTTTAGTAACTGATAACAATTCATAAAGTTTTTTAATATCCCTTGCGATTGCTAAGGGTTGTTCTAACTCAGCGCCCTCTTCATCAAATCTATTTGCTAGTCTTGGCTCTTCTTTATTTTTTGAGATAAACCAAAAATTTAAATTATTTTCATCTTTAGTAAAATCTATAGTTAGAATATCTGGATATTTTTTTTCTAAAATCAGCTTTAAGTCTTCTACTGTTCTTTCAGTTGGAATATTAAAGTATTTTTCTTCTTCAGAGCTCATTTCTTTAATTAACGGAGACGTTATATCATCATAAGGTTCCATCATCATTGAGACGACATATTCAATACATTCTTCACAATATTCTTTTTCTAAATACAGATACAATTCATTAAAAGCATAATCTTGCTCAAAATTAAAATCATTATCTAGGTAGACAATAAATTCATTAAGATCTTTTAATAAAGATTTAATTTTATTTATTTGATATTCACTTTCTGTATTCCAAGAAGTGATATTCTTTATTGATTTTTTTAAACATTCTAAAAATAAGTTTTTATCTTTCTCTGATATTGTTTTTATCTCTCTTATTTTTTTTAAAGAAATTTCTCTTGCTGAAATCCAATTATTTAAAAGAGTTGGATGATTAACAATAAATGGAGCCATTCCAAGACCCGTAGAATTTCCTATTCCTAAATTTTTACAAATATTTATATCAAGGTTTACGGCTTTTTTTGGATTCTTGCTTTTAGCAACATGATTAACCTGATCAAAAGTAAATTGTCTTACCAGATAAACCAACATCATCTCCAATCTAAATGGACCATATATTTCTTCTCGGTCTTTAATTCTAAATCTATCTGCTAAGCCAAATTTACCTGATCCATAAACTGCTGTGGTTCTATATAAATAACCAACACTAGTTAACAAATCATTATCAGGTTGCTTACCTTCGCTTAAACATTCAACCACATGATTGAAAACTCTAACTGATTTATTAGCTCTTGAAAGAGTTAATTCTTTATAAGAAAGTCTGCCAAATTCTTGTTTGGGTACTTCGTTTTTTAATCTTTCAATATCTTGTTTTTTTGGAACACCATCAAAAAGTGTGAAGGCTGCATCCCATTTGGTAGCTATAACTCTATCTGATCTTTCATCATCATCTAATTCATTTGCAAAACAAATTAATGAATAAACTCTATTTTTTTTCTTAAATGAATAAACTGCAGTGCCATAACCATGTTCGTTTAATTCAAATAAATCTCTTTTATAATTCCAATCCTTAAACTCTTTTAAAAAACTTCTTAAAAATGAAAGTTTAGATTGATGAAAAGACCCAAGTCTTGATAATTTCATTACTACATTGGGGTCTCTTAATGAAATATTCATTGATTCATTTCTTTGTAAAAATTGTACCAGTTGTTTCCAAGAATTCCATCAACTTCATTTTCTGAAAAACCAACTTTTTTAAGTCCTATCTCTAAGTTTTCAAATCCTCTTGCATCTTTAAACCAATCAGGCTGTTTTGGAAAACCAGGTTTGTTTTTAGACCCTTCTCCATAATTTTTGCTTTTAGTCCAAGTACCATTTCTCATCCACTCAACAATAGTATCTGGTTGATTTAAACAAAGATCTGAACCTATTCCAATTTTTTCAACTCCCATAGTCTCAGCTGTCTTAGCTGTCATCTCACAAAAGCTTTCTAAAGAACAATCTGTTCCATCTTTTAAATGATGAGGATATAAAGAGAGACCCAACATTCCTTTGTGTTTGGATAAAATTTTTAGTAATTCGTTTGATTTGTTTCTCTTAGCTGGATGCCAAAATGATGGATTTGCATGAGTTATTGCAATTGGTTTTTCACTTATCTCAATTGCATCAATTGTACTTTTTTCTGCTGAATGAGACATGTCTATTACAAGACCTAATCTATTCATCTCTTTAATAACCTCTTTACCAAAATTAGTAACTCCACTATCAATTGCCTCATAACATCCCGTCGCTAGTAAGGACTGATTATTATAAGTAAGCTGCATAAACCTACATCCTAAATCATAAACTTTTTCAACCAATCCAATGTCATCTTCTATAGGTGAACAATTTTGAAAACCAAAAAAAACTGCAGTTTTATTTTCAGATTTAGCTTTTTCAATATCTTTAAAACTTTTGCCGTGAAAAATTAAGTCGGAATTTTCTGAAAAGTGATTTTCCCAATTTTTTAATACCGTTTTTAGCTCATCAAAATCTTCGTGGTAAACAATAGTTACATGGATTGCATCCAGTCCTGCTTGTTTATTGATCTGAAAAATTTCTCTAGACCAGTTACAATATTGTAAATTATCAATTTTAAAATTCATTGTGATCTTCTTTGTTTTAAAGAATATCAATAAGATAGATAAATTCTATTAATTTTATTGAAATTTTAGGCTTAATTTGAAATAACAATTTACGTTAGAATAAAATTACAACAAATGGCTAAAAATAAATTAAACAAAGTATCAATTGTTATGGGCAGTCAATCTGACTACAAAACCATGATATTTTGTCAAAATATTCTTAAAAAATTAAACATAAAATTTGAAATAAAAATAATATCAGCTCATAGAACTCCTAAAAGAATGTATGAATTTGCAATTAATGCTGAAAAAAATGGTATTGCAGTAATTATTGCTGGAGCTGGTGGATCTGCACATTTACCAGGAATGATTTCAGCCCTTACCTCTCTTCCAGTATTAGGTGTTCCAATTGAAAGCAAAAAGTTGAAAGGTCTTGATAGCCTTTTATCTATTGCACAAATGCCAAAAGGAATACCCGTTGGAACATTAGCAATCGGAGAAGATGGTGCAATTAATGCTGCCTTATTAGCCGCATCTATTATTGCTCTTAGTGATTTAAGTGTTAAGAGAAAATTAAATCAGTTTCGTTTAAATCAAAGCAAATCTGTTAAAAAAAAACCAAAATAGTTTTAAAATATGTCTAAACCAATTCTTGGAATTATAGGTGGAGGTCAGTTAGGTAGTATGCTTGCTATTGCTGCAAATAAACTTGAAATTAAAACAGTTATTTTTTGTGATGATATTGATGCTCCTGCGCAAAATTTTTCTAATGATTTTGTACACGGTGAATATAATGATAAAAATAAGATTAATGAGTTTTTGAGTAAAGTTGATGTTGTAACTTACGAATTTGAAAATATTCCCTACGAAACATTAAATGAAATTAATAAAATAAAACCTGTTTTACCAAAACCTTCCGTAAATAGAATAATTCAGCATAGATTAGCAGAAAAAGATTTTATCAATAATCTAAATATAAGAACTACAAGATATGTATCTATTAAAAAAAAATCTGAAATGGATTCTGTTAAAGATTTATTACCTGGTATACTTAAAACTACAACACTAGGATATGATGGTAAAGGACAACACCCTATTAACAGTTTAGAAAATTTAGACTCAATTGATGTTGATTATTCAAAAGGTTATATTTTAGAAAAATTAGTAAAATTAAAAAAAGAAATTTCAATAATCATTACAAGGTTTGCTATTCAAAAATATGAAATTTATGAACCCATTGAAAATGAACATGAAGATCAAATCTTAAGAAATTCTAAAATTCCAGCAGAGATTAGTGATAAAATATTAGAACAATCAAAACTATGGGCTACAACAATTGCAGAAGAATTAAAATATGTTGGAACTTTAAGTGTTGAATTTTTCATTGATAGGAATGACAATCTTTATGTAAATGAAATTGCACCAAGAGTTCATAACTCAGGGCATCTAACAATTAATGCGTATAATGTAAGTCAATTTGAAAATCATGTAAGAGCAATTTGTAAACTAGAGCAAATACCTCTTAAAAAAATATCCAATGCAATGATGATAAATATAATTGGTGATCAAATTACTAATTACAGAAATAAAGAACACAATGAAAATGAATTTTTCTTTGATTATCTTAAAAAAGAAATCAAACCAAAAAGAAAAATGGGACACCTAACAACCCTTCTTAAGTAGATATTACTCACATGCTAAAATCAATCGAAGGAAATTTTGATAATCCAGAAGTTCATGAGCTACTTATAAAGCATTTCATTGAGTTAAGATCTGTGTCACCTGAAGGTAGTGCTCACGTACTTGATATAGCTGGATTAAAAGATCCAACTATTAAATTTTGGAGCCTGTGGGAAGAAAATGACCTAATGGGAAGTGGTGCATTAAAATTCCTAGATAACGAACATGGTGAATTCAAATCTATAAGGGTTAGTGACAACTTTAGAGGTAAAGGAAATGGTACAAAAGTCATAAATCATCTAATTAATGAGGCAAAAAAACTTAATATTAAAAGATTAAGTTTAGAAACAGGTGCCGGTGAGTTCTTTTTAAATGCTAGAAAACTATTTAGTAAGTGTGGTTTTGAGCCCTGCGAGCCCTTCTCTCATTATAAAAAAGATATCAACTCTATTTATATGACCATGCTAATAAGCAACAAATAAGTCTTTAATTATTTATTCTTTTAAATTTAGTTGACAAAACCTCAATAAATCTAAACAAAGCGTGAATTACTTAATTATAAGTAATAAAAGTAACACAATAAAAAGTAAGAAGATAAATATGAGTCTACAAGGAAAAGTAAAATGGTTCAATCCAACTAAAGGTTTTGGTTTTATTGAAAGAGAAGATAAAGAAAAAGATGTATTCGTTCACGTTTCAGCTGTTAGAGATGCTGGTATGAACGGTTTAGATGAAGGTCAAGCTTTGACTTTTGAAGTTGAAGATGGTCCAAAAGGTCCTTCAGCGGTAAATTTAAAAACTGCATAATATTCACACTTTCTATTGGCTGAGATTTTTTAATTAAATTAATTTTTTAATTATTTAGCTAAATATTTCAGCCAATACCAATCAGTTTTTTTTAAGAAATTCACTCACTATAGTATTAAATTCATCTGGCTTCTCTAAATGAACATTGTGAGAGCAGCCATTAACTATTCTAAGATCGCTATTTATAATATTTTCTTTTAAAGTTTCTACTTGATTGAAGTTATAGGCTTTGTCTTGATCTCCCCAAATTATCAAAGTTTCGTTCTTAATATTTTTTAAATTTTCAATACCACTCCAATTTTTCATAGCAACAAGAGCATTGTCCGCCGCCTCTAAAGAGGTTTGCTTACCCGCTTCTTCACATAAATAAAAATATTTAGATTTATCCTCTTCAATGAACCATGTTTTTGCAATTCTATAAGCTGTATTATCCAGTCCATTAGTTTTTAGTTTGTCTCTAGAAACATCTATGGTTTCAAATCTGCCAGGTATATTTCCTCTTGGTCCTGTACCATAACAAATCAACTTTAAGATTTTTTCACCTACTAACTTTGCCATTTCTTGTACAATCATGCCACCCATTGAGTGACCTAATAAATAAAAACGTTCTATTTTCTTTTTTTCTAAACTTGTCAATAGAGATTTAGCCATATCTTCAATTGAGTTACATGAGTTAACTTTATTACTTTTTCCAAAACCAGGTAATGCTGGTGCCAAAACTCTAAAATTCTTTTTAAAAAAGTCAGTTTGCAAAGTCCACATCTCAGAAGATCCTAAAAAACCGTGCACTAACACTAGTGGAGTACCACTTCCCACATCTTCAATAAATATATCTTGCATATTTATATTTTATTAATAATCATCAAATATAACAATTTAATAATAAGTAGCTATCAGGTATGACAAATAGAAAAATAACTGACCTTTATGATGTTGAATTCACTCCATTTGATAATTATGGGGTTATTGTGCCTGGAATGAGTTGGCATAAAATTAGTTATAATAAAGAAAATGGTGGTAATGGAACTTATCTTTTAAAGATGGAACCAAATGCAAAAAGTTTGCCCCATGTGCATACAGGCTTTGAAGAGTTTTTGATGTTAGAAGGTGAATTAACTGATCCAGATAATAAAGTTTTTAAAAAAGGTGATTTTGTTACTTTTGAACCAGGCTCTACACACTCGTCCTTTACTAAAGATGGTTGCTTAATTTTAGTTTTTATGAGAGGTATCAACAAACCTCTTTAAGGAAATATTAAATAAATTTAATAGAATATATATATTTATGATTGGAATTTTAGGTGGAATGGGAACTCAAGCAGGACTTGATTTTTGCAATAAACTTGCAATGTTAAATAGAGGAAAAAGTGATCAAGAATACCCCCTATTCATGCTTTATAACAAATCAAATATTCCTGGAAGACCAGAATCTATTGGTGTTCAAACTAAATCATTATCCACAATTCCAAGAAGTTCAAAAAATACAAAAAAATATAATAGAGTTTTAAAAAGTTTGTTAGATGGATGTAAATCATTAGAAAAAAGTGGGTGCAAATTTATTGTTATACCCTGTAATACTGCACACTATTGGTATGAAGATTTAAAGAAAAAAATCAAGATACCAATCATTAACATGCCTAAAGAAGTTTTTATACAAACAAAAAAAAGTTGTAAAAAAAATTCTAAAATTGGACTTCTTGCAACAGAGGGAACTTTAAAAACTGAGATTTATGATAAAATTTTTAAAAAGGATTTTGTAATAATTAAACCTTTAAATAATTTACAAACAAGTTCAGTAAATAAAGCAATCAAACATGTAAAAATGGGCAATATAAAACTAGCAGAAAAAGCTATTGAGCCTGCAATTAAATATTTAATCAAACAAAAATGTAAAAAAATAATACTTGGCTGCACTGAGATACCTATTGCAATTTTTGCTTATAAATCTTTACGAAATGCTAAAGTTTCAAAATTGTACCTTGATCCTAATTTAATATTAGCCAACTCCTGTATGGCAAAATATAAAAAATAGATAATGAATACAAAAGTCAAAAAACCATATGTTATATATATGGCTGAAATTATTTACTCCTACGTTTCTATTGAAAAAAATAAAGATCCGGAGCTTGATGTAAAACAAGCTATTAATAAATTCATGGAAACTAATGAATTTATAAAATTAAGCACTGGTACATTACATGACGAATGGTTTGATGAATTAAAAAAAAATGAGTATCTAGACAAAGATACTGGAAATAAAATACCAGATGAAACTATTAAACTTTTAGAAATTCAAAAAGACATGACTATTAAAAATTTAATTAAAATTCCTAAACTTTACGAGACTGAAAACAATACTCTCATCGAAGCATCAAATAGAGCACAACAATTTTTATGGCGTATGTGTGAAAGTTATGAACTGTGGTGTAAAGAAACTGGGCAATCAGAGCAGCTATTATTAGGTATTACTGATTAGCTAATTGAATAATTTTACTTGTTTTTTCTATTCTACTTTTTACTAAAGCAAAAAACTCTTCTTGGCTTTCTTCTTCTTCAACTTTTAATTTTTTATCATCTACAAAGCTTTTAATATTTTCAGTAGGAGACTTCCCAGTAATTTCTTTAACTGCTTGATTAGAACCATATGAAAGGCCAGCTTGATAGATATTACCAGAGCTAGCTAATGTATAAGCAGGTCCTAATAAGGCTGTACTTTGCACACAACCATTAAGAAAAAATAGCAAAAATAATCCAGCAAATATTTTTTTTAAAATCATTATACCCCCTCTTAATCCTAAGTATTTAAAAGCACAACTCAAGAGAGAAAGTGTTCATTTTGGATATTAATCTCTAATATTGGTATAAAATATAGCCTATAACCTTGGTATGGTTAAAATTTTTCCATTCATTTTTATTGTTTTATGGTCCTCAGCTTTTGTGACAACAAAACCAATAATAGATAACAGTGATCCCTTCGCAGCATTAGCATTTAGATTTTTTGTGGTAGCTTTTGGTTTCTATATTTATTCAATTTATATAAAACAAAAAATTTTAACAAATTCAAGAAACCTTCTACAATCACTTTTTAGTGGGGTACTTTTTCATGGTGTGTATTTGGGAGGTGTTTTTTATTCAGTTTCAATCGGAATGCCTACCGGTATCGCTGCATTAATTGTAACCTTACAGCCAATTTTAACCAATGCTTTAGCAGGAAAATTTTTAGGTGAAAAAGTTACTTTTAAACAATGGATTGGAGTGATCCTTGGGTTTATTGGTGCAGCTTTAGTTTTAGGTTTTGATATTGGATCAAGTCTTCCTGTTTTTGGAGTGATAGCTTCTTTTATGGCTCTTCTAGCGATCACAACTTCTACTTTATGGCAAAAAAAAATAAGTAATAATTTACCTTTGTCTGTCAGTAATATGTATCAAGCAATAGGTGGCTGTTCTTTTCACATAATAATTATTTTAATTTTTAGTGAACCTTATATTAATTTTACATCCACATTCTTAATAGCAATGAGTCATCAGATATTCCTTGTATCTTTTGGAGCTTTTACAATCTTAATGTTTTTAATTAAGAACAACTCAGCAAGTAAAACTGTTTCTATATTTTTTTTAATACCCCCTACTACCGCAATAATGGCTTGGATATTTTTGAATGAAAAATTGAATAATCTAGATTTAGTTGGTTTTGCTGTGGCAACTTTTGGTGTTTATATTGCAACAAGAAAGCAATAAATTTTTAAATTCCTTTATAACCAAATTCTAAGCAAGCATCAGTAATTGAATGATAAAAAGATTCTCCAAAACTTCTTAATGTAAATATTCTAACTTTATCTGGATTGTCATCTAGCATATCAATTGTAACTGACATTCCGTTATAAATTGAATTTAAACAAGTATTTTTTTTCAATTCATTAAAATTAAAAGGACATCCTTTTTTTAATATCTCTTTTGTATTTTTTCCCTCTATTTGAATTATCGCTCTGCTATGAGATATATTTGTTATGGCGAAATCTGTTTCTGGTAATTTTTCATTAATTTCTTTTAAAATTTCTTTCTTTGAAGAAACTAAAAGCCAGTTATTTGGTCCATTCCATAAAATTCTTGTATTGGTGTTACAGCTTATATTTTGAGTTTCATTTTTTAAGTTCAAATCATCTAACTTAATATTTTCAATAGTTATTGCTGAACTATTATACTTAACAATTTGAATGATTAGATAGTCGCTTAATTCGCTTATTTTTAACAGCTCTTTATCATTTTTTCCTTCATGATCACCAAATAAACCTTTGATATGAATATTCTTTAAAGCAGAAATTGAAGTCATGATCTTACTCTTTCACCTTTTGGATCAACATAATGCGATGAAACAATCTCAACTGGTATTGTTTTATTTTTTAAAGGAGACATTGCAAATAGTTTTTTCCCTATCATATTTTTTCCATCCTTAAGAATTGCTAGTGAAAATGGATTATCGTATTCAACACTCCAACAAGATGCTGAAATATATCCTAATTTAGGATTTGGTGTTGGAGCCATTGCATCTTTAACTAAATGAGACCCTTCCGGGATACTTGTTTTCTTATCAATTGGAACAACCCCTACTACTTTTTGTCTATCTTCAGCTATAAATGCTTCTCTTTCTAATGAGCGTTTCCCTATAAAATCTTTCTTTTTACTAACAAGTCCTTCTAAAGAGTTATCATAAGGAATGGTTCTGCCATCAAGTTCTGATCCTGCAATGTGACCCATTTCAATTCTTAGAGTTGATAATGCTTCAGTGCCATAAGGTTGAATTTTAAATTCTTGTCCTACTTCCATTATCTTCTCCCACATAAAGTTTCCATTATCAGATTCGACATTAACCTCATAAGCAAGCTCTCCTGAAAATGAAATTCTAAAAATTCGTGCGTGAACTCCAAATAAATCTGCTTCTAAATATCCCATAAAAGGTAATCCTTCATTTGAAGCATCAATATTTGGAAATAATTTTTGTAATAAGTCTCTAGATTTTGGCCCAGCAATTGCAGCTCCTGCCCATTGCTCTGTAGTTGAAATCACATTTACATTTAGTTCTGGCCATACAAGTTGTAGATAATATTCAAGATGAGATAAAACATTTGCTGCTTGTGCTGTTGTTGTTGTCATATGATAATGGTTTTCAGAAATTCTCGTTGTTGTTCCATCATCCATAACAATTCCATCTTCTCTTAACATTACACCATACCTTGCTTTACCAACTGGTAGTTTTAACCAAGCATTAGTGTAAACTCTATTTAGTAGCTCTGCTGCATCAGGTCCTTTAATGTCAATTTTACCTAAAGTAGTTACGTCACAAACACCTACATTTGTTCTAACATTTTTAGCTTCTCTTTTTGAACCTTCAAATAAAGTTTCTTCTCCAATTTTATAATATCTTGGTCTCAACCAAACACCTGCGTCTACAAACACAGCATTATTTTTTTCATGCCAAGTGTGCATTGGTGATTTTCTTGTTGGTTTTGAATGTTTGCCAACTTCTCTTCCAACAATTGCACCAATAGTAACTGGTGTATACGGAGGTCTAAAAGTTGTATGACCTACTTCTGGCACTATTTTATTTTCAATGTTTGAAACTAATTGCAAACCGTTAAGATTACTTGTTTTTCCTTGGTCTGTGGCCATTCCTAGTGTCGTGTATCTTTTTACATGTTCTATGGATCGATACCCTTCTTTTAGTGCAATTTCTACATCTGAAACAGCTACATCGTTTTGAAAATCTAAAAATCTTTTATATGTTTTTCCTTTAGGCAAAGGCACACACCAAAATTTATCATGGGTGGTAGATTTTTTTTCCATAACTGTTGGTGATGATGTTTTGTTATCATTATTAGTAATTTTTTTTGAAAGTTCATATCCAGTTTCAAATGAACTTTTTAAAGTTTCTTCTAATGTAAAAGTTCCGTTTGCAGCACCTAATGTTGTTTCATTTTGTTTTGATAATCCAGGTACAAATGCATCTATATCCTTATTAAAAGTAGTTTTATTTCCTGATTGAGAAGCTAAATGTATTGTTGGTGTCCAAAAGCCTGAAACACAAATACAATCACAATTAATATTTTCTAAAGTTCCTAGTTCGTTTTTATCATCAGAAATTTTAGCAACTTCAGCTGATTTAACTTTTTTATACCCTTTTGCAGCAACTACTACGTAAGAAAATTTAATTTTAACATCTAGTTTTTTTGCTTCATCTATAATTTCTGACTTTGGTTCTTTTCTTGTATCTAAAATAATTGGATCAACACCATTTTTTTTAAACTCTATAGCCGTTTCATATCCGCTATCATTATTGGTAAATATTAAAGGTTTTTTACCAACTAACACTCCATAAACTTTTAAATATTCTTTTGCTGCAGAAGACAGCATCACACCTGGTGTATCATTATTTCCAAATACTAAAGGTCTTTCAATTGATCCTGATGAAATTAAAACTTCTTTTGCTCTAATATACCAAAGTCTTTGTTTTGGATTATATTTTTTAGTTTTAGGTAAGTGATCACTTAATTTTTCTGACATCACTAACATATTGTGATCATAGTAACCAAATACTTGAGATCTATTTTTAACAATAACATTAGGCATTTCTTTAAGTTCAGAAATAATATTTTCTGCCCATTCTTTTCCTGTTTGATTTCCAATATTAACCTCGCTAGTTAATAAAGTTCCACCAAATCTAGGCTTGTCTTCTGCTAAAATTACTCTTGCTCCATTTTTAGCAGCAGCATATGCACTTGCTAAACCAGAGGGTCCTGAACCTGCAATTAACAAATCACAATACTCATATTTATGTTCATATCTTTCCTTGTCATGTTCAATTGATGCAACCCCAAGTCCTGCTGCTTTTCTTATAAATGGCTCATAAACTTTGTACCAAAAACTTTTTGGCCACATAAACGTTTTGTAATAAAATCCTGCTGGAAGAAATATTTTTAACAAATTGTTGATAGCACCAATATCAAAATTAACACTTGGCCAACAATTTACACTTGTTGCTTCCAAACCTTCAAAGAGCTCTTGTTCTGTAGCTTTTACATTCGGTTCAGTTTCATTATTTCTGTATAATTGAACAATTGCGTATGGCTCATCTACACCTGCACCAAAAAAACCTCTGGGTCTATGATATTTAAAGCTTCTTCCTATTAAATGAACTCCATTAGCCAGTAATGCTGAAGCTAAGGTATCTCCCTCGTAACCAAAGTAAGTTACTCCATTAAACTTAAATGAGATTTTTTTATCTCTATTTATTAATCCAACATTATCTAATCTATAATTTTGTGTCATATTAAATATCTTCGCTAGCTTTAACGGTTTTAAATATTTCGTGAGTTGCAGTGTCTCTTTCTACTTTAATCCACTGTCTGCATCCTGATATATGTTGCCATAGCTCTTTGTGTTTTCCTCTTAAACTTTTTCTATTATAGACAAAATTATCCCAATCTTGATCTGAAACTTCTTTATTAAGTTCTGGTCTTTTAACGGTTGCATCACCACCGTATGAAAATTCATTTTGAGATCTCATCCCACAGTGAGGACATTTAATATGAAGCATTTATGAAATCCACGTTTTAGTTCCAAGTCCTTTTTCATCTAATAAGTGACCTGTGTGAAATCTATTTAAACTATATCCAGCATTTAATTTGTGAACTCTATCTTGTGCAATTGTATGTGCAAATGTCCATCCTGATGCTGGTGTTGCTTTAAATCCACCATAACACCATCCACAATTTAAATATAATCCTTCAATATGAGTTTTATCTATTATAGGTGAGCCGTCCATAGACATATCCATTATCCCACCCCAAGTTCTAAGCATTTTTAGTTTGCTAAGAAAAGGCATCATCGCAATTCCTTCAGTTAAAACATGTTGAAGGGTTGGAAGGTTTCCTCTTTGCGCATAGCTATTATAGCCATCCAAATCTCCTCCCATTACCATCTCACCTTTATCCGACTGACTAATATAAAAGTGTCCTGCACCAAAAGTTACAACTTTATCTAAAACAGGTTTAACTGGTTCTGAAACACAAGCTTGTAAAAGATGTGTTTCAATTGGTACTGTCATATTTAATTTCTCTGCTAAAACATTTGTACTACCTGCAACACACAGTCCAATTTTTTTAACTTTAATATCTCCTCGTGAAGTTCTAACTCCTTGAATTTTTCCACCTATAACATCAAAACCTGTTACTTCACAATTTTGAATAATATCTACACCCATTGAATCTGCTTGACGTGCATAACCCCAAGCAACAGCATCATGCCTTGCCGTTCCAGCGCTTGGTTGCATCAGTCCGCCAAATATAGGAAACCTTACATTGTCTGAAAAGTCAGCCATTGGAATAATTTCTTTTACCTCTTCTCTATTTAATAAAACTGCATCGATACCATTTAATCGCATTGAGTTTCCTCTTCTTGCAAAAACATTCATCTGGGCATCTGAGTGAGCAAGGTTAATAATTCCTCTTGGAGAAAACATTACATTGTAATTTAAATCCTGACTCATTCGTCTCCACAAATCCATTCCAAACTCACTGAACAATGCATTATCGTCATGCATGTAGTTTGATCTAATGATTGTGGTATTTCTTCCAACATTTCCACCCCCGATCCAACCTTTTTCAATGATAGCAACGTTTGTAATATTGTGCTCTTTAGCTAAATAATAAGCAGTTGCTAGGCCGTGACCACCTCCACCAATTATAACCACATCATATTCTTTTTTAGGAGTTGGATCTTTCCAGGCCAAATCCCAATTTTGATGACCAGAGAAGGCATTTTTAATCAAATTAAATATAGAATATTTTTGCATAAAATAATTTTATACAAAGGAATATAAATAGTTCTTATTTTTTTTATATATATTTTTTAGAAGTTTCCAAAAATTTAAAATAAGATATCAATTGGGCATTAAAAATTAATTTTATAGGAGTTTAAAATGAGCGAAGTTAAGTCAGACATTCAAATAGCTAGAGAAGCTAAAATGCAACCTATAAATGATATTTTAGCCAAGATAAATGTGCCTGATGAAAGCTCAGCTTTTAGTCCAATGGGAAGACACATTGCAAAGATTAATTTAGAATATTTAGACACTTTAAAAGATAAACCAAATGGAAAACTTGTATTAGTGACGGCAATCACTCCTACCCCAGCTGGTGAAGGAAAAACTACAACTTCAGTTGGTTTAAATGATGGATTAAACAAAATTGGAAAAAAATCCATTGTTTGTTTAAGAGAACCAAGCCTTGGTCCCTCTTTTGGAATGAAAGGTGGAGCAGCAGGTGGTGGTTATGCTCAAGTAGTTCCAATGGAACAAATTAATTTACATTTTACTGGAGATTTTCATGCAATAACATCAGCTCATAATTTGTTGTCAGCCTTAATTGATAATCATATCTATTGGGGAAATAAACTTGATATAGATGTTAGAAGAATTGTCTGGAAAAGAGTAATCGATATGAACGATCGTTCTTTAAGATCTATAAATATAAACTTAGGTGGAGTTGCAAATGGTTTTCCAAGAGAAGATGGTTTTGATATTACTGTTGCATCTGAAATCATGGCAATCTTTTGCTTATCAAATGATTTAGAAGATTTAGAAAAGAGAATAGGAAATATTACAATTGCTTATACTAGAGATAAAAAACCTGTTTATGCTAAAGATTTAAAAGCACAAGGTCCAATGACAGTATTATTAAAAGATGCAATTCGACCTAACGTTACTCAAACTTTAGAAAATAATCCTGCAATTATTCATGGTGGCCCTTTTGCTAACATTGCTCATGGCTGTAATTCTGTAATTGCAACAAAGACTGGACTAAAACTTGCTGACTATGTTGTGACAGAAGCAGGATTTGGTGCAGACCTTGGTGCAGAAAAATTCCTTGATATTAAATGTAGAAAATCAGATTTAAAACCTAGTTGTGTTGTAATTGTTGCAACTATTAGAGCATTAAAAATGCATGGTGGTGTAGCAAAAGATGATCTTAAAACAGAAAATGTAGAAGCCTTAAAAAAAGGTCTAGTTAACCTTCAAAGACATGTAGAAAATGTAAAAAAATTTGGTTTACCAGTTGCAGTAGCTGTTAATCATTTTATTAAAGATACAGAGAATGAAGTAAAAGCTTTGATAGAATTTTGTGACACTATTGGAGTTAAAGCAAGTCTTTGTACTCATTGGGCAAATGGTGGCGAAGGTACGAAAGAACTTGCAAGTCATGTTGCTGAATTATGTGAGAAAAATGAGGATAAATTTAAATTCTTATATGAAAGTAAAACTCCTCTTTTTAAAAAAATAGAAACAATTGCAAAAGAAATTTATAGAGCAGATGAGGTTATTGCAGATACTAAAATTAGAGATCAATTAAAAAGCTTTGAAGATGCTGGATATGGTGACTTTCCAATTTGTATTGCAAAAACCCAATACAGCTTCTCAACAGATCCAAGCTTAAAAGGTGCACCAACAGGACACTCTTTACCAATTAGGGAGATTAAACTTTCTTCTGGAGCAGAGTTTATTGTTGTTATATGTGGAGCTGTTATGACGATGCCTGGGTTACCAAGAGTTCCAGCAGCAGATTCAATTAAGCTAAATAAAGATGGTGAAATTGAAGGTCTATTTTAGAAACTAGTTACGCAGATAATTAAGCCAGTTTCTAACTTCACATGTTCTGTCATTAAAATCTAATAGTTCATTTTGAGATTTTATGTATGAGATATGACTTTCATACTCTTCTTCATTTAAAAAATTTTTATTTACAAATAGTCGTTCTTTACGACCTTCAATAAGTTTAAGCATCTGAAAGTACTCATAATCAGGATGATACTGTAAGCCAATAATTTCAGAGTTTCCCGCTCTAAAACTAACACCCATTACATTGTTAACTTTATCACTTGATAGAAGAATAGCATTTTCCGGTAATTCACTTACTTCATCAAAATTAAATGCTGGTGATGTAAAAATTTTTTTCTTATCTTTGTAAATAAAATGCTTCTCACCTTCATTATTAATAATTACATCTGATGCAATTCCAATGTGAGCACCATTTTTACCAGGGTTTACCTTGCCTCCAGCTGCTGTAGAACAAACTTGTAATCCCCAACAAATAGCTAAAATCTTCTTTTTTTGAGTAAAACAATTTGATGCAAAATTAATATGTTTCTTAATCACATCCGTCATATCATTTATTCGCATTGCACCACCCGTAAAGACAATACCATTATATTTACTCATGTCTTTTAGAGCATTCGTAGTCTCATCATCATTACCAGGATTTATAATTTCAGTAATTGCAGATGGTTCTATTTTTAAGATTAAATTTTTTAAATTATCTGCTGCAGAAGCTCCAGCTGCTTTAATAAAAAACTCACTATCTTCTCTAATATTTCCTTCAACAATTAAAATATTTAAATCACTCATTTAAACAATTCACCCGTCATACTGTTCTGGTACATTATCCTCATATCATCCTCAGTTAATTTTTTTGGATTTCCTCCAGTAGATGGGTCTGCTAAAGCCATTTTTGATAATCTATCAATATCAAAATCTTTTTCATCAATCACTTCTGATAATTTATGAGGCATATCAAGTTTTTTTCTTAAATCTAAAACCCAGTTAACAAAACCATCAAAAGATCTGTCTTTAAGTTCTAAATAGTCACAAATTTTAATTATTTTCTTTTCAATTACATCTTTGTTAAAAGTTAACACGTAAGGCATAAATATTGCATTAGATAAACCGTGATGAATATTATTTAATGCATTGACAGGGTGACTTAGAGAATGAATTGCTCCTAGTCCTTTTTGAAATGCAGTTGAGCCCATACTAGCTGCTGTTAACATATTCATTCTTGCTTCAATATTAGATCCATTGCTAACAGCTTCTAATAGCCACTTATCAATTAATCTCATTCCTTCTAAAGCAATTCCATCTGCCATCGGATGATAGCCTGGTGCGCAATAGGCTTCTAAATTATGTGCTAGTGCATCCATTCCAGTTGCTGCAGTCATTTTTGCTGGTAATCCAACTGTTAAAATTGGATCTAAAATAACTATTGATGGTAAAAATTTTGGATGAAAAATAATATTTTTCACGCCTGTTTCTTCATTTAATATTACTGATGCTCTGCCAGTTTCAGAACCAGTGCCCGCAGTAGTAGGTACTGCAATAATGGGAGCAATCTTATCAGAGTTTGCTTTAGTCCAATTATCTCCAACATCTTCGAAATCCCAAATAGGTAGATTTTGACCTGACATAAAAGCAACTGCTTTACCAACATCTAAACCACTACCACCTCCAAACGCAATAACACCATCACAATTGTTTTTTTTATAACTATCAACACCTTCATTAACATTCGTGCCAGTTGGGTTACCAACAACATTTGAATATAATGCAGCAATAATTCCACCCTCTTTTAAAATCGATAAAGTGTTTTTAACAATAACTGATTGAGCTAATCCATTATCAGTAACAAGCAGTGGCTTTTTAATGTTTAAATTTTTACATGCTGAAGCAACATCATTAATTCTATTTTCACCTACCCACATTGTAGTAGGATAATTCCAGTTGTATTTTTGCATATTATGTTTTAGTGTTTTATAAAGTTGGTTGATGTATATCACTTTCTAAAATAATTTTAACCGAAATATTTATGCAAAAAACTATTACACCTATTGATAATACCCTTTATATCGAAAGAAATTATGATGGAGCTAAAATAGAAGAAACTATTAATGGCTCAATGAAAGCTCAAAAAATGTGGGCCGATCTAGATATTAAAGAAAGAGTAAAACTATTAACAAGTTTTGTTGAAGATTTTTTATCAAGAAGCGATCTGATTTGTGAAGAACTAAGTAGACAAATTGGTAGACCTATTTCTCAAGCGGCTGGTGAATTAAAGGGCTTTAAAGAAAGAGCCGATTACATGCTATCTATTGCAGAAAAGAAATTATCAAATATTGATGTAGCAAAAGATGATAATTTTAAAAGTTATATAAAAAGAAAAGCTCTTGGTGTAGTTTTTGTAATAGCGCCATGGAACTATCCATACCTCGTTGCAGTAAACTCTATAATACCAGCTATGGCAGCAGGTAATTCTGTTATATTAAAACATTCTGCTCAAACCCCTTTATGTTCTGAGCAACTTTACCAATCAGCTAAAAAAATTCTGCCTAAGGATATTTTTAATTATTTACATTTAAACCATGAAGATAGTTTAAAAATTGTTTCTGATAAGCGAATTAATTTTGTCTCATTCACTGGATCAGTAAAAGCAGGTTACGATGTTCAAAGAGCAACTCAGAATAAATTTATTGATATGACTTTAGAATTGGGTGGTAAAGATCCAGCTTATGCCAGATATGATTGTGACTTAGAAAAAACAGTTGAAAATTTGGTTGATGGATCTTTTTTTAACTCAGGTCAATCATGTTGTGGAATAGAAAGAATTTATGTTGATGAAAAAATTTATAATAATTTTTTAGAATTGTTTGTTTCAAAAACTTATAATTACAAACTTGGAAATCCATTAGAAAAAGAAACCAACTTAGGTCCTGTGGTTAAACTATCAGCTGCTGATTTTATTTTACAACAAATAAACTCTGCAATTGATAAAGGTGCAAAAAAAATGATTGATGAAAGTAAATTTAACTTTTCAAAAGAACATAAAAATTATTTAATTCCTCAGGTTTTAACAAACGTGAACCATGATATGGCTTTTATGACTGAAGAAACTTTTGGACCCTGTGTTGGGATTATGAAGGTTAAAGATGATAATGAAGCAATTAAATTAATGAATGATAGTCCTTATGGATTAACAGCTTCAGTTTGGACAAAAGATCTTGATGTTGCTCAAAAAATTGGCAATCAAATTAATACAGGCACGTTTTATATGAATAGATGTGATTATCTAGATCCTGCATTATCATGGACTGGTGTTAATGAAACCGGAAAAGGTTGTTCGCTATCTGAGGTAGCTTATGAAAAATTAACTTCACCAAAAAGCTTTCACTTAAGAAAAGAACAATAAAATGAAATTAAATTTTAAAGGTAAAACTGCTGTAATCACTGGTGCAAGTGGTGGTATGGGTTTAGAGATGTCAAAAAAACTATCTCAAAACAATATTTCAGTTTTAATGTTAGATTTAAAAAGTCCTAGTAAAGAATTTTTAGATAATAATAAAAAATGTGAATTTAAAAAAGTTGATGTAACTAATTTTAATAAATTGAAAGTATATATCGATAATTTTTATAAAAAACACAAAAGATTAGACTACCTAGTTAATACAACTGGTGTTCTTTGGTTTGATAAAGATGTCTCAGCAGTAAATATAGATTCTAATGTATGGGATAAAGTTTTTGAAATAAATTTAAAATCTATGATGTATCTTTCAAAAATTATTGTACCTAAAATGATTAAAAATAAATTTGGTTCAATGGTGCATATATCTTCCATTGATGCATTAT
This sequence comes from Candidatus Pelagibacter sp. PS_11, assembly GCF_059417975.1. Lineage (NCBI taxonomy): Bacteria > Pseudomonadati > Pseudomonadota > Alphaproteobacteria > Candidatus Pelagibacterales > Candidatus Pelagibacteraceae > Candidatus Pelagibacter > Candidatus Pelagibacter sp. PS_11. Next base: position 309,185 of record NZ_CM182075.1, on the reverse strand, counting down.
CTGGTGATGACAAACCTCAAGATGCCTATGGTGCTTCAAAAGCAGCAATGATTAGACTTTCAAAGTCCTTTGCCATTCAATTTGCATCTAACAAAATTAGATCAAATATAATCTTACCTGGACCAATAGATACGGGTATGCAGATTAGATGGAAAAAAAATCCTAATACAAAGAAAAATTTAGAAAAATTTATTCCTTTACATAAAGTAGGTAAACCCGAAGATATTTCAAATGCTTCTTTATTCCTATTAAGTGATCAAGCAGATTATATTACTGGAACTGAATTGATTGTTGATGGGGGTCTTACGGCTAAGCCGTAGTTATTAACTTTAGGCGCCTCTTTCTTGAGGCGCCTAAAAAATATTAATTATCTGTAAGGGTATCCAGCTTTTTCCATTGTGTTTGCATACAACTTAAATGCATCCACAACTTTTTTAGCTCTTGGACTAATACTTGAAGTCTCATCCCAGAATGCTTTAGAGTCGTTTACGACTTTAGCCCATTCATTATCAGGAAGACTTGTTAGTTCCATTTTTTTCCCATTAACACGAAGATCAGCTTCTCCACCCCAATACCAAACTTGTCTATAATAATGAGAGTCATTAATAGACATTCTGTAAAGTGCTTGAAGTTTTGGACTTAATTTGTCCCAAGCTTTTTGATTAGCAAAGTACGATCCAAACCATGCTCCTGTAACAGAGTTAGTTAATGCATATTTACAGATATCAGCCCAACCCACTTCATATGCCTCAGTAAATCCGCACCACGCAACACCATCCAGTTCTCCGGTTTGCATAGCAACCTCAACATCGTCCCAAGGAACCGTGACTGGTATTAGGCCATATTGAGCTAAGAATTTTCCAGCAGTAGGCACACCAAAGACTCTTAAGCCCTTCATGTCCGCAAGAGATGTAACTTTTTTATTCACAGTGAAAAGATGGCATGGATCCCAAGCACTTGTGCTTAACCATTTGACACCCTTAACTTCACTATAGGCTTCATCCCAAATTTCATTTAAACCATAATATTTAAATAAGGCTGGAACGTCTAAGCTATATCTAGTTGCAAATGGAAAATATCCACCAAACACAGAGATATCAACGGGTGACCCCATTGTAGCATCATCACTTTGTACGGCATCTAAAGTTCCTGCTTGCATGGCTCTGAATAGTTCATCAGTAGGAACTAATTGATCCGCATAATACAGTTCAATTTCCATTTCACCATAAGCAGCTTTATTAAATGCTTCAATTTGTGGTTTGATAACATGTGCACCAAGCGGAGCCCCTGAATATGTTTGAAGCCTCCATTTAATTGGGTTTGATGCAGAATAAGCGTAAGGTGCTTTAACAACACTTGCTCCTGCTACACCAAAAGTTAACAAGCCAGCTTTCTTAATAAACGATCGCCTCTTACTTGTTATTATTTTTTTTTCTTTTTTCATTAACTCTCCCTATTAGTTAAAAAATATTCTTAAACCCTATTATAAAAAAAATTATGATTAAACCAAAAAATGAAATATTTTATTCCACTAAATGATAATTTTTTCAACTTTAAAACCTAAAGTTGTATTATTATTTTTTATAAGTACTTATTTGGAAGATAAGTTGCAATTTGAGGAAAAACCATAACCAAAATCAATGCTAAGAGCATCACTAAGAGAAACGGTGTAATAGATTTATAAATATCAGATAAAGTTATTTCTTTTGGTGCCATTGCTCTCATAAGAAATAAATTATAACCAAACGGAGGGGTCATATATGCAATCTGACACGTAATTGTGTAAAGAACGCCGTACCAGATTGGATCGAATCCCAATGAGATAATTAGAGGTACATAAAGTGGCGCCACTATAACTAACATCGCCGTATCATCTAAAAACATTCCCATAAATATATAGGAAAGTTGCATCATAATTAAAACTCCCCAAGGAGTTAAATGCCATCTTTCTATAAATAAAGTTTCAATTGCACGCGCAGCACCAAGACCATCAAATACCGCTCCAAAACATAGTGCAGCTAATATTATCCACATAAACATGCAAGAAACACCAAGAGTTTTTCTAAGTGTTGTATCAAGAACTTTTCGAGTAAATCTTTTTTTGTAAATGGATGCTAAAGTTGCAAGTAAAGCACCTACAGCAGAACACTCAACTAAACTTGCTATACCCATTAAGAATAATCCAGTCATGGACATAAATATTACAAATGGAATTATTCCAGCTGTTAAAAGTTTTAGTTTTTCTTTAAGTGGAATATTTCTTTCTTTTTCACTTAATACAGGACCTAATTCAGGTTGAAGACGACATCTTACATAAATATAAATTATAAATAAGGTAGCCATTAAAAGGCCTGGTAAAAGTCCTGCAAGCCAAAGTTTACTTACTGGTTGACGTGCTATCATTCCATAAAGGACCATTACAACACTTGGGGGTATTAAAATTCCTAACGAACTTCCTGCTTGAACAACACCAGTAATCATTCTTTTATCATAATTACGTTTTAACATTTCAGGGAGAGCAATAGTTGCCCCTATAGCCATACCAGCAACACTTAATCCATTCATAGCTGAAATTCCAACCATCATGAACATTGTACCAATTGCTAAGCCTCCTTTTATTCCACCAAAAAATACATGGAACATTTTATATAAATCACTAGCAATACCTGACTCTGAAATCATAAAACCCATGTAAATAAAAAGTGGAAGCGTAAGCATTGGATACCACTTAAAAAGTTTCCATGTAGCCGTATATGGCATTTCAATAGCTCCATTTCCCCAAACTAATAATGCTGAAATAACAGCCACAAATCCAATTGCACCAAACACTCTTTGACCAGTAAACATCATTGCCAACATCGTTATGAACATGAACAATGCAATAAATTCATAACTTAGATATTGAGCTAGCATTATATTTTAATACCTTTAATTTTTGCGATATCTTTAATTAACATTGAAAAAGCTTGTAATAACATCAAGAGTATACCCAGTAACATCAAAGATTTTATGGGCCAAAGATAAGGCGCCCAAGCAGTAAAAAGTTTTTGTTTGTATTCCAATGTATATTGTAAACTTGAAATAGAGCCATAAAGAAGAACTACCAAGAAAAAAATCAAGAAAATACTTGTAAAAACATCCATTTTAGCTTTACCTTTTGCAGATAGTTTCCCATAGAATAAATCCATTCTAACATGATCATCAGTAATCATCGAGTAGCCACCCCCAAGTAAATAATACGCTGTAAGAGTAAATTGAGCCATCTCTATAATCCACATTAAAGGATAGTTAATAATGTTTCTCGTAACGAAAGATAATATTAAAAGAAACATCATAAAAAAAATACCGTACATTACAAATCTGCCAACTTTGACACAAATATTGTCTATTATATTTACATAAATTGAAAATATTTTTGGCATAAATTTCTAATTTTTATTTTTTTTGATTTCTTCTTCACAAAATTTTTTAGCTTCCACAAGATCAGTAATTTTAGATTTAGACAGTTTTTGGCTTCCAGCTAAACAGGCATCTACTGCTCTTTTAAGATTATGGTCGCTAAAATTTAAAATAACCACCATTCCAAGTATTATAAAAATAAATATTAATATATTTTTTACCATTGAATTTCTAATTTCTTATTATCACATATAGTATTTAACATACTAAACATTAATGGAAAATGTTTAGAATTAAGATCTTGTAAAATTTTAGGACCAATTTCCAATGCAAGTTGTGCACCTTCAACTGTAATATTTTTCATAAATTTTTCTTTAGCTTCTTTATAAAGGTATCCTTCACCTAAATATTTTCCCATCAAGCTATTTCTTCCTCCTATTGCACTAACATACAAATCACCTAAACCAGCTAGGCCATAAACAGTTTCAGGTCTTCCTCCATAGAAAGAAACAAACTCAACCATTTCAGATATTGATCTATGAATTAATGAGGCGGATGTATTTAAATAATATTTAGATTGAATTTCTTTAGGTGCTTTTGAATTACTTAACCCTTCTGAGGCTCCAATTAGCATAGAATAAATATTTTTAATTGCACCTGATAATTCAATGCCAGTTAAGTCATCTGATACTTCTGTTGAATAGTAATCTGTTGATATAATCTTTTTTAATTTTTCAGTTTCTTTGATATCTGGGTTTGCAATAACTGTGCCTGTCCTCATTTTATATGCAAGACCTGCTGCCAAGCAGGGTCCTTTAATCGCTGAAATATTTACTTCTGTATGACCTTCATCTTTGAGAAGTTTTTTAATTTTATCTGAAAGCGTTATTAATTCATTACCCTCAATAGCCAGGCCTTTGGTTAATAAAATAATGGGAAGATTTTTTTTGTAGCTCTTTGTAATTTGCTTAACAAACCATTCAATTCCTACCGAGCTAACTCCAGCAACCATGATATCTACTCCCTCTTCAAGTATTGATTGTAATTTTTCAAATTTTTCTACTTTCAATTTTAAAGGCAATTCAATATTTAAAGCTGGATGAAGATTGTTATTAGATTTAATATTACTTATTAAATCATCTTCTAAATGCGTACCAACGAGTGTTACCTCATTTTGGTTTTCAAGACATGGTACGGCAAAAGCTGATCCCATTGCTCCAGCACCAATGATAATAATTTTTTTCATAATTTAGTATTTTTTTATATTAATTTTTAGCATTTTGTTGGTAAAGTACAGTTATAAATTAATAGAGAGAGATGATATTATGACAAAAGTAGCTATTATTGGCGCTGGCCCTTGTGGTTTATCCGCTTTAAGATCCTTTGAACAAGCAGAAAAAAATGGTGAGAAAATACCTGAAATAGTTTGTTTTGATAAGCAAGAAGATTGGGGAGGATTATGGAACTACAGTTGGAGAACTGGATCTGATCAATATGGTGACCCTGTACCTAATAGTATGTATCGATATCTTTGGTCAAACGGCCCTAAAGAATGTTTAGAATTTGCTGACTACTCATTTGATGAACACTTTGGAAAACCAATTCCTTCTTTTCCACCTAGAGCAGTTTTATATGATTATATTTTAGGTAGAGTTAAAAAGGGAAATATAAAATCTAAAATAAAATTTAACACCTCTGTTACTAATGTTTCTTATGTAAACAATAACTTTGAGATTACTTATCGAGATAAAAAAAATGACAAAATTTCGAAAGATATTTTTGATTACGTAATTGTATCTACTGGTCATTTTTCGGTTCCATTCATCCCAGAATATCCTGGAATGAAATCATTTCCTGGAAGAATAATGCATTCTCATGATTTTAGAGATGCAGAAGAATTTCGAGGCAAGAATGTTGTTGTTTTAGGAAGTAGTTATTCTGCTGAAGATGTTGCTCTTCAGTGTCATAAGTATGGGGCAAAAAGTGTTACTATTGGTTATAGACACAATCCGATGGGATTTAAATGGCCGAAAGGTATGAAAGAAGTTTTTCATCTAGATAGACTTGAGGGGAATAAGGCAATATTTAAAGATGGCCACGTGCAAGAAGCAGATGCTGTAATTTTATGTACTGGATATCTTCATCATTTCCCTTTTATATCTGAAGATCTTAAATTAAAAACTGGCAATAGATTATATCCACCTATGCTATACAAAGGTGTAGTTTGGCAAAATAATCACAAATTAATGTATTTAGGTATGCAAGATCAATTTCATACTTTTAATATGTTTGATTGTCAGGCTTGGTTTGCAAGGGATGTTATAATGGGAAAAATTAAAGTTCCAAATGACTCTGAAATTGAAAAAGATATTAATAAATGGGTATCAATGGAAGAAAAATTGGAAAATCCTGAACAAATGATAGATTTTCAAACTGAGTACACCAAAGAACTTCATGATTTATCTGATTATCCTAAAATTGATTTTGAATTAATTAGAAAAACTTTTAAAGAATGGGAGCATCATAAAGTGGAAAATATAATGACTTATAGAAATAAATCATTTGCTTCACCAGTGACAGGCTCTGTTGGACCAATTCACCATACACCATGGGAAGAAGCTATGGACGACTCTTTAAAAACATTTTTAAATAAATAAAAGATTTATTATCTAGTTTAAGAGAATATTAGCTATCCTATACCAAGGTGTTTTTTTCTTTTTCCAACCCACGTTCTGATTAAATGGTCAAATATTAGGCCAATAAAAGCAACACAAAGTCCCAACGTCAATCCTATACCTGCACCCTTTTTATCAGATAGAGCTTTTAGAATGTACTGTCCTAAATCTTCTGTTCCAATAAAAGCCCCAATAATTACCATGAACAAAGCAAATACAATTGTTTGATTTAAACCAAGCATCATGTGAGGAAAAGCTAAAGGGAATTCAATTTTTAATAACCTTTGTACTTTATTTACACCTGACATTGTGGCAGCGTCATGTAAAGCTTCTGGAACACTTCTTAAACCTTCAATAGTATACCTTGTTGCAGGTATAGTTGCATAAACTATTACAGCAATTAATACTGAAGTATCTGTAACTCCAAAAAGCATCATCACAGGAATCAAGTATACAAACGAAGGGAAGGTTTGAAAGATATCACAAACGCCCAGCATAAAATTTGCAGTATGCTTGTTTTGAAATGATATAATTCCAACTGTAAATCCAATTATAGTGGATATAAAAACTCCAAAAGTTGCCATGTACAATGTAACTAAAGCTCTATCCCACCAAGGACTCAATGCAATAAATAAAGTTAATCCGCCCACTACAAGAGCTGAACGAATTCCTCCAATTATATAACCCGCTCCAATGACTAAAACTAAAGTAGCAACTGCTGGCATTCTTAAATATAAAGCTCTCATGGGTTGCAACACATCTACTATCAACCAAGTATTAAAAATCTTTAAAGTATGAAAGAAAGTATCCCAAATCCAATCCACACCTTTATTCCAAAAATCTGCTGTTGATATTCCTTTATTGTGAGGAACTTCAAATAAATAATTAGACCCATCTTTAAAATAAAATGACCCCAGATATGAAAAAATAATTCCTAGAATTACAGCAGCTGCAAAAAATAATATATTTTTATTACGCTGAAAATAAGTCAAGTTACCAAAATAATCTATTTGCTTATTTGCCCAAGCTAAGGACATCTTATCCAAAAGTATTGCAATCAAACTAATACATAAACCAGCCTCTAATGCTAATCCAATATTTAGCTGGTTTAATGCTAATAATAAATTAAACCCTAAACCTTTTGCTCCTATAAAAGCTGAAATAACTGCCATAGAAAAACACACCATTATGACCTGGTTAACTCCAATTAAAATATCTCTTCTAGCAGTAGGAATTAATACTTTAGTCATCAGTTGCCAATTATTACACCCACTCATTCTACCAGCCTCAATAACCTCAGAGGGTATTCCTCTTAGACCTAACAAGGTTAATAATATCATTGGTGGAACCGCTACAACCATAGTTATAATAACTGCAGCATGATCACCAATGCCAAAAAGAACAATTGCAGGAACTAATACTGCGTATTGAGGCATAGTTTGCATAACCAAAAGTATTGGATATAAGAATTTTTCTACACGTTTGCTTTTAAATGCCATAACTCCAAAAGTTAAACCAAAAAGAAAAGAAAGTGGTGCTGCTACTAATATAAAAGAAAGAGTTTGCATCGAAGGTTTCCATTGACCAAAAACAGAAATATAAATCATGACTAAACCTGCAAATAAAGCTAAGCCTTTACCGCTTAATTTATATCCAAGTATTACCGCACCTGCTGTAACGATTGTCCAAGGTAATCCTGGCAGTTCTGCCCATGGATTTGCATCTATCCAATCCCAACTACTAAATGAAACAATTGTTTCAACACCTCCTAATAAAATTTCTCTTATTAACTCTATAAGAAACGTCATAAATGAAGTTAAATTTCTTGTAATTTGTAAAAGTAGAGGTTGAGTTCTGAACTCTTGAATGTCTTCATTCCAAAACTCCATTGGCATCCATTCATTCATTAAAAAAAATAAAGAATCGTTTATCCAAATAGGCAACCATCCAAGTAAAGGTGGTAGTCTCCAAAAAACATCAAACGCATAATATCTCACCTCAGCACCAAATAATGTGTAAGTACTTTGATTAGGGTCTTTAATGAATTCGGCTTGGCCTCTTATAAAATTATAAGTTTCAGGAACTTCTATTGCAAAACATAAGCTAAAAAATACAATTAACAAAAATAACCATTGAAAAAATTTTGGATATTTTTTTAATAATTCCATATTTTGCCTTTATTTTTTCTCCCTTGAAAAAACAGTATGAATTATTTTTGAGGGGTGAACGCTTCCAACAATTTTATTATTTTCATCTGTAACAGCTACAGATTTTTCTTGAGTTAAAATTTTTTCAGCCACATTTTCAATTATTTCATTTTTCGAAACTTTGAAATCACTTAAATTTTCAGTTTCTGGTTTTTCCATTAGATCTGCTATTTTTAGAACCTTTCCCCTAGGTACTTCTTCGGTAAATTTTCTTACATATTCAGTTGCTGGATTTAAGACAATGTTGGCGGGTGTATCCAATTGCTCAATAACTCCATCCTTCATAATTGCAATACGGTCAGCAAGTCTTAATGCCTCATCAAAATCATGAGTAATAAACATAATTGTTTTTTGTAACTTTTCTTGAAGTCTTAAAAATTCATCCTGCATTTCTTTTCTAATTAATGGATCTAATGCAGAAAATGGTTCATCTAAAAACCAAATATCGGGCTCAACCGCTAATGATCGAGCAATACCTACTCTTTGTTGTTGTCCACCAGAAAGTTCTCTTGGAAAGTAGTTTTCTCTTCCATCAAGACCTACAAGTTTAACCATTTCCATTGCTTTATTGATGCTATCTTGAGTTTTAATCCCTTTGATTTGAAGTGGAAAAGCAATATTTTCAACAACTGTTTTATGAGGCAGTAAAGCAAAACTTTGAAAAACCATTCCCATCTTATTTCTTCTAAGTTCAATTAATTCTTTATTATTTAGTGTAAGTAAATCTTGACCGTCTATATAAATTTTTCCGCTTGTTGCATCTGTTAATCTAGAAATACATCTTAGTAATGTTGATTTTCCTGAACCAGATAGCCCCATCACAACTAACATTTCACCTTTTACAACTTCAAAAGAGGCATTATTTACACCAACTATACACCCATTATCTTGAAATGTTTTTGCATCCACATTTCCATTTGCTTCATGAAGCATCTTCTTGGCGTTAGAGCCAAAAATTTTGTAAACTGATTCACATTTAATTACAGGATCGCTCATAATGTATTAATAAGTTATACGAAATAGAAATAAAATACACTGTATATTATTTTTATTTATTGTTTTTCCTCCTTAAAAATTTTTAATAAAATAAACTCTTGTATCAATACCAGTACTTAAAAAACTTAAAGCTTCACCAGTAACAGTAATTGTTTCATCTATCCCAATGTTATTTCCACTTACCGTATAACCTGTAATACATTTGTTTTTGTCTTTGTCCCATTTAACAAATGTTTCATCAATTAGATTTCCATTCTTAGTATAAATTTCATGTGCCTTAAAATTTAAAAAATTTGCACCCATAATTGCACGTTGTGGAATAAGTTTTGTTGCATTACAAACTGCCTCATACAATTCATCTGTTAATTTAAAATGATTCGTTCCATCAAAAGTTACTAAAATACCTGATGGAAGACTTGATGTCAGTTCACTTAGTTTTCTTTCTTTTGCAATTCTTTCTTCTTCTATTTTCATCTTTTTAACTAATTCATCTCCTTGACCAAAAAAGATATTTAGAGTTACAAAAAATAAAATTACAACAACGGTAACTGAAATAAGACCAACAAATTGATTAAGTGCATGAGGTAAGTTTCTTAATTTATCTAAATATTTTTTTTCCATTATTATTTTAATTATTCTTGTAACTTCCCATTTTTCCAAATTCCTATTTTTTCCTTTCCATCGGACCAGGTAAATTTTCCTTCACCATTCATGAAGCCATTAGTCCATTCCCCATCATAAGTTGAGCCATCAGGAAAAGTTAAAATACCTTGACCACTCCATTCGCTATTTTTAAATTCACCTTTATAAATATAGCCATTTGGCCAAGTTTCAGTTCCATTACCCTCTTTTTGCGTCTGAACCCACTCTCCTTCATAGGTGGTTTTATCTGTGTACACCCATTTTCCAAAGCCGTTTTCACAGTTTCCCTCTTTACATCCGGTACTTCGGGCTAGGGCTATAGATGTGGTTAAAAAACTTAAAATAATACAAATAAGATATTTTTTCATTATTATATTTTACACAAAATTAGATAAAAAAAAATCAGACTTTTTTCTCATTTTTTTTACATGAATAAAAAGAAATATCTTTTTCAGAGTTTTCACTTTTCATGTCTCTTGTAATTTCATGAATTAATTCACCAGATTTTCTATTTATAATTCCTGATTCAGAGTAGTTTTTTTCTTCATCAATAGCTTTAAATAAAACTACGTCTTTGTTTACTATTCTAACTGTTAGTTTTTCTTTTTTTGAAAGAAATGAAGATAATCCATTTATTAAAAGTGTTTTTGGTTGTTTTGCATTGATTTCAAATTTATCTAAATCTTTATCCTCTAAATCCTTAGCTAAAAAAGTTTGATAATTATATTCTGCACTCTTAACTATTTTTTTTTCTAATTCACATACAAAGCTAAGACTAATATTTTCCTCTATATTCACATCTTGTGCTAAAGAAAAATTAAAAACAAATAAACTTATGGAAATGTAAAAAAAATATTTCATAACTTGTATAATTTTTTTCATTAATAATATGAATGTTTCTTGAAAAATTACCTATAAAAAAATCCCCCCCAATAAATATTGGGGGAGATCTTAAATTATTTGTTTATATCCTTATTTAGTAAAAGGAGTCCAAACTGACTTATTATCTGCAAGCCACTTTTTAGCTGCATCTTCGTGAGTCATTTTGTCAACGTCAACTAAAGCAGCCATTGCACCAATGTGACTTGTAGAGAATGACATCTTTTTAAACGTTGCAGCCGCAGCTGGATGAGTTTTTGGAAAGTCTGCATTTACAGCTTTTTTCAAGTAACCATCAGGCGAACCACATTTACCGTCACCACCATCTTCTGGTCTACAACCAGCAGTATATGGAGGGAAGTCTATAAATGTAAAACCAGCACCATCTGTAAAGTTTGGTGTCCAGTTGAATATTATAGTTCCTCTTCCTTCTTTTTCAGCAGCTACTAATTCTGCCCAAAGTGCATCTGCACTTCCAGCAAATTTAACTGTCCAAAGATCTCCTAAGCCTAAAGCATCAACCCTTTGAGGTATCAAATCTCCATGCCAAGTTTGAGGTCCTTCTAACATTCTTCCTTTTCCACCTGAGTCAGGTGTTGTAAAGTTTTTAGCACAAGCTGGATTTTTTAAAGCAGTCCAATCTGGTAGACCTGGACATAATCCTTTTTCAGCAACCCAGTTTGGATATCCCATATCTTCAAGCGTTCGAGCTTCATGATCTCCCCAATCAACTAAACCACCTTTATCAAGCGCTGTAGTAAATGATTTACCAAAAGCAGATTCCCAAACTTCATGAGATAAACTTACATCACCTAGACGAATTGACTCATACACAGCTTGTGAATCAGTATTTACGTATTTTACGTTATTTCCCATACTTTCGAAAATTCCACCAATAACGTGAGCCATTACAATTTGGCTTGACCAGTTATGAGTTGGAATTACGATGGGCTTTTTACTGTCTGCTGCGTTAGAAATTCCAGCGAAACTTACTACTGAAATTACTAGGGCAGACATTAATGATACTATTTTTTTCATTATTCTCTCTCCCTTAATATTAAGTTATAAAAGTATGTTCTCATTTATTAAATTTATAGTCAATCCCTTATGAATATATTATGCTTAAGGTAATTTATCAAAATTTACACTGGCAATGCTACATACTAGTAAAGATATACGAAGTCCTGGTTTAAGAACGTTACCACCTGGAGTTGAAAGATATTTTGTAAGAGGTGGAGGTTTATCAATTATAGAAGTTTTACCAGAAGATAAAATAGAAATAATAAATGAAGAAGGAAAACAAATTTGTGAAATAATTGTTTTTAATTCAAAAGGTAAATCTGATTTATCTATTTTAAATTTAAAAGAAAATTCTAACGCAGATTTTTCAAAAAAAACTATCTCAAACGATGAAAAAATTTCAAAAATTTTAAAGAAAAAAAACTTAAATTTAAGTAATGCTAAAGCATCTATCATTTTTAACGATGATTGCTTGATGGGTGAAAAAATAACACTAACCTCAAAAGATAAATGCATTGTAATGATTGCTGCACCTGGTGATGCAATGAATGTTCATGAACAAAATCCTCCAACAGATTTAACGATTTATTTAAATAAAGCTAAATTTATTGAAACTGATGAACAATTTATCTTACCAGATCCACTTAGTGATCCAATTATAGAACAACTTGTAAAAAGAAGAACTGCTGAAACCTACAGTGTTAAAGCTGGTGAATATATTCAAATAATTGATCCAGGTGGAAGACAGTGTTCTGATTTTTTAGCTTTTGATACACAAAAATTAAATGACGGTATTGAAAGCATTATTGATGATAAAACAACACGAACCTTTATGGGTGGTGCCTACCCTGGGCCAGGATTATTTTCAAAGTTTTATGACGGCGATCATGAAGCTATGATTGAAGTTGTGAGAGATACCGTTGGAAGACATGATACTTTCAATCTTGCTTGCACATCAAAATACTATGAAGACATGGGATATATGGGGCACATAAATTGTACAGATAATTTTAATAATAGGCTGGATAAATATGACATCAATTCTCGAAAAAGCTGGTCTGCAATAAATCTTTTTTTCAATACTGCTATTGACGCTAATAATGTTGCATCTTTTGATGAGCCTTGGTCAAGACCAGGGGATTATGTTTTGTTTAGGGCTTTAAAAGATTTAACTTGTATATCCTCTGCTTGCCCATGTGATGTAGATGCTGCAAATGGCTGGAATCCAACTGATATTTTTGTTAGGACTTATTCAAAGGAAAAAAAATATTCAAAAGCAATAGCATTTAGAATGAAAACAGACTCAGAGCCTAAATTAACACAAGAGACAGGGTTTCATAAAAAAACTTCTGAGCTAACAAGAAATTTTGTTGAGTATAAAGGTTTTTGGCTTGCTAATAATTTTACAAATTCAGGAACAATAAAAGAGTATACGGCTTGTAGAGAAAGTGCGATTGCAACAGACTTATCACCTCTTAGAAAGTTTGAAATTCTTGGACCTGATGCAGAAAATTTAATGCAATACACACTTACTAGAAATGTTAAAAAACTATCTATCGGACAAGTTGTTTATACAGCTATGTGTTATGAAAATGGCTGTATGCTAGATGACGGTACTTTATTTAAATTAGGACAAGATAATTTTAGATGGATCGGTGGAGATGAATACAGTGGTGAATGGTTAAAAGAACAAGCTAAGAAGAAAAATTACAAAGTTTGGATAAAATCTGCAACAGATCATATTCATAACATTGCCGTTCAAGGTCCAAATAGTAGAAAAATTTTAGAAAAGTTTGTATGGACGGCGCCAATCCAACCATCAATCACTGAACTTGAATGGTTCAGATTTAATATTGCAAGAATAGATCATGAAACAGGTACGCCAATTGTTATTTCAAGAACAGGTTACACGGGTGAACTTGGTTATGAAATATGGTGTCATCCAAAAGATGCTGCAGAAGTTTGGGATAAAGTTTGGGAAGCTGGTAAAGAGTTTGATATTACCCCATTAGGTTTAGAAGCTTTAGACATGGTTCGTATAGAAGCTGGCCTTATTTTTTATGGTTATGAGTTTGACGATCAAACAGATCCATTTGAAGCTGGAATTGGTTTTACAGTTCCACTTAAAACTAAGGAAGATGATTTTATAGGTAAAGAAGAATTAATTAAAAGAAAAGCAAATCCACAAAAAAAATTAGTTGGTCTGGAATTAGTAGGTCATGAACCGGCATTACATGGAGATTGTGTTCATGTAGGTCGTGGTCAAGTAGGTGTAATAACAAGTGGAATGCTATCCCCTAAACTTGGAAAAAATATTGCGCTTTGTAGAATAGATGTAAAATATTCTGAGATTGGAACTGAAGTTGAAATTGGTAAACTTGATGGTCATCAAAAAAGAATTGGAGCGAAAGTTGTACCTTTTCCTTTCTACGATCCAACAAAATCAAGAGTTAGAGCGTAATAAATGCCTAATAACAGTAAAGATCTTTTAAGTTTTTGGGAAGACCAAATGAAGCAATCCCATACTTCAAGCAACTATTTTTTTAGAAAATCCCCTTCTCATTATCATATGATGCTACTTGTAATGTCAGCTTACAAACATAATGAAAAGTTATCTGTTGAAGGGCTAAAGACAAAACTATTCAAAACTTCTAGACCAAAATCTGCATTGATTATTAATGAAGCTTGTGAAAAAGGATTCTTTCGTCTTGAAAAGACTTCAACTGACCAGCGAATAAAAAACATAGTGCCTAGTGAGACTTTTATTAATGAGTTTAAAGAATATTTAAATACACTGCAAAAGTTAAGTTATTAGTCACTTTTTAAAAAAATCTATAATATATAATTTATATATATAATTTATAGATCTATAAAAAATTGTATTTTTTTTTATCCAAAAAAATATTGTTTTGCTATGTCAACTTTACCAAAAAAAGCAAAAGTCGTAATTATAGGTGGTGGGATTCATGGCTTAAGTACAGCATGGAAACTTTCTGAAACTTATAAAAACGAAAATGACATAGTTGTTCTAGAAAAAAAAGATATCGCAGCAGGTGCAAGTGGAATTGCTTGTGGTGTTGTTAGAAATAATTATTTTCAGCCCGCTATGAGAGAATTAATGGCTCACTCAGTATCGGTTTGGGAAAGTGATCCCAAAGCATTTAAATATAACTCTGTCGGTTATTTGCAAATTTCACCGGAAGTTATGCACGAAGATGTTGCTTCAATAGCTAAACAACAAAAAGCAATAGGATATGATTCAGAATTTATAGAAGGTGAAGCAGACTGCATGAAGTATATGAAAAATATGTTTGGTGACTGGCAAGCTCAAGGGATAACTTCAGTTCTTCATGAAAAAAAAGGTGGTTATGCATTTAATAAAGATTCTATAAAAGCGCTTGAAGAAAAATCAACATCAAATGGGGTCAAGGTTGTTAAAGGGGTAACTGTTACAGGTTTTAAAAGAGGTAGTAACAGTAAAGCTGTTACAGGTGTTGAAACAGACAAAGGTATTATTGAGTGCGATCAAGTTGTTGTTGGTGCTGGTCCTTGGGTGAGAGATTTTTGGAATATGCTAGAGCTACCAAAAACTGCAAAAATTAAAGATAAAGATGGTAAATTTCATGAAACTGAAATGTGGAAATACTGGATGCTACAGGAAGGTGTAATTGGTGTTGATGAGGATTTTTTAAAAATGGATAATGGTGGTCAACCACCTGTAATTCATGTCGATTCTACGGCTCCTTTATATTCTGATAAAACAAAAAAATTAATTACTGATAAAATTTGGGGAATTTATTATAAACCTGATATCGAAGGTTTGGGAGTACAAGGTGGAACGTCACCCTACATAGTTGATAAACATTTTGATAAAGTTAATGTTGACCCCTATGGAATTGAGTCTCCTGAATTTCAAACTACAGAAGAGTTTAATGATATGTGGTGCTCAGCTTTAGCTCATTGTCAAAAAAGATTTGAAGGAAAATCTGATCTTTATAGAAAAGGCCCTTCAGGTGGACTTGGTTGCATGACCCCTGACTCATTTCCAATTTTTGATAAATTTTTAGAAAATGTTTACATGATTGCTGATGCTAACCACGGTTACAAAATGATTGGTGTTGGTGAACTTGTTGCAAAAGAAATTCTTGGAACTGAAAGTGATTTATTAAAACCGTTTAGATTCAACCGTTACGAGAAAGGTGAACTTCACCCAACTTCTAACAGTCCGTTCCCTTGGAGTTAAACTTCAAGCCTAGACACTAATAAATTTTTCAGTTACGGTTCGTTAAATAAAAATTCATTAGAGGGAGAGATAATGACAGATTTAGATAGACACGTAAGACAACCTGGTAGAGACAAATTAGTAAAGCAAGTTAGAGCTAAGATTAATGAGCTAGGTGTTGAATATATTTTTTTTCAATTTATTTCAGTAACTGGAAGAGTTGTAGGTAAAGGTATTCCTACTGATCACTGGGAAAGAACTTGCGAAAAAGGTTTTCAATTAGTTTACGGTGCTACAGCTAACTTATTTGTTGATCGTCATGGAGATTATATTGGTTATGGTCCAGAAGCAAAAGAGCTAGTTGGTATTCCTGATCCTGAAACTTTTTGCCAACTCCCTTGGGATAAAAAAGTTGCAAGAGTGTTTGTTACTTGCTTTAGAAATAGAGAAGAAAGAGAAAACCCAGGTGCACACTTAACTTCAGACTGCCGTGGAAATTTAAGAATACACGCTCAAGAATTTAAAAAGAAACACGGCTACCAATTAAGAGTTGGAACAGAGCCTGAAATGATGTGGTTAACTAAAAATGAAGATGGTTCACCAACAGGTAAAGGTTTTTCTAAACCCTACTGCTATCATATTGATCAATTCGAGTCGTTAAGACCAGTATTTATGAAAGTTTTTGAATACGCTAGAGCAATGGGCTTTGACATGATTCAAGGTGATCATGAGGATGCACCAGGACAATTAGAATTAAACTGGATGTATGATGACGTATTAAGAAATGCAGATAGACTTTCAACTTATAGACAAATTTGTGCTCAAGTTGCAAGAGAGTTTAATTTGATAGCTTGCTTTATGACAAAACCTTTTATGGGAGTGTCAGCAAGTGGTTGTCATACTAATATGTCTTTGTGGAAAGGTGGAAAAGATAAAGTTAATAAATTATCCCACAAATCAATACCAGCGATGGATGAAGTTTTCACTTATGTTGAAGGTGGAACTAATTACTTTATGCCTGATACTAAAGATATTCAGTTACCAGGTAAGGTTGGATTAAAAGCAATTGGTGGAGTAATGAAACATTTAGGTGCATTAACTGCAATTGGATCATCAACTGTAAACTCTTATAGAAGATTATGGGATACAGGTTTTTGGGCTCCTGTTTATGCTGATTGGGGATTTCAAAACAGAACATGTGGATTAAGAGTTTCTGCACCAGGAAGATTTGAATATCGTTCAGTTGACTCAATGCATAATCCTTACTTGATGGGTTCAGGATTATTGAAATGTTTTGATGATGGGATAACAAATAATATTGATCCAGGAAAACCAGAATCTAGAAGTATGTACGATGCTCAGGCAGCTGGTAAAGAAGTTAAAAAATTACCTTTAAGTCTAGGTGAAGCTTTAGATCGTCTGGCAGAAGATGAAGTGATCAAAGCAGCTATGCCAGATGAAATGTATAAAGTTTTCCATTGGTATAAAAATGATGAATGGGAAAGATTTTTAGGGGCAACAACTCAGTGGGACTTAGATACTTATCTAGATTGTCTACCGTAATCTTTAATAAAATAGGGGAAATATATGTGTGGAATAGCAGGATTAATACATAGAGGAAAATCATCCAATGTAGGAAGTGAGCTACAAGGAATGCTTCAAGCTTTAAAACATAGAGGAGAAGATTCTACAGGTTATGCTTTGTATGGAGATACTGATGGTAAAAATTTTATCATGCGTTTTAAAGTTGGAGAAAATGTTGGTGAAGGAAGTTCATCCATAATGGAAGATGTTTCTGTTTATGACAAAAGAAAGAAAATTGTTGATCAATATTTATCTGAACTAGGTGCTAAAATAGTAAAAGAGGAAAGAATTTTACCCTACTCTTTGAGATATGAGCTTGATTATGATGTAAAAGATCTACTAGAATTTTCACAAAAGATTGAAAGTATTCCAGGTGTTGAAATTTTATCTATGGGAAAATCCTTAGAGGTAATTAAAGATTTAGGAAATGCTCAAATGGTTCTTGATAGGTATGATTTAGGTAAAGTAGTTGGAACTCATGCAATTGGCCATGCAAGAATGGCTACAGAATCTGGTGTAGATATTAAATCAGCCCACCCTTTTTGGGGTTATCCTTTCAGTGATGTATCAGTAGTTCATAACGGTCAGTTAACTAACTATTGGAACAATAGAAGAATGCTTGAAAATAAAGGCATGAGATTTATGTCTGAGTGCGATTCAGAATTAATAGCGGTTTATATTGCTCAAAAAATGAAAGAAGGAGCAAGCCTTGAAGAGGGCATGAAAGCTTCATTAACAGGTCTTGATGGAGTGTTTACATATTTTGTTGCAACTAAAGATTCTTTAGGAATGGCAAAAGATACTATGGCTGCAAAACCTTTGGTTCTTTATGAGTCAGATGATTTAGTGGCAATGGGCTCAGAAGAAATAGCAATCAGATCAGTTCTACCACAAGAGATAGATACATATGATCCATTTGATGGAGAGGTAAAAGTATGGCAAATTTAAAGAATACAGAGAAAAAAACTAAAGCCCAGTCAATGGGTATGCACTCAGAAGTTTTAACAGGAAGAACTCAACAAAAGTTTTTTAATCCTGATGAAGGTGAAAACCTTTATTATTTTGGAACTTACGATGTAGATTTTAATAAAAGAACAGAGCTAGATGTTAAAGATATGACAGCTCCAGAAGCTAATAAAGAAATTGATAACTTAATGAGCCAAGGATTTGGCACAATTGTTATTAAAAACCCTCAAGGTAAACATAGTTTAGGGGTTGGTATTTTAAATAAATTAAATTTAATTTTTGAGGGAAGTTTAGGTTATTTTGGTATGGGTTCATGTGATGGACCTACTGTTAGAATTAATGGTAGAGTTGGTTGGTCTTGTGCAGAAAACTTAATGGCAGGAAAAGTTGTTATAGAGAAAAATGCAGGGTCTTGCTTTGGTGCCGCTATAAGAGGTGGTGATTTAATTTGCAAAGGAAGTGTTGGTGCAAGAACTGGAATTGACATGAAGGGTGGAACTATCATTGTTGGTGGTGATGCTGGAGCGTTCACTGGTTTTATGATGCAAAGAGGAAGAATAATTATTCTTGGTGATGTTGGAATAAACTTAGGTGACTCTATGTATGATGGCACAATCTTTATTGGTGGAAAAATAGGATCATTTGGAAGTGATGCTGTGCCTGCTGATCTAACTGCTAGTGATCAAGATTGGTTAAAACGAAAATTAAAAGTTGCAGAAATTGGTGAAAAATTTGATGTTAGTAAAATGACTAAAATTGTAGCTGGTAAAAAACTTTGGAACTATGACAATCTAGAACCTCATGAAAAGAAAGGAGCTATCTAATGGCTAAAAAGAAAACAAAAAAAAATGAAAAAAAATTAAAAAAAGCTAAAGGTAGTGTTGGTGGAAAAGCTGATGTTCATGCACATGAAGATGGTAAAAGAAATAAAAGTCTATTAGGTCACAATGCTATTTTTACTCCTGAAGTTATAGACGATATTCACATCAAAGCTCAACTTGGAAGATACAGAATGCGTGGAATGGCATTAATGAAAAAAATTCCAACATTTGATGATTTAGTATTCCTACCAGGAACTCTTACTAGATTTGTAATTGAAGGTTATAGAGAAAAATGTGAAACAAAAACTATTATCGGTCCTAATTGTGAGAACCCGATTGAACTAGATATACCAGTATATATTACAGGTATGAGTTTTGGTGCGCTTTCTTATGAAGCTAAAACTGCTTTAGCAAGAGGAGCAACAATGGCTGGAAGTGCTACTTGTTCAGGAGAGGGTGGAATGATTCCAGATGAAAGAAGATATTCTGAAAAATGGTACTATCAATGTATTCAATCAAGATACGGGTTTAACCCTCACCACGCTCAACTTGCTGATGCAATAGAAGTGTTTATTGGTCAAGGACAAAAAGTTGGAATGGGTGGACATTTAATGGGTCAAAAAGTTACTGATCAAGTTGCAGAAATGAGATCTTTACCATCTGGTATTGATCAAAGATCTCCAGCAAGACACCCCGACTGGCTAGGTCCAGATGATTTAGCTTTAAAAGTTGAAGAATTAAGACAACTTACAAAAAACAAAGTACCAATTCAGTTAAAACTAGGTGCATCAAAAGTTTATGATGATGTTCGTATGGCTGCAAAATGTAATCCTGACTCAATCTTTTTAGATGGTATGGAAGGTTCAACTGGAGCTGGTCCACATATAGCTGCTGCAAATACTGGTATCCCAGGAATTGCTGCAATCAGAGAAGCAAGAAGAGCTATTGATGATGTGGGTAAAACTGGACAGGTAACTTTAATTTATGCAGGTGGTATTAGAGATGGTGCTGATATGGCGAAGGCTTTAGCCTTAGGTGCTGATGCAATAGCAATTGGAACTGGTGCTTTAATAGCCTTAAACTGCAATAAAGATATTCCAGAAGCAAACTTTGAAAAAGAAATGGGTGTTAAGGCTGGTGACTGTTATCACTGCCACACTGGTCGTTGTCCAGTTGGTGTTGCAACCCAAGATCCTAAATTAAGAGCTAGATTAAATCCTGATGATGCTGCTTTAAGAGTTTATAATTACTTGCATGCAATGACATTAGAGGCTCAACTTTTAGCAAGAGCTTGTGGTAAAACTAATATTCACTCATTAGAACCAGAGGATTTAGCTGCACTAACAATGGAAGCTTCTGCACTAGCAAAAGTTCCTTTAACAGGAACCAACTTCACTGTTGGTGTTGATAACTATCACAAAATATAAGAGGTAAATATGGTTAAGAAAAAAACGAAAATAAAAGTAAAAAAAGAAAATCTAGGTGGAAAGTCTAAAGAAACTGCTAGAGAAAAAATGATTGGGCAACATATTGGTTATAGATATGATGTTAACTTACTCCCTGATTATAAAAAAATCACTCCATTCTTAAAAAAGTATATTGAAGCAATGGGATGGGATGATCTTAATTGGCTAGAAGATATACACATGGGTTATGAAGAAGATAGACCTGCTGTATTTTGTAGAAATGCAAATGGCTGGGTTACAATTCCAAAATCAATCAAATTGCCAAACAACCAACAAGACAGAGATATGATCGCAAGAGAGCTTTTAGTTAAGTTTCAAATGTCTAAAAAACACCCTCTTGTTGATTTGAAAAAAGCTTACCTTAAGTTTTAGTACCTCAATCAAAGGTTGATTATTTTTCAAAACTTGTAGTTATTACTTGCTTATTTAAGCAATGTATAGTTTGTCACGTCTCTATAAATTTTATAGTCTTTCTTAAAACTAATAGGAGAGAGATTATGGATGATCAATTAGGCGCTCTTACAGTTATATTTACAGAATTTTACTACTGGGTAACAGTGGTATTAATGTTCCTGATTCACGTCGGGTTTTGTATGTATGAAGTTGGAGCCTCACGATACAAGCATCACCAACATACTTTAATGAAAAATACCATGGTAATACCACTAGTAACGGTAACCTGGTTTTTCTTTGGTTGGTGGATTTACTGGGCATTCCCAACAGGACCGGGAATAGCACCTTCAATAATGAATGAGAGTTCAGCATTAATTACTGATGAAAGTACTTTTAGTGCGAAATGGTATGTGGCAAATACTGAATTTATGGCTGTCAACTTAGGTGACCGTATAAGTGGAGTATTCTGGGCTGCATTCTTACTATTTTCATGGACAGCTGCTTCAATTGTTTCTGGAGCAATCATTGAAAGAATTACAACTTTTGCATTTGGTATTTTAGCAATTGCAATTGGTTCGTGTTTCTGGGTAATTGATGCTGCTTGGGGATGGCACTTTGATGGATGGATGCTTAAAATTTTAGGGTATCATGACGCTTATGCATCAGGAGTAATTCACGCAATTGCGGGTGGATTTGCTTTAGGTGTTCTAATCGTACTAGGACCTAGAATTGGAAAATTCTCATCAAGTGGTGAACCAAGAAATATAGGACCAAGAAATCCATGGCTAGTTACAGTTGGATTATTTTTAATCTATACTGGTTTCTGGGGATTTTATGCGGCATGTAATATACCAATATTTGATCTTGGACCTGAGTATGGAATGGAAGGTGTCACATACTGGACAGCAACAAACATATATGTAACCCCAACCACACTGAGTGGAATAACCTATAACTTCTTGATGTCACTATCAGGTGGATTATTGGCTGGATACGTGGTCGCTAAAGGTGATCCATTCTGGACTTACTCAAGTGGACTGGCTGGTATCATCTGTGCATCTGCAGGTAATGATTTGTATCACCCGATACAAGCAATGCTTATTGGTGCAATCGGTGTAGTTATTTCATATAAAATGCATTACTGGGTTGAACGTAAGTTCAAAATCGATGATGCAGTTGGTGCAGTAGCAGTGCATGGTTATGCAGGGTTTGTTGGTCTTGTAATTTGTGGATTTGTTTTAAATGGCTATCCTTCATCTGGATACAGTGTTGGAGCTATGTGGGACGGATCAACTTATGCATCAATCAATCCACTGGGACAATTCCTTGGAGCAATTATAATGTTCGGAGTTCTTGGAATGTTACCAGGTTATGTTTTGGCTAGAATACTAAGCGCATTTGGTAAATTAAGAATACCACGTGAAGTTGAAATAGCTGGACTAGACTATGAAATAATGGAGGACGATAGAGAAGCTGAAAAAGCGGTCGCCTCTTCAACTAGGTAAAGGAGAAAAATATGGCTACAGTTACAAACTGGATAGATCATTTAAGTGCAGAAGAGGTTGTCGGAGCCATTTATCCGGGAGCTGGATCCACTGAAACTTTGCTAGTTATTCTTGGTGTAGTTTTTTGGATTGGATGGCATGTCATCACAGCTAAATCTGAGAGTGAAAAACTTTCAAGATTAGCTAAGAAAAGACATGGTGCAAATGATCATAAAAGCAATATTACCGACTGGTAATATTAAATAAACTTTGGGCGCTACTTAATTGTGGCGCCCTTTTTTTTATAAAAATTCAATATGAATGAGAATAATCAAGAAAATCAAAGACCAAGTAAGATGAGAGGTGTTGTTTTTCCAAAAGCAAAGTACGGAGTAATAGCAGCTATTATCATCATTGTAGTAGGAAATATTTTCTACTATAAAGAGTTCTTAATATCCTTAATTAAATAAACTTAAAAATCTATGTGTGGAATAGTAGGAATTTATCTTAAAACAAAAAAATACGAAAAAGATCTTGGTAAATTTTTATCTGGAATGCTTGATGGTATGGCGACTAGAGGCCCTGATAGTGCTGGATTTGCAATATACACAAAACAAAATAAAAACAAATTTAAATACTCTATTTGTTTAAATCAATTAACAGATAAAGAATTTAAAAAAAAAATATCTAAATTTTTAAAAAAAATAACACTTAAAACTTTTTCGGATCATGTAATTCTTGAAACAGAGGAAAAACCCGAAAAGGTATTAGAAATCCTAGATTCTAAATTAAAAGAAGTTTCTTTGGTGGGTTATGGTAAAAGTATTAATATCTTCAAACAAACAGGAAATCCTAAAGACGTGGTTAGAAAATTTAAATTATCTTCTTTTTCAGGAACTCATGCTATAGGACACACTAGGATGGCAACAGAAAGTGCAATTACAACTCAAGGTTCTCACCCCTACTCTACATCAGAGGATGAGTGCTTGGTTCATAATGGATCTCTTTCAAATCATAACAACATACGAAGGTCTTTAAAAAAAGAAGGTCAGAAATTTAATTCAGAAAATGATACTGAGGTTGCGGCTGGTTACATCTCTAATCAAATTTCAAAAGGAGAAAATCTAGAAGAAACCCTAAAAAATAGCCTAAAAGATTTAGATGGTTTCTACACCTTTATAGCTGGTACTAAAGATGGTTTTGCATTGTTGAGAGATGAAATAGCTTGCAAGCCAGCAGTTGTTGCAGAAACAAAAGATTATGTAGCGGTTGCTTCAGAATTTCAATGTATGGCGCACTTGCCAAATGTAAACACAGCTAAAATTTTTGAACCAAAACCTGGTATTGTTTATCACTGGTAAATTATGAATTTAGATCTAAATAAAAAAAAACTAAGAGAAATTAATCAACTACTACAAAACGTTGGTAGAGAAAAAAATAACAGAAGTTTCCAAATTTTAAATCCCCAAGGTCAACACGCTATTTGTGCAGGTTTAAAAGATGATATTGAAGTTTCAATAAAAGGACACACTGGCTATTATTGTGCTGGGATGAATAAAAATGCTTCTATTACCGTACACGGAAATGTTGGAACGGGTGTAGCTGAAAACATGATGTCTGGTAAAGTAATTATCAAAGGCAATGCCTCTCAATCTGCTGGAGCAACTGGTCATGGCGGTTCTTTAATTATTGAAGGAGACGCTAGCTCAAGATGTGGCATATCAATGAAGGGGATTAACATTATAGTAAAGGGGTCTGTTGGTCATATGTCAGCATTTATGGCACAAAAAGGTAATTTAATTATTTTGGGAGACGCTGATGCTGATTTAGGAGACTCAATTTATGAGGCAAAAATATTTGTTAAAGGTAAGGTTAAAAGTTTAGGTTCTGATTGTATAGAAAAACAAATGGATGATAAAAATATAAAAGAATTAAATAAAATTTTTAAAGATTTGAATATATCTGAAGATGCAAAAAAATTTAAAAGATATGGATCTGCAAGAAATTTATATAATTTTAAAATTGATAATGTGAGCTCATATTAGTTATGAAAAAAGATTTAAAAGAATTTAAAACGTTTCCATCTTCAACAATTAAAGAAATTCAAAGAGCTGCTAAGGAAGGAATTTACCAAATTAGAGGATTGGGTGCTAAAAGAAAAGTTCCAGACTTTGATGACTTGGTATTTTTAGGAGCTTCCATGTCTAGATATCCATTAGAAGGTTATAGAGAGAAATGTAATACCTCTGTAATACTTGGAGACCGTTTTGCAAAAAATCCTATTAAATTAGATATACCAATTACTATTGCTGGAATGAGTTTTGGAGCTTTAGGTGCCAATGCAAAGGAAGCTTTAGGCAGAGGTGCTTCTGCTATGGGAACTTCGACAACCACTGGAGATGGAGGCATGACAAAAGAAGAAAGAGGATCTTCTAAATATCTAGTATATCAATTATTACCTTCTCGATACGGTATGAATCCAGATGATTTAAGAAAAGCAGATGCTATAGAAATAGTTGTGGGACAAGGTGCAAAACCTGGAGGGGGTGGAATGCTTCTTGGACAAAAAATTAATAAAAGAGTTGCTGGTATGAGAACTTTACCTGAGGGCATAGATCAAAGAAGTGCTTGTCGACATCCAGATTGGACAGGACCTGACGATTTAGAAATAAAAATTCAAGAATTGAGAGAAATTACAAATTGGGAAAAACCAATTTATATAAAAGTTGGAGCAGCAAGACCATACTATGATACGACTTTAGCAGTAAAAGCTGGCGCTGATGTTGTTGTGTTAGATGGAATGCAAGGTGGAACAGCTGCAACACAAGATGTTTTTATAGAACATGTGGGTATACCAACTCTTGGTGCCTTAAGAGAATCTGTAGATGCTTTAAAAGAATTGAACATGCATAGAAAAGTTCAATTAATTGTTTCTGGTGGAATTAGAACTGGTGCTGATGTTGCAAAAGCAATTGCAATGGGAGCAGATGCTGTATCAATAGGATCTGCTGCTATGATGGCTTTAAATTGTAATGCAGATCTTTATAGAAAAGATTACGAAAAACTTGGAACAGAGCCAGGTTACTGTCATCACTGTCATACAGGAAAATGTCCTGTAGGTGTTGCTACACAAGATCCTATACTAGAAAAAAGACTCAATCCTATAGAGGGGGGTAAAAGATTAAAAAATTATTTATCCACATTAACCCTAGAGTTGCAAACATTAGCAAGAGCAAATGGAAAATCAGATGTAAGAAATTTAGAACCTGAAGATTTAGCAGCTTTAACAGTAGAAGCTGCAGCAATGGCAAGAGTTCCGCTGGCTGGAACAGATTGGATACCAGGACTAAAAAATAAAAAATAGTATTGTGAAGACTAATTAACAGTTGTAAATTAAGAAATAAAATATGCCTATTAATTTATCTAAAATTGCTAAAGCTAAAAAAATAAAATATTTTTTGATTAGTTTTGTAGATTTTTTTGGTGTCTTGAGATCAAAATTAGTACCAGCACAAGCGATTGCAGACATGCAAAAGAATGGGGCGGGTTTTGCGGGTTTTGCAACTTGGCTAGATATGTCTCCTGCAGATGGGGATATGTTTGCTCTACCAGATCCTAAAAGTTTAATTCAATTGCCTTGGAACAAAGAAATTGGCTGGTTAGCTTCTGATTTATATATGTATGGTAAACCAGTTAAGGCTTCACCTAGAGTAATGCTCAAAGAGCAAATTAATAAATTACATAAAAAAGATTTAGTCATGAAGTCAGGTGTAGAGTGTGAATATTTTTTGATCTCAGAAGATGGGAGTAAAATTGCTGATACAAGAGACACTCAATCAAAACCTTGTTACGATCAGTCTGCTTTAATGAGGAGATATGATTTAATCAAAGAAATATGCGATAGCATGATTACTATGGGTTGGAACCCATACCAAAATGATCATGAGGACGCTAATGGCCAGTTTGAAATGAATTGGGATTATACAGATTGTTTAACTACAGCTGATAGGCATGTATTCTTTAAATATATGGTGAAATCATTAGCTGAAAAACATGGTTTGAGAGCAACATTTATGCCAAAACCTTTTAGCAATCTAACAGGAAATGGCTGTCATGCTCACATCTCTTTATGGAATGGAAAAATTAATAAATTTCTAGATAATGGAGACAAATTAGGTTTGAGCAAATTAGCATATAATTTTCTAGGTGGAATTATGAAACTTACTCAGCCTTTGACAGCATTTTTTAATCCGACAATTAATAGTTATAGAAGAATAAATGCACCACCAACAAAATCGGGAGCTACATGGTCACCTAGTAGTATTTCTTATACAGGAAATAATAGAACTCATATGATAAGAATTCCAGATAAAGGTAGATTTGAACTAAGGTTAATGGACGGAGCAGTAAATCCTTATTTGCTTCAAGCTGGAGTAATAGCTGCTGGTTTACATGGAATAAATAATAAAATAGATCCTGGTGAACCTTTATCTTGTAATATGTACACTGATCATAAAAGTTACCCTCACCTAAAAAAATTACCTGACATAATTGAAGATGCATTAGATCAACTAGAAAATAGTAAAGAAATTAAGGAAGCATTTGGCGGTGATACTATTAAAAGCTATCTAAAGTTAAAAAGGTCTGAAATTAATGATTTTAATCAAGAAGAAAAATTTGATAAAAAAAGCTCGGTAACTCACTGGGAAAAAAATAGCACTCTTGATTGTTAATAAATGAAATCAATCATGCAGAAAGACCTTTGGTCTATTACATCATTTTTAGAGAATAAAAATTATAAATTTAATAAAGAAAATATACTTACGCAACTTCCAGAAAAATTTATAGATGAAGCAATTAAGGCTATATCTAGTTGGGATAATTATGCCCCCACTCCATTGGTTAAATTAAATAAACTAAATGATGAATTAAAATTTAAAAATATTTACTACAAAGATGAGGATAAACGGTTTGATCTAAAATCTTTTAAAGCTTTAGGTGGAGCTTTTGCTGTTTACAAGATTGCCAGTGAAAAAGAGAATATAACTGTATCAACAGCAACAGCTGGAAATCATGGTCGATCTGTAGCCTGGGGGGCTCAAAGACTTGGATTAAAATGTAAAATATTTATAAGTGAATTTGTTAGTGAATCTAGAGCTGAAGCAATGCGTAAATTGGATGCTGAAGTGATTAGAGTTAAAGGTAATTATGATAATTCATTAAAAGAATGCATAAAACAATCTAAAGAAAATAATTGGGAAATTGTACAAGATGTGTCTTGGGAAGGTTACAAGGAAGTACCAAAATTAATTATGGCTGGATACACCATAATGATTAAAGAAATTTTAGATGAAGTAAAATCTAATTCAATATCACACGTATTTCTTCAAGCTGGAGTTGGCGGAATGGCTGCAGCAATGATTGCTGGCTTTGCAAAATTATCACAAAATATTCCAAAATTTATTATTGTTGAACCAGAAAATGCAGACTGTGTATTTCAAAGTATTAAGAATAATAAACCCACAAGTGTTGATATTAAAAAGGAAACAGTAATGGGTGGAATGTCTTGTGGTGATGTATCAAGTATTGCCTGGGAAATTTTAAAAAATTCTTCAAATTATTGTTTAACTATATCTGATGAAGCAATCTCAACTACTGTAGCATTGCTAGCAGAAAAGCGTTTATCCGATCTAAAAATAATAGCTGGTGAATGTGCTGTCCCAGGTATAATCGCGTTAATAAGCTCATTTAACAATAAAGAATACTTAGATAAGCTAGAGTTAAATGAACAATCAAATGTACTTTTATTTGGTTGTGAAGGTTTAACTGATAGTGCAATGTATCAAAAACTACTAAGTGATGGATTGCAAAAAATCTGAGTAAATATGACAAAAAAAGCCATTGTTTGGATTAGAGAAGATTTTAGAATTGATTATAACGAAGCCTTAGCGACAGCAACTCAAAATCATGAGTATGTAAGTGCTCTTTATATATATAACCCAAAAAACTTTGATAAAAAAAGAGAGGCTCAAAAATGGTGGCTGTCTAAATCATTAGAAAATTTAAGTATAGATCTAAAGAAATTAAATATCACATTGGAAGTTCAGTTAGGTGATGAACTAGAGGTATTATCAATTTTAAAAAAGAAAGATGATGTTACTGTTTATTGGAGTAAAGTTTATGAGCCAGATGTAATTAATAAAGGTAAAAAAATAAGAGATTTATTTATTAAGAATGAAGTTCAATATAAATATTTTAAAGGAAATATTCTTGTAGAATTTCAAGAAATGACTAAAGACGATGGCACTCCCTATAAAGTATTCACTCCATTTTGGAAAAAAACTGAACAGCATTATATTTCAAAAGCTCCTTCAAAATTAATACGAGTTAAATCAAAAATTAAAAAGATAAACATATTTAAAAATTCAATTTCTATAAAAGAAATTTTACCTAAAAAAAATTGGTATAAAAAATTTGAGAAATACTGGGACCCATCTGAAAAAGAAGCTAAAAAATATTTACAAGAATTAATAAATAATAGAATTGAGGACTATGGTGATGCACGAGATATTCCAGGTGTTAACGGAACCTCCAAGTTATCTCCTTTCTTAAAATTTGGTCAAATACATGTAGAAACAATTTGGAAGAAATGCCAAGACATTAAAGTTAAAAAAATTGGATATAGAAAGTATATTAATGAATTAGGATGGAGAGAATTTTCTCATAGTTTAATTAATTACTTTCCACAAATGTTAAAAGGTAATCTTAGAAAAGATTTTGACAATTTTCCTTGGGTTAAAAATGATAAATTTCTTAAAGCTTGGAAAGCAGGCATGACAGGATACCCTATTGTAGATGCTGGAATGAGAGAACTATATGAAACAGGATGGATGCACAATAGAGTTCGAATGATTGTTGCTTCTTTTCTTGTTAAACATTTAAGAATTCATTGGATGGAAGGTGAAAAACATTTTAAAAATTGTTTAGTTGATTATAATGAAGCCAGTAACGTTGCTCAATGGCAATGGGTTGCAGGATGTGGTGCAGATGCAGCTCCCTACTTTAGAATCTTCAATCCTATCCTTCAGGGGGAAAAATTTGACAAAGATGGGATTTATACAAAAAAGTGGGTTCCAGAACTTAAAAACATGCCTAATAAGTTTCTATACAAACCATGGGAGCTTGAAACCAAATACCAAGAACAGATTAAAGTAGTTGTTGGTATCAACTATCCAAAACCAATTGTAGATCACGTTGAAGCCAGAAATGCTGCTCTAGATGCTTTTAAAACAATTAAGAAAAACTAATCTCCTAAATAATGAAGAATAATCAATCTTTTTTGCTTCTCAATTCTGTGCTCAAAAAGATATAAACCCTGCCAGGTACCAAGTAATAACTCATTGTTTTTAACGCTTAAAGAGATTTGATTATTAGTTAACGCAGATTTTATATGTGCAGGCATGTCATCTTTTCCCTCAGCTGTATGGATGTAAAGGGAATTGTCCATAGGTACGAGCTTATTAAAAAAATTTACTAAATCACTTTGAACATCTGGATCAGCATTCTCTTGAATTATTAAAGAAGCACTGGTGTGTTCAATGCTTATATTGATAATTCCATTATTAAATTCATTATCCATGATCCATTTGTTAGTTTGGCTTGTAAATTCATAGAGATTCTGGCCATTAGTACTCAATTCTAAGTTAAAAAACTCTTGTCTCATAACTTCGTATATTTAATAGATGTTAATTCATACAACCTACTAATAGTTCTTTTAAATATTTTTTTTAAATCTTCAGAAGAGCTTAATAAATCTAATTGTAATTGAGAAGTTATCATAAGTGGTATTTTTTTTTCATAAAGAATATCAATTAAAGTAATAAATCTTTGTTGTTGATTAGAATTATCACTGTTAAAAATTGGAATATTTTCTATAACAATAAAATTACATACTTCAGTTATTTTAATGTAATCTTCAGCTCCAATATTTTTAGAACATAACTCTTTAAAATCAAAACGTGCTATTCCATTAAAGTAATTCTTAATAGTAAGCTTTCTACCTTTAATACTTAAGATCATTTCTTGATTAGTAAGATTTTTAGTTATTTTTCTAAAAAATTTATTAAGTTTAAAATTAGTTGATTCATTTAATGGATAAAAATATCTTTCATTTCTGTTTTTTACAGACTTTCTATAATCATCTTGGATAATCAATTGTGTCTCGTAAGTTTTTTCCTTCATTATTTTAATAAAGGGAAGAAATTGATCTCTTTGTAATCCGTCTTTATAGAGATCATTTATTTTAGTATTTGATGAAAATAAAACTTTTATATTCTCATCAAATATTTTTTTAAATAAGCTACCTAAAATCATAGCATCTACAATATTTGTAACCTGAAACTCATCAAGATAAATTAATTTAGATTTATTTTTTAGTTTTTGAACAAATTTATCTATAATATTTTCTTGTGTATTTTCTTTGTTTTTAAATACAAAGTCGTGAAAACTAATCATAAACTCATTAAAGTGAAATCTTTGTTTAGTTTTATCAAAATTATTATAAAAAAAATTTAGTATCATGGTTTTACCTACACCCACATCCCCTTGTAAATAAAACCCTGTTTTATAATTTTGTTTAGTAAATATTTTTTTTAAAAGTGATTTATTAAAGTTTTGAGTATAGAATAAACTCAATTCTTCTATTAAGCCTAATTGACTGGGATTAATTTCTAAATTATTAATTTTACAATAACTAAGAAATAATTTATTTAAATTCATTTTTTCGTTTTAAAATCTATACCATATTCAGATCTAGGGCCTTTTCTTAATCCAAAGGGCCCAGATATAAACAAAGTAAGCGGTCTTGTTCCTGGTTTAAGATCAACTCTGTGTAAATTATTAGCTGACCTGAAACCTATATATCCAGGCGCTCTCCAAAATCTTCCAGTATTTAGTGTTTCCCAGTAACCCCCTCTTAATATCACTGTTATGTAAGGAAATGTATGATTGTGAACTCCCTCTCCATGATCGTCAGCTAACATTTCATGTAATAAAATATTAAATGGAAACCATTTTGGCCTATGCCTTAATAAGACATAATATCTGTTCATCCAAGGTTTAGCTTCATTAAATTTGGGGTGAGAGAGTCCTCGATCTAAAACAATTTTTTTTCTTCCTAGCTTATCAAGTAACTTAAGAAACATTACTAATTTAATTTAATAATAGAATTATCAGTAATTAGATATAAATTTTTATTAAATATAGCTGGCCTAGAAATTTTTTTATTGTCAATTTTTAGGATAGTCCTGGCTTTGCCGGTAGCAATATCAATAACTAGAAAACGTCCAATATTAGTTGATAGGTAAATATTTTTGTTCCCAACAATAAAGCCAGCTGGTCTTATCTTAAGTCTATTTTTAGCTTTAAATTTATTAAGTAAATAATTTGATCTTATAATATTTCCAGTATTTTTTTCCATAATAATTAGATAACCTTCCATTGATATAGTGAATATTAAGTCATTAATTATTACTGGTCTTAAGTTGGAGTTAATCTCTTGTTTCCAGTTTAAGTTACCAGTTTGTATATCTAGTGAAAAAAATTGATTTTGGTTATTAGAAAAAAACAATGCCTCTTTGTCAGCTACAACATCAGATGTCTTTAAAAAAAAACCCGTATCAAAGGCTAAACTACTTTGTGTAGGGGTTTGCCATAATAAATTACCGTTATTAATATCGACAGCACTTATATCGCCCAAAGAATTATTAAAGTAAATTTTTTCATTTAAAATTACTAATGAAAGTCTTTTTTGAGATCTTATAAGTGAACCTTGCGTTTTTCGAGCCCAAATTTCTTTTCCATCGTTTATTGAATAAGCTCTTAAAGTATTTTCAAAATCTATTACATAAATTCTATCTTTATAAATCTTTACTTGTGAATTAAATGGCGCATTATTATTTTTAGACCATAATAATTTTCCTGTATTAATATTGATAGCATATAATTTTGCTATATTATCAGCAATTATTAAAATTTTATCATTGTAACCAAAAAATAAAAATGGGTTTTGTTTTTTTTCATATTTTGAATAAAAGTTTTTTTTCCATATTAAATTCGATTTATTGTCAAAGTTTAAAATAGACCCTTCATTATCAAAAAAAATAATATTATTTTGATTAAATGTGATTTCTGGTTCGTATTGATAAAAATCTTTTATCTTTTTAAATTTATATCTAGATAAACTCTCAAGTTTACCGTTGTAGTTAATTTTGCCGCTATTATTGCTAAGATTTTTAAAAAAACTATTACTTACAGCTCTTGAATCGAGCTCTATTTTTAAATTAGGATTAAATTCAAAATTTAATTTTTCTTCTTTTTTGAAGATTTCTGTTATGTTTTTATTTTTTTCTTCTTCAATATTTTCTTTATTCCAAAACTTTGAGCTTTTGTGAAATGAACAATTTGTAATAAAAATAAAAATTAATAATAATTTAAAAATTTTACTCACCTATATCTCTGTTAAGTCTTTTTTGTGATGCTAGTTTAATTTCATTATTTGCATTGGACAGTAATAAAATTTGATTAAAAAATTCTTTTGCTTTTTGTTTTTCATCGTTTGAATAAAAAAATTCTGCAAGCAAGTATAATGCATGGGACTTCCAGATACTTTCAGAATTAATTACTGGATTAAGTATTTTCAATAATTCATTTTCACTAACAAAGTCTGAATTGAATAATGCTTTTTTATATATAATCAAATTCTTAATTTCATTATCGAGTTTTGTTTTTTCAATTAACTCATTAAATAATATATTTATCTCATCATTGTTCTCTAATAAATTATTGTCTATTAGATGGTATAAAGCTAATGGAGAATAAGCTGCATCATTACTTTTTACAACATTAACCATTTCATCAATTGTTTTTTGTTTATTTTCAGGATTAAGATCTATTAATGCTAAGTTGTATTGATTGGCTAATTTAATTCTATTTTTTTCTTTAGAATTTTCAAATGATAGATAGCCAATTATAATTACTAATATTATTGAAATAATTATTATAAGTTTTTTTTTATTATTTATAAAAAAATTCTTTATTCTCTCATTTCTTGTGTTTGTATCTATGATTGTAATTTCTTCGTCCATTTCTATATCATGTTCCTTAATACATACTGAAGTATTCCACCATTTTTATAATACTCTAATTCGTTTTTTGTGTCTATTCTGCATAACGTTTTGATCTTTTTAATATCTCCCGAGGCATATTTTATTTCAACTTGAACATGATCTGATGCATTTATACCCTCTTCAATTTGAAGAACGGTTATCAACTCTGAACCAATTAATTTTAAGTTTACCCTATCGTGCCCTTCGGTAAATTGTAGAGGTAAAACACCCATTCCAATTAAATTAGATCTATGAATTCTTTCAAAACTTTCTGCTATTACAGCTTTAACACCTAATAGTTTTGTTCCTTTGGCAGCCCAATCTCTTGACGATCCTGTTCCATATTCTTTTCCACCTATAACAACAAGGTCTGTGCCTCTTTTTTTATATTCCTCAACAGCATTATAAACTGGCATTACTTTTTCTTCTGGATATAATTTTGTAAATCCACCTTCTGTTCCTGGTGCCATTTCATTTCTTATTCTAATATTTGCAAAAGTTCCTCTCATCATTACCTCATGGTTTCCTCTTCTTGATCCATAAGAGTTATAATCTGTTGGAAGTATTTGATGTTCCATAAAATACTTACCTGTTGGGCTTTCTTTTTGAATATTTCCTGCTGGAGAAATATGATCAGTTGTAACCATATCCCCTAAAATCAAAAGTGGTCTTGCATCTTTAATAGGTTTAAAGCCCTCAGGTTGATCAGATAAATTTTCAAAAAATGGTGGTTTCTTCACATAAGTTGAACTTGAATCCCAATTGTAAATACTGGTATTTTCAGTTTTAATTTCTTGCCACTGTTTAGGGCCTTCTGAAACATTTGAATATCTTTTAACAAACATCTCTGCATTTAAAGATTCTCTTAATGTGTCTTCAATTTCCTTATTAGATGGCCAAATATCTTTTAAAAATACATCTTTACCATCTTTACTTTTTCCTAAAGGCTCTTTGTATAAATCAAATTCCATGTGACCAGCAAGTGCATAAGCTACTACAAGTGGTGGTGATGCTAAGTAATTAGCTTTTATATGTGGAGAAATTCTTCCTTCAAAATTTCTATTTCCAGATAAAACTGACACAGCGTAGATGTTTTCCTTGTCTATTGCTTTAACAATTTCCTCTGGTAAAGGGCCTGAATTTCCTATGCAAGTCGTGCAACCATATCCAACCAAATTAAAACCAAGTTTATCTAAAAATACATTTAGTCCTGCTTTTGCTAAATAATCAGTAACTACTTGTGATCCTGGAGCTAATGATGTTTTTACCCAAGGTTTAGTTTCTAAACCAAGTTCAACAGCTTTTTTTGCTAATAACCCAGCTCCAATTAATACATTTGGATTGGATGTATTTGTACATGAAGTAATAGCTGCAATTAATATTGAGCCATCTTTAATTTCATAATCTGTTCCTGATACTTTTGAAACATGTTGTTTTTTTCTATTAGTTGCTTCTTCAAAAACTTTTTTAAATCCAGTAGATGCCTCTGTTAATAAAACTTTATCCTGAGGTCTTTTAGGTCCTGAAATAGTTGGAACAACTGTAGACATATCTAACGATAAGGTATCAGTAAATTCAACTTGGTCATTAGCCCATAAACCTTGCTCTTTTGCATATTTCTCAACTATATTTACTATGTTCTCATCTCTTCCTGAGAATCTTAAATATTTTAATGTCTCTTCATCAATTGGGAAAAAACCACATGTTGCTCCATATTCTGGTGCCATATTTGCAATTGTTGCTCTATCAGCAAGAGTTAAATTCTTTAAACCTTCTCCATAAAATTCAACAAATTTTCCAACAACTCCTTTATCTCTTAACATTTTTACGACTGTTAAAACTAAATCTGTTGCAGTAGTACCTTCTGGCATTTTATTTTTAACTTCAAATCCTATTACTTCTGGAATTAACATTGAAATTGGCTGACCTAACATTCCAGCTTCAGCTTCTATTCCACCAACACCCCAACCAAGAACTGATAAACCATTAACCATAGTAGTGTGACTATCAGTACCAACTAACGTGTCAGGAAATAAATAGTCCTCGTTTTGAAATTTTTCAGACCAGACTACTTTTGATAAATATTCTAAATTAACCTGGTGACAAATCCCAGTTCCAGGAGGAACAATTCTAAAGTTATTAAAAGCTTGTTGACCCCATTTTAAAAATGAATATCTCTCACCATTTCTTTTAAATTCAATATCAACATTTTTTTCAAATGAATCTTTATTTGCTGATTTATCTACTTGAACTGAATGATCAATTACAAGGTCAACTGCAGACAGTGGATTAATGGTATTTGGATCTCTATTTTTTTCTTTAACGGCTTCTCTCATTGCTGCAAGATCAGCAACAGCTGGTATTCCCGTGTAGTCCTGTAACAAAACTCTAGCTGGTCTATAAGCTATTTCAGTTAATGATTTTTTTGTTTTTAACCATTCTTTAATTGCTTCTATTTGGTTTTTAGTAACTGACAGATCGTCCTCGTATCTTAAAAGGTTTTCTAACAAAACTTTTAATGACTTTGGAAGTTTTGAAATTCCATCTAAACCGTTCTTTTCTGCTTCTACTAAAGAATAATATTTGTAGTCCCTATCATTAATACTGATAGTTTTTAGGGAGTTATAAGAATTTTGATTTCCTGGTTTCATTTAATTTAGATATAGAACCCTATTATACAAACAATAAGTAGCAAGGACATAGCATAATTAAATCGTTTAATAAAATTATTATTTGTCGCAAAATTCCTTAAAAACTTACCTAAAAAAGCCCATGCTGTAATACTTGTTAGAGCTGTCAAAGAGCAAACGATAATAACTGTTAAAGAACTATTTAAGTAATCGTTTTCTAATACAAATTTTGAGATCAATGTAATAGCTGCCATTACTCCTTTAGGATTTAAAAACTGGAATGTAAAAGTATCAATAAATTTTACTGGATTAATTTTTTTACCCTCTTTGGATGTTTCAGAAAATGAAATTTTATAAGCTAAATATAAGAGGAATAAAGTTCCTAATATTCTGATCACTTCCTGGATTAGTGGATATTTAATAAAAGTTGATATCAATACAAAATTGATCAAAATTACTAACACAGTATAACCCAACCAAACTCCCATTATTAATGGAATTGTTTTTTTTATACCAAAATTAAAACCTGAGTAAGAAGCAACAGCATTATTAGGTCCTGGTGTAAAACCTAATGAACAAGAAATTCCAATCAATAAAAATAATTCAGGATGCATAAAGTTTAAGCTATTGGAAGCCCATTCTCTGATTGTTGAGATGGGTGAACTAGTATAACTTTGCCTTCATCATCAATCGAACCTAAAATAAGAACTTGTGAAACTACACCTGCAATATTTTTTTCTGGAAAGTTGCAAACACCAATAACTTGTTTACCTTTTAAATTTTCTTCATTGTAATAATGGGTAATTTGTGCGGATGATTGCTTAACACCTATATCTTTTCCAAAATCCACTTCAATTACTAGTGAAGGTTTTCTAGCTTTTTCATTTTTTTTAACTGATATTACAGTTCCAACTCTAATATCTATTTTATCAAAGTCATTATAGGTGATTTGTTCTTTCATATATTTAATATATAATGGTTGTTAAATATGAGTACAGAAAATAATTTAAAGCTATTGTATAATAATTCAGTTCAAATTTTAACTGACTTAATAGCTTTTAAAACTATTTCAGGAGAAGATAATAGCTCATTAATTGATTATTGTGATGGTATCTTAAAAAAATTAGGTGCTACTTCTTTTAGAACTTATGACAGTGAAAAAAAAAGAGTAAATTTATTTGCAACACTAAAAGCTAAAAATTCAAATAGTAAAAAACCAATCATTTTATCAGGCCACACTGATGTTGTTCCTGTGTCAAAGGGCTGGAGCTCTGATCCTTTTACTGCAACTATTAAAGGTGATAAATTATATGGAAGAGGTTCGTGTGATATGAAGGGTTTTATTGCTTGTGCTTTAGCTTATGCACCTGTTTATTCTAAATCGAACTTAGATAGAGACATTCATTTCTCATTTACATTCGATGAAGAAACTGCATGTCAGGGTGCTCCTATACTAATAGAGGAATTAAAAAAAAGAGATATTAAAGATGGTATTTGTATTATTGGTGAACCGACTAATATGAAAATTATCGATGCTCATAAGGGGTGTTATGAATACACAACTTATTTTAAAGGTTTAGCAGGACATAGTTCAGCACCTCACAAAGGTGTGAGTGCTGTTGAATATGCATCAAAATACGTAAATAAATTAATTGAACTTAGGGAGAAACTTAAAAGTAGAACACCAAAAGACTCCATTTTTGAACCACCTCATTCCACTCTTTCTATTGGTGGTGTGTTTGGTGGTATTGCGCATAATGTAATAGCAGACAAATGTCATGTTAATTGGGAAACACGACCAGTTATTAAGGAAGATGGTGTATTTTTAAATCAAGAAATCGACAAGTATGCAAATGAGGTGTTATTACCTGAAATGAAAAAAGTTTTTCCTAATGCTTCAATTGAAAAAGATATTATTGGTGAAATAGTTGGGTTTGATAGAGAAGATAAGTCAGATGCTTGTGAATTAATTTCAAGTTTAACGGGTGATAATTCTAGACAAGTTGTTTCATTTGGAACTGAAGCAGGTTTATTTCAAGAAATTGGGATTAGTACTGTCGTGTGTGGTCCAGGATCAATTGATCAAGCTCATAAAATTGATGAGTTCATTGTTTTGGATGAGCTTAAAAAATGTTTAAACTTACTTGATGGTATCAAAGCAGAATCTATTTCAAATTAATAAATTGTTAAACAATACAAAGTAAATTATAATTTTTTATGTCTAAAAAAGATCCAAGAGATATGATTGGGTATGGTTCTAAGGATCAAAAGATTATTTGGCCTAATAATGCACGTATTGCTGTTCAAATAGTTTTAAATTATGAAGAAGGTGCTGAAAATTGTGTTTTAAATGGTGACAATAACTCAGAAATTTTCTTATCAGAAATCATTGGCGCTCAACCTATCAAAGGTAGACATATAAATATGGAGTCTCTTTATGAGTACGGTTCAAGAGCAGGATTTTGGAGATTGCATAAACTATTTCAAGAAAAGAAAATTCCTATTACGGTTTTTGGAGTCGGTATGGCTTTAGAAAAAAATCCTGAAGTTTGTAATGCTATAATAAAAGCTGATTATGAGGTTGCATCTCACGGGTGGAGATGGATTGATTATCAAAATATTAAAAAAGCAGAAGAAAAAAAACATATGAAACTTGCTATTCAAGCTCATACAAAAATTTTTGGGGAGAGACCTAATGGTTGGTATACCGGTAGATGTAGCCCCAATACTAGAGACTTAGTTATGGAAGATGGTGGTTTTTTATATGACAGTGACTCTTATAGTGACGACTTACCATACTGGGAAACTAGAAATAAGAAAAAACAATTAATCATTCCTTATACTCTAGATAACAACGATATGCGATTTGCTACCAATCAAGGGTTTAATACAGGTGATCATTTTTTTTCTTATCTAAAAGATAGCTTTGATGTTTTATACGAGGAAGGAAAAACAAACCCTAAAATGATGTCAGTAGGATTACACTGTAGATTAATTGGAAAGCCTGGAAGAGTTCAATCTTTAAAGAAATTTCTAGATTATATTCTTAAACATGAAGATGTATGGATATGTAAAAGAATTGATATAGCCAAACATTGGATTAAAAACTATTCTTAATAATGTCAAAAAAAATTATTTTTACAAATGGTCTTATAGATTTAGCTCAACCTAGATTGGGAACTAAGGTTATATTTAAAACTGATGATTTTTTTGCTTCAGCAAATAGAATTATTAGTCCTTTACCAGCAATTTTTAAAGATGGATTGTTTGATAAAAATGGTAAATGGATGGATGGATGGGAATCTAGAAGAAAAAGAACTAAAGGGCATGATTATATAATTTTAAAATTAGGAAAACCTGGTTCTATTAAAAAAGTTGATGTTGATACATCACATTTTAATGGAAATCAGCCAGCTATGATTTCTATTGAAGGAACAAACTCAAGTTCAAATAAAATAAGTCAATTAAAGTGGGAACCATTACTTTCTAAGAAAAAAACTAAAGCTAATAGCCATCACTTCTTTACTACAAATAGTAAAAAAAAATTTACACATATAAAATTTAATATTTTTCCTGATGGTGGGGTTGCTCGACTGAGGTTATTTGGCTCAATTGCTAAATCTAATAAATTGAAAAATAAAAAAACAAATCTTGCATCACTATTAGATGGTGCCTCTGTTATTGCTTGTAACAATGAACACTTTGGTAAAGCTGAAAATATTTTAGCCCCTGGTAAAGCTAAAAATATGGGAGATGGATGGGAAACAAGGAGAAGACGTGGCCCAGGATTTGATTGGCTAATATTAAATTCTTTAGATGGAAAAGAAATTGATAAAATTGAAATTTCTACTCATCACTTTAAAGGTAACTTTCCAAGCTATTGCTCTTTACAAGCTGCTTATTTACCAACAATAAAAGGCTCTAAACAAATTGTAAATTCTTCGGTCAAATGGAAGTATTTATTAAAAGATGCAAAATTATCCTCTAATAAATTACATATTTTTAAAAATAATCTAATGAAAAAAGATAAAATTAATTTTATAAAAATTAATATTTTTCCAGATGGTGGGATATCTCGATTTAGAATATATGGAAAAAATGTATGACCAACTTAGCAATCAAACCCAAACCTATTAATAAAGAAAATTTTAAAAAGTTTGGAGATATGATCACAACAGACGATATCAAGCCTTTAGAAATAAATGATGGCTATGCAAAACGATATGATGGGATAGCTAACCTGGATGCAAAGAAAGATGGTGGAGAGTCTATAATTAGTATTTTTTCAGCTTTAAAAAGATCTTTTCCTATGAAGATTGATATGATGGAAAAACATCCACTTGGTAGCCAAGCCTTTATCCCAATGAAAGAAACAACATTTTTAGCTTTTGTTGCTCCTGAGGGTGATAAGCCTGATTTAAATAAAGTGGAGGCTTTTATTATTCCAAACGGAATTGGAGTAAATTATAATGCTGGTATTTGGCATTTTCCTTTAATTGCAACTGAGGATATGAATTTTTTGGTTGTTGATAGAAAAGGTGAAGGTGACAATCTAGTTCTTCATGATTTAAATAAAGAAAATATCACTTTAGAATTTAAAATATAAAAAAAGCCCACCAATGAATTGATGGGCTTTTAGTTATAACTTTAATTATCTTTTAGATATAGCTAGATGAACTACAGCACCTAGTGATGCACCAATTATCCAAGCATATCCTCCGCCACCACCTAGGTTTGCAAAGAAATCATCTAAACCAAAAACTAAAATGTTTGGCCAAACGGTTCCAACTGCGATGTAACCTGATAGTATCCAAGCTAACATTCCTTTATAATTGAAGCCACCATTGTAATGATACTTCCCACTAGGGCTAGCATCAAACAATGCATCTACATCTAGTTTTTCTTTTTTGATGATATAATAATCAACAATCATGATACCAAATACAGGTGCAAGAATTGCTCCTAGTGTATTAACAAATGGAAATAAACCCATTTGAGTAATAACAGCAACCCACATACCACCAATAATAAAACCAAAACCAGCAGTAATTAATCCACCTGTTTTGAAATTTATCTTATCTGGCATTAAATTGGCCAAGTCATAAGCTGGAGGTATAAAGTTTGCAACCATATTAATACCAACTGTTGCAGCAAAAAAAGCAAATGCAGCAATAATTGTTAAACCTAGGTTATCTACTTTAGCTACCATCTCTGTAGGACTTGCAACATACTCACCAAAAATTGCGATTGTTCCGCCTGTGATCATTAAAGTAATAAAAGAGAATAAGATCACGTTACCTACTAATCCCCATAGGTTACCTTTTCTCATTTCATCTTCATTTTTAACAAATCTAGCGAAGTCACCAAAATTGATAACTACTGCAGCAAAATATCCAACCATGATAGAAAATACTGCTAAGAAAGCTCCAAATGATCCTAAGCCTTCAAAGCCACCTGTTCTTTCACCACCAGAGAATATATTTCCAACTTCCGAAAATAATCCTCCACCAGCTTTAGCCCAGATAATAATCATCAATAGTATCATTACCGCATAGACAGCAGGACCAGCAAAGTTTAAGAATTTTTTAACAAGATCTACACCCTGCCAAAATAAATAAACTTGAAATGCTGAAACAAATATAAATGAAACCCACATTACACCTGTCATGCCAAGAAACATAACTTCACCTTCCATTCCTGTTATTCCAGTAATTAAAAGTGCTACAGCAGTTGATGCTGCATAAGTTTGTGCTCCATACCAAAACATTGCAACAAGACCTCTGGCCATTGCTGGAAAGTTTGCTCCAAAGACACCCATACTAACACGAGCAAATACTGGATATGGAATTCCATGTTTTACACTTGGTTTACCTGATAAGTTTACTAGCCACATTATAAAAAATCCTGCTAGAATTAATGCAGCAAATACAGCCCAACCATTTAGTCCTGACGCTAAAAACAAAGATGCAGCCAAAGTATAACCAAATAAACTTTGAACATCATTAGCCCAAACATTAAAGATTTCAAACCATCCCCAATTTTTTTTATTGCTTGGAGTTGGAGCTAAATCTGAGTTGTAGAGTTTTGACGATCTGCCCATATTATTTCTCCTTTTTATTTTTGTTACTCTTATTAACTATAAAGCTATGGTAACACTATCTGCGACATTATGGATTATTTATGTTATGTAAAGTATAAAGCGATACAACTTCTAGTTTAGAAAATTAACTAATAAATATAGGGTTTATTGAATTGCAGAAAACCTATTATGAACAGCAATTTAGTTAAATTAATCGTTCCAACCGCTAACTACTTTAACTTCTAAATATTCTTCTAGACCTAATTTACCTGCTTCACGTCCAATACCTGAATGTTTGTATCCACCAAAAGGAGCATCAGGAGCTAAGCCTGCACCATTAATATCGACCATTCCTGATCTTAATTTTCTAGCAACTCTATTCGCTTTTTCTTGATCTTGAGTTTGAATAAAATTTAATAATCCATACGGAGTGTCATTAGCTATAGCAATAGCTTCTTCTTCAGTTTCGAAAGGTATAATTGACAAAACAGGACCAAATATTTCTGTTCTTGCAATCTGCATTTGGTTATTAACATCCGCGAATGCTGTAGGTTTAACAAAATAACCTTTATCAAGGCCATCTGGTTTGCCTGTTCCACCAGCAACTAATTTTGCACCTTCATCAATTCCAACTTGTATTAATGTTTGAATTTTTTCAAATTGAGTTTTTGAAACAACAGGACCAATATGATCACCATTTTTTGTTGCAACATCAACTTTCATTGAGTTAGCAAAATTTTTAACTCTTTCCACTGCATCTGCATAGATTGATTTTTCTACCAACATTCTTGTTGGAGCATTACAGGATTGCCCTGTATTTCTAAAACATCTAAGCGCTCCTCTTTCAACTGCTTCAGCATCAGCATCTTTAAATATAATGTTAGCACCTTTTCCTCCAAGCTCTAAACTAACTCTTTTAAAGTCTTTTGCCGCATTTTCAGAAATTAAAGCACCTGCTCTAGTTGATCCTGTGAATGAAACCATGTTTACATCGGGGTGACTTGTTAATGCATTTCCAGTAACTGCACCATCTCCATTTACTAAATTAAATACACCTTTTGGTAATTTAATTTCATCAATCATTTCTGCTAAAATCATCGATGATAAGGGGGCTATCTCAGATGGTTTAAGGACCATTGTACATCCAGCTGCTATAGCAGGAATCACTTTCAAGCAAACCTGATTCATTGGCCAGTTCCATGGAGTTATTAACGCGCAAACTCCTTTTGGTTCATGCAAAATATTATTATTAAGAGCATGTTCTCCTAATTTTGCTTCAAATGTGTATTCTTTTAAAACTTTTATATAAGATTTTATGTGACTAGCACCAGTTCCAGCTTGTAATTGAGTTGAAAAATCAATTGGGGCTCCCATTTCAAGGGAGATTGCTTCAGCCATATCAGCCCATCTTTTTTTATAAACATCATATAAGGCTTCTAAATATTTTAATCTTTCTTCTTTTGTTGAGAATGCCCAAGTTTCAAAAGCTTTAGTTGCAGCACTTACTGCATCATTTACATCTTCTACTCCACTTAAAGATATAACTGCGCATTCCTCTTCAGTTGAAGGGTCAATTACTTTG
The DNA here is from genome assembly GCF_059417975.1 of Candidatus Pelagibacter sp. PS_11. Classification (NCBI taxonomy): domain Bacteria; kingdom Pseudomonadati; phylum Pseudomonadota; class Alphaproteobacteria; order Candidatus Pelagibacterales; family Candidatus Pelagibacteraceae; genus Candidatus Pelagibacter; species Candidatus Pelagibacter sp. PS_11. The sequence continues at coordinate 264,975 of NZ_CM182075.1, read as the reverse complement.
AAATCATTTGATTTTTTTGGAGAAACCCATTCTCCATTTATATAAAAATTTTTTTTATCTAGCATTCCTAAAAATTATATTATCTTTTAACTTTTGCAAACAAATTAGTTAATTCATAAACAATTGTAGCTGCTGCTAAAGATGTAACTTCTGCATGGTCATATGCTGGAGACACTTCAACTACATCCGCAGAAATTAAATTTAAACCTGAAAGGCCTCTTATGACATTAACCATTTCTCTTGTAGTCATTCCTGCAATTTCAGGTGTACCCGTTCCTGGTGCAAAAGCAGGATCCAAAACATCTATATCAATAGATAAATAAAGTGGATTGTTCCCAACTCTTTTTCTTATTCTTTCAGCAATTTTATCTGTACCTTGTGTTTGAAATTCATCACAGTGAATGATTTTAAAACCAAACTCTTCATCATTTTTTATATCATCTCTACTGTAAAGAGGACCTCTAATCCCAACATGCATTGAAGCATCATCTAAAAATAAATTTTCTTCTCTTGCTCTTCTAAAAGGAGTTCCATGAGTATAGGGTGCTCCAAAATATGTGTCCCATGTATCTAAGTGAGCATCAAAATGTACTAAAGCAACTGGACCATTATTCATTTTATTAATAGCTCTTAGCAAAGGAAGAGCAATTGTGTGATCACCTCCTAAACTAATAATGCCACCTACTTTACTTAAAAGTTCTGTAGCGCCCTCTTCAATTTGTTTAATGGCTTCATCAATATTAAATGGATTACATGTAATGTCGCCTGCATCAGCAACTTGCTGAACTTTAAATGGTTCAACATCATAACTTGGATGATAATTAGTCCTTAAATGTCTTGATGCCTGCCTAATACTCATGGGTCCAAATCTCGCACCAGGTCTATAACTAGTGCCTGCATCAAATGGAATTCCAACAATTGCTACGTCACAACTCTCAACATCTCTTAATTCTGGTAATCTTGCAAATGTAGATGGCCCAGCAAATCGTGGAACTTTAGTTCCACTTATTGGTTGTACTGGATTTTTGTTTCTTTCTTTTTTCATTTTATAAATAAAATGTACCACATTCTTTAAGAATGGAATATCTTCTATCTTTAAAATTATGAACTTAATAAGAGCTATTTTACTATTAATTTTTTTAATTACACCTCTAAAGGCAAATACTATTTATAACTTAATTAAGATACCTAACTTAGAGATTTATGAAATAAATACTAAAAATAAACTTAGATATTTTTATGCAGCAAGACCCTTCCGACTAGGCACTCAAAAAAACATTGTTTGTTCAAATCCTAATAAGAAAGATTTAGAATTAAAATATAAGATTATTCATAAAAATCTTAATAGATACTCTTATGACTATCTAAAAAAAATTAATCTCAAATATATTGTAATGTGCGAAAATTTATCAATCTCAGAACTATATACAGCTGGTATTCCAGATAATGTAATGAAAACATTAATACTAGATATCAAATTTAATCAGAAATATTTTGAAAGAGTAATTCATCATGAAGTTTTTCATGTAATGCATCTTCAGCACAAAAATATTTTTAATGAAGAAGAGTGGGCTAAATTTAATAATTTTGAATTTAAATACGCTGAATGCTCTACTTGCACAAAGAATATATCTTTAGAAAAATATCAAGAGACTAATGGGTTTTTTACAGAATACTCTAAATCAACAGCTTCAGAAGATATGGCAGAAGTTTATTCACACATGATTTTTTTAAAGAAAAAAGAAATTAATCAAATTCGTAAATTTGATCCTATTTTAAATAATAAAATTTCATATATTGAAAATAAAATAAAAGAAATAGATAATTCTTTTACTTTCTAATGATAAAAAAAATTAAAGCTTCTAAATCAGAAAAACTTATTTTTATTTTTTTAATCCTACTAGCTATCACAACTTTCTTCACATATTTTATAATTAAAAATAAATGTTTATTTGTTAAAAATATTGATCCAAAGAATATTACTTTTAAGAATCCAAATAATATTGCAATTTTAAATGTACCTTGCGGAAATGTAATTATAGAACTTTATCCTAACATTTCACCTAATGCAGTTCAAAGATTTGTAACTTTAATTAGATCTAACGCTTATGAGAATATTGCTTTTCATAGAGTAATCGAAAATAAACTTATCCAGGCTGGTGACCTAGAATTTGGAAAAAAAGGAAATTTAGATTATGGAAAAATTGGAACTGGAAAATCAGGCTTAGGTACAATTAAATCTGAAATTGACAATAATTTTAATTATACCAAAGGTAGTGTCGGATTAGCTCGAACATTTAAGAATGACACTGAAGACAGTCAATTTTTTATAATTCTACAGGATGAACCATTATTTGAAGGCGAATATACACCCGTTGGTAAAGTTCTATACGGTCTAGAGGTATTGAAAAAGATAAAATCTGATAAACGCTCAGAGTATATATTAAGACCAGATTTTATTAATTCCTTTAAAATGCTTAATTAATTAAAGGTTTGCCTGTTGCTAGTGTGTATTTAATACGGTCTTGAGTTTCTTTTGTCTCTATTAATCTCATGAAAGCATCTAATTCTAATTTAAATAAATCATCTTCTGATAAAATTTTATCTATAGTTGTATCTCCTCCACTCAAAACATGAGCCAGTTCTTTTGCAACAGTAACACCGTGATCACGAATTATTTTTTCATTATAAAGATTTTCTATAATTTTATTCATTTCTATTAAAATTTCTTTTCCTGGTAGTTTAAATTCAGTCTCTGTTGGGGTTTTAAATTCTTTATTGTCGTCTAAGATCTTTTTTGAAACTTCAAGTAAGCTATTTCTATTCATTATTTTTTTATCTTCTGGTCTTAAGTATTTTAATGGTTCTGCCTCAATTGGTGAAGTTGCCGTTTTTCCATAACCAATAATATCAAATACTTTAAGTGGTGCATAATGAGGATCTTTTTTAGCCTCATCTGTATCAAGCCATCTTGCCAACATTTCCTTACATCCACCCCCAGCTGGTATCAGTCCAACTATTGTTTCCACTAATCCAACTACAATATTTGTATGTGAAGCAACAAAATTACTTTGGACCATTACTTCAAATCCACCTCCAAGAGTTAAACCTGATGGTGCAGATATCACCGGGTGATTAGAATATTTAAGATGCTTGCAGGTTTCTTGAAAATATCTAATAAATTTTTCTATGGATTTAAAATTATTTTTGTTTGCAAAATCCATTGTATAACTCAAGTTTACTCCAGCAGAAAATTGCATGCTTTCATTTATTATAATCAAAGGTTTGTCTGTGGCTTTTTTTAAAGCATCCATTGAATCGTAATCTAGAGCATTTGCTTTAGTGGTAAACTCAACAATATTATAATCATTAAATCTATATATCTGTGCTGAACTGTTTCCATCAACACTTAATGCTTTCTTTTTAGCTTTTCCAAACGTTTCAATGTCAGTATATTTTTGTCTAGATCCGTAAAAATCTTGATTTCTATTTTGAGATAAATTTGCTAAAAAAGCATTTCCTTTAATGTCGTCTATTTTACCAAAAAAAGTTTCAACTCCGATTTCTTCTAACATTTCAAATGGACCTTTAGTCCAATTAAAACCTAATCTCATTGCTTCATCAATATCATTGAAATTTTTTGTAATTGATGGAACTAAAGAAGAAGCATATTTGATAATCTTAGAAATAACAGACCAAGCATACTCACCATACTTGTCCTCTCTAGATATTAATTCTTTAAGGTCTATTTTGTCTGATTTAATATTAATTTTTTTACTTGCAGAGTATTCTCCAGTTTCAAGATTAATTGCTTCCATAACCTTAACTTCACCAGTTTTGTTAACTCTATAAAATCCACCCTTGCCTTTTCGGCCGGTATATCCTGTTTCAATTAATTTTTTTACTAAAGGAATTTCTTTTGCAACTACTTGAAAAGGGTCATTTTTTGGTAATTCTTTAATAAAACTTTTTAAAACATCAGCCATTAAATCAATACCAATTAAATCATAAAGACCAAACACACCTGTTTTTGGTATACCCATTGGTCTTCCAAAAATAGCATCGGCTTCTTCTATACTAAGTTTCATTTTAAAAGCTTCAGTCATTGCAACTTGCATTGCATAAACACCTATTCTATTTCCTAAAAAGCCTGGCGTGTCATTACAAATAATTGCACCTTTTCCAAGTTCTGTTTCACAAAAAGCTTTTAGAGAGTTTATTTTATCTAAATCATTATTTTCATTTTTAACTATCTCTAATAATCCCATGTATCTGACTGGATTAAAAAAGTGAGTAATGCAAAAATCTTTTTTTTCTTCCTCTGATAAGTGTTGAGATAATATTTTGATAGGAATAGATGATGTGTTTGAAGATACTATCGCACCTTTTTTTCTTTCTTTGAATATTTTTTTATAGATATCATGTTTGATGTCTATTCTTTCAACAACAGCTTCTACTACCCAGTCAGCTTTTTTTACTTCATCAAAATTATCTAAAATGTTTCCTACTTTAATGTTTTTTATTTTGGACTTATCTAACAAAAGTGGTGGTTTCGATTTGTAAATTTTATCTCGTGCTTGCTCACTTATTTCAGTTTTTAAATCTAATAAAGTTACTGGAATATTTGCATTACATAAATGTGCAGCAATTCCACTACCCATAGTTCCTGAACCTATAACTACTACTTTTTTAATTTCCATAAGATTTTAAAATCGAAGAATTGTTTATAATAAAAAAAATGATCTTAGTAAATCAATTACCTGTTAATTCCTCTTAGTCTTTCAGATCTTCTTCTTAAAAGTTCTGCGCTAACAAGAATTAATGTGGACATTATAATTAAACAAGTTGCCACTGCCATTATTGTTGGGCTTAGCTGTTCCCTTAGACCAACCCACATTTGAATTGGAATAGTAGTGTTTTCAAGTCCTGCCAAGAATAACACAACGACAACTTCATCAAATGAAGTTACAAAGGCAAATAATGCACCTGAAATAACACCTGGTAAAATTAATGGTAATGTTATTTTCATAAAAGTATTAACTGGATTGCTTCCTAAACTTGCTGCAGCTCTTGTAACACTATGGTCAAACCCTGTTAATGTTGCTGTTACTGTAATAACTACAAATGGTGTACCTAAAATAATATGTGCTAAAATTATTCCTGTATGCGTTGCAGCTAAACCTACTTTTGCCATAAAGAAGAATATTGCTGTTCCTGAGATAATTAACGGCACAATCATTGGAGATATTAATAAAGCCATGAACGCTGCTTTATATGGCATATGTCTACTACTTAAACCTAGCGCTGCAACCGTTCCTAAAATTGTAGAACCAATGGTTGCAAAGAAAGCTATAAAAATACTATTCTTTGCAGCAAGTCCCCATGGATTTTTAGTTCCATAAATCATATCCTCATACCATCTTAATGAAAATGCGTCAGGGTCAAGTGCTAACATTCCTTTAGAAAAGTGAATATATTGCTCTGCATTAAATGAAAGTGGTAAGATTATAAACAGCGGCGCAATTAAAAAGAAAAATACTAATGCACAAATTGTTAAATAAGTGTAGTGCCAAACTCTATAATTCCATGATGTATAATTTGGTAATGACATAATTTATCCTAATTTAATATTATCTATTCCTACTAATTTATTATAGATCCAGTAAATAGTTAGGACACCAACCAACAGCATTGTTCCTAATGCAGCAGCAAATGACCAATCTAGGGAACTTTTCATATGATAGGCAATTGTATTACTAATCAAAGACCCACTTGCCCCTCCAACTAATGCAGGAGTTATATAATAACCTATTGCTAAAATAAAAACTAACAAGGATCCGGCACCAATTCCAGGAATTGTTAATGGAAAATATATTTTTCTAAATGCTACAAATGGTGTTCCACCCAAAGATTTTCCAGCTCTCATTAAGCTTGGAGATATTGTTTTCATCACACTGTAAAGCGGTAAAACCATAAATGGTAATAAGATTTGAGTCATTGCAACAAAAGTTCCAATTACATTATACATCAATTCTGGTCTGGCATCGTTTGCTGCAAGTCCGAGCCATACAATCAAATCATTAATTGGGCCTTGTTGTTGAAGTAAAACCATCCAACTTGAGGTTCTGACCAATAGTGATGTCCAGAATGGAAGAAGCACACATATCATCAGTAAATTACTATATTTCATGGGTAATGTAGCTAATAAGTATGAAATTGGATAAGCAAGCATGAAGCAAAATATAGTTACCCAAAAAGCAACTTTAAGAGTTCTTAGCCAAAGTATTTTATGAATTTTTCTATCTTCATCTTGTTGAACGATGTTTCTGTCTGGGTCAAGTTTTAAATCCACACCTTTTAAGTATTTAGCATATGACCATTTTGGTGCAGTATTCTTTAGAGCAACCCAGTAATCTACATCTCTCCAGATTTTATGAGTTTCCATAAACTGCTCTTTGTAGTTACTCTTTTTAAATTTCTTAATTTTTCTATTTGTTTTTTTTAATCCACTACTAAAACCAGATTTTTCATAGTTTAATCTCTGATATAATTTTCCAGCTTCTTTATTAATAGCCAATGGATAGAAATCCTTGTAAAAAGCTTCATATACATCCTCTTCTGGTAACTCTTTACCATCCCATTTCTTAAGTGCTGCAAAAGTATTTGGTAACTTACTTGTAATCATACGATCATCAACACTTCTAAATAACATATCACCTATCGGAAATACGTATGTAATTATAAGAAATAAAAATAAAGGACCTACAAGCATTAAAGCCTTTAGCTTATTTTTTTTCTCAGCTTTTTTTAAGCTTATCTCTAAAGGTATTCCGTCTGATGATAATATCTTTTCTGTACTCATATATAAAATTTTAAAAAAAAAGGGCGGTTATTATGTAACCGCCCTAGTATTTTATAACAAAAACTTAATCTATAAAACTAAATTATAGTCCAGCTTTCATTGCTTCCCATTTTTCACCAATTTCATCCTGGTTATCTGCCCAGAATTCAGGGTTCATAAGAATGTATGATTTAGTGTTCGCAGGGGCTGTTGGCATATGTGGTACCATGTTAGTCTTACCATCTTTAAACCAAGGTTCTCCTGCTTCCATGATAGCGATTGAAGATTTTCTCCAAGGAGCGTAAGCAATATACTTAGCACTTCCTGCTAAACCTTCAGTACTTGTCATTTCTCTAAGAACTTTCATAGCTTTTCCGTTAGCATCGTTAGGTCCACCTTTAACCATAGCGAAATACTCATAGTCAAGAATTTGAGAGTCCCATACTTGTACAATTGGAGTTCCTTCCATTTGTGCATTGAAGAATCTACCATTCCAACCAGTAGCCATAACAACCTCACCGTTAGCTAATAATTCTGGTGGCTGAGCTCCAGCATTCCAGAATACACATCCACCTTTTGGATCTGCACATAGTGCTTTGATTTTAGCAATTGCTTTATCAACTCCACCATCAGCTTCAAGTTTGCTGTAAATCTTATCACCACCTTTACCAGCTTTTGTACCTGCTGCCATAGCTAATTCTAAGTTAGACATTGCACCTTTGTAGATAGCTCTTTTACCAGGAAACTTTTTAGTATTAAAAAAGTCTTTTGCTGATTTTGGAGTACCTTTTACATTGTTTTTATTGTAAGCAAAGTTCCAAGAGTACAAGATGTTTCCAACTGCACATTTTGAAGGCATGCCTGTAAAGAAGTCATCAGAAGCTTTTGTTCCATCTGGAGCAGGTGCAAAGTCTTTATCGAAATCGAATTCAACAAAAATTCCTTCATCACATCCAATGATAGTATCTTTTGCATATACATCAATGATGTCCCAAGTGATTTTTCCAGCTTCTTTTTGAGCTTTAATTTCTGATAATCCACCAGTGTAGTCTACCCAATTAACAGGTATTCCTAATTTTGCTGCTGTAGGATCACCATACCCTAATTTTTGACTTTCAGTGTAAGCACCACCCCAAGACACTACAGTAACTGCAAATGCTGAAGTTGTGATAGAAAGTACAAAAGATAGAGCAAGTAATAATTTACTTATTTTTTTCATTTTCTCTCCTATTTAACGTTAACGTTTGTTATTTTATAAAGTGAAAGTAAAACAAGATAGACAAGTTTAGTCAACAGCCAATTATGGCTAATTTGCCTTTATTTTATTTAAGTTTTTTAAGGATTCTTTTAAGATTATTTTGGATCTAAAGCTCTGCAATCAATACTGTTCCAACCAATATTAAGCACATTACCTTTTTTTAAATCTAATCTTGCAGTGCTATTTGGTACTTTAAGAATGAATCCTCTATTTCCCAACAAATCAACTCTTAGTCTAGTGTGATCACCGTGATAAATTATTTCTTCAATTTTACCTTTATGGTTATTATCCATTTTATCTGTAGGATCTATAATTGCTCTTTCAGGTCTTAGTGAAACTTTAGTCTTATCCCCTTTTGCTTTAACAGCAACTGGATTTGCTAAAATTTCTGTGCCATTTTCTAATTTAACTTTACATTTGTCTCCTGAAATATCTAAAACTTGACCTGAAAATTTATTATTTTCTCCAATGAACTCAGCAACAAATGAATTAACCGGTTTTTCATACAATTCATCTGGACTTGATAGTTGCTGAACTTTACCATCATTGAAAACTGCAATACGGTTTGACATTGTTAATGCTTCAGTTTGATCGTGTGTAACATACACAACTGTTACACCAATACTTTCGTGAATATGTTTAATTTCATATTGCATACTCTCTCTTAAATTTTTATCTAAAGCTCCAAGTGGTTCATCCATAAGTACTACTTGTGGATCAAAAACTAAAGATCTCGCCACAGCAACACGCTGTTGTTGTCCACCAGATAATTGCATAGGCATTCTTGCTTCAAAACCTTGAAGGGATACCATTGATAAAGCTTTATCAATTTTTTTATCTGCTTCGTCTTTTGGAATTTTTCTCACTCTTAATGGAAAAGCTAAATTTTCATAAACTGTCATATGTGGAAATAAAGCGTAGTTTTGAAATACCATTCCAATCCCTCTTTTGTGAGGTGGAATATTTGAAATAATCTTACCATCTAAATAAATTTCTCCATGAGTTGGAGTTTCAAAACCAGCAAGCATCATTAAACAAGTTGTTTTACCAGAGCCAGAGGGTCCCAACATAGTTACAAACTCACCTTCTTCGATGTCTAGATTTAGTCCTTTAACGACAAGTACTTTGCCATCGTAGCTTTTGTCTACATTGTCAAATTTTACAAATTCTTTATTTTTAATCATATTTTTTAAATGAATTTAAAACATTTGTTTACTTGTTTATCAAGTTTTTTTATTTCAATTATTTAATGTGCAGATCTTTTGAAAAATTACAAAATAATTCACATCCTTTGTCAGTTATTCGTATTGCTTCTGATGCTTCAACTCCCCACCCCCCAAATTGCATTACAGCAATCATATGAAAAGTAACATTTGGTTCTAGAATAGTCATATCACCTTTAGATATATTAAGAGTATGCTCACCCCAATCAGGTGGATAACCAATTCCTATTGAATAACCAGTTCTAGAGGTTTTTTCTATTCCATATTTATCTAAAATTTTCCAAAAAGCTTGTGCAACATCATCTGCAGTTTGTCCAGGTTTTGCAGCATCTATTCCAGCTTGAAGTGCCTCATTAGTTTTATTCATAGTATCAATTTTCAATTGATCTGGTTTTCCAAGTAAAACTGTTCTAGCCATGGGACAATGGTACCTTTGATATACCCCTGAAAGCTCTATTATTGTAGCCTCACCCTCTACAAACTTATCTTGAGTTGCTGTTAAATGTGATGCTGAAGTACCTTTCCCTGTTGGAAGTAGCGTTGCAATACTTGAATATTCACCACCAAATTCTGGCGTTCCATAAAATAATGCTTTTTGAATTTCACCCACCGCATCACACTGCCTGACACCAGGATTTATAACGTCAATTGCTGTTTGCATTCCTTTTTGAGAAATTATTGCTGCAGATTTCATAAGTTCTATCTCTGCATTAGATTTAACAACACGAGCCCAATTAACTAATCTTTCAGAATCTTTTAACTTAACGTTTGGTAGCCCTTGTTTCATTTTTTCATAACAATAAGCTGTAAAATAGTGACTATCCATTTCTAAACCTATTGTAAGTTTATCCCATTTTCTTTCTTTTATAATTTCTACTAAATTATCAAATGGATGAAGTGGCCATGTATGAATATATTTTTCGTCATAGACTAAAATATTTTCATTTTTTAAATAAGTTTTTATATAAGCTCCACCTGAATCTTGCTTTCTTACCCAGCATAATGGCTCATCAGCATTCACATGTACAATTACAGCTTGAGCATAATAAAACGACCAAGCATCATAACCAGTTAAATAGTTCATATTGGCTGTATCACTAGAGATTAATAGTTCAATGTTTTTTTCTTGCATTGCGCTTTGAACTTTTTTTAATCTTGCTTTGTATTCTTCTTTGCTAAAATTCATATCTTAATAACTATTAGTTTTCTTTGGAAATTTTTTATTTTTAACTTCATTTTTAAATTTAATTATAGCAGTATTAATCTGTTTTGTAATATTAGAAAATTTTTTAACAAATCTAACTTTTATTGGGTTTAAACCTATTAGATCGTCAGTAACCAGAACTTGTCCGTCGCAGTGTACTGATGCACCAATACCAATTGTTGGAACTTTAACAGTTTTTGTAATTTCTTTTGCTAATGAACTTTCAACACACTCTAAAACAATTGAAAATACACCAGCTTCTTCTAAAAGTTTAGAGTCCTTTAAAATTTTATTTCTTTCTGTTAACTTTTTTCCTTTAAATTTAAAATTTGTTGCAGATTGTGGAAGAACACCAAGATGTCCCATTACTGGAATTTTATTCTTAATTAAAGTTTTAATTATTTGAACAACTTTTTTACCCCCCTCAAGCTTAATTGCATCACACTTCGTTTTAGACATTATTTTTTTTGCATTATTTAAGGCTTCTTTTGGGTTTCGGTAAGTATTATGAGGCATATCTACTACCATTAAGCTTTTTTTAACACCCATTCTTACACTTTTAGAATGTTCAATCATCATATCTAATGTCACTTTTTTTGTGGAAGAAAAACTATAAAGTACAGATCCAAGGGAGTCGCCTACTAAAACAAGATCACAGTGTCTATCTACTATTGATGCAATATTCTTAGAGTAAGCAGTAAGACTTATAATTTTGGATTTATTTTTTTTTTTAATAAAGTTTAAGATTTTTTTGTTCATTTTTACCAAACACCTTCATTTTTCATTGAGGCCCAAGGTTCTTTAATTTCTAAATTACCCTCTTGTAAAATTTCTATAGAAATATTATCAGGAGATCTGACAAATGCCATATGACCATCTCTAGGCGGTCTATTAATTGTATATCCCATATCTTGAAGTCTCTCACAAGTTTGATAAATATTTTCAACACGGTATGCTAAGTGACCAAAATTACGAGATCCATCACCTAACTTATCACCATCCCAATTGTAGGTTAGCTCTAGTTCAGCTTTTTCATCGCCAGGTGCTGCTAGAAAAATTAAGGTAAATCTGCCTTGCTCATTTTCCATTCTTCTAGTTTCAATTAAACCTAATCCCTTACAGTAGAAATCTAATGATTTTTCCACGTTTGAGATTCTGATCATGGTGTGTAAATATTTCATAATATTATGTACTCTATAGTAAAGTATTACTCTAATTCAATGGTACTAGGTGGTTTTGAAGTAACATCATAAACAACTCTGTTTATACCTCTAATATTATTAATAATTTGATTAGAAATTGATTGCATAAAACCTTTAGGAAAATCAAAAAAATCAGCAGTCATTCCATCTTCAGAGGTAATTGCTCTTAACAAACAAATATGTTCGTAAGTTCGATTATCTCCCATAACACCCACAGTTTTTACTGGTAGGAGTGCAGCATATGCTTGCCAAATTTTATCATATAACCCATGTTCTCTTAAAGCTTTTATAAAATAGAAATCAGCCTCTTTTAAAATTTTAATTTTTTCATTAGTTATAATACCAGGCATTCTAATAGCTAGACCAGGACCAGGAAATGGATGTCTAGAGATTATGTCATTAGATAAATTAAGTTCTAATCCTAATTTTCTAACTTCATCTTTAAATAAAAATTTAAGAGGTTCTACTAATTTTAATTTCATTCTTTTAGGAAGGCCCCCCACATTATGATGTGATTTTATTTTTGAAGTTTGACTACCAGTCACAGATTTACTTTCAATTAAGTCGGGATAAAGAGTGCCCTGAGCAAGAAATTTAACATTCTTAATTCTATTTGCATATCTTTCAAATATTTTAATAAATAGATTACCAATGATTTTTCGTTTTTTTTCAGGATCAGATACATTTGTTAATTTTGTAATAAATTCTTTTTCTGCATTAACATAAATCAAATTAATTTTTAATTTTTTCTTAAAAGTATTAACTACTTGTATTTCTTCATTTTTTCTTAAGAGACCGTTATTAACAAAAATACAAGTTAAATTTTTTCCAATTGCTTTGCTTAATAATTGTGCAACCACACTACTATCCACACCACCCGACAATCCACAAATTACTTTGTTGTCACCTACTTGCTCTTTAATTTCATTAATTAATTTTAATTTTTGATCTTTTGATGACCAGTTTTTTTTAATTTTACAAATAAGAAAAACAAAATTCCTTAATAAAATTTTACCTTTATTAGTGTGTGTTACTTCAGGGTGAAATTGTACACCATAAAAATTTTCTTTAATATTTTCAATAATTGTTAATTTAGAGTTTTTTGTAGAAGCTATAATTTTAAAATTTTTTGGCATTTTTGATACTTGATCAGCATGGCTCATCCAAACATCACTTCTATTATTTTTATTAAAAAAATTCTTAGTTAAAATACTATTGGAGACTTTACTTATAGTAGCCAAACCAAACTCTCTATGTTTTGATTTTTTAACTTTGCCACCTAATAGTTTTGACAATATCTGATGTCCAAAACATATGCCTAGGATTGGAATTCCAAGTTTCAATATCCTCTTATCAAATTTAAATTTATCATTTTCGTAAACATTAAGAGGACCACCAGACAGTATTATTCCAGCAATATTATCTTTTGCAATTTGAGCTATTTTTATTTTTTTATGACTTACAATTTCTGAAAAAACTCCTAATTCCCTTACTCTTCTTGCAATTAATTGTGTAAATTGAGAACCAAAATCGATTATTAAGATTTTACTTAAATTATTACTAAGACTCATTTTTAGGTTCCAAATTCTTTAAGGATTCTAAAATAGAATTTTTCTTATCACACAATTTATTGCAAATTTTTGAAAAATTATCTGCTAGTTCTTTTACTTTGGAATAATTAGATCTTTTTAACTCTATTTCTATAAGCATGTAGTTTGCTTCTTCATTTTTTGGATCAAGTAATAACACTGTATCTATATTTTTCTGTTCTTCTCTTTTGTTCTCTTCAAAATTATAAATTTTTGCTAAATACAAATATGAATCTTTGTCCTTAGGGTTAAAAACAATACTTCTCTGAAACAAGAATTTAGATTCTTCATATTTTTGTTCATCGTATTTATTTTTTCCTTCTTCAAAAAAGTTATTTTCTGCAAAAGAAGAGCTTCCAAAATTTAAAATTAAAAATAGGACAATTATTAATTTATTTATTGTTCTCATTAATACTTGCTCTCATTTTTAACTTGATCAACATTATGAACCATACTTTCATAAAAACCAGCCTTAGTTATTTTTACAAAATTCGGTTTATTTTTAAGGTTTGGTACTTTTTTAGCACCAAGATATCCCATAGATGATTTTAATCCTCCAATTAATTTATAAATTATACTTTTAACATCACCTTTATATTTCACAAAACCTTCTACTCCTTCTGGAACATATTTAGATATATCTTTTTGTTTGGTTTGAAAATATCTATCAGCTGATCCTTTATTCATCGCCCCAACTGATCCCATTCCTCTAAAACTTTTAAATAACTTACCATTTTTTTTAATTAATTTTCCAGGTGTTTCTAAGCTTCCTGCAAACAAAGAACCAATCATTATAGCATCGGCACCTGCTGACAATGCTTTAGCTAAATCCCCTGAATATTTAATTCCACCATCTGAAATTATTTTTACTTTATTATTTTTAACACCTTTTTTAACTGCAAGGATCGCACTTAATTGCGGTACACCAATACCTGCAACTAGCCTAGTTGTACAAATTGATCCTGGCCCTATTCCAACTTTAATAATATCTACTCCTAATTTTATTAGAAATTTTGCTGCTTCAGTTGTTGCAATATTTCCAGCACATAGAGTTGTTTTGTTTGTTTTTAATTTTTTTATAGCTTTAATGATTTCAGCTACTTTTTTGCTATGTCCATGAGCTGTATCCACAACAATTAAATCAACTTTTTCTTTTAAAATTGCTTTTGCTCTTTTAAGTTCTAATGGACCAGCTCCAACTGCCGCACCAACTAATAAGTTTAATCTTTTAACCTTTTTAATTTCTTCAACTTGTTTTTTAATATCCAAATTTCTGTGAATTACACCAATGCCTCCAGCTTTAGCTATTGCTATTGCCATTTTGCTCTCCGTAACTGTATCCATTGCAGAGGATAATAAAGGTATTTTTAATGTTAAATTAGATGATAATTTAGTGCTGGTATCAACTTCAGAAGGTAAAACTTCTGAGTATTTTGGTGCCATTGTAACATCGTCAAAAGTGAGAGCTTCTTTTATAGGATCCATAATCATTTATATATGATTCCCCTCAAAAAAAAAGTCCCTATCTTAAGATTTTACAAATAATAAAACTTTCCTTAGATTCTTTTCTGCTAGACTTGGGTTTAAACACCTTCACTTCTTTAAATAATTTTTTACCCAAAGCAACAATTTCGTTAAATGATGAGCCTAGAAAAATCTTAGAGACAAATCGTCCTTCTTTAACCAACATTTCTTTGGAAAAATTCATAGCCTCCATTGCAAGTTCGCCAGTATAAATTGCATCTATATCTTTTATACCCGTTGTATTTACAGCCATATCAGAGACAACAACATCAACTTTTGATTTGAATAAAGCTTTTATTTTTTCTTGAGATTCTAAATCAGTAAAATCACCTTTGATTTGGATTGTATTCTCAATTTCTTCCATACCTTTTAAGTCAATTGAAACTAATCTTCCACTTTTTACTGTTCTTGAAATGTATTGAGACCAGCTACCAGGTGATGCCCCTAAATCGATTACAGATATTCCATTTTTAAATATCTTAAATTTTTCATCTATTTCTATTAATTTATATGCTGATCTGGCTCGATACCCGTCTACCTGAGATTGTCTAACATAAATATCTCTTTTTTGTTTATTAATCCAGTTTTTAGAAATTCTATTTTTTTTCAATTAATGACCAAACCTTAAGCTTTTTGATAAAATTTTACCCTCTAAAGTTTTTATGTCTATCTTTACTTCTTTATGTAATCTCATGTCTTTATCTCCATCCCAAATCCCAGATGCAAGATGTATTATACCCAATTTATGATTGGGTAGGTAAGGCTCCACAAAGCTTTTTTCTTTTTCATTAAATTTTGGTAAAAGATTACTAACTAACCAGTTGCAATTATGAGGTAAGAACTCTGTTTCTAAATCGTCAATATAAACTGACATGTTAATAGCCAATTGTTCTGAACCAAAAATATTTCCAGCTTTAAGTGTTTGTTCTAAATTTTTTTGCCAAGTCGTCCAGCCAACTGAATTTTTTTCTAAAGAAAAAACACCAATATTAATATGTGGTGCAAAAGCAAGCTTCCGCGCTTTATCTATTCCAATTTTTGACTTTATTGCATGTTTAAAATTTTGAGATTTAATTATTGCTAATTGTCCAAATATCCATTTAACTTTAGACATTATTTTATATCCTGGTGTAAAGGTTTGAGTAATTCCTAATTTTCCATTTTCACAGGCCTTAAAATAAAGCTCTATTGAATTCCAATCTCCTACCCAAGCGTCACAATCTATCCATAAGAATTTTTCATAACTAGGAAAATATTTTGGTAAGAAAGCCCTAGAAACTTGACTCTTTAGCCATTCTCTTCCTTTTACTTTAAATGCTGGAACATCAATATCCCATTCGGCTGATTTAATTTCGTCTACTTTTTTAGACAATATATCTCTTTGTTGATCGGATAAACCTGCATCTAAAATGCAAATTGCTGTATCTTTGCTTTGTTCAAAACTTTTAATAGAATCGACCAATTCATTAAGTAATTCAAAGTAATTTGAGTCTGCCAGAGATACAATTACATTTTTTTTCATCTATAGAATATCTTCAAGGTCTTCTTTAGTGTCACTTTCACCATTTAAAAATTTCTGTTTATTAATTTTTTGATAACTAAAATATCCAACTGGAATTAAGCAAATATAGATTAATCCACAAATGACCAAAACTTTAAATGTGTATATTAATAAAAGTCCAAAAAATAAAACAACACCAAACAATGCAAAAATTGTCAAATGACGAGGAATAGAAATTTTTTTAAATGCAAATGTAGGTACTTTACTGATCAATAAAAATGATATCAAAATAAACAGTATTGGTACTACTATATCGTAATTAATTTTGATTAAATTTATCTCGCTTAGACTTAATATTAAAGGCATCAATACCAAAATTCCACCTGCAGGTGACGGCACACCCTCAAAGTAATTGTCTTTCCATGATGGTTCAGAGTTTGAACTTACATTAAATCTTGCAAGTCTAAGGGCAACACAAACTACAAAAATCATTGTGAGTAACCAGCCAAATTTACCTAAATTATTTAAAGACCAAAAATACATTATAAAAGCAGGAGCCACTCCAAAGCTAATTAAATCCGCCAATGAGTCTAATTCTTTTCCAACTAAAGAAGTTCCTTTTAACATTCTTGCAACTCTGCCATCTAATGCATCAAAAATTGCGGCAAAAATAATAGCTATAATGGATAATTCAAACTTTTCATCTAATGCAAATTTAATGGAACTTAATCCAATACACACATTTATTAATGTCAGTGCATTAGGCAAAAGCATTCTAGCTTTTTTATCTGATACTATTTTAAAATTATTTTTTGGTTGTTCCATAAGCTACTTTTTAGCTAATAGTGTTTCACCAGCAATTGTTTTTTGTCCAACTTTAACTAACGATTCATAATTCTCAAAATAAACGTCAGCTCTACTTCCAAATCTAATCATACCAATTCTTTCACCTTGTTGTAATTGTTGATCCTTTGAAGATTCGCAAACAATTCTTCTGGCAATTAAACCGGCGATTTGAACAACTATTATTTCTTCGCCATGAGTATTTGTTATCTTGTAATAGTTTCTTTCATTGTCTTCACTTGCTTTATCAAGTGATGCATTTAAAAATTTTCCAGGCTTATAAAGTATTTCTGAAATTTTACCTTCACAAGGAGTTCGATTTACGTGACAGTCAAATACGTTCATAAAGATACTAATCTTAGTAAATTTTTTATCTTCTAAACCTAATTCTTTTGGACCATCTACTTCATGGACCATCAAAACTTCACCGTCAGCAGGACTGGTTAGATAGTTTTCATCATTTATTGAAATTCGCTCTGGATCTCTAAAAAAATAATAAACCCATATCGATAACACTAGACCAATTAATCCTAGAAAAGTGCTCAGGACATATAAAAATATTGTTACAATGATAGCTATCGCTAAAAATTTGTAACCTTCAGAATGAATTTTTGGGAAAATTTTCTCTAACATAAGCTTCTATTTGATAATTTTTTATTAATATGTATATAAAGCACTAAATTACAATTACTAATATATATTATTCATTTATGGCTAAAATAAAGGTTAAAAATCCAGTTGTTGAACTAGACGGTGATGAGATGACTAGAGTCATTTGGGAATTCATCAAAAGTAAACTGATTTTGCCTTATTTAGATTTGGATATTAAATACTACGATCTTGGTATGAAAAGTCGTGACGATACCGATGATCAAATAACAATAGATTCTGCTAACGCAATTAAAGAACATAGTGTTGGTATAAAATGTGCAACAATTACTCCGGATGAAGCACGAGTTGAAGAGTTTAAATTAAAAAAAATGTGGAGATCTCCAAACGGAACGATACGAAATATTCTTGGAGGTACAGTTTTTAGAGAGCCTATAATTTGTAAAAATATTCCAAAACTTGTTCCAACTTGGACAGATCCTTTAATTATTGGAAGACATGCTTTTGGCGATCAATATAGAGCAACAGATTTTAAAGTACCTGGTAAAGGTAAAATGGAAATAAAATGGACTGCAGAAGATGGCAGTGATGAAATTAAATATGAGGTCTTTAACTTTCCTGGACCAGGAATTGCTTTATCGATGTACAATTTAGATAAATCTATAGAAGATTTTGCAAGATCTTGCTTTAACTATGGAATAATTAAAAAATGGCCTGTTTATCTTTCTACAAAAAATACTATTTTAAAAATTTATGATGGTAGGTTCAAAGATATCTTCCAAGATATTTTTGATAAAGAGTTTAAATCTGATTTTGATAAACTTAACATTACTTATGAGCATAGACTAATTGATGACATGGTTGCTTGTGCTATGAAATGGAGTGGTAAATATATTTGGGCTTGTAAGAATTATGATGGAGATGTTCAATCTGATACTGTGGCTCAAGGTTATGGATCATTAGGGCTAATGACAAGTGTTCTTCTTGCACCAGATGGAAAAACTATGGAAGCAGAAGCGGCTCACGGAACTGTAACTAGACACTACAGAATGCATCAAGAAGGTAAAGAGACTTCTACAAATCCAATTGCTTCAATTTTTGCTTGGACTAGAGGTTTGGCACATAGAGGAAAATTAGATGGTAATGAAGATTTGATTAAATTTTCAACTACATTAGAAAAAGTTTGTATTGATTGTGTTGAAAATGGATCAATGACAAAAGATTTGGCAATTTTAATTGGGCCCTCAAGTAATTATCTAACGACTAATCAATTTTTAGATGAGTTAGATGGTCAGCTTAAGAAAAAGCTTAATTAATTAATTTTTTAATATTTTCAAAAGACTCTTCAATTTTATTGGGCAATGTTCCACCAGCTTGTGCGAAATCAGTTCTTCCACCTCCACCTTTTCCACCAATAATCTCTGAGCCTGCCTTAACAATTTTTACAGCATCAAACTTGCCTACTAATGTTTTAGTAACACCTACAGCTAATCCAACTTTATTATCATTGATTGCATAAATTATAACTAATCCTTCACCAATTTCTTTTTTGCCTTCATCAATTAGTTTACGTAAATCTTTAAATGGTAAATCTATAATATTTTGAAATCTAACTTTAAATCCATTAATAGTTTGATCATTGATTTTATTTTTTTCTTTATCTTTTAATATTGAGATAACTGAAAGTTGATCAAATTGTTTATTAAGGTCTTTTATTAAAGTTACTTGATCCTTGTTTTGAAGATTAGGTTTTCCTCCTAATTTAATAATCTTTGTCTCTAATTCTTTTATAACTGCCTCATTTTTTTGATCCGACAAATTGGATTGGTTTTCTTTTTCTTTTAAAAAATCAGTTAACTGCACATCTCTTAATGCTTCAACTCTTCTTACGCCTGCAGCAATAGATGATTGGCTAATAATCTTAAATTTTCCAATATCAGCGGTGTTTACAACGTGAGTTCCTCCACATAATTCAGTTGAGAAAAATTTACCTTCTTCATCTCCCATAGACAAAACTCTAACTTCATCACCATATTTTTCTCCAAATAAAGCTAAGGCACCATTTTCAACAGCTTCTTTTGGTGTCATTATTCTTGTTTTCACCTCTGACTTTTTTTCAATTATTGAGTTTACATAATGTTCAATTTTTCTAATCTCTTCGTCTGAAATAGGTTTCATATGACTAAAATCAAATCTTAATCGATCAGATTGAACTAAAGATCCTTTTTGGGTTACATGCTCACCCAAAACTCTTCTTAATGCTTCGTGCAACAAATGAGTGGCAGAATGGTAAGCTCTAATATTGTTTCTTCTCTGTGTATCTATTTTTAATTCAACACTGTCTTTTAGTTTAACTGAACCTTTTTTAACTTTTCCATAATGAACAAATAAATCCCCTAATTTTTTTTGAACATCAGACACTTCAAATTCAAAAGCCTCTTTAGAGATTATTCCAATATCTGCAACTTGTCCTCCTGACTCTCCATAAAAAGGTGTTTGATTTGTTATTATAATGCCTTCATCGTTTTCTTGTAGATCTTGAACCTCTTTATTATTTTTAAGAATTAAAGTGACTACACCTTCTGCTTTATCTGTAGAATATCCTAAAAAATCAGTTGCCCCTAAACGATCTTTTATATCAAACCAAATTTGATCTACCGAACTATCCCCTGATCCTTTCCAATTTTTTTTTGCTAATTCTTTGCTTTCTTTCATTAATAAATCAAACTTCTCCCCATCGACAGTCATTGATTTATTTTTCAAAATATCTTCTGTTAAATCTAATGGAAAACCAAATGTATCATAAAGCTTAAATGCCACTTCACCAGGTAATGTCTTTTCTACTTTCTCTAGCTCTTCATTTAATATTTTTATCCCTCTATCTAATAAAACCAAAAACTTTTCTTCTTCTGTTTTTAATGTTTCTTTTATTAAAGATTGTGCTCTTTCAAGTTCTGGATAATTGTTAGACATTTCTTCTAGAAGCGTTTTAAAAATATTATAGAAGACTGGTTTTTTAGAGCCTAGTAAATGTGAGTGTCTCATTCCACGTCTCATAATCCTTCTAAGCACATAACCTCTACCTTCATTAGAAGGTAGAACTCCTTCTGCTAATAAAAATGAACTTGCTCGTAAATGATCTGCTATTACTCTAAAACTTGATTGATTATCATCAGTTACCTTAACGTTTAATGTGTCAGATGCAGATAGTATTAGTTTTTTAAAATGATCTGTTTCGTAGTTATCGTGTGTTCCCTGTAATAGTGCTGCTATTCTCTCAAGACCCATACCCGTATCCACAGATGGTTTTGGTAAATTTATTCTCTTATCTTTTGAAATTTGCTCATATTGCATGAATACTAAATTCCATATTTCTATAAACCTATTGCCATCTTCGTTTTTAGTGCCAGGTAAACCACCCTCTAGATGGTCACCGTGATCATAAAATATTTCAGAACATGGTCCACAAGGCCCTGTGTCACCCATAGACCAAAAGTTATCTGACGTTGCTATCTTGATTATTCTATCATCACTAAAACCAGCTATTTTCTTCCAAAAGTTAAATGCTTCTTCATCGTCATGATAAACTGTTACATAGAGGCGATTTTTATCAATTCCGAACTCTTTATTTATTAAATTCCATGCGTAACTAATTGCTTCTTCTTTAAAATAATCTCCAAATGAAAAATTTCCAAGCATTTCAAAAAATGTATGGTGTCTTGGTGTATAGCCTACATTTTCAAGGTCGTTATGCTTACCACCTGCCCTTACACATTTTTGGGAAGTTGTTGCTCTTACATAGTCTCTTTTTTCTAATCCGGTGAATACATTTTTAAATTGTACCATTCCTGAATTTGCAAACATTAATGTTGGATCATTATTTGGAACTAAATTACTAGACTCAACAATCTTGTGATCATTTTTTTCAAAATAATCTAAAAAAGTTGTTCTGATTTGATTTAGCGTTATGTCGGCCATATAATTAAAATACAGCTTTTTTATTTGATGTCTAGATAAGTGTAGGGAAAAAAGGCGCTTAAATTAAGCGCCTTTTAATAATTAAAGATGACTTTAACTAATTCTTTTTAGATGGAGGTGTTACTTCTTCTTTCATTTCCACTTTAGGATCTTCTATTTGATCTTTTGCTGCTTTTTCAGGATCAAGTGGATTACCTTCAATTTTTTTTGCTATCACTCCAGCTTTTTCTCTAATTGCCATTTCAATTTCTGCAGCAATTTGAGGATTTTGCTCTAAATAAGTTTTAGCATTTTCTCTTCCTTGGCCAATTTTTTCACCTTTATAAGCATACCAGGCTCCAGCTTTTTCAACAATGTCAGCTTTTGCACCAAGGTCAACTAATTCACCTACTTTACTAATACCTTTGCCGTACATTAGGTCAAATTCAACAACTTTAAATGGTGGTGCTACTTTATTTTTAACCACTTTAACTCTTGTTGAGTTACCAATAATTTCATCTCCATTTTTAATGGCACCAATTCTTCTAATGTCCATTCTAACAGATGAATAAAACTTAAGTGCATTTCCACCAGATGTAGTCTCTGGACTTCCAAACATAACTCCAATTTTCATTCTAATTTGGTTAATAAAAATCATCATTGTGTTCGTGCTTGAGATTGAACCTGTTAGTTTTCTTAAAGCTTGACTCATTAATCTTGATTGAAGTCCTACATGGTGATCTCCCATTTCTCCTTCAATTTCAGCTCTAGGTGTTAGTGCTGCAACAGAGTCAATTACGATAACAGAAATCGATCCTGATTTAACTAAAGTATCAGCTATTTCTAAAGCTTGTTCGCCAGTATCAGGTTGTGAAATTAATAATTCTTCAGTATCTACACCAAGTTTTTTTGCATAAATTGGATCTAAGGCATGCTCTGCATCTATAAACGCACAAATTCCTCCAGCTTTTTGGGCTTCTGCTAATACTTGCAATGCTAAAGTTGTTTTACCAGATGATTCTGGTCCATAGACTTCAATAACTCTTCCTTTTGGTAAGCCTCCTATTCCAAGCGCTACATCTAAACTTAATGATCCTGTTGAAATAGACTCGACGTCCATTGCTCTTCTTTGGCCAAGTTTCATTACCGATCCTTTTCCAAAATTATCGATAATTTGGCTCATTGCCGCGTCCAAAGCTTTGTTTTTTTCGTTGCCTTCTGATTGTTGCGCTTTTGTAGATTTAACTACTTTTAGGTTGTTTTTAGTCATTTTATGCCTTTTTTATTAAATAATTAGTGTTCGAATCGTCTCTTAAATGTACACATTTTGTTCTTATTTTCAATAGTTATTTTTTTTATAATAAAATGGCTTAATTACTGTATTTTTAAGTAATTACTATTCAACAAACCAATGGCTTGAAGAAGTTTAAATTGTGAAAGTAAATAATTTCTTTCAGAGTTTGCTAGGCTTATTTTTGAGTTTAATAAAATTGAGTTTGATTGAATAACATCAAGTGTAGATCTTCCAAGACCTGTTTCATATTCAACTGTTATTCCTTCGTTTGCCGTTTCTGCAGCTTTAACTTGCGCAGTAACTGAATTCAATAAACTTTTTGATACTTGAAAGCTTGACCATGCACTTGCAATATTTGCATCATTTGTTTTTAAGGTATTATCTAATAATAATTTTTTTCTATTTTTCAAATTTTTACTTTTATTTAATGAGGCAGTATTTTTTCCACCATTAAAAATTGGCCATGAAATAGTTGCTTTTAATATTTCTTTATCACGCTCTCCAATACTTGAGCTTACGTTGTCTGATTTTGAACTATTAAAGGATAAAGATGCAGACGGTGATAGATCAGATCTGGCTATAGTTACATCTTGTTCAGATTGTTCATACTCTAACCTTGAAATAATTAAATTTGGATTAGTTGTTTTTGAAATTTCAATTGCTTCATTTAAATCTTTTGGTAATTCAAAAGTTAAATCTGAATTCTTGCTCAAAGTATTAGTATTTACAATTGGGCCTATAATTTTTTCATAGGTTAGCTTAGCTGTAATTGTTTCATTTTTTGCTTGTAAAAATTGTGCTTGTGCACCTGCAAGTGAAGACTCGGATTGTGCTAAATCAGATATAGTAATTTGACCTCTTTCTAATCTTGCTTGATTGGTCTCAACTTGTCTCTTTAGCAGGTTAACGTTATCTTGATTAATCTTAAGTTTTTCATCAGAAAAAACTAAACCTGAGTAAGCTTCAATAGCTTGGTACAAAATCTCTTGTTCAGTTTTTAAAAGTTTTGCCTCAGCTAAAGTTAATCCAATTTTACTTTTTTCCATGCTGGCTATACCTGCAAATCCTTGGAATAATTTTTGCTCAATATCTATTGATTGAGTTTTTGGATCGACATCAGTAAAAGATGAATTAGCACCTGTTCCATCAGTTAACTTTTCTGTATTTTCTTGGCTCTTAGAACCTGACAGTGTCACACTTGGTAAAAACTCACTTCTTGATATTTTTACATCTTCTCTAGAAACTTGAATATTTTCACGTTCTGCGTTTAATACTGGGTTTTCATTATACGCTTGAAACAATGCTTTTGATAAAGGTACTGAAAAAGCTTTTCCATTAAAAAGAATAATGGCTAAGAATATTAATATTATTTTTTTCATTATTTTTTAAACTTTATTTTTTCAATCTGATGATTGCTATTTAAATTCATTATAACTGATGAGCTTTTTATCGCATCTTTAAACATTTGTTGAGTAATTCTTTGATAAGTCTGCATAAAGTTTATCACATCTCCACTGCTCATAATCTTTAGATTTTTCTTGTTTTTTGTTTGAACCCAGAGCTTTCGCTCCTGTTTTAATCTCCATTCTCTCAATAAGCTAAAGTTTTTAGCCTTTAGATACAGTAATCCATCTAATTGTTTGAATAAGGTTTTGTATTTAGTTTTTAATTGATTGTTAACATGGGTTCTCCATTTAGTTCCTTGATCATAAACTTTTTCAAGTGAGTTAATTGGTTTTTTAAGCTGGCTACTTGATTGGGCTCTTGCTCCAACACACCAACCTTCAAAAATGACCACATCAGGCTTTGTTTTGATTTTATACCATAAGCTCTTTTGGCACCTATCATCTATTGCTTTATTAAATGTTGGAATTTGTAAACTTTTAAAGTTTTTATCTTTAATCTGTTTAAAAAAATTTAACATTAAGTCTACATCGTGAGTTCCTGGTACTCCTCTTGTCATTAATAAAGGGTGTTTATTTTTAGACAATAATGTTCTGTCTTTTCTTGTTTTATAAAAATCATCGATAGAAACTTTAAAAACATTTAACTTAAAATATTTTTTTAAAATTAAAGTTAAAATTGATGAGATAGTTGTTTTGCCTGACCCTTGTCCTCCAGCCAAACCTATCATTAATGGTTTTTTTTTATTAATCTTTTTTGCTATCCAAAAACTAACAGGTATTAAAAAAGATTTGATCATCTTATCTTTATTTTTAAATTTATCCTTCTTAGTTTCTTGAGAAGAGATAAATTTAAAACAATCTTTTTTTACTTTTTTAAAACAATCATTAACTGCTTGCATAAAAAATTACTTATTGTCTAGAGGATGATTTTGCCCATCGTTGACTGCAACATTTTCTAATTCAAACGTATTTATTTCATCTACGCATCCAAGATTAAATCCTGTCATAGCTGGATTGGCTCTTGGATTATGATGTGTATAAATTCCGCAGTTCGAACAAAAATAGTGTTTTGCAATTTTTGAATGAAATTGATAAAGTTTTAATTTATCCTCACCTTTAATTATTTTAAAATCTTCGTTCTCAACCATAGACATTATTGCTCCTTTTCTTTTACAAATAGAACAATTACATTTTAAAACTTTTTCTAAGTTATCAGGCACGTTTATTTCTGCTTCTACTTCTCCACAGTGACATGTTAGTTTTTTCATTTATATTTCTCCTTTATTTTTTATATTTATTTCAAACATTGCTTCATTTCTTCTGTTCATGGGTAGTGTGAAAGGTCCATCGTAAGTTGCTTTAATAGGTGGGCTCAAAATTATCATATTATCTTTTTTTAATTCATTTTCTAAAATGCTTTTATGTTTAATAAAATTTTTATCAGAAGCCCTTCCTGAGTATCTAATAACTGCATAATAACCACCTTTAATATTTAATATTTTAACATCTGAATTAGACGGGCTTGGTATGTTTTCTTTATTAAATCTTGAAGGTAAATAAAATTGCATGGTCATATTTCCTTTTTTTTCCATTTGGGTGACTGGTGTTGTCATCTTAATCTCTTCATTTTTAACATTGTTGCCTGATATGTAGTTAAATAGTTTTCTAAAACTGTTGCCTTCATTTGATATATCTGTTTCAATTGCTAAACGATCAGAATATTTTCTGATTTCATAAACTTCATTTTTTTTCACTACTTCATAATTTGCTTCTTCATAAGACATGCTGTTAGAAGTTATAATTAAGCCAAGAAACACAATTGATAGAAATTTTTTCATTTTAATATGAAGCTTAAACTATCTCTGGTTGAAGTTATCCACAAGAGCACAAAATGTAGTTTCAATGTTCACGTTTTGATTCACTTTTGATTCAGTTACAGACTCAAAATACAACCTATTGCGTGTACTGTATAACTAGTCTATATATTAGAACAAAACAAGAACATGAAATTAACTATTCCCTTTTACTTACATAAAGCTGGAGCTGGCTTTCCCTCTCCTGCAACAGATTATATTGAAGAAGATGTAGATCTTAATGTTCACTTAATCAAAAATGTTCCTGCAACTTTTATCATTAGAGTTCAGGGAAAATCGATGACTGATGTTGGTATTTATGATGGTGACTTATTAGTTATTGATAGAAGCTTAAAACCTAAAAATTTTTCAACAGTGGTTGCAAATGTTCACGATGAGTTAGTTGTTAAAAGTTTTGTTAGATCTAAAGATGGACAATTTTTAACATCTGGTTCAAAAAATATTGAAGATAAAATAATTATTGGAGATGAGTCTGAAGTGTTTATTTGGGGGGTTGTGACTTATGTCATCCATTCAACGTACTAAGAAAATAGCATTGGTAGATTGTAATTCATTTTATGTTTCCTGTGAAAGATTATTCAATCCTAAGATTAGAAATAAGCCAGTTGTTGTATTGTCGAATAATGATGGCTGCATTATTGCAAGATCAAATGAGGCAAAGTTTCTTGGTATTAAAATGGGTGAGCCTTACTTTAAAGCTAAAGAAATAATACTTAAAAATAGAGTTTATGTATTTTCTTCAAATTATTCTTTGTATGGAGATTTATCTAGAAGAGTGATGAGAACTTTAAAAAGATTTAATCCTGAGTTAGAAATATATTCAGTAGATGAGGCTTTTTTAGATTTGAGTAATTATCCAGATGATGAAGTAGAAGATGTGGGAAAAGAAATTAGAAGCATTGTTTTACAATGGACAGGAATTCCAACTAGCATTGGTATTGCTAAAACAAAAACACTAAGCAAAATTGCAAATCATATAGCAAAGAAAAAACAATCTGGTGTTACAAACTTGATAGGAATTGAAAATATTGATCCACTATTAGAAAAAATAGATATCAATGATGTGTGGGGAGTTGG
Organism: Candidatus Pelagibacter sp. PS_11; assembly: GCF_059417975.1. Taxonomy (NCBI): domain Bacteria; kingdom Pseudomonadati; phylum Pseudomonadota; class Alphaproteobacteria; order Candidatus Pelagibacterales; family Candidatus Pelagibacteraceae; genus Candidatus Pelagibacter; species Candidatus Pelagibacter sp. PS_11. The sequence continues at coordinate 237,573 of NZ_CM182075.1, read as the reverse complement.
TAAACAGATGACAAAATTTTATCATCAAAATGGAATTTATAATGCCAAACAATTAAAAAATATGTCAAATACTTGGATTAAAAAAAGTTCTAATGTTTTAAGTTCCAGAACTGCATTAGAGCTTAGAGGTATTCCTTGTATCCCACTAGAAACTAAAACTTCCAAAAGAAAAAGTTGTGTAGTGTCAAGATCATTTGGTACAAGAGTTGAAAAGTTTCAAGAGTTAGAAGAGGCAGTTGCAAGTTATTGCTTAAATGCTTCAGAAAAAATTAGATCAGAATCTTTAATAGCAAAATCAATAACTGTGTCTGTTAGAACAAGCCCTTTTCAAAATAGAGGGGTATATTATTCAAATGCTAAAACTATAGATTTTCCAATAGCTACCCATAATAGTATTGAAATAGTTAAAACTGCTATGATTGCTTTAAATGAAATCTTTATTAATGGATACAGATATCAAAAAGCAGGCATAACACTGACTGGTTTAGTTAATTCAAGTGGCAGTAAAAATCTATTTTCCACTGAAAAAGATGAGAAAATTAAAGGCTTAATGAGATCTATTGATAGCACAAATTATAAGTATGGACGATCAACATTAAGTTTAGCTAGCGCTGGAGTAAATAAAAAATGGAATATGAGAAGAGATCACTCTTCAAAGATAGATACAGCTGATTTTCATTCGCTACCAATAATAAAAGCTATTTAAGTTGATCTATGCTGCTAATATTTTCTAAAGAATTTTCAAATTCTAAAATACTTTCTCTCTGAGAAAGTATAATTACTGAAATCACCATAATAATAACTCCTATAACAGGCAATAATGTAATCCATGATAGATTACCGGCAACTAAAAATAAGTAAGCAATTAAAAAAAATATAGATCTAATCAATAGTGTCATTTTAAAAACAGCTATAATTGATAGTGAGTGTTTTAATAAGTTAATAAAACTCATTTTCGATGGACCAAAAAATCTTTTACCTCTTATTGATGGGATAGATTTTCTATCTTTAAATAGTTTAGCAACAGCTCCTGAAAAACTACTCCATGTTGCTTTATCTTTTATCATTTTGTTAACTGCAAATTTAGGTAAGCAAATAAAATTACCAAACTTAATAGACTGTCCGGTGAAAACAAAAGTTAAATATTTGTGTAAAAGGTAACAAAGTTTAAAGAAAGAACCTTCAGATCTTTTTACTCTATTAGCTGTAATAACTTTATCAGGATAGTTATTTATCTTATTAATAAGAAGAGTTATTTCTTCCGGTCTATCTTCACCATCTCCATCCATTGGAATTATATAATCGTAATCTTCATGCTCAGCAATATATCTTAAGCCAGACGCATTACATCTAGCATGTCCCTTATTTGTTTTCATGTTGATTATTTTGATAGACGTAAGGTTATTAAAATTAAAATCATTGGTAGGTTTTTCTTCCGTAGAGCAATCGTTGACCATTATAATTGAGAATTCATGCTTTAAATCTCTAACTTGTAAGTCTATATCTTCTAAAAGTTTAAAAGCTGACTGCCAATCATTATATATAGGGATTAAAATTTTTATCTTGCTCATCTATTTCCTACACAAATATTATCGATGCAAATATATTTCGACAATGAATTAAGCTTATCTTTTGTAATCACCCCTTCCCAAACGGGTCTAGAATTTAGGTGATATGATAAATTTCCAGCATGCCATTCATCGCCAAGGACAACATTAATTGGCAATGTATAATTTTGCTTCCATAAGTATTCAGTTTTAATTGCTATTTCTTTACCTAAATAATCTGTTCTTTTGTCAGTTTCAGTAATTGAAATATAAGCATAAGCAAAGGGTGAAAAAATAAACAAGATCAAAAATATTGATATAAACCCATTTAACTTTTTAAGATTTATTTGTGCTTGAAAAATATAGATAATGAATACGCCAAAAAATAAATAAAATGGGGTCATCCACATTGTTCTTATTTTAGACCCTGTTAACATGGAAGTTAAGAACATTAATCCAATTGGAATTAGATTAATAAATATTAAGAACAATAGCTTCTTATCTTTTAAAGTTATTTTTAACTTAATTTTTTTTATTAAAAAAAACGACATTAAAAAAAATGGAATTAGTGTTCCTATTTGTTTGCCTAAAAATATTAAAGGGTAAGTTATATGATCTAATAAACTTGAATTCTCAAGCCCTGTTCTGGCTAGCCCATATGTAATCGTAATGTAATCATTATTAGTTAACCAAATTAAATGAGGAATTAATAAAACAATAAAGACCTCAAAAGATATTAGATATTTAAAATCAAATTTTTGATATTTTTTTACAAAAATTATATAAAAAAATAATAGGACTATTGATATTAGAAGGTAAACAAAAAGATATTTTGATAAAAAACCTACGGCTGCAAAAACTCCAAGCAAAAAACAATGTTTAAAGTTTATTACTTTTTTATCAAATATTTTCCAAGAATAATAAACACACAACGACCAAAAAGGTAATTGGCAAACATTCACATTAAATTCGGGTGTTGTAAAATTATAGAAATAAATACCCTCTAAAAGAAGTACCGATATTAAGCTTAAAGTTTTATTCTTAAAAAGTTCTTCAGCAAACTTAAAAACAATAATAAATGCAGTTACTACAAACAATTGACTTAACAAGTAATAAACCCAGTCTCGCGAACCAAATGCTTGATAAATAACTTCTGGAAAAAATGCACTCGCTGGCGGATGTTTATTAAATCCCCAATCTAAATTACTTCCCCAAGCCAAGGCTTCAATTGTATCAAGTGGTAAATTGTTATTTGTTAATGTTGGAATCAATGTCCATAAAATTAAATGAATTATAAGAAAACTATAAAACAATTTATTTATATTGTTTTTATTGATTAACATTTCATTGATTTTATATGAATTAAGCTTGCTTGACACGTATTAATTGCTGAATATACTCCGGCCACTAAATTTATACATATGCCTAAAATCTCAAAACCGTCTACTAAAAAACCAACAGCTAAAACAAAAAAAGTTGCTGCTGTAGTCAAAAAAGCTACTAAAGTAATAAAAAAAAATAGTACACCTGAAATCAAAGTAAAGGCACCAATTAAAATTTCAAAAACATATATCCCAAAAGAAACAGAAAAATATATGTGTGATAAGCATTTATCTTTTTTTAAGATAAAACTTACTGAATGGAAAAAAGAATTGGTAAAAGCAAATAATGAAGCTCTTTACAATGGGTCAATGGATGACAACAGTGTTTCAGCAGATATTGTTGATCAAGCAAGTTCTTACACGGATAAAACTGTAGAAATGAAAGCAATTAATAGACAAATCAAATTAATTTCTAAAATTGACCAAGCTTTAATGAGAATAAAAGATAAAACTTTTGGATTTTGTGCAGAAACTGCTGAGCCAATTGGATTAAAAAGATTGATGGCAAGACCAGTTGCCCATCTTTGTATTGCAGCACAAGAAAAGCATGAAAAAGATGAAAAAGTATACGCTGACGATTAAAGTCTAAATTTATTTTCTAGTTAGCATCAAGAACGGCATGTAAAAATTGTTTAGTTCTTTCATTTTGAGGATTATCAAACAATTGTTCAGGGGACCCTTGTTCAAAAATTTTACCCTCATTAAAAAAACACACTCGGTCTGATATTTCTTTAGCAAAACCCATTTGGTGTGTGACCATAATCATAGTAAGATCATGCTCTTTATTCAAAGATCTAATTACATTTAAAACTTCACCAACAACCTCTGGATCTAACGCAGATGTAATTTCGTCTAAAAGCATAACCTTTGGTCTCATTGCTAGGGCTCTGGCTATCGCAACTCGTTGCTGCTGACCACCTGATAATCTTGAAGGATGTTCATCTTTTTTATCTGACAATCCTACTAGATCTAATAAATCTAAAGCTCTTTCTTCTGCTTCTTCTTTTTTCATACCCAATACTTCAATTGGTGCCTCAATACAGTTTTGAAGGGCAGTCATGTGAGGGAAAAGATTAAATTGCTGGAATACCATTCCAATTTTTGAACGTCTTTCTCTTAAGTATTTTTCATTAGCAAAAACAAGTTTTTCTTTCTCCATCATATGGGTTAAAGGCTCACCATCTAAATGGATTATACCTTGATTAATTTTTTCTAAAGTCATTAAAACTCTTAAGACAGTAGTTTTTCCAGATCCAGATGGACCAATAATTGAAACCATTTCATTTTTTTTGATTTCTAAATTAAGCTTATCTAAAACAACAAGGTCTCCATATTGTTTGGTAACATCAGAGAATTTTACCAAGACATCGCTAGTTTCTTTTTTATGTTCCATTTAATTTTTTACCTTTCCTTGAGCTTTATTTACTGATCTTTCTAATTTTCTAATACCCATAGCAGCTGGAATAGAAAGAGCTAAGAAAATAATTCCAACTATAGTGTATGGTTCTAAATAACGATAGTGATAACCTCCTACAGCTGTTGCTGCATGAAATAATTCTGCAACACCAATTGTCGAAAGTAGTGGCGTGTCTTTAAATATTCCTACTAAATAATTTCCCATTCCCGGGATTGCTATTGGAAAAGCTTGGGGCAAAACTATTCTTCTATATGTATATAAAGTTGTGAAATTTAAAGCTCTACAAGCTTCCCATTGTGTTTTTGGAACACCCTCTAATGCACCTCTATAAACCTCTGAAAGATAAGTCCCAAAATGCAGACCTATAGTTATCATTGCACAAACCCAAGCTGACAATGTAATTCCAAATTGTGGTCCTACAAAATAAACAAAAAATAATTGAATAAGCAGAGGTGTTGAACGAATAAATTCGATAATTTCTCTAACAATTATATTTATAAATTTATAAGGTGTTCTTTGACCTAATAAAAACAATAAACCCACAACAGCTGCAATAGCATAACCTATGCCTGCCGCCATTATAGTATTTAGTGTTGCCCATAACATTTGGGGTAGAATTTGAAAAGCAAAATCCCATTTCCACTCTGCGTTCATTATACTTTGCCTCTTCCAACTTTTCTTGCAGCTACAACTTCTAACCAACGTAAAAAAGGGACAAGAAAAAATCTAGATATTATATAATATATTATAAGTGCAGTTCCAAAACATTGTGCAGATAACCAGGTGATTGCATTAATTTGTTTTGCTTCAAATGTTAAATCAACAACAGTTACTAATGCAACTAGAGCTGTTGCCTTTAAAAGCTCTACAGTTAAGTTTGCTGCAGGAGGTAATATGATTGGAAAAATTTGAGGAATAATAATATTTTTCATTCTTTTAAAAGGACTAAAATTTAAAGCATGAGCCCCTTCCCACTGCCCTTTAGGTACTGCTAATATTCCACCTCTGACAATTTCTGCTCCATAAGCTCCAAAGTTCATTCCTATTGCAACAACTCCAGCAGTAAATGCCTCTAGTGAAATGCCAAAAAAAGGCAGGACATAATAAAACCAGAACAGCTGAACTAGTAAAGAAGTTCCTCTAAAAAATTCTATATATACTGTTGCAACGCCTTGGATAACTGAATTATTAGATACACGCATCAACCCAAAAATTATAGAGATAATTACATATAAAATGGTAGCACAAACTAGCACTTTAAGTGTAGTGACCGTCCCTAATAGCATTGTAGATCCATGCTCAGCTAAAAATGAAAAATAATTCAAAGTTAAAACCTTTACAGTAAATTTAAAAAAAAATCAGGCGACTTTTTTTCATCGCCTGATTAAATTTTTATTATTATTTATATTATTTAGTTGTACAAGCCCACTCAGTACTCATTTCAGGAGGTGGTAGTTGAGCTTTATCATACCCATACTTACCAGCTCTTTCTAACATAGTTGCTGGGTTAGCCATAACTTTTGCTAATGCTTTATTAAAGTTATCTCTAAATTCAACATCAGTTTTTCTAAAACCAATACCAACTACATTTAAAGTTTCTTTAGGCATTAATTTAGGATCAGTTACTTCAAATGCACCACCTGTTTTTTCTTCATGCTCTTTTGCACCAAAGAAAGTTTGTACAGCAACATCTGCTCTTCCAGCTTTCATTGCAGCTAGAATTCCAACTTCACCTTCAACTAACATCATTTGACTTTCAGGAACACCATACTTTTTAGCAGCTTCAACTGTGTTGAAACCAGCACCAGTTACAAGTTTTGCACCAGTACTAATAACATCTGCATAGTTATTAATGTTTTTTGGGTTTCCTTTTGGCACTAACATTGCATCACCAAACACACCTATTGGGTCTGAGAAATTCATATTCGCACATCTACTTTTAAGAATGTACATACCGCCAGTTACCATATCTGAACGATTTGCATTTATTCCAGGAATTAATCCAGACCATTCAAACACTTTAGTTTCATGTTCTGTAATTCCCATTTCTTCAAGAACTGTTAAAGCAATCATGTTAACAAATCCTAAAGCTTCACCATTATCTCCAGCATAAGCCCACGGTACAGCGGTACCAAAACCAAGTCTTAACTTGTGACCACCTTCTAGTTTGCTGGTTAACGTTTCAGCGCTAACTGCAGAAATACTAAAAAGAAGTACAAGAGAAACTCCAATCGATTTTAAAAATCTATTCATTTTTTTTCCTCTATTTAAGTTTATTTTATTAATTAAAACAAAATTAAAGTTGAATGTACACAGAAAAGAATGCAACTTAAAGTTGCTTAATAAAATATTATATCAAATAATTATTTCAACTTTATTATCTAAATTAATTTCACCATCATCAAGTGCCGTTAAATAAATTCCCATTTCAAAATGATTATAATTTTTTTTTAATGATTGAAGTAAATTTAAAGAATTGTCATCTGTTGCTGGTTTTAAATTAATTGCAACACATCTTGGAATATTTTTCTCAACCTTAAAGGAAATGTTATTAATCTTTATAGTTTTCCCTATCCATTCTCGCTCCTCCCAAGGCTTAATTCCATCAATGCATATATTTCCTCTAAATCTAGATATTTCCACTTTTTTATCTATTTTTTTTTGAAAATCATTGATGCTTTGTATGTTTAAAAGAGAAACTGAATTAACAAAATCAACTTTGTTTGAAATTGATGTGTCAAAAAAAGGGAGTTCTTCATTTTTCATTAAAACTATTGGTTTCTTTAAAGAATTTTCTAATTCTAGAATTTTATTTGAAAGTAATTGACGTTCGCTTAATTCACTTGCATTAATAGTCAGAATTTCTTTATCTTTAAAAGTTAGTGTTAATTTGTTTTCCTTAAACAAAAAGTTGTATTTATTCAAAACTGGGGAATTTTTAAGAGTTAAAACTTTATTCCATTTACCTTTTCTCTCCTCTGGGCTTTTTTCAAATAGTTGTGCTTTATCTAAGTCAAGATCTTTGGCAAATGCAAAAATTCTATCTCCAATAATTCCAACATCTTTTTTAATTTCACACTTTTCAATTGTCTGAAATGAAACAGATTTGACTGGACAATAATTTATTGAAGAAATAGTTGCGCTCATATAATATTTTTAAATAATATGCCTAAATTGTCCTCAAATCAACTTCAAGAGTATCACGATAATGGCTATGTGGCTCCAATAGAAGTCTTAACTAAAGATGAAGCGTTTGAGATAAGAAAAGAAATAGAAAATATTGAAACCAAATGGCCTGATGAACTGAAAGGTGCTGGAAGAAATTATGTACATATGATTTCTCCTATACTCGATGAAGTTTGTCATAATTCTAAAATGTTAGATGCTGTTGAGAGTATAATTGGAAAAAATATTCTTATTTGTGGAACAACTTTGTTTATTAAAAACCCTTATGAAAAAGGATTTGTAAGTTTTCATCAAGATGCAACATATATTGGATTGGAACCACATAATTGGGTGACCGCATGGTTAGCAATAACTGATGCTAATGAAGAAAATGGTTGTATGAGAATGTGGTCTGGCTCACATAAAGATAATATCAAACATCATGAGCAAAAATATGATGAGGGTAATTTATTAACTAGAGGTCAAACAGTTGAAAATGTTCCTTTAGATGAAACAACTCCTTTAGTTTTAAAAGCAGGACAAATGTCCTTACATCATCCAACTATAGTTCATGGTTCGGGACTAAATAAAACTAATGATAGAAGAATTGGCTTTGTAGTTCAAAGCTATATTGGCAGTAACGTAAATCAAGTTCTAGGTAAAATGTATGTTCAGCAAGCAAGAGGAGATGATACTTTTAATTACCATCAGCATACAAAAAGACCAAGTAGCCTTATGAATTCAGAGGATATTGAAATGAGGAAGAAAGCAAATGATGATCTTCAAAGAATTTTTTATCCTGGATCTACTAAAAAGGGGGATTTCTAGTTAAGGTTTTGGTATCTTCGAGCCATCTTTTGAAAGATCGTACCCTTTTACAACAGCTTCTCTTTTTGCAATATCTAAATACCATCTAGTTAAGTTGTTATAATTTTTAAGACCAATATCATGCCATTCATGTCTTGCAATCCATGGCCAAGTTGCAATATCTGCAATCGTATATTCATTTCCAGCTAAGTATTTTGATGAAGATAATCTTTCATCCAATTCGCTATAAATTCTTTTTGTAATTTTAGAATATCTTTCTTCTCCAAATTCACTTTTACCAGGATTATAATGATGAAATTGATGATGTTGCCCGATCATTGGTCCAATAATTCCCATCTGTGCCATCAACCATTGATTTATAACATTTCGATCTTTTGCTTCATAAAATTTATTATATTTTTCAGCTAAATATATAAGTATTGCTCCAGACTCGAATAATGACTGTCCATTTTCGTGATCTGTAATTACTGGTATTTTTCCAAATGGGCTTATCTTTTTAAAATCTGTTTTAAATTGTTCATCTTTTGACAGATCAATTTTAGTAACTTTAAAATCACAACCTATTTCCTCTAACATTATTGTAATTTTTTTTCCGTTTGGAGTATCTGCTGTAAATAACTCTATCACTCTTTAACACCTAGTCTGCCTTTTACCGTCTTAGAGGAAGTGGTAAACTCGAATCTGTATTTTTCATCTGGCTTAGCATACTTAAAGCAACCTCTCGCAGCTAATGCTCCTTCATGAAAGCCAGAAAGTATCAATTTAAGTTTTCCAGGATAAGAGCAGATATCACCAATTGCAAAAATACCTTCCTTATTAGTTTCAAAATTTTCTGTGTTAACAGGAATAGTTTTTTTGTCTAAATTTAGCCCCCATTCCATAATTGGTCCAAGCTTCATAATTAATCCAAAAAAGCCCAGAACATAATCAGTTTTAATTTCTTTTATACTATCATCATCATGCTTAATATTTATGCTTTCAACTTTTTCATTTCCATTGACTAAATCTAATTGGTATTTTGTATGAACTTCTATTTTGCCTTCTTCTTTTAATTGGTTAACTTTATCGATACTTGCTTGCATTCCTCTAAACTCATCTCTTCTGTGGACCAATATAACTTTAGATGTATTTGAAAGTTCAATTGCCCAATCTAATGCTGAGTCTCCTCCACCAAAAATTGTAACTGTTTTATCTTTAAAGATTGTTTTATCTTTAATTGAATAAAGTATTTGCTTACCTTCATATTTATCAATCTCTTTTGATGGAAATTTTCTAGGCTCAAAAGAGCCTACACCTGCTGCAATAATTATACTTGATGCTTCAAATTCAGTTCCTTTGTTTGTTTTAATTAACCATTTTTTTTCAACTTTTTTAAGCTCTTCTACTCTTTCGTTTAAATGAAAATTTGTTTTAAATGCTTTTATCTGTTCAATTAAGTTTTTAGTTAATTCTTCTCCAGTACATTCAGGAACTGCTGGAATATCATAAATTGGTTTGTCTGGATAAAGTTCAATACATTGGCCTCCAATTTTATCTAAATTATCAACTACTTCACATTTTAACCCAATGATGCCTAATTGATGGACGCAAAATAATCCTACTGGGCCTGCGCCTATTATTAAAGTATCTGTTTTAATCATTTAACCTTGTTTTGATGGAATGCTAACTGTTAGTCCATCTAATTCATCTGAAACTAATATTTGACAACTCAATCTACTGTTTTGTTTTGGTTCAAACGCCATATCTAACATATCTTCTTCCCCATCTTCTTTTTTTGGAAGTTTGTCAAACCATTCTTCTTTGACATAAACATGACAAGTAGCACAAGCCATTCCACCACCACAATCAGCATCAATTCCAGGAATGTCGTTTTGAACAGCGCCCTCCATTACACTCAATCCATTGGAGACTTCTATGGTATGAGACTTTCCATTATCTTCTAAGTATGTAATCTTTGGCATATATCTAAATATAATGAGATAAAAAAAAAGGGCAAGTATGTAAAAACATACCTGCCCTTCTTCTAATTATTTAACGAGTAAAACTACTTAGCTCTACCAGGTTGAGACATTGCTGCTGCCCAAATGATTAGACCAAAAGCGATCTTGTTCAAAAAGTCAGCTGCGTTGTAAATCACGTTTAGTGAGCTTGCGTCCATTCCACCAGTCATGTAACCAAATACATAACCTAATGGGTAGATAGCCCAACCAACTGTAACGATCATTCTCATTGCACCAAATGCAGTAACAAGAGCCTTGTTTCCACTTTTCGCTGCATTTTTTCCTGCTTCGCCTGAGAATACTTCATAAAGAATGTAGAACCATCCAGCCATACCGATTACAAAACCAAGTGTAGTGTTGATGTATCCTGCTTCTCCTAAGTATCCACCGATTAACATTACTAAAGTACCAATCATCAATCTCCAGAAAATTCCAGAGTTTGCTTTATTTACTGCTGCAAGAACAAAATAGAATTCTAACATCAATAATGGAACTGTAATTAACCAGTCAATATATCTGTATACTGTTGGTGACTCACCAGTCATAACCCACACATCTCTCATGTACATGTAGTGAATAAATGCAATACCAGTAACTAGCCCTGCAACAGTGATTGAAACTCTCCAACCAGCTGGAACCGATGCTCTTTCAATAAAAAAGAATGCCGTTGACGCTAATAACGCCATTGACACAAGCCAGAATGAAATTCCAACAAAGTCATCAGAAGCTAACAGTGTAGTTTCTGCGTTTGCTACACCTGAAACACCCATTAGGGCTACAGCTGTAAGAGCAAACAATTTTAGTTTTTTCATAAAAAACTCCCTCTTTCGTTAGTTTTTAACTTTTTAGTTTATATAAACTAGACTTAAACAAATGTTTAAGTCATGTTGGGGATTAACTATCAAAATAATTAAGTTTTTAGAAGGTTTAATTGCCTCTAATTTGTATTGATTTTACTTACTTTTTGAATTTTAATACAATTTTTAATTTAATAAGTCTTAAAATATCAAAATAAAGAATCATTAGAGATGAATAAAAAATTCAGTGAAATTTATCAAAACTCTATAAAAAACCCTGAAGATTTTTGGCAAGAAGTGTCTAACGATATTTTTTGGTTTAAAAAACCAACAAAAATTCTAAATAAATCTAATCCTCCTTTTTATAAATGGTTTGAAGATGGGGTTACTAACACCTGTTATAATGCTTTAGACCTTCATATCGATGAAGGTAGAGGTGAAAAATTAGCCTTAATCTATGACAGTCCCATAACTGGCAACAAAAAGCAGTTTACCTATAAAGAATTAAAAGAAAAGGTTTCAAAATTTGCAGGAGCTTTAAAAAACCAAGGAGTTAATAAGGGAGATAGAGTTATAATCTATATGCCCATGATCCCAGAGGCAGTTATAGCAATGTTGGCTTGTGGAAGAATTGGAGCAATTCACTCTGTGGTGTTTGGTGGTTTTGCATCCAGTGAATTAGCAAGCAGAATCGATGATAGTAAAGCAAAAATATTAGTTACGGCTTCGTGTGGTTTTGAACCTGGAAGAACTGTTGAGTACAAACCTCTAGTGGAAGAGGCCATAAAAATGGCATCACATAAGATAGAAAAATTAATCCTATTTCAAAGATCTGGAAATGAAGCAAATATAAATGCTCCAAGAGAAATCAGTTGGGATGAGGCACTTTCAAATGCAAAAGAAGTAGATTGTGTTGAAATGAATTCAAATGATTTAGCTTATATTTTATATACCTCAGGAACTACGGGTGTGCCAAAAGGAATAGTTAGAGATATTGGTGGTCATATAGTTGCTCTAAAATGGACTATGAAAAATATTTACAATATCGATACTGATGATGTCTGGTGGTCAGCAAGTGATATTGGCTGGATAGTTGGTCATTCTTATATAGTCTATGCTCCTTTGTTTAAAGGTTGCACTACAGTATTATTTGAAGGAAAACCTGTTGGCACTCCTGATGCTGGTGCTTTTTGGAAAATAATTTCTGATTATAAAGTAAAATCACTTTTTACTGCACCAACTGCTTTTAGGGCTATTAAAAAAGAAGACCCTGAGGGAAAGTTTTTTTCTAAGTATGATTTAAGTAAATTTGAGTCATTGTTTTTAGCTGGTGAAAGGGCTGACCCTGATACCATTAAGTGGGCAGAAAATTTATTAAAAGTTCCTGTAATTGATCATTGGTGGCAAACTGAAACTAGTTGGGCAATTAGTTCTAATTGTACAGGAATTGAAATGATGAAAACAAAGTATGGCTCAGCTTGTAAGGCTGTTCCTGGTTATGACGTTCAAATTATGAAGCCAGATCAAACTTTAGCAAAACCTAATGAGATGGGAGATATAGTTATAAAATTACCTTTGCCTCCTGGGACTTTTCCAACATTATGGAATGCAGATAAAAGATACAAAGATAATTATATGACCAACTATGACGGTTACTATGAAACTTATGATGCAGGTCATATAGATGAAGATGGTTACATTTGGATTATGTCTAGAACAGATGACATTATTAATGTTGCAGGTCATAGATTATCAACTGGAGCAATTGAAGAAGTTTTATCAGAACACCAATCAGTTGCTGAGTGTGCAGTATTAGGCGTTGCAGATAAACTAAAAGGACAATTGCCAATTGGTTTGGTCGTTCTTAAATCTGGTGTTGAAAAAGATCACGCAACAATTTCAAAAGAGTGCATTCAGATGGTTAGAGATAAAATTGGTCCTGTTGCTGCATTTAAGATTGTAATTGTTATTAAAAGATTGCCAAAAACAAGATCTGGAAAAATATTAAGAGGAACAATAAGAAAAATTGCTGATGGGGAAGATTATAAAATGCCAGCAACTATTGACGATCCTGCAATTTTAACTGAGATAAAAGAAGACTTAATGAAAAATAGTATTCTTAAATAATGATAAAGACATATTTATTTTTAACTATTGCAATTTTTTGTGAAGTAGGTGGAACAATGTTATTACCCGTTTCACAAAATTTTACTAAGATAATTCCAACCACAACACTTGCAATTTTGTATCTATCTTCATTTTATCTTTTAACATTTGTGGTTGATAAACTTCCTATCGCCATTGTTTATGCAACATGGAGTGGCCTTGGTATATTTACAATTGCAATATTAGGATATATTTTCTTCAAACAATCACTATCATGGCAGGCTGTTTTAGGGTTGTTCTTTATTGTTACTGGTGTTGTTTTGGTAAATAGCTTTACTATAAAAACTATTTAAAATTTTAAAGGCTTACCGTCAGGTTCACCCAAAATCTTACCATCTCTCATTTTGATTTGGCCAGCAATAATTGTTGACACGGGAGTTCCTTTAAATTCATAACCATCAAAAGGTGACCATGCACATTTACTTTCAATATTTTCATTTTTAATTGTAATTTTTTTATTCATATCAACGATTGTGAAGTCTGCATCAAATCCTTCTTTAATAAAACCTTTGTCTTGAATGCCAAAAATTTTTACTGGGTTTTCACATATAGAATTCATTAATTGTTCTAAACTTAATTTTCCATCATTAACATGGTTTAACATAACTGGTAAAAGTGTCTGAACACCTGGCATTCCAGATGGTGAATTAGGATATTTTTTTTCTTTGTTTTCTTTTAAATGTGGAGCATGATCAGATCCAATTGTGTCATTAAGATTATTTTTTACTCCATACCATAACCTGTCATAATGAGATTTATCTCTTATTGGTGGGTTCATTTGAGCATATGTTCCAAGTTTATCATAACAATCTGGGGCGTAGATTGTTAGATGTTGAGGTGTTATCTCAAATGTGATGTTACCTTTGTGCTGCGATAAAAAATCAATTTCTTGTTTTGTTGTTACATGAAGGATGTGTGCTTTTTTTTTATATCGCTCAGCTATTCTTACAATTCTTCTAGTCGATGAAATTGCACATTCTTCACTTCTCCAAATTGGATGTGAGTGAACATCTCCATCTTTAATTAATTTTTTATTCCTATTTAAAATTTCTTCATCTTCAGAGTGAACTGAAACAACTTTAGAGCTACTTTTAAATACTTTTTCAATATCTTCTTCAAATTGAACCAATAGATTTCCTGTCGAAGAACCGGCAAAAAGCTTAATTCCACAACATCCTTCTAAGTTTTTTAAGTCTGCTAACTCATCAGCGTTATCTGGTGTTGCGCCAAAATAAAAAGCATAGTTGCAATACATTCTATTTTTTGCAAGATCTAATTTCTTTTGAAATTCAATTTTATTAGAAGTTGGTGGATTAGTATTTGGCATTTCAAAAACACTCGTTATTCCTCCAACAATTGCTGCCTTACTTCCGGAATGAAGATCTTCTGTGTCAGTTGATCCGGGTTCCCTAAAATGAGTCTGAGTATCAATACATCCTGGTAAAACAGTTAATCCCTTAGCATCAAAAACTTCTTTTGCTTCACTATCAATTTTACCAATTTCTATGATTTTACCGTCTTTGATTGCTATATCTTGATCTTTAAGATCTTTATCTATGTAGCACGAACCGTTTTTAATTATTAGATCTAACATTTATGAAAAAAGTAATTATATTATATTAAGACATCAATCAATTATGAATAATCAAAATGTATACATTTTAGAGGATAGAGGGATTCTGTATATAAACGGTACAGATGCTAAAGAATTTTTACAGAATATGATTAGTAATGACATTAATAAAGTAAGTGAGGACAGTAGTTGTTTTGCATCACTATTAACTCCTCAAGGAAAATTTCTTTTTGCTTTTATTATCATAAAACACAAGTCTGGCTACTTCATTGACTGTGAAAAATCTCAAACAGAAGCACTTTTCAAACAACTTAGTGTCTATAAACTTAGATCAAAAGTTGAAATTATGAATCTTAGTAACGAATTTGTTGTAGCTGCGTTTAATAAAGAAAAATTTTTAGAATTTGAAGGATCAAAAGATATTGCTGGGAACACAATTAAATATAGAGAAGATTCTATCTTGTTAGACCCAAGAAATAAAGATTTAGGTGCTAGGCTTATCATTAATTTAGAAAAACTTTATCTATCTTTAAAGAAATTAGAGCTAAAAGATTCTCCAATTGCTGAATATTATGAATTGAGTCATCAATTAGGAATTCCTCAAAAAAATATGAATGAATTACAGAATAAGCTATTTGGAATTGAATGTAACTTTGAAGAATTGAATGGAATAGACTTTAAAAAAGGCTGTTATGTTGGGCAAGAGAATACCGCAAGAATTAAATTAAAAAATAAACTTTCAAAAAGATTATTACCTATTTATTTAATTGAAGGAGAAATAAATCAAGATGATTTAATCTATAATGGTGATTTTGAGATAGGAAAAGTTTTAATAAGTAATGAATATCCTTTTGCTTTAATTAAATATTTGGATGATAATTTTAATCAAGAAAATGAGTTTAAAAGCAAAAACGCTAAGTTAAAAATCAAAATTCCTAGTTGGATTAATTAGTGCGTCAGAATAAATGCATGACAAGATTGTATCAAATTGATAGGTTTTAATATGGAGTTTACTGAAGAAGTAAAAAAAGCAACCGATCCAATTTATCAAAAAATCTCTAAGGTTTTACCTGAGATTGAATGGTCAGTTCATGCTCCCTATATTCATAGAATTAATCAATTAAAAAAAGAAAAAAATGCAGTTATTCTTGCGCATAATTATCAAACACCAGAAATTTATCACGGTGTAGCAGATTTTGCAGCTGACTCTTTGGCTCTAGCAGTAGAAGCTTCAAAAACTTCAGCAGATATTATTGTAATGGCTGGTGTACACTTTATGGCAGAGACAGCAAAATTAATGAGTCCACAAAAAAAAGTTTTGTTACCCGATATGCTTGCAGGATGCTCCTTGTCATCCTCTATTACAGGTAAGGATGTAAGATTATTAAAAGAAAAATATCCAGGGGTACCTGTTGTTTCCTATGTAAATACTTCGGCAGATGTTAAAGCTGAAACTGACATTTGCTGTACATCAGCTAATGCCGTTAAGATTGTTAATTCTCTTGGTGTTAAAAAAGTTATATTTCTACCTGATGATTATTTAGCTAAATATGTAGCTTCTCAGACAGATGTTGAAATTATTGCTTGGAAAGGAATTTGCATTGTTCATGACCAATTTAACGAAAAAGAAATCCACGATATAAGAAAAAATAATCCAGGAATAAAGATTATTGCACATCCTGAATGTCCACCCGATGTAATTAAAGCAAGTGACTTTGCTGGTTCAACTTCAGGAATGATCAAATATGTAGAGGACAATCAACCTAAAAAGGTAATGATGGTTACGGAATGTTCTATGAGTGATAATATTCAGGTAGAAAATCCTAATGTTGAATTTATTAAACCATGCAACCTATGTCCTCATATGAAAAGAATTACTCTACCAAAAATTTTGGCCTGTTTAGAAAATGAAACTGGTGAGATAATTATGGATAATGAAACTATCAACAAAGCAAGAATACCCGTTGAAAGAATGACTGCTATTGGCAGATAATAAATGTGCCTAAAATTAAATTAAGCAACTATTATATCAGGAATAAAGTTAAGCTTGCATTAAATGAGGATCTTTATCCAAATGGAGATATTACTTCAAGTTTAGTTAAGAATAGTAAAGTTATAAAAATCAAATTAATTTCAAATCAACAAGCTGTAATTGCTGGCTTAGAGTTTGCTAAACAAACCTTCAAATTAATTGATAATAAAATTAAATTTATTATTAAAAAAAAAGAAGGTTCAATAGTCAAAAAGAACGACGTAGTGGCAACAATTGAGGGTAGGGCTGAAAATATTTTAATTGGTGAGAGGGTTGCTTTAAATTTTTTAAGTCATATCTCTGGAATTGCTACTAAGACTAATCAATTTGTTAAATTAGCTAATAAAAAAACTAAAATTTGCTGTACTAGAAAAACAATTCCAACCTTAAGAGTAATACAAAAATATGCCGTTTCGTTAGGTGGTGGTACAAACCATAGGTTTAATTTAAGTGATGAATTTCTTATTAAAGACAATCATATTGCAAGCTCTGATATTAAAACTTTAGTATCTCTTGCAATCAAAAATAAAAAAGGAAGAAAAATTACAGTAGAAGTTGATAATTTAAATCAGCTCAAAAAAATAATGGGTTTAAAATTTAATACTGTTTTGTTTGATAATATGAAAAATAAAACACTCAAGGCAGGTGTTAGAATGGCTAAAAAACATTATGAAACAGAAGCTTCTGGGAACGTTAATTTTAAATCTATTAAAAAAATTGTAGCAACGGGTGTCGATAGAGTTTCAATTGGAAGTATCACTCATAGTGTACCAGCTATAGATTTTAAATTTGAAATCTAATTTTTTTTAGAAAGTTCAGCTTGTGCAGCAGCTAATCTTGCTACTGGAACTCTATATGGTGAGCAGGAAACATAATCCAAACCTGCATTAGCACAAAAGTGAATACTTTTAGGGTCTCCACCATGTTCTCCACAAATTCCAAGTTTAATTTTTTTATTAGTTTTTCTTCCTTTTTCAACTGCAATTTCTATTAAATCACCTACTCCATCATCTATAGAGATAAATGGATCTATAGAAAAAATCTTATTCTCAAGGTAATCATTTAAAAATTTACCGCTATCGTCTCTACTTAAACCAAATGTTGTTTGAGTTAAGTCATTAGTTCCAAAACTAAAGAACTCAGCATGTTTAGCTATATCATCAGCTTTAATTGCTGCTCTTGGTAATTCAATCATTGTACCAACTAAATAATCTATTTTAATTTTTTTATCCTTTTGAACTTCTTTTGCAACTCTGACTACTAAATCTTTCATTATTCTAATCTCAGCTTCAGTTGATACTAAAGGGATCATAATTTCTGGAAATGCCGACTTAATTTTTTTTATCTTAAGTTCAGATAAAGCCTCAAAGATTGCTCTACATTGCATTTCATAAATTTCTGGAAAAGAAATTCCCAATCGACACCCTCTATGACCAAGCATCGGGTTTTGTTCATGTAACTCGTTAATTCGAGACTCAATTTCTTTTAATGGTAACCCCACAACTTTTGCAACATCATTAATTTCTTTTTCTGTTTTTGGAAGAAACTCGTGTAATGGTGGATCTAACAGTCTCACTGTGACAGGAAGACCATTCATAATTTTGAATATTTGTACAAAATCTTTTTTTTGATGTGGTAAAAGTTTTGCTAGCGCCCTGTTTCTATCTTCTACTGTTTTTGATAAAATCATTTCTCTAACAGATAAAATTCTCTCTTCATCAAAAAACATATGTTCGGTTCTACAAAGTCCTATGCCTTCTGCTCCAAAGTCTCTTGCAGTTTTTGTATCTAATGGTGTTTCTGAATTGGTTCTTACTTTTAGTTTTCTAAAATTATCTGCCCAACTCATTAATTTGGAAAAGTCTCCTGAAATTTCTGGTTTAACCGTTGGCACTTCTCCTAGGATAATTCTTCCTGTTGAACCATCAATTGTAATAATGTCTCCCTCTTTAATTTCAATAGAAGAAGTTTTAAAGGTTTTCGCTTCATAGTTAATATCAATCTCACTAGAGCCAGAAACGCATGGTCTTCCCATTCCTCTTGCAACCACTGCAGCATGACTAGTCATCCCACCCCTTGCTGTTAAAATTCCTTTTGCAGCATGCATTCCATGAATATCTTCAGGTGACGTTTCTACACGTACTAAAATAGTATCTTGCATGACATTATTTAATCTTTCTGCTTCCTCTGATGTAAAAACAACCTTACCACTTGCAGCCCCTGGAGATGCTGGCAAACCGTTTGCTATAACGTTTAGTGTGCTTTTTTCGTCTAATGTAGGGTGTAACAATGTATCTAAAGAAGCTGGATCTATTCTCATTACTGCTTCTTTTTTAGAAATCAATTTTTCTTTAACCATATCAACTGCAATTCTAACAGCTGACTTTGAAGTTCTTTTTCCTGATCTTGTTTGTAGCATCCACAATTTATTATTTTCAACTGTAAATTCTACGTCTTGCATATCTTTGTAGTGTTTTTCTAAAATTTTTAAAATCTTATCTAATTGTTTAAATACTTTTGGCATAGCCTCTTCCATCGAAGCTTCTTTTGCTTTTGCATCTTTTCTTGCTTTTTTGGTTATATACTGAGGGGTTCTTGTACCTGCCACCACATCTTCTCCTTGAGCATTAATTAAGTATTCACCATACACTTCATTAACCCCATCTGATGGATTTCTTGTAAAGACAACACCAGTTGCACAATCATTACCCATATTGCCAAATACCATTGATTGAACATTAACTGCAGTTCCCCATTCAGCAGGAATTTGGTTTAGTTTTCTATAAACTTTTGCTCTGTTACTTTCCCAAGATAGAAATACCGAACTAATAGCTCCTAATAATTGATCATATACGTTCTGGGGAAATTCTTTTTTGGTTTGATTTTTAATAACTTTTTTAAAATCATTAATTAATCCCTCCCAATCATCTGCATCAAGATCTGTATCTAAAAGAACACCTTTGGTTAACTTGTAATTTTCAATTAATTCTTCAAAGTGATAGCCCTCAACACCCATAACAACATTACCATACATCTGAATAAATCTTCGGTAACTATCTTTTGCAAATCTGCTATTAGAAGTTTTTTTTGATAGTGCAAGAACGGTCTTATCGTTTAATCCTAAATTCAAAATTGTGTCCATCATGCCAGGCATTGAAACTCTTGCACCAGATCTAACAGATAATAATAAAGGATTTTTTAAATCACCAAATTTTTTCCCTACTTCTTTTTCGATAATTTTTAATTCCTTTTTTATAATATTAACAATTTTTGAATTTAATTTTTTTTTATCTTTATAAAATAATTCACAAACTTTTGTTGAAATTGTAAATCCAGGAGGAACTGGCAGTCCCATTCTGCCCATTTCAGAAAGGTTTGCCCCTTTTCCACCTAAAAAATTTTTAGGATTTTTAATTTTTTTTGAATCTTTTGATTTAAAATTTAAAATTAGCTTATTCACTGTTTGATTTCTATATTTGAAAAATTTATGTAATTATCAAATGTTCTACATAACATTTGTAAAAGTTCCAATCTGTTTTTTTTAATATTTTTATCATCATCATTGACCTTAACATTGTCAAAAAACTCTGAAGTTGCTTTTTTAGCGCCAGCAAGAATTTCGAGTGTTTCTCTGTAGTTTTCATCTTTGCCAATATTTGTAAAATATTTTCTTATTTCATTAATTTTTTTAAATAGGTTTTTTTCATAGTCATTTTTAAAAATACCAGGGTCAGTTGTATTTGACAGTTCAAGATCTGTATTTTTCAACTCACTCTCAAGTATACTGTAAGCTCTTTTGTAGCTTGTAATAATGTCCCCTCCTATAACTTTGCTAATTAGCCCATTAAGTGTTGAAGCTTTTTTATATATTTTGTTCATATGATCTAATCCATGTGCTTTTATACTGGCTTCTATTATCTCTGGTCTAATCTTTTTCTCTTTCATGTAGTATTTTAATCTGTCCATTAAAAAATCGGATAATTCTTTTTGAGATGACTCGTTTGAAAAAATAAACCCTTGGTCTTTATGTAGTGAAGTGGAATAACTAATAAGATCTTTAATCTTAAACTCTTTATTATTATCAATTAATAGCTTTATTACACCAAGTGCAGACCTTCTAAGCGCATAAGGATCTTTTGAGCTAGTTGGTTTTTGGTTAATTCCAAAAAAACCTACCAAGGTATCAATTTTGTCAGTTAAAGCTAAAGCAATACTAAACGGTTTCTTTGGAGTTTTGCTATCAAGACCTACTGGTTGATAATGTTCACTTATTGCTAGCGCTATCTCTTTATCAAAACCTTGCACTTCAGCAAAATGTCCGCCCATAATTCCTTGAAGCTCAGGAAATTCACCCACAATATCAGAAACTAAATCAACTTTGCAAATCGATGCTGATAGTTCAACTTGATCTTTACTAATTAATAATTCATCAGAAATCATTCCTCCAAGTTTTCTCATTCTTTGAATCTTGTCAAAATAAGATCCAAGACCTTTAAAATAATTCATATTTTTTAATTTTGAAACTTGTTTAACTAAATTTTGAGATTTATTTTTTTCCCAAAAAAATTGAGCATCACTTAATCTTGCTTCTACAACCCTTTCATTACCCATCTTAATATAACCTTTTTCATCTTTGTTATTTGCCACAACTAAAAATTCATTAGTAATTTTTCCTTTTTTATCAAATGTTGGAAAATATTTTTGATGGTATTGCATTGTGATAATCAAAATTTCTTTTGGAATATTCAAAAATTTCTGATCAAATTTACATACTAAAATATTTGGTTGCTCAACAATATCTGTAACTTCATCTAAAAGTTTATTATTAGGCTCGACAATGAAATTATTTTTTCTAGATATTTTTTCAATTTCTTTAATAATAAATTCTTTTCTCAATACGTGATCTATAATTATGCCAGATTGACTAAAGAAATCTTTGTAACTTTTAAAATTTTTAAATATTTTTTTTTTATCTTCAAACTCTTTGTCAATAAATGTTGTATTAGAGGCTATTAAATGATGAAATTTAAAATTTAAACTTTTATCATCAAAAACTGCTAGGATAGATTTTAATGGTCTCGCCCAACTAAGGTTATAATTTCCCCAAGTCATAGATTTTTTCCATTGTAATTTATCAAGAATTATAGGTGTATATTCTTGAAGTAAATCTATGGTATTAATTTTACTTGATGCTTTCTTGAAAAAATAAAATTCTCCTTTTTCCAATGTTTTTTTAAGAAGATCTTTTTTTTCTATTTGATTTGACCTTAAGAACCCTTCAATAGCTTTTTCTGGAGCTTTAACATTTGGTCCTTTTATTTCTTCAGCTTTTTGTATTATTTCTTTAGATAGGCCTTCAAATAAAATTATAAGACGATTTGGTGTTGAAAATGAAGAACTTTTTTTGAACAGAATTTTTTTTTCCTCAAATAAATTTTGAAAATTTTCTAATAAAATATTACGTGAGTTACTCTGTAAACCAGCTGGTATTTCCTCACTAAACAACTCTATAAAAAAATCTGACATTAATCTGTTCGACTGCTTAACCAACTTTCGGCGACTGCTTTTGTAATGTCTCTAATACGCCCTATATAACCCGCTCTTTGAGCAACACTTATAACTCCTCTTGCATCTAAAATATTAAATGCATGGCTTGCTTTTAGACATTGATCATATGCAGGTAGTGAAATTTTTTTATCTACCAATGCTTTTGCTTCAAGCTCGAACATATCAAACATTTTGAATAGATTTTCTGTATTGGCATGTTCAAAATTATATGCTGAAAACTCTTTTTCAGCTTGAAGAAACACATCCCCATATTTTACACCTTCATCATTCCATAGTAGATCATAAACATTTTTCATTTGTTGAGTAAACATGCAAATTCTTTCAAGACCATATGTTATTTCAACTGAAACAGGTTTGCATTCGAATCCAGCCATTTGTTGAAAGTATGTAAATTGAGTAATTTCCATTCCATCACACCAAACTTCCCATCCTAAACCTGCCGCACCTAAAGTTGGACTTTCCCAATCATCTTCAACAAATCTAATATCATGTTCTTTATGATTAATACCGATTACAGCCAAACTATTTAAATAAAGTTTTTTGATATTATCTGGTGAAGGTTTTATTAAAACTTGGAATTGATAATAATGTTGTAATCTATTTGGGTTTTCTCCATATCTTCCATCAGTGGGTCTTCTTGATGGCTGAACATAAGCTGCTTTCCATGGCTTAGGTCCTAATGATCTTAAGGTTGTAGCAGGATGAAAGGTTCCCGCACCAACTTCTATGTCATATGGCTGTAGAAGAATACATCCCTGTTTGCTCCAATATTTTTGAAGATTCAAAATAGTATCTTGAAACGATTGAAATTTAGGTTTTATAATTTTTTCCTTAAAAGCCATATCTTTGCCAGATAGATCTTTCCTCTAAAATATTTGCTAGTTGATCTATTTGATTGCTAGAGGAAGATAATTTCTTACTTAACCAACCCTTAGATTTTTCAAATTTTTTGATAATCACATCTTCACCAAATTTTTCTTTTAAAATTTCATTAGCATTACCAAGTCCATCAATTAGACCTAATTCTTTTGATTTGCTACCTGACCAAAATTCTCCTGAGAATAATTCAATCCCATCTTTTTTAAGCCTAGATCCTCTACTTTCTTCTACAACTTTAATAAAATCTTTATGCAGATCTAGTTGAATATTCTTAAGTCTCTCAATATCTTCTGACTTCTCTTCTTGAAAGGGATCTAATGAGCTTTTATTTTTTCCAGCTGTATGAACTCTTCTTTCTACGCCAATTTTTTTAATTAGTTCTGTAAATCCAAATGATGAATAAATAACCCCTATTGATCCAATAATTGAACTTGAATTTGCATATATCTCATCTCCTGCACAAGCTATTAAGTATCCACCAGAAGCTGCAACATCTTCCGCGAACACTATTACTTTTATTTTGTTTTTCTTAGCTTGAGCTCTAATAAATTTGTAGATTAAATGTGATTGGACTGGTGATCCACCTGGTGAATTTATAGTAATTGCCACTGCTTTTGCTTTTTTTAGTGAAAAAGCCTTTTCTATAATCTCTTCTTGTCCTGCAAAATCTATGCCCTGTTTAAACTTTCCAGCATTGCCAATTACACCATTTAGCTTGATATGAGCTATTATTTTTTTCTTTTTAAAAAAAGAGAACATTGTTAATCCTTATAGAATTTTTGATTTAATATAAAGCCTACTTATAGTTGAAGATTAAGGTGCGTCAATTGATAAGTAATAAATATAACTTAATTATACTAACTTATTTTTTATGGGAACTGTAGTTCAACTTAGAAACCAAATAAATAATTCATATTATCAGCTAAAAGATTCTGTTGATGAAAAATTAGTTTTAGTTGAAGAAAAGATTAAATCAAAACTCTTGAGTGAAGTTGATCTGGTTAAGAAAATGACTGAATATCATATCGACACTGGTGGAAAAAGATTGAGAGCCTTACTAACACTTGGGTCAGCTAAGTTATGTGGCTATACTAAAGGAGGTCGAGATATTAATTTAGCAGCATGTGTAGAAATGATACATGGGGCCACTTTAATGCATGATGATGTCATTGATCTTGGAAATATTAGAAGAGGTAAAAAAACATTAAATTCAATTTGGGGAAATCACTCTTCTGTATTAATTGGTGACTATCTTTTAAGTAGATGTTTTGAAATGATGGTCGATGATGGGAATATAGAAGTTTTAAAACTTTTATCCTCAACTTCGTCAAAGATCGCTCAAGGAGAGGTATTACAACTACAGCACAAAGGTGAAGTAGACATGTTAGAAGAAACATATTTTAAGATTATTACAGCAAAAACAGCTGAACTTTTTTCTGCAGCAACTAAGGTTGGTGCAATTTTATCTAATAAAGAAACAAAAGAAAAAGAGGCACTAGAGTTTTATGGAAAAAACTTAGGCTTAACATTTCAAATTGCTGATGACACATTAGATTACAATTCTGATCTAAAATTTTTTGGTAAAAAAATTGGTAAAGATTTTCTTGAGGGTAAAATTACTTTACCTGTAATTTTATTATTTCAGAATGTATCATCAATAGAAAAAGATAAGTTAAAAAATATTTTTAAACAAGAAACAAGATCAAATGAAGATTTAAATTTTACCTTAGAGATTATTAAGAAATACAACATAATCAATGAATGCTACAAAAAAGCTGAACATTTTATTAACCTTGCATCAAATTCTTTAACTGTATTTAAGGATAGTGATGAAAAAAAGATTTTAGAAAGTCTTACATCATTTAGTCTACAAAGAACCTTTTAGGGGCTTAATAAAGATTTAACCCAGTTTCCCTCAGTATCTTTAGTATATTTAAGTCTTTCATGAATTCTGCTATCTCCATCTAACCAAAATTCTATACTTATGGGTATTAAATTCCAACCTGACCAATGCTCTGGTCTTGGTACATCATTTTTATTACTATATTTTTTTTTATATTCCTCTATTGAGTTTAAAAGCTCATCTCTATTATTTAATACAGTGCTTTGTTTTGAGGCCCATGCTCCAATTCTGCTCTCATAACCTCTACTATTATAATATTCATCTGCTACTTCATTAGAAACTTTTTGCACCAATCCATTAATTCTTACTTGTCTTAGAAGGCTTTTCCAATGAAAACACATGGATGCTTTTGGATTTTTTTTTAATTCATTTCCCTTTTGACTATTTAGATTGGTATAAAAAACAAATCCATCTTTGTTAAAATCTTTTAATAAGACCATTCTAATTGATGGAAAATTATTTTGATCTGATGTGGCTAAAGCTAGTGCATTTGGATCATTTAACTCTGTTTTTTTTGCTTCATTCATCCAAACTTCAAATAAATCTATTGGATCAATTTTATCTAAAAAGCATTTATTAAGGCCTAATGAGTTTTTTTGATTCATAATTTTAACAAAATAATCTATATACTATAGATAATGTCATTTAATACTTTTGGAAAGCAATTTCGTTTCACAACATGGGGAGAATCTCATGGACCAGCATTAGGCTGTGTCGTTGATGGTTGTCCACCAAATATAAACTTAAAAGAGCAAGATATTCAAGTTGAGCTAGATAAAAGAAAACCAGGACAATCAAAATTTACAACACAGAGAAAAGAAGATGATAAAGTGCAAATTTTATCTGGTGTATTTGAGGGCAAAACGACTGGAACACCTATTTCTTTAATTATTTACAATCAAGATATGAGGTCGAAAGATTATGGAGATATCAAAGATAAATTTAGACCTGGACACGCTGATTTTACGTACTTTAAGAAATATGGAATAAGAGATTACCGTGGCGGTGGAAGATCCTCTGCAAGAGAAACAGCTGCAAGAGTTGCTGCGGGTGCAATTGCTAAAAAAGTTTTAGAGAATAAATTAGGTAAAAAATTTAAAGTTGTAGGGGCTGTTACTCAATTAGGAATATTGGGATGTGATACTAGAAAATGGAACGATCTAACAATTAACAAAAATCCCTTTTTTTGTCCTGATAAGAATATGCTGAAACTTTGGGAAAAATATTTGTTAGATATAAGAAAGTCTGGATCATCTTGTGGAGCAGTTATTGAAGTAAGAGCTAGAGGAATTCCAGTTGGTTTAGGTGCTCCAATTTATTCTAAATTAGATATGGATATTGCCTCTGCAATGATGAGTATTAATGCTGTTAAAGGTGTTAATATTGGTTCTGGAATGAATTCTGCACAATTAAGTGGAGAACAAAACTCAGATGAAATTTCACAAAAAGGTAAAAAATTAAAATTTGATTCTAATAATGCAGGGGGAATTCTTGGTGGTATTTCAACAGGACAAGAAATTGTTGTTTCATTTGCTGTTAAGCCAACATCATCGATTTTAACAACTAGAAAAACTATAAATAAGTTTGGAAAAAATACTACTATTTCAGTTAAAGGTCGGCATGATCCTTGTGTTGGTATTCGTGCAGTGCCTGTAGGGGAAGCAATGATGAATTGTGTTTTGTTAGACCATTACTTAATGAACAAAGCTCAGTGTAGCTAATTTTTTTAAATTTAATTTTTAACTACTTTTATCGACTCTTTTGTAAATAAGATGTCTAGTATTTTTTTTGATATTTGAGATGCGTTAAGACCAGCAACATCATACATTTTTTTTGGACTATCTTGTTCGATGAAAATATCTGGCAATATCATGGTTCTAAATTTTAAACCTTTATCAAATATACCTTTTTCTGATAATAAATTTTCCACGTGAGAGCCAAAACCTCCAATAGATCCCTCTTCTACAGTAATCATAGCCTCATGTTCTCGCGCACATTTTAAAATAAGTTCTTGGTCCAAGGGTTTAGCAAAACGAGCGTCAACTATCGTTGACTCAATTCCTTTATTTTTTAATTCTGCTGCTGCAATTTTACATTCTTCCAATCTAGTTCCTATACTTAAAATACAAACCTGTTTCCCTTCTTGAATAACTCTTCCTTTTCCAATCTCTATGTTCTCATCTATTGATGGTAATTCCACTCCTACGCCATTTCCTCTTGGGTATCTAATAGCACAAGGTTTGTTATTGATTGTCATCGATGTATTTATCATTTTAACTAATTCTGCTTCATCACTTGGTGCCATTACTATAAAATTAGGAAGAGTAGAAAGATAGGTAATATCGAATGAGCCAGCATGAGTTGATCCATCAGCACCTACTAAACCTGCTCTATCTATAATAAATCTCACAGGTAAACTTTGAATAGCCACATCATGAACCACTTGATCATAAGCTCTTTGTAAAAAAGTTGAGTAGATTGCAACATATGGCTTATAGCCTTCAGTGGCTAACCCTGCTGCAAAAGTAACAGCATGCTGCTCAGCAATTCCAACATCAAACATTCTTTTTGGAAAATCTTTGGCAAAAATATCCATACCTGTTCCACCTGGCATGGCAGCAGTAACTCCTACAACTTTACTGTCTCTTTCTGCATGTTTCACTAAAGTGTTTGCAAAAACCTTTGTATAAGCTGGAAGATTTGTTCCACTTTTTACCTGTTCGCCAGTTACAACATTAAATTTTGAAACACCGTGATAATGATCACTAGCTTTTTCAGCATAAGAATATCCTTTACCTTTTTGAGTTTTTATATGAATCATAATTGGACCTTGATGCTTTGAGTCTCTTGCATTTTTTAAAATCGGTATGAGTGTAGACAAATCGTGTCCATCTATTGGACCAACATAATAAAAACCTAAAGAATTAAAAAGAGTACCACCAGTTACAGCTGATCTTAAAAAATCCTCAGCTTTTCCAGCTTTAGCACTAAATCTTTTAGAAAAGGCAGAAACTATTAATTTAAAAGTTTCCCTTAAACTGAAATAAATTTTTCCTGTTAAAAGTTTAGCTAAATAAGTTCTCATAGCGCCTACTGGTTTTGCAATCGACATATCGTTATCATTTAAAATAACAATCATTTTAGTTTTTGAAGCACCTGCGTTATTCATCGCCTCATATGCCATACCCGCACTAATTGCACCATCTCCTATGACTGCAATTATATTATTTAATTTATTTGATAACTTATTTGCTTCCGCCATGCCTAGAGCCGATGATATTGATGTTGAGCTATGTGCTGCACCAAATGGATCATACTCACTTTCAGATCTTTTTGTAAAACCAGACAATCCATTACCTTGTCTCAGTGTTTTAATTTTTGATTTTCTTCCAGTCAAAATTTTATGTGGGTAAGTTTGATGACCCACGTCCCAAATTAGTCTGTCATTTGGAGTATCAAATACGTAATGTAAAGCTACGGTTAGCTCAACAACCCCAAGACCTGCACCTAAATGTCCTCCTGTTTCAGATACTGCATCAATCATCTCTTTTCTAACTTCGTTAGAAACTTCTTGAAGATCGTTCTCTGATAATTTTCTTAAGTCAGAAGGAAAATTAATATCTTTGAGAAATTTATAGTTTTGCATTATTTATTTCTTTTTAAAATGTAGTCTAGGGTTTCATTTAAACTGTTAGTGCTTGAACCATATTTATTTAAATCTTTAATTATTTTAGACTTAATTTTATCAGCATATTTAATAGCATTTTGATATCCTAGTAAACTGATTAAAGTGGCTTTACCTTTTTTCTTGTCTTTACCTGTTAACTTACCAGCAATAACTGTAGAGCCCTTAAAGTCTATTAAATCGTCAGCAATTTGAAATAAAAGTCCAATATTTGACCCTATATTTTCAAAAAACTTTATTTGTGTATTGCTTTTTCTCTTAATAATAACTGGGACAGCGCAACAAAAGCTAAAGAGCTTGCCTGTTTTTTTTATTTCCATGTCTATAATTTTACTTTTAGAAACTTTTTTTTTTTCAAAACTAAGATCTAAATATTGACCACCAGCTATTCCTAGATGTCCAGAAGTCTCTGAGAGCTTTTTTACTAGATCTACTTTTATTTTTTCATTTATCTTTAAGCTCGAACTAACCAAGATTTCAAAAGCCATTGTTAAAAGTGAGTTTCCTGCTAGTACCGCTGTTGATTCTCCAAATTTAATATGTGTAGAAATTTTTCCTCTTCTTATTTTATCATCATCCATGCAAGGTAAATCATCATGTATTAATGAATAAGCATGAATACATTCAACTGCAGCGCCAATAGAAATTAATGTTTTATAATTAATTTTAAATATAGCTCCTATATCAATTAAAATTTTTGATCTAATTTTTTTTCCACCTGGAAATAACCCATATTCCATAGCAGCTATTAATTCTGTTCTTTTTTGTCTTTTAATAAATCGCTTTAAAAATAAGTTTGTATCTTTTGCTATTCTAGCAAGTTTATTTTGCATTTTTTTTTGAACTTATATTATTAATTTTTTTTTTTGTTTCTTCATTGATCATTTTTGAAGTTTTATAGAATTTTTTTTCAATAATATTATTTAATTTTAATAATTGCTGGTATGAATCAATTGAATTCTGCAAGTCTTTCTCTGACTCTAAAGATTCAATAATATTATTTGCCTCTTTTGTTAACTCCTCAAGAGACAGTGTGTTATTATCAAGTGGTAAATTTTTATCTTTCATATAATAATAATTATTAATACATGAAATCTAATCAATCAAATATCAAAAAAGCAAAAAAATACCTTGATAAAAATTACTGTATTGGCGTACCTACTGAAACCGTTTATGGTCTAGCCGCGAATGCATACAAGAATTCAGCAGTAAATAAGATTTATAATTTAAAAAAGAGACCAAAAAACAACCCTTTAATCGTACATTATCACGATATCGATTCTCTTAAAAAAGATTGCTTGATAAATGATAATTTTATTAAACTTTATAAAAAATTTTCACCTGGCCCAATAACATACGTATTACAATTAAAAAAAAACTCTAAGATTTCAAAATATGTAACTAATAATAAGAAAAGTTTAGCAGTAAGATTTCCAAAACACATAATATTTAAAAATTTACTAAAACAGCTAGATTATCCATTAGCTGCACCTAGTGCTAATATTACAACTAAAGTAAGTGCTGTTAATGCAAAAGATGTTAAAGAAGAATTCGGTAATAAAATTAAATATATTTTAGACGGAGGTACTTGCGCTATTGGAATAGAGTCTACAATAGTTAATCTTACAGCTAGACCAACTATACTGAGATTAGGAGGTCTAGATATTTCAAAAATTCAAACAGCTTTAGGTTTCAAGATGAATATATCTACCAATCCTAAGAAAAAAATAGCTCCTGGCCAATCACGGCTACATTACTCTCCTGGTATTCCTTTAAGAATGAACGTCACAAAACCAAAAAATGACGAAGCTTTTATAATAATTAAGAAAAAGAAAGCTAAATTCAAAAACTATTTTTATTTAACTTCGAAAAGTAATTTAGATGAAGCAGCAAAAAATCTTTATTCGTGTCTAAGAAAAATAAAAAATGAGGGTTATAAATCGATTGCTGTGGAAAAGATTCCCAATATAGGACTTGGTAAAGCTATAAATGATAGATTGCGGAGGGCATCAAAGTATTAGACATTTTGTTTGGTTATGGTGCGCCTGCTAGGAGTCGAACCCAGAACCTCCTGATCCGAAGTCAGGCGCTCTATCCAGTTGAGCTACAAGCGCATATAGTATTAATATTACATTTTATGGAAAAAAACATTAATTTAATAGTTGGTGAAGATGAAAATAATCTCAGGCTTGATGTATTCATTAATAAAAGAGAAAACTTAATTAGCAGATCCAGAATTAAGAATTTAATTCTTAAAGAAAAATTAAAAATAAATGATCAAATTATTAATAGTCCATCAAAAAAAGTACTGAGTGGAGATGAGATAAATCTTCAAATTCCAGAACCTAAAGAAGCATCATTAAAACCATATAATTTTAAGTTACAAATTGTCTATGAAGATGATGATTTGTTAATAATCAACAAGCCGGCAGGTATAATCATGCATCCAGGTGCAGGAAATTATGATGAAACAATTGTTAACGCCTTAATGCATTATAACAAGGACTCGTTATCCACAATAGGTGATGAACTAAGGCCTGGCATAGTTCATAGGATTGACAAGGATACTTCAGGATTAATAGTTATTGCTAAAAATAATGAAACACACGAAAACTTATCACATCAATTTAGTGAGCACACAATTACGAGAGTTTATCAGCTTTTAATTTGGGGGAAACTTAGACCATCCTCTGGAAAAATTGATACGTTTATAACTAGAAGCTCAAAAAATAGACAGATGATGGAAGTTAGCAATTCTAAAGGCAAAAGAGCAATCACTAATTACAAAACAATTGAGATTTTTGAAAATGATAAAACTCCTACATTAAGCTTAGTGGAATGCAGATTGGAAACTGGAAGAACGCATCAAATAAGAGTTCACATGACACATATGGGTAATAGTATTATGGGTGATGGAAAATATAAAAAAAAATATAAAAAACTTAAAAATATCGATACTAATTTAGAAAATTTAATTTATAAATTAGATAGACAATTTTTGCATGCTCAAACATTGGGGTTTATTCACCCAAGAACTAATGAGGAAATGGTTTTTACCTCAATTTTGCCACATGAACTTGAAAATATTTTAGTATTGCTTAGAAATACTGGCAAATAAAACCTTGAAATAATACTATAGTCAATTAAATAAATACAACTTATGAGTACTACAATGAACAGTAATCTTCCCGCACTTTCTAATGAAGGTGGTTTATCAGCTTATCTGGAACAAATTAAAAAATTTCCTATGCTGGCAGCAGAAGAAGAATACATGCTTGCAAAAAATTGGAAGGCAACAGGAAATGTTAAAGCTGCAGAAAAACTTGTTACTAGTCATCTAAGACTCGTTGCAAAAATTGCGATGGGTTACAGAGGATACGGTCTTCCAGTAAATGAAATGATTTCAGAAGGAAATGTTGGACTAATGCAAGCTGTTAAAAAATTTGAACCTGAGAAAGGATTTAGACTAGCAACTTACGCCATGTGGTGGATTAGAGCTTCTATACAGGAATATATTCTAAGATCTTGGAGCTTAGTAAAAATAGGAACAACAACTGCACAAAAAAAATTATTTTTCAATTTAAAGAAAATTAAAAATCAAATCGCTCCTCAATCTGAAGGTGATTTAAGACCTGAGCATGTAACTGAAATTTCAAACAAGTTAGATGTCAACAAAGATGAAGTAATTTCAATGAACAGAAGACTATCTGGAAAAGAATTTTCTTTAAATGCACAAGTTGGAGAAGATGGTGATGAGTGGCAAGACTGGTTAGTAGATAAAGAGCTTGACCATGATCTAAAATTTGCACATCAAGAAGAAATGGGTCAAAGACAAAGCTTACTTAAAGATTCTATAAAAATTCTTAATGAAAGAGAAAAAGAGATTTTATACTCTAGAAGATTAAATGATGAACCTACAACACTTGAAGATTTAAGTAAAAAATACAAAATTAGCAGAGAAAGAGTTAGACAAATTGAAAATAAAGCATTTGAGAAGCTTCAAAAACACATGTTATTATCTGCTAAATCTAAAAATCTACTTCCAGCAAACTAAACCTCAAAAGGGTTTTCTAAAAGAATAGTATCTTCTCGTTCAGGGCTTGTTGAAATACTTGAAACTTTTGTTCCAATAAAATCTTCTAATGCGTAAATATAATTTTTTGCATTTTCTGGTAAATTTTCAATATTCTTTATTCCTTGTGTAGAACTTTTCCATCCAGGAAAAGTTTTATAAATTGGTTTAATTTTTAACTGATCCTCAACTGCAGCTGGTAAGTAATCCATTTTTTTACCATCAAGCTCATACTCGACACACATCTTAATTTCATCTAATTCATCTAAAACATCTAATTTAGTTAATGCTATTCCGTCTATGCCTGAAATTTTAATTGTTTGTCTAACCAAAACACCATCAAACCAACCACACCTTCTTTTTCTACTAGTGACAGTCCCAAATTCTTTACCTCTAGAACCAAGCAATTCTCCAATATCATTTGTTAACTCAGTTGGAAAAGGTCCTTCACCAACTCTGGTAGTGTAAGCTTTTGTTATTCCAAGAACATAATGAATAGAATTAGGACCACAACCAGTTCCTGTTGCAGCCGCAGATGCAACAGTATTGGATGATGTTACAAAAGGGTACGTTCCATGATCCACATCTAGTAGTATTCCTTGTGCACCTTCAAATAATATTCTTTTTTTTTGTTTTTTAAATTCATCAATTCTAAGCCAAACAGGTTGAGAAAACTTTAATATTTCTGGAGCAATTTTTAAGAGTTCTTCTTTAAGTTTATCTTTTTCAAAAATTTTTTTACCTAACCCTTTTCTAATTGCATTATGATGAAGAAGTACTGTTTCCAATCTATGGTCTAGATTGGTCTCAGATCTTAGATCCATAACACGGATTGATCTTCTTCCCACTTTATCTTCATAGGCTGGCCCAATTCCTCTTCTTGTTGTTCCAATTTTTCCTTTTCCAGCAGCATCTTCTCTTATTTCATCCATCTCTCTATGAAATGGTAAAATAAGATTTGCAGATTCTGAAATTATAAAATTATCCACATTAACCTCAACACCCTTAGATTTAATTTCCTCTATTTCCTCTAATAGTGCCCAAGGGTCAACAACAACTCCATTTCCTATAATAGAAATTTTATTTTTTCTTACAATTCCAGAAGGTAGTAATCTTAATTTATAAGTTGTTCCATCAATTACTAATGTGTGTCCAGCATTGTGTCCTCCTTGAAAACGAATAACAACATCTGCTTGGTCTGATAGCCAGTCGACTATTTTACCTTTTCCTTCGTCACCCCATTGAGATCCAACAACTACAACATTTTTCATTATCTAAATTTTTTTTCTATTGTTACTGAACTTAAATGGTTGATAGGCCCATGACCTTTACCGAATTTAAGGTTTGAATTTATTGAATTGTGTACATACTTAGTTGCAAGCTCACAAGATCTCTTTAAGGTTTTTCCACATGAAAAAAATGTAGAAATAGCAGAAGAAAGGGTGCAACCAGTGCCATGTGTATTCCTGGTTGTAATTCTTTTATTTTTTATAATGAAAATTTCATTTTTGTTTACAAAAATATCTTGGACGATTTTAGATTCTAAATGACCACCTTTTATAAAAACATTTTTTGCTCCTAATTTTATTAGTATGCTGGCAGCAAAAATCATATCTTCTTTTGTTCTTATTTTAGTTTTAGTTAATATTTCAGCTTCTGGAATATTTGGAGTAATTAGGCTAACTTTTTTAATTAATTCATTTTTTAATAACTGAATTGCCTTATCATCAATAAGTTTTGCGCCACCTTTAGCTACCATAACAGGATCTAAAATTATTTTTTTAACTTTAATAAGATTTAATGAATGAATTACTGATTTTATTACTTTTGTAGAATGCAACATTCCAATTTTTATGGCATCAGGTTTAATATCTTTTGAGGTAAATTCTATTTGATTTGAAATTTCCTTAGGATCAATTGGTACTATTGATTTTACACCTGTTGTATTTTGGATTGTGACAGCTGTTATTGCTGTCATTGCATACGAACCTAAAGCTGTGATAGTTTTAATATCAGCTTGGATGCCAGCACCACCAGATGAATCTGATCCAGCAATAACTAATATTTTAGATTTTGGTTTCAATTTATTTAATTTTTCTTAAAATGATTTTCAAACATTTTTGAAGCAATTTAATATTATCACTCTCTCCCATTACTCTGATTTTAGACTCCGTTCCTGAGCTTCTAACTAATATTCTACCTTGACCTTTAATTAATTTTTCTGCTGATTTTATAGAATTTTTAATATCAATATTTTTAATTATATTTTTGTCTTTAACATCAATATTTTCTAATATTTGTGGAGTTTTCTTAAAGGTATTAAAAAAACTACTAGCTTTTTTTCCTTTTCTTAATGAAAATAAAACTTCTAAAGCAACTAATAAGCCATCTCCAGTGGTTGCAAATTTGCCTAGAATAATATGCCCAGATTGCTCACCACCTAAATTAAAATTATTTTTTTGCATTTTCTCTTTTACAAAGCGATCTCCTACATTTGATCTTAAGAATTTTAT
The DNA here is from genome assembly GCF_059417975.1 of Candidatus Pelagibacter sp. PS_11. Lineage (NCBI taxonomy): Bacteria > Pseudomonadati > Pseudomonadota > Alphaproteobacteria > Candidatus Pelagibacterales > Candidatus Pelagibacteraceae > Candidatus Pelagibacter > Candidatus Pelagibacter sp. PS_11. Next base: position 202,046 of record NZ_CM182075.1, on the reverse strand, counting down.
ATTATGTAGTTTAAAAAACTTTTCTAATCCATAGTTAGACATTAACGTGCCAACTACACCTCCTTTTAACATTTTTTTTCTTTTCCATCTCATTGCTATTGCGGCAATTATTTGATCTCCATCAATTACAATACCTTTTTCATCACACATAATGATTCTGTCGGCATCTCCATCAAGTGAAATTCCTAAATGTGCTTTATATTTCTTTACTGCCAATCTGATTTTATTTGGAAAAGTAGATCCACAATTTTTATTAATATTAAGACCATTAGGATTTATTCCAATTGAAAATACTTTAGCACCTAAAGATTTTAATAATTCAGGTCCTGCCTTATATCCAGCCCCATTTGCGCAATCAATTACTATTCTTAAACCTCTTAGATTAAAATCTTTTGGTAAATTACTTTTTAAAATTTTTATATAATCTTTATTTGCAGTTTCTAACCTTTTTACACGACCCAATTTTTTTGGTTTTGATAAAGATTTTTCAATCTTTTGATCAATTAAAGTTTCAATTTTCTTTTCAATTTTATTTGACAGTTTTAACCCATCAGGTCCAAATAATTTTAACCCATTGTCATGATATGGGTTATGAGATGCTGTAATCATAATTCCCATATTAGCTTTCATACTTTTTGTGAGCATTGCTAAGCCATTGGTTGGAAGTGGGCCTAATGTATAAACATGCATACCAGCCGATGTAAGTCCTGATACTAACGCAGGTTCCAAACTATACCCTGAGAGTCTCGTATCTTTAGCAATTATTGCTATTTGTTTCTTTTTTTTTTGAGTTTTGAAGTAAGTTCCTGTTGCAAGAGCAAATTTAAAAAACATGTCTCCATTAATATTTTTACTATTAACGGCACCTCTTATTCCATCTGTTCCAAAATATTTTTTTGCCATTAGTTTTTAATTAATTCTTTAAACACCTTTATACTTTGTCTTAATTCATTCACATCATGAATTCTTAGAATTTGAACTCCTTGCATTATTGCATACATGGAAGAAGCTACTGTTCCACCTAATCTTTCCTTGCTATCATTTTTTCCAGATAAATCCTTAATGAATTTTTTCCTAGAAAGTCCAAGTAATATAGGAAAACCAAGAGTATGAAAAATAGAAACGCTTCTAATTAAATTCATATTATGTTTCAAATTTTTTCCAAAACCAATTCCTGGATCAATTACAATATTATTATGTTTTATACCCTTGGATCTTAAAAATTTAATCTTTTGTTCAAAAAAATCATAAATATCTAATAATTCATTTTTGTACTTAGGGTTTTTTTGCATTTTTTCTGGTGTTCCTTGTGAATGTTGAATGACAAATGGAGTTTTGCTTTTTATCAATACCTTAACTGTTTTAAGGTCATAACTTAGACCTGACACATCATTTATAAGTTTAACTCCTAACTTAATCCCTTTAAGCATAATTTCTGATTTTCTTGTATCTAATGATAGTGGAATTTTTTTATTAACATCTTTTAATATTTCTTTTATTCTATTCCATTCTTCCTTTTTACTTACAGGTTTAGATCCAGGTCTTGTTGATTCTCCACCAACATCAATAATATCTGCTCCGGATTTAAATAAATTCTTTGCATGAGATATTCCTTTTTTCTTTTTATTAAATTTACCCCCATCAGAAAAACTATCCGGTGTTAAATTTAATATACCCATTATATTAGGTATTTTATTAAAATTTAAACTTGAAAAATTTTTATTTTTTTTAACAATTATCTTGAGATCTTTATTAATTTTTTCTTTCAGTAGTTTGGGTAACTTTTTTATATCTTTAAGATCAATTTTTTTGATAGAAGTTCGTGTAAGAATTTCAATTTGTCCAAACGAAATTTTCTTATTACCATTTAGTGGGAGATTTTTTTTTTCTAACTAAATCAATTGAAAATTGACCATAAGCAAAATTACACGCTCTTGTGTAATATTTTTTCATTTAGTATTAATGAACTATTTTCGGCTTAAGACCCATTGAACTTAAAGCTGAACCTTTATCTTCATCTTCAACTTTTAAATCCTCTTTATTGCTTGGATATATATTTTTATTAATCAGGTTTTCTATTTCTTCACCGGTAAGTGTTTCATATGTTAAGAGAGCTTTGGCTAATTTGTGCAGATCATCAATTTTTTCAGTTAAAACTGTTCTTGCTCTTTCATAACCTTTATCGACAATTTTTCTAATTTCTGAGTCTACTTTTTTTGCAGTTTCTTCAGACATATTTTGAGTTCTCGCAACAGACCTTCCTAAAAATACTTCTTCTTCATTCGAACCATAAGCAACTGGTCCCAACTCTTTGCTAAGGCCCGCTTGCATTACCATGGCTCTTGCTCTTTGAGTTGCTTGTTCAATATCACTAGATGCACCAGTTGTAACTTTATCTTCACCAAATATGATTTCTTCTGCTACTCTTCCACCCATAGCTATAGCTAATTGAGCATGAAGCTGCTCTCTTGTTTGAGATAGCTGATCTCTCTCAGGTAGTTGCATAACCATTCCTAAGGCTCTACCTCTTGGAATGATTGTTGCCTTATGAATTGGATGAGCTGCATCCTCATTGATAGTTACTATTGCATGTCCAGCTTCGTGGTAAGCTGTTAATGTTTTTTCTTCTTCTGTCATGACCATGGATCTTCTTTCTGATCCCATCATCACTTTATCTCTTGCTTCTTCAAACTCAGTTAGAGTAACTAGTCTTTTATTTTTTCTTGCAGCAAGTAATGCCGCTTCATTAACTATATTTGCTAAATCTGCACCTGAAAAACCTGGGGTTCCTCTAGCTACTGTTCTTAAATTTACATCAGGTGCCATTTTAATTTTTTTAACATGAACTTTTAATACTTTTTCTCTTCCTATTATATCTGGAAGTCCAACAACTACCTGTCTATCAAATCTACCTGGTCGTAATAATGCTGGGTCTAATACATCAGGTCTATTTGTAGCGGCAATAATTATTACACCTTCATTCGTATCAAAACCGTCCATTTCAACTAATAACTGGTTTAAAGTTTGCTCTCTTTCATCGTTACCTCCTCCAAGACCAGCACCTCTACTTCTTCCAACAGCATCTATCTCATCTATAAAAATAATACAGGGTGAATTTTTTTTACCTTGTTCAAACATGTCTCTAACTCTTGAGGCTCCAACACCCACAAACATTTCAACAAAATCTGATCCTGATATTGTAAAGAACGGAACTCCTGCTTCCCCAGCTATAGCTCTAGCAAGTAAAGTTTTACCTGTTCCAGGTTGGCCAACTAATAAACATCCTCTTGGTATTTTTCCACCAAGTCTACTAAACTTTTTAGGATCTTTTAAAAATTGAACAACTTCTTCTACTTCTTCTTTAGCCTCTTCTACTCCAGCGACATCATCAAAAGTAACTTTACCTTTTAATTCATTCATCATCTTTGCCTTAGATTTTCCAAAACCCATGGCTCCACCTTTGCCACCCTGCATCTGTCTCATAAAGAAAATCCAAACAGCGATTAGTAACAACATCGGAAACCACGACAATAAAACACCAAACAAAGACGGCATCTTATCTTCTAGAGGAGCAGCTGATATACTTACCCCTTTTTCAGATAGCTTCTCAATTAAATTTGGATAATTCGGTGAATAAGTAGAAAAAGTATTTCCATTAGCTAATACTCCTCTAATATTGTTTCCTTGAATATCAACTTTTATAACTCCACCATTATCAACTTCTGATAAAAATTCTGAAAATATAATAGAATTACCTTTGCCCACATTAGCTTGAGGGTTCTTAAACATATTATAAAGGCCTATTGTTAGAAAAACAATTACTGCCCACATTGCTAAATTCTTCATATTCATAGTTATAAGATAATAATTATTATTAATTAAACAAGTGTCAAATTGTTACAAAACCTTAACTTTATTAGTGTTTTCCCTTGAAATTAATATGGTCTCATTAACTCTTTCAACAAAACAACCTCCTAAAGTTATTTTTGAAAATGTCTTTAGGATAATTCGGTTAATCAGTTCGTTGATACTTTTTCCTCTAACAGGATAGTATTTTTTTCCTATTTTTTGAATAACAAATGTCAAAGATCTAAAAACAACTTCATGCGATTGATCAAAAAAATTATGACTTAAAATATAAGTATCTTTTGTTTTAATATGTGTAGAATTATCCTTCAAATTTTTGTTAACATAAAACTTAATTGATTTGTCTGAGTCTCTTAAATTATCAATGGTTAATTTTAGTTTTTTTAAGTCCAATCCCTCTCTTTCAAGAGATTCTAATAAAGTTCTAATTCTTGTTCTTTTATATATCTCGTTAATATTAGATGGATCTTTAATAAAAAATTTAAATACTATTTTAGAAATATTAATTAAATCATTTTTTTTTAAGTTTAGTAATGGTCTTAAAATATTTAGATCCTCATCTTTATATTTTACACTTTTGTTAAAAGATACCAATCCATTTAGTCCACTCCCTCTAACCACTCTAATTAAAAAATTTTCAACTAAATCATTTGAATGATGTCCTAATAATAAGTGCTTAATATTATTTTTTTTACATTCTTTTGATAGTAAAGAATATCTTGCTACTCTTGCTAAAGATTGAATATTTCTAGAAGGTTTTTTTCCTTTCCAGCTTAATACTTTGCATGTAATACCAATTTTTTGTAAAATTTTTTTTACTAACGTTGCTTCCTTTGTCGACTCAGTTCTAAGTCTATGATCAACTAAAAAAAATTTAACTTTTATTTTATTTTTTATTGAATAGCATTTAGCCAAGTAAGCCAGTGCCAAACTATCGGGTCCACCCGAAACTGCTACTGCTAAATTTTCCCCAGAATTTAAAGAGGAAGAGAATTCACTATAAACTTTTGAGATTTTTCGATCTTTTAAAAAACTAAGAATTTGTTTATGAGTTTTGTTTTGAACACTCAAACTTTTTTGATTCATATTTTGCTTTTTGAAGCACAGATTGATTTGCTTTAGGATATTGCTCTTCAACCCCCACAATCATTTTACAACCTTGCTCTTTTTCTCCTATTTGAACCATTGATACACCAAGTTTTAATAAATTTATAGGAGCCTTCTCACCTTTTGGATATTTTTGATATCCTTCAAGATAAGCAGTAGCTGCATCTGTATAAAGTTGTCTTATTCTAAATGTTTCAGCATACCAATATTGAGCATTGCCTGCCAATTTATGCTCTGAATTATTTATCACAAATTCTCTAAAAGCTCTCTCTGCAGTGCTGTAATCACCTACCTTTAAAAAACTAGTTGCAAATTCATATTGTTTTTCTGGAGTAGCATTTGGAAGTATATTTTTTTCTGATTCAAAGTTTTCTGTCACTATTGATGAAGTAGTTTCTACTGATTGTATTTGCTGACTAGTTTCTTCACTTTCTGTATCTTTATATGAAATAGACCCTAAGTCTTGAGGTTGTGAAGAGCCTGGTAAAGTTTTGTCTACTTGTTCCTTTGGTATTGAAGTTAATTTTTTTCCAATTTCTCCAGATGATAAAGTATTTTCCAGATCTTGAAATCTAATTTGGTTATCTGCTTGAACCTTAGAAAGCCTATTTGATAATTTATCTAACTTGAAATTAATTTCTTCAAACTTATTAGTCAGTTCTTGAAATTGTTTTTCAACATCAGACAATTTTAGAAGATGTCTTGTTAAAACATCTTCAGAGTTTTCGTTTGTGCCTGTTTGACTATTTGAATTAATTGACCCTGAGTAAACAGCTTTTTCCAGGGTTTTTAAATCTTTTTGAATTAACTCTAATATTTCATTTACATTATGATTATCAGCAAAAATAATATTTGGAAAAAATATAAAGACTAATATTAATTTTAATCGAATTATTTTTTTATAATTAAACATAATAAATTGAGTAGTAATTATAATGATGGCAAAAAAAAGACCCTATTCACAAATGTGATAGGGTCTTTTATAATTTATTAAATTGATTAGTTCGCTTTAACAGTAACTGATCTTCTATTTTTAGACCATGCTAAAGGGTTAGATCCAGAATCTACTGGTCTTTCTTTACCATAACTTAATACAGAAATTCTGTCTGAAGAAATTCCATATGTCATTAAATAGTCTTTTGCTGAATTAGCTCTTCTTTCACCTAATGCTAAGTTGTACTCTCTTGTACCTCTTTCATCAGCATGCCCTTCTAATACAACATTAATATCTGAATTTTTTCTTAACCATGCAGCTTGTTTTCTTAAAGTTTCTCTTGAAGCTGTTGTAAGTACAGTTTCATTTGTTGCAAAGAAAACTCTATCTGGAACACCAGAAGCTAAATATTCAACAGTATCTGTTCCTGTATAAACATCACCTTGCATTTGTCCTGTTGTTGTTTTTTTTGTAGCACAAGCAGTTAATACTAAACTTGCTAAAACAATTAGAAATCCATTTTTTAAAATCTTGCTTAAGTTCATTGTTGCTCCTTGATCCTTGTTTTGTAATACTTTATATTTTTCATATTTAATTAGACCTTTCAAGTTAAAAATCAAGTAAAATTGAGACTAATTGCTTAATAAAGACGACCAAGATGGGTCAGAAGCATCAGTTTCAGTTTCAACCATCTTTTCATTGTACCCTGTTAAATCAATAGACCATAATTTGGCTGAAAATCCCTCTCCTTTAGAGTTAGTCTTAGTTTCTCTATAAAAGATAAGAACCCTTCCATTTGGTGACCATGATGGAGCTTCTTGATAAAAGTTCTCTGTTAGGAGTCTTTCACCAGTTCCATCTGTTCTCATTACTCCAATATAAAATTTTCCTTTATGAAGCTTTGTAAATGCAATTAAATCACCTCTTGGAGACCACACTGGAGTTCCATACAAACCATTCCCAAATGAGATTCTCTTAACATTTTTTCCATTACTATCCATTACATAAATTTGTTGGTAGCCACTTCTGTCTGAGTTAAAAGTAATTCGTTTTCCATCTGGTGAGTAAGAGGGTGATGTATCAATTGATGGATGATTGGTAATTCTTTCAACAATTCTGTTTTCAAGATCCATAGTATAAATATCAGAATTGCCATCTTTAGCAAAACTCATTATAATTTTTTTTCCATCAGGTGAAAACCTTGGGGCAAATGTCATTCCAGGAAAATCTCCGACTACTTCTTGCATTCCAGTTTCAATATCTAATAAATATACCCTAGGTAAATTTCTGAAATAAGAAAGATATGTGACCATCTGATTTGTTGGGCTAAATCTTGGTGTTAAAACTAATTCATTTCCAAGTGTTAAATATTTATTATTAAAACCATCTTGGTCCATTATTGCTAATTTTTTTATTCTTTTAGTTTTAGGACCTTCTTCAGAAACGTATATTATTCTAGTATCAAAATAACCTTTTTCTCCAGTTAAGCGTTCATACACCTTATCTGTAATAATATGACCTACTCTTCTCCAGTTACTAGGAACAGTAGTAAATGCTAAAGCCATCATTTCTTTTCCAGCTAAAACATCCCATAATCTAAATTCTACTCTTAATTTTTCATCTACAAACGTAACTTTGCCTGTTACTAGAGCTTGTGCTTTAATTAAATTCCAATCCTCAAACCTTGGTTTTAAATTGGCTACATCTGGTTCTTGAAGAAATGCATTTTTGTCTAGTGGATTAAATAGACCAGATTGTCTTAAATTATTCTCAACAACTATTGAAATTTCTGATCCTAGGTCTTCTTGTTTTAAAATTTTTTTAAAATTTTCTTTTGATTTATTATCTATTGATAAAGGGGATACAGCTACTGGTAGAGGATTTAAATTTCCTCTAGTAATATCAACTTCAATTAAAGCAAAAGCTTTAATAGGAATAATAATAAGTACTATAAATAAATATCTTAATAACATTTTTATCCTTCTAACATTTCTCTAGCATCAAAATTTAGCTGCATATCTTTCCATCTTTCGTAACCTGCACTAGGCACTCTAAGAGGTTGGCAAAGCTTTATCGCTCTTAATGCACTTTCAGCTAATACTTTATAAAATCCCTGTCCAGGCCTATTCATTCTAGCATGATCAAGAATCTCTGTTTTTATAATAGAACCATCTGGCTTTAATTGTAACTTAATTCTAACTAATAAATCTTCATTAAACGGTAACCCTAGAGGAATACTCCAACAACCAAAAATTTGAGCTTTTAGAGCATCTTCTTCACTTAAAGTTAATCCTGAAAAATCCATATCTTTATCTTGATCTTGAGTAACTTTATTGGATTTTTTATTTGTTTCTGCACTCTCAGTCTTAGATTTATCGATTAATGCAGCAATACTATTAGTGTCAAATAGTTCTTTTTTTTCAAATTCTGAAATTTGTTTAATTTCTGTTTCTTCTTTTTCAGGGTTTTGTTTTTCATCCTTAATTTTCTTTATTTTTTCTATTTTTTCATCTGGTAATGGAACGGCATCTGGCTTTTGTTTTTTTATTTTTTTTGGTGGTGCCTGTTCAGAAACTAATTTTTTTTCTTTTTCTTTAACTTTCTCTATTATTTTTTTTGCTTTTGGTGCAAAAGGAATATTAGTTTTGTCTGTGATTTGAATCAACTCAACTGATATAATCGGAGGAAGATCAATCGGTTTTTTAGCAAGGAATGGTAAGCTCATAGCTGTGATTACCACAAGAAATATATGAAGCCCAAAAGAAATAACAATATTTCTATTCACTTTAGTTACCTCTCTTTATATGGCTCAGAAATTAATGCTACTTTAGTAAAGCCAGAGCCAGATAGCATTCCCATTATTTCTAAAACTCTACCATAGTTTATAGATTTGTCTCCTCGAACATAAATTCTAGTGTCTGTTCTATTTTTAGATACAGCTAAAATCTTTGCAATAATTTTATCATACTCAACTTTAGATTCTTGAATAAATATTTCACCTTTAGAATTTATAGATAATGTTAATGGTTCTAATTCTTCAGGTAATGAGTCTGCAGAACTTTCAGGTAGATCAACTTGTATTCCAACTGTTAATAATGGTGCTGTTACCATAAATATAATTAATAACACCAACATTACATCAACAAATGGAGTGACATTTATTTCACTCATAGGCTCTTTTGATGAACGTTTGAGATTAAAAGCCATTTTATATTATTGATAAAAATCTTTTAGAAAAATTTTCTAATCTTTGTGAATATTTTTTTGAGTCGTTATTAAATTTGTTATAGGCAACAACTGCAGGTATTGCTGCTAATAATCCGAGTGCAGTTGCAAATAAGGCTTCAGCTATTCCTGGTGCTACAATTGCCAAACTTGTATTTCTTGAGATTGCTATAGATTGGAATGAGTTCATTATTCCCCATACAGTTCCAAACAAACCTATAAAAGGTGCAGTTGAACCAACTGTTGCCAAAAAAGTAAAACCTTTGTCTATTTTTGAAATTTGTTTTTCAATATTAACCTCAAGTATGCTTGCCATTCTTTCATTTAGGTTAGTTTTACTTTTGGCTTTTAATAAACTTTGCATTGTATCTTTAAACAATAAAGCTGTAGGGTTTTCTACATCAGCTGGCAAACTATTGTAAAAAGTTTCAGCTGATTTTGATTTCCAAAATTTTTCTTCAAATTCCTCAGACTCTAAATTAATTTTTTTAAACAGTCTAAATTTTTCAATAATAACGGCCCATGAATATATAGAGCAGCCAATCAACATAAGTATTACTGACTTTACAATAAAATCTGCTCTTAAAAATAAACTCCACAAGGAAAAATCGGTATTTGAGGCAAGGCCTACTGCTTGAGATGTAATATCAGCTTCCATATTGAAGGTTTCACACTTAAATGTGTCATGATTTTGACTTTTAAAGTCTTTATTTATTCTTCTAGTTTATAAGTTTCGTAATAAAAGCTAGCAATCAATATCGCATCAGCTTTATTTGAGTCTTTTTTTCTTGATAACTCTGATGAAAAATAAGGAAATACCTCTATTGCTTTTGTTCTACTGGCGTCTTTTTCTGAATTAATAAGGTTAAAATACTTTTTCCATTTTGTCGGTCTTACAAAATACATCGGTAATTGCATTGCAGAACAAATTCCTTTTAAAATACCAAACGATTGTCCAAAATTAAACATACTAGTAACACCTTGACCTGGCATAGCTGATACTTGTTCAATTATAACTTTGATATCTTCCTTTTTTATATCCTTAATTCTTGAAGAAATTTCGTAATAAATTTGAGCACCATTAACTTGTTTTTTATTTTTTTTCCCTTCAGGCATATTGGGCATTTCAATAACATCAACTATTTTACCATCTTGAAAAAAACAAATAGAACCTGTTATGCCTGGGTCTATTCCAATAATAAGCATTAGCTATTCTTAAAATTTATATTTGAATAAACACTTTGAACATCATCATCATCTTCTAATGTTTCTAAAAACTCTATTGCAGCTTCCACTTTATCTTTTTCAACATCTACACTATTTAAAGGAACCCATTCAATCTCAGTTGAAATAAAATTTGCAATTGTTTTTTCTAAATTTTTTTTTACATTATAAATTTCACTCATAGGACATTGAATTTCATGAAATTCATCATTTGAAATACACTCATCTGCACCAGATTCAATTGCTAGTTCAAAAATTTGTTCATCTGAGATTTCTTTTTTATCAATTTTAATAATCCCTAACTGATTAAAGTTATGTGAAGCAGATCCCTGAGTTCCTAAATTGCCACCACTTTTTAAAAATATAGATCTAACATTGGAAGCTGTTCTGTTTTTATTGTCAGTTAGTGCTTCCACAATTACAGCTATTTTATCTGGACCAAATCCTTCATATCTTAAATTTTCATAATTTGTTTCAGAATTAACCGAAGATTTGGCAATAGCTCTTTCAATATTATCTTTTGGCATGTTGGCTGATTTTGCGGCTTGAATTGCAGATCTGAGTCTTGGGTTCATCGCAGGATCTTTATCACCTAGTTTTGCTGCTACACTTATCTCTTTAGATAATTTTGAAAATACTTTAGATCTTTGTTTGTCTGCTTTTCCTTTAGAGTGTTTTATACTTGCCCATTTTGAATGACCCGACATAATAATTATTGAGAATTTTTTAATTCTCCTCCATGTATAAAATTTTTTACAGTTTTTGCTAACCCTGTTTCTACATCACATTCAACAATCACACCACACAAACTAGCTTCACCAATTGCTGGAAAGTGCTTTGTGGACTTTTTTTTTAAAAATCTATTAATTGAATTTTCTTTATTCATTCCAATAACTGAGTCATAATCACCACACATTCCTGCATCAGTTTGATAAGCAGTACCACCTTTTAATATTCTAGTATCATTTGTTGGAATATGCGTGTGAGTTCCAACAACCAATGTTGCTTTACCATCAAAAAAATGTCCCATAGCTGACTTTTCACTTGTTATTTCACCATGAAAATCGACTAATAAAAAATCATAATCCTCTTTAAGCTTATATTTTTTCATAAATTTTTCAGCTGCTTCAAATACATCTTCACATTTCTTCATAAAAACATTTCCCATCAAATTAAGCACCCCTACTCTCATCTCATTTTTAGCAGTAAATATTCCAAAGCCTTTTCCTGGAGATGGTTCAAATAAATTTTTAGGTCTTAGAAGTCGATTTTCTTTTTCAATATGAGACATTGTTTCTTTTTGATCCCATACATGATTACCCGTTGTAATAACATCTACACCACAGTTAAAAAAATCTTTACATATTTCCTCTGTAAGACCAACACCTGAGTCAGCTGCATTCTCACCATTAACAACTACAAAATCGATTTTTTCATCTTTAATTTTTGATAGTAAATTATTCAAAACCATTGACCGTCCTGAAATGCCAACTACATCACCTAAAAAGAGTATTTTCATTTTATAATATTTTTATTTGTTACAATATAATCTAATTTTTGATCATACATATTAGTTGGTACTTTATCAATTTCTTGAATTGAAAAAGCCAAACCTATCTTTATGATAATTTTTTTTTTTGATAATTTTTCAATTAATCTATCGTAGTATCCACCTCCATATCCAAGCCTATTTAAATTTTTATCAAATGCTACCAAGGGAATTAATAAAACGTCAGGGTATACTATATTTTTAGCTTCCGGTTCAGGTATTCCATATTTATTTATTTTTAAAGGCTCAGAAAATGACCATGAATAAAAATTCATTTGAAAGTTTTTCTTAATTATGGGCAAAGAAATATTAAATTTATTCTTTTTAAATTTTCTTAACAGTGTCAAGTCATCTATCTCAAAGTTTACCGGATAGTATCCACCTATAATAATCTGATTGGTTATCTTTTCTTTTTTAAGAATTTTTACAATTTGCTTAAAATTAAGCTGAATATTTTTTGTATTAAATTTTTTTCTTACTTTAAGAATTTTTTTTCTTAATTCAGATTTTAACACAAATCTACTGAATTGGATTTTCTAAATTTGCTTTTTCAACAAAATTTTCAATTTCATCTGCTGCAGCTTCGATTATTTTTTCATAATCTTCTTTATTTTTTTCTATTTCTTTTTTAAAACTTTCATGATCTTGTTGAAGTTCCTTCATCTCTTCTTCTTTTCTATCTCTGTAATCATAAACTAATGACTTCAATTCTCTAAATTTATTTGATAAATTCTGTAATTCAGTTTTTTTTTGTTCTACTTTTTTTTTAGTTTCAAAATATTCATCCATTATTTGAACTGAAGTGATCAATAAAAGTTTATTTTCTCCTATGTTTCCAAGGTCATTCTTTAAATTGCTAAATTTTTCATTAATATGAGTTAACAATTCTTCTAAATGCTCTTCCTGTCCATCATCACAAGATAGAAGAAACTCTTTGCCATTAAATTTAATATTTACATTTGCCATTTGTCTATTTCTTCTAATAAAGTATCTGTTTCTTGATTTAATTCATCTATTTTTTCTGAAAATTCTGTCTCTTTTTTTTGTTCTTCTATTTTTTGCTGGTTAATATTTTCTAATTTTTGATTAAGAGCTTTGTATTCACTTTCTAAATTTTGATATTTTTCTTCTATTTGTTTTTTTTCAATTTCTAATTGATTTTTTTGAATGTTTAAGTTTTCTAAATTAGACTTTAGCGTTGGGTTTTGTAAATTCAAACTCTTCAATTTATTAAGTGCAAAACTGAGCTTTTTTTCTTTTTCACTGTCTGTTTTCATATATATATATTTATATTATTAAATTGAGTCTTCTAAGTCTAGATAGGATATTTTTGAACAAATTACATAAAGATTTATCAAACGCAATAAGGTTTTTATCTATAGATGCTGTGCAAAAGGCAAATTCGGGTCATCCTGGAATGCCAATGGGTATGGCAGACGTAGCAACAGTTTTATTTAAAAGTTTTCTTAGATTTAATCCAAAAAATCCTAACTGGATAAATAGAGACAGATTTGTTTTATCTGCTGGTCATGGATCTATGCTTCTTTACTCTTTATTACATTTAACTGGGTACAAAAGTATTTCTTTGAATGATATTAAAAATTTTAGACAATTAAAATCTATTTGTGCGGGTCATCCTGAGTATCACCCTGGTACTGGTATTGAAACTACGACAGGTCCTCTTGGACAAGGAATTGCTAATTCAGTTGGTTTCGCTATTGCAGAGGAAATTTTGAAGCAAAAACTAGGTAAAGAAACAATAAACCATAAAACTTATGTTTTAGCTGGAGATGGATGTTTAATGGAAGGCATTAGCCATGAAGCAATGAGTTTAGCGGGACACTTAAAGTTAAAAAATCTAGTTATGCTTTTTGATAACAATTCAATATCTATTGATGGACCAACTAGCTTGGCGGTTTCAGATAATTTCAAGAAGAGATTTGAAAGTTATGGTTGGGATTACATACTAATCAATGGTCATAACGAAAGAGAAATTTTTTCAACATTAAAAAAAGTTCAAAATGCTAAAAGACCAACAGTTATTTCATGCAAAACAAAAATTGGTTATGGCTCACCTAATAAATCTGGTAAAGCCTCTTCGCACGGTAGCCCTATTGGCTTAGATGAAATCAAATTAGTTAGAAAAGTATTAGATTGGAAACACAAACCTTTTGAAATTCCTAAAAGTATTTTGAATGAGTGGAGAAAAATTGGTAATAAGGGTGCAAAACTTGATTCTGCATGGAGTAAAATTTACAAAAGAAAAAAAAATTTAGTAGATAAAGTTTTTAAAAATAATTTCTCTAAAGCTTTTAAAAGTGAAAAACAAAATTCTCTTAGAGAAAACAAAAGTCTAGCCTCAAGAAAAGCTTCTGAATTAACTCTTAATGCTCTTACGAGAGAAAATAATACGTTAATTGGTGGTTCAGCTGACTTAGCAGGATCTAATAACACTAAAACTAAACATCATAACGCTATTAATTCTGTTAATTTTAATGGTGATTATATTCACTATGGTGTTAGGGAGCACGCCATGGCAGGAATAATGAATGGTTTAGCACTTCATAGTAAATTTATTCCATATGGCGGAACCTTTTTAATATTTTCTGATTATTGTAAACCTTCCATTCGTTTATCTGCTTTGATGCAACAGCGAGTTATTTATGTAATGACCCACGACTCAATTGGTTTAGGGGAAGATGGACCCACACACCAACCTATAGAACAACTGTCTGGATTAAGATCTATTCCTAATTTAAATGTTTTTAGACCAGCAGACAGAATGGAAACTATCGAGTGTTGGGAACTAGCATTAAAAAATTTGAAGACACCAAGTGTGTTATCTTTAACCAGACAAAATCTTGAACCTATTAGAAAAAAATATTCAAATATAAATAAATGTTCTTTTGGAGCTTACGAGGTTTTAAGAACAAATAAAAAAATTAATTTAACAATATTTGCCAGTGGTTCTGAGGTTAATTTAGCAATTGAGACTAGCCATAAATTAGCCAAAGATAAAATTTATTCTAAAGTTATATCAGTACCATGCCAAGATATTTTTGATTTACAGTCAAAATCATATAAGAAAAAAATACTTAATGAAGCAAAATTTAAAATATCTATTGAAGCAGCTTCAACAGATTGCTGGAAAAAATATATTGGAACTGAGGGTTTAGCTTTTGGAATTGATACATTCGGTAAAAGTGCACCCTACAAAGAAATTTATAAATATTTTGGATTAACAGTTCAAAATATTTCACAAAAAGCAAAAAAACTAATAAAGAGTTAAATATGACAATAAAAGTTGGTATCAATGGAATGGGAAGAATTGGTAGAATGGTAATTAGAGCTATCATTGAAAGCCAAAATAAAAACATAAAAATCAAACACATCAATAACCGATCAAACTCTGAAGCCAGCTGTTCTTTAATCAAATACGATTCTATTCATGGTAAATTTAATGCAGATTTAGATTATGATGAAAAACATTTAATTATTAATAATAATAAAATAACATTTTCACAAGAATCTAATATTGAAGATATTAACTGGAAAAAATTTGATGTTGATTATGTTTTTGAATGTACTGGAAAATTTAATTCAAAAGAAAAATTATTAACTCATATAAAAAATGGGGCTAAAAAAGTTATAGTTTCAGCTCCATGCAAAAATGCTGATAAGACAATTGTCTATGGAGTAAATGAAAATATTTTGACAAAAGATGATCAAATTATTTCTGCGGCATCTTGTACAACTAACTGTCTTGCACCTGTGGCTAATATTTTAAATGAAACTTTTGAAATTGAAAAAGGGTTTATGACAACTATTCATGCTTTCACAAGTGACCAAAGAATTTTGGACAATTCTCATAAAGATCCTAGAAGAGCAAGATCTGCCAGTCAATCTATTGTGCCAACTTCTACGGGTGCTTCAAAAGCAATCGGTGAGATTATACCTTCATTAAAAGGAAAACTTGAAGGCATTGCAATGAGAGTGCCAACTCCTAATGTTTCCCTTATAGAACTAGTTTTTTGTACAAAAAAAGAGATGAGCAAAGAGACAATTAATGAGGCATTTACTATCGCCTCTAAAGAACAATCAAAGAAAGTTTTAGAAGTTACATTAGAAAAATTAGTTTCAATTGATTTTAATCATAATTCAGCTTCAGCAATTGTTGATTTGTCTTTGACTAATGTGGTTGGTAAAAATATGGGAAAAATTTCAGCGTGGTATGATAATGAATGGGGCTTTTCAAATAGAATGTGTGACATAGCAGAACATCTTCATCAAATTTCTTAATGAGAAATATTCAAGACGAGACTAATCTTAATCAAAAAAAAGTATTACTTAGGTTGGATTTAAATGTTCCATTAAATAATGGAAAAATTACTGACACCACTCGAATAGATAAAATTTTACCTATTATTAATTTTTTATTAAAAAGTGAAGCAAAGATAATTATACTATCTCATGTGGGTAGACCCAAGGGCAAAGTTGTAAGTGAACTCTCCCTTAAACCAATATGTGAAGACCTAAAAAATAAACTAAACCAAAATATAAAATTAGTTTCAAAAAATATAAAAGAAATTAACTCTACTGATTTATTTAATGAACATAATGAAAAAATTGTAATACTTGAAAATCTTAGATTTTATGAAGAAGAAGAAAAAAATGATAATAGTTTTGCAAAGCATTTAGCAAGTCTAGCTGATATTTATGTTAATGATGCTTTCTCATGTTCGCATAGAGCTCATGCTTCAATTTTTGAAATCACTAAATTTATTCCTTCATACGCTGGCCTTCAATTAAATTTAGAAATTGATGCACTAACTAAAATTACATCTGAAATTCAAAGACCTATAACATGCATTATAGGGGGGTCTAAAATATCTTCTAAAATTAATATCATTAAGAATTTAATTGCTAAATTTGATAATATTATAATAGTTGGTGGGATGGCTAATAATTTACTTAGATATAAAGGATACAAAATTGGAAAATCTATTCAAGAAGATAATTGTGATAAAATTATTGAAGAAATATTTTCTTTATCAAAAAAAGAAAACTGTAAGATAATTTACCCTGAAGATGTTGCTGTAGGGAAAAACTTAGATGGATCAGCTAAAATAAAGGAACTAAATAATATTTCTAAAGACGAGTTAATTTTAGATATTGGTCCCAAGACAATTAAAGCTATTAATTCATTAATTGAAGAAAGTAGTACTATCTTATGGAATGGGCCTGCAGGTTATTTTGAAAACCCTAATTTTGCTAAAGGAAGTATTGAAATAGCAAAAAAGATTATTGAAAAAAATAAGAGTAATACAATTTACTCAGTTGCAGGTGGTGGTGATACTGTTTCTCTTTTGAATGGTATTGGGGCAATTAATAATTTTAATTTTGTTTCAACTGCGGGTGGTGCTTTTTTAGAATATCTTGAAGGTAAAGAACTTCCTGGTATAAAGGCTCTTAATTAACATGTCGGAACTTAATAAAATTGCATTAAAAATACTATCTAATGGCAAAGGAATCCTTGCAGCAGACGAAAGCAATGGAACCATGACTAAAAGATTAGAGTCCGTTAATGTACCTTCCAACCCAGAAAATAGACTTTTATTTAGAGAAACTCTTTTCTCATCAAGTGGGATGAAAGATTTTATTGGTGGTGTTATTTTGTATGATGAAACTATCAACCAAACATCTAACTTGAAGCAGACTATTCCAGAATTAATTTCTAAGTCTGGAGCAGTTCCAGGAATTAAAGTTGATACAGGTGCAAAAATTTTGGCAGGCTCTAATGAAGAAAAAATTACAGAAGGTTTAGATTGCTTAAGAGAAAGACTACAAGACTATTACAAGCTTGGAGCAAGATTTACAAAGTGGAGAGGTGTTTATAATATTTCAGATAAATATCCAAGCAAACTATCCATGCACTCTAATGCTCATGCACTGGCAAGATATTCAGCTTTAGTCCAAGAATGTGGAATGGTTCCAATTGTAGAACCTGAAGTGTTAATGGATGGAGATCATTCTGCTGAAACTTGTTTTAATAAAACTTCTGAAGTTATTAAAAAATGCTTTGAAGAATTAATAATTAATAAAATAGATTTAAGTGGAGTAATTTTAAAGCCTAATATGATTTTAGCAGGAACTACTTCTGATAAAAAAATATCAAGTGAAGAAGTTGCAAAACTTACCCTAAAGTGCTTAAGAGAAAATGTACCAACTGACGTACCAGGAATTGCTTTTTTATCTGGTGGACAAACAGAAATAGAAGCAACAGAGAATTTAAACCTAATCAATAAACATAATGACACAAATTTTATTATGACTTATTCATATGGTAGAGCCTTACAACAAAGTGCACTTAAATTTTGGTCAAAAGACATTAATAATACTAGTGGCACTCAAAAAGTCTTCAACCATAGAGCAAATATGTGCACACTCGCAGCTCAAGGCAAATGGTCAAAAGAACTTGAAGCAGAATAAAATAAATAAGAAATTTGTTTATCTAATTTCTCCAAATAAAATAACTGATATAAATTTTTACAATGATTTAGCTCTTGTATTAAGTTCAAAAAAAATAAGTTTTTTTCAACTAAGGCTTAAAAAAGAAACAAATTTAAATAAACTAATTATTGGAAAAAAAATTAAGAAAATTTGTAATAAGTACAAAGTTAAATTTTTAATCAACGACGACCCTCTACTTGCTAAAAAACTAAATGCAGACGGTTGTCATTTAGGTCAAAAAGATATGGACTTAATAAAAGCTAGAAAAATATTAAAGAACAAAATTATTGGTGTGACCTGTCATAATTCTATTAATCTAGCAAAGAGAGCTATTAATGATGGTGCTGATTATTTAGCTTTTGGTGCATTTTATGCAACTAAAACAAAAACAGTTAAACATAGGGCTAGTTTAACTATATTAAAATTTATAAAAAAAATAACCTCCTTACCAATTGTGGCTATTGGAGGTATAAAGCTTAGTAATTATAAAAAACTTTTATTGAATAAAGCTAACTTTTTGGCTATTTCAGGCTACATTTGGAATAATAAAAAATACAAACCATTAGAAGCTATTAGAAAATTAAAATGAAATTATACGCAAGTGAAATTAGAGTTGGAATGTTAATTGAATATAAGAATGATCTTTGGCAAGTTTTAAAGACACAACATGTTAAGCCTGGAAAAGGTGGTGCCTTTGCTCAAGTTGAAATGAAAAGTGTGAATAAAAATACAAAATTAAATGAAAGATTTAGATCAAGTGAGTCTGTTGAAAAAGCTTCATTAGATGAAACAAAATTTAATTATCTTTATAGCGATGAAACTGATTATTATTTCATGGACCCAAAATCTTATGAACAAATAAATATTAAAAAAGAAACAATTGGAGAAAAAGGTAAAATGTTAACTGAAAACTTAGAAGTCAGTATAAGTTTTTATAACGAAAAACCTTTAACTGTTGAATTGCCTAATCAAGTAACGTGCACAGTTGATACAACTGATGTTGCTTTAAAGGGGCAAACAGTTTCTTCTTCTTACAAACCCGCAACTTTAGATAATGGAGTGAATATTCAAGTCCCTCCATTTATTGAAAGCGGAGATAAGATCATAGTTGATACGAGAACTATGGAATATGTCAAAAAAATATAAATCATATGCAATCAATATCAGCCAATCTAAATGTCATGATAAAGGCTGCAGAAAAAGCGTCTAGAGCTTTAATTAGAGATTTTGGAGAAATAGAAAAACTACAAGTTTCAATCAAAGGACCTACTGATTTCGTTTCAAATGCTGATTTAAAAGCTGAGAAAATAATTATAGAAGAATTAAAAAAAGCAAGACCCTACTATTCTATTATTAGTGAAGAAGATGGTTCTGAAACTAATAAAGATAAAGAACACACGTGGATAATAGATCCTATAGATGGCACTACTAATTTTTTACATGGTGTACCTCACTTTGCAATTTCAATTGCTTTAAAATCTGGTGATGAAATAGTCTCAGGTTTAATTTATGACCCAATAAAAGATGAGATGTTTTATGCTGAAAAAGAAAGTGGAGCGTTTTTTAATAATCAAAGAATTAGAGTATCCAAAAAAAGAGAGCTTAATAGCTGTTTGTTTGCAACAGGCGGCATAACTAAAAATGAAGTTGATTTGCCTTTAAGAAAATCTGGAAGTGCAGCACTTGATATTGCCTATGTTGCAGCTGGTAGGTATGATGGTTATTTTCAAAATGATTTAAATTTGTGGGATATAGCTGCTGGCATAATATTGGTAAAAGAAGCAGGAGGCTTAATTAATGAAATTGACCTCTCACAAAATAAAAATATCAAAATAAGAGCTTCTAGTATGGCAATTAATGATAAAATGCTTGAAAAATTAAAGAACTTTTAATTGTTTTATAAAATTCTTTTGCTATAAGTCTCGATATGAAAAAAGACATACACCCAGACTACCACACAATTAAAGTAGAAATGACTGATGGAACTCAATTTGAGACAAGATCAACTTGGGGAAAAGAAGGAGAGGTTTTAAAATTAGAAATCGATCCAAAATCTCATGCTGCTTGGACAGGTGGAAAACAAAAATTAATGGATAAGGGTCGTGTGAGCAAATTCAATAAAAAATTCCAAAATTTCAGATCAGAAAAGAAAGATTAAATGTCAAATGTACCATTAATGCCAATGGCAACAGCTGTTTGGTTAGTAGAAAATACAACACTTACTTTCAAACAAATTTCAAAATTTTGTAATTTACATGAAGTTGAAGTGCAAGGTATCGCTGATGGTGAAGTTGCAAAAGGAATAATGGCTTACAACCCCATTATATCAGGTCAACTTACAAGAGAAGAAATTGAGCTAGCTTCAAAAGATGAAAATAAAGAATTACAGATAAAAAATACTGATATTGAAATTTCAACTGAAGATAAAAAAATTAAAAAATACATTCCTTTATCTAAAAGACAAGACAAACCAGATTCAGCTTTATGGTTAATCAAACATCATTCATTACTAAAAGACTCACAAATAGCAAAGCTAGTTGGAATAACAAAAGCTTCTGTTACTGCAATTAAAAATAAAAGTTATTGGAATTATAATAATTTGAACCCTAAAGACCCTGTAGCATTAGGGCTGTTTTCTCAAAAGGATCTAATTGAGGCGATTGAAAAAGCTGAAAGAAGAATAAAAAGAGAAAAAAAGGAAAAAGAGAAAGCAAAACTAACAAGAGAAGTTTCGAACATTGATTAATTTTAATAGACACCAAAATTATATAATGGTACTTAAACATTCTAAAAAAAATTTATGAAAATAGAAGTCAAAGATAATAACATTGAACAAGCTCTTAGAGTTCTTAAAAGAAAATTACAAAGAGATGGTTTTTTTAAAGTAGTAAAATTAAAAAGTGTTTATGAAAAACCTTCTGAAAAGAAAAAAAGAATTTTACAAGAAAATATTAAAAGAGTTAAAAAGCTTAATAAACTTAAGAATAGAATTTAAATATACCGCGGGGTGGAGCAGTCTGGTAGCTCGTCAGGCTCATAACCTGAAGGTCGGCGGTTCAAATCCGTCCCCCGCAACCAATCCTCTCGGCAAATTAATTAAATTTTAAACCTAGATTTTTTACTATCAACTAAAAATGCTTTAACAGTTTCTTTTGTTAGTTGATCAAATGTTTTTCCAAAATTTTCTATTTTTTCAATAGTTGTTGGTGGAATAGTAATAATATGACAACCCAATTGTTTTGCTTGTAAGTAATTATAGGGCTCTCTAACACTCGCCCAAAGTATCTCTACATTTTTAAATTTTTTTGCGATTGATATACTTTTTTTAAATTCTGGAACTGGATCCTTACCAGTATCCGCTGCTCTACCAGCAAATATTGAAATTATAATTCTAGTCTTCTTATTAATTAATTTTAGAATTTTTTCTGTTTGCTTTGCACTATAAACTGCTGTGATATTAAGCTTAATATCTAAATTGTTAAGCTCTTTAATAATTTTACCCATAAAAATACCTTTAGAATTAGCAACTGGTATTTTTACATAAACATTCTTTCCCCAAGTATTAATTTGAAGAGCTTGTTTTTTCATCTCTTTGTATTCGTCAGCAAACACCTCTAGTGAGACTGGTTTATTGTTGCAAATTTTTAATATTTTCTTTGAATAGGATTTGTAATCTTTTGCTCCAGCTTTTCTCATTAAGCTAGGATTGGTTGTAAAGCCTTTTACAATTTTTTTTTTATTAAACTTTTTTATTTGATCTAATTCTGCAATGTCACAAAATATTTTTGTTGTCATTAATTTTTAGAGGTTTTTAGTTATATCCTCAGTCATTTTTTTTGCATCTGCAAATAACATTAGTGTGTTATCTTTATAAAACAATTCATTATCAATTCCAGCATATCCAGGAGATAAACTTCTCTTTACAAATAATACAGATTTACATTTTTCAACATCTAATACAGGCATTCCATAAATTGGGCTTTGAGGGTCAGTTTTTGCAACTGGATTTGTTACATCATTTGCCCCAATTACAAATGCAACATCTGCATTAGCAAAATCATTATTAATTTCTTCAAGTTCAAAAACCTCATCATAAGGAACATTTGCCTCAGCTAACAATACATTCATATGTCCCGGCATTCTTCCCGCTACAGGATGAATTGCATAAGTCACTTTAATATCATTTTTCTTTAAGGTGTCTACCATCTCTCTTAGTGCGTGTTGTGCTTGAGCTACAGCCATTCCATAACCTGGAACAATTATAACAGATGATGCATTTTTCATTAAGAAAGCTGCATCTTCAGCATTACCACTCTTAACAGGTTTTTGTTCTTTATTTCCAGATAATGCGGATTGTTCTGTTGCACCAAATCCTCCTAGGATTACATTAAAGAAAGAACGGTTCATACCTTTGCACATTATGTAAGATAAAATTGCTCCTGAAGATCCAACGAGAGCCCCTGTTATAATCAATGCAGTATTTTCTAAAGTAAAACCAATTCCTGCAGCAGCCCAACCAGAGTATGAATTTAACATAGATATTACTACTGGCATGTCTGCCCCACCAATAGGGATAATTAATAAAAATCCTATTAAAAATGAAACAGCTATTAATATCCAAAAGAAATTAGAGGACTGGGATGAGCATAACAAGTAAGTTAAAATTATTATTGAGATTAACAATAAGGCATTAACAAAATGCTGCCCTTTAAAAGTAATTGGTGAACCTGACATTATTCCTTGAAGTTTTAAAAAAGCAATTATTGAACCTGAAAATGTTATGGCACCAACTGCGGCTCCAATTGACATTTCAATTAAGCTTGCAAGTTTAATAGCACCTACTGATCCTAGATTAAATGCCTCCGGATTTAAGAAAGCTGAAATCGCAACAAAAACTGCTGATAGTCCAACTAAGCTATGAAATCCTGCTACAAGTTCTGGCATAGCGGTCATTGGTATCTTATAAGCGATGAATGCCCCTATCAGTCCTCCAACCAGTAAAAAAATTAGTACATAAATTAGTCCACTAGAAAAACTTCCAACTGATAAAAAGGTAACAGTAATAGCTATCACCATTCCTAAAATTCCAAAAAAATTACCCTGTCTTGAAGTTTCTGGCGATGAAAGACCTCTTAATGCCAATATAAATAAAACTCCTGATGCTAAATAAAATATTGCTGATAAATTTGCTGACATAGTTATTTATCTTTCTTTTTCTTTTTATACATTTGAAGCATTCTTTGAGTAACCAAAAATCCTCCAAATATATTAATGGCAGCAAGAGATATTGCTAAAAAACCAAGAATATTTGAGATTGTGAAAATATTGTCTGTACTTCCGGCCAAGCCTGCAATTATAGCACCAACAATAATTACTGATGATATTGCGTTAGTAACTGACATCAACGGTGTGTGCAAAGACGGAGTTACACTCCACACAACATAATAACCAATAAAAATTGACAAAATAAATATGCTTAATCTAAATATAAAAGGGTCTATTTCCATAATTCTATTTTATTAAAGTTTTTTCAATTATTTCATCTTCTAAATTAATATTAATTCTTTTATTTTCTTTATCATACAAATTAGACACAAAATTGAATACATTTTTTGAATAAAGATTTGAAGCTGAAACGGGAAGCTTATTTAAAATATTTGTTTCACCCATAATTTTTACTCCATTTTTAACTACAATTTTATCAACTTCAGTAAACTCAGCATTACCACCTTGAATAGCAGCTAAATCATAAATAACAGAGCCTGATTGCATATTATCAATCATGGAGCCTTTAATGATTAATGGAGCTTTTTTGCCTGGAATTAAAGCAGTACATATTACAATATCAATTTTCTTTAAAGTTTCAGCTAAAAGATCTTCTTGTTTTTTTTTAAATTCTTCAGACGCTTCTTTTGCATAACCCCCTTCTGTCTCTAAATTTTCAGATCCTTCAACGGTTAAAAATTTTCCACCTAAACTTTCAACTTGCTCTTTTGAAGCCATTCTTACATCTGTTGCAAAAACTATTGCACCCATTCTTTTTGCGGTTGCGATTGCTTGTAGACCAGCAACTCCTGCGCCAACCACTAACACTTTTGCTGCTGGGATGGTACCTGCTGCTGTCATCATCATGGGTATTGCTTTTTGAAAATTTGCAAACGACTCTATTACTGCTTTGTAACCAGCAAGATTAGCCTGTGAGGACAAGATATCCATTGATTGGGCTCTAGTAATTCTTGGTAACATTTCTAAAGAAAAAACATTAACATTTTTTTTAGACAAATTTTCTATTTTTTCTTTATTAGCATAAGGGTTAAAAACTCCGATAAGTGTCTGATTTTCTTTTAAATTTGAGAGATTTTCATCAGATAATAAATTTAACTGTGTAATAATATCAGCCTTATTTAATATTTCTGTTTCATTTGTAGAAATTTCAACACCCAAATCTTTGTACTCACTATCTTTGAAACCTAAGTGTTCGCCATACTTAGTAATCAAAGAAATTTCAAGACCAAGAGCTAAATATTTTTTTGCAATCTCAGGAGTAATTGCAATTCTTTTCTCAATTTTTTGATTTTCTAAAACTGAAGCGATTCTCATAAAAGAATCTTATAGCAAGAATACTGCCATTAAAACTAAAACACCTATAACAGCGACAGTTCCCCACAAGACAAATTTTGTGAAGTTATTCCAGGTACTTTTATGGTCTTGATTATCCATAAAAATTACTTCTGTCTTGCTTTAAACTTTGGGTTTGTTTTATTAATAATATAAACTCTGCCTCTTCTTCTAACTAATTTAGAATTAAGGTCTCTCTTTTTTAATGATTTTAACGAGCTTTTAATTTTCATAATATTTTTTTTATAGCCGGCAATGTCCTACTCTTCCGTGTCTTAAGACAAAGTACCATTGGCGCTGAAGGGCTTGACTTCCGAGTTCGGAATGGGATCGGGTATTACCCCTTCGCAATAATCACCGGCGAGAGAGTTATACCTAAAATAAATATATTGTAAACAAAGAATTATTGTCTTTTTTATGAGTTTTTAATTAAATTTTCTACGTAATCTTTAAGATTAATTTTGCCAAATATTTTATAAACTTTATTTGATAAATTCATATTTGTTAAAGCTGAAGCGTACCTTTCTCCTGGTCTAGAAGGAAGAAACTTAATTTTACTATTAAACATTTTTGCAACCTCAGTAATAGTATAACTTTTTTTATGAGATATACTATAATGTCTAGACTTATTTTTTCTCCATGCATAATAACAAGCTTCAACCGTGTCAAGGATATGAGTAAATCTTCTAGATTGAGTTCCAGGCTTTACTATTGTTAATGGTATTTTTTTTTTAAATTGATCTTCAAATATTCCAATTACAGTAGCCATGGAACCTTTGCTTATTTGTCCTTGTCCATAAACATTATAAAAATAAATTACTTCAAATTTAAAATTAAACCAATTTTTTAAATTTTCAAGTAATTCTATATTTTTAGATTTAGTAAATGCGTAAGGAGATAAATTTTTATCAACTCCTTTATTTCCAATGCTAGCTGATGTTGCTGAATATATGAGTTTTATTTTGTTGGAAAGACAAAAATTAAATACCTCATTTGAACCAATTGTATTTGAGTCAATACATTCACTCATTTTTAAAAAACTTTGATATATTCGTGAAAATTCACCAAAATGAAAAATGGTTTTTATTTGATATTTTTTTTTTTTAATATTTGGTTAATATTTTTTGTATTCCCTTTAATATAAGTAACTCTTCGATTATTAAAATGATTTTTTTTCTTTCCAGTAGAATAATCATCTATACTAATAATCTTAAATTTTGTTTTTTTTAATAGTAATGAAATTAAGTTTGAGCCAACAAATCCAGCACCTCCAGTTACAACTATTAAATTTTTCTTCATTTAATAAAATTTTTCCTCAAGAACAAATTATATGTTTGAATTATTGAATCTTTAAAATTTGATTTTGCTTTCCATCCATATTTTTTAGCCAATGAGACATCTAATAATTTTCTTGGTGTACCATTTGGCTTTAATTTTTCATATTTAATTAAAACTTTTTTTTCAGGGATTAAAATTTTTAAAATTTGTTTTGCGTAATATTCAATAGAAAAATCTTTTCCTGTTCCAATATTAATTAAATGATGTGCAGTTTTTTTCTTCATAAAATATAGGCATGCATCTGCCAGGTCATCAACATAAATGAGTTCTCTTTTTGCTTTTCCATTTCCCCATAAAAAAAGATATTTTGATTTTTTTTCTTTAATTAAATGTACTTTTCTTATTAGTGAAGGCAAAAAGTGCGAGTTAAGTGGATCATAATTATCATTTGGTCCATAAGTGTTTGTTGGCATTAAACATTTATAATTTGTTTTATATTGTTCGTTATAACTTTGGCACATTTTAATGCCTGCTATTTTAGCAACAGCGTATGCATCATTAGTCTTTTCTAATGGACCAGAAAGTAGATATTCTTCTTTTATAGGCTGCTTACACTGCCTGGGGTAAACACAACTTGACCCTAAAAAGATTAAGTTTTTAATGCCACAAAGGTATGCTGAATGTATTAAATTTGTCTGAATTGATAGGTTTTCTTGGATGAATTCAGCTTTATAATTGTTGTTTGAGTAAATTCCTCCAACTTTTGCTGCTGCAATAAAAATAAAATCTGGTTTCTCCCTTTTTAAAAAAAGGAGTACTTTAGATTGGTTTGTCAAATCTAAATTTTTTCTATCAACAACTAGAATATTTTTATAACGTTTTTGAATTAGTTTTTTTAAAATAGCACTTCCAACCAGTCCCCGATGGCCTGCTATATAAATTTTTGAATTACTATTTATCATGATAGTTAATTTTTTAATTCAAAATCAACCATTTCCTTGACTAATATTTTGATTGAAGTTTTTGGTCTCCAATTTAATAATTTTTTTGCTTTTTTAGGATTACCTAAAAGAGTATCTACTTCTAATGGTCTAAAATACGCTTTATCACATTCTATAATACAATTTCCTTGTTGATCATAACACTTGGTACGAATTCCTTTTCCCCTCCAATAACATTTCATATTAAGTTCTTTTAAAACTAAATCGACAAATTGTTTTACTGAGTATTGTTTCCCAGTTGCAATCACAAAATCATCTGGTTTTTTTTTTTGTAGCATTTTCCACATTGCTTCAACATAATCCTTTGCGTGACCCCAATCTCTTTTGGCACTAAGATTTCCTAAAAATAATTTCTTTTGTTTTTTTAATTTAATTTTACATAATCCTGTAACAATTTTTTTTGTGACAAATGTTTCACCTCTCACAGGACTTTCATGGTTAAACAAAATTCCATTACAGGCAAAAATATTATATGCCTCCCTATAATTTACTGTAATCCAATGCGCATATACTTTTGCAACCCCATATGGGCTTCTAGGGTAAAATGGTGTTTTTTCAGTTTGAGGCACTTCCTGTACTTTTCCAAACATTTCAGAGGTTCCTGCTTGGTAGAATTTAGTTTTTTTTTCTAAATTATGAAATCTTATTGCCTCTAAAATTCTTAGAGCTCCTACTGCATCAGCATTCGCGGTATATTCAGGGACTTCAAACGAAACCGCTACATGGGATTGAGCGGCTAAATTATAAATTTCATCAGGTTCAATTTTTTTTATCAACGCAGACACTGAAATTGCATCAGTTAAATCTCCATAGTGTAAAATAAATTTTCTTCCTCGATCGTGGGGGTCTTGGTAAAGATGGTCAATTCTTCCAGTGTTAAATGAAGAGGACCTTCTTTTCACACCATGCACAATATAGTTTTTATTCAATAATAGTTCGGCTAGATAAGACCCATCTTGACCTGTAATTCCAAAGATTAATGCTACTTTTTTATTTTTCATTAAATATTTTTTTACTAATAACCATACATTCTATTTTTAAAATCTTAAGAGTTAAATTGAACTTAATTTTTCTTTTTAGTTTATTAATATTTAAATAAAAAGACTCCTTGTTGTTATTATTTTTGTTAATTTTTAAAGTTTTAATCTTAAATGGTTTAATATTATAATAGTTCAACCACTTCAATATATAGTCTAAATAAACTTTTTTTCCAAAAGAAGCATTATATATCCCTTCGGCTTTATTAACTATAAGCTTATCAATTATTTTTACAAAAAATTTAATTGGTAAAAAATCTTTGTATATGTGTGGGTTTCTAAAAATTATGCCGTTTCTAGCATTTTTGATAAAAATATCTATAAATGTATTATGTAATTTTCTACTAGATTTGTTTGAGTCATATCCAATAATATTTCCAAGTCTTAAAATTAATAATCTTTTATTCAAGATAGACGTAACCATATTTTCTGAAATTAATTTATTTTTTGAGTAGTGGCAAATTGGTTGCAGTTTGTCAGTTTCTTTAATGTTGCTCTTTGGATAATAAACTTTTCTTGTACTTAAAAATAAATATCTACAATTAAGATCTTTAATCTTCAATGCTATGTTATAATCGTGATCAAATTTAATATTATATTTTTTTTTAATAAAAGTTAAATTTGAGCTACAGTTTATTATAAAAGAAAATTTTTTAAAAAAATTATCTTTTTTTTTTATAAGATCTTCATAATTAATCAAAATTGTATGGTGTTTTGATTGTTTGTTTATCGACCTTGCAATGAAACTTTTTTTTCCGACAATCAATATTTTACTCATTAAATTTTTAAATACAGAATTAAGTTATTTTATGAATTTCATTTTCTATATACCATTTAACAGTTTTGGACAAAGATTTATCAAAATTACTAAATTTAAAGTTTTTTAAGTGTTTCTTAATATTATTATTATTACCATGGGTAATATCCACTTCAATTTTTTTGAGAGCTTTTGAGTAAATTGGAATATATTTAAATTTTGAATTAAATTTGTTTATTTTTTTAATAACTTCAATAATCTTGATTGGATTATTTGAACAAATATTAAATATAGAAAAGTTTTTTTTAAGTTTTACATTTTGTAGTTTAGTTAGAATGCTGGTAACATCATCTATGTAAGTAAAATCTCTAAAATGTTCCCCATTTTCATTTAAATAAAACTTATTTTTTGATAAATTAGCTTTTATGTATTTAAATATCAACATATCAGGTCTTCCCCATTCACCAAAAACAGTAAAAAATCTTAGACCAACAGTTTTTATGTTATAAATTTTACTGAAAGTTTCAGCACAAATTTCATCAATTTTCTTGGAGAGACCATAAAAATTTTTTGTTTTTAATTCAAAATTTTCTTTAATTGGAAATTTTTTTTGATCCCCATAAACAGAACTTGATGAAGCAAAAAAAAATTTTTTTACTTTTTTCTCTTTCGCAAAATTAATGATATTAAAAAAGGCTTTTATATTATCATTAAAATATTTTTTAGGTTCTCTAACGGTAAACCTAACTCCTGCTTGTGCTGCAAAATGATAAATAATATCTATTTTTGGAATTGATTTTAATTTTTTTAGATTTTGATTATTTTTAAGGTCAATTTTAATAAATTTAAAATTTTTTTTTTTTTAAACTATCAATTCTTAATTTTTTTACTTCTAAAGAGTAATATGTATTTAAGTTATCCAGACCATAAATGGTCGTTTTTTTATTTTTTAAAAGCTTAGTGCATAACTTTGAACCTATAAAACCAGCAGCACCTGTAACTAAAATTTTCAAGATTTTACTATTTTTTTAAAATGTTTAATTATTTTATACATAAATATCATAATTAATAATATGAAGTTTTGTTTATTATTATATCTTATTAACATTTCTTCTTTAAAAAGCTTTCTATAATTTATCGTACTTGAAAATCCACCTCGGCGAAAGATACCAGTAATTTCTTTTTTTTTTGTGGCTAACCCATTCATTTTTTTATGAACAATTAGTCTATAAAAATAATCATAGTCTGCGTGGTATTTATATTTTAAGTCGTATAACCCAACTTTTTGAGCAGAAGTTCTTTTAATAAAAAATCCAGTTGAATGACTTGAATAAAAACCCCAACTATAAAAAATTTTTTTTGGTTTATATCCATATAGGACTCCCCAGTGTTTTCTTACACTTCCAAATATAAAGTCAAATTCAGGCTTTTTTTTGATATAACTTGAGATAATTTTTAATGAATTTTTAGTATATGTGTCATCTGAGTTTATTATTCCTATAAAATTTCCCCTACATAAAGACATGCCTTTATTAAATGCATCATAAATTCCTTTGTCTTTCTCACTAACCCAGTAATCAATTTTATTATTATACTTTTTAATTATTTCTAATGTTTTATCAGTTGACCCACCATCGACTATTATATATTCAAAATTTTTATACGATTGCTTTAGAACACTTAAAATTGTTTCTTCAAGGTACTTTTGATTATTATATACAACTGTTATAATTGAAAATAAAGGATTCTTATTTTTAGTATTTTTTTTTCTTAATCTGGTTCCACCTTCATAAAAAAAATTTTTTTTTAATCGAACTATTTTGTCAAAAAATATTAGCTTAGCTGTCATCTTTAATCTAATTTATCATTTAATAAATTATTAACGATGTCCATAGCAGTATATTTTGGATTCCAATTCAGCACCTTTTTTATTTTACTATTGTCGGCTATTCTTGTTCTGTTATCAAACTTTCTAAGTAAAGAATTATTGGTTTTAGTATATTTTAACCAGTCTAAACCGTGGTGGTCAAAAACTTGTTTGATTAAGGTTTTTAGTTTCAAAGTTCTTCCTGTTGCAATTACAAAATCTTCAACTTTTTTTTTATTTAAAATTTTATGAATTAATTTAACATACTCTGGTGCCCAACCCCAATCTCTACTAATTTTTATATCTCCCAAATATAGTTTTTGAGTTTTTTTATTTTTAATATTTTTTGCAGTTTCAATTATTTTTTTTAAAACAAAATCTTTATTTCTTAGAATAGACTCATGGTGAAACATTATGCCAGAGCAAACTTTAAGATTAAATTTTTCTCTAAAAAATTTTACAATTTCAAAGGAAATTAGTTTACTTAATCCATAAATACTATTAGGAGACATTTGACTATTTTCATTCATAGCGTAATTAGATTTTTTAAAAACTTCACAAGACGATGAATTAAAGAATTTAATTTTTTTATTATTTTTTAATATGATATCTATTATATTATAAACTGGGATTACATTACTATAGAGAGTTTCAATAACAGAATTATTTGATATTTTTGGAATATTTTGTCCAGAAAAAAAATATATTTCACTTATTTTGTATTTTTTAATCACTTTTTCTAACTTGATATAGTTATTATAGTCAAAATATTTAATAATTATTTTATTATGAATAGACAATAACTTGTGGTTTTTTAAAACTTTTTTTCTTCTTGATACTCCAATTATATTATAATTTTTTTTTTCAATTAAGTATCTTGATAGATAAGACCCATCTTGCCCTGTTACACCTAATATTAAAATATTTTTTTTTTTCATCTTAATTGTTATTTTTTTTTATTAACATGTTTATAACTTTGGTTATAATCTTATCTAAAGTTAAACGATTTTTAATATTCAACTTATTTGCAACATATTCAAAATAATCGTGGGCTTCGGCTCTTCTTAACCACCAATCATTGCTAATTTTTTTAAATTTAGACGATGCTGAGTTATCTCTTATTCTGTAATATGTTAAATAATTTTCAATTATATTCAATTTTTTATATTTTAGAAATGCGTAAGTGGCTATTCTAAAATCTAGCCATATATTCGGATATTTCTTTATATTAGAAATTCTAAATATATTCTTAGCAAAATTTCTTCGAACTGAAATACAACTCTGAGGACTAAATCTTGGCCAGCTTGAAAAAATAAATGATTTTTGTTTAAATTTTTTTTTAAATTTTTTTTTTCCTATAAGATTTATTGGCAGATCAAATAATAGATTAAGCTTTGTATTCTCTTGATATAAAATCATAATATCTTGAATCTTATTTTTTAAAAAAAAATCATCGCTATCAAGAAAAAATATTATATCTCCTTTTGATTTTTTGTAACCCAAACTATAAGCTTTAATTTGATTAAAACTTCCAACACTAGTTTTAGATTTTGTTTTTATAACTTTAATATTTTTAAATTTTTTTATAGTTTTTAATGAACTGTCATTTGATTGATCATCTACAAAAATTATTTCAATATTTTTATATTTTTGAATTTTAATAGAA
The DNA here is from genome assembly GCF_059417975.1 of Candidatus Pelagibacter sp. PS_11. Classification (NCBI taxonomy): domain Bacteria; kingdom Pseudomonadati; phylum Pseudomonadota; class Alphaproteobacteria; order Candidatus Pelagibacterales; family Candidatus Pelagibacteraceae; genus Candidatus Pelagibacter; species Candidatus Pelagibacter sp. PS_11. Next base: position 169,406 of record NZ_CM182075.1, on the reverse strand, counting down.
TTGATACATTCATTTATATATTTATTATTATTATAATTTGCTATAATTACAGAAGCTAAATTGTTATTTTTTTTTAAGTTCATAAATATATTCAAAAGTTTTCCTAAATTTCATTTTTATCTTAAACACCATTTCAAAATTGTGATAAGTCAATAATTTATTTATATCTGAAAATTTATAATCTTTTTTTAACATTAGATCATAATGATGCTCAAAGTAAATAAGCTCTATATCTTTAAATTGGTTATCTGCAATTCCCTTAAGAATTTTGTATTCAAAACCTTCAGTGTCTATTTTAAGTATATCAATTTTTTTGATATTATTTTCTTCTATAAATTTAGATAAAGTGCTCACTTCTGCTTCGATATCTTCTGAAAAAAATTTGTTTGAAAATAAATTAAATATTTTTTTTTTCTTAAATAATAATTACTTTTACTATCTATTTGACTAAATGTTGATGAGGAGGTATCTAAAAAAGTCTTTAATGATCTAGTTTCTATTTTGCTTCCTAGTCCATAATTAAATAAAAATACATTTTTATAATTCATCATCTTTATTTTATTTTTTAATCTCTCGTATATTTTTCTATTTGGTTCAAAACAAAATATTTGTTCAATATTAAAACTTTTAAGAAAAATTTCTAGAGTTTCACCCTTATGTGCACCAACATCAAAAACAACAATTTTTTTATTCAATGTTTTATTTTTTAAAAATTTTATTATTAAATTTTTATTAGATTTATCCACAATACTAATTAGTAATTCTAAAAATTTTAGATATAAATTACTCATCTTTTCTAAATACGATATTAAAACCTAATTTTTTATAACTATCTAAATTTCTATTATATGAACATGGTGTTTTAGAATCCCAACAAGACCCACCCAATGGAGAATAAATTTTAAAATTTTTATTAGTATGTGTAATTTCAGATTGGATTTTTTCAACATAAAATAGTGGAGATTGTTGAATATCATATTTATAAAAATCAATTTCTTTATTTAACCTAACAATGTTTCTTCCATTAAATGTAAGAAATATTATGAAAATCATTAAATTTGTAGTTAAAAATATTTTTGAATTTTTATATGTGTGAGAGCCTAAATATCCACTTATAAAAGTAAAAAAAGGTAAGCTGATTAATACAAAACCACCATAGCGCATTGCTGGATGTTTAATAAACCACACGGTTAAAAAAAATATAATAATTAAGTATATATCGAATGTTTTATATTTTCTTTTCTTTCTTTTTTTTATTTTTAAAAAAAATGAAGAAAAAATTAAGCAAATTGCAAGAATTCCCAACAAGGTGTCTGAAACTTTATTAAAAAAATGTCTATCAATCCAATTCTTTACCCAATTAAAATCTTTAATGTATTCTTCTTTTTTAAGTTTAGATTTATAATTTGGACCTCCTCCTGCTTTAGCCCACCACTCATAATGAATATTCATTTTTTTTACTTCATTGTGTGGTATGTGCCAAATTACTTTTGTGGTGCAGGTGCTTTTTGCTGGATAAAGCAAACATCCTGTACTTAAAAAATTTACTAACAAAATTGAAGTTCCAGCAAAAAATAAAATTAACAAAAATTTATATTTAATAGAAAGGAAATAATATTTAAAATCCTTTAATCCATAAAGTGCAACAGGAATTAAAACTAAATATAAAATATAAATAGCTTTTAAGCTGGCAGTAAAGATTATGATTAACATCATTAAATAAATTAAGTCTTTTTTAGCTTTTTTTTCTAAATTTAAAAATTTTATTTCAAATAAAAAGATAAATATTAAAAGTAATAGTATTTGTGCAGATCTATCAGTTCCATGTTCACCAATTCTATAAAAAATAATGTTTGCAAAAGCTAATGACAATAGAGAAAAAAAATAAACAAAATTTAAATCTTTCTCCTTAGCAAAATAGATTATTTTTGAAATTAACATCGAATTAACAAATATTAATATAATTAAGGGGCCAGAATGAAATAAATAATATTTAATAAAAGGCATATATAAAATAGAGTGATAATAAAAAATTGAAGAAAATGTTCTAAAACCATGACTAAAGTTTCCAGTGCCAACAATAAATTTGTTTTCAGTAAGATTTAATGAGTATGTTAGATGATAATATGAAAAATCATCATGATTTTTAAAAATATAAAGTGCACTAATCAATAATAAAAAAATTATAAAAAGTTCTTTGAGTTCATCTATTTTTAAAGTTTTCTTTTTTAGATATATCAAAAATGAAGCACATCCAATTAAATGGATTATTGAATTATGTAAAAAACCATGTTTAAAAAAAAATGATGTTATAATGGATATAAATGTTATAAAAAAAAAACCAATTAAACCTTGATAGCCTATATTAAATTTTAAAAAATTATTATTAAAATAATTGGAAAACATATAGCCATAACCAATCGTAGAAATAATAAAAAAAATTAAATAGAGTGGAAATATTAAATGATTACTCATAAAATATAAATATAACTAATAATAAATATATCTATTAAAAAATGTCGATGTATCCTAAGAAAAAAAAAAACTGAATATCAAATAATTTTTTTATTTATTTTCTTATACATTAGTGTCCTGCTTGGCTTTATATTGGGTGAAAACTCTAGTGGTGGTGCTTTTCATGACTATGTAAATCAAAAAGAAATTACAGGGTTCTTTGCTAATAATTTTTTATTTACATTCATGAATTATGATGACTACACTACGAGACATTCACCTGTCTTATTAATAGCTTTATCATTTTTTGAGAGGGTTCAATTAGATGATTATCTTATTAGATTAATATATTTCCATATATGTCTAATACTGCCTATTTCTTTTTTTTATATTTTAAAACATAAGTTTAAAGCCCAACAGTTGAAGGCTAAATATCTTCTGATACTTGTTGGACTAATTTTCTTATCACCAATCTTTAGAAGCTTGAGCATATGGCCAGATAGTCGATTAATAGGATTAACTTTCTTTACAACAAGTATCTTATTTTTTTTAAAGTTTATTGAAAAAAAAAAACATCTTTCATGTTCTTAAATATAATTTTTTATACAATCAGTTCTTACTTTAGTCCTAATTTTGCAGTTTTCTCAATATACTTTGTTTATAAATACTTTGGGTATTTGGGTATTAGATCATTTAGATTTTACATTATAATTATTTTTAATTGTATTCTTGCATTTCCTGCTCTGTATTATGTTTTTATTTTAGATATTAATTTCCTTAATAAGTCTGCTGCTATTGGACTTGGTAGAATTGATAATATTTTTTTTACAAATATTTTTAATCAAATTCTCATTATACCCACAATAATATTTTTTTATTTTTTACCCTTTTATTTAACAAAAATTTTAAATATAAAAAAATTAATTAATTATAAAAATTTGTTCATCTCTTTAATTATTTTTTTCATATCATTATTTTATTTTGATTATAGGCCAGAGTACTCCGGAGGTGGAATTATATATAAACTTTCTGACTATTTCTTTAATAACAATATTATTTTTTTTATTTTTTCTTTTATTTCAATTATATTTATTTTAGGGATTATTACAGAAAAAGTAGATAATTTATTAATATTTTTTTTACTATTTATTAGCAACCCACAAATAACTATTTATCACAAATATTATGACCCTCTTTTAATAGTTATGTTTTTTAGTTTATTTGTGTTTAATGTGCGACTAGAGCACCTAAAAAATTTAAAAAAAATATTTTTTCTATATTTATATTTTTTTGGTTTTCTTTTAGCAAATATTTTAAAATCTTATATATGAAAAATTTAACTCTTTTGATCCCTGCAAAAAATGAAGCTGAATCATTACCTGAAGTTTTAAAAGAATTGGAAGCATTTGGATATTCAACCGTAATTATTTTACATCAAAGTGATTTAAAAACAATTGAGGCAATTTCTCACCTCAATGTAAAAATAGTTTTTCAAAAAAATTTTGGTTATGGTGATGCACTTATCACTGGAATAAATGAAATTAATACAGAATTGTTTTGTATATTTAATGCTGATGGTTCTTTTAAACCGGGGGAAATTAAGGATATGATGATAAAACTTGAAACAAATAATTTAGACTTTGTATTCGGTTCTAGATATAACAAGAATGCTAAAAGTGATGATGACACTATAATTACATTGGTAGGAAACTATATATTTTCAACAATAGGTAAGATTTTTTTTAAATTAAATATAAATGATATCTTATATACTTTTGTGCTAGGCAAAACCAATAAGGCTAGAGAGCTGAACCTTAATAGTAAAGACTTTGGTTTTTGTGTTGAATTACCCATCAAGGCTAATAAAAAATTAATGAAATTATCCACAATCACCTCGCATGAAAGACCGCGTATTGCTGGTAAAAAAAAAGTTAATGCTTTTAAAGATGGCTTCTTAATACTTTTAAAGATGATAAGATTATTTTTTTCATAGACTGATATTTTTTATACTTTTATATAATTTTATATAAACGAATAAATACACTAAAACATTTAATACAATTAATGTAATTTGAAATTGAGTGTCACGAACACTTAATGACCCAATGTATAATATAATTAGATTATATAAATTTATCACATTGGCACCTAAATTATTTGATATGTGTCTTTTAAGTTTAAGTGAATCTTTAAAATATAAAAAAATTAATTGATGAAAATGTTGGTTATCTGGTTCAATTGGTGATTTATTTAATTTTAACTTTCTTATTATTGAAAATAATATTTCAAAGCATGGATACCATAATAACAGGATAATAAAAAATGGTGAAATATTTTGATCTAAATTATAAAAGTGAATTAAAAGATAAGAGTAAATCAATCCCAGAACATAAGCGCCATTATCACCTATAAATAAAAGCTTAAATAAATTAAAAAAATAAAATATGACAAGACACATTATCCATCCAACCCATTGTGAACTATTAAGATCTAAAATATAAAAAAAATCTATTTTATATAAAATCAGGGAGACTATAATATAGTATCCTAAAACATTAGTGTTTAGTCCATCAATAAAATTAGTACCATTTACAACTATCAAAACACAAAATAATACAAATAAATTATTAAAGATTGGATCAGTAAGTAATTTATCCAGATAAAGTATTCTTGTATCAAGAATACTTATATCCATAAAATCAATAAATAAATATAATATCATTATTTGTAAAATAAATCTTTTTTGAGCTGATTTAATTATTTTTAAGTCTGCCGACAATCCTAAAAGAAAGGTAAAAAAAAGATGTAGATTGAATACATTTGAGTAATCATAAAAATATAGATAAAAACTACTTAAAATCAATATGCCACCAGATAATGGAATGTTTTCTTTAATTGTAAATTTTTGATGGATTTCACCAGAATAATTCATCAATAATGATTTTTTTTTTAACAAGTTATTAATTAAATAAATTATTATTGGTAACAAAAAAATATATAAATATTTCATAGAATTATTTTTTTTTTAAATAATTAATACTTAAAATAAATAAATAAAAAAAAGATTTAATAAAATTAAAACCCATGTATTTATTATAAACTCTAAATCCATCTTTCAATTTTTGAATTGTGAATGATGATAGTGAATTATCCAGCTTTCTCCAATATGCAAGATTTGATTTGATACCACAGATTCTATAATTTTGTTTTAAAAGATTTAGCCATAATACAAAATCTTCTTTAGTTTTTAAATTTGGGAATTTTATTTTGCCTTTAAAGATACTCTTTTTTAATATAATGGTGGATAGGCCAATATTACAAGATTTTAATAAATCTTCAAATTTGATAAAATCTTTCGCTACACGCGAGGAAATCACTTTATTTCCCTTAATAATATTATATGAAGTGTGAGAAATAGAACATTTATTTTTTATCATAAATTTTAATTGTAATTTTAGTTTATTATTTTTCCACAAATCATCAGCATCAATAAATGCAATAAATTTTCCTTTTGCTGACTTAACACCCATGTTTCTTGAGCCTCCAGCTCCCAATTGTTTTGGATTTATAATAATTTTAACATTTTTATAACCTTTGATTATTTTTCTAATAAATTGAAGGTCCATTAAGTCACTATCATCATAAATTATTATTATCTCAAAATTTTTAAAATTTTGGCTGATAACTGAATTAAAAGTTTTTTTGAAATACAGTTTTTTTTTGAAATAAGGAATAATAACACTGACTAAAACCATATAAATCTTATTTTTTTATTTTTATTAAAGAAATAATATATTTGTAAAACATATTGAATAAAGTGTTTACTATATTTGTATTAAATATTACATACAATATACTTTATGATTAATAAGAAAGTCCTTTTTTTTATGCCCTCTATTGAGGGTGGTGGGGTTGAAAAAAACTTATTCATTGTATCTAAATTTTTCACAAAAAAATTTAGATATATTTCATTAATTACTACATCGGTAAATTTTAAATCTAAGTTTGACAAAAAAATTAAAATAGTTAGTCCAAAATCTGACTTCTGGGTAAAATTTCAAAGAAGACCAAAATATATTATTTGTCTTTTTTTACTTCTAACTGAAATTTTTAAGAATAGAAAAATTATTGTATTTTCTTGGCAAGCAAATATTTATTGTCTTCTCTTGTGTAAATTATTTAGAGTAAAAGTTGTAGTTCGATCAAATTCAGCTCCAATAGGTTGGTCAAAAAATATTTTTAAAAATTTTATTTTTAAAAAAGTTTTAAGATTAGCTGATAAAACTATGGTTAACAGTGAGGAGTTTAATCGTGAATTAAGGAAGAGATATAATATTAAACCAGTAACAATATATAATCCCTTAAATAAAAGTGAAATAATTAAATTGGCCAATAAAAAAATTAAAGAACCTTTTTTTAAAAAAGATTGTTTAAATTTAATTAATGTAGCTAGATTTACCGATCAAAAGGATCACTTAACTTTACTTAAAGCTATTAATTTAATTAAAAATAAAGTTAGATTAAAATTAATGATAATCGGAAGGGGCTCCAACCTTCACACAATGAGAAATTATATAACTAATAATAACTTAAATGATACCATTAAAATAAAAAAATTTACTGATAATCCTTTTCCATACATGCAGTTAGCAAATGCGTTTGTCTTAACATCTACCTTTGAAGGATTACCAAATGTTTTGTTGGAATCTTTAGTTTTAAAAAAATTTATTATATCAAGTAATTGTCAAACAGGTCCTAGGGAAATTTTATTAAATGGAAAAGGAGGCCTACTTTTTAATGTGGGAAATCATACCCAGTTATCAAAAAAAATATTATTTCTCAGCAGAAACAAAAAACAATGTAATAAAATGCTTTCTTTAGCTATTAAAAATTTAGATAGGTTTGATGAAAGTCTCAACTTAAATAAATACCTTAAATTAATAAATAATATTTAACTTTTGTAAAAAATTTTATATTTTATTTTTTTCACGTATTTATAAAAGAAATACAAAAAAACATTATATTTCCATATTGATTTTATATTTGTTATTTTTGAGTCTTTTGTTTTTTTTAAAATGCATAGTCCATTCTCATTCCCGTTAAACTGAAAATCTATTTCTTCAAAATTTGAAAAAAAAAATTCCTCAACAGCTTCTTTTGATAAATCTGAAGTAATTGCATTTGATACACTTTTTATTTGTCTATAAGGGTATGACGAAGTATCATCCACATATATATGCCCATCCTTATTTAAAAAAGGGAAATAAATTTCTAATAATTTCTTTATATGATTGGGCTCATGATAACTATCAATATATAATAAGTCTATTCCCTCATTCAATTTTGGAAATAAAGTAAAAATTTTTTGTTGGTTAAGATCGTTTATTTTGTAAAATTTCCATTTATCGTGACTAAAAAGATTTTTACAATCTTTAATATCAAATGAATAAACTTGTCCATCTGTTTTTTCTACAGCATCTAAAAAAGCGGCAGTAGAGGTTCCTCTATCAACTCCAAATTCTACAATATTTTTGAATTTATTCTTAATTATTTCACTGTGCATGATTGAAAGATGATTTTCTTTATCCCCTTTAATGATCTCAAGTGTCTGTTTATGAAGGCTATTCATTATCTATTTAATAGTTTTCTCAATGAATTTTTTAACGATAGTTCTCTTGACTTAATATTTTTAGGCTCATTTAATTTTTTTTCATTTAATTTAATTATTTTTGCCATTCCAGAACCAACAAAAGAAAAGTATACATTTAGATTTTCTTGATTTGAAAGAATTACCTCATTTATCATTTTAAAAGTTTCTCTATTATTAATCTCGCTATTAAAATGATTTCTATAATTATTTTCAACATATGGTATCCAGCAAATATCATCTATGAACATCTGGCCACCAACTTTTAGTTTTTGATAATAATAAAAAATAATTTTTTTTACATGTTTTGCATTATGAAATGAGTCAATCATGATTACATCAAAAGCATTTGGTATTTCTTTTTCTAACAAGTCAAAATTATCATCTCTTGACTGTATAAATTTCCACCTACTGTTATTTGAAATATGTGAACAATCATCAATATCTACTGAAAACAAATTTCCTTTATTTTTTTCACATATTTCTATAAACTTTTTTGTAGAGAATCCATGTCTAACTCCGAATTCTAATATTATAGGTTTAGAAATTTTATTGGCCTCTGCCATTACAAAATTATCTAATTTATTGCTATACTCATCATTCATTTTTAACTAATTTCTCTTAATAAAATTACAATTTGTTTATAGTGGGAAAAAACTGTAAATTTCTTAATATACTTCTTAGTTTTTAATATTTTAATTTTTTTCTCTATTTCATTTAAATTAGAAAAAATTTTAAAATTTTCTATAAAACTTTTCTTATTATTAGATTTAAACAAAATTCCATTATCTCCATTGTTTAGTATCTCTTTTGGTCCATTTTTGCAATCACTTGATAATATTGGAACATTCAAATATGCGGCTTCAATCAATACAAAGCCTGGGTCTTCCCATAATGATGATAGTATAAAACCACTTGATGCATTCAAATAATTATAAATATTATTTTTGAATGGTATTAACTTTATATTTTTATTTACCTTGTTTTGATTTATTTTATTTTGCATTTCATCTTTTAATTCACCCGTGCCAACAATCAAAAGTTTTGCATCATTTCTAACTTTAATAACCTCAGAAAAACAATCTATTAAAAAGGAAAAATTTTTTTGTTTAGTGAATCTACCTATAGAAATAAAAAATTTTTTAAAATCTGAATTTATAAAAATATTATCATTAATTTTTTCTATTTTTTTTTTTAATATCTCTGAGGGTGTGATTATTGGATCAAATAAAACTCTAATTTTATTTTTTAAGTAATCTATTTCTTTCAAATCATTATAAGTTCCTATAGTTGGGGTGGTAACTAGATTAATATTGGCTACCGTATATTTCCATAATATAGTTCTAAAAAAATTAAATTTTGGCATACCTGAGATTCTTAATATTATTTTAACTTTAAATCTAAAAAAAAAATTTGCGATCAAAGGTAAAGATGAAATTAGATGTAAAATAAAAAAATCTGGTTTATATTTTTTCAAAAGTCTTATTAAAGGGATAAATGCTATTATTATTATATACATATATATCAACCTGCTCCTCCAAAAACCTGTCCAGTTTTTTCCATCTAAAATTTTTGAATTAGTTAGATCTATTATTTTTAACCCAAGTGTATTTTCTTCATTCTTATAACTATTCCATTCGCCAGCTACGTTAACTATCGTGGGTTCAAATTCGTTTTTAGAAAATTTTTTAAGAGCTTCTGATGATTTGATCACAGATCTTACTGTTGCAACCTTTGAAATAAATGGACACCAATAAAAGACTTTCTTCATAGTCATTGATTTAAATTACTTATATATTTTTGAAATTTTTTTATCTGCCCTACCAAGTCTTTTAGAATTTCCTGACGAATTAACTTTTACTGTTTTATTTTTTTCATCTGAAACATAAAATGCATTAATTAATTCCACAGTTTTCAAACAATCACGAAAATTTATACTATATTTTTTTTTTTATTAAAATCGTCTTTAATATCTTCATACATTTTAAAATGACCAAAACCATATGCATTAGGAATATTTTCACTATATTTTTTACAATAACTGTTATCAGGAGAATATTCTTTTAAAATATTTGCAGATAAACCACCAATAGTAACAATTCCCTTAGAACCAACTGCTGAAATCTTAGCTTCATAATCTTTAGGCCTAGCCGCAGTTGTCAATTCTAAAGAACCTAGTGCACCGTTTTGAAACTCAAAAAAACCAACCACGCTATCTTCAACTTCTATTTTTGCACCAAATGTTTTCATTCTTGAACTAACAATTGAAATATCACCAAATAAATATCTTACTAAATCTAAATAATGAATACCTTGATTTGTTAAAACACCTCCATCGTGAGAATAAGTTCCACGCCACTTAGATAAATTATAATATCTTTGAGGTCTGCACCATCTTAATGAAAGATTTACTAATCTAATTTTTCCTAACTTATTTTTATTAATTTCATTTCTTAATTTGAGAATACATTTATTGTTTCTACTTTGAAAAACTGGATAAATTTTTTTTTTATATTTTTTAGCAAGATTATACAGTGAAATTACTTGAGATCTATTCATGCATGGAGGTTTTTCTAATATAATATTTTTTTGAAATTTTTTGATAATTACTGAGGCATGTTCGTAATGCATACCTGACGGAGACATTATCACAACTATATCAATTTTTTTTTCTTTATTAAGCATTGATGTATAATGTTTAAACGTTCTTATTCTAAATTTTTTATTGAAATAATCTCTCTTAGATTTAGATAAATCTGTCATTGCAACTAATTCAAAATTTTTTATTTTTTTAATTGCTTTTATATGATGCTCAGCAATTCTTCCTCCACCCAATAAAGCTATAAAAATTTTTTTTTTCATTAAGTATTTAATGTTAAAATAATTTTACTAATTTAATATTTCTAATTCTAATATTTTTTTTTAAATAGAACGCGGATAACTTATCTTTAAATAATTTATAGTTAATTAACAGATGTTCAATTTTAAAGTCTTTTAATAAAAAAGATTTCCCACTTGTTAATTTTTGACCCTTAGGACTCTTTATCAGCAAAATTGAAATAATTTGATTTATGATATTTCCAATCTTTAATATTGAGACTGATGATAAATCATGAAGATTATAATTTTTTCTTAAATCTGCTCTAACTTGATGTAGTATATTTCCACTATCTGCTTTTTCAATAACGTAATGGATAGTTGCACCAACATTATTTGGCTCTAACATATAACAAGCCCAAAAATTTGAAGCATAACCCCTAAATTTTTGAGTTAATCCACTATGAATATTAATTGTTTTATTTGGCAGGGTAGATAGTAACTTTTTTTGAATAAGGGTAATTCCATAACATAAGACTAAATCAGGTTTAAAATTTCTAACTTTATTAATCATTTTTTGTGAGTTTAACTCATTTAATTCAATGTAAGTTATATCATTATATTTATTAATATAATTTTTGTTTATTTTTAAAAATTTTTTTTCTGAAACATCTCTAAATTTTAGATGATTTTGCAATAAAGAATCTGTTTTTTTTTTTAATTTTTCTTTATTTCTTTTTTGAATAATCACTTTACAATTTTTAAATTTACTCAGCACTTTATTTAAAATAAATTTATTTCTTAAATCATCCCCAAAAAGTAACAAAATTTTTTTATTAGATTTTTTTATCATACTGTGTTCAAAGTTTTCATATCTGTCAAAGCCATCCTGTGGAAACCATCAATTTCTCTTGAACCAAAAACTTTAGTGTATTTATTTTGTTTTTTAAATAATACATAATTTGCAACTGATTTTTTACAGTCATATTTTTGCTCCAAAAAGTTTTTTGTTTCAATCATTCTCATAATAACTTCATCTGTTAAACTAATTATTTCTGGTACAACTATTGAAGCTATAGAGCTAGAAACTTGACTTGTTCTTAATTTTTGAATTTCATTAGCGATTTTAGCTGAAGAATAAGAAAATCCAACTCTCAAACCAGCTATACCTAAGCTTTTACTTAAACTTTTGATAATAATAAAATTAGACTGAAATTTATTTAATAATGAAAATTTATTGGAAAAATCAGAATAAACTTCATCTAAAATTAAAAATTTAAACCTATCTTTTAGTTCAGATATATCATGGCTAGTTCCATCAAACCCGTTAGGATTTGCAATATACATTGCTGAATTATCTTCTAAATTTTTTTTTTTTAAATCTTCCAAATCAATTATCTCATAATTTAAATTAATCATCTTGCAGTAAATTTCAATCATCGCAAACGAATGTTTGACTATATAAAGTTTATCTATATTTAAAGAAAAGATTACTCTCTGCAGTATATCAGCTGCTCCATATCCAATGGCCACCTTACCTATATCTAGATTGTAATAACCACATATAGCTTCATACAAGGAAAATTCATTTCCATAATTTAAAATATATTTTTTTTTATCAATTAATTCTTTTACTTTTAGATTTAATTTTGAATCAAAGTGTACATTTTTTGATAGATCAATTTCTCTATTTTCTTTATCATTAACCATCCAACTTGGTCTAAGTATATCATTTTTTGGCAGCATCTTATTTTTTAATTTCTATATTTAAAGAAAAGCTCTTTGTTTTGTCTATTAAAACTGATGTCATTATAACTTTTTTATTTTTTGTTCTTACGTCACTTGATACTGTATGTTCATATCCATATATATCAATCTTATACTTATATTTTGAAATTTTTAAAATGAATTCTAAAAATTCATTAAAATCTATGATTACGTACGGAAGTCTTAAAAGTGGTTTTTTTGCTATTATTTGATAACTATCAACTTTCTTTTTCATAGTCTTATCAAAAATAAGTCTTACATCAAAATTAATATATTTTTCAGAAAGATTAATAAAATCCTTAATTAGGTTTTTATAGTTTAAACAATAAATTAGAGTCCCAAAACTATAAACCAATTCATATCTAGACTTTAACAAGATTTTCTTTCCATTAAATTTTTCAAATTTATACTTGGGATGTAACAATCTTGCAAAATTTAACATATCATTAGAAATATCAAGGCCTGTATAATTTTTAATACTAGAAATATTTTTTAATATATTTATAAAATTTCCTGTGGCACATCCAAAATCTAGAAAAGTTTTTGAGTTTTTTGCTAATTTAAGGAAAAATTTTTTTTCAGAAGGATAAAGATCTTTAATTCTTTTTCTACCTTTACTAAATTTTTTTAATTGTGATTTATGTCCAAATGCATTTAAATTGAAAGTCATATATTTTTCAATTTTTTATCTTTTTTAAATCTCGCTTTAAGTTTAATTTTTTAATTAAGTGTTTCGCAAGTAATAAATCTTCTTGATTATGAAGATCAATTGAGTCTTTTATTTTAAAAGCCTTTACTTTTTTTCCCATAAACTTCCAAGGATTAAAACCATTATTATTATTTATTGAATTAGTTCTTATTACCCAAAAATTATGGCATAAAAAATAATTTTTTTCTAAATCTTGTCTATTTGTAGATTGGTTATTGTTTATATCTAGATATCCCCTCAAATAACCCTTACTTATCCTTTTGGCTCTTAATGGATGGTAATCATTATTTTCAATAACTGGCACAACCGCACTGATACTTTTATTTTTAATCAAAATATTTAAACATTTTGAAACCCACTCTGATTTTATAATTGGAGAATTGGCTAGTAAGACAACAATAATATCAGGATAAATATTCTCATTTTTTTTTAAATACTTTAAAAAATGTCTTAATACATCTAAATGTTTGGAGTTTGATTGAGAAAATTTTTTTGGCCTTTTTATAGGGCTGAAACCTAACTTTTTTCCTATATCAAGGATTTTATTGTCATCGCTACTTGTAAAAAAATATTTAATCTTTGTAACTTTTTTTGCCTCTCTGCAAGGGTATTCCATGCATGGTATACCGTGTATTTTTAAAATATTTTTATTTTTAAAAGTACTGTTTCCTCTTCCAGTTAAAACTGCTACTACGTTCATGATAGTTAAATTTTAAGAATTTTTTTCAAAGTAATGATTAATTAAAAAATTGTAAATCTTGATATCTTTTAAGGAATTAATTTCAAGACTTGACATCCAATCTATTTCATAAAAATAAGGTTTATTGCCAATAATATTTTTTTTTTCAAAACAAGTTCTTGCATCAACTAAAAACATCCCATTTGATATTTGTGTTAAATAATCAATATTTGCTCTTGAAATTGAATTTTTTTTAAAATTAAAATTAATTGAGTTTTTATTATAAAAAAAATAATCATTTTTTTTTTGAACAGTACATAAAGAATCAAATTTATTTTTATGTTTTTCAAAAGTTATTAATGTTTTATTTATGAGATTAGGAGATAAAAATGGAGATGTTGGATATAAATGCAACAAATAATTTTGTATAAATTTTTTTGAAATTTTTTGATGAAATGTTCTAAGACTGTCTTTTGAATATCTTGAGTAAATTTTTACATTTAATTTTTTGCAAATTTTTTTAATTACTTCATCTGGAGTGGCTACATATATATCTTTTATATATTTTAGTTTTTTTGCCTGAGAAATTTTCCACTCTAATAGGGTCGATCCACCCCATTGATGCAAATCTCCTGATGAAGAATATCTATTTTTTGCAAGTGCAGGAATTATAACAATTATATTTTTTTTAAATTTCATTTTCTTGTTATTAATGTAGATAATCTATTTTTATCAGAATCTGCTCTTTGCTCATAAATTTCATTTTTCAATAAAATATAATAATTTTCAAAATTTAAAGCTTCATTAATTGCTATATCAGACATAAAATTTGATGTGGGTAGAATTACTTTTCTAGTTTCCATTTTATTTATTAATTTCAGTAAATTTTTTGATTTGTTATATTTTTGAATTGTTTTATTACTCAAAGAGCCACCAACAGTTAAGGTCATTTTATATTTTTTTACTTTTTTAGCTATATTAATAATTATATTACTTATAAAATCAGAGTCTGGATAAAGATTTTTCCTAAAAAAACTTTTTGACAAGTCTGATCTCCCAACAGTGATATTCTTTATATATCCGTCTGTATATTTTAATATTTCATCTAAATTATCATATGCAGTTTTAGTCTCTATATTTATACTTAAATGTGGAATTTTCTTTAATTTTTTTTTTCTAAAAAAATCTACAAATTTATAAACAGCAAATTTGCTTTCAATCATAGGGGCAATTATTCCATCAACACCAATCTCTAAACATTTATAGATGTCATTCAAAGCCTCTGCACCTCCAATTTTTACAAACAATTTTGTATTACAATAATTTGTAATTCCTCTAAGATTAGATAC
The DNA here is from genome assembly GCF_059417975.1 of Candidatus Pelagibacter sp. PS_11. NCBI lineage: Bacteria > Pseudomonadati > Pseudomonadota > Alphaproteobacteria > Candidatus Pelagibacterales > Candidatus Pelagibacteraceae > Candidatus Pelagibacter > Candidatus Pelagibacter sp. PS_11. Next base: position 153,984 of record NZ_CM182075.1, on the reverse strand, counting down.
GTCATCAAAGCTACTGCCTTCAGCTTCAAATTCAGCTTTTATTCCTATTAATTTATGTTTTGATAATAATATATTTATTTGTTTTATAAGGTTATCTTTGTGTTTAAAATACATTATTAAAGATGAATTAGTTATATTAGAATCAATATAGTTTAATAATTGATATTTACAACAATACAAACTAACAAGTATATAAAAAAGTATTTAGAAAACATTCTAGTTTATTTATGAAATTCGATGTATTGGTAATTGGTTCTAAGCCTAATTCAATTATACCAAATTTTTTTATAAAAAATGTCTATACAGCCCAAGGAGCAGCAGAGAGAGGCAATATATATAAAAAAAAATTTCATAATTCAAATTTGAATTGTTTGGTGGGTGATCTTGAATTTGAAAAAAATCTTAATGTTAAAAAAAGAGTGATTGGCTCCATTCCTCAAAGAATAATTGTAAGAGGAACGAATATTAACTTACCAGAAAAATTAAAAAAAGATTGCAAATTAGAATATATATCTTTTTACAAACAGCTTAAATTTCAATCTCAATTTTTTAAAGGAGGTATAATTACCATTCTTTTTGGTGAGCTAACTAAAGAAATACAATTTTGGGATAAACTTAAATATTTTTTAAAAAAACTAAAAAAATTTGAAATCCAAGGTACTTCAACTGGATTTTATAGCATTCTAAAAGCAATTGATGAGAATCCAAATTCTAAAATTTTGATTACGGGTATAGGAATGGCTGGAGGCAAACAATATTATCATAATTACAACTATGAAAGAACAAACTATCAGGGTAGAGCTCGTGTGGATCGGTTTTTAGTTAAGAAATTAAAAAAAAAATTTTTACAAAATATTTACACTACCGATGAAGAACTTTTTAAAATTGGAAATATCAAATTATGGAAATTATAAAAAAAGACTTCAACATAACCCATCTAGTGGGTGGAGTAAAAAACTCTGGGGCCTTTAAAGGTGCAAATCTACTACATAACGATTTGTTAAAATATAATATTAATTCAAAAATAATATATGATGAACAAAATACAAAAATTAAATTTTTGAAAAGCAAATTAAGACAATCAATAGAAAAATTACCCAAAATACTTTACCCTAATCGTCAAAATACATCATTTAGTTCCTCAATAATAGGCTACAACTTTTTTAATGATAAAACTTATATAAACTCAAATATTATTCACTTACATTGGATTAATAATGGTTTTTTTAATATTTCTCACTTGAGAAAAATCAATAGACCTATTGTATGGACAATAAGAGACATGTGGCCTTTTACTGGTGGATGTCATTATAGTCTTGGTTGTGAGAAATTCATTTCAAAATGTAATCGTTGTCCTCAATTATCTAGTAATAAAAACTATGATCTTTCTACTTTTATACAAAACAGAAAAGGTAAATATTATAATAAAAAAATTAAGTTTGTCGTTAATAGTAATTGGATGAATAAAATGGCGTCAAAAAGCAGCTTACTAAAAAATTATGAAATACTAACATTTTTTCCTTCTTTTGATCTAAATAATTTTTATGAAGACAAAGATAAAAATTATTTAAACTCATTAAATATTAATTCAAATAAAAAAATAATTTTATATGGGGCTCAAAATATAGAGGCAAAATATAAAGGTTTTAAATATTTTTTAGAGTGTTTAGATCATTTAGAAAAAGAAAAATATACAATCGTATTCTTTGGAAATTTCTGGAATGAAAAAGCTTTAAAAGAAAAAAATATAGAATTCATCAATTTAGGTTTTATTAGTGATCAAAATATTCAAAGAAAGCTTTTTAGTTTAGCCGATGTCTTTGTGGCAACATCTTTACAAGAGGGATTTCCAAAAACTGTTGTGGAATCATTATTATGTAAAACACCAATTGTATATTTTAAAGAAACTGCAATAGAAGATGTTTGTGAAAATAAGAAAATTGGTGGATATGGTGCAGATTATTGTGATAGTAAAGACTTGGCAAATGGAATTAAATGGATAACGGAAAATAATACGAAAGTTAAAGAAATAATTGATAAAGCCATATTTAAAATTAAAAATGAATTTAATTCTGAAAAATTAATAAAAAAATACATTGAATTATATAATACGCTTATTTGAATATTTTATTTTCTTTTAGATATTGTAAATAATTCTCAATACCTTTTTCAATTGTATAATTTGGAGAGTATCCAAGAAGTCTTTTTGCTTTTTGTATAGACAATGTACCTCTTTTGGGTCTAAAATTATCTCTTTTAACAACTTCATATTCTAAATTAGGAAAATATTTTTTCAAAATTTTAACAAATTCAAACAACGTTCTCCCTTTTCCGTTGGTTATATTAAAAGTCTCATTTGCACCTTTTTTATTAGTAGAGGCTAAAATCACACCATTAACTAAATCTTGAATATAAGTAAAATCTAGTTTTTCTTCTTTGCCTTGAATAAAAATCTTTTCACCCTTTATTGCTTTTTCAATAAAAATTTGGCTTACTCGCTGATTCATATCTGTAGGTCCATAAACTGCAGAGGGCCTAATCGACGTATAATCAATGTTATAATAGCCACACAAACCTGCTGTAATTACTTCTCCTGCTAGTTTCATTGTTCCATATATTTCTTTTGGATTTGCTTTTGTGTTCTCAGACACTATGTTAGATTTAAAATCTCCATAAATCATACTTGAAGAAAAATAAACAAACCTCTTTATATGATAATTATTAGATGTTGACCTTACAAAATTTAAATTTTCTATCAAATTTTTAGTAGCATCAACCGATCCTATACTGGCCTCAGTTGCATTTAGATTTTTAATTTTAGCAAGCGGTAATGCAGCTGTGTGATAAATTAATGTTGGCTTATATTTTTGTATTAACTTTAAAGTAATCTGCGTATTGCTTGCATCACCTCTTTCAATTATAAATTTTTTACTACTAATAATTCTTTTTTGTCTGTAATCATTATAATTAGACTTTAGGGGGTTAATAAAGCTACCAAAATTATCAAGTAAAATACATTTGGTAACAATTTTTCTTTTAATTAATGTGTTTGCTAAAGTTGAACCAATAAATCCTAATCCACCTGTTATAAGAGCAACATTATTTGACATTAATATAGATCTTTTTTTTAAAGTTTCAGTAGCATATATCATTCCAACAAGATTTTTACTAAGATTAAAAGTTCTATATAAAGTGGCATAATTTTTTCTAAATAGTGCTTTCCATTGGTTTTTTTTATAAAAATTCACTAATCCCTTTTTACAAAGCAAAAATGATGGTTTTTCTTCTTTTGTAATTATATAATTATTAAAACCCATCATAATTTTTCCAAGTTTACTTTTTCTATATTTATTATCTAATATAAGCGTATCAAAAAGTAAAAAAAAATGTTTTTTTTCCTTATCTTGATATTTAAAATAACCTTTCCTTAAAGCAGTATAGCCAATTAAATTTTTATTCATAAAACATAAATTATGAATATCATCTTTTCTTATGTTTTGATCAAACCATTTTAATTGATTGGAAAAACCAAATTTCCAATGATAATCTTTTAATTTACAAATTTGAAAAATAATCTTTTTATTAAGTTCTTTTGTTCTTTTTGACTTAAAGATTAATTCCATTAACTTCTAATATCTATTTTCTTATTATCTTAATTCTTACTTTCATATGTTAATCATCCAGAATTTAAACTTTTAACAATTACTGAAATATCTTTTTTATCAAGATTTGTTTTACATAAAGTAATTTTTCATGATCTTCTATACGAAATTATTTACTAAAAAAAAAGGATTTTAAAAATTTATTTTTAATAATATATAATTTGACTTATTTTTAAATTAAACTAAATCCATATACTATAATGTGTGGAATTGCTGGATATTTTAAAAAAAAATTAGAAAAAAACGCACTCATTTCATGTTTACATAAAATGAATCAAAGCCAAATACATAGGGGCCCTAATAGCACAAATTCTTATATAAACCCTGATAATAACCTTGGTTTAATAATGTGCAGATTATCAATATTAGATTTAGAGCTTGGTATGCAACCAATGACCTCGAAAGATGGACGGTATACAATAATTTTTAATGGAACAATCTTAAATTCACCTGAATTAAGAAAAGAGTTAGAACAAAAAAATGTTAAATTTTTTACAAATAATTCTGACACAGAAGTATTACTTCAATTACTGATAAATTATGGAATAGAAAAACTTGATAAGTTAAACGGTTCGTTTGCATTTGCTTTTTATGACAATCATAAAAAAAAAATAATTTGTGCAAGAGACAGATTTGGCTTGGCACCTTTCTATTATACATGGAAAAATAATGAATTTTTATTTGCTTCAGAATTAAAAGCTTTGCTTGCCACAGGTAAAATATCTAATGAATTAAATTTTGAGAGCTTAAATAAATATTTAAGCTTATTATGGGTACCAGGACCAGATACTATACTTAATGATGTAAAAAAACTTCCTGCAGGATATTTTATCAAAATAGATATTGATAAAGAAAAATTTTCTATAAATAAATGGTGGGACATAGAGATTAAGCAAACAAATTATAAAAATTTAAATGAAATTACTGAAGAAATAAAACAAACCTTAGAACAATCAGTTAAAAGAGCTACTTTATCCGATGTGCCTCTAGCATGTGGATTGTCAGGTGGCTTAGACTCTCAATCGATAGTTGGGCTACTTGCAAAAAACAATTATAAAGTTAATACTTTTACCATGGGTTTTGACGGTCATGAACCAGGCGATTTAAATGAAATCGAAGTATCAAAAATAGCATCAAAAAAATTTAATACCAATCACACAGAGATGATTATTGAAACTAATGACTATTTTAATGATCTTGATAAAATGATTTATCATTTAGATGAACCATATGGGGGTGGATTGCCACTTTGGCATGTGCTTAAGGAAGCTGGTAAAAATTTTGGTGTTATATTAACAGGACTAGGTGGTGACGAACTTTTTGGCAATTTCGGAAGGTGGACTCTATTAGAGAAAACACATTATAAAACTCTTAAAAATAAATTTCATTTTGACACTTTATTTTTTAATAGAAAATATTTTTTTTCTGAAAATCTAAAATCAAAATTGATCAATAAAGAATTAAAATCTTCTGCTAGCACATATCTAAAAGAAATTATAGATAAGAATGATCTAACTAACATGAGAGATAAAATAATGTATTTAGATGTAAAAACTCAATTACAAGATGAATATTGTAATATGGTGAACAAATTTTCAATGGCGAATCAAATCGAAGCTAGAGCTCCTTTTTTAGATAATGATTTTACGAATCTAATTTTTTCTATTTCGTCCAACATAAGAACAAGTAAAAAAGATTTTAAATATTTATTAAGAGAGTCTATGAAAGAAATTATTCCAAAGCAAAATTTAAATAATAGGAAAAGAGGCTTTATTGGTCCAGAATCAAGAAAACAAAATTTTAATTATAAAGAATTAAATAATACTTTATTTTCACCTAATAAGATTAAATCTCAAAATATATTTGATGCTGATTTTATAAAAAACTTTTTAAAATCTTTTGAAGAAAAAGGTTGTTATAAAGAAAATTTGGGATTTTTTACTAAGAACTATGGCTATAAATCATTATGGGGTCTTGTAATGTTTCAAAAATGGTATGATATTTTTTTAGATAAAAATAATAATAATTTTCAATTAAAGTTATAAATATGAAAATCTAAAATTTTTCTTACAAATAATCTTTAAATTTTTCTTACTGTTCAGGATTTTAAATGTAACTTTATAAATTTTAAGAAGTTCTTTATAATCCATATTAAATTCTTTATTACTGAATTTCTTTCTTTTTATTACTTTTTCATCCATTACTATAAGTATGGAAGGCATGGGACAGTGTTTTAGGTACAAATTTGCAATCTTTTTCTTATTTTTTTTTTATAAAGATAAATAAATAATCTTTGAATAAAGCCTTCACTATCAATTATAAATTGAATTTTATTTAAATTCTTGTTTATAAGATAATTTGCTACTATTTCCTCTTTAAACCATCTTGTAAAGATTAACTTATTTTGATGACTGAAATTACTCTCTCTTATCAATTCTAATGTAATTTTTGAAAACTTTTTATTTCTATTCTTTTTAAAAATATTATCAAGATTTTCTTCATAAATTCTAAAAATTTTTTTTTTTAAACCTTGAAACAAAGTCTCCTTATGAACCTTATTGCTTAAAAGGGTTTTTTTAAGATAAAAACTTTGATGACTTTTTTTTCTAAAGAAAAAAAAAATTCTTAATAAAAAATAATTAAATATGTTACTTTCATTGTAAGGTAAATATTCCTCTATTATTTGTTTATATGAGTATGTCCTAATTTTTTTTTCTTTAAGTGTGTTTTTAATATTATCTTTGAATGTTGTCTTTCCTGAACCAGAAATTCCAAAAAACTCAACCCTATTCATAAAAAATTTAGCTTAAATATTTATTTAAATCTTGATTTCTAGACAATACTAACTCTTTTTCACCAAAATCTTTAATAATACCATCACTCATGATCAATAACTTATTACAAAGTTTTAAACTTTCTAATCTATGTGAAACAAAAATTAAAATTTTATTATTTAATTGTTTTATATTCGATAAAATTTCTTTTTCATTATCGTAATCTAATGCATTTAAACTTTCATCTAAAATTATAACATTTGGATCATTATAAATTGCTCTTGCTAAACCTATCCTTTGTCTTTGACCATGTGAAATTTTTGAACCATCATCTCCTAAAAGAGATTTTGTTTTTTTAGGTAAATTTTCAACAAAATTACCTAAGTTAGTAAAACTTAAGCATTCGCTTATTTTTTTTTGATTAATTTCATGTTCTTGATCTGCAAAAGCAATATTTTTTTCTAAAGTTGAGTCTAAAATAAAACTATCCTGTGGAACATACGAAATTTTATTATTTAAATTATATTCATTAATATTATTTTTATCATAATCATTTAAGATTATGCTTCCTTTGTTTGGCTTCAACAATCCACTTAATAGATGAAGTATCGTTGATTTTCCAGATCCAGACGCTCCAATTATACCTAAAAAATCATTTTCCTTAACCTCAAAACTAATATTATGTAGTACGTGCTTGTCAGTTGAAACATATTTAAAATCAACATTTTTAAATGTAATCTTTTTAATATTTTCATTGAGCAAAATTTTTAAATTATTTTTCTCAAAATCTTTTAAGTCCATCATCATGCTGTAAATAATTTCAAATGGAGATCTAAAAAATGATAAGCTTGTATAAGCATTGTTTATTGCTACAAAAGAGGGCAATAATCTAATTGATGCAAATGCTAAAAAAGTAATTGTACCGAATATAGTTTGATTATTTTGACTACTATCTATTAAAAATATTACGACAGATGTGAATATTATTATTATTATCATTTCGAGAAAAATTTTTGGTAATTTTCCTATCAAATAATGGTAAACTTGGTATTTATTTTTTTCTTCTGCAATTTTACTAATAAGATTAATAAAAAAATTTTCTTTTGATCCAAGTTTAATAAATTTTATACTTTGATATGCTTCATTTAAGTATTGAGTTTCAGTTTTTTCAAGTATTCTGGATTTATCACCAATATCATTTAATTTTTTTTTGAAAAACTTGCTAAAAGTATATGTTAAAAGGACTAATATTAGTGTTATAAATAAAATTATTTTCCATTCAACATATATCATTCCAAATAATATTAGTGAGATTAATATTAATTCTTTTATAATTGAAAAAACTTGAAATATGTATCCCATGAAACTTTGTGATTGTCCTGAGACTAAATTTATTAAATGAGATTTGTTATTATTTAAAAAATATTCATAATTTTGACTTAAAAAGAAAGTGAAAATTTTTTTTTTTATATCTAGTAATATTTTCTTAGAAATCTTAATTTCCAAAAAACTAATAAAAAAACTTAACGAATGTTTTATCAAAAAAATAATAATTATAGCAATTGAAAAGAAAGTGATTAATTTGAATTTATCTAGTCCTTGCAAAAAGAATTTTAATGCTGGAACTGGAATTTTCTCTATTACAATTCCTGGATCACTTAGAGAGATTGCAAAAACACCAATCAAACTAATTCCAATCAACTCTAAAAAACTACTTAAAACAGATATAACTAAAACAGATAATAGAGAAAAATAATTTTTATTTCCAAAAATTTTTTTTAAATTTATAAATTTTTTAAACACAATAGAATAAATGAGTAATGATAAATATTGTTAAAATTAAGTTTTTTTTATACTTATTTATTGCATAACATGTATAAGTAATTTTAACTATTTTATTAGGCTTTTATATGTTTTTTAAATATACCAGTATACTTAAATTGATATCTACATACAAAATAGCTAGAAAAAAGTACGCTGAAAGAAAAAATATACAACTATTTCTCAAAAATAAATTAAAAAAAACTGATGTAATTAAGATATCTTACGATATACAATCAGGGGATTACATAAAATATTTTAATAAGCTTCCCAAAAAAAAAATTGAAAAAATTTATTATCCATTAATAAAAGCTATTAATAATAATTTTAAATATTCAAAAACGATCTTAGATTTTGGGTGTGGAGAACTTACAACTTCATATTATGTTTTTAATCATCTAAAAAAAAAATTGTAAAGTATCTTGCCAACGATAACTCTTTAAATAGATTAATAATAGGTAAAAATAATTTAAGAAAGTATTTAAATAAAAATGATTTTAAAAAATTTGAAATATTTTGTAACTCTGAATACAAACTACCATTTAAAGAAAATTCAATTGATTTAGTTTTTACTATTCACTCTTTAGAACCAAATAACAAAATTAAAGAAAAAATTTTTGATGAATTATATAGAATTTCAAGACACGGAATTATTTTTATGGAACCTCATTATGAAATTGCTTCTAAAAAACAAAAAAAACGAATGGTTAATTTAGACTATGTTAGAGGATTCGAGAGGTTATTAAAGAATAAAAAAATTAATTATCAAATTATTAAAAAAAAGTACCATATAAATAATGAAAATATTTCCTCGCTTTTTATTATAAAAAAAAAGAAAACTAACAAAAAAAATAATCATAGATTTGTAGACCCTTTAGATTTAACAGAATTGAAAGATTTCAAAAAATATTTTTATTCAAAAAATAATTTTAGAATTTTTCCTATAATAGATGATGTTAAGATCTTTAATAATGATACTCAGCTTTTTTTACCATCTATAAAAAAATCAAGATGAAAATTTTGTTTGATAATAAAATATTTATTAACCAGATTAATGGTGGACCTTCAGTATATTTCATAAATCTAATTAAAAAGTTACAAGAAATAAATTATAAAACTAACATTTCATCAAAATTACACTTAAGCAACGCACTTTCTGATAGCGGAATTCATAATACTGGAAATAAAGTACCCTTTAACTCAAACCTAATTAAATATAATTTTTTAAAGAAATATCTCCATAAAATTAATAACAAAACTTGCAATAAAGAAATTAAGAATTTTAAACCAAACATATTTCATACAACATACTATGAAAACTATAATTATTCTTATGATAATAAATTAGAAAAAGTTGTTACTATTTTTGATTTAATAAATGAAAAATTTAACAAAACATTTTATAAAGAAAAAAAAAATTCTCATAAAAAGGAAATTTTAAACTTTGCTGACAAAATTATTTGTATATCTAATAATACAAAAAAAGACCTTTTAAATTATTATGATATAGATGAAAAAAAAATAAGTGTTATTTATTTAGGCTACCCAGATAAAAAGGGAAATTTACAAAAAATTTTTGGTTTTCCATATATCTTATATGTTGGAACAAGATGGAAATATAAAAATTTTGAAAATCTTTTAAAAGCAATTTCTTTTTCTAATTATTTGAAAAAAAATTTTAAGCTAATTGCTTTTGGGGGTGGTAAGTTTAATAGATATGAGGAAGATTTAATAAAAAAGTATGACTTAAAAAATGTTTTACAAATTGAGGGCGACGAAACTAAATTACACTCATGTTATAAACATGCATCTTTATTTGTTTATCCAACAAAGTATGAAGGCTTTGGACTGCCTATTTTAGAAAGTTTTTTATATGAGTGTCCTGTTGCGTGTAGTTATAACTCATCATTACCAGAGGTTGCTGGTGATGGAGCTATATATTTTAACCCAGATGATCCAGATGATATTTGTGACAAAATTGAGAAAATTTTAATTTCATCAGAAATAAAAGAAGATCTTAAAAAAAAATCTTCTTTACAACTAAATAAGTTTTCATGGTCTAAATGTGCAAAAGAAACCTATGATTTTTATAAATCTTAATAATTGAATTTATATTTTTCTATTATTTAATTTTTTTTTCTTTTCATTAAATTCATCTATCTCTTTTTTATCTAAGTAGACATATCCATAAGCCGACTCTCCACCCCAAATATTATCTTTGTACCATTGCTTGTTCTTAATTGACCAAACTCTTGGATCTCTAAATTTGTCTGCTTTTTTCCAAAAAGAATTTTCACTCATTCCTACATAATCTAACCAATGTGCCAAATCCTTAGATACAATATGATCATGTTTTTTTACAAGTTCTATCCCTTTTTCTCTTTTTATATGTTTATTTCTCACGTCTTTAGATGCATGATCTGTACATCTTCCATATCCAAACTTAATAAATTTCAATAAATCTGATGCACCATTTGAATATCTATTGTCTAAATTAGAAAAATCTCTGTAAGTTCTTTCAAATGGTTGTTCAGATGATTTCCAATTATATTCTTTTTTCATTAGTTCTGCATTATATCTACCATCCCATTTGAAAAAATTTCCTATATAGATGCCCCTGACTCCAACAGATAAAATTTCCTCATCACTTGGGTATTTTGCCCATATAAAATCTTTTTCACTAAGTTTATTTTCTTTATCATTAATAAAATCATACCATTCATAACCCCTTAATGAATTTTCATGTCTACTTCTATTGCTAAATTCCACAACATCTTCTGGTCCATAAATTCCTGCTATATCCCACTCTGTTTCTCCCCAAATTATTAAAGGAATTTTAAATCTTACTGCCATGATAATTGGTGCAGTAACTATTCCACAATGATCATGCCAATTCATATCTCCAATTTTATTAAATGCTAAACGATTTACCTTTTTTAAAACTTCAACGCTTGGGCTCCACATAATATGATCTATATCAAAATTATTTTTTAATTTATTTCTGTTATATTCACCTTCTGGCAACCAATTATTTCCATCATAAGTTACTAATAATGGTTTTAAATTGTATTTTTTACAAATTATATGAGTTTGATAATAACTATCTTTTCCTCCACTTACTGGGATAATGCAATCATAATAATTATCACTTTTATTGATATTTAAAAGTTCTTGAAATATTTGTTCTCTTTTATTCCAAAACGCATCGTCACATTCAAGAAAAGCTTTATGTGATCTACATCCTGAACATATTCCATCATCATGAATGCTTAATAAAACACTAATACTTGGGTACAAACATTCTTTACAATAATTCATTTTAAAATATTTAATATGTCTGGTTTTCTAACATTTAATTTGTTCTCGTAAAGATATTTTTTTACATTGTAAACACTAAGATCTGTGTGATGAAAAAAGTTTGCTGCTGCTACTGCATCAACAGTTGTATGAGACAGAACATCTAAAAAGTCTTCATTTTTACCAGCACCACCACAGGCAATAATAGGAATTTTGCAATTCTTTGAAACATAATTTAGTAATCCCATATCATAACCAGTTTTACTCCCATCCTTATCAATTGAATTAATTAATACTTCTCCTGCACCTTTATCCTGAATAATTTTAAGCCACTCATTCAAGCTGTAATTGACTTTCTTTTTTCCAAATTTATGAAAAATTTCATGTTTGCCATTTATCATTTTGACATCGATTGAAATTACGATGCTCTGGGACCCAAACTCTTTAGCAATCTGATTAATAAAATCAGGATTTTCCAATGGAGCAGTATTTATACATATCTTATCCGCTCCATATTTAAATCTTTTTTCAACATCAAAAAGATTGCAAATTTTTCCACCAACTGTAATCGGCATAAAAGTTAGCTTTGAGACTTCATTAATTATACTTAAAAAATCATTATAATTTTGATAACCATGATCCTCTCTATGAACATCATAATTTTCATCTCGACTAATATCTAGATATATCAGTTCGTCAGAGCACCATTGACTTAATCGCTTTACAGCTTTAATTGGGTGTCCTATGTAATTGTGAAATTCAAAATTTTTACTTTGGACCAGAAAACCATTTTTTAATAGTAAAATCGGTATTAATCTTTTTTTTATCATTATTCAAACATCTATTTTCTTATTTATAAAAATTCAAAAAATTTTTTAAAAGTAATTGACCAGCTTTTTGACTTTTTTCAGGGTGAAATTGAACACCAACAATATTATCTTTTTGAATAATTGAGCAAATATCTTCCTTATAGTTTGTGGTGGAAATTATATTTTCTTTGTTATCAGGAATAAAATGATAACTATTTAAAAAATAAAAATCAAGATCAGGGTCAAAATTATTTAGTAGATTTGACTCATTTTTGATATTAATGCTATTCCATCCAATATGAGGAAGCTTTTCATTTTGAATTTTTTTTACAACTCCTGGTATCCAATTTAATCCTCTACTTTCTTCAAATTCAAATCCAAAAGACGATAAAATTTGCATACCTACACAAATACCTAAGAAAGGTTTTTTTTTTTTAATTATCTCAATTTCTAATTCATCTAAATTAACTGCTTTTTTTAATTTTTTCATAGCAGCAGCATAAGATCCTACACCTGGTAAAATTATGTGTGATGAGCTCTTTATGTGTTTAGTTTCATTTGTAATTTTACATTCGTAACCCAAAAAATTTATTATATTATAAACAGAAGCTATATTACCAGAACCATAATCTAATATACAAACTTTCATATTCAATTTTTAAATTACCCTTTTAACAAGTGAAAAAAAATAACTCTTATCAAGATTCTTCGATAAGTAAGTTTTAAAAAAGTTAAAATTATTGTTACTTTTATTACGTAAATCAAAAGTGAAATTAAATATTTTTTTAGCTAAATTATCTTTTTTATAATTTTTAAATCTTATGAAGCGCTTTATATGCATTCCATTTTCATAAAAAAATAAAATTTTTTTTGCCAAATTTATTGCCTTAGTTGATGGGTTTTTAATAGTGTGCAGATTACTTAAAACTTTAAAATATTCACTCTTGTTAAGATAACATTTAAATCCTAATGATTTATGAAAGTATCTGGGAACTCCTGCAAGAATAACTGGCTTTCCTTCACATAAAAATTCTAAAGCAATAGTTCCTCTTGAAGAGACTACAAAATCGCATATTTTTTTTAATTTTTCTACTGGGACATTTCTGGGACAAAAAAAAATATTCTTTTTTTTATATTTTTTAAAAAGACTATATAAATGGTTTCTTTCAATATCCAAATTTGATGATGGGTGTGGTCTAAAAATCCAAATATTATTATCATCATTTTTATACACATAATCAAGGGTCTCCTTGAACTGATCGTAATAATCTTGAAAGCAATAGGTAATACCTAACAAATGAGTGACATCTGACAACCTGTGTGAGGCATAAAGTAAGATTTTTTCATATTTATTTTTTTTTAGTTTATCTATTTTTTCTAAAAATTTATCTCCATTACCTTGATTTGCTCTTCCAAAAGAATCTCTAGTATAAAAATTAGATGTTTTAAGTTTTTTTCTATTATAAAAAAATTCATTAATCTTTTTTTTATTAATTTTAAGATTATTAAATCTTTTTAAAATTATTTTATCTTGTAAACTATTATGTCCAATTAATTTTGTTCTACGATTAAATTCAACAATTTCAATGTAACTTTCTTTTACTGGACTATTCCACGTAAAATTTCTTATGTTCTTTTTATAAGTTGAAATTCTTGTCGCTAAACCACTGTCATATGCATAATGCTCTGTACCAGTAATAATTATTTTTACGTTATATTTTTTTAAAAATTCATTTATTTTTATTGTTTTATAAATTGCTGAAATTAATTTTTTTATAAAAAAAAAATCAATTTTAGGGTTAAGGTAATTATTATTTGGTCTCAAATAAGTATCATAAATTAAGTCACCAATTAGTATTTTATTTACTCTAAAAGAATTTATAAACCACATGAATCCTTTTTTTTTAAATTGATTAAACAAACAAGAAAAATGCCAAAACACTTAGTTAATGTGTATGGATTAAACAAAATTTTATATAAACTTATGTCAACAAAATATCTAAACCCAAGGCTATTATAAATTTTAGTAATTCTATTGTCTTTATATGTATTTAGCACATATATTTTTTTTTTATATTTATTATTAACTGCTGCAACAAAATATGAATTAGTGTAAGCCGCATCCAATCTGCCTCTATCAACAAATAAGATGCTTTCTTTAGTATTATAATCTGCAATCAGATTGTTTTTTGATAGTTTTTTTTTTTCATAATTCGTTATAATTTCTTTAAATGGAAATTACATCAAAACCAGAAGTATACTTTATGTTTTGAGCATTTTCTAATTCTTTATTTTTATCAAATTTATACTCAAAAACTTTTTTGTTTTTTTTTGTATTAAAACAAACTACAGAAAAACCACTAGAGCCATAAACTCCATCGACAGTAGTAATAATTCTATTCTTATCAAGTATTTCTATTCCCCTACACCAAGATGGAATTCTATTCAAATTTTTTTTGTTAATCACAAAATATTCTACAGCATGTGAATTTTCAAAATTTTTGTATAGAAATTTATTTTTTATTATTTTTTCCTGTTTTGTAATTTTTTTATCATTATTAACAATTAAAATTTTTCCATCTACTGATGTAAAATAAATTTTATCAAATTTTTTCTTTCCATCATGTATTAGGGATGTACTCATATGACCTATTGTGATTAATTTAATTTTATTTTTTTGAGTATCCAATTTTAATACAGCTCCTAAATTTCTTGATGTTAAAAATACATGCTTTCCATTAACTCTTATATGGTTAAAGTGAAAATTTCCAGTAGGTCCTCTACGTTGTTTTGTTTCAAATCTCCAATCTGTTTTTAACAAAGATCTATCATTTTTTACTACTGATAAATCATCTTTAATTGTAAAGGAACTTTCTAGATTACCTTTTAAATCAGTTATAACTAATGTGTCTTTAAATGATAAAGTTGTATAAATTTTTTTATTTTGAAAAGCCAAACCATGTATATCAGCTGTTAATTTATTAGAAAGTATTTCTTTTAATTGAAAATTTTTTTTTTTATCACGTGTATCCCATTCCAACTTCCTGCAAAGATATATTTATTACTTTGTGCTAATCCTGAAAAACCAAACCTGGGTTGTCTTTTAAAGTCTTTTGAATTTGAGATTTTAAGATCACCTTTAATTATATTTTTATAAATTTTAAAATCTTCAAAGTTTCTTGGAAAAATATAAGAAAAAATTTTTTTTGTATTGTTATAAATATATAGCAGTGCTGGTCTTTTTGGGTCTTTGCTTAATACGTGATTTAAATACCCATGATCAAAACTACACAAGATTTTTTTATTAATCATTAAGGATGATTGTTTAACTGAAAATATCTAAAAATACAAAATTTATTTTATTTCTATTACTTAATAGTTATATCAAAATATTTAAATTCAAATTTACAAATTTTTAAAAAAACCATAAATTGTATATTTACCTGAAGGTTCTTGTATTTGATCAATCTTTAAAACCTTAAAATTATTTTTTTTAAGTAGATTGGAAAAAGATTTTTTGGAAAAAACATGCAAATGTTCAATCATTAATTCCTCTCTATTCTTACTTATGTTCGCGGCAATTTGGTCTGGAACCTCGATATAAAAAATTCCTCCAGGTTTCAAAAGTTTTTTAATTTTTTTTACAAAATAATCAGGTGAATGAATATGTTCCAATACTTTATTTAGACTTACAAAATCATATTTGCCAATAATTTTTTTTGAAAAACTTTTCAAATCAGTATTGTAAATATTAGTTTTTAGAATTTTTTTACAATGATGAAATAAATTTAGATCTGGCTCAATTCCAGTAACATTGTAACCTCTTTTTTTTAGTTCATATAAAAAAACACCTAATCCAGTTCCAATATCAAAAATTTGATGATTCTTATGTAAGTATGATAGGCATCTTTTTACTCTATTTTTGTTGTCTGATTTTTTTGAAGGTAGTGAAATAATTTTATTAAAAATATTTAAAACTTTTTCTAAATTTCCATACGCTTTTTGTGAATAACTTTCATTGTACAAATTTTTTAAATCAAAATCAAAATAGGCAAACATATGGTTGCAATTTTTGCAAATTTTGAACGATCTTTTATATTCTTTAATTCCAAAATTATTTTCTCCTTTTGGTTTTTTTTTATATAAAAAAATATCTGAAGTTTTTTTATTTTTACAACATTTTAAATAAGCTTGGGCTTTCATTTAAATCAATTCCATAAATAATTTTTTACTATGAAATTTTTAATATACCAATTATCTTCTTTACTTTTTTTCCAGATTGATTTGTTTCTAAATTTTTTGATAATTTTATCAAATTGTTTGACTGATATATTTATAAATTTACAAAACTTTTTGATATCTGATGTTGGCCTAATAGTCTTATTAAGTTTTATGATTTTGAGTGCTTTAGATCTGTTTAACCTTCTATTTCTTATTTCAATTGAAAGGTTATCAAATAATCTTGTAAATCCAAATTTATACCATTTTAAATAATGATGAATTGATATAAAATCATCATCTAGATCAGCAAAATTATATAAACCTGTTTTAGCTTTTTTACCTTCTTTGAAACCTGCTTTTTTTACTTCTTGATATACTTTTTTAGGATCCCACTTAATAAAATCCCCCAAAAAAATAGACATAACTTTATTTTTTTTTTTAGGTGTAAAATAAAATCCATTTAAGTCTTTTTCTGAAATTAATTTATCTTTCCAAAAACTTAATTTTGTATTTTTTGTAATATTATGTTGCATAAAATATTCATAGTCAGGATTTTTTTTTATTTCTGAAATATTTTTGTATCCATATTCTGCAGAAGGATTTTCACCCCAAATAACTAAAGGAATATTAAAAGTATTTGCAACTTTATAAGTAATATTAAAAATTGATAAGTGCATCGGTATACCTATTGAACCAAAATTCTTTAAAGCTTTAAGCATCATAGCTTTCTCAATTTTTGGATTAATTGTATAATCAATATGATCTACCCCCAATTTAATCAAATTTTTCAAATTTTTTTCACCAAGCTGATTCCTACCTGAGGGCTTCCAGGTTACTGCGAGTGGTTTGAGTCCAAGTCTTAATGCGGTTAATACCTGCCAAAAACTATCTTTTCCCCCTGAAACTGGAATTACACAATCATAATTACTTTTTGATCTTTTTTTAATTTTTTTTGATAAATTCTTTAAAAACCTAAATCTGATTTTCCAATTTATTTTTTCTTTTTTGAGTGAGCAGATACTACAAATACCATTTTTTAAAATAGTTAAATTAGGCCTAGTATTAGGTAAAACACATTTTTTACACCATTTTATATTATAAGTTTTTTTCATTAAAGTTTTCTATAAATAGCATGGTTGAAATTACAGAAAATATAAATTTACTTTCTGAATTTAAATATTTTTTTTTATTTAAAAGTTTTTTAAATTTAAAAAAATCTACAAATTCATATACTTCAGATTTTTTATTTAGAATATAATTATTTAAATTTTTATCAGTGAAATCAAAAATGGATTGAATTGAAGCATTAAAGCCCTTTTTTTTTGAATCAAACATTACTTTTTTATCAACATATTCTTTGCATGACTCTCTTAATAAATTTTTTGTTAAACCGCTACCCATTAGATATTTAGTTGGTATTGTCGACACAAATTCAACAAGATCTTTATCTAGAAAAGGACATCTATTTTCAATTGAATTATACATGTGATTTAAATCATCTTGATCCGTTAAGACGGGAATAGTTTCATAAAAGCATTCATTGAGCATTCTATTTCTTAATACATCTTTTGTAAAATATTTTTCTTCAAAATTTGAAACTATTTTAGTCTTAGAAAAATCATTTATATCTAAATTTGTTTCAAATATATGTTTACGAAAATTTTTGTTTTGTAAAATAAATTTTTCATTATTTAAATATGGATTTCTAATATTTTTCTTATAATTTTTTTTCCAATAAAGATAATTTTTATTAAAAAATTTTTCTTTTTTAATCACATTTAAATAAAATAATGTATGATCGTAATAACCAGTAAAAATTTCATCAGCACCAATTCCTGACAAATTAACCTTAATATTGGTATTGCTGATTTTTTTTGTCAATAATGATGATAAAAAAGATGAAATTGTTAAGACAGGTTTAAAATGATATTTTGATAATTTTTTAAGTTTTGCAAAATTTAATTTAGATTTTCCATTTAATTTTAATTTAATGTTTTTATTATTTAAAAATTTTTTTGTTAAATTGATATTTTCAATTTCATCATATCTTGCATCATTATCAATTATTGAAAATGATTTAAAATCTTTGTTAAATTTTTTTCTTGCTATTCCAAGTATCGTAGAAGAGTCTATTCCACCACTCAACATTATTGAAAGAGGAACATCTGATATAAGCGTTCTTTGAACGCTTTTTTCAACTAAATATTTTACATTGTTTAATATATCTTCATAACTAATCTTGTAATTTGGACTATATGAAACTTTCCAATATTTTTCTGATGTGAGTTTTCCTTTAAATAATACTAAACACTCTGAAGGTTTAACTTGTTTTACATCTTCAATAAATGTCTCATCATCTTTATATAAAGATTTATAACCTTTGAAGATAAAATTATTTATTTTACTTTTATTAAATTCTAATTGTTTTTTATATAAAATTTTTAATGTTCTCAATTCAGATGCAAAATAAAACTCATCATTTTTCATTATATAATAAAATGGCTTTTCTCCAAACCTGTCTCTACTTAGATATAATTTTTTTAGTTTATCGTCCCATATTGCTATTGACCACATACCAACAAATTTATTAAATGAATCAGTTTTCCATTTAGAAAAAGCCTTAATAACTACTTCTGTATCTGACTCTGTCTTAAATTTATAACCAAGAGAGATTAATTGAGCCTTAATTTCTCTAAAGTTATAAATTTCACCATTAAATATTAAAGTAAAATTTTGAAACTTAAATGGCTGGTTTGACCTTGTTTTTAAGTCGATAATACTTAATCTGCTATGAAAAAAATATAATTTTTTATTATTGAATTGAAGATTTAAACTACTTTGATTATCAGGTCCTCTGTTTGACATACTCAGAAGAGTCTTGTTGATTAATTCTCTACTAATTAGATCTTTAGACAAACAGCCAGCAATTCCGCACATTAATATTTTACGATTTGATCAACTTCAAAATTTTTTTTTGATCTTTTGTTAATTATTTTATCTATATCAATAATTTTATTATATTTACTGCTTCTTAAAAAATTTAAATTTTTTTCAGAAATTTTCTCTTTTTTAGATATTTTTTTTGATGCAAATGGTTTTCTTCTAACTGCATTAATAATTTTTTTTTCTCCTTTTTGTAAATGTTTAACTTGACTTCCTAATATATTTTCTATTTTTCTTATTTGATAAACTAATGTTTTCAGTTCTTCGAAATCAGCAGATAATTGATGATCTCTAAAATTTGAAAATCTTTTATCTAAAGTGATATGTTTTTCTATAACTCTTGCCCCTAAGCTTACTGCACATAAACATGCTTCAACACCTATAGTATGATCAGAATATCCAAATTGAACTTTATGGTTATCTTTTATGTTTTTGATAGATAACATATTTACATCTTTTTCATCAGTTGGATAGCATGCAACGCAATGCAAAACAGCTATATTTGATTTTCTAATCTTTAATAAATCTTTTATTAGTTTATTTGTTTCTTTTGAGTTAAGAAAACCAGTTGAAATAATCATTGGTTTTTTTGTTTCGATAATCTTTTTATGTAATAAAAAAAAATTATTATCTGATGAGGCAACCTTTATAGCATCAGAATTATGAATCAAAAATTCAGCACTTTCTAAATCAAGTGGGGTAGAAATAAATAAAAGTTTTTTTCTATTTGCATAAATTTTTAGTTTTTTAAATTGATCAAAAGTTAATTCAAATTTTTTAAATTTTTTAAAATTTTTTTTATCTAATTTTGAAATAAATTTTTCTGTCTTAAATGTTTGAAATTTTACAGCATCCACACCAGCTTTTGCAGCCATATTTATTAATTTTAATGCATTCCTGAAACTTCCTTCATGGTTGTTACCTATTTCACCAATAATCAAAATTTTTTTTTTTGTATCAAAATTTTTAATTTTCATAAGTCTTTTGTTTTTCCCAAAAATTTTTATACCATTCTATATATTTCGTGTAACCCTCTTCAATTTTATATGCAGGGTTAAATTTGAGTAAATCTCTAGATTTTACATTTAATAAGGTGCCTCTTTTTGGCATTAACTTATCTCTAGCTATATAATTAATTTTAATAGAAGGAAAATTTTGAATCAATATTTCTGCAAGATCACTGATTTTTCTTGCATTTCCATATGTTATATTGAATATTTGATTAAGAGCATTTTTATTCACACAACAAAGACTTATTCCCTCAATTAAATCATTTATGTATGTAAAGTCTAATTTTTCTTCTCCATCACCACTTATGTTTATATCTAAATTTTGTATTGCATTTTCAATAAAAATTTGACCAACTCTTCTACTTACACATCTCTCACCGTATAAAGCTGATGGTCGAATAATAGTATATGGTAAATCAAAAACTTGATTGAATGATTTTATCATTAATTCTCCTGCTAATTTTAAATTGCCATAAATTCCTAATGGTTCACAAATTGAATCCTCATCCACATGGTCTAATTTAAAATTACCATAAACCATGCTTGAAGAAAGATAGATTACATGTGCATTAATATTTTTTGCATTATCCAAAGTGGTCTCCAAAGTTCTTAAACTATTATCAAAAGTGGTATGTGGTTCTTTATTTGATTTTGCTGCATGTGATACAGCTGCTAAATGGATTACTATATCAGGTTTTATCTTATCAAAAATTTTTGACATTTGATGATGCTCTCTAGAGTCCCCTATAATTAATTCAATTCCGTTTTGATTTAATAAATCAATTCTATTATTAAGAATTTTTACGTACAACTTTTTATTTACAATATCCTTATCAGTAAAAGACAAAAGATTATTTACACTTAAGCTATCAACTACAGTCACATTATGACCATCATTTTTTAACTTAATTGCTAGATTGTGACCAATAAAGCCACATCCACCAACAAGTAAGATTTTTTTAACTTTCATTAAACATCTGTTTAATTGAGTAGCAAATAAAATCAATTTCCTTATTTTTTAATTTTGGGTAAACGGGTAAAGATATTATTTGTTTAGAAAATAAATTTGACGATTTAAAATTTTTATCTAATAAATTATATTTTTTTTTATAATATGACATTTGATTAATCGGTTTTAGATATTGGATACTAAAACCTATGCTCAAACTCTTAAACTTTTCGATTAGTTTCTTTCTTTCCTTTAATAATATTTGAAAGACATAAAATGAATGAGATGGATTAAATTTTATAAAATCTACTTGTTTTATTTGCTTTAAATTTTCTGAGTATCTTTTGGCAATTTCTCTTCGTCTTTTCAAATTTTTATTATAATTTTTAACCTGATTTAAACCTAAAGCAGCTTGGAAATCTGTTAATCTATAGTTCAATCCTAAACTCTTTACATCATAATCACCTGGTATTTTTCTATTTTTAATATCCTTATCTATTCCAAAGGCTTTCAATTGTTTTAATTGTTTATAAATTTTTTTATTATTAGTTGTTATTGCTCCACCTTCACCAGTAGTAATTTGCTTTGTTGGGTAAAAAGAAAAATTACCTGTAATACCAAAATTTCCAACGTGAATTTTTTTAAAGGTTGAACCTAAACCGTGTGCACAGTCTTCTATCAAAGTAATTTTTTTTTCTTTACAAAATTTTACTATATCTCTTAAATCACACGGTAAACCAGCCATATGAACAATTATTATTCCCTTTGTTCTAGTAGATATATTTTTTTTAATGTTAATGAGATCTAAATTACCCGTTCTATAATCTATATCAGCAATAACCGCTTTTGCACCTGTATGTTCTACTGCATGAGCTGTAGCCACATGTGTCATTGAAGGGACTATAACCTCATCTCCTTTTTTAAATCCAGCAACAATACAAGATAAATGAAGTCCTGCAGTACAACTAGATACTGTTACACAATATTTTGAGCCAGTTAATTTGCAAAATTCCTTTTCAAATTCGTCTGTAAACTTTCCATGAGTTAACCAACCACTTTTGAGTACATTATTTACACTTCTTAAGTCGCTTGAATAAATTTCTTTTTTTGAGTAATCAACTTTCATAAATACCTTATTTTAACCTCTTTCCTAGACTTAAGAGATTTATCTGCATAAAAACAAATCGACATTAAATCAAATTGTTCTTTTAATGTTAAAATAGGTTTTATACTAGTATCTTTAATTTGATCAATAAAATTTTGAATAAGTTTTTTTCTGTTAAATTTATCAGGATAATTACCCTTTAAATTTTTTTTATTCTTTTTACTATCAATAATAAAACTATGACTTAAATTATGGATGATAGTTTTATTTTTTTCAAAGATTTTTAGTTCATGGAAATGTTCGTAATTTCCAGCTAAGTTTGATGTTATCTTTAACAAGACATTCCCTGGAAATTTAAACAGATTGATTACAAAGCTATTTTCTTTAAATTTTGTTTTATTCGTTGCAATACTATTTCCATAAGAGATTACCGAAATTGGCTTTTTTTTCAAAATCCATGTTGATAGATCAATGAGATGAATTCCAGCACCTAAAGTAGCTGAATAATTTTTAATATTTGCTCGCCACCCTAAAAGCTTTTCTTTTCTGCCCCATATATAATCAGCCTCCAAATAATAAATATTTTTTGGTTTAACAATTTTTTTTATATTTTTAAATAAGTCATTAACTCTTAAAACTAAATTTGATAAAAATTTAATTTGTCTATTTTTTTTTAACAATTTATAAATGTCTATCAATTCTTTTAAATTTAAACAGAATGGTTTTTCTACTATTATGTGTTTATTGTGTTTAATGCACTTGACTATCTGCCTATAATGATAGTTATCATAACTTGCAATTGAGACCAATTTAATACTTTTATCTTTAAAAATTTCATTTTCATTATCAGTAATTTTTAATTTAGTGAACTTTTTCTTTAAATATAGAGCTCTCTTTTTATCCTTTTCACAAATAATTCGTACTTTCACAGATCTGTACCCGTTCATAGCCTCTAAATGCTTTAAACCAATACCAGAACCTATAATTGCTGCATTAAACATCTTTTTATAAATACTTTCTTATTTTTTTTAAGTCAACTTTTCTATCAACTGTAAGATCTATACTATATTTTTTTTTATTTAAATTAATTAAATTTTTAATTTTAAATTTTTTTGGATTATTGTAAAAAAATTTTGTTACGTGTTCTTTTTCATAAATAGACATGTTTTTTAAGTTTGCTTGAATAATATTTCTTTTAATAATCTCAAAAGACATCCCTTTTGAAAATGTTCTTGGGAAAACATTTGTAATAACATCATAATTTTTATAATTTTTTTTTTGTGAATAGTAATTAACTGATCCATTATTTCTGTGTCAATTAATGGGCTATCTGCTGATACTCTTATAAAAAATTTTTTTTTAAATTTTAACGATGTCATATATAATCTTTCAGCTACATTATTTAGATCTCCTCTAAAAAATTTAATTTTTTTTGTCTTTAAAAAATTAACTAATTTATCGTCACTTTTATCAATAGATGTAGAAACAACTATATCATTTTTAAATTTTGATTTTTTTAGCCTGTTTAATACATGAATTATTATAGGTTTATTTTTAAGTTTGAATAAAACTTTATTTGGAAACCTTTGCGAGCTAGTTCTTGCTTGAACAATTATTAACACTAACCTCTCACTATTTTTTTATTCAAGCTATACCTGCCTCTACAATCGATAATAAAATTAGAATTATTTTTTATCAAATCATAATCAAATTGATCGTGATCTGTTGCTAGAATTACAATATCATTTTTCTTTAAAGATCCTGGGCTTAATTTAATTGAAGTTTTCCTTATATTTTTTGAAAATTTACATGATGATATAAACGGGTCTGAATAACTAACAAAATTAAATTTCTTGCTAATTAAATAATCAACCAATCTTTTTGGAGCTGACGCTCTGATGTCATCTAGATTTTTTTTATAAGCAATTCCTAAAATCAGTATTTTAATATTTGATTTATTTTTTTTTATTTTTTTAGTATGTGAAACAATTTTATTATAAATAAATTTTGTAACATCTGAATTTATTTTTGCAGATAACTTAATAAATTCAGGATTAAAACCTTTTTCGACAGATTTCCAATACAAATATTGTGGATCTATTGGAATGCAGTGGCCACCAACTCCTGGTCCTGGATCAAATCTAGAAAATCCGTAGGGTTTAGTACTTGAAAGGGACAAAATTTCAAAAATATCTAAATTAAATCTATCTGCTATAAATTTCATCTCGTTAATAAAACCAATATTTACCGATCTATAAATGTTTTCTAAAAGTTTTGAGAACTCTGCGTCCTCTAAAGATTTCGCTTTAATTACATTTTCAAATAAATTGTTGTAAAATTTTTCACATAAATTTAAACATTTACTACTATATCCACTCACAACTTTTGGGATTTTGTCAATTTTGTTATCGTTATATCCTGGATTAATTCTTTCAGAGGAAAATCCAATAAAAAAATCTTTTCCGATCAAAAATTTAGATTTAAGTTTTTCATATAATTCTTCTCTTGTTGTTCCTGGATAAGAAGTGGACTCTAAAATTAACAACTGACCTTTTCTTAATTGAGGTTTTAGTAACTTTATAGCATTAACAATATGAGATAAATCAGGCTTATTATTTTTTAAAGGTGTCGGCAAACAAATTATCAAAATATCACATTCTGATATGTTCGAAAATCTTTTAAAAAATTTCGTTTTTTTTGAAAACACATTTAAGGAGGTGGATGGAATGTTGGTAAAATACGATTTTCTTTTATCTAACATTTTAAATCTATAGCTATCTCTCTCGTAACCAAAGACTCTAAAATTTTTTTTTGCCGCAAGTATTGCTAAAGGCAATCCAACATACCCCATTCCAATAACTCCAACAGCAATTTTTTTTGATTTTAATCTTGATGTAAAATTATCGTAGAAATTCATAAATATGGTTTGTTTTTATATTAAATGAATATTTTTGATAGTATTATAAAAATTATTTTCATGCTAACTTTTTAAAATCATAATACTTAAAACTTCTACTATTATTGAAAAAATAAATAATATCTGATAGGTAAAATTACCATTAAATATAATTTTGATATAAATATGATAATAAATTTTATAAAAGTTAAATTTTATCTAAAAAATTTAACAAAAAACCCTTTAAAAATATTTTTAATATTTAATTTAAGAATTTTATTAGAAAAAATGAAAGATATTTTTAATACCCAGGTCAAATTTGAGGATTTAAGTTATAAATATCAAAACAAGGTTTTTTCTGAAAGTATAAAAAAAATAAACGAATTTAATAAGACATTCACAAAACAAAAAAAAATTAAAATAATGTCGAGCAATAATTTGGGTGATTTAAGATCTAGATATATAAATCTTGAAGATTACAAGCATTTTGAAAATTTATTTCAAAAAAATGGTAGTGATAAAAAAATAAACCACCTTTGTGCTCTTTATTATGAAATTTGTTTACAATATAATATTCATAATCTTTTAGAAATAGGGCTTGGAACAAATAATATCAGGATAAGGTCAAATATGGGATTAAATGGAAAACCTGGTGCATCACTAAAAGCTTTTGATCAATATCTAAAACATTCCAAAATATTTGGAGCGGACATAGATAAAGAAATTTTATTTCAGACTAAAAAAATAAAAACGTTTTATGTTGATCAATTAGACATTTTATCAATAATAAATTTAAAAGAAAAAATTCCAAAATTAGACTTAATAATAGATGATGGATTACATCAGCCAGATGCAAATCTAAATGTAATTTTGGAATTACTAGATCATCTAAATGAAAATGGCATCATGGTAATTGAAGACATAGAAGGTACAGATAATTTCAAAAATATATTTGAAATTATAAAAAATCAAATTAATATTTCTGAAAAATTTGAAGCAGAAATTATTTATGGTCATGGTTTGACTTTAGTAATAAAAAAAATTTAATAAGTAACTTGCTCGTTGGCTTAATTTACTATTTGATAATGTGAAACTTTTGTTAAAACTAAAGAATCTTAAAAATAAAAACTATCTGTTGTCACAATTAGTATTTAAAATGATAAATTTAGACCTTTAATAAGTTTTATTTTTTTTTAATAAGTTAATATTATAGAATAATCTCATAAGTCTTTTATATAATAGAAAATTTATATTACTAACCAGCCTAGGAAGAGAAAAACCGAAAACACCTTTATGTTCAGTATGTAAAATTTTTTTACTTTTTATATGTGAAGACTTATAAATTTTCTCAGATAAATTTAAATTAGCTATTGGATCTTTGTGATATAAATATAAATATAAATTTATCAAATCATAATCAGCCCACCTATACTTATAAACTCCCCCATATGCATTAACTGCATTTATAAATTTACTAAATTGTTTTGATTTAAAATACTTCATATTATAAAGGTCAAAGTTCCCCATACTGTATGGCAAGTTAAATAACTTTTTTTCATCTCCAGAATTCAATGCTAATCTCAATTCATAGTTAGCAACATTAATTTTATTTTTTTTTATAAATTTTTTTAAGAAAAAAAATAGTTTTTCTCTTGTTAGATGAATTTTACTGTTTTGTGTCTTATCCAATCTTGCGGTTGCCATAGGATATTTTTTTAACTTATTAAAGAAATCAAAAGGAATTTTTTTTCTAAACCACGAATCATCATCAATTCTTAGCAAATAGTCATATTTTTTTAATCCTAGACCTAAACATCCAGTTTTTCCAAATGATGCAATGTTTGAAGTAAAATTACACATATGAAGATAACCTAGTCTCTGTGGGTTAAAACTTTGGTAGGCAAAGTTATTATAGAATCTATAATAAAATAATTCTTTTTTTTTTATGTGGCTGGGTATTGCTGGATAAATAGTTTCAAAATAAATATTTTTATACTTTTTTTTAAAGTATAATTTTTGTGATTCATTAAAAACATTACCAAACGTGTGAACAAATATTGGATAATTATATTTTTTATTCCAATTTTTGTAAAATAATCTTAGAGTTTTTTTAAATAATAAAGGTCGTCCGACAAGAATGATAATTGCCGCTTTTAATTTTATCTTCATTAATTATTCATTGAAAATGAATTTATTTTAAAAAACTACCTAAATACCAATTTTTTATATCTAAAAATTTTTTTCAGTGCATAAATCAAGCCAATTGAGCTATTAGTACTGGTCAGCTACACGCATTACTGCGCTTCCACATCCAGCCTATCAACGTGGTGGTCTACCACGGCTCTATAGGAAGAACTAGTTTTGAGGTGAGTTTCCCGCTTAGATGCTTTCAGCAGTTATCTCTTCCATACTTAGCTACCCTGCACTGCGGCTGGCGCCACAACAGGTCCACCAGTGGTATGTTCAACCCGGTCCTCTCGTACTAGGGTCAACTCCTCTCAATTCTTCTACACGCATAGCAGATAGGGACCGAACTGTCTCACGACGTTCTGAACCCAGCTCACGTACCACTTTAATTGGCGAACAGCCAAACCCTTGGGACCTGCTCCAGCCCCAGGATGTGATGAGCCGACATCGAGGTGCCAAACACTGCCGTCGATATGAGCTCTTGGGCAGTATCAGCCTGTTATCCCCGGCGTACCTTTTATCCGTTGAGCGATGCCCCTTCCACTCAGAAGCACCGGATCACTATGACCGACTTTCGTCTCTGCTCGACTTGTCAGTCTCACAGTCAGGCAGGCTTATGCCATTGCACTCTACGAACGATTTCTGACCGTTCTGAGCCTACCTTCGCACGCCTCCGTTACTATTTGGGAGGCGACCGCCCCAGTCAAACTACCCACCATACAATGTCTCGCTGCCGGATGACGGCTAGCGGTTAGATGTCAAGAAAAACAAAAGAGGTATTTCACTGGTGACTCCACAAAAGCTGACGCCTTTGCTTCAAAGTCTCCCTCCTATGCTAAATATGTTTTTCCTAACACCAATGTAAAGTTGCAGTAAAGGTGCACGGGGTCTTTCCGTCTAACTACGCGAACTCCGCATCTTCACGGAGAATTCAATTTCACTGAGTTGATGTTGGAGACAGCGGAGAAATCGTTACGCCATTCATGCAGGTCGGAACTTACCCGACAAGGAATTTCGCTACCTTAGGACCGTTATAGTTACGGCCGCCGTTTACTGGGGCTTCAGAAGTTAGCTTGCACCAACCGCATTAACCTTCCAGCACCGGGCAGGCGTCAGACCCTATACATCCACTTACGTGTTAGCAGAGCCCTGTGTTTTTGATAAACAGTCGCTTCTCCCTGGCTTGTGCCACCCTTCTATAGTTGCCTACAAAAGGGTCTTCCTTATCCCGAAGTTACGGAAGCATTTTGCCGAGTTCCTTCAACATCATTCTCTCAAGCGCCTAAATATACTCTATTAATCTACCTGTGTCGGTTTCGGGTACGGTCTTCATGATGGAGCTATTTCTTGGGACCTCTTCGCAGCAAGTTCAATCCATTAAGAACTCACAACTTACGAAATCCGTCACTACCATCAGGTCAAGGAATATTAACCTTGTTTCCATCGACTACGGCTTTCGCCCTCGCCTTAGGTGCCGACTAACTCTACGCGGATTAACCTTGCATAGAAACCCTTAGATTTTCGGCGACGAAGTTTTTCACTTCGTTTATCGTTACTTATGTCAGCATTCGCACTTCTGATACCTCCAGGATCCCTCACGGGTATCCCTTCGCAGGCTTACAGAACGTTCCGCTACCCCTTACAAAGTTCGAAAACTTTGCAAAGCCACAGATTCGGTACATGATTTTAGCCCCGTTACATCTTCGGCGCAGAAACTCTATTAGACCGGTGAGCTGTTACGCTATCTTTAAAGGATGGCTGCTTCTAAGCCAACCTCCCGGCTGTTAAGGAATTTCCACATCCTTTCACACTTAATCATGATTTTGGGACCTTATCTGGTGGTCTGGGCTCTTTCCCTCTCGACCATGGACCTTAGCACCCACAGTCTGTCTGCCGAAGAACAATGTCTAGCATTCGGAGTTTTATTAGGTTTGGTAAGAATCTCTTCCCCCTAGCCCATTTAGTGCTCTACCTCTAAACATCTATTTATTCGACGCACTACCTAAATAGTTTTCGCGGAAAACCAGCTATCTACGAATTTGGTTGGCCTTTCACCCCTTACCACAAGTCATCCAAAGACTTTTCAACGTCAACTGGTTCGGTCCTCCGGTTGGTGTTACCCAACTTTCAACCTGCTCATGGTAAGCTCATTCGTTTTCGGGTCTAATTCATTAAACTAATCGCCCTATTAAGACTTGCTTTCGCTGCGCCTACACCTAGATGGCTTAAGCTTGCTTAATAAATTAAGTCACTGACCCATTATACAAAAGGTACGCCCTCACCCTAAAAAGGGCTCGGACTGATTGTAGGCATGCAGTTTCAGGTTCTATTTCACTCCCCTAATAGGGGTTCTTTTCACCTTTCCCTCACGGTACTAGTTCACTATCGGTCACTGAAGAGTATTTAGGCTTAGAGGGTGGTCCCCCTATATTCGAGCAGGATTTCTCGTGTCCCGCTTTACTCAAGAATTTTGTTAAACATTACTCATACGGGACTATCACCCTCTATGGTTAGCATTTCCAAACTATTCAAATTTTTCTAACAAAACTACTGGCCTACTCCGCGTTCGCTCGCCACTACTAACGGAATCTCAATTGATTTCTTTTCCTCTGGTTACTTAGATGTTTCAGTTCTCCAGGTTGTCTCTTTAAACCTATGTATTCAGTTTAAAGTACCACATAAAGTGGTGGGTTTCCCCATTCGGAAATTTTCGGATCAAAGCTTACATACAGCTCCCCGAAACTTATCGCAGTATATCACGTCCTTCATCGGCTTTCAGTGCCAAGGCATCCACTACACGCCCTTAAACGCTTGATTTATGCACAGAAAAAAATT
Organism: Candidatus Pelagibacter sp. PS_11; assembly: GCF_059417975.1. Lineage (NCBI taxonomy): Bacteria > Pseudomonadati > Pseudomonadota > Alphaproteobacteria > Candidatus Pelagibacterales > Candidatus Pelagibacteraceae > Candidatus Pelagibacter > Candidatus Pelagibacter sp. PS_11. Next base: position 123,475 of record NZ_CM182075.1, on the reverse strand, counting down.
CTTTTAACAGAAAATTTATCTATGTTGTGATCAAATTTTTATTTTGAACATTAAATAATAACTTTTAATGTTCGGATATAGATATTGATATAAATTATTTTTATTTACAGTTTTAATAACTAAATGTTTCCTGGTGGAGGATAGCGGGATCGAACCGCTGACCTCCTGAATGCAAATCAGGCGCTCTCCCAGCTGAGCTAATCCCCCAGTTAAGTATGGTGGGCCGAGAAAGACTCGAACTTTCGACCCCACCCTTATCAAGGGTGTGCTCTAACCAACTGAGCTACCGGCCCTACAAGAAGGAAACATTACTTTAAGAAGAGAAATGAGGACGGTCAACATTACCGATGTATATTATTTAGAGTGAAATTTTACTTTCACTCATCCTTAGAAAGGAGGTAATCCAGCCGCAGGTTCCCCTACGGCTACCTTGTTACGACTTCACCCCAGTCGCTGACTATACCGTGGTCAAGGGTTTAAAACCTTGCCTTAAGGTAGAACCAACTCCCATGGTGTGACGGGCGGTGTGTACAAGACCCGGGAACGCATTCACCGTGGCACGCTGATCCACGATTACTAGTAATTCCAGCTTCATGCACTCGAGTTGCAGAGTGCAATCCGAACTGAGGCATCTTTTCGGGATTTGCTTAACGTTGCCGTTTTGCTTCCTGTTGTAGATGCCATTGTAGCACGTGTGTAGCCCAACACGTAAGGGCCATGAGGACTTGACGTCATCCCCACCTTCCTCCAGCTTATCACTGGCAGTTCTTTCAGAGTGCCCAACTTAATGATGGCAACTAAAAGTGAGGGTTGCGCTCGTTGCGGGACTTAACCCAACATCTCACGACACGAGCTGACGACAGCCATGCAGCACCTGTGTTTCGTCCGGCCGAACCGAAAACTCTAATCTCTTAGAGTCGCGACGAACATGTCAAGTGTTGGTAAGGTTCTGCGCGTATCTTCGAATTAAACCACATGCTCCACTACTTGTGCGGGTCCCCGTCAATTCATTTGAGTTTTAACCTTGCGGTCGTACTCCCCAGGCGGTGTGTTTATCGGTTTCCCTGCGACACTGAAAATAAATTTCCAACGTCTAACACACATCGTTTACGGCATGGACTACGAGGGTATCTAATCCTCTTCGCTACCCATGCTTTCGTTCCTCAGTGTCAGTAATGATCCAGAAAGCTGCCTTCGCAATTGGTATTCTTTCTAATATCTACGAATTTCACCTCTACACTAGAAATTCTGCTTTCCTCTATCATACTCTAGCTGAAAAGTTTTGATGGCAGTTCCAGAGTTAAGCTCTGGGATTTCACCACCAACTTTTTCAACCACCTACGAACTCTTTAAGCCCAGTAATTCCGAACTACGCTAGGTCCCTTCGTATTACCGCGGCTGCTGGCACGAAGTTAGCCGGACCTTCTTATTCGGGTACAGTCATTTTCTTCCCCGACGAAAGAGCTTTACAACCCAAAGGCCTTCTTCACTCACGCGGCATCGCTGCATCAGAGTTTCCTCCATTGTGCAAGATTCCCCACTGCTGCCTCCCGTAGGAGTTTGGGCCGTGTCTCAGTCCCAATGTGGCTGATCATCCTCTCAAATCAGCTATTGATCATAGTCTTGGTAGGCCATTACCCTACCAACAAACTAATCAAGTGCGGGCTCATCCAATGGTGCATAAAGCTTTCTCCGTAAAGACTTATCCGGTATTAGCACAAGTTTCCTCGTGTTATTCCAGGCCAAAGGGTAGATACCCACATGTTACTCACCCGTCTGCCACTAAGTATTGCTACTTCGTTCGACTTGCATGTGTTAGGCGTGCCGCCAGCGTACGTTCTGAGCCATGATCAAACTCTCAAGTTAAAAAACGGCGCACACTAGCTTCATATATAAATTGTAAGAATACAATCCATACGATTTTGAAGTGTGTACGACAAATTTTGGTAACCTTAACCGTCCACACTTCTCTTCTTAAATTTTTACTTTTTAAATAGCTAATTGGGTTTAAAACGCCCAATAATCCTCACTAATTTATTGAGTAAACAATAATTTTACTGAGAAAGTGTGCTGCTTATAAGCTAAAATAAAAGTAAATCAAGCATTTAGCATTTAAATAAATGCTCAAATATATCAATAAATACTAGGTTTTTTTTGATTTTTAGTCATTACTAAATTAATAATTCAAAGTTCAAGATGATATTTAGTTCAAATAAAATAATAAAAATAATAAAAAAAAACATTGAAATTACTTTTCTTTTCTTACTATTGTTAATTACGATTTTAAGCACCAGTATCTATAACGAAAAAAAAATATTAATAAATGAAAATTACAAAAATTTAATAAATAATATTTATTTCCAAAAAAGTATTAATCAAATTTTTGACAATCTAGTTCCAAGATATAAAAATATTGAACATAAAATTTCTAGTGGTGAAACCTTTGATAAAATTTTAAATAATTATTCAATACCAAATGAAGAAATTAATCAGATCAAAAAAAAATTAAATTCGGATTATAATATAAATAATCTTCAGCCAAATCTTGAAATAAAAATTACTATTGACCAATCAAATAATAAAAAAATTACTTCTTTTTTATTTCCAGTTTCTAGAACAGAAAAAATTCAATTAACAAGAAATCTAGATAATAACCTTTTTGAAAAAAAAATAATTATTACAAATTTAAATAAAAAAATTATTTTTAAAGAAGGAAAAATTACACAAAGTTTATATAAAACAGCTATTGATTTGAAAATTCAGCCAAATGTGATTATTGAGTTCGCAAGAATTTATGGATTCCAAGTTGATTTTCAAAGAGATATTAGAAAAAATGATAATTTTCAAATCATGTATGAAGTGTTTGAAGATGATAATGGTAAAATATTTGAGACAAGTAATATAATTTTTGCAGATCTAAAACTAAGTGGAAAAAATAATGCATTATATTATTTTGAAAAAAAAGGAAGTGAAGGACACTATGATGAAAATGGTAAGAGTGTTGAAAAAGCATTGATGAAAACTCCTATTAATGGTGCAAGACTTTCTTCTGCATTTGGAATGAGAAAACATCCTATAGATGGTTTTAATAAAATGCATAGAGGAACTGACTTTGCAGCCCCAATGGGCACTCCTATCATGGCATCTGGAAGTGGACTGATAACTAGAGCAAGATGGTGTGGTGGTGGTGGAAATTGTATTAAAATAAAACATAATTCAACTTATGAAACTATTTATGCTCATATGAAAAATTTTGCTAGAGGAATAAAAGAGGGAGTAAGAGTAAAACAGGGTCAGATAATTGGTTATGTCGGGTCGACTGGAAAATCTACAGGTCCACATCTACATTATGAAGTAGTTGTAAATGGAAAAAAAGTTAACTCTCAAAAATTAAAGTTGCCTTCTGGTAAAACTCTTAAAGGAAAAGAAAGAGAAATATTTGAGGTAGAAAAAATTAAATTAGATGTTTTAAAATCAGAATTAATTATTGGATAAAATTAACTAGCAGCGACTTTCTTTTCAACCACTTTTTTATCTACACTTTTTACAACTTTTTTAACTTCAGGTTCAGTTACTTCTTTTTTAACCGTTTCAGCTTCAGTTTTGATAGTTTCTTCAACTTTTTTTTCTGAAACTAGTGGCTTAATAGTTGCAGTTGCAGATGAATTTGCTCTAGCCATTCTAAGGCTTTCTTGCTCGTTTTGAACTCTTGTAAAGTGATCCGCGTGTTGAAAATAATTTTCAGATAAAATTTTATCTTCATTAGCTAAAGCTTCTCTCGCTAAATCATTGTATTTTTCAATAAGTTTAACTGCATTGTGATTATTTCTACCTGGAACTTTTCTTTGAAAATTATCATTGTTAGAAAATTTTGACCCTTCATTATTGCTTCTAAATGGAGGTCTTCTATTATTATTGCTTCTAAATGGAGGTCTTCTATTATTATTACTATTATTACTTCTAAATGTTACCATAATATTTTTTCAATTTAAATTTTAGTGCTGATTATACAGCGATCATTGTTGCCATAATCTTTTATGGCTTTGTTAACGTAAAAACCTTCTTCTTTTAATATTTTTATAACTTTATTTTTTTGATTAAAACCAATTTCTAAAATAAATTTACCATTTTTCTTAATCAGATTACTTGTTTTATTGATTACTTTTCTGATTTTTGAAAAACCATCAAACCCACCACTTAAAGCTAACTTTGGCTCAAAATTAACTACATCTTTTTCCAAATATTTTAAACTTAACTGCTCAATATATGGAGGGTTTGAAACAATGATATCATATTTGCCATTATTAAAATTGTCAACACTTGAGTGAAAAAACTTTACTCGATTAGTTAAGTTTAGTTGTTTTGCGTTAAATTTACTTACATTTATACTTTTTTTAGAAATATCTATTCCAGTTCCATAAAAATTAGATCTCTCTTTTAATATAGATAAAAGTATGCATCCAGATCCAGTTCCAATATCGAGAATTTGTAGTTGATCATCTTTTGAATAAATTTTTAAAACCTGTTCTATTATTAATTCACTATCAGGTCTTGGAATTAGCACATCTTTATTGACAAAAAATTCATCTTTCCAAAACTCTTTTTTATTTATTAAATAAGCAATTGGTTCACCTTTTTTTCTTCTTTCAATTAAATTTTTAAATTTTCCTAATTGCTCTGAGTTCAAAACTTCTTTAGGATTTAAAATAATATGCTTTTTATCTCTTTTAATCGAGTTGGATAATAATATCTCGCTATCAAGTTGAGGATTGGCTATTTTATTTTTTTGTAGGATGCTGATTCCCTCAATTAGAATATTTTCTATATTCATTTTAATTAAGATTGCTCAATTTTTCTTCTTGTGCTTGTAGCGTTAAGCTTTCTACCATTTCATCAAAGGCTTCGCCTTCTAAAAAAGCTTCAAGTTTGTGTAGGGTTAGATTAATACGGTGATCTGTTACTCTTCCTTGTGGAAAATTATATGTTCTAATTCTTTCAGAGCGGTCTCCAGTTCCTATTTTGCTTTTTCTATCCTCTGATCTTTCGCCCTCTATTCTTGATCTTTCTAATTCATAAAGTCTTGATCTTAAAATTAACATCCCTTTTGCTTTATTTTTGTGTTGTGATTTTTGATCTTGTTGAGATACAGATAATCCAGTTGGAATATGAGTAATTCTCACGGCACTATCAGTTGTATTAACAGATTGCCCACCTGGGCCACCAGCTCTAAATACATCAATTCTTAAGTCTGAATCATTTATTTTTATATCAACCTCTTCTGCTTCTGGTAGTACGGCCACTGTTGCAGCAGAAGTGTGAACTCTCCCTTGAGTTTCTGTATCTGGAACTCTTTGAACACGATGAACTCCACTTTCATACTTTAATGTTGAATAAATATTTTTTCCCCTAATTGATGCAATAACTTCTTTCAGTCCCCCTGCCTCACTCTGAGACATACTTATTAATTCTAATTCCCATTTTTTTTGATGACTAACTTTTTCATACATCTTAAAGAGATCCGCAGCAAATAAACTTGCCTCCAATCCTCCTGTGCCTGCTCTAATTTCTATAATTGCATTTTTTTTATCTGCTTCATCTTTTGGTAATAAAAATAGTTTTAATTTTTTTTCTATAGTTTCGTTTTCTAATTTTAAATCTTTTAATTCTACTTCAGCCATTTCTTTAAACTCATTATCACTACTAGAATCGCTTAATATTTTTTCTAGATCTTTTTTTTCTCCCTCATAAGAAAAATATTTTCTAGCATCATCAATTACCTCATTTAAATCCGAGTATTCTTTTGATTTTTCAGCAAAAAGTTTTTTATCCACTTCACCTGATGATAATTCTTTCTCTAAAACAGAATGCTTAGATATTAAATCTTCAATAGTTTTTAGAGGTATCATTGTATTTATAATTTTTTATCAAGTTCAGCAGCTTTTTTTTCAACTTCACTTACAACTCTTGATATTATATCTTCTGATAAAACTTTTTCACTTTGAATGCCAGATAAATAAAGCATATTATTACCCTTACCGCCTCCAGTAATTCCTATATCTGTCATCGCTGCTTCTCCAGGTCCATTAACTACACAGCCAATAATCGATAATGTTAAAGGGGTTTTGATGTGAGCTAGTTTATCTTCTAATATTTTTACCGTGTCAATTACTTGGAATGCTTGTCTTGCACATGATGGACAAGATATAATTTTTACACCTCTATTTCTTAAATTAAGTGACTTTAATATTTCATTACCAATTTTAATTTCTTTAACAGGATCATCAGACAAAGAAATTCTTATAGTATCACCTATTCCATCCATTAAAAGTGAGCCAAGACCTATTGATGACTTGACACTGCCTGATACAAAGCTTCCAGCTTCTGTAATCCCTAGGTGTAACGGATAATCTGTAACTTTTGATAGTTGACGATACGCTGCAATAGATAAAAATATATCTGAAGATTTTACACTTATCTTAAAATTAAAAAAATCTTGATCTTCTAAAATCTTAATATTCCTTTGTGCGCTTTCAACTAAAGCTTCTGGGCATGGCTCTTTATATTTTTCTAAAATATCTTTTTCAAGAGAGCCAGCGTTAACACCTATTCTAATAGAACAATCATTATTTTTAGCAGCACTAAGTACATCGTGTATTTTTAATTTATCACCAATATTTCCTGGATTAATTCTTAAACATTTTGCTCCATTTTCAGCTGCTTCTATTGCTCTTTTATAATGAAAATGAATATCAGCAATTATTGGAACAGATACATGTTTTGTAATTTCTTTAAGAGCTAATGAAGACTCTTCATCTGGGCAAGAAACTCTAACCAAATCTGCACCCTCTTCATGAATATCATTAATTTGTTTTATTGTGGCCTGAATATCGGTTGTTAAGGTATTGGTCATTGATTGAACAGAAATAGGATTGTCACCACCTATTTTTACATCACCAACATTTATTACTTTTGTTTTTTTTCTATGAATGTCTCTAAATGGTCTTAAGCTCATAAGTTAATCTAACTTAAATTCTTTGTGAAGCACTGCTACTGCTTTTTTTATCTGTTTATTTGAAATTAAAACTGAAATTTTAATTTCAGAAGTTGAAATAACCATTATGTTAATCTTTTTTGAAGCCAAAGCTTGGAACATTCTATAGGTAATTCCTGGTGTTGTAATCATACCCACACCAATAATAGATACTTTTGAAACATTATTGTCATACGTAAGTTTTCTAAATGAAATTCTTTTATTTTGTTTAATTATTTTTTCTGTTTTTTTTACATCCTCAGATTTAATTGTAAAAGTTAAGTCTGTTTCTTTTCCATTTAAAGAAATATTTTGAACTACCATATCAACATTAATTTGATTAAGTGATAATGGTTTAAAAACAGCAGCTGCTACTCCTGGTCTGTCCTTAACACCTACAATCGTAACTTTAGAATCATTTTTTGTAGAAGTAATTCCAGTTATTATTTGATTACTGAAGGTTTTTTTTGTACCAGTTATTAATGTGCCTTTCTTTTTTTGAAATGAAGATTTAACTGAAAAATTAATATTATTTAGTTTTGCATCTTGCACAGATGTAGGTTGCATAACCTTTGCGCCTAATGATGCCATCTCTAACATTTCATCGTAGGAAATTTTATGAATTTTCTTGGCTTTAGAATGATTTCTTGGATCTGTAGTATAAACACCATCTACATCAGTGTAGATATCACACGCATCAGTATTAAAAAATTTTGCAAGCATTATTGCTGATGCATCAGTTCCACCTCTGCCCAGTGTTGTAAGTCTATTTTCTAAGTTAATGCCTTGAAAACCAGTTATGATAGGTATTCCACCTGATTTCATAAAACTAAGTATTTTTCCTTTATTGATTTTGCTAATTCTTGAAGAGCTATAAGGTCCTTCTGTAATAATTGGTAGCTGCCAAGACATCCATGATCTAGCTTTAAAACCAAGGTGTTTTAATCTACCAGCAATTAATGCACAAGTTGCTTGCTCTCCTGTTGCTAACAAAACATCATATTCTGCCGCATCAAAGATATTACTTAATTCTTTTGTTTTTTTTATTAATTCATTGGTTGTGCCACTCATTGCAGATGAAACCACAATGACACCCATTTTCTTCTTTTTGTAAGAGGAAATAATTTTTGCTACGCTCTTTATTCTATCTATACTTCCAACGGAGGTTCCACCGAACTTTAATACAACAGTTTTCATTGATAATTTTGTAATTTATATTTGATAAAATACATCTTAATTGTTATGTCCACAAGTTATCTATTATGAATTCAATAAATAAAAAAGAAATTGAGAAATTTTCCAAAATTGCTGAAGAATGGTGGGATCCTAATGGTAAATTCAAACCATTGCATAATTTTAATCCAATAAGAATTAGATATATAAAAGAAAATATTATCAAAGATTTTAAAATTAGATCATCTGATAAGCCGTTAAAAAATATTAAATTACTTGATATTGGTTGTGGTGGAGGGTTATTATCTGAACCAATGTGCAGACTAGGAGCAAGTGTTGTTGGCATTGATGCATCAAAGAAAAATATTGAAGTTGCAAAATTTCATGCAAAAAAAAATAAACTTAAGATTGACTATAAAGTTGCATCTCCAGAGATGTTAAAAGATAAAAAAAAATTTGATGTAATTTTGAACATGGAAATAGTTGAACATGTTAATGATATAGACTTTTTTATTAAAGAAAGTTCAAAATTATTGAAAAAAAATGGAATAATGTTTATCGCAACTCTTAACAAAACATTAAAATCTTATGTATTTGCAATAGTGGGTGCTGAATATATTTTAAAATGGCTTCCAATTGGAACACATGATTGGGAAAAATTTGTTAAACCTAGTGAGCTAATAGATATAAGTAAAAAAAACAATCTATCTCTTAAAAAATTAGATGGAATGAATTTTAATATATTAGATAATAGCTGGAAAGTAACAAATGATACTTCTGTTAATTATATTACAAAATTTATAAAAAATTAGTTCGTAGTATCTTTTATCCAAGGCAGTATTTCTGCTTTTATACCCTCTTCCTTTAATTCGTTAAGATCTTTTTTTGTTGCGGTACCATAAATACCTTTGGCTTTTTTTTTGTCTTTATAATGTAGAGACCTTGCCTCATAAGCAAAATTTTCTCCCACATATTCAAAATTTTTTTTTATAAATTCTTGATATTTATAAATTGTTTTTTTTATTTCTTTATATTTTTCACTGGATGAATCAATGTCTGTTAAAATATTTTTTGAAGTACTCACATTAGGAGACATCAAACCCTTTCCAACATTTAAAGAATTACAAAAATGACAATTTAAGAATTTTTTCTTTTTAAGTTTTTCATATTCCTTAGACGATGAAAACCAACTATCAAAAGTAGTTTCACAATCTTTACATATGAGCTTGTATTTGATCATGGTTTATAGTTAATAATTAATAAAGTTAATTCAATATCAAATTAGCTTCTATAATCAGCATTAATCTCAATATATTTTTTTGTTAAATCCATTGTGTAAGCAGTAAAACTTTTTGATCCCATATTTAAATTTACTGAAATATCTATTGATTGACTTTTCATATAGTTAGCCACTTCATTTTCTTTGTAATATTTAAAAATTTGTCCTTTTTCTATAATCTTAATACCACCAAAGTTTATTGCTAATTTTTTTAAATCTATTTTCACTCCAGATTTTCCTATGGCCATTATTATTCTACCCCAATTTGGATCTTCTCCTGCGATGGCTGTTTTAACAAGATTTGAATTCGCAATAGAAAAAGCTATTACTCTTGCTTCTTTCTCACTTTTTGATTTAACTATATTGATTGTAATAAATTTAGTAGCTCCTTCACCATCCTTAACCACTCTTTTTGACAAATTTAATAATACTGAATGCAGTGCTTTATCAAAACTAAATATCTTTTTATCATTAATATTATTAATGATTGAGTTTTTTACTTTTCCTGTTGAAAAAATAGAAACCATATCATTAGTACTAGTATCGCCATCGCAACTAATTGCATTAAAAGTTGTATTAATATTTTTCTTTAATAGTTTGTTTAAAATATCGTTTGAAAGATCTGCATCTGTAAAAACATAACCTAATGTGGTCGCCATGTTTGGAAAAATCATTCCTGATCCTTTGGCAATCCCATAAATCTTAACATTTTTATTTCCTATTTTGCATTCCTCCATAGAAATTTTTGGCTGTAGGTCTGTTGTCATTATGCCTAATGCAGCTTTCATCCAGGTAAATTTATTTTGTGTATATTTAATTTTTTTGATTAATTCTGGAATGTTCTTTTTAATTTTTTCAGTTGGATATTTTTCTCCAATTGTCCCTGTGCATCCAAAAAGAACTTGATTTGATGATATCTTCTTTGGAAAATCTTCATCTTCAGTTTGTTTTTTTGTTAATTGTAATGCTGCTTCTTCTGCTATTTCTTTTAAACCTTGGTAACCATCTGATCCTGTAAATGCATTAGCATTTCTAGTATTAATAATCAGAGAGCTTATTTTTTTACTTTTAATATTTAAATTCCACTTAATGTTCTCTGAAACTATTTTTGATTGTGTATAAACAGACGCATAGTTTGCCCCGTCTCTAAAATAAAACATAACCAAATCATCCCTAGGTTTGCTGTATAAATTTGCACAAACTGTGGATATTGAAACTCCATCTAGATGTTCTAAATCTTGAAAGTTACTATTTTTTGACTTTAAATTTAGTGAGTTTATAAAGTTTTTAACGTTTATTGGCATGTGTTTAAAATATTTATTTAATACTTATATTAAAAGTTATAATTAATTATATACCAGAAAATTAAATGCTTAATCCCTTAAATTTTATCACAAAGTTTATTAAATCTAGCAATCAAAAAGAGCTCGATAGAATAAACAAAATAGTTGTAAAAGTTAACTCCTTAGAAGCTTCTGTTAAAAACCTTAGTGACGAAGACTTTCCTAAAAAAACTACAGAATTGAAAGATAGACTTAAAAATGGTGAAAATTTAGACACCCTATTGCCTGAAGCTTTTGCGCTTGTGAGGGAGGCTTCTAAGAGAACAAGAAATGAGAGGCATCATGATGTTCAAATACTTGGAGGTGTTGTGCTTCACGAAGGCAAAATTGCAGAAATGAGAACTGGTGAAGGTAAAACTTTAACAATAAGTCTAGCTGCTTATTTAAATGCTCTGACAGAAAAAGGGGTACATATAGTTACTGTAAATGACTATCTTGCAAAAAGAGACTCCCAAGAAATGGGGGAGATATATAAATTTTTAGGATTAACTTTTGGTTTTATAAATAATGACCAAGATGATCTTGAGAGAAAAAAAAATTATAATTTTGATATTACATATGCAACTAATAGTGAATTAGGGTTTGATTATCTTAGAGATAATATGAAATTTTCAAAAGAACAAATGGTTCAAAGAGGACATGTTTATACTATTGTCGATGAAATAGATTCTTGTTTAATTGATGAGGCTAGAACGCCACTTGTAATATCGGGAGCGGCTGAAGATAAAACAGAACAATATCTTGCGATTGACAAACTTATAAAAAGATTATTACCAGAGCATTATGAGATTGATGAAAAAGATAAAAATATATTGCTTACCAATGAGGGAATAAATAAAGTAGAAAAAATATTCTCTGATGCTGGAATTCTAAAAAATAATAACTTTTATGACCCTGAAAACTTAAGTTTAGTTCATCATGTAAATCAATCTTTAAGAGCTCATCATCTATTTGAAAAAGGAAGGGATTATATTGTTAAAGATGGAACATTAAAAATTATTGACGAACTTACTGGTAGAATATTAGAGGGAAGAAGATTTGGAGATGGCTTACACCAAGCACTTGAAGCCAAAGAAAGAATAGATGTTCAAGCTGAAAATCAAACTCTAGCATCAATAACTTATCAAAATTACTTCAAGCTCTATAATAAAATTTCAGGATGTACTGGAACTGCAGCAACTGAATCTCAGGAGTTTTATGAAATATATAATTTAATTGTGGTTATCATTCCTACGAATAAAGAAATGATTAGAAAAGATTGGAATGATCAAATTTTTAGAACTGAAGAAGAAAAAAATAAAGCCATCATTGAAAAAGTTCTAGAGTGTCACCAGCAAGGTCAGCCTATATTGGTTTTCACTTCTAGCATTAATAAATCAGAAATTTATTCAAAATTACTTAATGATGAAAAAATTAAACATGTAGTTTTAAATGCAAAAAATCATGAAAATGAAGCTGAAATCATTGCAAATGCTGGAAAAATGAATTCAGTTATAATCACAACAAGTATCTCGGGTAGAGGTGTTGATATCCAGTTAGGTGGAAAAAAAGGAAGTCAACCTGATGATGAACTTTTAGAAAGTAAAAATAAAATAAAATCACTTGGTGGACTATTTGTTATTGGTACAGAAAGAATGGAGTCTAGAAGGGTTGATAACCAAGCCAGAGGAAGAGCTGGTAGACAGGGCGATGAAGGAAGTTCAATTTTTTATGTTAGTTTAGAAGATGACTTAATGAGAATTTTTGGTTCAGAATCTATGAATAATATTCTTCAAAAATTAGGCTTAAAAGATGGAGAAAGTATTGATCACCCTTGGATTAATAAAGCACTTGAGAGGGCGCAACAAAAAGTTGAGGCTAGAAATTTTGATATAAGAAAAAATTTATTAAAATTTGATGACGTGTTAAATGATCAAAGACATGTAATATTCTCTCAAAGAAATGGTGTGATGAACAGTGAAAAAGTTTTTGATTATTCAGATGAATTCTTATCTGAAATTATTAGTCATCTAATCACCTTAAAAACACAGAAACTATCAACAACTAAAAATAATGAATTTAACAATCAGTTAAAAACTTTACTAGGAAAAAGTGTTGATGATAATGAATTTAAAAATGTTACTGAATTAAAAGATGAAGAGTTCAAAAATAAAATTAATTCTAAATTTTTAGAAGCAAGAAATGAAAGAATTAAAATGTTGGATGAAGAAAAAGCAAAAGAAGTTGAAAAAAGAATTTTTCTTCAGTGTATAGATTTAAACTGGAAGTCACATATTCAATATCTTGAACAACTAAGACAAGTTATTGGCCTAAGATCTTATGGTCAAAGAGATCCATTAGTTGAGTATAAAAAAGAAGCCTTTTTTCTTTTCGAAAACTTATTGAATAAATTGAAAATGGATTTTGTTACAATTTTAATAAATTTAAAAATAGTTCAAGAACCTAGTGAAAGTATTTCAAGACCATTAAAAAAAGAAACATCTAACGATCCAAAATGTTTACTAATAAAAAGAAAAAATGAAAAAATTTCAAGAAATGAGAAATGTGAAGCTACAGGTAAAAAGTTTAAAAACTGTTGTGGGGCCTTATAAAGAAAATATAAAATAGCCCAATAAAACTATTACTCCAAATAAAACTGCTAAATTTAACTTTGATTTAAAGAAGTTTTTAATAAATAAATTAACCTTACTCTCTTTCATGCTGAGTGTACTTAGATCGTCTAGTTGATTTACGAAACCTTTAGATCTTCCAATAGTTAAAAATTTATTTTTTCTATGATTAAAAATTTCTTCTCCACTCATGTTAAAAAATTCATTCAAATTTTTTTCAATCGATTTTCTTACGTTATCTAATATTAGGTCTCTATCTCTGTGGGCACCACCAATTGGCTCTGGAATAATTTCATCAATTACTTTTAGTTCTAAAAGGTCTTTTGAAGACAATTTCATAGCTTTTGCTGCTTCTAAAGTTCTTTTAGGGTCTCTCCATAAAATGGTGGCACAGCCCTCTGGAGATATTACTGAGTAAATTGCATTTTCTAACATGATTACCTTGTTAGATGAAGCAAGTGCTATTGCCCCTCCTGATCCACCTTCTCCAATAACAATTGCAAGAGTTGGGACGTTTAAAGACATGCAGCACTCAATTGATTTTGCAATTGCCTCTGCTTGACCTCTTTCTTCTGCTCCTACACCAGGGTAGGCTCCGGGTGTGTCTATAAAAGAAATTATCGGAATGTTAAATTTATTTGCTAATTTCATTAATCTAATTGTTTTTCTGTAACCTTCAGGTCTCATCATTCCAAAATTTCTTTCAATTCTACTTTCAAGGCTGTCCCCTTTTTCTTGGCCAATAACTAAGACAGATTTTTCATCAAATTTTGCAAATCCTGCTAATACAGATTTGTCTTCTCCATAATATCTATCACCTGACAATGGGATAAAATCTTCAAATAAATTATCAATAAAAAATTTTGCTTTAGGTCTATCTTCATGTCTTGCAACTAGAGTGGTTTGCCAGGGGTCTAAGTTAGAGTAAATTTCTTGTAGCTTATTATCTATCTCTTTTTGAGACTCAGATATTTTTTTGGTATCTACTTCTGAAAGACCATCTTGATTATAAGGATCTTTAAGTTTGTCTATTTCTATCTCTAAGTTTTTAATATCTGTCTCAAAATTTAAATAATTTTTCATATGATTGTTTAATTATTAATTAATTAAGAAAAAAGGCAATAAAATGTTTCAAATAATTTATATTTGACATAATTCTATTAAGAGATAGTCTTAATCAATATCGGGAGAGACTATTTTAAATAGCGCCGAAGGAGCAACCACCCCGGAAACTCTCAGGCAAATGGACCGATAACAAACATAACACTCTGGAAAGAGATTTATCTCGCCGATGGAGCAAAACTCTCAGGCAAAAATACAGATGGGGTAAAATGGGTGCTATGAAAGAACAATATACAAAAATACACAATCTATCAGTTTCTAATAAATTGCTTAACTTCGTTAATGAAGAGCTGCTTAAAGATACAAATATTTCTTCTGAAAAATTCTGGGAAGGCTTCGACCAAGTAGTTCATGAGCTAGCCCCAAAAAATAAAGAGCTATTAAAAATAAGAGAAGATTTACAAAAAAAAATAGACGATTGGCATATTGCAAATAAAGGAAATGAAATCAATCTAGAGGAGTATAAAAAATTTTTAAAAGAAATTGATTATTTAAAAGAAGTAGGCCCTGATTTTAAGATCAAAACAAATAATGTTGATGAAGAAATAACTAGTATTGCTGGACCTCAATTAGTAGTTCCAATCATGAATGAAAGGTATGCACTGAATGCAGCTAATGCTAGATGGATGAGTTTATATGACAGTTTATATGGTACAGATGTAATCGATCAATCTGAGGATAGTGCCACTCAAAGATACGATCCTTTAAGAGGAGAAATGGTTATAAAATATGGAAGAGACTTTTTAGAAAAATATTTTCCTCTAGAAAATTTTGAATGGCATAATATTACAGGCTTTAAAATTGATAATGGCTCTTTAACAGTATTAAAAGATAGTAATAAATCATCTTTAAAAAATAAAGATAAATATATTGGTCATAGAGGAGAGGCCAATGATCCATCAGCAATAATTTTAAAAAATAATAATCTTCATATAGAAATAATTATAGACCCAAATGCTTTTAGCGCTCAACAAGATCCTGCTAAAATTAGTGATATTATTGTTGAAGCTGCAGTTTCAACTATTTGTGATAATGAAGATAGTGTTGCTGCAGTAGATGCTGATGACAAAGTTATTTGTTATCGTAATTGGCTTGGACTTATGAAAGGTGATTTGAAATCAACTTTTGAAAAAAATGGAAAGACTTATGAGCGTAAATTAAATCCCGACAGAAGTTATGTTTCTAAAGATGGAAAAGGATTAAAGCTACATGGAAGAAGTTTATTATTGGTAAGGAATGTTGGACACCTTATGACTAACTCAGCAATCACTTTAAAAGATGGTTCTGAAATACCAGAAGGTATTATGGATGCCTTTATAACTTCAGCAGCTTGCCTTCATGATATTAAAAAAAAAGGTAATTCTAGAACTGGTTCCATTTATATTGTTAAACCAAAAATGCATGGCCCTGATGAAACCTCATTTACTGATTTAATTTTTACTAAAGTTGAAGAAGTTTTAGGATTGGAAAAATACACTTGTAAAATTGGAATTATGGATGAAGAGAGAAGAACCTCATCAAATTTAAAAGAGTGTATTAGAACACTGCAAAATAGAGTATTTTTTATTAATACTGGTTTTTTAGATCGTACTGGTGATGAAATGCATACTTCAATGGAAGCTGGTCCTATGATTAAAAAAGGAGACATGAAATCTTCTAAATGGATTGGGGCATATGAAAATAACAATGTAGACATAGGTCTTCAATGTGGTCTTTCTGGTAAGGCTCAAATTGGCAAAGGAATGTGGGCTATGCCGGACAAAATGAAAGAGATGATGGAACAAAAAACTGGGCATCTAAATGCTGGTGCAAATTGTGCTTGGGTTCCCTCACCTACAGCGGCAGCTCTTCATGCTCTTCATTATCATGAGATAAATATTTTTGAGAAACAAAAAGAAATTCAAAAAAGAGAATCTGCAAAACTGGATGATTTGTTAACAATTCCTGTGGCAGATAGACCAAACTGGTCAATGGAAGAAATTAACTCCGAAATTTCCAATTCTGCACAAACTCTTTTAGGGTATGTCGTCAGATGGATAGATCATGGGGTTGGCTGCTCAAAGGTACCCGATATTAATAATGTTGGTTTGATGGAGGATAGAGCCACTTTAAGAATTTCTTCTCAACATATAGCTAATTGGATACATCACGATATTTGTACAAAATCACAAGTTATGGAAGTAATGAAAAAAATGGCAAAAATTGTTGATGATCAAAATAAAAATGATGGTGCCTATACTCGCTCCGGAAGAGGAAGCTACGAAATGATGTCTGAAAATTTTGAGCAATCAATTGCTTTTAAGACAGCTTGTGATTTAATCTTTAAAGGTAAAGAGCAACCTTCGGGTTACACAGAACCGTTATTACATCTAAATCGATTAATAAAGAAATCTAGTCAGAATTAGTTTTAATTCCAGTTCTGTTTTTAAAAGCTGAATATAAAGTTCCATCATCGAGACTTTCTATTTCACCACCAACAGGAAGTCCTTGAGCAAGTTTTGTAACCTTAGTAGAAGTTTTTTTTAAACTATCCTCTATGTAATAAGCAGTAGTTTGACCTTCTACTGTTGCACTTGTTGCTAGTATAACTTCTTCAATATTTTCTCTTGAAACTCTTTCTGCTAATGAATTAATCAAAAGATCCTCTTTTCTCTGGCCGGCAGAAGAAATAGTGCCACCAAGAATATGAAAGTAGCCTTTATAGATATTTGAATTTTCAATTGACCATTGATCTGCAATGTCTTCAACTACACATATTTTATTATATTTTTCTTTTGAATTTTCACAATTGTTACAGCCTAATGAATTAGATTTTAAAGTACCACAAGATTGACACCTAATAACATTTTTATAAACTTGTGCCAACGTGTTTGCCATTGGCTTTACAAGTTCATCCCTATTATTAATAAGTTTTAATACAATTCTTTTTGCAGATTTAGGACCTAAGCCAGGAAGTTTAGAAATTAATTTAATTAACTCTTCTATCTCATTAATATTTTGCATATTCTTAAAGTGGCCATTTAAAACCAGGAATACCTAATCCACTTGTAGACTTAGAAATTTCTTCAGATGTCTTAGATTTTAATTCTGATTTTGCATTATTATGGGCAGCCACTATCAAATCTTCGATTATAATTTTATTTTCCTTTAATATTTCGTCTGAAAGATCAATTTTGATCATTTCATTTTCACCATTTAAAGTAACCTTTACAGAATTTGAACCAGACGTTCCTTCTACCTGAATGTTCTTTATTTTTTCTTGGCTCTCTTTCATTTTAGCCTCTAATTCTTTTGCTTTATCTAAAATTTTTGTAAAATCAGTCATTCTTTAATCTTCTTTTCTAGGTTTAACATCAATAAGTTCTGCGTCAGGGAAACTTTTTAAAATATCTTTATAAATTGAGGAGTTCTTTACACTTTCTATCAGTTCTTTTTTTTGATTGATTTCTTCTTCTTTTTTAGATGGCTGTCCTTTAGTTTTGCTTAGACTTATAATCCATCTTTCATTGGTCCATTCAAAAAGTTTTGTTGAAAGATCTTTAATAAAATCTTTATCTAAATCTTCATTAAATGAAATTTCAATTCTTTTGTTCTCAAAACTTACAAGGTTAACATTTTTTTCTAATTCATATTTTAATTTAATCTCTTTTTTAGAAGAGCATGCTTTTAATAGATCATCAAATGAATTTATAAGACTGGTATTTATTTCAATGTTATTATTTTCTTTTTCTTTGATATCTTTTTCCTGAACAATATTTTTCATTTGCCCTATTGTTTCAGATTTATCTTTTATTCCAAAGATATCTTCGTTTGTTTTTTTTGGGGAAAAAGATGTTTGGTTTTCACTTTCAACTAATAGTTTGCTATCTTCTTTATATTTTTCACTTTCCTGTTTAATACTTTTTAAATGAATTAATCTAATTAAGAACATTTCCATTGATAAATGTTGATTAGAAACAATATCAAGCTCCTCAAGTGTTTTAATAGTAAATTGCCAAAATAATATTAGGGTTTCATTGTTAACTTTTTCTGAAAGATCTTTAATTTTATTAAACTCTTCATCATTCAATAAAAAATTATTACCATCCAAATTTAGTGAATCAATATTTTTAAAATAATATAAGAGCTCTAAGAAATCATTAATAAAAATTTTTGGTTCAACACCTTGGTTATATATTTCTCTGTAAGTGTTGAGAACTTCAGTTTCTTTACCTTCAAATATTAATTCAAATAAATCAATTAATTGAGACTTATCAAAATAACCAAATATTTTTTGTGCTGCTGCAAGATCTAATTCTTTGTCTTTATCCAAAGTAAGTAGAGCTCTATCAAGTAACGATAGCGCATCCCTAACTGAACCCTCAGAAATTTTAACAATTAATTTAAGAGCATCATCTGATGCGTTACCATTTTCTTTTTCTTTAATTTTCTTAATAAAATCAAACAACTCTAAAGATTTAATTCTAGATAAATCAAATCTTTGACAACGTGAGACTACTGTAATTGGAATTTTTTTTATTTCTGTTGTTGCAAAGATAAATTTTAAATATTCTGGCGGCTCCTCTAAGGTTTTTAATAATGCATTGAATGCTTGTTTGCTAAGCATGTGAACTTCATCAATTATAAATATTTTATATTTAGCAGTAGTTGGGCCATATCTAGAAAATTCAATAAGGTCTCTTACATCGTCCACCCCTGTTTTACTTGCTGCATCCATTTCCAATACATCAATATGATTTGAGTTAGAAATGGCATTACAATTTTCACAAAGTTCCTCTTTACACAAATTATCTATTCCATTTGAACAATTTAGAGATTTTGCAACAATCCTTGCTGTTGTCGTTTTTCCTATTCCTCTAATTCCAGTAAAAAGATAGGCATTAGGCACTTTATTAGCCTTAATAGAGTTAGAAATTGTTTCCGCAACAACATCTTGCCCTATAAGATCATTAAATGTCTGAGGTCTGTACTTTAAAGCTAAAACTTTTGTATTTTTATTCATTTTATATAAAGGAGACTAGAACCTGAATAACTGTCTCTACGACTGCTTCCGTTAAGATCTGGTCGGGTTCAAGCAGTATCCACCTCTAGCCTCCAAAACTATTATAACAGTAATGTTTTCAATTCTACAAGAAAACTTTCTAAGTTATTTTTCTCTAAACTTATCAGCCTCAAAAACACCTAGTACGTGAAAATCTTGGCAATGAAGTCCTAATTCTTCTAAAGACTTTTGTACTTTTGGATTGTCTATGTGTCCCTCTAAATCACATAAGAAAAAATATGACTCAAAAGAATTTTGCTCTGGATAGCTTTGAAGTTTTGTAAGGTTAACTCCATTGATCGCAAAGCCACCTAATGATTGATAGAGAGCTGCAGGCTTACTTTTTAACTTAAATAGAAAAGAAGTTATGTATTTTTTATCACCAAAATCAGGCTGTAAAACTTCATTACCCATTACCAAAAACCTCGTAGCATTTCCTTTTTCATTTTCAATATTTTTTGAAAGTATTTTTAGATCATAAATTTCAGCACTTAAAGTAGAGGCAATTGCAGCTTCTGTTTTAATTTTAGACTTTGAAATTGTCTCAGCTGAACCAGCAGTATCTGCACGAATATGTTCAACTAAATTATTTTTTTTAATAAATTTAGAGCATTGTGATAAAGCTTGAGCATGAGAATAAACATCTTTGATATCACTTAAATTGCTATCTGGCTGTCCTAATAAATTATGTTCAATTTTTTGAAAATGTTCTGCATAAATATTAAGTCTATACTTAAAAATAAGATATTCGATTCCAATATTTCCTGTAATTCGATTTGATTCTGGAATTACCATTCTCGAATTTTTATCTTGAGATGTTTTTAAAAAACATTCATCAAATGTCTTACATGGAATTATTTCTGCTTTAGGATTTATTTCTAGCGCTGCTAAATGTGAATAAGCACCGAATGTTCCTTGAAAATAAATTTTGGTCATTTTAGGATTTATATTCCATAATTTTTTTTATAGCTAGATAATCTTCTTTTGTATCTACACCAATGGGAGAAAAGTTTGCCAAAGCAACGTTGATTTTCAGATCATTATCTAATGCTCTTAACTGTTCTAATCTATTTTTTTTTTCTTTAAATGTTTGATCCAGACTAACAAATTTTTTTAATGTACTTGTTTTATATGAATAGATTCCAATATGATGATAAATATTTTGATCATTTCTTGAAAAACCATCTCTAGTAAAATTTAATGCTGTTGGAAAATTATTCTTTTCTAATTTTGTTTCTGTAATAACCTTAACTACATTTTGATCAATTAACATTTTATCATTTTTAATTTCTGCTGCTAGCGTTCCAATTCCAGAATTACTATTAATCATAAAGTTATTTAAATTTATAATATCATTTTTATTGATATTTGGTTCATCCCCTTGCAGGTTTAATATAAAATCAATGTCTTTAATATTAAGCTTTTCGTAAGCCTCAAAAATTCTATCTGTGCCAGTTTTGTGAGTGTTACTCGTCAAAACAGCTCTACCACCATTTTTTTCAACATCATCGAGTATTTCTTGATCTTCGGTTGCTACTACTACCTCGCCAATATTTGTTTCCTCTGCCCTTTTAAAAACATGAGAAATTATTGATAAATTATTAATTGTTAAAAGCGGTTTACCTGGCAATCTACTTGCTGACATTCTTGATGGAATTAATATTAATGTTTTAGCCATTATAAATTTACCAATTTGTGCGTCTAACAGACGCAAAATTAAAAATTAAAAATTAAGTATTTTTTTAATTATCATGTTATATCTGCAAAATAATAAAATTTATATGGATTCGTTCGAGCTTAATAAAATTATTGCTGCTATTTTAATGGTTGCACTTCTTGTAATTGGTTTAGGAAAAGTTGCCGACGGTGTCTTTCATGTAAATAAACCAGAAAATCCAGGGTATCAAGTTGAAGTAGAAGGACAACCAGCTTCCACAGTATCTCAAGTTGCTGAAGTTGAGCAAAAAGTAGACATTGCCGCTATAATGGCTCTAGGCGATGTAACTTCAGGTGAAAAAATTTTTAAAAAATGTGCAGCATGTCACTCTATTGAAAAAGGTGGTCCAAATAAAATTGGTCCTGCTCTTTATAACGTAGTGGGCAGTAAAGTAGGTGCTGTAGAAGACTACAAATATTCTAAAACTTTAGCCTCATATGGTAAAGACTGGACTTTTGAAGAACTCAATGGTTTTTTAACAAAACCTAGCTCATATTTGAAAGGAACAAAAATGTCTTACGCTGGCTTGAGAAAAGAAGCAGATAGAGCCTCGATTATTAAGTACCTAAATCAAAATAGTGATAGCCCTAAACAGCTACCTTAATTTACCAAAACAATATAATAAAATACTTTTTTGAACATGCACTCTATTTAGAGCCTGCAGCCATACTTCAGAATTTTTTCCCAAAAAAACATCTGCTGCAACCTCTTCTCCCCTTGGAAGACAGTGTAAAAAAGTTGTATCTTTTTTAGCAAAACTCATCAATTTTGAATTGATTTGAAAGTTTCTAAAATCTTTAATTTTTTTATTTTTATTAACTTTATCGTTCAATGAAATTACTTTATCTGAAAAAATTACATCAGCATTTTTAACTGCTTTTTTAGCATCATAAAATATGTGAATTTTTCTTTTATTTTTTTTTACCCAATCTAATACAAATTTTTTAGGCCCATAATTCTTGGGACAACCAATATTTAAGTTGAAAGAAAATTTAACTGAAGCAGCAATCAAACTATTTAGAACATTATTAGAATCTCCAATCCAACAAATATTTAATTTGGAAATAGATTTTTTTTTAATTTCTTCAACTGTGAAAATATCTGATAGCACTTGTGTTGGATGAGACGATGGACTTAGACCATTTATTACTGGTATCTTTAAGTATCTGCTAAATTCTTCTATTTTTTTATCACTGTCAGTTCTCAGCATAAAACCATCCCCATAAGTTGATAAAATTTTAGCAGTATCTGCTAGACTTTCCCCACCTTTTCCTAGGTGTAATTCATTAGCTCTAAGTGTTATAGTTCCTCCACCTAGTTGTTTTATTGCAAGGTAAAAACTTAATCGCGTTCTCAAACTTGCTTTTTCAAACATTTGAATGAGTAACTTGCCTTTTAAAGGTTTATCTTTATCAACTTCTAAAGTGTTATAATTTTTTCTTTTTTGTTTTCTGTTCTTTGCATCAATGATGATTTTTTTAAGGTCTGCTGAAGGTATATCTTTAAGGTTGATGAAATGTTTCATATTTATTTATAAGTAGAACACACTTTTTCAATAATATTTATTGCTATTTTTATTTCTTCTTTTTTAACATTAAGAGGAGGTAATATTCTAATAACATTTTCAGCCGCTCTAATTGTTAATAATTTATTATCCATTAGTTTCTGTATAAATTTTGTTTGATCATTATGAAGTTGTAATCCTATTAATAAACCAACACCTCTTACTTCTTTAATTATTTTAGGAAACTTTTTTCTCAATATATTTAATTCTGAATGAAAGTATTTTGATAATTTTTTAACATTTGAAAGAAATCCTTTTTTTAATATTTGATCTAAAACTGCATTTCCAACAGACATAGCTAGTGGGTTGCCACCAAATGTTGACCCATGAGTTCCAGCTGTCATTCCTGATGCTACCTTTTTATTCATTAAAACTGCACCTAACGGAAACCCACCTCCAATTCCTTTTGCTATTGGAACAATATCGGGCTTAATTTTCGAATTTTCAAATGCAAAAAAATTTCCACTTCTTCCAATTCCACACTGGACTTCATCTAAAATTAATAAAATTTTTTTCTTATCACAAATTTTTCTTAATTCTTTTAAACACCAATTGGGTATAACTTTAATTCCTCCTTCTCCCATCACAGTTTCAACCATAATAGCAGCCGTTTTTTTTGTTATTTTTTTTTTAAAATCTTTATGATTTCCAAATTCAAAATGGTCAAATCCATCAACTTTCGGTCCAAAGCCCTCCGTCATCTTCTTTGATCCACTAGCATAAATTGTAGCTAATGTTCTTCCATGAAATGAATTTTTAACACAAAGAATTCTATTTTTTGAAGGTTGTCCTATCGAATAAAAATACCTTCTAGCAACTTTAATTGCTGCTTCTGTGGCTTCTGCTCCACTATTTTGGAAAATAATAAAATCTGCAAAAGTTTTTATTGCCAATCTTTTAGCCAATTTTTCTCCCTCTGGAATGATAAATGCATTAGAAACATGCCAAAGTTTTTTAGATTGTTTGTTAACTGCTTTTATTAAATATGGGTTTGCATGCCCCAAGGAATTTACTGCTATTCCCTGAACAAAGTCTAAATATTTTTTTCCATTAGTAGAATATAAAAAACTTCCCTTACCATATTTAAAAGAGATTTTTTTTCTATTATAATTTTTTGCTAAAGCGCTCATTAACTAAGATTTAATTTTATAACCTTTTTTGTAAAGAAGAAAAGCAACATACCACATGAGAACACTTAATATAATTAGATAGATTAAGCCTACTGTTATCGATCCATCTGATTTTCCTAAGAAGCCATATCTAAACCCATCGATCATATAAAAAAATGGATTAATATGACTTATCGTTTGAAAAAATTGTGGAAGTTTATCTATTGAATAAAATACTCCAGATAAAAAACTTAATGGAGTTATTATAAAATTTGTTACAGTTGCTGTATGATCAAATTTTTCAGCCCAAAGACCAGTTATAAAACCAAGACTTCCAAGAATAAATGCACTTAAAAAACCAAATACAAAAATATAAAAGATATTATAAATTGTGATATCAACTATTAATGAAAAGACAGCTATTGAAATTATAGCTATTAAAAAACTTCTTGTTAAGGCAGCCAATATTATTGCCATTGATACTTCAAGGGCTGATAATGGTGCATAGAGCATATCAACAATATTTCCTTGAATTTTTCCTATCATTAGTGAAGAAACAGAGTGACTAAATGATTGTGTTAAGATGCTCATCGCAATTAAACCAGGAGCTAAAAAATTTATAAAAGAATAGCCAAGTACATCTCCTCTATTATTGCCTAAAGCTAGGGATAGAACTGATAAAAATAATAAACTTGAAACAAGTGGAGATAACAAAGTTTGCTGCCAAACTGCCATGAACCTGTTACACTCTTTAAGCCATAGACTTTTAAAGCCAATCCAATTTACAAAGCCAAACTTTTTAACTCCGATATGATATTTTTTATCCAATTCAACCATAAGTAATCATATATAAATTTTAAAAAAAGATGTGTATAAAACAGAAAAATCCGTTGTCTTTTTTTTAATCTTGTGTGATCTGTATATAGTTATAAAAATTAATTAACATACTAAATATAGAATATGAGCTGGAACGAGGAAAAAGTAGAAAAGTTAAAAGAACTTTGGGGCAAAGGAAGCACTGCAAGCCAAATAGCTGAAATAATCGGTGGTATTAGTAGAAATGCAGTAATTGGTAAAGCTCATAGATTAAATTTATCATCAAAAATTAAAACTAGAAATGTATCTTCAAGCCAAAATTTTGATAATAGTTCAGAAGAAAATTCTTCTAAGCAAAAAAGAGGCCGAAAAAGTAAGTTTCAATCCTTAATTATTGAAAAAGATTTTGAACCAGAAAATCCTAAGAAATTAGAAGAACTAGACGAGAGCTCTTGTAAATGGCCTATAGGTCATCCTGAAGAACAATCATTTTATTTTTGTGGGCGATCGTCTTTAAAAGATTTTTCATATTGCAAACTTCATTTGCTATATGCCTATCAGCCAAAAGGAAGAAAAGAAGAGCCTGTAGCTGATAAAGATGAAGAGACACCTCAGTATATTGATAAAAAAATTAATACTGCTTAATAATTTTTTAATTTAATTAATCTTAATTTTTTATTTCTTATTCTTCCCATTAAACCCTCTAATCAGAGATTTTATGATTAGATAAATTAGATAAGAGAAAATTGAGAATATTAAAAAATAAATAATATTAATTATCATAAATAATCATACAATTTTAGTATAGGAAATTCTATTAAGAATTAGCAGGGTTATATTTTTTTGTAGAAAATTGCCCACCTTCTCTCCACATATAGCTATATTTTTCTACTTCATTATCAAATACTCTTGTACTTGGAACCCCAATATCAGCATTAGTTTGATATTTACCTGAAGGAACATTGTCATATTTTAAAAGCGTAAGCTGATCTATTGTTAGGAGTGGTTTTGGAAATAATTGAAAAAATTTAGCAGACATAGTTGCTACAAAAAGAGGTAATGGTACTAATAATCTTTTTTTATCTATTAAATGTAATAATTTTTTTAAAATTTCTTTTAAGGATAAGATGTCAGGCCCAACACACTCTATAATTTTCGAGTAAATATTTTTAGAGACAACATGATAAATGGTATCAGTTAAATCCGAACAATGTATTGGAGCAAATTTAGTTGATCCATTATAATAAAGAGGGAAAAATGGAAGTCTACTGAGTAAAGTCATAAAAGACGTAGTAAAATTATCATCAACTGAATAAACTACAGAAGGCCTTAATATTGTTGCTAAAGGAAAATTTTTTTGAATATTGAGTTCACCATCTAATTTACTTTTTGCATACTCTGAGTCTGGTGCATTATTTATCCCTAATGCTGACAAATGAATAAATTGCTGAACTTTATATTCTTTACAAAGTTTAGATAAAATAGATGGAAAAATAGAGTGAATATTTTTGAAAGTATTGCCCTTGCCACTTTCATATAAAATACCAATTAAATTTATACAAATATCAGTTTGAGAGAAAAGCTTTCTAATTTTTTTTTCATCAAAGATATTAGCTTCAACAATGTCTATGTAACCTGCATTAGCTTGAGTTTTTATTGCATATCCTTTTTGATGAAGGTTTCTAGTAACCACAGTTACTTTATAATTATTTTTAGTAAGCTTTCTTATTAAATGACGACCTATTTGACCACTACCGCCAAAAATTAGACAATTTTTTGCTTTCATATATATATAATTAAAAATGAATATTGATATTAAACTTCACAAGAATGATCTACCAGAAGATTTAGATTTAGGCAATATTATAGCGGTTGATGGAGAGTTTATGGGTCTCAATGTTAAGCGTGATCCTTTATGCCTTATTCAAATATCAACTGGTAATTCTGATGCTCATATTATCCAGCTTGATAGGGAAAAATATGATGCTCCAAACTTAAATAAAGTTCTTTCTGACGCATCAATCATAAAAATATTTCATTATGGTAGGGCGGACATGGCTCACATAAAGCATTACCTAAAAACAGAAACTAATAATATTCTTGATACAAAAATTGCTTCAAAGCTAGCTAGATCCTATTCTGATAGTCACTCCCTAAAAACGTTAATTAAAGAATTTATGAACGTAGATGTAAGTAAACAATTTCAAAGTTCAGATTTTGGAGGAGAACTATCTCCAGCACAATTAAAATATTGTGCTAATGATGTTATTTATTTGCATAAAATTCATGAAGAATTAAATAAAATTCTAGTAAGAGAAAAACGAATTGATTTATATAAAAGCTGTTTAGCATTTTTAAAAACTAGAGTTGATCTTGATTTGGCTTTATTTAAAGACGATATATGGTCTCATTAAATGAAAAAAAGAAATTATAAAAAAATTGCAAAGAGTGTAATTGATCTTGAAATCAAAGCTCTAAAAAAATTAAAAAATTCAATTAATAATTCATTTAATGACGCTGTTGATGCAATATCAAAATGTCAATCTAAAGTAATACTATGTGGTGTTGGCAAAAGTGGATTAATAGCAGCAAAAATTTCAGCAACACTTTCTTCTGTTGGAACACCTTCGTTTTCACTATCTGCAAACGACTGTTCTCATGGTGATCTTGGTAGCATTTCAAAAAAAGATATTTTAATTTTAATAAGTTATTCAGGATCTACAGAAGAATTAAAGAATATAATAAAATATGCCAACAGAAATAAAATTACATTAATAGGCATAATGTCTAAAAAAGACTCAATACTATATAAAGCTTCAGACATTAAGTTACTTATACCAGAGGTAACTGAGGCAGGACTTGGTATTGTTCCAACTTCAAGCACTATAAATCAATTAAGTATTGGTGATGCATTAGCAATATCAACTCTAAATCAAAAAAAAATTAGCAAAAAAGATTTTAAAAAATTTCATCCTTCAGGAAATCTTGGGGCCAAACTAAGAACAGTAGAGGAAATAATGATAATTGGAAATAAAATTCCTTTTGTAAATGGTAATTTAATAATGAAAAAAGCTTTACAAATAATATCAAATAAAAAACTTGGAATATTGGTGGTTAGGAATAACAAAGGGATTACAACTGGAGTTATTACAGATGGTCAAATTAGAAGATTTAATGAGGTAAATAACAACCTACAGAGTTTAACTGTGAAAGAAGTCATGACTTTAAACCCCATCAGTATTGATAAAGATACCTTGGTAGAAAAAGCTTTATCAATCATGAACAGCAAAAAGATCACCTCTTTATGTGTTCACAACAAAAAAAACTTAAAAAGAACTGTTGGAATACTACATATTCATCAAATATTAGAGACTAACATCAATTAGATGGGTCAAAAAAGTTTAATTCAGTTAATAATAGTTTTAATAATAACCTTAATCTCATCAGCTGTGTATTTAAATTATTTTACTAAAGACTCGGAAGATTTGGCAACTAAAATAAAGACCTTAAAAACTGAAAACATTAAAGACGAAACCAGTAATTATATAGAAAATATTAGTTACATTTCTAAAATTGGTGAAAACAAATATGAAATTATGGCTGATAGAACAGAAATTAAAATAAATGAACCTGATATAATGTTTTTAGAAAATGTAGCTGCTTTTATAACCCTTAAAAACTCTAGCACAATTAAAGTAACTTCAGATTTTGCTAAATATAATTCAAAAAATTATGACACTATTTTTTCAAAAAATGTTACAGCAACTTATCCTGAGCATAAAATAACAGGTGAGTTATTAGATTTTTCTTTTGTAAATAATATTGGTATTTTCTCAACTAATATTGTTTATGTTGGTAGTAAGACAAAAATGATTGCTGATAAAATGGAAGTGAATCTTACAAATAACGATACTAAAATTTTTATGCTTGATCAGTCTAAAAAAGTTATAATTGAGGGAATAAATTAATATGGCTCTTATAAAAAAATTTAGAATTAAATCATTTAAAAATCCCCATCCTATAATATCACTGGATAATATATCTTTATCATTTGGAAATAGAAAAATTTTAGATAACGTGAGCTTCAAAATAAATCATGGACAAATTCTTGGAATGTTGGGACCTAATGGAGTTGGAAAATCAACTATTTTTAATTTAATTACAGGTTTAATTAAGCCAGACTATGGCAAAATTAATTTTAAAGGTACTGTTGTTAATGACTACCCAATATATTTAAGGACTACAAAATTTAAGATTGGCTATGTTCCTCAGTATGGAGGATATTTTGGTGATCTTACATTATTAGAAAATTTAAAAGCAATTGCTGAAATAGTAATATTAAAAAAAGAATTGATTAAAAATAAAATTGATCAATTAATTGCTAAATTTGAGCTTGATGCCATTAGAGACACTAAAGCAAAATATTTGTCTGGTGGTCAAAAAAAAAAACTAGTGATTGCATTAGCTTTATTAAGTGATCCCGAAATTTTATTGCTTGATGAATGTTTTGCAGCATTAGATGTTCTTACAATTAAAATGCTCCAAGAAATTATAGTTAACTTACAAACAGAAAACAATATAACAATCTGTATCTGTGATCATCAAGCAAGAGATTTACTGTCCTGTGTAGATATTGCTTTGATTTTGTCCAATTGTAAAATTGTGGCTCACGGCTCACCCAGCGATTTAGTTAATAATATTGAAGCAAAAAATGCCTATTTTGGCAACGCCTTTAAATTTAATTAAAATGGCAAAAATACTTGTAATTAAAAAAAAAATTAATTCATTCAAAAAAGAAATAGAAGTTAGTGGTGATAAAAGTTTAAGTATAAGGTGGGTCCTTTTAGCCTCCCAAGCAATTGGAAAATCAAAAGGTTACAACCTTTTAATGTCAGAAGATGTATTAGCTGCAATTGATAGCATCAAAAAACTTGGCATAAAAGTGCGGATACAAAAAAATTACTGCGAAATAGTCGGTAATGGAATTAATGGCTTTAAATACAATAAAAACTTAACAATAGATGCTAAAAATTCCGGGACACTTGGTAGATTAATTTTAGGTCTTTTAATTAAATCTCCTAAAAAAATAAAAATAATTGGTGACAAAAGTTTATCTAAAAGAGATTTTTCAAGAGTGACCACACCTCTAAGAAAATTTGGGGTTAAATTTTCTTATAAAATAAAGAATAAACTGCCTTTAACAATTCTTGGCACACAATCAGCAAAAGGTATTAAATATTTAGAGAACAAAGGTTCAGCTCAATGCAAAAGTAGCGTAATGTTTGCAGCACTAAATGCATCAGGAACAACTTCTATTAAAGCAAAAAAGTCAAGGAATCACACAGAGTTACTTTTTAAATATTTAAAAATTCCAATCAAAGTAAGAAAAGCTAAAAAATTTGATTTTATAGATATTAAAAAACCAAAAAAAATTAGTGCCTTCAATTATCAAATTCCAGGAGACATAAGTTCCAGTGCTTTTTTTATGGTACTAACAACGCTTGCTGATAATTCAAAACTTTTAATTAAGAATGTAAATATTAATCCTTCTAGAGTGGGAGTTATTACAATCTTAAAAAAAATGGGAGCCAAAATAATACTTAAAAACCAAAAAAATTATAGAGGAGAGAAAATTTCTGATATTTTAACAAAAAGTTCAAAAAAACTTAAAGCTATTAATTGCCCAATAGAATTAAATAGTAGTGCCATTGATGAATTTTTGGTTATTTTTTTAATTGCAGCAAAAGCAAAAGGTGTTTCTTATTTTAAAGACCTTTCAGAATTAAACCAAAAAGAAAGTCCAAGATTAATTTGGGGTTCTAAAATTTTAAATATGATGGGTATAAAAACAGATTTAACAAATGATTCTATTAAGATTTATGGACAACCTGATTTAGAAATAAAAAAACCAATAACTGTTAAAAACTATCTAAAGGATCATAGAGTTTTTATGATGAGTACAATTGCTGCTTTAACCTTTGGTGGAAAATGGAAAATCTACAATAAAGATTCTATAAACACTTCCTTTCCATCTTTTTTGAAGATAATTAAAAATATAAATCATTCATCATTATGAAGCTTAAAAAAAAAATTAAAATCGCTATAGACTCACCTGCTGCTGCTGGTGCTGGCACTCAAGCAAAATTAATTTCTAAACATTTTAACTTATTTTATTTAGATACTGGAAAAATTTATAGATTAATTGCAAATATTAAACTTACTCAACCAAATAAGTATAGTCATAGTTTAATAAAAAAAAAGATGCTCAAATTAACTATGAAAGATTTGCAAAATAAAAAATTATTATCGGATGAAGTTGGAACAATGGCATCAATTATATCAAAAGATAAAAAAATTAGAAAACTTGTTCATGCATTTCAAATTAAAAGCGCTTATCATCCTCCCAAAAAGTATAATGGATCTTGTTTAGATGGAAGAGACATAACTTATAAGATAATTCCTGATGCTGATTTTAAATTTTTTATAACAGCAAATACTAAGACTAGAGCTTTAAGAAGGTATAAAGAGTTAAAAGGACTAAATAAGAAAATATCTTTTAATGAAGTCCTAAAAAGTATCAAAAACCGTGACAAAAGTGACTATAATAGAAAAGTTTCACCTCTTATCAGAACTCGAGATTCGGTCTTGATTAATACCACGAATTTAACTAAAAGATCATGCTTTTTAAAAATTAAACAAATTATGGATAGGAAACTAAAAGCTTAATGGAAATTTATAAAGACCTTTCAAACCCTGCCTCTAAAGAATTCGAACAATTACTAAATTCACAGTTTACTAAAACAGCAAATCTTGAAGAAGGAAAAATTATTACTGGTGTAGTAAACAAAGTTACTGATAACTTTGTATTTCTTGAAGTACCTGGTTTAAAATCAGAGCCTATCTTGGATATTAATGAATTAAAAAGCATGGGTATGCTTGATAAAGCAAAAGTGGGTGAAAAAATTTCTGTTCTTCTTGAAAGGTTAGAAGATAAAAAAGGTGAAGTACTAGTATCAGCTTCAAAAGCTCAAAAAATTCAAGGTTGGGACAAACTTGTTGAAGCGTATGAAAAAAATGAACCTATCATGGGTAAAATTACTGGACGTGTTAAAGGTGGATGTATAGTTGAACACATCGATACTGGTTCTTTAATGTTTTTACCTGGATCTCAAATTTCAGATAAACCATTAAAAGACATTAGTCATTTAATGAATGAGCCTCAAAAATTTGCTCTAATAAAATTAGATAAAGTTAGAGGGAACGCATGTGTTTCTAGAAGAGAAATAATCTCTTCATTTAAAAAAGAAGATAAAATTAAAATTGTCGAAAAATTCAAAGTTGGAGATATAATTAAAGGTGCTGAAGTAAAAGGCTACAGTTCATTTGGTTGTTTTTTTAGTGTTAATGGTGAGCTTGATGTTTTAGTTCACTTACAAGAAATTTCTTATTCAAGAGTTAATCACCCTGATGAAGTTTTTACAATCGGTGAGAAACATGACCTTAAAGTAATCAGTGTTGATCTTGAAAAGCTTCAGGTTGGTTGTTCAGTAAAACAGCTTACACCAGACCCTTTTGAAAACATTTCAAATTATGAACTAAACAAAATCTATAAAGTAAAAGTAGTTAAGCTTATGGACTTTGGAGCTTTTTGTGAGCTTGAAAAAGGATTATCAACTTTATTGCACTCAAGTGAATTAAGTTGGACTAAAAAAAATATTTCTGCAAAAAAAATGTTTAAAGTTGGAGATGAAATTGATTGTGTAATCACTGAAATTGATAAAGAAAAAAGAAGAGTGGCAATATCTCACCGTTTAACAACTGATAACCCTTTTGAAACATTTGAAAAAACTTACCCAATTGGATCTGAGGTTGAGGGTGAAGTTGCAAGTAAAAATGAATATTCTATTTTCTTAAAAGTTGATGGCTTAGATATTGATGCTTTCTTGCATTGTAATGATTTAACTTACCTAAATAATGGTGAAGAAGAATTAGCTAAATATAAAATTGGAGATAAATTAAAAGTTAAAGTATTAGAAGTAAAAGCAGCAGAACAAAAAGTTAGAGTTGGCTTACGTCAAACTCAACCAGACCCTTTTGATTGGTTTAATGATAAAAAAGTTAAACAAACTATCACTGTTAAGATTATTTCAACTGACAACAAAGGTCTTGTTGTAAGACCTGAAGGCTGTGAAATGGACTTCATTATTAAAAAATCTGCAATAGCTATTAATGCTGCTGATGCAAGACCTGCTAGATTTACAGGTGGAGAAAGAATTGACTGTGCTATTCAAGAGTTAGATATAGATAAAAGAAAAGCAACATTAAGTATTAAACTTTTAGAAGAAATTGAGCGTAAAGTTGCACTAGATACTTATGGTTCTGAAGCAAGTGGTAAAAACTTACCTTTCTCATCATTATCTGATGATTTAGAGAAAAAGAAAAAAGAAGACGAATAAAAATTGGCTATTGTAAAATCAAAGCTTCTAAAACAACTCGCTAATAACTACCCAAATTTTTTAAAAAAAGACCTAGAAAAGTTTACTGATATTATTCTTACTGAAATAAAGCAGGCCCTTAAACGAGGAGATCGTGTTGAATTAAGAGGTTTTGGAATGTTCTCTACTAATATTCAAAAAGCAAGAATATCAAGAAATCCCAAAACGGGAGAGAAAGTGAATACACCTGAAAAAAAAACAATTCACTTTAAAATGTCTAAGGAAATGTTTAAAAAATTAAACAATGATGAATAAAAATATCTTTGTTGCTTGTGATACATCAAGCTTAAAAGAAATACAAAAAATAATTAGCGATACGAAAACTAATAAACTTCAAATAATTCCAAAATTTGGCTTACAGTTCTTTTATTCAAAAAGTGGGAGAGCTTTTCTTCAAAATTTTAAGAGAGATTATTTCTTAGATTTAAAAATAAATGATATTCCACAAACTGCTTTATCTGCAATGGATAGTTTAAAAGATTTAAAGAGATGTAAGTATATTACAGTTCATGTAAGCGGTGGCCTTGAAATGCTTAAAGCTATTACAAAAAAAGCTAAATCAATTAACAAAAATTTAAAAGTATTAGGAGTTACAATTTTAACAAGCCTTAACAAAAAATCTCTTGAAGAAATTGGTCACACCAAGACCGTAGAGCAGTTAGTATTAAAACAAGCTGGTCTTATAAAAAAATCAGGTGCAGCTGGAATTGTGTGTTCTGCACAAGAAGCAAAAATAGTTAGGAAAAAATACAAAAATTTATTTATTGTTACGCCAGGAATAAGGCTACCTGGAGATGATGCAAATGATCAATCTAGAGTAATGACTCCTAATGATGCTTTTAAAAATAAAGTTTCTGGTATTGTAATGGGAAGGTCATTAATAAAGGGTAATATCAAAAACAATATTAAAAGATTAATTAATCACTTAAATCAATGATCCAACCCTGCAAGATTTGTGGGATCTCCGACTCTAAAACTTTAGAATTTTTAACTTCCCATCCTACTCCACCTAAGATGATAGGGTTTATTTGTAATTGGCCTAAATCAAAAAGATTTGTTGAACACAACAAGCTTAAAAAGCTATTAAAAGTTGATAAAAAAAAATCAGAATATGTTGCTGTATTAGTTAAACCTAATGAAGATATATTAGAAAAAATAAAGGATTTACCATTCGATTATTATCAACTTTATGATTGTACACCTACTGAAGTTAAATCAGTTAAAGAAAAATATAATAAGAAAATTATCGTTGCGATAACTGTAAAAGATCAAAATGACACAGTTAAATATTTAGAATATAATGAGCTTGCAGATATAATATTATTCGACAGTAAAGGTTATGAAAAAAGCATGTCCTTTGATCATCAATTAATTAAAAATATTAAAATTAATAAAGAATTGATGCTTGCTGGGAATATTCAGATTGAAGATAACCTTGAAAATTATAAAGAAATTGCAGACATTATAGATATTTCTGGAGGTCTAGAAACATCTGGATTAAAAGATGTTTCAAAAATAAATATTTTTTTAAATAAAATTAAATTAATTAACAATGAAACTTAAAAAAAAAATTCCTTTAATTGATCAGCACAACAAAAATGGATTTTGGGGTGGTAAATTTGGTGGAAATTTTATACCTGAAACTTTAAAAAAGCCCATTGAGGATTTAACTGAACTTTTTGAAAAACTTAGATACGATAAAAAATTTCTTAAAGAAAGAGACTATTATTTTAAGAATTATATAGGCTCTCCTACTTCATTTATTAAACTTCAAAACCTATCAGATCACTTAAGTGGAGCTCAAATATATGCCAAAATGGTGTCTGAGGCGAACGGAGGAGCTCATAAAATTTATAATGCAACAGTTCATTGCCTTATTGCTAAAAAGGCAGGGAAAAAATATGTCGTTGGTGATACGGGTGCAGGGTATGCTGGAAAGATGCTGAGTATGGCTGCTAAAAAATTTGGCCTTAAATGCAAAATATTCATGGGTGCAAAGGATATTAAAAGACAAAAGCCTAATGTAGATGCAATGAAAAAGAATGGTGCAGAAGTTGTACCCGTTTATTCAGGAAGCCAAACATTAGTAGATGCTGTCAGTGAATGCATGCGTTATTGGGTTTCAAATTGCGATAACACCCATATGTGTGTTGGATCAACAGTAGGCCCTAATATATTTGTTAAAATTTGTGGCTGGAGTACAGCTCAAATTTCAAGAGAATTGAAAATTCAAATTCAGTCAGAATTTAAAAAGATGCCTAAAAAAATTAAACTCATTAATTGTGTTGGAGGTGGAAGTTCAGCTTATGGGTTTTGGAGTGAGTTTATTGATTATGACAAAAAGCAGATTGAATTAATTGGTGTTGAAGCTGGTGGACCAAAAAGTTCAAAACTACATGCAGCACCTCTAACTAATGGAGCTAAACTTGGAATATTACATGGAGCTGCAGCTTATGTTTGTCAAAATAGTGAAGGACAAATTAATGATACCGCTTCTATTTCTGCTGGATTAGATTATCCTGGGGTATCCCCTATTCACTGCTTCTTAAAAGATACTAAAAGAGCAAGATATACATCTGCAACTGATGAGGCGGCTTTAAATGCATACAAACTAGTTACAAAACTTGAAAAAATAAACCCAAGTCTTGAACCTAGTCATGCTTTTGCTGAAGCTATAAAAATTGCTCCAAAATTAAACAAAGATACTATCATTATTGTTAATTCTTGTGGTGATGCCAAAAAGGATCGTGATATTTTAAAAGAAAGATTGGGAAAAATTAACTAAGATGTCATTAATCAACTTAGCATTTAAAAAAGTAAAAACTGAAAAGAGACCTGCATTACTAACTTACACGGTAGCTGGAGATAGTACTAAAAAGAAATCTCTTGAGATATTAAAATCAATTGCAAAATATGCTGACATTTGTGAAATAGGATTTCCTCATAACACTCCAATTGCAGATGGTGGACAGATTCAATCAAGCGCTTATAGAGCTTTAAAAAATGGTATCAAAATTAAAGATGTTTTTTCAATAGTTAAAAATTTTAAAAAATCAAAACAATCAAAACCCGTAATATTGATGGGTTATTATAATATGATTTATCAATATGGAGATAATAACTTTATAAATATTTGTAAAAAAGTAGGAGTAGATGGATTAATTGTTGTTGACCTTCCTTATCCAGAAAATAAAGAATTTGCAAAAAAATGTAAGAAAAAAGATATTAGTTTTATTCAATTAGTGTCTCCTACTACGTCTCTAGACAGAATGAAAAAGATTATAAGAGACTCACATGATATGGTCTATTATATCAGTATGCTCTCAACAACTGGTGGCAAGCTAAAGGTTTCACCTAAAAAAATTTTAGAGCGTTACCGTAAGATTAAAAAACTTAACAAGAATAAGAATATTGTAATAGGCTTTGGGATCACAGAAAAAACCATAGCATCTTTAAGAAAGGCTGATGGATTAGTGGTTGGCAGTGCTTTATGTAAAGAAATATCAAATTCTATTAAAAAACGCCAAAATCCTGTCACAAATGTAACTAATATTGTGTTAAAGTTAAGAAAAAAAATAGCATGAATTGGATTAAAAAAACTTTAAGATTTGGTGAAAAGATTAAAACCATCATTAAAGCACGTGCAACCAAAACAGAGATAGCTAATAGTGACTGGACCTCATGTTGTAAGGGGCCAATCTTAAAAAAAGATTTAGAAGAAAACTTATGGGTTTGCCCATCTTGTAACAAACACCACAGAATAAGCCCACGTCAGAGATTTGACATTATATTTGGCAAAAATAATTATGAAGTTTTAAAAACTCCAATTCCTCAAGATGACCCTTTAAATTGGAATGATGCAAAACCTTATAAAGATAGATTAAAAGCTGCTAGAAAAAAAACTGGCATGGATTGTGGAATGATGGTTGTTAATACTAATATTCTAAATTTAAAAATCACAGCAATTGCATCTGATTTTGATTTTGTAGGTGGCTCAATTGGTGCTGCAGAAGGTGAAGCTTTTTTATACGGAATTCAACATGCAATAGAAAATGAACAACCCTTTGTAGTGTTTACTTCTGGTGGCGGAATGAGAATGATGGAAAGTCTTATATCTTTAAGTCAAATGACAAGGACGACACTTGCAATTAACGAACTAAAGAAAAATAATTTACCCTATATTGTTGTTCTAACTGATCCAACTGCTGGTGGTATTACAGCGTCATATGCAATGTTAGGTGATCTGCACTTAGCAGAACCAGGAGCTCTTATAGCTTTTGCAGGAGCAAGAGTAATTCAAGGCACTGTAAGAGAAGAGTTACCAGAAGGCTTTCAAAGAAGTGAGTATGTAGAAAAAACTGGCTTTGTAGATTTAATTGTAGAGAGAAAAGACTTAAGAGAAAAAATTGGATCATTATTATCAATATTGTTAAAGAAAAATTCTGCTATAAATTCATCAGAAAATGAAACTTCAGAAGATAGTAGAGCGCTTACAAAAGCTGCATCCTAAAGAGATTGATCTAAGTCTAGATCGAACTAAAAATCTTTTAGAAAAATTAGGCAATCCTCAAGATCAAATTAACTGCATTTCTATTGTTGGCACGAACGGAAAATTTTCAACTATCCAGGCACTTTATGCAATTTTAAAAGAGGCTGATTATAAATGTAATATTTATACCAGTCCTCACATTCAAAAAATTAATGAGAGATTTGTCTTTAACAATAAGCCTCTAACAGATGATGAATTAGCCAATCTTTTTTCTGAAGTAGAAGAAGCTAATAATCAAACACAAATCACTTTCTTTGAAATTTTAACGGTTGCTTATTTTCATTATGCAAAGAAATACCCTGAAAACATTAACTTAATTGAGTCAGGTCTATTTCATAGATTTGATGCAACCAATATTTTAAAAAAAAACTTAGCTAGTATTGTAACAGCTATTGGTCTGGATCACTTAGACTGGCTTCCAAAAGAAGAGCAAACAGTTGAAAAAATAATATTTGAGAAAACATCCACTTTGTTAAACTCTAAAATCGTAGTTGCAAAACAAAGTTCAAATGAAATAAGCAAAAGTATTGAAAATACAATTAAAGACAATACTTCTAAAAAAATAATCTTTAATAAAAATTATAATTTTACATTAAAAGAAAATGATTTTTTTTATTTTGAGGATGAATTTGGTGCTCTTAAACTTCCAAAACCTAATTTGCCTGGAGAATTTCAATTAGAAAATGTCTCTACGGCAATTGCAACTGCTAGACAATTAACAGAATATAAAATAACTGATGAACATATTAAGAGTGGTATTACTAAAATAGAAAGTATTGCACGACTACAAGAGTTAAAATCTGGAAAATTAAAAGATTTAACTAGTAATAATTTATTATTTGTTGATGGATCTCATAATCCACTTGGTGCAAAGGTATTAAATGAATATCTTCAAAGTCTAAATTGTAACAAACATATTATTTTAGGAATGATGGCCAACAAAGACCACAATGAATATATGAGTTACTTTAAAGATATTAAATCATTAACAACAATTGACATTCCAAATCAACCCAATGCTATTAAGGGAAGTGAACTTAAAGGGAAAATTAAAAATTTTGAAAATATTAATTATAAAAATTCTATTGAGGAAGCAATTAGCTCAATTGATCTTCAAGAAAATGATATTATTTTAATTACAGGGTCTTTGTATCTTGCGGGAGAAGTTTTAAACTTAAACTAGATATGCTTATCTAGAAATTCCTTCATTTGACTCTCAGCAACTCCACCAACTTTTCTGTCTACTTCAACACCTTTTTTGTAAACAATAACAGTTGGTACACCTCTTACACCAGCAGCTGAACCTGTGTTAATTCCACCATTTTCTATGTCAGCATAATAAAAGTTTGCTTTATCTTTGTAGCTATCTGAAAACTTATCCATGATGGGTTTAAGGCTCTTGCACGGAGCACACCATTCTGCAGAAAATTGAACTACAGAGATATCTTCATTCTTAATTTTTGTTTCAAATTCTTCATCTTTAAAATCAATAAGCATATTTCATATATAAATTCTTATTAGATTTATTCAATATGTAAAAAAGGATTTTTTTAGTTAATTAACAAAGACTTATTATGCTTGTTCGTATTTTTTTTGAATACCTTCAACGAACTCATTAATTTCGTCTAAAAACTTGAGCTTTTTCTCATCTTTTTCGTTGGTATATCTATCTCTTAAATTATCACACTCAAAATAAAATTCTTTGCATGTCCACCATTTTTCTTTTTCATCACTTAATATTCTTTCGGCTATTCCACGTTTAATGGTCTTAAACATATCAGGAGGAAGTGTCTCAGGTGATTCTTGATATATTATCTTTTTTCCAAAGCTTACCATTCTCTCATCCTCAAATTTATCTAATAATATTAATTTATCTTTCCAAGAAGCTGCATGCCATTTTGGAAATAAAGCTGTGTCTTTTTGAGGAGTAAATTTTTTATAAATTGTCTCTTCTGCCAGTAAATCAACTTGTGAGTCGAATTGTGCTTTTTCTTCAGCTGTTTCTCGTAATGCGGTTAAAACATTTTGAGAAAATCTCTCATTACTGTTTACTAATTTTGCACGCTCTTTAATTAGATCGGGATCAAGATTACTATATGGTTCAACTTGTAGTCCATAACTTGCGTCTAAAATTATAGGAGCTTTATTTGATCGTATAGTTCTTAAAAACTTTAATTTTTTAATAGCACTTTTAAGTTCAGAAATTGACATATCAAATAATGGGATCGGATCAATTTTAAGATCAAAAGCTTGGCCCCATTGATAGATTGGGTGAATACAATGTTTTGGGTGAAGTGGTGCAACTACAAATCTATAATTTTTACCAAAATGATATTCTGCTAATGTAAACATTTTTTCAGTTTTAAATATCGTCTCAGTATCACTCTTATTTGCTGTTCTTAAAAATGTATCCCAAGTCTGAGGTTGATTTTTTTTAATTAATCCTAAAACTTTAACAGTTAGTTCTGCATCAAATAAAGCTGAGTGAGCTCCACTTGATTCAAAGCCATTCATTCTAGCTAACGATTCTAGTTTCATGACCGCATTACCTTTTGCATTTGTTTCAGTTTTTATAACACTCTCATCAACTGCATGGGCACCTCTTGCAATGTTTAAACCATCATGTCTTTTGTTCGGTGTTGCATTGGTGATATAAGGATATCTAATTCCTCTAAAGAATTCGTTTCTTATCATCTCATCATCAAAGCCAATGTTTGACCAACCCATGAATATTGCTGGGCTCCATTTTTTAAATGTTGCTTCTAACTGAGATAACATTTGGTAATGACTTAAATTTCCTTTAGTTAATAAATCAACACTAGTTTTGTTAACTATCAAAGCCATTGCTTGAGGAACCTCTCCTTCTGGTAATCTACATCTAAAATTAAAACGATCTAATTCTTTAAAATTAGGGTCAACTAAAATACCACCTACTTCAATAATACTTCCCCATGAAGTATTGGCACTACTTGACTCAATGTCCCATATTGCTAAATTCATATTAGTTCATATTCCGTTGATGATAGTATTGTTCTACTTTTTCTAAAAACTTGTTTTGGTATTCTTCTAGTTTTTCACCTTGAATTCTAAAGTCTTGGAATAAATTATCTACAGTGCAAAGTAAAACAATTCCTTGGGTTATTTTTGAATTATGGACAACGTTATGAGCTAATGAATATGCCCCTA
This sequence comes from Candidatus Pelagibacter sp. PS_11, assembly GCF_059417975.1. NCBI lineage: Bacteria > Pseudomonadati > Pseudomonadota > Alphaproteobacteria > Candidatus Pelagibacterales > Candidatus Pelagibacteraceae > Candidatus Pelagibacter > Candidatus Pelagibacter sp. PS_11. Next base: position 82,442 of record NZ_CM182075.1, on the reverse strand, counting down.
ATTGAAGATAATAGTCCTCAATCCACTCTTCTTTTTTTGGTTTATTGGATTGTTTAAAATCAATGATAGTTTCTTGCCCTTCATACACACCGACTGCATCACATGTACCTGCGTATTTTCCAGGATAATACAATGTTGCTTCAGTACCATAAATTTCTGACAATTTTCCTTTAATACCTTGTTCGATAATTTCGTCTGCCATTTTTTTAGATTTGCTAGCCTCTTCTTCTAATAGCTCTAAATTTAATTGACCTAATAAATATTTTTCTAAATGAGAATGCATTGATGTGCCTCTGCTTGAAGCATCATTTTTAATTCTATTTGCTTCAGCAGCTCCCACTCTTGCCTTCCAATTTGCAAGGGATGCTTTTTTTTCTTCACTTTGTGTTGCTTGTAATATGGAAGTTACTGAAGGAAGCTTTTCTTGATTTACAGCATACATCCTTGAACCACTCACCATTGATCTCATAGATTTTGGATAAGTAAATTTATTATTCCACTGCATATAGTTTGTTATAAGCGGTATTGAAGAAAAAAAGAAATTAATTTTTTGCTTGTTTTGAATGGTCAACAAATTTTTCTACATTTTCTGTTTGAACGGCTTTATCAACTCGTTCAGGATCTTTAATATTTTCTAGGCTTCTGCTAATCGATCTTGCATCTGTTCCAAACTTATCAACAACAATCATTGCTTCTTCTAATTTTTTTCTAAGAGCAACTATATTTTCAAAATGTTTTCCAAATCTTGAGCTAATTGTTTTTAAATGATCGTAGATTTCTGTTGCACCTTTTTGAACTTTTAAAGATTGAAAGCCCATGTGTAATGATTGCAAATAAGCAGAAAGAGTATTTGGACCACAGATTACAACTTTATGTTTTTTCATTAATTCTTGAGTTAATAATTCTTTAGTAGTTGGATCTTGGTATTCAGTTAATTCTTTGTATAAACTTTCAGTTGGTGCATAAACTATTGCAAAGTCTGTAGTTTTTGGTGGAACAATATATTTTTCATTAACACTTTTAGCTTTTGCTTTAAATGCAGTAGCTAATTTTGCTCTTGCATCTGCAACAGCTTTTTTATCATCAGCATCATAGCCATCAGTAATTGCTTTAAATTTTTCTACTGGAAAATGTGAGTCTACAGGCACCATTACATCACCCTGAAGTTTGATTGCAAATTCAACATTTTCACCTGTATCTTCTTTCATCTTAACGTTAGTCATGAATTGAGAGGCAGGTAATAAGTCTTTGATTAGAGCATCTAATGAAAACTCTGCAAGAGTTCCATATTTTTTAACTCCAGCTAAAATTTTTGTTATACCTTCTTGGCTTCTATTTAATATTTGAACTTGTTGATTAAAATTTCCAACTTTTTCATCAACTTTTGTTAGGGCCTCTGTCATATCTTTAGTTACCCCCGTTGATAAATTGTTAAATGAAGTCGACATTGAACCAAGTGAAGTATTAATAGTAGTATTTAAAGTATCTTTTAATGAAGTAATTTCTGTCTTTAAATTGGCCATCTCTTCAGCTTCCTTATTTTCACTATCATCTTTTGGCTTAGACCTTAAGTTTAGATAAAGGATTGCTAAAGCAACTCCTAATAACAAGACTAATACGGTTAATAAAATTATGTCCATGATTCTAGGAGATATTTTATAGTAAAAATTTGATTTATATATGTAATTATTTAAAACTGTCTTTATGGAATTAATCTTAATACTAAAAATACTACTTATTATAGGAGCTATTGTTGCAGCTTATGCAGTACTTAGAAACCTTGATATTATTAGGATTATTTTAATTTACGTAAAAGATACTTTACTTCGAAAGTAACTTAACTAGTTTTTTAACCAAACCATTTTTTAAAGAGGGTTTTGAAGTCATCATGCAGGCTTCTGACTTTAAAATTTCACCATCTTTAAGAATTCGAAGATTATTTGCTCTTAGAGTTTCACCAGACGAAGTAATATCAGTTATAATTTCAGATGATTCTGTAAAAGGATACGCTTCAGTTGCACCTAAACTACTAACTAATTTAAATTGAGTAACTCCTTTTGAAAACAAAAACTCCCTTGTTAACTTCGGATATTTTGTTGCCACTCTTAATCTTTTTTTCTTTTTATCTTTAAATTCAAAAGCAATTTCTTCTAAATCAGCAACTGTTTGAACATCAATCCAAGGATCTGGGATAGCCACAACCAATGTTGCTTTACCAAAACCATAATTCTTAACAACACTTATCTTTTTTTGAATATTTACTTCACTTTCTTTTAATAAATCAAATCCAGAAAAGCCAAGATCTAATGAACCATCTCCAAGTCTTTCAACTATCTCTCTTGCATGAAGATATAATACCTTAACATTTTTCAAGTTTTTAATAGATCCTAATAAATCTCTTTCACCTCTTTCTGAGATTAAATTTAGTTTATTTTTTTTAAATATCTTTAAGATATCAGCTCTCAATCTACCTTTACTTGGAATTCCGATATTAATAATATTTTTTATCATTAGTAATTTAAATTTAAAGCAGCTCCTACTGCTGGAACTTGTTTTTTTGATCCGAGGTCTGAAATTAGTTTGTCGTAACGTCCACCATTAATGATGTTAATATTTTTAGATTTAGATTTAATATCAATTTTAAAGACCATACCTGTATAATATTCTAATTGACGCCCAAAAGACGCTGAGAACTCTACATTTAATTTTTGAATTTTATTTAATGAAGTTGGGAAATATTTTTGATCCACAACTAAATTAATTTTATTTTTTTTAAAAAAGATATTAAGTTTTTCAGCAGCTTGTCCTATTGGACAGTTAATTTTTAAAAACTCTTTAATAATTTTTGAAACGTTTTTACCTCTACTAGCTCTTCTTGGATCTTTAATCTTGTTATCAAATCTCTTTAAAATCTCTTCAATTGATCGTCCAGCAACTACTGTTTGCTGTTTATCTTTTAGCATTTTTTGATATCTCTTTTTATCAACCTCAACAATTGTTGGGTCTACATCAGAATTTGTCTCTAATCTTTTTAATAAATCATTGAAGTATACTTCTCTCCAAAAGTGTCTTGAAAGCCTTAACTTCCATCTTTTTGGGATATCTAGTTTTGAAATTAATAAATTGAAAATCTCAACGTTACCAATTTTTAAAGTCCCTGATGAATATTGTAAATTAGATAAAGATTTTAGGGCTGTATTAATAATTTCTTTATCATCTTTTTTTTCATCTTTAGAACCAATAATCTCAAAGCCAACTTGATCTCTAATAATAGAATCTTTTTTATTATTTGATTTTCTATAAGCCTGACCGCTATAAAATATTTTCTCTTTTCCTTTAAGATTGTTTTCTAGGTATCTTAAACATGATGCTATTGTAAGATCTGGTCTTAGACAAAGCTCACTACCATTTTGATCAGTAAATGAAAAAATAAACTTTCTAAAATTTTCCCCAGATCGTTGAACGATATGATTGGCCTCAATTACTGAAGGTAAATCAATATATTTAAATCCTTTAGATTTAACCGATCTAAGAATTTTTTCAGATAAATTTTTTGATTTCATTAATTAAATTTTCTTTTGGGAACGTTAACTGATTGTTTTCACCTTTAACTCCTAAAAGGTTTTTTAAAGTAATCGTATTATCTTTAAATTCATTTTCACCACAAATAACAGCTATCGGGCATTGTTTTTTATTAGCATATGTTAATTGTTTGCCTAGATTTTTTTTACTATCTAAAAATATTTCAGAGTTAATATTATTGTCTCTTAAAACTTTTAAAATTTCATAATAATTTTTTAAATACTTTTCATCCATTACACAAATAATGACTGGTTTTTTCTCATCAACTTCAATTTGATCAAGTTGCATCATAGCAAATAATAATCGGTCAACACCAATACTCATTCCAGTTCCAGGAATATCAACTCCCTTAAATCTTGAAATTAATTTGTTATATTGTCCACCTGAACAAATACTTCCTATATCAACTTCTTTACCTTTGTTATTTGTTGTCTTAAATTTTAAATTTGTTTCAACACAAAATCCGTCATAATAAGCAAGACCTCTAACAATTGTAAAATTTGTCTTTATTTGATCTAAATAATCTCCATAACTTACTATTCCTAATAATTCTTCTAGTTCTTTAATTCCTTCTTGGGATAAAGGGTTTTTTAAATTTTCTTTTAATTCTTTTAAATCTTTTACTTTCAGGAAGTTAATTATTTGTGAAGCCTGATCATCTGTTAAGTTAGCACCCTTTGTAACAGCTCCACTTACATCTACTCTTTCTTCTTTTAATAAATCTTCAACTCCTCTTAAACCAAAGCCAGGCTTATCTAATTTATCTATTGCTCTCATAACCTTTATCTTCTTATCATCGGATATTTTAAGCTCTTCAATTAAACCTTGAACAATTTTTCTATTACTAATGTTAATAACGAACTGATCTTTTTTTAAACCACAAGCAAGAAGTGTACTTGCAATTAAATTACAAAGTTCGGCATTGGCTTGAGCTGGATTAACGTTACCAACGATATCTGCATCACATTGTAAAAAGCTTCTATAGCGAGCATTGCCTGCTTTTTCGTTTCTCCATACATCACCCATTTGATATCTTTTATAAGGTAAGGGTAATTCCTGATTATTTTGAGCAACAAATCTAGCTAGTGGACTTGATAAATCATATCTAAGTGTAATATTTTTCTCCCCATCTTTGAATGAGAATACGTCAGACATAGGATTACTATCATCATCTGCAAGAAATGATCCTATGTTCTCTGAAATTTCAAATGAAGGCGTTTCAAGAGCACCAAAACCAAATTTTACAAAATTAGCTTCAATAGTATTAATTAACTTTTTCTTGAGAATTAATTTTTTGCCCCATCGATCTTCAAATCCTGAGGGTAACCCAGGAATTAGTTTATTTTCTTTATTCATCTTTTTGGTACCCGGGCTGAGAATCGAACTCAAACTTAAAGTTCCACAAACTTTCGTGCTAACCGTTACACCACCCAGGCATTCCTTGTGTTTATATTATTTTTGTGTGGATTTAAAATTATATTATAAATAAATAGCCTAAAGGCTATGGAAACAAAGTCTGTGAGTACTTCTTGAAGTCTCTCTGTATGTAATATTTATAATCATGATCAGTCTTTTAGACAATTAAGAATAATTTTCAACACCTAAATATAAAAGGACGTTAACCTTATTTTTAAGGATTAAACGCCCTTTTAGATTTTTGAAGTTTAAGAACTAGTCTATTTTTTTTAAATTTACAGCTGAAGGGCCTTTCGGGCCATCCTCCATCTCAAATTCTAGTTTATCACCTTCGTTTAAAAAACGCATACCTGCAGTTTTTACTGCTGATGCGTGAACGAATGCATCTTTTTCTTTATCTTCTCTTTCAATAAAGCCAAAACCTTTTTTACCGTTAAACCACTTTACTGTTCCTTTTAGTGTGCTCATTTTTACTTATCCTTTTATTATTTATATAAAAAATTATTTTATTTTTTTTATTTTTTCAATAATTTTTTGGATTTTTAAAGGGAGGTGGTGGTGGCCCCAACTGGACTCGAACCAGTGACACACGGATTTTCAATCCGATGCTCTACCAACTGAGCTACAGGGCCCCTTATTAACCTCTAAAAGTGATACGACCTTTGGTCAAATCGTAAGGTGTCATTTCAACTTGAACCTTATCACCTTGAAGTACTCTAATTCTGTTCTTACGCAATTTGCCTGCAGCATGAGCTGTAACAATATGGCCGTTTTCTAATTTTACTCTAAACATTGCATTTGGTAATAAATCCTCAACAATTCCTGAGAACGACAGCATTTCTTGTTTTGACAAATTTATTTTCTCCTAATTCTTTTTTCTACCGACTTAGCGTGTCCCACTAAACCCTCGTAGTTTGCAAGTGTTATAACTGATGGACCAAGGGTTTCAATCCCTTTTTTTGATAGGTTTATATATGAAATTCTTTTATAAAATTCATTAACACTAACTCCACTTGAATATCTTGCTGAGGAATTGGTTGGCAATACATGATTAGAGCCAACATTATAATCTGTCATTGCCATTACAGCATATTTTCCTAAACAGATAGATCCTGCATTTTTAATCTTACTCACTACCTTTTTATAGTTCTTAGTATTAAGCTCTAAGTGCTCAGGAGCAATTTTATTTACTGTGTTAATAATTTTTTGGTCAGACGGCATATGAATTAAAATTCCATTATTAAGTAGACTATTTTTTGCAATCACTGCTCTAGGCAATTCTTTTAATTGATTGATAATTTCATAATTAACTTTTTTAATAATTGATTTGTCTTTTGAAATTAAAATACATTGAGCAAGGTTATCGTGTTCTGCTTGACCTATTAGATCGCTCGCTATCCATTCAGGATTTGAAAACTTATCACAAACAATTGTCACTTCAGAAGGACCTGCAATCATTCCTTCAATTCCAACATCTCCAAATACTTCTTTTTTTGCTGCAGCTACATAAGAATTTCCAGGGCCAATAATTTTGTCAACTTTTTTGATTTTCTTAGCACCATATGCAACAGCTGCAATAGCAGATGGTCCTCCAATTGAATAAATCTCTTTAATCTTACATTTTTTAGCAGCATATAATACCGCAGGATTTTGTTTACCTTTTTGACCTGGATTAACCATAACTAGTCTTTTCACTCCAGCAACAATTGCAGGTACTGCATTCATTAAAACACTGGAAGGATATGAAGCTGTTGAACCAGGTACATAAATTGCAACTGATTCAATAGGTACGTATTTATACTCTAATTTATTTTTTAGTTTGTCTGTATAAGAAATGTTTTTAAATTTTTGTAATGAATGGAATTTATAAATTCTATCATAAGCAAGATCGATTGCCTTTTTAACTTTTGGATCTAAAGACTGAATAGCTCTATTAATTTGTTTTTTGCTTGGGGCAATAATACTATTTTTATTAAATCTCTTTTCATACTTTAAAATAGCTTTATCTCCATTTTTCTTAACATCTTTAATAATTTTAATAACTGAAACTGAATTAAGTTGGACTTTATTTTTTCGTTTAGACAGTAATGCATCTAAAGTTTTGTCAAAGTTTTTATTTTTACTATCTAATATCTTAATCATTAATCAGCTTTGTTTTGGTCATCTAAAGTTACTTCAATTATTTCTGTCGATAATGTAATATATGCATTGTTTGTAAACATTAAGTTTATCTCATAATTGTCATTATTTTTTAAATAATCCATCCCAATTAACTCTAATTTTTCCTCAGGATCGTTTTGTTTAATATTTTTAGATTTAACTCTATCTACAAATTCAAATTTGCAAATACTAGTAATTTTTTTATCTTGTTCTTCCGTTTCTACTTTAGATCTTTTTAATGATAATAGAAAAACTTTGTTTTTCTGAAGATACTTAATTTCATTAACTTTAACTTCAGCTCCAGAGCAACATGCTGAGATTACTTGTAATCCCTCATTATCTGTAGCTATAATTTTTGATAAATATTTTTTATCCATTAATTAATTCTCTTAATTTTAGCCCCTACTTTTTTTAATTTCTTCTCTATATCTTCATAGCCCCTATCAAGGTGATATATTCTATTAATTACTGATTTTCCTTTAGCTGCAAGAGCTGCAAGAATTAAAGATACAGAGGCTCTTAGATCTGTGGCCATTAATTCTGCTGCTTCAAATTTGATATTTCCTTCTATGCTTGCTTGATTTCCATTAATAGAAATTTTAGCTCCCATTCTATTAAGCTCTGCAACGTGCATAAACCTATTTTCAAATATTTCTTCTTTAATATGAGATCTTTTATTAGCCTTACATAATAATACCATCATTTGTGCCTGCAAATCTGTTGGAAACCCTGGATAAGGAGATGTTTTAATATTTATATTTTTAATCTTTTTACTTCCTTGAATAAGGATTTCATTTTTTTTTAAAGTAATTTTTGATCCTACTTTTTTTAAGATATTAATTTCTGTACTTATTATCTTAGGATCAATTCCAGTAATTTTCAAATTTCCTTCAGTTAATGCTGCAGCTATTAAATAAGTTCCAGCCTCTATTCTATCCGGCATTACTGAGTAATCTAATTCTTTAAGATTGTTCACTCCTTCAATTCTAACCGTTCTCTTTGCAGTCCACTTAATATTACACCCCATATTAATTAAAAAATTAACTAAATCTTTAATCTCAGGTTCAATCGCACAATTTGATAAAGTTGTTTTTCCTCTAGCTAAACATGCGGCTATAATTAAATTTTCTGTAGCACCAACTGAAACTTTAGGAAATTTTATATTTGCTCCTATTAATCCTTTAGGTGCATTAGCATGCACATAACCTTGGATAATTTTATATTTAACTCCAAGTTTTGATAGAGCTTGTAAATGAATATCAACAGGTCTTGTCCCTATTGCGCAGCCGCCAGGTAATGAAACTTTTGCTTTACCAAATTTAGCAAGTAATGGTCCTAAAACTAATATTCCTGCTCTCATAGTTTTAACCAAACTATAAGCTGCAAAAGTTTTTGTTTGCTTGGTATTTTTGATAATCAATTTTTTTTTATTATCTTCAATAATTGAACCTAATGACTTTAATAAAAGTATCATTGTTTCAATATCTTTTACCCTTGGGAGGTTTGCTAAAGATATCTTTTTATTTGATAATAATGTTGCAGCTAAAATAGGAAGGGATGCATTTTTAGAACCTGAAATTCTAATTTGTCCCTTGAGCTTTGCTGCCCCAAAGACTTCCAATTTTTTCATGATTATACTTTTGGTAAAGTTACTCCAGTTTGACCCATATATTTTCCTTTACGGTCAGCGTATGAAGTTTCAGGAGACTGATCTCCTTTTAGAAATAAAAATTGTGCAACACCTTCATTTGCATAAATTTTTGCAGGTAGCGGTGTGGTATTAGAAAACTCAAGAGTAACTGTTCCAAAAAACTCAGATTCAATTGGAGTTACATTAACTATGATTCCTGTTCTTGCATATGTGCTCTTACCAACAACAATACACATAATATCTCTTGGTATTTTAAAGACTTCAATAGTAGTTCCAAGAGCGAAAGAATTAGGAGGAATGATAATATAATCAGAGCTTTTTTTGGTTACAAAATTATCTGAACTAAACTCCTTAGGGTCAACGATAGAAGAATTAACATTATGAAATATCTTAAATTCATCTCCTACTCTTGCATCATAGCCAAATGAACTAAGTCCATAAGAAATTTTACCATCCCTGACTTGCTTATCTATAAAAGGAGAAATCATTGACTGCTCAACTGCTAACTTCCTTATAGATTTATCAGAAAGTACTGACATTATTTACTTTTCTTCTTATTTTTTTTTTGAAAAATTTTTCTTTTTTTTAAATTTTTTCTAAGAGCCAGACTTAACTTCTCATTTTTTTCTTTATCATTCATTATTTGTCTGGATTAGTTAAAAAATCTAAAGTGATAGGCTTTGATGCATCTAAAGTTTTCTCTGGTTCTTCTTGAACTTTTGGTCCCTCTTTAGCTTCACGTTTTGCTTTTTTTTCAGCAAGCTTTTTTTCTCTCTTTGCCTGCTTCTCCATAAGCTTATTGCCTTTAGTAGATTTATAATCGTAATGAATGCCCATAAAATTTCCTCCGTAGATATAAATCATTATATGAAAAAAATTAAGGCAATTTTTTGAAAAAATGATTTATTATAGAAATACTTCAATAAAATAACAAATTAGCCCCTATAGTTAAATGGCATAACATGTCCATGGTAAGGATAAATTTCAAGTTCGATTCTTGGTGGGGGCACCAGATTATTTTTTGTAGAATATTTTTCTAGCAACAATTGCAACTACTAATAAAGCTCCAAAAGCAATCATTGGGATGTAGATATCTGGTGAATATATCAAATCAATGATTCTAGGAGCTTCTAAGTTTTGTTCTATGATTTTTTCAAGTCCACTTCCAATTGAAACAACTAAAAATAGTGGTGGAGTTAATCCTATTAATGTTGCCCAAAAGAAATTACTTGTCTTAACATTAAAAATACAAGGTAACACATTTGATAATGCAAAAGGAATGCCTCCAATAAATCTATAAGCTAAAAGATAAATAAATTCTGATTTTTTAAATTTTACTTCTAAATTTTTAAATCTATTTAAAAACTTTTCTTTAATAATTTCTTTAAAAAAATAATTTCCAATGATGTATAAAATTGTTGCACCAATAGTCATTCCAATTATTAGAATAATCGTTCCAAGCCACTTGCCAAAAATAAACCCTGCTAAGAGTGCAACTGGCAAACCAAATCCAGCCATCACAACCCAAATAATTGTGGCTATTAAAAATATTAAAGAGATTAAAAATAAATTAGTTTGTTTTAATTCAAAAAAATAATCTCTATTGTTTTTAATAAATTCATAGCTTGTTAATTCTTCGAGGGTGAATTTTGATAAAAAAAAGTATAAAAATGATGAAACAACTAGAAGATAAAATAAACCTAAAGTTATCTTAACTTTTTTTGATTTTTCCATAATTTATTGGTCGTATTATAAAATCTTCTATTTGCTATTTATACATATAATTACTATAAAGGGCGAAATTTAAAAAAACTTAAATAAATCCTATGAAAAGAACATATCAGCCTAAAGTTGGAAAACGTCTTAAGAAGCATGGCTTCAGATCAAAGATGGCAACTAAAGGTGGGAAGAAACTTATTAAGAGAAGACGTGATAAGGGACGTAAAAACCTTACAGTGTCATCTACTCAAAAAAAACCTCAGGGTAAATAGTTCAAAATAAATGAAAAGCAAAATTGTTGCTCTTTCTAAAAACGAAGATTTCAAAAATTTACTTAAGAAAAAAAAAATCTCAAATAAATATATAACTCTTTTTTTTGGTCCTCTTGTAGATAAAGATAATAGAAAACTAAATATTAGCTTTGTCGCTAAAAAAAAACTAATCCGTGGTGCTGTAAAGAGAAATAAAGTTAAAAGAAGATTAAGAAATATAATAAACGAAGCGGTAAAAAAATTGTCAATAAACTTTAATTATTCTTACCTTGTGATTGCGAAAATAACTATGCTAAACAATGAATATGCGATAATAAAAGATACTTTATTCCAAGACATAGAAAAGATTAAGTAATGAATATTATATCAAACATTTTAATTGGCCTGATCAAATTTTATAAAATGGTTATTAGCCCCTACTTAACTCCTTCGTGCAGATATCTTCCAACTTGCTCAGAATATACAATTGAATGTTTAAGAACATATGGGCTTGTTAAGGCAATCTCAAAAAGTACTAAAAGAATATTTTCATGTCATCCTATTAAGATATTGGGTGGTGGTGAAGGATTTGATCCAGTAAATAAAGAATTCAAGGCTAAGAAATAATGGATACTAGAAACGTAATCGCAGCAATATCCTTATCAGCAGCGGTAATTATTTTATACTCTCTTTTTTTTCAGCCTGACCCTGCAACTATTAAAAAAAATCTAGCTGAACAAAATAAAATTGAAAATAATGAAGACACTCCAAGCTTAGATAAAAATGAAAATTTTTCAAAACTTTCAAGAGCAGATGCTTTAAAAGAAAATGATAGAATTCAATTTGAAAATGGAAGTGTTGTTGGGTCAATTTCTTTAAAGGGTGCGGCGATAGATGATCTGACTTTTAAAGAGTACAATATTGAACTTAATAGAAATGAAAAAATAACCTTATTAAGCCCAAGAAATGTTGAAGATGGTTATTTAATTGAAAGTGGCTTTGTAAGCACTAATAAAAATATAGATATACCTGATGCTTCTACCGTCTGGGAAGTTTCAGGAAATAACAAATTAACTAATAATAATCCTGTAAAGCTAACATGGAGTAATACTCAAGGGATTACATTTGAAAAACATATAAGTCTAGATGATCAATTTTTATTTACTGTAAAAGAAAAAATAATTAACTCATCAGATAAATCTTATAATTTTTACTCCTATGGGCAAATAATTAGAAATGAGATACCAGAGATATCTGGCTTTTATATTTTGCATGAAGGGTTTTTATCTGTACTTGATGATGAATTAATTGAGGAAGATTACGACGATATCCAGGATAAAAAATTTACTCAAATCGCACAAGATGGATTTGTTGCTATTTCAGACAAGTTTTGGGTTACATCAGTTATACCACCAAAGGGTAAAGAGTTTAAAACAACTTTTGACTATAAAAATAAATTCAGAGCAAATTACATATCTACCAAAGGTATTGAAGTTAAAGCAAACAGTTCCATTGAAGAAAAAATTCAAATTATAGTTGCTGCTAAAAGAGTAAACGTCATTGATGGTTATGCTGAAAATTTAAATATCAACAAATTTGATCTAGCGATTGATTGGGGTTTTATGTATTTCATCACAAAACCTTTATTCTTTGTATTAGATTACTTCTTTAAATTGCTTGGTAATTACGGTTTAGCAATTATTGCTGTCACTATTTGCATTAGATTGGCTTTCTTTCCTCTTGCCAACTTTAGTTTTAAGTCTATGGGTAAAATGAAGTTATTAGCACCTGAAATGGCTCGTCTGAAAGAATTGCACAAGGATGACAAAATGAAATTACAACAAGCAATGATGGCTCTTTATAAAAAAGAAAAAGTTAATCCTATGAGCGGTTGTCTGCCTATCCTAGTTCAAATTCCAGTTTTCTTTGCGCTATATAAAGTATTATTTGTAACCATTGAAATGAGACACATGCCATTTTATGGATGGATACATGACTTAAGTGATAGAGATCCAACATCTTTATTCAATGTTTTTGGTTTAATTCCTTGGGATCCACCTTCTTTCTTATTAATAGGTGCGTGGCCTATTATTATGGGTATCACAATGTGGATACAGCAAAAGCTTAACCCAACACCACCAGATCCTATACAGGCTAAAATATTTATGTTCTTTCCAGTATTTTTAACTGTAATTCTTGCACCATTTCCTGCAGGTCTTGTTATCTACTGGAGCTTCAACAACATCTTCACAATGATACAACAATATATTGTTCAAAGAAAAATGACTATCAAAACAACATAAATGTCATCGTTAAGAGAAGAAGAATTAATAAATATCCTACCCAAAGATGGCCCAACAGTTGAAGAAGTAAAAAAATATTTAGAAAAATATAATGATGAATTTATTATCATTAAGTGTGGTGGCAGTGTTTTAGTTGATCCAAAATTATTTAAAGTTTTTATTGAAGATGTAGTCGTTTTAAAAAAACTTGGTTTCAATCCTATAATTGTTCATGGAGGTGGAAAAAGAATTAATAATAAACTTTCAGAAGTTAATATTAAAAGCAATTTTATTAACGGACTAAGAGTTACTGATAAAGATACGATCAACATAGTTAAGGATGTATTAATTGAATTTAATAAAGAGATTGTTGAAGCTTTAAATGAGTTAGACTGCAAAGCAAAAAGAATTACCTCAAAAGAAAATAATATAATTACTGTTGAGCAAGAAGATAAAGATCTTGGATTTGTGGGAAAGCCTACTGGGATTAACAAAGAGTTCTTAACTGAAATAATAAAAGCAAACGAAGTACCAGTCATTGCACCCTTAGGTGTGGATAAAGATAATCAGACCTTTAATATAAATGCAGATACTACTGCAGGATCAATTGCAATTGAACTAAAAGCTAGAAGATTAATGATTATTAGTGATGTTGAGGGCGTATTAGACAGTGAAAAAAAACTAATCCCTGAAATTAATTCTAAAAAAGCTAATGAATTAATTGATCAAGAAGTAATTTCTGGTGGAATGATACCTAAAATTAAGAATTGTCTAGATGTTGCAAGTAATGGAGTTAAGGCAGTTGTAATAATTGATGGAAGAAAAAATCACTCACTCCTTTTTGAACTATTATCTGATAAAGGTTCAGGAACTTTAATTAGAGAATGAAAAATTTAATTGATACTAAATACTGGCTATTCGACCTAGATAATACTTTGTATTCTGGACAAACAAAAGTTTTTTCTGAAGTTGATAAAAAGATGTCTTCTTTTATTTCAAAGAAATTTAATGTTGATTTAATTAAAGCAAGAGAAATTCAAAAAAAATACTTCTATGAATATGGAACGACATTATCTGGATTAATGAGTCACGATAAAATTGATCCACATGAATTTTTGGAATTTGTTCATGATATTGATATTAGCTGGCTTCCTAAAGATGAGATATTAAGAGAAGAATTAATTAAAATAAAAGAAAAGAAATATATTTTTACTAATGGTTCTCACGCTCATGTTGAAAATGTAACTAAACAACTAGGTATAGATGGTTTGTTTGATGGAGCGTTTGATATTGTTGATGCTAATTTTATTCCAAAACCAAAAATTGAACCTTATAAAAAGATAATAGAAAAATTTGAGCTTGATCCAACAAAATCAATATTAATCGAAGATATTGCTCATAATTTAGAACAAGCGAAAAATTTAGGAATGAAAACTTGTTGGCTTGAGAATGATGAAGTATTTGCAAAAAAAGATGCCGATAAACCATATATTGATTATAAGATTAAGAACTTGCCTTCTTTTCTTCAAGAAATTAATATATTAAAAGCACAATAAAACTAACCTACTAAAGATAAAATAAAACTATGAAAGAATTTGAAAGCATTATTAATACAGCTTGGGAAAATAAAGATTCCATAAATGGTCAATCTGATAAATCTATATTAGATGCTATCAACCAAACAATCGAACTTGTTGATAAAGGTGAGCTAAGAGTTGCTGAAAAAAATGGCAATGAGTGGGTAGTTAATCAGTGGGTTAAAAAAGCAATAATGTTAAGTTTTAGAACTCATGATATGGATTCATTAAGTGGCCCGTATAGTAGTTGGTATGATAAATCTCATTTATTAAAAGGTAAAACAGCAAATTGGACTAAGGAAGATCATATAAAAGCTGGTTTTAGAATGGTTCCAAATTCTCCAGTTAGAAAAGGATCTTTTATTGGAAAGAATGCAGTACTAATGCCTTGCTTTGTAAATATTGGAGCTTATGTAGATGAAGGAACTATGGTGGACACTTGGGCTTCTGTAGGGTCTTGTGCACAAATAGGAAAGAACTGTCACATATCAGGTGGTGCTGGAATTGGAGGTGTATTAGAGCCAATGCAAGCTAACCCTACTATCATCGAAGACAATTGCTTTATTGGAGCTCGTTCAGAAATAGTTGAAGGAGTAATTGTTGGAGAAGGATCTGTATTATCTATGGGTGTATTTATTGGTCAATCTACAAAAATTGTTTATCGAGAAACTGGTGAAGTAATCTATGGAAAAATTCCACCATACTCAGTAATAGTTCCAGGTAGCATTCCTAGTAAAGATGGTAAAGGTCCTGCTTTATATTGTGCAGTAATTATTAAACAAGTTGATGAAAAAACTAGATCTAAAACTTCTATTAACGACTTATTAAGAGACTAAATGCCAACTTATAATGAAATCACATTAGCTAAAGAGCTAATAAGATTTCCAAGCATTACACCAATTGATGCTGGGGTAATGAAATTCTTAGCTAAAAAATTAACTACTATTGGATTTAAATGTAAGATTTTAGAGTTTAAAGATAAAAACTCTAAACCAGTTAAAAACCTATATGCAAGATTGGGTAATACTCAACCAAACTTTATGTTTGCTGGTCATTTGGATGTAGTGCCTCCCGGAAATATACAAGATTGGACGATTAAACCTTTTAGTCCAACTATTAAAAAAAATCATCTTATTGGTAGAGGTGCTAATGATATGAAAAGTGCAATTGCAAGCTGGGTTGTTGCTGTAAACAACTATGTATTAACTAATAAAAAAATTAATGGATCAATTAGTTTATTAATTACTGGTGATGAAGAAGGTGTTGCAATTAATGGTACTAAAAAAGTAGTTGATTACTTAAAAAAGAAAAAAGAAAAAATAGATTTTTGCTTAGTTGGTGAGCCAACAAACCCTAATAAACTTGGTGAAATGATTAAAATAGGTAGAAGAGGAAGTATTAATGTTGAATTAACGATAATTGGAACTCAAGGTCATGTTGCATATCCTAATCGTGCTAAAAATCCATCGACTTCATTAATCAAAATACTAAATGAAATAAAAGAAATAAAATTTGATAAAGGAACAAAAGATTTTCAGCCTACAAATTTAGAGGTAACTAAAATTAATATCAATAATACAGCTGATAATGTTATTCCAGGACTTGCAAGAGCTACCTTTAACATAAGATTTAATAATAAACATACGTCTTCTAGCTTAAAGAATAGATTGAATAAAATTTTCAAAAAAATCACTAAAAAGGATAAATCTAATTTTAAAGTTGAATACCGTGTATCAGGTGAAGCTTTTTTAACTAAGCCCAATAAAACAACTTATATGATTCAAGATGTAATAAAAAAGGTTACAAAAATTAAACCTCAATTGTCTACAACCGGTGGAACTTCTGATGCAAGATTTATTAGAAAAATTGCCCCATGTTTAGAATTTGGTCTAGTAGGTAAAACAATGCACAAAGTAGATGAGGCGGTGTCTATTTCAGATCTAAAAAAATTGACTAAAATATATTATAATATTTTAGAAAATTATTTTAAATGAAAACTGGTTTAATAACCTCTGGTACTTATCAAAATCATAATACAGGCGACGGTCATCCAGAGAAAATTGATAGAGTTACAGTAGTTATCGATAACTTTAAAAAGTTAGATAATAAAGATTTAGTTTGGAAAAAACCTTCAAAATTTGACCGATCACTTTTAGAAATAACTCATAATTCGGATTATATAAATTTTGTAGAAATATCTTTTCCTGAAAAAGGATTATCTTTTTTAGATGGAGATACAATAGTCTCCCCTGGGAGTAAGGATGCAACCTCAGATGCTGTAGGTTCAATTATAACAGCTATCGATGGTGTTCAAAATAAAGATTTTAAAAATGCTTTTTGTGCCGTTAGACCTCCAGGGCATCATGCAGAGAAAAATAAAGCTATGGGTTTTTGCATTTATAATAATGTGGCTGTTGGAGCCAATTATCTTATAAATAAATATAAACTTAAAAAAATAGCAATTATTGATTTTGATGTGCATCATGGAAACGGCACTCAAGATATTTTTTATGATAATGAAAAAGTTTTATATATTTCTACTCATCAATACCCTTATTACCCAGGCTCAGGCACTAAAGATGAAAAAGGAAAACATAACAATATATTAAATATTCCTTTACCAGCAGGAACAACTTCTGAAGAGTATTTAAATGCTTATGAATTTGTACTTAATAAAATTAAAGAGTTTAAACCTGAATTTATCTTACTTTCTGCAGGGTTTGATGCTCATAAAGATGATCCATTGGCACAACTTCAATTAGAGTCAAAAGATTTTTATAGTATTACCAAAAGAACACTCGAGTTATCAAAACAATATTGTGATGGAAAAGTAGTGTCAATTTTAGAAGGTGGATACGATCTACAAGCACTTCAAGAAAGCACTGAGATGCATGTAAAAGCTTTACTAGAATTTAATTGATAATTTCTCAATACGCATTAAAGAACTCACAATGAAACTTTACAAAATTAAAAAATCTGACATCGATAAAAAAGGTCGTGGCCTATATGCTGCAAAAGATATCAAAAAAGGTACTAGAATTATTGATTATGTGGGTAAAATTATCACTAAGAAACAAACAGAAGAATCACAAAAGTTTGATAATGCAAAGCCCATATATTTATTTAATTTGAATAAAAAATATGACTTGGATGGAGATGTTTCTTGGAACACAGCACGTTTAATAAATCACTCATGTTCTAATAATTGCGATTATAACGGGACAGGTTTAAAGTTATGGGTGGTTGCTATAAAAGATATTAAAAAAGGTGAAGAAATTACAGCCGATTATGGTTTTGGTTATGATGAAGATTACAAACAATTTCCATGCAAATGTAAGTCAAAAAATTGTTGTGGTTATATTGTTAGAGCAGAATCTAGATGGAGAATTAATAAAAAATTTAGTATTGGCCGACAAAAAACTAGTAAATAACTTTTTCTAAGAATAATCCCTCAGCAGGTGCTGGTGGTGCACAAAGAATTCTTTTTTTTGATTTAATAACAAATTCAAATTTTTTTAAATCCCATTTATTTTCAGCTAAGTATTTTAAACTACCTACCATTGATCGTACTTGCTGTTGTAAGAATGATTGTGATTTAAATTGTATTTCAATTCTTCCATCTTTTGATTTAATCTTAACAGATTTCATAGTTTTAATTGGACTTTTTGCATTACAGCTTGATGCTCTAAAAGTAGAAAAATCTTTAGTACCTAAAAGTTTTTTTGCCCCTTTTTTCATTAACTCAATATCTAATTTTTTGATTATGTGCCAACCTCTTTCTTTTTCAAGAGAAGGCTTACTTAATCTATTAAAAATTATATATTTATAAATTCTTTGTTTGGCAGAATGTCGTGCATGAAATTTTAGACTTCTTTTTTTAATTGCTAAAACAGAAATACCTTTATCATTTATAAAATGATTAATTGATTTTAATAACTTATCTAAATTTTGAATTTCTTTTTTGCAATCAAAATGAGCTGACTGCTCTATTGCATGAACGCCTGCGTCTGTTCTTCCAGATCCTATCAAAACCACTTTTTCTTTTAAAAATTTTGATAACTTGACTTGTATTTCTTTTTGAATTGATTTTCCTTTAGATTGTATTTGCCAACCAACAAAATTAGTTCCTATATATTCTATTAAGACTTGATATCTAAACATTTGTTATTCTTGAGCCTTTTGTAATTTGAGAACCAAGAACAAATTCATTAATATTTTGGGGCTTTTTTCCTTGTCTTTGAATTTCAAGAATTTTGATAGATTTTTGGTTACCGCAGCTAATTTCTAAATCTCTGGACATTACTTCACCTATCTCACCACTTTTATTTCCTAATTCTGCTTTTAAAATTTTGTATCTTTCATCTTTAAAAATAAAAAAGGCCCCAGGGCTTGGGTATAATCCGTTTATTTTTCCAATAATGCTTTCTGCATTATCATTCCACTTAATTTCACCCTCTAATTTTTCAATTTTAGAAGCATAGGTTGCGTTTGTCTCATCTTGTTCTTTAAATGTTAATTTATCTTCAAATATATTTTCTACATTTTCTATGATTTTTTCTGAAGCTAAAATTGAAAGTTTAGTTGATATTGTTTCTGCATTATCACTATTTTTAATTTTTATTCTATAACTATTGCCAACTGGACCAGTATCAAGTTTTTCTCCTATTTTCATAATACTAATTCCTGTTTCTTTCTCTAAATTCATAATAGACCTTTGAATGGGTGCAGCACCTCTCCACTTTGGCAGAAGGGAAGCGTGAATATTTATAAAACCTTTTTTGGCAAGATTTAAATATTCTTTGGGTATTATTTGACCATAGGCCACAACAATTACCAAATCTAAATCTAGTTGTTTTAAATATTCATATTCTTCTTTATTTGCTTTTAATGTGTCTGGTGTTCTACAATCCATATTATAATCTTCTGCTACAATTTGTATTGGCGACTTATTTATTTTTTGACCTCTTTGAGATTTTTTTGGTGGCTGTGTATACGCAGCAGATATTATATAATTTTTTTCATATAAAGATTTTAAAATTGGTACAGCAAAAAATGGTGTACCCATGAAGACAATTTTCCTTGTCATTTAAACGATTATTCTATTCGACTTAATCTTAGAGAGTTTTTTAATTATCATAGATTTTTTTAATTTAGATAAATAGTCTATAAATAAAACTCCTTCTAAGTGATCCATTTCATGTTGAATACAAGTTGCCAATAATCCATCTGCTTTTAATAATTGTTTTTTCCCATTGTAATCTAAATATTCAACTTCACATTCATTTGGTCTTTCTATTTCAGCAAACTGATCAGGAACTGACAAACAACCCTCTTCATATTTTGACGTTATATCATTTTTATTTTTGATTACTGGATTAACAAAATATCTTGGCTCCTTTTTGTCTTCATCTCTACTTATATCCATTACTATAATTCTTTTTGGTACCCCTATTTGAATTGCTGCAAGACCTATTCCCGGTGCTGCATACATAGTATCCAACATATCATCCATAAGTCTTCTTTCTTCATCACCAACATTTTCAACTGGTTTAGAAATCTGCCTTAATAGTTTATTTGGTTCTGTTAAAATTGGTTTAACTGACATTATGGTTGATTATTTTAGTATAAATTTTAAACTTTTAAAGGAAGAACTTTAAAGAGTATTTTATTTCTTAGTGGATCCGCATTTAGCTGATTAAGTGTGCTTATAATAAAGTATAATGTATCTTCATCAATAGCATTTAAGCTGTCCTGCCCTATAACCTCAACAATTCTAAGCAATGCAGCAGCCATATCACCACTGTTAACAAATATTTGAATATCAGAAGGTATTTCTGAATCGTTTATTTGGTATAAATCATCATACTTATCTAAAATCTTGACACCATCGGACTTAAAGGTCTCAACTAAAATTACATCTTTTTTAGAAAAAAAATATTTTTTATCTTTTTTTATCTTTTTTAAGAAATCATTTATATCTTTTGTGGGATCATTTTTAGATTTTTCTAATTTTAAATAATTTATTAATTTTGATTGATGTAAAATTTTATTATTTATTTTAATATTTGCTTGTTCTGTCTCCTCATTACCTAAATTATTTTGATAAAACGCTGTAAAATTTGAAGGCACCTTGTTCTCTTCTATATTTTTTAAAAAATTTTTTAATTCTATATTAAATGCATTTTCAATACCGTCATTCTTGAAAGAATTTTTGAGGGCGTTCATTAACTGTAACTTATTCTCAATTTCAGTAGTAATTAAAATTCCTTGATAAATTAGCGCTCTTGTCTCTATTCTTGAGAGTACTTTTGTTGATTCTTTAATATTTAATAATTGATTAATACTAAATTGAAATCTCTTATAAAGTTCAAATAATTCTTTTTCTGCATAATTTCCCTCATGTGTTGCTTTTTCAATATTCGTAATTTTCTCTATATCTGTAAGCTCAATATCACTGATATCATCTAATAGATTTGAAGTTGATAGATATTTCCATATTTGCCTGGATGTAGTATTTTTTGGTTCAAATTTAAATTCTGGGTTTGTTCTGTGAGATAAATGGAAATCTAAAATTGTTTTTTCTGAAACTTCTGTTGCTGGTTCTGTATTATACCCCATTAAATAATCAATTTTTTTATTAAAAAACTTATCTACAATGCCTAATTCTAATTGAAGATCGATAAGCAATTGAGCTTCATCTCTTTTATTATTATTAATTAAGCAATAAATGTTGAATTTAGATAAATATAAATCTTGTATCGGTTCATTAATTTTAGAAAAAATTTCACAAGCTTTTTTAACATCTGATTGAGACAAATAATGATCTACTAAATGTTTGGTAAGTTTTGGATGCTCATTAATAATCTCATTATTTAATAAATATTTTTCAATCAAGTCAAAGTTTGAGCGTTTAATAAGCCACTTTGATTTAATTTCTAAAAACTGTTCTTTTGAAATATTCATTTCTGGATAATGTGCATTTGTTAACAATAAAACATCCAAAATCTCTGCAGCGTCTCTTGAAAGTTCCAATTTATCTATTCTTTTAAAGATATTTAAAATTTGATCTCCATTAGAATTAGACCACATATTAATATCCAAACCATTTTCTGCAGGATCATAAATTCCAATTAATTTTTTTTCTTTTGAAATTAAAGTTTGTGTTTCTTCTATACTTAATTCCCCTTCTGTTTGGGATTGCATTTCATAAATACTATTCTGTGGAATATTTTTTTCCGCTTCATCTTCGGTTAAGATTATGTTTTCTTTAGATTTTTTTTCTCCTACTTCCCAGATATCCACTGGTTCTTGTGAGTTGGTTGCAAAACCAAAAAATAAGGAAAATAATATAATTAAAAAATAGTTCTTACTTAACAATTTTAAATTTTTCATTAGGGATGATTTTTTCAATCTCTTTATTTGGAGATGGAAATTCAATATTACCAAGTAGTACTATGGCTCCAATAAAAATAATTAACACAAATACTATTTTGATTAATAAACTTTTACCACTCCGATTACTTGTGTTTTTTGAAAATTGCATATATTCTTTAGTAATTTCAAATTAAGACATATTTGTGTTTTTTCAATAAAGAAAGCTTATGAATTCAAATAAAAACCTCGTTTTTTTAGGTATGATGGGGTCAGGCAAATCTTCTATTGGGGCTATGGTTTCCAAAAAATTGAATATTCCATTCATTGATATAGACAATTTAATTGAAGAACATGCTGGTATGACCATCTCAGAAATATTTAAATTAAATGGCGAGGCATACTTTAGAAATTTAGAAGAAAAAATAACTATTAAGTCTTTAAAACATAAAAAAGTTGTTGTTTCTTTAGGTGGGGGCAGTTTTATTAATGACAAGATAAGAAAAGATATTTTAAAAAATCATTTTTCTTTTTGGCTCGATTGGGATGATTTAATTTTAATTAAAAGAATTAAAGGTAGTAAAAAAAGACCCTTAGCCTCAAATTCAACGGATCTTGAAATTAAAGCCATTATTAATAAAAGAAAGAAAGTATATTCAAAAGCTAATTTTAAAATAAACTGTAATAAATTAACAAAAAGTGAAATAGTTAAAACAATAATAAAAACATATGAGCTTAATTAAATTAAAAATTAACACCAACAGTCAACAATATTCAATTATTATTGGAAATAATATTTTAAAAAAAATAAATAAATTTTTGAAAGAAAATTCTATTGATTTTAATCAATGTCTTCTAGTAATTGACAAAAATATTCCAAAAAATTTAGTAAAAGATACTTTAAAATCTTTACCAAAAGGATCTGTTTCAATTCATTATTTTAATGCGAGTGAAAAAAATAAAAATCTAAAAAGTGTCAATGAAATCACATCAATTCTTTTAAAAAAAAGTTTTAATAGAAATGATTGTTTAATTTCTATTGGTGGTGGTATTACTGGTGATGTATCAGGCTTTGCAGCAAGCACTTTTAAGCGAGGTTTAAAGTTTGTAAATATACCAACTACACTACTTTCACAGGTCGACTCATCAATCGGAGGCAAAACAGGTGTAAATACCAAATATGGTAAAAACTTAATTGGCTCATTTTATCAACCTAGTCTAGTTATATCAGATACTAACTTTTTATACTCTTTACCAAAAAGAGAAGTTGTATGTGGCTATGGTGAAATTTTAAAACACTCACTTATTAATGGAAAAAAATTTTTTTACTTTTTAAATAAAAATGGAGAAAAAATTCTCCAATTAAAAAGTCCCTTTATACAAACAGCTATTCATCAAAGCTGCTTGATTAAAAAAAAAGTAGTTGAAGCTGACGAGAAAGAATTAGGTATAAGAAAAATACTAAATTTTGGACATACCTTTGCTCATGCCTTTGAAGCAACACTGCGCTATTCAGCAAAGTTAAATCATGGTGAAGCAGTTATCCTCGGTGTTAAAACTGCTGCTAGATTTAGTTTATTAAATAAAATTTTAAATAAAAAAGAATTCGAATTAATTGATGGTCACTTAAATGACCTAAATCTTCCAAGAGATATTAATAAATTCTTTTCAATAAAAAATTTAAATACAATTTTATCTTTTATGAAAAAAGATAAAAAAAATAATACAAAAAAAATTAGTCTAGTTTTGCTTAAAAGAATAGGTTCTCCAGTTTACAAATTACAGTTTAACGAAAAAACTATTAATCTCTTTTTAAAAAAAGAATTAACTAAGTAGTATTTGGATAGAATGTATGTGTTCTTTCAGCTCATACTCTAAAATATTATAGATTTTCTTGGTTGATTCTATCTTATTTAATTTTTTAAGCTCTTCAGATTTAATAATTAATTTTAGATGGAACATTCCTTCTTGATTTCCTTTATGATTTTTATGTAAAAAACTTTTATCTTCGATTTTAAGATCTTGTATAATAATTTTTGCTTCAAGTTTATTTTTAACAATTTCAATTAATTCGTTTATATTCATAAATAATAATTTATTACTATACAGCATGAAAAATATTTGTGATTGGAATAATTGCTTTGATACTGGTGAATATAAGGCACCAATTGAAAAAGATAATAGCAAACGCTACAGATTGCTTTGCTTAGCTCATGTTAAAGAATTTAATAAAAATTGGAATTATTTTAAAGGAATGGATGATGAGCAGGTATTTGATTTTTTAAAGTCTGACATGACCTGGCATAAACCCACTCAAAGTTTTAGCTCTTCAGATAATTTTTTTAAAGTTCTGTGGAACAATACGTTAAAAGATGAGTTTGATAAAACCAAACTTAGAGGTGAATATAACCACATGAATCAATTCAAATTTGATGCTAATGATATTAAAGCTTTTAGTATTTTAGGTGTTTCAGTTGGCCAAAAATGGGAACAAATACAAGATCAGTTCAAAACTCTTGTCAAAAAATTTCACCCTGATATTAATTTGGGAAATAAAGAATACGAAGAAAAACTTAAATTAATTACTTTAGCTTATACTCAGCTAAAAAATACTTATAAGGAAAAAATTGACACCTAATTTAAACATACAGCCAGACATTAAAATGTCTTTAAAGCAAAGCTTTGGAATTGATTCAGATATGGAAGTTGACGCTTTCTCTAAAAGAAGTGAATACGTTCCCGAAATAGATAAAAATTATAAGTTTGATAGAGATACTACCCTTGCTATCTTATCAGGTTTTGCTTTTAATAAACGTGTCTTGGTTCAAGGTTATCATGGTACAGGAAAGTCTACTCACATTGAACAAATCGCAGCTAGATTAAACTGGCCTTGTATTAGAGTGAATTTAGACAGTCATGTAAGTAGAATTGATCTTATTGGAAAAGATGCAATTGTTGTAAAAGATGGAAAACAGATTACTGAGTTTAAAGAAGGTATTTTACCTTGGTCCATTCAAAACCCTGTTGCACTTGTTTTTGATGAGTATGATGCAGGAAGACCAGACGTGATGTTTGTTATTCAAAGGGTGTTGGAAGCCGAAGGTAATTTCACTCTTTTAGATAAAAATAAAGTTATAAAACAAAATAAATTTTTTAGATTATTTGCGACTTCAAATACAGTTGGTCTAGGGGATACAACAGGATTGTACCATGGTACTCAACAAATTAACCAAGGGCAGATGGATAGATGGAATATTGTAACATCTTTAAACTATCTTAGTCTTGATAGAGAAATGGAAATCGTTCTTGCTAAAAATAAAAATTTAAACAATCCAAAAGGTAAAGAAAAAGTCTCTAACATGATTAAAGTTGCATCTTTAACTAGAAAGGGCTTTATAGCTGGAGATATATCAACTGTAATGAGTCCAAGGACGGTACTTCATTGGGCTGAAAATGCTGAAATTTTCAAAGACACAGGTTATGCTTTTAGGGTCACTTTTTTGAATAAGTGTGACGATATAGAAAAAAATATAATAGCTGAATATTATCAGAGATGTTTTGGAGAAGAATTACCAGAGTCGATGGTTAATATTCAGATCTAAATGAGCTCAAAAGAAAACAATTTTAAAGAGCAATTTAAACAAGCATTAATTTCTACAGCTAAAGTAATTTCTGAAGATTATAAATTAGATGTTAAAAAATTAGATAAAGATTTAAGTAATAAAAAAAGTGATTTTTTTGATGTAACCAATTTATCAAATAAAAACGATTTTGTTAAACTAAGAGCAGAAACTGACTCTGGAGCCTTAAAGAAAAAATTTTCAAATAAAGAAATATTTAATAAAAACCTACCTAATAATCCTTCTTGTAAATCTTTATATAATATTGCTGAAAAAATCAGGTATGAACTTCTTGGAGGCAAAATGCTTAAAGGAGTTGGAAAAAATTTAAGTGAAAATTATAACCAAAAAATACTTTCTAATCGTAAAGAACAATTAAAAAATAAAGAAGATGTTCCTGTGAATGAAGCTTTTGAATTATATATGTTAAACAAATTCTTTAAATTAGAGCTCAATGATGTGTCTACAAAAATGTTAGATTTTTGGAAGAAAGAATTTGACGAATCTATTGATAAGCATTTTGATTTTTTAAGTAAAAATTTGGAAGATCAAAATAATTATAGTTTAAAATTTTCAGAAATTTTAGAGAATATGGATGTCTTTGCTTCAAATAATGAAGAAAATAATGAAGAAAACGATGAACAAGAAAATGAGCAAGATAATAAATCAGAGAACGATAATGACGGCCAGTCTGATGACAAAGAGGAAGAAAATAATCAAGATGATAGCCAGACTAGTTTAGATGCTGGCTTTGATCTAAGCGACCAGCAGATGGAAGAGCAATTAGAAGATTCAGATTCTTTAAAAGAGAGTGCAGAAAGTGTTTTACAAAAAACAAATATTGATAATATTGATCAAGATTATAAAGTATTCACCACAGAATTTGATGAAATTGCAAAAGCTGAAATATTAGAAGATATAAAAGAAACACAAAAATTAAGAAAAAATTTAGACCAACAACTTGTCGGGTTTCAAGATTTAATTACTAAGCTTGCTAACAAACTACAAAGGCAGCTCCTTGCAAAACAAAATAGAGCTTGGGAGTTTGACTTAGAAGAAGGTTTATTAGATAGCTCAAAATTAACTAGAATAATTATGGATCCTTATAATTCTTTATCTTTTATGAAAGAAAAAGATCTTGATTTTAAGGACACAATCGTAACCTTGTTAATAGACAATTCTGGTTCCATGAGAGGTCGGCCAATAACAATTGCTGCACTTTGTGCAGATATATTATCTAGAACCTTAGAAAGATGCTCTGTAAAAGTAGAGGTTTTAGGCTTTACAACAAAAAATTGGAAAGGTGGTAAAAGCAGAGAAGCTTGGACTAAAAATGATAAGCCAAAAAACCCTGGAAGATTAAATGATTTAAGACATATAATTTATAAAGGTGCAGACACTCAGTGGAGGCAGGCGAAAAACAATATAGGCTTAATGCTTAAAGAAGGATTATTAAAAGAAAATATTGATGGGGAAGCTATTTCGTGGGCCTATAATAGAATTAAAAAAAGAAAAGAAGAACGGAAAATACTGATGGTTATTTCAGATGGTGCCCCAGTTGACGACTCAACTTTATCAGTTAATTCAGGAGATTTTTTAGAAAAACATTTAAAAAAAATGGTTAAATTTATAGAAACTAAGAGTGACGTTGAAATTTTAGCTATCGGTATTGGGCATGATGTTTCTAGATATTACAATAAAGCTATTAAAATAACAGATGTGCATGAACTTGGAGATGTTATGGTTTCACAATTGAGTGGCTTATTTGAAAATAAAAAAAAACTACATTAAAGTTTTAAAAGATCTTCATTTTTCCATTTAATACTTACTTCAGCCCCACTTCTTGTTTGGGAATTTCTGCATAAAATATTTGCATAATTTTTTTCAAGTAAAGTTTTGCCTATAAAAATTCCAAGACCTAATCCAGATTTAGATTTTATTGAAGACTTAAAAGATTTAATATAAGGCTCTCCAATTTTACTCAAAACATCTTTTGGGTATCCCTCTCCATCATCTTCAATCATAACTTCTGTGAAATCACTATCACTTTTTATATTAATAAAAATCTTATTTTCAGAAAACTTATTTGCATTACCGATAAAATTTCTTAGTCCATAAACAATTTCTATTGATTTAGTTATATTTAGTGGATTTGAATTTTGATCATAATTTACAATAAAATCTTTTTTACTTACTTCTTGGAATGACTTGACTATTTCACTTACGTATTCTGCCATTGTTAAATCACGATCAATAAAATTATCTTCGATTATTGGGTTTAATGTTAATTTTTTTAAAATTTCACTACATCTCTCTAATTGACTGGATAATAACTCAATATCTTTTTTAACATCTTCATTATCTTTAAATCGCTCCAATAAATCAGTGGAGATAATCTTCATTGTTGAAAACGGTGTACCTAATGAATGTGCAGCGGCAGCAGCCTGTCCTCCTAATGATAATAGCTCATGTTCTTTTGACATGATTTCTTCCATTTTATTTAGTGCCTCTTTTCTTATTCTAGATTCTGATCCAAAGGTTAAAGCAAAATAATTTAAAAAAATTAAAGCAATAATTAATGCGATTGGAATTGAATAGTAATAATAGCTGTCTACGTGAAAATGTTCTTTAATTGGATAGGGCAAAGGTTGATTAAAAAAAGTAAGAAAAATAATCACTAAAACTGTGAAGCTAACTAACAATAAATTGCTCCTAAAACCTAAATTAGATGATGAAAATATAGCCGGAATAATCAAAAAAATTGAAAAAGGATTTATAATTCCACCTGTTAAATAAATCAAACAACTCAGTTGTAAAATATCAATAGATAAAAAAAGAAATGCTATTTTATCTGATAGTTGTGTGTTTTTATTAATATAGATTAAATAAAGATTACTTAGCGCTCCAATCAAAATTATCAAATTTTCTAAAATTAGATTAAATCTAAAATCAAAAACAAAATAAATAATATTAACTGTTATAAGTTGGCCAATAATAGCAATCCATCTTAGATTGATATAGGTTGATTTTTTTAATGAAAAATATTTAGAAGTTTCGAAAAACTTCATTATTAGATATCTAGATTTTGAACATTAATTGCATTTGAAACAATAAAATCTTTTCTTAATGCAACATCATTACCCATTAATGTGTGTATTAAATCTTGATCTTTTTTTATATCTTTTGAGTATTGTACTTGTAATAAATTTCTTGTTTCAGGGTCCAATGTGGTATTCCATAGCTCTTCTGGGTTCATTTCTCCTAATCCCTTAAACCTTTGAATGCTCATTCTAGATTTTTCATCTTCATAAGCTTTAGTGAATTCTTTTGTTCCTTTTTTAATTTTTTGTAATTCTTTATTATTCTTTAAAATATAATCT
Source organism: Candidatus Pelagibacter sp. PS_11 (assembly GCF_059417975.1). NCBI lineage: Bacteria > Pseudomonadati > Pseudomonadota > Alphaproteobacteria > Candidatus Pelagibacterales > Candidatus Pelagibacteraceae > Candidatus Pelagibacter > Candidatus Pelagibacter sp. PS_11. The sequence continues at coordinate 53,433 of NZ_CM182075.1, read as the reverse complement.
TCTAACTCTTTTTCATCTTTTATATAAATGCCTTTTGTGCCCTTATTGATCTTGAATAAAGGTGGCTGTGCAAGATAAACGTGTCCATTTTCAATTAGTTTATTAAATGGTTTATTGTTAAAGAATGTAAGTAACAACGCTCGTATATGAGAACCATCAACATCAGCATCAGTCATGATGATAATTTTTCCATATCTTAAGTCTTTCAAATCAATATCTTCAACTTTTGGATCAAGGCCAAGTGCATTAATTAAAGTCACAACCTCATTAGATGACATCATTTTTGATAAAGATTTTGTTCTATGTTCGCTACCATCTCTATTGCTATTTTTTTTAAAAAAAATCTCTTCCACATAGGTATTAAGAATTTTACCTCTAAGTGGTAAAACAGCTTGATTTGACCTATTCCTTCCTTGTTTAGCAGAACCACCCGCAGAATCTCCCTCAACAATAAACAATTCTGTTCCTTCTTGTTTGCCTATTTGACAATCTGCTAATTTTCCAGGTAACCCACTTAATTCTAAAGCACCTTTACGTCTAACATTTTCTCTAGCTTTTCTAGCAACGTCTCTTGCTAGAGCTGCCTGCATTACTTTAGCTAAAATAATCTTAGATAAAGTTGGGTTTTGATCAAACCATATTGAAAGTTTTTCACTAACAATACTTTCTACAATCATTCTAACTTCTGATGAAACAAGCTTATCTTTTGTTTGAGAAGAAAATTTAGGATCAGGTATCTTTGCTGAAATTACACAAGTAAGACCCTCTTTTATATCGTCTCCTGAAATAGTTAATTTATTTTTTTTTAATAAATTATGCTCTGTAGCGTATTTATTGATAACTCTAGTAAGGGCACTCCTAAATCCTAATAAATGGGTACCACCATCCTTTTGATAAATGTTATTTGTATATGGATAGATGTCTTCTCCGTAACTTGCATTCCACTTTAAAGAACATTCAATTTCAATATTGTCTTTTTTTCCTTCAATATAAATAGGCTTCTTAAATAAATCATTACCGGTTTTATTTACAAGTTTTTCTCTTTTTTCGTCTAAAAAATCAACAAATTCTAAAACTCCTCCATCAAACTTAAATTCAATTATTTTTTCTTTTTTTTGATTTAAATCGTTAACAGTTATTTTTATTCCCTTATTCAAGAATGCAAGTTCACGCATTCTTTTAATAATTATACTTGGAGTAAATTTAATTGAAGAAAATATTTCTTTTGATGGTAAAAAAGTTATTTGTGTTCCAGTTTCTTTTGATTTTCCTATAACTTTAAGAGGTGCTTTTGAGGCTCCATCTTTAAATTCTATAAAATATCTATTTCCATCTCTATCGATTTCTAATTTTAATTTTTCTGATAATGCATTTACAACCGAAACTCCAACACCATGTAAACCACCCGATACTTTGTAGGAATCATGATCAAATTTTCCTCCAGCATGAAGCTGAGTCATAATAACTTCTGCCGCAGACATTTTTTCACCTTTATGCATATCAACAGGTATTCCTCTACCATCATCTCTAACTGTAATTGTTCCGTCAGAGTTTATTTTAACATCTATATTTTTACAGTGTCCTGCTAAAGCTTCATCTATTGAGTTATCAACAACCTCATAGACCATATGATGCAAACCTGTTCCATCATCGGTATCACCAATATACATTCCAGGTCTTTTTCTAACAGCTTCAAGACCTTTTAAAACTTTGATGGAGTCTGCTTGATATGTTGAGTTGTTTTTCATTTTTTTTGTATTGGAAATTTAATTAATTATAGCATTTTTATAAAAAAAAGAGGGAAATTTATTATATTAATACACACAATATTGCTTAATAAACCTTGATTTTAAATGTCTTCTCTATTCTGGCGGAGAGACAGGGATTCGAACCCTGGGTACCTTTAACAGTACACACACTTTCCAAGCGTGCGCTTTAAACCACTCAGCCATCTCTCCATATAAAAATATATATTATATTTAATTATATATTTCTATTTCTTATCTTTTAAGGTTAATTTATTAATATTTATGAAAAGTTTTGATTTTAGTATTATTTTAACATGCACGGTAAATCCTATTCAAATGCCTAACCTTGTGAGAAGTAACCCAGAAATAAGATTTCAAGACTATAAAAAATCCTTTAACTTTTGGGTTAACAATGCATTTGTTAATAAAATAATACTTATTGAAAATTCAAATTTTGATTTAAGTTATTTTAATGAAGTTGCAGAAGATATAAAGAACAAAGAGATTGAGATTATTTCTTCTAACTCAAATAATGAATATGATAAATCTCTAGGCAAGGGGTATGGGCAATATCTTTGCCTGAAAGAAATATTTGATCAATCACAAATTGCAAAAACTACCAAGTACTTTATAGATATAACAGGAAGACATTGCGTAAAAAATTTTAAAGCAATAATCAAAGATATTATAAAAAATGAGTCAGACATATATGTAAATATTACTGATAACCTAAAATTTGCGGATGCTAATATTTATGGGGGTACTAAAAATTTTTTTATAAATTACTTATTACCAGAAACAAAAAAAACTAATGACTCACAAAATAAAATTTTTGAAAATTGTGTGGCAAGTGCTACATTAAAAGCAGTATCGGATGGAATGAGTTTATCCAAAACACCAATTTATGCAGATATAGAGGGTTTTATTGGTACCAATGGAAAGAAATATAAACAAAGTATAATAAAAAAAATAAAATTATTTTTTTTTAGAAAACTTAAAATTTATTTTTTTAATCACAAAAAATATTAGAAATGAATAAAGTTGAAATTATAAAACTAAAATCTTTTACTAAAAAGAGTGGAAAATTAGTGCCACTAAATTTTGATAGTAAATTTCCTATAAAAGTAAAAAAAATTATCAATATATTAAATAGAATTTAATTTAATTTTGAGTTGTATCAAAAAATTTCCAAGGCCAATGTATTGTTTTAGTATATTTGTTAAACCAAAAAGATAAGTAACGTTCAGCTAAATATGCATATAATCTTTGTGTATCATATCCCTGCAAGTTTTTAAATCCAAATTCTTTTTCACATCTTAAAAGCCAAGGGAATAAGGCCTCAAACCATGTATTAACTATATTAGGCTTTGCTATAAACATTATGTGAGGGTTGTATGAAATAGATTCATTACAATAATCAAAAAAGTCTTTTCTATCTTCCTTATTTAACAGATTAATTGCTTTATTTAGGTTGCCATACCCATGATGCATATCAAAATGAAAAGTTAATGATTGTTTTTTTTTATTAAAGAAAATTGAGGGATCTTTTATAATAGACTTAAAGCCTCTTTTTATCATTTTCATCTTTTTTACATTATTTACATATATTGGTTCACAAATTACTGAGTCAAAACCGTCCCACTCGTCTGGAACAGATTGTAACACTTGATTTGAAAAAGAATTTTTTTCTATTTCATTATTTATAGAATTTTTATTAATCCAAAATCTTCTTTTTTGACAAAACCCAATCCAATTGTCTTCCTGTATATCTATAATATTTTTCCAATACCAATATTGGAAAGTCAGCTCTGAGTAATACTTTTCTTTAGAGAAAATGTTATCTTTTGAATTGCATAAAATATAATTTTTAGGAGGATTTTCATGTCCTACCCAACCTATATTATAATTAGTACTATCTAAAAAATTTATAACCTTATTGGTTACACAATACATTTTTAAATTTTTCATATAAATTTTTTTAGTAAATTTTATATTTTATATAACTTTTAACATATAAAAGTATATTGTCATTTTATAATGAAAAATAAAATATTAAAAAAAATTTTAGGGGTGATTGGTTACAAGCTTATTGAAAAAGAAATAATAAAAAATGAAAGACTAATTTCAAACAAATCATATCTAAAAATTGATAGTTTGCTAGATACACTATTTGAAGAAAAGAAAATAAGTAACTTAATACAAATAGGAGCAAATGATGGTATCCGTTTTGATATATTAAATAGCTATATAAAAAAACATAAAACAAAAAGTATATTGGTTGAGCCAATTAAAGAAAATTATGAAAAGCTAAAGAAAAATTATAAAGATTGTGATTTTATTTCTTTTGAAAATTCTGCTATTTCAGTAAATGATGAAATCTCTTTCCTTTATAAAGTTAATGAAAAATATGTTAAAAATTATGATAACCACATACCAGGGATCACTTCTTTTAATAAAGAGCACTTATTGAAACATGGTGTTAAAAATAGACATATAGTTTGTGAAAATGTTTCATCAATCAATATGAAAGATTTAATAACAAAATATCAATTAAAATCACTAGATTTATTATATGTCGATGCCGAAGGCTATGATGGTAAAATCATAATTGACTTTCTAATGACTACAAATATGAAACCAGTTATTATTTTAGAGTTTATACATATTAAAAATATAATTTTTGAATCACTAATTCAAATTCTTGAAGAAAACGAATATAAATTATTTTCAATTAATGAAAATTTGCTTTGCTACCCAGAAGATGCAGTTAAATATATTAAATTTATTTAATCAATAATCCATTCTTTGAAGAAGTCTTTATTTTCAATTATTTTTTTAGGGAAAGAACTGTCTAATGTTTTAACTTTATATATTTCATTTCTTCCAATTATATCTTGACCAGTATTAATTCTTTTTTTTATTTCATCTAATGCTAAATATTTATCGTCTATTTTTTCTTTAAAGTGGTAAGGGTCATTTGTTTCACATAAATTTTTATATTTATAAAGAAGTTGTTCTGCACTTTTTAAATTACAAAAATGCCAACCACCATTTTCAATAATATTGTTTAATCTAATTTTATCAATTCTCCAAAAGGGTCTTTTTTTAAATTTTAAATTTCTTAACCACTGTGGAGATTTCAAAAACTTTTGAATACATATTCTACTTCCATACCAGTAAGGATTTTTTGTACTTTGTAAATTTATTTTATAATAATAATGATTTTGTTTAAAAGCAGCATAACGCATTTCTTTTTTAAATTTTTGTATTGAATCTGGATTTGGTATTTCATCCAAATCTGAAATAATAACCAAATCATTTTCTGACGAAGATATAAGTCCTCTTAATATAGCATTCCTTTGAAAATTTTCTCTTAGGTAAGGATCATCACCATCTGGCATATCCTCTACTGGGACATATATTATTTTTTTTTTAAAATTTGGAAATTTATCTATATTAAATCTCAATTTTTTAGGATTATTCTGCCATGTTTTGTTTCCTTCAACTATTACAAAATAGTCTACATATTCATTTAAGATATTTAGTCTCAAATCCAACAATAAATCCTCATCCCAATATGAAAAACAATCGTAAATTTTCATAAGCTATCTTTATTAATCTTTAGAACTCCTATGAAGGCTTCCTGAGGGATTTCTACTTTACCAAATTGCTTCCCTCTGGCTTTTCCTTTTTTCTGCTTATCTAGTAGTTTTCTCTTTCGATCTCTGGCACCCCCACCATGAATTTTAGTTAATACATCTTTTTTAAATCCTTTAATTGTCTCTCTTGCTATAATCTTTCCACCAATAGCAGCCTGTACTGGAATCATAAAATTATGACGTGGAATTAAATCTTTTAATTTTTCACATACCTCTCTTCCAACAGTTTGTGCAAAATCTTTATGAACCATCATTGATAGAGCATCTACTGACTCAGCATTAACAAGTATTCCTAATTTTACTAAATCTCCTTCTCTATGACCTATAATTTCATAGTCAAAACTTGCATAACCGCTAGTCATTGATTTAAGTCTATCATTAAAATCAAAAACAACTTCATTTAGAGGAATTTCATAATTTAAAACCGCTCTATTACCTGAATAACTTAAGTTTGTTTGTACTCCTCTTTTATCTTGGCAAACCTTTATGATTGCTCCTAAATATTGATCTGGTGTAATAATTGTTGCTTTAATCCAAGGCTCTTCGATAAATTTGATTAGAGTAGGTTCTGGTAAACTTGAAGGGTTTTGTAACTCTATTATGTCCCCCTTGTTCATATGAACTTTATAAACAACCCCTGGTGTTGTGGTTAATAAATTTATATCGAATTCTCTTTCTAATCTTTCAGTTATAATTTCTAAATGCAAGAGACCTAAAAAACCACATCTAAAGCCAAGACCTAACGCAGATGAAGATTCTGCCTCATATGAAAAACTAGCATCATTTAATTGAAGTTTACCTAAGCCATCTTTTAATTTTTGGTATTCAGAGCTGTCAACAGGAAACAAACCACAAAATACAACTGGCTTACTTGGTTTAAATCCAGGTAGTGCTTCTTGAGGTGGTTTAGTTGCATCACAAATAGTATCTCCCACTTTTGTTTCTGATAAAATTTTTATTCCTGTTGTTATAAAACCAATTTCTCCTGCATTTAATTCATTAACATCAGTTGCTTTTGGAGTAAATACACCTACTTTTTCAATTATATATTCTTGGTCAGTAGACATCATTTTAATCTTCATATTTTTTGAAATTTTTCCATTAATAACTCTAACTAGAATAACCACTCCTAAGTAAGTGTCATACCAACTATCAACTAATAAGCATTTTAAATCAGCATCTTTTTCTCCTTCTGGAGCTGGTAGTGACACAATAATTTGTTCTAGAATATCTTCTATACCCTCACCTGTTTTTCCAGAGCAAGGTATGGCATTTTCAGTATCAATACCTATGACCTCTTCTATTTGCTTCTTTGTTTTTTCTAAGTCTGATGCCGGTAAATCAACTTTATTTAGTACAGGTACTATCTCGTGCTTGGTATCTAAAGCTTGATAAACATTAGCCAATGTTTGAGCCTCTACTCCTTGGGTACTATCAACAATTAAAATAGATCCCTCGCATGCATACAAAGATCTACTAACTTCATAGCTAAAATCTACGTGTCCTGGAGTATCAATTATGTTTAGAATGTACTCTTTACCATCTTTTGCTTTATAATTAAGTTTAACTGTTTGAGCTTTAATAGTTATGCCTCTTTCTCTCTCAATATCCATTGAGTCTAGAACTTGTGCCTTCATTTCTCTTTCAGTTAGGCCACCACAACTATGAATTATCCTATCTGCAATTGTTGATTTACCATGATCAATATGCGCAATGATTGCAAAGTTTCTGATATGATCAATTTTTGTCATGATTATGATCTAATCTTAGCACCAGTTTTGGATTCAACAGCAGAAATAATAAGTTGATTAATCTTGTTTAAATCATCCTCAGCCAAAGTTTTTTCTAAAGATTGAATAATTACATTTAATGCAATTGATTTTTTACCTTCAGGAATATTCGCTCCTTCATAAACATCAAATACTTTGACAGATTTTATTAACTCTTTGTCTACATTAGAGATGGTTTCAATTAATTCTTGAACTTTAAAATTTTTATCTAAAACAAAAGCAAAATCTCTTTCTGATTTTTGAAAATCTGAATATTTATACTGAGTTTTTTGATCTTTTAATGATTTTTTTGGCTGTTTTAAATTGTCTAAAAATATTTCAAAACCCACTAAAGACTCAACTTTAATATCTAATTTTTTTAATATACCTGGGTGAATATCACCAAAAAAAGCAACTACTTTTTCTTTTCCTTTGTTAAGAAATATTCTTCCTGATTTTCCAGGGTGATAATAGCTTGGTGTTTCATCATCAATATAGAGCTTATCTTTATTATAACCTGCTTCAACTAAACTTTTGATAACATCACTCTTAACATCAAACACATCTATTAATCTTTCTTTTTCCAGCCAGCTCTGCCTAGCCAATTTTCCTGATCTTAATCCAGTAGCGACTGTCTGTTGCTCACCTGGCTTAGATCCTAAAAAAGTTGGACCTATTTCAAAAAATGACAAATCTTTAAATCCTCTTCCTAAATTCTTATTTAAATGAATTATCAAATTAGAAAAAATTGAACTTCGCAAAACGTTCAAATCAGAACTTATAGGATTAATTATTTTGATTTCTTTATTATTTTCAATGAATAGTTGATTGATTTTACTGTCAGTAAAAGACCATGTGATAGCCTCAAAATACCCCTTAGAAGCAATAGATCTTTGTAAAAAATGAAATAATTTTTGTTTTAAATTTAATGTTTGTTTTTTTCTAACTTTTTCAGGTTCAATAATTTTAATTTGATCATAACCCTTAATTCTTACAAGTTCTTCTACCACATCAACTTCCTGTGAAATATCTGGTCTCCAAGATGGTATAACGGCATCTAGCATTCCCTTGTTTTCTTTAATTTCAAATCCTAGGTTATCTAAGATTTTTATCATTTCTTTTATATCAATATTAAATCCAGTAATTTTTTCAAACAAAGAAGGATCAAATTTTAATGATTTTTTTTTAACATCTTCAATTTTTTGAATATCAAATTCACTAACTTCACCGCCACATATTTCTTGTATTAAATTAGCTGCTCTTTCAAGTCCTTGATCAATTGATAATGGATCAATACCTCTTTCAAATCTAAATTTTGCATCCGTATCTATATTCAAGATTTTAGATGATTTTCTAATTGATCGTGGACTAAAGTAAGCAGACTCAATTAACACATTCTTTGTATCTGGTTCAGTTCCAGTTCTTGTGCCTCCTATTATGCCTCCAAGACCTAATACGCCTGACGCATCTGATATGACGCACATCTCATCCTCTAATTTATACTCCTTATTATCTAATGCTTCAAATGTTTCACCTTTTTTAGAATTTCTTACAACTATTCCTTTATCTATTTTATCAACATCATATGCATGAAGTGGTCTATTCAAATCAAACATTACATAATTTGTAATATCAACTATTGCCGAAATAGGTTTTTGGCCTAGAGCAATTATTTTGTCTTTTAGCCACTCTGGACTTCCAGTATTTTTTACTCCTTTAATTAAACAACTACCAAAGGATATACATGCTTGATTTTTTTCATTTTCAATTTTTACACTAATTGTTTGTTTATTTTTTTTATCAAGTTTTTTTTCTTTTTGATTTATTAATCTTCCTGCACCTGCAGCAGCTAAATCTCTTGCTATCCCTCTAACCCCTAAGCAATCTGCTCTATTTGGTGTAATAGAGATATCAATTACATTTAAATTTTTTTTTGGAAAATAATTTTCTCCTACTTTTTTGTTATATTTTTCTGGTAAAAGCTCTGTTATGCCATCACTTTCGTTTGATAGATTAAGTTCAGATTCTGAACAAAGCATTCCATATGAGGTTACACCTCTTATTTTGCTTACCACCAATTTCATTTGACTTTTTGGCACTACAGCGCCAGGAGGGGCATAAATTGTTAATAAACCCTCTTTAGCATTTGGAGCTCCACAAACAACTTTTACTGGTTTGCCCGAACCTATATCAACATCACATACTCTAAGCCTATCTGCATCAGGGTGCTTTTCAGCCCTCAAAATTTTGGCAATTACAAATTGATCAAACTCTCCTGATTGACTATCAACACCCTCTACTTCTAAACCAATATCTGTAAGTTTATCGATGATTTGATTTTCATTAAGTTTGGTATCTAAATGGTCTTTGAGCCATGCTGTTGTAATCTTCATCGGCTTAAGCCCCTATAGTTTGTTGGGACATCTATTGGATCAAATCCAAAATGATTTAGCCATCTATAGTCACAATCAAAAAAGGCTCTTAAATCATTAATGCCATATTTCAACATTGCGAGCCTATCTATTCCTATTCCAAATGCATAACCTTGGAATTCATCAGGGTTTACTTTAACATTTTTTAAAACATTGGGATGAACCATTCCACAACCTAAAACTTCTAGCCATTTATCACCTTCCCCAATTACTATTTTTCCATCTTTTATTTCATAGCCAATATCAACTTCTGCAGATGGCTCTGTAAATGGGAAATGACTAGGTCTAAATCTCATTTTAATTTTATCAACCTCAAAAAACTCTTTAATAAAATAATTTAAGCATCCTTTTAAATGCCCCATATTTATATTTTTATCAATATGTAGCCCTTCAACTTGATGAAACATTGGAGTATGAGTTTGATCGCTGTCAGATCTATATGTTCGCCCTGGCGCTATTATTTTAAAAGGTGGTTTATCATTAAGCATTGTTCTAATTTGAACTGGTGAAGTATGTGTTCTTAAAAGTAGCTCTTTTGCATCATCTAGATAAAAAGTATCATGCATATCTCTTGCAGGATGGTTATCAGGTGTATTTAACGCAGTAAAATTATTATATTCATTTTCAACATCTGGTCCTTCTTCTACACTAAAACCAATTTCTGAAAAAATTGAAGAAATTTCATCTATAACTTGAGATACAGGATGAATTTTTCCCTGAACAAAAGGTCTCTCTGGTAAAGTTATATCTATTTTTTCTTTTTCTAATTTTTTGTTAATCTCTTTTTTTTCAATATCATCAATTTTTGTAGTAATTAAATTTTCAAGTTCACTTTTGACTAGGTTTAAATCTGATGCAAATTTTTTTCTTTCTTCTTCTGCTAATTTTCCAAGCTGTTTAAATTGCGAGCTGATTAACCCAGTTTTACCAAATAGTTCTGTTTTAATTTGATTAACTTGATTTAAATCCAAATTTTCTTTTAACTTTAAAAGAAATTCATCTTTTATTTTTTTAATATCAGACATATTGAGAGATTATTTCTTCACCGAAGAAAAACAATAGTGAAGATTAATTTAGTGCCGATTGAGCTTTTTGAACGATCGTTTTAAAGGCTTCTGGGCTATCGTATGCTATTTCAGCTAGTATTTTTCTATCTAACTTAATTCCACATTTAGTTAAACCATTAATAAATTTTGAATAAGTTATTCCTTCAGATCTAACACCTGCATTAATTCTTTGTATCCATAAAGATTTAAATTCTCTTTTTTTAGTTCTACGATCTCTGTAAGCGTATTGCATAGCTTTTTCCATAGCTTGCTTTGCAACTCTTATAGTGCTTTTTCTTCTGCCCCATTGACCTTTGACAGCTTTTAAAACTTTTTTATGTTTTGCTTGACTTGTTACGCCTCTTTTTACTCTAGCCATTTTATCCTCTTAAACTGTAAGGCATGTATGATTTAACTATTTTGCCATCTTGTTTTGACATAGCAGTCGTGCCTCTTAATTTTCTAATTTGTGAATTTGTTCTTTTTATCATGCCATGTCTCTTTCCAGCTTGAGCCATCATAACTTTCCCCGTAGCTGAGATTTTAAATCTTTTTTTTGCTGAACTTTTAGTTTTTAATTTTGGCATAATTCTGCGGACTTATACAAATATTGGAATGGATTTACAACCTCTATTAAGCCTTATAAAGGCTGAATAACCATGATCATTTGCTTACCATCAAACTTTGGGTGCAATTCAACTTTGCCAATATCTTGCATATCAGCTTTTATTTTATCCATTAATTCTCTACCTAAATGTGAGTGTTGTAGCTCTCTACCCTTAAATCGTATTGTAAATTTTACCTTGTCACCTTTTCCAATAAATTTTTTAGCATTTTTAACTTTAAAATCATAATCATGAGTTTCTGTAACTGGTCTCATTTTAATTTCTTTTAATAAAACTATTTTTTGTTTCTTTTTAGCAACATTTGCTTTTTTTTGAGCATCATATTTAAATTTACCCATATCAATAATTTTACATACAGGTGGTTTTGCGTTTGGAGCTATTTCAATTAAATCCAATCCTTGCTCTTTAGCCATTGATATAGCTTCATTTGTATTAATGATTCCTATATTTTCACCATCGCTTCCAATTACTTGAACCTCAGGTGAAGAAATTCTATTGTTAGATCTTGGACCTTTATCTTTAGTTCTTCTTTGAAAATAATTTTGTTTAAAATCTGCCACTTAGTTTGAGGATGCTTTGTTTAAAGCTGAGAAAGTTTCTAAGAATAAGTTTAATTCCATATTTTCTTGTTTGTTCGTATCCAATCTTCTAATCGTTACTGAGTTACTGTCAACTTCTTTTTTTCCACAAATCAATAAAAGTGGTATTTTTGATAGTGAATGTTCTCTAATTTTATAATTTAAGTTATGGTTTTTTAAATCTACCTCAGAGCTTATGCCTGCATTATTAATTTTTTCATTTACTTCTTTTGCATAAGAATCAAATTCCTCTGAAATTGGAATTACAACAGCTTGTAAAGGAGCTATCCAAAATGGAAATTTGCCTGCATAATTTTCTATAAGAATTCCAATAAATCTTTCTAATGATCCAAATAACGCCCTATGAAGCATTACAGGAATTTTTTTAGTTCCATCTTTATCAACAAAAGAAGCATCTAATCTTCCTGGTAAATTAAGGTCTACTTGTAAAGTTCCACATTGCCAATCCCTACCAATAGCATCACGTAAAACAAATTCAATTTTTGGACCATAGAATGCTCCCTCTCCTTTATTAATTGTGTATTGAAGCTTTGAGGCTTTGACTGCATCTAATAAAGCTTTTTCAGCTTTGTCCCAAACATTATCATCACCAACTCTTAAGTCTGGTCTATCTGAGTATTTTAATATTACATCTTCAAATCCAAGATCTTTATAAATATCTAAAATTAAATTAGTAACAATCAAACATTCTGATGTAATTTGATCTTCTGTGCAAAAAATATGAGCATCATCTTGAGTAAAAGCTCTAACTCTTAAAAGTCCATGTAAAGCACCTGAAGGCTCATATCTATGTACTTTTCCAAATTCTGAAATTCTTAAAGGAAGATCTCGGTAGCTTTTTAATCCTTGATTAAAAACTTGTACGTGGCCTGGGCAATTCATTGGTTTTATTGCAAATATTTTTTCATCTGGTGTTTGAGAAGTATACATATGCTCTCCATATTTTTCCCAGTGGCCAGATTTTTCCCAAAGAGATCTATCTAAAATTTCAGGAGTATTCACTTCTTTGTAGCCAGCTTTTTCTTGTCTAGCTCTCATATATGCAACTAATTTTTGAAATAACTTCCAACCTTTTTCATGCCAAAATACTGATCCTGGACTTTCTTCCCTAAAGTGAAATAAATCCATTTCTTTTCCAAGTTTTCTGTGGTCTCTTTTTTCTGCTTCTTCTATTCTTTTTAAATATTCATCTAAATCTTTTTGTGATGCCCAACTTGTTCCATAAATTCTTTGCAACATTTCATTATTTGAGTCACCTCTCCAATAAGCCCCTGATACCTTTGTTAATTTAAAGTACTTACCAATTTTTCCCGTTGAAGACAGATGAGGGCCTCTGCATAAATCATGCCAGTCTCCATGAAAATATATAGAAACATCTTCACCCTGTGGAATACTTTCAATAATTTCAGCCTTATATATTTCTCCTTTATCTTTGAAATGAGATATGGCTTTATCTCTTTTCCAAACTTCTCTTGTAGTTGGAACATCTCTATCAACAATTTCTTTCATTTTATTTTCAATTTTATTTAAATCATCTTCTGTAAAGGGTTCTTTTCTTGAAAAATCATAATAAAATCCATTTTCTATAATTGGACCAATTGTAACTTGTGTTCCGGGAAAGAGTTCTTGAACTGCCATTGCAGTTATATGGGCCGTATCATGACGAATAGTTTCTAAACCTTCTTTATCTTTTGAAGTAAAAATTTTAACTGAGCAATCCTCATCTATAACATAACTTAAATCCTTAAGTTCTTCATTAACACTAATAATAGTTGCCTGCTTTGATAAAGATTTACTAATCTTTTCAGCAACCCCAAGTCCTGTTACTTTATTTGGAAATTCAATAGTGTTTCCATCTGGCAATGTTATTAATGGCATTTAATTTAATAATTTTTTGTATTCTGAATATGTAGAAAAACACATTTTTTCAACATTAAATTTTTTAATTATATTTTTTCTACCTTCTATACCAATAGATTTCAATCTAGATTCGTCTAATTGTAAGACTTCTATTATTTTTTTACTCAAAGCTTCTGCATTACCAGACTGAAATAAAAAACCTGTCACGTTATCAATAATAGTTTCGTTAGATCCCCCAATATCACTTGCTATTATTGGTTTTTCCATTGATTGAGCTTCAACTGCTACCCTTCCAAAAGCTTCAGGTTCTACTGAGGCTGAAACAACAATGTCTGATATTTTATAGGCTAACGGCATATTTTTACAATGTTCTATAAATTTTAACTGACTAGTTAGCCTATATTGCTCAGCCAATCTTTTAATTTTTTTGGTATAAATATCTCTTCCTTGATCGCTACCCAAAATAATAGCATTAAAAGACTCATACCCCAGTTCTTTATTAACAAGATTTAATGCCTCAATAAATGTCTCCTGACCTTTCCAAGCAGTTAACCGACCTGGCATTAGAATCGTTTTTTTATTTCTATCAACTTCCCAATCTGAAATAAGTCTGTTTTCTTCACTGTCTAAAATTGTTGATAATTCAAAATAATCGACATTAATTCCCCTAAAAATTACTAAGAATTTTTTTTTTAAATCTAAATATTTTGGATAATTTTGATTAATATGTGAAAAAATAAAATTTGATCCTGCTATTATTAAATCTGATCTAACCATTACTGAATTATAGAATTTTTTAATTGAGTTTTTAAAATTATAAGTACCATGAAAAGTTGTAACAAACTTTCTTCTTGTAATTTTTGTTGCAAACAAACAAGACCAAGCTGGAGCACGACTTCTTGCATGAACAATAGATATATTATTTAGTAAAATAATAAAAATCAAAGCTATTGAATTAAAGAGCATTAAAAATGGATTTTTACTGTGAACAGAAAGTTTTATTACTTTTACTTTTTTTTTATCAATAAATTTTAATAACTCACCTCCACTAGTTACTATATAAGAACTACAATTATTTTCTGGTAAATAGTGTGCAAGATCGTAACAGCCTGTTTCTGCACCCCCATATCCAAGTTTAGGAATTACTTGCAGTACTTTTAATTCTGAAGACATTTGATAGAACTATATATTAAGAATTAATTCTAATAAACTTATATGAATAAATTTAAATACATTAAGACCCTTAATAACAAGCAAATAAGATACTTAAGTAAGGAATATAGAGATAATCTTTATATTGTTTTTTTGCATGGCTTTATGTCAAACATTGAAGGTGAAAAACCTCAAGCAATACTAAAATTTGCAAAAAAAAATAAGCTTGGTTTTCTTGCGCTTGAATATTCTGGTCATGGAAAATCCTCAGGAAAATTTACCAAGGGAAATATCACACAATGGTCAAAAGAAGTTGAAATAGTAATAAAAAAAATAGTTAAAAAAAATAAATTTATCTTAGTTGGTTCAAGTATGGGAGCGTGGCTCTCCTTAAATCAATTTAAATATTTTAAAGATCAAATTCAAGGTTTTTTAGGAATTGGTTCAGCTCCAGAGTTTTTACAAAACCTAATGTGGAAAAAATTTACAAAAAAAATGAAGAATGAAACTATAAAGAAAGGGATTTACAACTTAAAACACGGTAATTATGAGTATCCAATCACTTATCAGTTAATAAAAGATGGTAGAAAAAATAAAATCTTGAATAAAAACATTAAATCCAAAATCAATGTAACTATGATTCATGGAAGTAAAGATGAAGTTGTTCCAACAAGTTATTCTAGAAAAGTTCTTAAGTTATTTACTAAAGCTAATAAAAAATTAGTAATAATAAAAAATGGTGATCACAGCTTATCAAATAAACGTGGTTTAAAAAGAATACTCTTAGAGCTAGATAAAATTACTTCTAATGTGGTTTAATCCTTCGATATAGCTTGGAAATTTTAAATTATAATCAAAATAACTTTTCATCTTTTTGTTGCTAACTTTTTTAGACTCATTATAAAAATTTTTCAACATCTCACTTTTAATTTGGTCAACTTCAATTTTTTCGATATTTTCAATATTTAATATTTTTGCTCCAAATAAAGTAACCTCTTCAGATGTAGAGGGTTTATCATCAGATAGATTATATATTTCTCCTGACTTAAATTTTGATAAAGATTTAAATAATATATTTGAAATATCATCTACATGAATTCTAGAAAAAAAATGATTTTTTTTATTGATCAATTTTACACCTCCTGATTTTAGACGTATTAAAATATTTTTTTCATTGGAATAAATTCCAGATAACCTAAATATCTGAATTGGTATTTTCTTATTTTTTTCTAAAGAAAACCATGCATTTTCAGCTTTCAATCTTGCAATACCATTATTTGAAATTGGGTTTGTTTTGCTATTTTCATTAACCCACTCTCCCTTATGATCACCATAAATACTAGTGGCTGATAAGTATGTTATCCATTTTACTTTGGAGCTTTCTATAAATTTAGAAAAATTTTTTATAACTAAATCTTCTTGATTTTCTGGTGGTATAGAAACTAAGATATGATCTGCTTCTGTTAATTTTACAACTAAATTTTGATCAAATTTTTCACTATGAAATAGATAGCTATTATAATTAATACCATTGAATGTTTTTTTTGAAGACTCACTTTTAGAGGTTGCTGACAAATTAATATTATACTGCTCAACACTAAGCTTCTTTATAAAATTTTTTGCTACTTGGCCAAAACCAAAACAAAAAATATTTATATCCTTCATTTTAACTAACTTCTTTTATAATAGATTTTAAACTTATTGGGTTTTTTAGCTTATCAATCATTTCTTTTGGACAAACTTGAATAAAATTAGAAATTTCTCTATCAAAATTTTCTATAATCTTTTTAGAAAAATCTGAATTTGTCTCCTGGTGATGCTCTTGAATTAAATTTTTTAAATAAGTTATCCAATAATCTGTTTCTGGTGTTTGCCATACTACAGTCTCTGGGTTTACTTTTTTATCAAATTTCTTATTTATATCGTAAATAAAAGCCATTCCGCCAGTCATTCCAGCTCCAAAATTGTCTCCTACATCGCCTAGAATTACAACTGTGCCACCAGTCATATATTCACAAGCATTAGAATCGCATCCTTCAATAACTGAAATTGATCCTGAATTTCTTACAGCATACCTTTCTCCAGCTTGACCTGCTGCAAAAAGTTTTCCAGATGTTGCTCCATACAAAACTGTATTTCCTATTATGGTATTCTCATGTGAAACTAGATTACTTTCGTCAGGAAGTTTAACTACGACTGTTGCGCCTGATAAACCTTTGCCAACATAATCATTAGCATCACCTTTTAAAATAAGTTTTAAGCCTTTTATTGCAAATGCACCAAATGACTGTCCAGCTGATCCTTTAAACTTTAAAGATAAAAAACCATCATCTAGTTTTTCAGATCCATATTTTTCATAAAGATGATTAGAAATTCTTGTTCCAACTGTCCTATGAGTATTTTTAATAATATATTCCTTTTCAATAATTTTTACTTTTCCAATTTGTTCTTTAATTTCAGGTAAAATTTCTTGATCCAAAGTATCTGGAACAGAATTTATTTCTGGAACTGTACAGTATCTTGTATTCTCACCAGCATCTGTTTGAACAAATAAAGGGTTAAGATCTAAATCATCTAAGTTTGGTGAAGCTTTACTTACCTGTCTTAATAAATCAGTCCTACCAATTATTTCATTTAATGATTTAAATCCTATTTGTGCTAAAATTTCTCTTACTTCCTCAGCTATAAATTTAAATAAGTTGACTACCTTTTCTGGCGTACCAGAAAATTTTTCTCTTAGTTTTTCATCTTGAGTACAAACTCCAACTGGACATGTGTTTGAATGACACTGTCTAACCATTATACATCCCATGGCTACTAAAGCTGTAGTAGCTACTCCATATTCTTCTGCTCCCATCATGGCTGCAATAACAACATCTCTTCCTGTTTTAATTCCACCATCTGTTCTTAGAGTAACTTTATGCCTTAAATTATTTAAAGTTAAAACTTGATTAGCCTCAGTTAATCCCATCTCCCAAGGTATCCCCACATATTTAACACTTGTTTGCGGTGTAGCTCCTGTTCCTCCATTATGTCCAGAAATTAAAATTATATCTGCTTTAGCTTTAGCTACCCCGGCTGCGATTGTTCCTATCCCAGAAGATGCTACTAATTTTACACCAACTCTTGCTTTTGGATTGGCTTGTTTAAGATCGTAAATTAATTGAGCTAAATCCTCGATAGAATAAATATCATGGTGAGGTGGTGGTGATATTAAGGTTACACCCGGTGTTGAATGTCTTAATTTGGCAATTTCTTCCGTAACTTTAAACCCTGGTAATTGACCTCCCTCACCAGGTTTTGCTCCTTGTGCAATTTTAATCTCTATTTCGTTACAGTTATTTAGATATTTAAGTGTTACTCCAAATCTTGCTGAGGCTATTTGCTTAACTCTAGAATTAGCACTATCTCCATTTTCCATCTTAATAAATCTTTTTTCATCTTCTCCACCTTCACCACTACAAGAGGCTCCTTTAATTCTATTCATTCCTATAGCTAATGTTTCGTGTGCTTCTTTCGATAATGCACCATGAGACATACTTCCACTTCCAAATCTTGTTAAAATATTTTCGATTGGTTCTACTTCTGAAATATCTAAGGATGGGTTTAAATTTTTATCTCTAAATCCAATCAAGTCTCTAAGGTGTATAGGGGGAAGATTATAAATGCCTTCTGCATATTTTTTATAAGCTTCAAAAGAATTTGATGTAACTGCACTTTGCAAAAGATGAATGAGCTTACCTTGATATTGATGAATTTCACCATCCTTTCTATATCTATAAATTCCTCCAATTGGTAAAACTACATCCGTTCCTTCAAATGCTTCTTTATGAATAGTTCTTAATTTTTTTTCTATTCCATTTAACCCTATGCCTGAAATCTTTGATAAAATTCCTGGAAAGTATTCTGATGCTACTGTTCTACTCAAACCAACTGTTTCAAAATTACATCCACCTCTATAAGAGCTTATTACCGAAATTCCCATTTTTGACATTATTTTCAGAAGTCCATAATTTACTGATTGTATATATCTGTCTATGCATTCATCGTACTCAAACTTTCCAAATAATTTTTTTTCAAACCTTTGATATAAACTGTCCAGTGCTAAATAAGGATTAACAGTAGTTGCCCCAACACCTATAAGTGTTGCAAATGAATGCGTGTCTAATGCTTCTCCAGTTTGAGCATTGATTGATGCATAGCCTCTTAATTTTTTTTTAATAAGATAAGTATTTATTGCACCAACACATAATAGCATTGGGATGGGTAATCTTTTTTCAGAAATATTTTTATCACTTAGAACTAATTGCGTAAGGCCTTGTCGAACTGCAATTTCAGATTCTTTTCTAATTCTCTCAATAGAAGTTTCAAGATTTTCACTTTTATCAAAAGTACAATCAATTGTTATTGATTTTTCCCCAAAAAAATTAATAAATTTTTCTAATTGAGAATTTGATAATATGGGACTGTCTAAAACGTATATGTTTTCTTCTGTTAAATTAGTAAAATCTAAAATATTTCCAAGATTACCAAAACGAGTTTTTAAACTCATAACCTTGTTTTCTCTTAAAGAATCAATTGGTGGATTTGTAACTTGACTAAAATTTTGCCTAAAAAAATGGTAAAGCGGTCTATAACGGTCAGACAATACCGCAAGTGGAGTGTCATCACCCATAGAGCCAATGGCTTCTTTTGCATCTTCTGCCATCGGGTGAAGAATAAGCTCTAGATCTTCTAAACTATAACCAAATGTATGCTGTCTTTTTTTTAGCTCATCACCTGAAAAAGTAGATTTTTCATTCTTTATTGGGAATTTCTTTTCTAAATCAATTATTTGATTGTTAAAATGTTTAAACTCTTTTGCTAGATAGTCTTTTATTTCAACATTAGAAAATACTTTACCTTTAGCTATTCTAACTCCAAGAATTTCTCCAGGTCCTAATCTGCCTTTTTTAAGAATTTGCTTCTCATCGATTTCAACCATTCCCGTTTCTGATCCTGCACACAATATTTTATCTTTTGAAATAGTATATCTCATTGGGCGTAACCCATTTCTATCAGCCGCTACAATGGCCCATTCATTATCGGTAGCTGCAATAGCAGCTGGTCCATCCCATGGCTCCATTGTGCTATTTAAAAAATTAAATAGTTGTTGGTGATCTTTCGATAATGTTTGACTTTTTTTAGACCATGCATCTGGAATTAACATTAATTTTGCAAGGGGTGCTGATTGGCCAGAAATATTTAAAAGTTCAAAAACACTATCTAGTGCAGCAGAGTCTGACGATCCTGGTTGTATAACTGGTTTTAAATTTTCCATATTATCAAATAATGGACTATTCATTTCTTGCTCATGAACTTTCATCCAGTTTGTATTTCCTTTGAATGTATTTATTTCTCCATTATGAGCTAATGCTCTAAAAGGTTGTGCCAGATCCCAACTAGGTGCTGTGTTTGTTGAAAATCTTTGATGAAATATTGCAAATCGAGATATAAACCTTTCATCTTTTAAATCTAAATAAAAATCTGCAATAGATTCCGCTAAAAACATGCCCTTATAAATAACTGACTTTGAACTTAGTGAACAAATATAAAAACCTTCTATCGCATCTTTAATAGCTTCTTTTTCAATTTTTCTTCTAGATTCATAAATTTTTCTTTCTAACTCTTTTTCTGTTAAATCTTTATTATTATGTTTAAATAATACTTGAGTAATTTCTGGTCTTGTAAGATTTGCTTTTTCACCTAAAACTTTTGGATTTACAGGAACCTGTCTCCATCCATAAATACTAAAATTACTTTTTGTTAATTCACTTTCAACTAAAGTTCTTGCATTTTCTTGTGCTTGATAATTGTTTCTGGGTAAAAAAATCATACCCACACAAATTTCTGAACCATCATGGTCGTGACCTGTGATTTCTATCTTTTCAGCAAAGAAGTCTGAAGGAATTTCTAAATGGATTCCAGCTCCATCACCTGTTTTTCCATCAGCATCAACTGCTCCTCTGTGCCAAACCGCTTTTAGGGCATTAATTCCATATTCTACTACTTTCCTTGATTTTTTACCTTCTGTAGAAGCAATTAACCCTACTCCACAAGCGTCATGCTCCATTTCTTTAGAATAAACATGACCATCCTCAAGAATTTTAAGATTTTTTTTATAATTTTTCATTAAGCAACCTTCTCTTTACTGAGTTCTTTGGTCTCTAAAAAATTTTTTATTGATACTGCTACATCTCTACCGTCTTTTATGGCCCAGACAACTAAAGATGCGCCCCTAATAATATCTCCAGCTGCAAACACACCTGACAAATTTGTCTCCATAGTATCAAAATTAGTTTTTAATGTTCCCCATTTAGTAACTTGTAGATCCTCAGAACCAAATAGTTTTGGTAAATTTTCTGGATCAAAACCAAGAGCCTTAATTACTATGTCTGCCTTAATATTAAAGTGAGAATTATTTTGAATTTCTGGTTTACGTCTTCCACTGTCATCAGGTTCCCCAAGTTTGATTTTATCCACCATCAACCCTTCAACTTTATTTGTTCCAATAAATTCTTTGGGGCTAGATAGCCATACAAACTCTACTCCCTCTTCCTCTGCATTAGCTACCTCTCTTGCAGATCCAGGCATATTTTCTTTGTCTCTCCTGTAAAGGCATTTAACTGATTTTGCTTTTTGTCTGATTGAAGTTCTAACACAGTCCATTGCAGTATCACCTCCTCCAATTACTACAATATTTTTTCCTTCAGCATTTAAAGTTCCATTATCAAATAGTTCTACCTTGTCTCCTAATCCTTTTTTATTTGAAGCTGTTAAAAATTCCATGGCTGGAAATATATTTCCTAAATCTTTTCCAGGAAGATCTATTTCTCGAGCCTTATAAACTCCAGTTGCAATTAGAAGAGCATCATGTTTTTTTCTTAATTGCTCTAATGAGGCATCTTTTCCAACTTCAAAATTTTGAACAAATTTAATTCCACCTTCTTCTAATAATTTAGTTCTTCTCTCTACAACAAATTTTTCTAATTTAAAATTTGGAATACCATAAATCATTAAACCACCAGCTCTATCATATCGATCGTATACTGTAATTTGATAACCTGACTTACGTAACTGCTCTGCAGCAGCTAGACCAGCTGGGCCTGCTCCTATAATTCCAATACTTTGACTCTTTTCATTTTTAACCTTTATTGGATTTACCCATCCTTGTTCCCAAGCATTATCAGTAATATACTTCTCAACTGAACCTATAGTTACAGTTCCATGTCCTGATTGTTCAATTACACAATTTCCTTCACACAATCTATCTTGTGGACATATTCTTCCACACACCTCTGGCATGTTGTTAGTGCTTTGAGATAATTCGTAAGCCTCTTTTAATCGTCCTTCTGCGGTTAATTTTAGCCAATCTGGAATATTATTACTTAATGGACAATGGACCTGGCAAAAAGGAACTCCACATTGAGAACACCTGCTAGATTGTTCACTTGCTTTATCGTTAATAAATTCCTTATAAATTTCGTTAAAATCTTCTTTTCTATTTCTAACTTCTCTTTTAGGTGGAGTTTGTTGACCTATTTTAACAAATTTAAGCATATTTCCTGACATATTTAACCTCAATAAATTTAACATATATCAAGGTTTTATGTAATAAAAGACAAACAAGGTCAGTATATATGACCTTAAATTTGAAATAAATCCAATTAAATCTTAATATTTTAATTTATGCATATCTAATATGTTAAAATGGAATTGTTTAAATTATTGAATATTTAAGCTACGAAGCATTAAATGTTCTCAAATATTATTGAAATTATAATCTTATCAATAGTTCAGGGAATATCAGAGTTTTTACCAATCAGTTCATCAGCTCACTTAAATATTGTTGAGATAATATTTGAGTTTAATTCTAACTCACTAATGATTGATGTTAGTCTCCATCTTGGCTCTTTACTTGCAATAGTCTTTTATTTTAGAAGAGAGTTATTAGACCTTAGAAATAATCAGAAGTTATTATCTTTATTAATTATTGGCTCAATACCAATTGTAATAGCTGGCTACGTAATCAGTTCCACAGGTCTAGTTAACCTATTAGAAAACAATTTAAAGATAATCGCTTGGACAACATTAATTTTTGGAATTATCTTATATCTCGCAGATAAAAGTAAATTTGATAAAAAAATATCATCTAACTTAAATTTTAAAACAATACTATATATTGGTTTGTTTCAAATACTTGCTTTAATACCTGGTGTGAGTAGGGCGGGAATTACAATAACAGCTGCAAGACTTTTTAGATTTAATAGATTTGACTCAAGTAAAATTTCTTTTTTACTAGCTATACCTGCTATAGCTGGAGCAAGTGTGCTGCAGTTAAAAAATGCCATTGGTCAAAACTTTGAGCTTAACTATCTTGTGCTAATATCAATCACTCTTTCTTTTTTATTTTCTTATTTTACAGTTAAGTTTTTCCTAGATTATATAAACAAATTTTCTTTGAATGTTTTTGTCATTTACAGAATAATTATTTCAATAATTCTATTTATAATAATATATAATTAATTTTTTTTTAATATTGGTGCTAATTGTGAAAATAAAACTCCAAATAAAATAAATAAACATCCAAATAAATTATTTATATCTAAAATTTGATCTAATAAAATCCAAGCAGCAATTGTCGCAAAAACACCCTCTAAAGAAAAGATTATTGCTGAGGGAGCAGGGGATATATTTTTTTGTGCATATATTTGTAAAACAAATGCAAGGCCTCCAGATAAAATTCCAGCATATAAGATTTGAAATTTTTCTTTAAGAATATTGGACCAAATAAAATCTTCAAAAATTAATCCTATAATTAATGACAAAGAAGAAACAATTAAAGTTTGAATTGCACCAATTGTTAATGGAAGATTATATTTTTCTATAATTTTACCAGTAAAAATAATATGTGTACTCCAGAAAAATGCGCCCATTATTATAAGTGCATCACCAGTTCTAACTGTTGCACTATAAAAATTAGTTAACAGATAACCTCCCATCACACAAAGAAGAACTGAAGGCCAAATACTCCAGTGAATTGGTTTTTTATACATGAAAAAAATTATAAACGGGACCATTGGCACATAAAAAATCGTAAAGAATGCAGCATTAGCAACATCTGTGTAGAGTAAGGCTACTTGTTGAAGCGCTGATCCCAAGAATAAAGATAGGCCAATTAAAATAGCCAAGTTGATAAATTCTTTTTGATTTCTTTTTACTGATTTTGATATTTTTTTTTTTCAAAAATAAAGGCTAATGGAGCTACTACTAAAAAACCAACAAAAAATCTGACCGCATTAAAAGTAAAAGGACCAATGTCGTCCATTCCAGTATCTTGAGCTATAAAAGTTGTTCCCCATATGAATGTACATAATAATGCACAAAATAATGATGATGTTTTTGACATTAAAATCTATACAGCTAATTTATAAGCAAAATTTTTGCCTAAATTTTCTTTTAGATCATTATTAAATCTAGCTGCTTCAGCTCCATCAATTATTCTGTGATCATATGATAAAGAAAGCGGTAGCATTGTTCTTGTTTCAAATTTCCCATTAATAAAAATTTGTTTTTTTTGTGCCTTGCCTACTCCTAATATAGCAACTTCTGGATAATTTATTATTGGTGTAAAGAATGAACCTCCAATTCCTCCAAGACTCGTAATAGTCATAGATCCTCCAAAGAATTCTTTCTTATCTATTTTTAAATTTCTACATTGGTCACTTACTATTTTCAATTCATTGCTAATATATGAGATGCTTTTATTGTCAGCATTTCTAATTTTTGGCACCATTAAACCATGTGGAGTATCCACTGCAATCCCAACATGAAAATAGTTTTTCATTGTAATTTTTCCATTTTCAATATCATCTATTGAAGAGTTGAAACTAGGAAACTTTTTTAAAGATGCAACTAAAGCTTTAACAATAAAAGCTAATGGAGTAATTTTTTTTCTTTCCCCTGTATACATGTCAGTAAGTGAAGTTCTAAAATCTTCCATTTCAGTTATATCTGCTTCATCATGATTTGTGACATGAGGTATTGTAGTCCAAGAATTAACTAAATATGTAGAGGCTAATTTTTTAACCCTAGGCATATCTTTAACTTCAATTTCACCAAAATCAGAATGAGAATATTCACTAACAATTTTTTTTGGTTGAACTTCGGTCTTATCTGGAGCTTTATTAATTCTAGAGGATATAAAATTTTTTACATCATCTTCCACAATTCTTCCCTGTCTTTCACTACCAACTATTTCATTAATATTAACCCCAAGCTCTCGAGCAAATTTACGTACTTTTGGGCTTGCAGATGAAATTTCTGAATTATCTTTTTTTATTGTATTTTGTGCTGGATTGACTTTTGCAATTTTTTCTACTTGATTTTGATTTGTAACTTGTTCTACTTCTTTAATAGTTTTTTGTTCTATTTTTTTTTCTTCTTCTCCAGACTGTTCTACGGTTAATATTAAATCACCTTTTGAAACTCTATCTCCCACTTTAATTTTAACGGACTTAACCTTTCCATCAAAAGAAGCTGGTATTTCAACACTAGATTTGTCACTCTCAATTGTAATAAGTGGATCATTTTTAGAAACTGACTGGCCATTTGAAACTAGCACCTCAATTACCTCAACGTCTTTAAATTCACCAATATTTGGTACTTTAATCTCTTTATCTGACATCTTATAGTTTTGTTGGCATTGGTTTGCTGCCATCAATATTATACTTCTTTATGGCTTCTTTAGCGTATTTAGAGGCTATCAGTTGCTCTTTTGCTAACACACTCAGTCCATAGGCAACAATATGCTCTTTATCAACTTCAAAAAATTTTCTAAGGTTTTTTCTAGTGTCACTTCTTCCATAACCATCTGTCCCTAAAGAATAAAAACTTTTATTAGTATAAGGTCTAATTTGGTCAGAATTCATTCTCATATAATCTGAGGCTGCCATAATCGGTCCTTCAGTTTTTCCTAAACACTGTTCTACAAATGAAACTTTTTGTTCTTTATCAGGGTTTAAGAGATTATATCTTTCAACTTCCATACCATCTTTTCTCAACTCATTAAAGCTAGTAACACTCCAAATTTCACTATCTATCTGATATTCATTTTGAAGAATTTCTGCTGCAGACATCATTTCTCTCAATATTGTACCTGAGCCTAAAAGTTGAATTTTTGTTTTTCCATATCTATTAAATTCTTTAATCTTGTACATTCCCTTAAGAATTCCTTCTTCACAATTTTTATCTTTTGGCATTCCTGGATGTGAATAGTTTTCATTCATGGTTGTGATATAATAAAAAATATTTTCATTTTTTTCATGCATTCTTCTCAAGCCTTCTCTAAAAATAACAGCTAACTCATAATGAAAAGTTGGGTCATATGTTACACAATTTGGTATCGTTGAAGCTATCAAGTGACTATGTCCATCTTGGTGTTGTAATCCTTCACCAGCCAAAGTAGTTCTTCCAGCTGTTGCTCCAATTAAAAATCCTCTAGCCTGACTATCTCCAGCAGCCCATGCAAGATCTCCTATTCTTTGAAAACCAAACATTGAGTAAAAAATATAAATTGGTATCATTTCAATATCATGATTCGTGTAAGCTGTTGCAGCTGCAATCCATGATGACATTGCTCCAGCTTCATTAATTCCTTCCTCTAATACTTGTCCACTTTTATCTTCTCTATAAGAGCTTAACTGTGCAGAGTCTTCAGGTTCATATTTTTGACCTTCATGAGCATATATTCCTATTTTTTGAAAAAATCCTTCCATGCCAAAAGTTCTTGCTTCATCAGGAATAATTGGGACTAACCTCGGTGAAACATTCTTGTCTCTTAGCAAATTTGTAAACATTCTAACTAATGCCATGGTTGTAGACATTTCTTTTTCACCTGTTGATACTTTCATAAAATCAAAAATATCTTTTGCTGGTGCTTTAATTGGCTTTGCGTAAGTTGTTCTCTCTGGCAAAGAACCCCCAAGGTTCATTCTTCTTTCTTTGATGTATTTAATTTCTGGAGATTTTTCATCTGGCTTAAAATACTCTACATTTTTTACTTGATCGTCAGTTAAAGGCACATCAAAACGATCTCTATAATATAATAAATCATCTACGTCTAATTTCTTAGTTTGATGGGTTGTGTTAACACTTTCACCAGTTTTTCCCATGCCATAACCTTTAATGGTTTTAGCGATTATAACCGTTGGGCTGCCTTGATTTTTTGATGCCTGATCATATGCTGCATAAACTTTATGAGGATCATGACCACCTCTATTCAATCTCCAAATATCTTTATCTGACAAACTAGAAACTAGCTCTTGTGTCTCTGGATATTTTCCAAAAAATTTTTCTCTAACGTAAGCTCCATCTCTAGCCTTCATTGCTTGATACTCACCATCAACAGTTTCGTTCATAGCTTTAACTAAATGACCTGTTTTATCATTAGCAATCAGTGAGTCCCAGTAAGAACCCCAAATTACTTTAATTACATTCCAACCGGCTCCTCTAAAACTTCCTTCTAGCTCTTGAATAATTTTTCCATTACCTCTAACAGGTCCATCTAATCTTTGAAGATTACAGTTTATAACAAATATTAAATTATCCAGTTTTTCCCTAGAAGCTAACCCTATAGCACCTAAAGACTCAGGCTCATCCATTTCTCCATCACCAAGAAATGCCCAAACTTTTCTACCTTCATCTTTAATTAATCCTCTATTAATTAAATATTTCATATATCTCGCCTGGTAGATTGCAAGCATAGGTCCTAGTCCCATTGACACAGTTGGAAACTGCCAAAACTTTGGCATCAACCAAGGGTGTGGATATGAAGAAAGCCCCCCCGGTTTTACTTCTTGTCTAAAACTATCTAATTGTTTTTCATTTAATCTGCCTTCTAAAAATGCTCTAGCATAGATGCCTGGTGCACTATGACCTTGAAAATAAACTAAATCACCACCAAATTTATTATTTTTAGCTCTCCAAAAATGATTCATTCCTACATCATAAAGTGTTGCTGCAGATGCGAATGTTCCTATATGACCACCTAATTCAGGAAATTTTTTATTTGCTCTCACAACCATGGCTGCTGCATTCCATCTTATTAAAGATCTAATTCTTCTTTCAATGTTCTGATCACCATTGGACTTGACTTCTGCCTCTGGTGGGATTGTATTTATGTAAGGAGTGTGTTGTGTATAAGGAATATTTGCACCTTCTTGATATGCTTTATTGATTAATTCTTTTATCAAAAAATGAGCTCTTTGATTTCCATCTTTTTCAACAACTGCAGATAAAGACTCTAACCAATCTTGTGTCTCTAATGGATCAATATCATTTTCATTTGTAACTTGAATTATTGTTTGTTTTTTTTCTGGGGCTGGACTTTGTTGACTAGCTTCTTCTTTTTTTTCATTCTTTAAAACAGATTCTGCTTGTTTAATAATACTTTCTGTATCTTTAGGAATTGGCTTTTCTGAAGGGCTTTCTTTTGAAGACTCAATACTTAATAATACGTCTCCTTTAGAAACTTTATCACCCACTTTAATATTTACAGATTCTATCTTGCCAGAAACGGTTGATGGAATTTCAACACTAGATTTGTCACTCTCAATAGTAACAACAGGATCATTTAAGTTTATTTGATCTCCAACTTTTACTAAAAGTTCAATGACCTCAACTTTTTCAAATTCACCAATGTCCGGAACAAGTAATTTTTCACTCATTATTTTAAATCGATTTATACACTTAAAAAAAACTATATCTCATGTTATTTTAGCACAATAATAAGCCTTTTTGTGCAAACCTGTATTTTTATTGAACAAAAAACTTTAAAATTAACAAATAAATAAGAAGTTAATTTCTCTCAATGCACATGGCTATTCCCATTCCACCACCAATACAGAGGGTGGCACAACCTTTGCTTTTATTTCGTCTAATCATCTCATGAATAAGGGTTACTAAAATTCTGGTTCCTGAGGCTCCAATTGGATGTCCTAATGCAATTGCCCCACCATTAACATTTACAATCTCTTTAGGAATTTTAAGATCTCTAATTACAGCAATGCTTTGAGCTGCAAATGCTTCATTTATTTCAAATAAATCAACATTCTCTATCTTCCATTCAGCTTTTTCTAAAGCTATATTGACAGCCTGAATTGGACCTAGTCCCATCAATGAAGGCTCAACACCACAAGTTGCCCAAGAGACTACTTTGGCTAACGGCTCTATAGTTCTAAGTTCTGACTCTTCTCTAGACATTAATATAGTTGCTGCAGCACCATCATTTATTCCCGATGAATTGCCTGCAGTGACTGTTCCATTTTCTTTGAAAACAGTTTTTAATTTTTTTAGATCTTCTAAATTTAAATTGTTTCTTGGATGTTCATCTTTTTCAAAAAGAAAATTTTTATTATCTTTATCAATCTTTAATTTGATCAGCTCATTTTTGAATTTATTTTCATTTATAGCTTTTTGAGTTTTTTCTTGAGAATTCAATGCAAATAAATCTTGCTCGTCTCTAGAAATTTTATATTTTTCTGCAATATTTTCGGCTGTAATTCCCATGTGATAATTGTTAAATGAGTCTATTAGCCCATCATTGATCATCGTATCTACTAGTTTATTTTGATCTAGTTTTTTATCTTCTCGAAAAAATATAGCATGTGGTGCTCTAGACATATTTTCTTGTCCTCCAGCAACTATAATTTTATTTTCACCTAGTTTAATAGACTGATATCCTGAAATTACAGATCTTAATCCAGATCCACACACTTGATTGATTATATGTGCAGGTTTTGAAACTGGAATTCCAGCATGAATAGAAGCTTGTCTTGCTGGGTTTTGTCCTAATCCAGAAGTTAGAACATGTCCCATAATCACCTCATCAATATCGTCTGATTTTAATTTTGATTTATAGACAGCTTCTTTAATAGCTAGTGCACCTAGTTTATCAGCGCTCAAACCTTTTAAAGATCCTTTATATGTGCCTATTGGTGTTCTTAATGCAGCTGTAATAACTACATCATTTGATTTTTTGCTCATTGATAGTACAGCATAATATTTTATAACTTAAATTACATCAAAAACTTTGATATGTTGGGCAAATTATTTAATTAAGGACCGCTGGCCAAATTGGATAAGGCGCTCGGCTACGAACCGGGAGATTCCAGATTCGAGTTCTGGGCGGTCCACCAAAAAGGATAAATAACAATGTTAGATTGGCTACTAAAATCATCACTACAAAAATCAGTTATATATTTTTTTATAATTGTTTTAATAATTTTATTAATTTTAACTTTCGTATTATAAAGAGCTATGAGTAATGAATTTGAGCAAATAAGTATTAAGCCTGGTTTTATGAAACACAATGGTGGTATTTTATTTAGAACTATTTCTGAAACAGAATATGAATTCAAAACTACAGTTAATGAAAATCATTTAAATGCTGCTGGGATAACTCATGGAGGTTATTTGTCAGCCTTAATAGATGCAGGAGCGGGGACTGCTGCACATAGAGCATCTGGAAATGCACCTTGTGTAACTATTTCATTGGATCTAAAATTTATTGGTGCATCTAAAGTTGGTGATGAAGTTACTGGTTTTACAAGAATTCTTAAAAAAACAAACACACTGGTATTTTTGTTTTGTGAACTAAAATGTAATGATAAAATTATAACTTCAGCATCGGGAATATGGAAAATTTTAAAAATTAAACCATCTGATCTTGGTCCTGGCGGATAATTATTCTTTTCTTCTAGCGTTAAAATAACCAAATATAATTAAAAATAAAATTGCTATCGGATAAATGATCCCTTTATTTGGTCTATCTACGTTTTCTATTTTAAATTCGCTTATATAATCTCCAGTTTCAAAACCATCTTTCTTAGCTTTCCCATTCCACTTTAATGTATCAACAATAACTCTATTTTTGTCTCTAATTAAACTAATTCCATATTGCTCTAAACTATAATCTGTTTCAAAAGTATTCTTTTTGATTACAAATAATTTGTATCTTTCGCCATAATTACTTGGACGTGTTACTTTAAATCTGGCTTCCTTATTGGAATCCAATTTTATTGAGTGAATTTGATTTATATCTCTATAATTATATTTTGGATAAAATTTATTTAAAACAAACTCTGGTGCTAATAAAGAAATAGAAATTAATAAAAAAATTATTATTTCATACCATCTTAATCTATTAATAAACCAACCTTGTGTTGCTGAAGTAAAAACAAGTATTCCAATTAATGAAGTTACAATTACTAGTAATCCATGCCAAATATTTTCAATACCAATTAATAATAATTCATGGTTGAACAAAAATACTATAGGTAAAATTCCTGTTCTTAAACTATACCAAAAAGCCTGCAAACCAGTTTTAAGTGGATCTCCTCCTGAAATAGCTGCTGCTGCATATGATGCTAGACCAACAGGTGGAGTAACATCTGCCATTAAACCAAAATAAAATACAAACAAATGAACTGCTATGAGAGGAAAAATGAAGCCAGATGCGTTTCCAACATCAACCAATACTGTTGCCATTAATGAAGCCACCACAACATAGTTTGCTGTTGTAGGAAGGCCCATGCCAAGCAACAAACATAAAATTATTGTTAAAAATAATAAAATAATAACGTTATCTTTTGCAATAGATTCTATAACTATAATTAAATTAGTACTTAAACCTGTAGAACCAACTGCTCCCACAATAATACCTGCTGTTGCTATTGCAATACCAACACCAACCATATTTAAGGCTCCTTTTTCAAAACCAATTATAGTTTGGTTAAACCAATTTTTTAGAGCTACTTTAAAGTTTTGATTTTTAATTAATATGTAAAATAGGTTTACGACAATTAATGCAATCGTTGCGTAAAATATTGAGTAAGAAGCGGTAAACCTTAGATAAACAAGCATGTATATCAAAACAAAGATAGGAATTAAAAAATGTATTCCTGAAAAAAATGTTTTTTTCAAATTTGGGACATCTGCATTGGCCATACCTTTTAAATTTAATTTTAGTGCTTCAAGGTGAGAAATATAAAATAATGCAACGTACGAAATAATTGCTGGTAAAAATGCATGTTTAACAATTTCAAAATAAGTAACTCCGATAAAGCTTGCCATTACAAAAGCTGCTGCTCCCATAACTGGTGGCATTAACTGACCATTTACTGAAGATGACACCTCTATTGCACCTGCTTTTTCTTTTGAAAAACCTGTTTTTTTCATTATTGGAATTGTAAAAGTTCCGGTTGTTACAGTATTTGCAATTGAAGACCCTGAAATTAAACCAGTCATTCCAGATCCTAAAATCGCTGCTTTAGCTGGTCCTCCTCTCATTTTTCCAACCATGGCAAACGCCAAATCTAAAAAATATTTACCTCCACCAGCAGTTTCTAATAATGCACCAAATAAAACAAATAAAAAAATAAAATCTACTGAAACGCCAATTGGAATTCCAAATATAGCTTCTTGATCAAGCCACTGAAACCCTACTAATCTATTTAATGAAAGCCCACCATGAGAAATTATTTCTGGTGCATACCTTCCAAAATATGAAAAAAGTAAAAAACAAACTGCAATAATAACCAGTGGTAAACCAATTGCTCTTCTAGTTGCTTCAAGTAATATTAAGATACCTAAACTTCCAAGAATTAATTCAACTGGCAAATTAAAATTTTTACCAAATGGAATACTTAAAAGAACTCCACCTCTATCAACTAACTGATCATAAAAAAAATAAATATATAGACAGCAGAAAGCTCCAACAAAACTAATTATAATATCGAATATAGATATTTTTTTTCCTTTAAAAGTTGGGTAAATTAAAAAAGCTAAAGTTAATGCAAACCCTAAATGAATAGCTCTAGCTGGAAGTCCTTTAAACATTCCTATGTTAAACCAAAAAGGAAAGGGTGAAGCATACCAAAGCTGAAATAATGACCAAATGATTGCAATGCTTGCAACTATCTTTAAATGAAGACCAGTTAAATTTCTCGTTGGTGATAAGTCTTCTTTAATTTTACTGTCTACTTTATCACTGATGCTTTGATTCATGATTTAAAAGATACCTTATTACAAAAAAAAGGCCCAATAAATATATCAGGCCTTTTAATTTAATTATGAATTTGGATTACATTAATCCAGCTTCTTTATAGTATCTTTTAGCACCTTCATGTAATGGAGCTGATAAACCATCAGCAATCATATCTTCTTTTTTAAGTGAAGAGAAAGCAGGATGTTGTTTTTTGAAATCATCAAAATTTTCAAATACTGCTTTTACTACTAGATAAACAAGGTCTGCTTCAACCATATTACTAGTTACAACAGTAGCTTTAACACCAAAAGTGGTCGCATCCTTTTTTTGTCCTGTGTAAGTTCCTTTTGGAATTACAGCTTGCGCATAGTAATCAGCACCACTAATTAATGCTTTAACTTCAGGACCTGTTAAGTTGATAGGTGAAGCTTTAGCTGCACAAGTTGCTGCTTGCTCCATAGCTCCATTTGGAAATCCTACAGAATAACCAAAAGCATCAATTTTACCGTCACACAAAGCTTTTACTTGCTCAGATGAAGTTAATTCAGTAATTGATTTAAAGAAACTATTATCAACACCTTTTGCTTTCATAAGTTCTTCCATAGTTCCTCTTTGACCAGAACCTGGGTTACCAATATTTACAACTTTTCCTTTAAGACCAGCAAAATCTTTGATTTTTGCTTTTTTTCTAGCCCAAATTTGAAAAGGTTCGTTGTGAACTGAAAAAACAGCTCTTAATCCTTTGTACTGTTTTCCTTCCCATTTGCTAGATCCATTAACAGCGTGATATTGCCAGTCAGACTGAGCTACACCAAATTGAAATTCACCTGCTGCGATTTGACCAATATTATAATTTGATCCACCAGTTGAAGGCGCAGTACATCTGTAAGCTTTATCTATACCTTTTTTTCTTCCATGTTCTTTTGCTATTGCTGATTTATGAAGCATTTTGCAAATTGCGTTACCAGTTTGGAAATATACTCCAGTTGGTCCGCCTGTTCCTATCGTGAAGAACTCTGCAGATTTTGCAACACCAGTAAAAGATAAAGATGCAACAAAGATTAGTAGAGCACTTGATAGAGATGTTATTATTTTTTTCATATTCTCTCCTCTAAGTCGTTATTTTTATTAATTAAATTAAACAATAATTAAGTAGTTATGTATAGCCTAGTATTTATGTTGATGTTGACCATTTTTTTAACTTATCAACACCCTCTACTATTTTGGGAGCAAGTTTTAAAATTAAATTATCATCAATTTTTTTTTCATTTTGAGAATGATTCATAAAATTTTGACCATCAAAATCAGTAAAGCTTAATCTTGCTAACATCTTATTTTTCTCAAAACCAAAATCTGATCCTGGTAATAATGCTACACCTGTTTCCTTTAAGATATTGTCACACATTTCTGAGGATGAATTAAATTTTTTATTCAAAAATTCTGGCATAAGATAAAATCCACCTTGAGGTTTATTAATTAAAACTTTATTTGACTTCAAATTCTCATAAACATAGTTACCAACTGCTTTAAGAATATTTTTAGAACTATCAATATATTTGCTATGATCACTTGTATAAGCAGTAATTGCAGCATATTGAATTGGTGCACTGACAGCAGAAAAAGTTTCACTAGCCAAAACATTAATTGAATTTTTTAAAATATTTAAAGAATCTGGAACTATAAAATAACCTAATCTCCACCCACCTGCACCACACCATTTACTTAAACCTGTGCTGATAATAGTTTTTTCAGGACAAAAACTTGAAATAGATTTGAACCCTTCATCAAAACTCAACTCAGAATAAATTTCATCTGATAAAATAATAAGATTATATTTTTTGGCAATCTCACTAATTTCTTCTAGATTTTTACAAATCTGTCCTGATGGATTATTTGGTGAATTCAAAAATAATAAATAGTTTTTATTTTTATCCTTTAAAATAACCTCTTCAATTTCAGATCCAGTAGGAAACCAATTATTTTCTCTTTTTGTTTGAATTGATTGAATTTTATTTCTTCCAAGAATTGCTTGGGGGGCATAAGAAACCCAACTTGGTGCTGGCAATATTATTTCTCCATCAAATAAAATATGAAGTAAAAACATCAGTTCTTTTGAGCCAGGGCCTATAATTACATTTTCAGGTTTGTAATTATAATCTTTTTTAACTGATGTATATTTTGCAACAGCGTCTCTAAGCTCATTAAGACCTTGCATTGGTAAATATTTATTTTGATAGGCGTTATCTTTTAACGCATTAACAATATCAGTTGGTATTTGGAATGGAGATTGGCCAAATCCAAATTTAAATATTTTTTCACCTTTATCTTCTAGTTTTCTAGAGATTTCATTAATTTTTAAAGTAGAGGATGGTTCTAAACCTTTAACTATATTTTTTAACATTTAATAATTTAATTCCTTTAAATTTCTATATTCTTCTAAAACTGTTGGGTTTGCTAGAGCTTCTTTATTTTTAATTTCATTTCCTTCTATTGTATTTTTTACAGCTAGTTCAACTATTTTTCCATTTTTAGTTCTTGGAATATCATCAACTACTATAATTTTAGATGGTACATGTCTTGGGGATGCATTTTTTCTAATTTGTGTTCTAATTTTTTTCAATAAATCTTCGTTCACCACGTGTTTAGGGTTTAAAACTATAAACAAAATTATTCTGACGTCATTATCCCATGCTTGACCAACAACAATGGACTCTTTGATTTCTACAAACTTTTCTACTTCAGAATATATTTCAGCAGTTCCGAGTCTTACTCCTCCAGGGTTTAGTGTCGTATCTGATCTTCCATGAATAATAAAGCCACCTCCTTTTTTTATCTCTGCGTAGTCACCGTGGTACCATGTGTTCAAAAAATTATTAAAATATGCTTTTTTAAATTTAATATCATTTTTATCATTCCAAAATTTTAAAGGCATTGATGGGAAGGGATTTTTGCAAACCAACTCTCCTTTTTTATTTTTTAAAGACTCGCCCTTTTCATTAAAAACATCAACATTCATACCCAAACCTTTATTTTGTATTTCACCCAAAATTACAGGCTGGTATAAGTTTCCCAAAACAAAACAAGAAACAATATCTGTACCCCCAGAGATAGAAGATAAATGAACATTTTTTTTTATATTCTCGTATACATATTTAAATCCATCATTTGATAATGGAGATCCAGTAGAGCAAATTGTTCTTAATTTTGATAATTTATAGTTATATTTTAAAGTAGGCTTAGATTTACGAAGAGCATCAACATATTTTGCACTAATGCCAAATAAAGTAATTTTTTCTTTTTCAGCTATTTTTAATAGTAAATCATCTTTTTTATACATTGGCGATCCGTCAAATAAAACGATAGATGCTTTTGAAGCTAAGACACTAACTAGCCAGTTCCACATCATCCATCCACAAGTAGTAAAATAAAAAACATTATCACCTTCTCTGATATCACAATGAAGCTGATGCTCTTTTTTATGCTGAAGCAAAACTCCTCCACTCCTATGACATATGCACTTTGGCTTTCCTGTGGTTCCACTTGAATATAAGATTGCAAGATCTTGTTCAAAATTAAATTTAGAAAATTGAAACTCTTCAGATTCTTGTTTCATTAACTCACTCCATTTAAGTACTTTTGCTTTTTTATATGAGTATTTATTTTCTAAGTATTTTTCTCCTGGATAATTAGCAATGACGACATATTTAATAGAAGGTATCTCTTTTAAAATTAGAGGAACTCTTTCTAAAGTATTTATTATTTTTCCGTTATAAAAATACTTATCTACTACAAATAGAACTTTAGGGTTAATTTGTGAAAAACGTTCTACTACCCCTTTAACCCCAAAATCTGGTGAGCATGAAGACCATATTGCTCCTAAAGAGGAAGAGGCTATAAATGCCTCAACTGTCTCAATAGTATTAGGCATATATGCTGCAACCCTGTCTTTTTTTTTAATATTAATACCTTTTAAAAATTTAGATATTTTACTTACATTAAGGTTTAGTTCGTGCCAGCTTCTTTCTTCTCGAAAACCATTCTCACTAACAAATGTTATTGCTTTATCCTTATTATTTTTTGATAGTATATTTTCAGCAAAGTTTAGCTTTGAATTTGGTAAAAATTTATTTTTATAAAATATTTTTGATTTTTTAATCTTAATTTTGCTCTTAAGTCCCTTAACTTCAGAAAAATCCCAAATAGAACTCCAGAAATCACCCGGATTTTTAATACTCCATTTTAGAATGCTTTCATATTTTTGATTAAAATTTTTTTTGTATCTTTTTGAAATGAACTGCTCATAACTCGATAAAAGAGATTTTTTTTTCTGCCCATTTGATGCTTCCCACAATTTTTTATTCATAACTTTGTTACAAAATACTAATACAGAATTGTTTTTTAATATGTTAAATTAATTGGTGTATAATGAGTAAATGAGAACTTTAGCCCCTACGATTCGGTCATGTTTTAACCTATTTTTGTTCTTTATGGACAACAATATGTGGTGGAGTAAAAATTTAAGGTACCATCAATAGAAATGTCTAAAAATAAAATTACAGCTGTTCTTGGTCCAACAAATACCGGCAAAACGTATCTTGCAATAGAAACAATGCTTTCTTTTGACTCGGGAATGATTGGATTTCCATTACGTTTACTTGCACGAGAGGTATATGACAAAATTATAAAAAAAATAAGCTCTGATAAAGTTGCATTAATCACGGGTGAAGAGAAAATAATTCCTCCTAATGCAAAATATTTTCTTTGCACAGTAGAATCGATGCCAATCAATAAGCATTTAGATTTTGTGGGTATTGATGAAATACAAATGTGTGCAGATCATGAGAGAGGTCATATTTTTACTGATAGATTGTTAAATCTTCGTGGCGAAAAACTAACGATGTTTATGGGCTCTAGTACTATAAAAAATATAGTCAATAAATTGAATGAAGACACTGAATTTATAAATAGAGAAAGACTTTCTAAACTTACCTACGTAGGACATAAAAAAATATCAAGAATAAATAGAAAAACTGCAATAATAGCTTTTTCAACTGAAGAGGTTTATGCAATTGCAGAACTTGTACGTAGGCAAAAAGGTGGAGCAGCTATTGTTATGGGTTCTCTAAGTCCAAAAACAAGAAATGCACAGGTTGAATTATATCAATCAGGAGATGTTGATTTCCTAGTTGCAACAGATGCAATTGGTATGGGAATTAATATGGATTTAGAAAATGTATATTTTTCAAACCTTAAAAAATTTGATGGTAAAAAATTAAGACGTCTTAATATGTCTGAGATTGGGCAAATTGCTGGAAGAGCAGGTAGATATTTAAATGATGGTAGTTTTGGAGTAACTGGAGACTGCAAAGATATTTCAGCTGAGGAAGTAGAATTACTTGAAAATCATAAATTTGAAGAAATTAGAATGTTATTTTGGAGAAATTCTAATTTAAATTTTAATAACGCTTTAAGTTTAATTAGATCACTTGAAGAAAAACCCAATAAAGATTGGTTAAGGAAAATACACGAGTGTGGAGATGAAAAAGTATTAAAATATTTTTTAAAAGATATGGAAGGTAACAAAATTGAAAACAATAGAGAAACACTTGAATTACTTTGGGAGTGTTGTCAAATTCCAGACTTTGTGAAAAAAACATATGGAAATCATATTGAAGTTGTTGGCAAGGTATTCAATTTTTTAAATAGCAATGATGGCAAAATTACCAATGATTATATGAGATTACAGTTGATGAAATTAGATAAATTAGAAGGAAATGTAGATTCTTTGTCAAATAGAATTGCAAATGTTAGAACTTGGTCATATGTTTCTAATAAAATTAATTGGGTTGAAAACCAAGATTATTGGATAGAAAAAACAAAACTATTAGAAGATAGATTATCAGATAGACTACATGAAGAGCTTACAAAAACATTTATTGATAAACGAGCCAGTGTACTCGCACGAGGCTTAAACCAAGATATGGATTTTAAAACTGAAATAATGGAAAACGATAAAGTAATAATTGATGAGCAGTTTATTGGTGATTTAAAAGGTCTAAAATTTGAAATGGACTTAAAGGTTGGGGCTTTAGAAACTGACATTAAATCATTGAAAAAGGCAGCAAGACAGACTGTGGGGCCCGAGCTTCAAAAAAGAGTTCAGATAATCATAGAAACAGGTCTAATTGAATTAAAAGATGATTTTAAAATCTATTGGAAAAATTTTCCTATTGCAAAATTAGTAGCTGGAAAAGATTATTTAAATCCAGATATACTTTTAATAGTAGATGATCTTTTAGATAATAATGACAAACAAAAATTATCAGAATTTATTGAAAAATGGGTTAATGAAAAAATTAATTTAGTACTAAAAAGTTTAATTGATCTAAGAAATTTAAAAGAAAGTAACTCATCCATTAAAGCTTTAGCTTATCAATTGTATGAAAACAATGGTGTAGTTAAAAGAGAAATGGTTACCGAATACTTAAAAAAACTTGGGCAAGATGAAAGAAAAATTTTAAGAGACTTGGGGGTAAAGTTTGGGCGTTATCATGTTTTTTTATTCAAACTATTAAAACCTGAAGCAGTTTCTTTAAGAACTTTATTATGGAAAAATTTTAACCAAAAATATTTTGAGTTAACACCACCTACGTTTGGTCTAAATTTTTTAGATGACAAAAATAGAAGAAATAAAAAATTTATGCTTTTATGTGGATTTGAAAATTTTGATAATTATTTTGTTAGGATTGACATTCTAGAAAGATTGTTTGTGCTAATTATTAATGCTAGCCCTGAAAAGGATAAAGAAATTAAACTAGTACCAGAGATGCTTAATTTATTAGGATGTAGTAAAGATAACTTTAAGAAATTGATTGAAAAAATGAATTATAAAACTTTAGAAAAAGACAATGATATGTATTTTAGATATAATCCAAAAAAACAAATTAAAAAAACTTTTAAAAAAATAGATACTTCAAACAGCCCATTTAAAGTATTGAAAAACTTAAATTTGAATTAATGATTAGCTTCTTTAAAAATAAAGGAAAAAATGAACCTCAGGATAACTCTTATTCTAAAATTGCTGCCTTGCTAATTCATGCAGCAAAAATAGATGAGGCCTATGAAAAAAAAGAAGAAGATATTATTAAAGAAACGCTTATTGATTTAGGCGCGCCGATCTCTGAGATTGATAAAATTATGTCTGAAGCAATAATTGTTGAAGATAGCTCAAATCAAATATTAGATTTTACGAGAGAAGTAAAAAATGTTCCAGATTCTGATAAAATTAAAATAATTGAGTCATTATGGAAAATCATCTATTCAAACGATAGTGCTGACATTTATGAAACAAACTTAATGAGAAGACTCTCGGGTTTACTATATGTGGATGCTAAGACAATGGGAGAATTAAAGTTAAAAGTAAAAAGTGAATTGGGAAAATGACATACGTTGTAAATGATAAATGTATTAAGTGTAAACTAATGGACTGCGTTGAAGTCTGTCCTGTTGATTGCTTTTATGAAGGCAAAAATATGCTTGTAATTAAACCGGAGGAGTGTATAGATTGTGGCGTTTGCGAGCCAGAATGTCCAGTAGATGCGATAGTAGCAGATACTGAGTCTGGGAGCGAAAAATGGCTTGAACTAAATACAAAGTATTCTGAAATTTGGCCAAATATAACTATTAAAAAAGATCCTCCAGAGGATAATGAAAAATATAAAAATGAAGAAAACAAGTACGACAAATATTTTAGCGAAAATCTTTAAAAAAACTCCTGCGAAAAAAGTAAAAAAAAAAACTAAAACAAAGGTAGCAAAAAAGCCTACGCTTCCTAAAGCTAAAGTTGTAAAAAAAAAAATTCCAGTAAAAAAAACTAAAACAATAAAAGCAACTCCAACTAAAATTAAAAAAAATTTAAAAACAGTCTCTAAAAAAGTTGTTCCAGAAAAAGTAGAAATAAAAACTGATAATTTAAGAATTTCAAAAAGTAATGAAGTTAAACCTGAAATTAAAAAGGTAAAAAAACAAGAAACAGAAAAAAGAGAATATAAGGTTAAAGATTATGTTGTTTATCCAAAACATGGTGTTGGCCAAATTACAGAGTTTAAAAAAATTAACATTGGTGGAATTGATGTTGAAACTTATGTTCTTAAATTTGAAAAAGACAAAGCCAATGGCATGGTTCCTGTAAATAAGCAATCTCATCTTAGACCTCTTGCAACAATAAATCAGGTCAATAAATGTATATCTATTTTAAAAAGCAAGCCAAAAATTAAAAGATCTATGTGGAGTAGAAGAGCACAGGAATATGAAGCAAAGATTTCTTCAGGCAAAATCTATGAGCTTGCAGAAGTTGTTAGAGATTTAAATAAAGGTGACGACTTAATGGTTGATCAATCATACAGTGAAAGACAGTTGTTTGAAAAAGCTTATGAAAGAATTTTATCTGAATTTCAAATAGTGATGGGTGTATCATTAGAAGATACCCAGAAAAAATTAGATAAAGCTTTAAAGAGAAATTTGGAGGGCCAAGCAAAAGCTATGGCTGCACCAACTAAGATTAAAGAACCTATCACAGAATCTGACACAGACTCAGAGCCAATTACCGATACTGAGGATTAAAAATTAGGGCAAAAAAAAACGCCTCTCACACATAACGTTATGAGAAGCGTTTTTTGAAAAGTCTAAGATACTATCTTTTTCTTTTCTTCGCTTTTTTAGCTTTTTTAGCTTTTTTCTTAGTTTTCTTTTTAGCTTTTTTAGCTTTTTTTCTTGTAGCCATCTTTAGCTCCCTGTTTAAGTTAAACGAATCAAAGTGATTCGCTGTTAACTTATTTTTATTTTTTTATGCAAGTGATGTCAATTCATTAATTAATTGGCAAATTACTAATTTATTTTTTAAAAAAAATTTTTATTTAAAATTTTTGTTAAGTAAAAAACATTAACATTTATGCGACTTATAATGTCTTTTATAAAAATTAATTAAAAAGTTTTTCTAACTCATTTTGATAAGTTTTTATAATTTTATATCTTTTTAATTTTAAAGTAGGGGTCATCATATTGTTTTCAATTGTAAATTGATTTTTAATTACAAAAAACTTTTTTATTTTTTCTATTTTACTTAAATTTTTATTTAGTTTTTCTATTTCTATTTTAATTTCTTCATTCTTTATATTTTTATATTCTGAGCTTAAAACAATTAAACAAACTAGATAAGGTTTGTTGTCACCATAAACTAAACTTTGCTCTATGTAATTAGATTTATTTAAATCGCTCTCTATTTTGATTGGAGAAATATTATCTCCACCTGGAGTTATAATTATATCTTTTTTTCTATCTGTTATTTTTAAAAACTCGCCATCAAACTCTCCAATGTCACCTGTAGATAACCATCCATTCTTTAAAACTTTATTTGTTTCTTCTTCATTATTCCAGTAACCCAACATCACATTTTCTCCTTTAACCAGAATCTCACCATCATTTGCAATTTTAACTAAATTTCCCCTAAATGGTTTGCCCACAGTTTCTACCCTGATTTCATTAATAGAATTACAGCTTACTACTGGAGATGTTTCGGTTAATCCGTACCCTTGTAACGTTGGGAGACCAATTGCATTTAAAAAGCAACCCACTTCTTTGTCTAGCGCTCCTCCTCCTGAAATAAATGCCTTTAAATTTCCACCAAATTGTTCTTTGATTTTCTTTCGTACTAAAAGATCACAAACAAAATTTATTAAACTTTCTATTAATGAAAATTGCACTCTATTTAATTTCTTATTTCCAAGTTTGATGGTTTGATTGATTAAGAATTTTTTTATTCCTGTAGCTTTACTAAAATTAGTATTTATTTTTTGATGTAAATTTTGATAAAATCTAGGAACTGCCGTCATTATCTCAGGTGAACAATTTTCCATATTTTTTATAAGTTTTTCTATACTCTCAGCATAGAATACCTGTGCTCCCACGACTATTTGAACAAATTGAACTGTATGTTCATATGAATGAGAAAGGGGTAACCATGTCAAAAATTTAGGTTTTTTTGAGACAAACTCTTTTAATAAACCAAGGGCTCCCTCACAATTATTTAAAATTCCACCATGGCTTAATACAACTCCTTTTGGATTTCCCTGGGTACCAGATGTATAAATTATACAAGCAACATCTTTTCTTTGAATTTTTAATTCAGAAAAATTTAAGGAATTAAAGTTTTTATTTGCAAAAATTTGATTAATACTTACATGAAGTTCTTGGTCAAATTCTTCAATTGCATCAAAAAAAATTATTTTTTTTATAAATTTTTTTTTAGGTATAATATTTTTTACTTTTAAATACTGTGTCTTATCAGAAATGATTAAAACAGTCGGAGTGCAGTCATCAATTATATACTCATAGTCTCTTTCTACATAAGTTGTATAAGCCGGAACTGTTATGCCCTCTGAAAGCATAATAGATAAATCTGATATCATCCACTCTGGTCTATTTTCTGATATTAACAAGCATCTATCACCTTTTTTTATATATCTTGATATTTCTTCAGAAAGTTTAATGACATTTGAATACACATCCTCCCAAGAATATTTTTTTTCAACTTCTTTTAAGGACTGTAAAAACACACTTGTTTTATCTTGTGTAAGATACTGTTTATAAAATAGTTCTAATAAATTATTAATTTTGTTTATTTTCATAAAATATTGGTGGGCGAAGAGAGAATCGAACTCTCACTTCTTGCGAAACACGATTTTGAGTCGTGCGCGTCTACCAGTTCCGCCACTCGCCCTTTGTTTTTCTTATTATAACTATAAAATTAAATAGTATAAGAGCATAATTTATATTAAAAACAAAAAAATGCTTAATGAATTATATCAAAAAACTTTAAAACTTGCTGCTCACAAGAAGTCAAATACTTATCTTGCAATTTTATCTTTTACTGAAAGTTCTTTTTTTCCAATCCCACCTGACGTTATGATTGCTCCAATGGTTATTGCAAAAAAAAATGATTACTTAAAAATTTTTTTAATAGCTACTTTATTTTCTTCACTTGGAGGTATCCTTGGATATTTCATTGGATCTTATTTTTTTGATCTTGGAATGATTGTGGTAGAATTTTATAATTATGAAGAAAAGGTAATTAATCTTAAAAATAGCTTATCTGAGGGAAGTGGTCTTTATGTGTGGCTTGTTACATTATTTCTTGCTGGGTTTACGCCTTTGCCCTTTAAAGTATTCACAATAACAAGTGGTATGATTGGTTTTAATTTGCCTATATTTTTCATTATTTGTCTATTTTCTAGAGGGTTAAGATTTTTTATCGTCTCATACCTATCATATAAATTTGGTGATATTTTTAGCAAGTTTATGAAAACTGATGCTGCAAAATGGTTTACAATTTTAGGTATTATAATTGTATTAATTTTTACCCTAATATATTTTGCAATTAAATAACACAAA
Organism: Candidatus Pelagibacter sp. PS_11; assembly: GCF_059417975.1. NCBI lineage: Bacteria > Pseudomonadati > Pseudomonadota > Alphaproteobacteria > Candidatus Pelagibacterales > Candidatus Pelagibacteraceae > Candidatus Pelagibacter > Candidatus Pelagibacter sp. PS_11. Next base: position 9,009 of record NZ_CM182075.1, on the reverse strand, counting down.
CATGATTAACCGAAAAACTACACTTCATCTTATATTGTTATTCAGTATTTTTGCTCTTTTAACAGCCTATTTTATTGAACATATTTTGGGTCATCAACCGTGCAATCTTTGTTTAATTGAAAGAATACCTTACGTTGTTTCAATAGTTATAATTTTACTTTTTATTTTTATTCAAAAGTTTGAAAGATTTTTTTTAATAATTTTAAGTATTACATTTATTATAGCATTCACTATTTCGTTCTATCATTTTGGAATAGAGCAAGGCTTTATAAAAGAGTCTTTAGTTTGTGACCTAAATTCTAATAACGCAGATTTGACTAAAGAAGCTCTTCTAAATCAGCTAAAAGAGGTTACAGTTAGCTGTAAAGATGCAACGTTTAAAATTTTAGGATTATCTCTTGCTACAATAAATATTTTTATCTCTTTAATAATCACAACTATAACTATAAAACTTTTCTTAACTTATGAAAAAAACAAATAAAGAAAAAGTAAAAGAATTTATTCGAGTTGATCACGCAGGTGAACGAGGTGCAATAAAGATTTATGAAGGCCAATTACTAGCTCTAAATACGTTTGTTAAAGATGAAAACCTTAAAAAGAAAATTGAAGAAATGAAAATTCACGAAAAAGAACACTGTGAATATTTTGAAAATGAAATTAAAAAAAGAAATATAAAACCTACAAAGTTTTTACCTTTATGGGATTTGCTTGGTGTAGGACTTGGTTTTGGCTCAACAATGCTGGGGAAAAAAGCTGCTATGCTATGCACTGCCTCAGTGGAAGAAGTAATTGACGAACATTATCTAAATCAAATTAATGAATTAGAAAATGATGAGAAAAAATTAAAAGAAAAAATAATTAAATTTAGAGAAGATGAGCTGCACCATAAAGATATAGCCTATAAAGAAGGTGCAACTAAAAAAGGAATGTATTCTATTCTGGATAAATTAATTAAAACTGGATCAAAAATTGCTATTAATATTTCTGAGAAAATTTAATTAAGCTTCTAACTCAACATCCCAATACAAATAATCCATCCAGCTCTTGTGTAGGAAATTTGGTGGGAAATTTTTACCATTTTTATGTAGGTCTTCTGTAGATGGCTGATATGGCTTTTGATTTAAGCTCATATCCAAATTTTTTAATAACCTTCCACCTTTTTTTACATTGCATGAAGAACAAGCAGTTACAACATTATCCCAGTTGGTTTGTCCACCTTTGGATCTTGGAAGTAAATGATCAAAAGTAAGATCTTCACCACTTCCACAGTATTGACATGAAAATTTATCTCTTAAAAAAACATTAAATCTTGTGAAGCTAGGATTAGACTGTGGTTTTATAAAACTTTTTAATGCAATAACACTTGGTAATCTCATATTAAACGATGGGCTCCTAATAACTCTGTCATAATTACTAACTATAACAACTCTATCCAAAAAAACAGATTTTATAGAATCTTGCCAGCTCCATAAAGACAATGGATAATAACTTAAAGGTCTATAATCTGCATTTAACACTAGCGCAGGACATTTTTCTAAAGACAAATTCTGATCGTTAAAAATCATTATAAAAAACTCTAACTGAAAAAAAATAATTTATCAATAAATAGAATTTAATTATATTTGAAAGTTATTTTTAATATAATTTAAAGCCGCGCTTGATGCCTCTATAGGAATATGATGTTCACAATTCTTTATCATTTTGGTTTCAATTTCAATATTATTTCTAATTAGGAAATCTTTTGCCTCTAATAAAAATGTTGGTGACACAACTGCGTCTTGATCACCATGTATCAATAGCATTTTAGTAGAAGAAGATTTTCTCATACTAAGATCATCTTGATTAATTATCTTACCAGAAAAACCAACAATACAATTATAATTTTGATTGCTAGTTAAACCTAAATTAATAGACATCATGCATCCTTGACTAAATCCTGATAAGCAAATTTGAGAATTATTAAGATTATATTCACTTTTAACTTCTTCAATATATTTTCGGAGTTTATTTTCTGCTTTTTTAGATTCTTCTAGAATATAACTTGGATCATCTTTAGTTAAATCAAACCATTGAAAACCTGCTGGGTTAATTTTACATTCTTCATGACCATCTGGACATAAAAAAATAGTATTAGGCAAAAATCTTTTCCAATTTAAGGTCAACATACTTATGTCTTTCCCATCACCCCCATAACCGTGCAGTAAAATAATAGCATTTTTAATTGGTATATCTTTTCCTGGCTTAATAATTGTAGTTGATAGACAAAGTGTCATAGATGTTTTTATTATGTTTTTTTTATCAAAAATTATTCTACAATAGTTTCATGATAACAGGAACATTAGTTAAAATTTTAGGTATTGTGCTTTTAATAGTTGTAGCAGTCGTCTTGATCTTAGGAATTGGAACTTTGTTCAAAGGTGGCGAAACTAGCAAAAAATATTCGAATAAACTGATGCAGCTAAGAGTGTTGCTGCAATTCATTGCTATAGTAGCATTGGTTAGTTTTGCTTATTTCTTTAAAGATTAATCGTATTGTTTTAGCCAATTAATAAAATCCAAATTATTAAAATCAATAGATCCCATAATACGCCCAAACTCTTCACCTTTTTTATTAAATAAAATAGTTGTAGGAACTCCCCTTAAAGAAAATTTTTTAGCCAAAGTAATTGGTGCATCAAAATATATCTCTAGATTTTGAATATTTAGTTCTCTAAAAAAAGAATCTGATTTAGAGAAATTTTCCTGACCAATATTAATAGGAAAAATTTTTAAGTTATCAAAATTACTATTTGACTGTAAGTCATCTAGAGATGGCATCTCCTCTCTGCAAGGAGCACACCAAGTAGCCCAAAAATTCAATATTAACAATTTTCCTTTAAAATCATCTAAATTTACATCATAATTATTTGAGTCTTTAAAAACTACTCCCTCATATATTTTTGTATTTTTTGATAAAACTAAATTTTTTATATTAGGTTTTTCTAGTGCATAACTAATGTTGCTAGTTATTAGGTAGATAAATATTAATAATAATTTCATGCTAAATATGTATAATTAATTATCATGGTAAAAAATAAAAACAATATGGCAATATGGGGATCAAGAATAAAGAAAGATGCCTCAACTTTGTTTCAAAAAGTTGGTAATTCAATAGATATTGATAAAAAGCTTTTTCAAGAAGATATTTTAGGATCAATCGCACATGTTGAGATGTTATTTAGACAAAAAATTATTTCTTTTAAAATTAAGAATAAGATAATTTTTGGACTTAATAAAATTGAGAAAGAAATTTTAAAAAATAAATTTGAATATAATAAAAAATATGAAGATATTCATATGAATATTGAAAAAAGATTATTTCAAATTATAGGAGAAGAGGCTGGATATGTTCACACGGCTAGATCTAGAAATGATCAGGTAATTACTGATTTTAAAATGTGGACGACTTCAGCAACTAAAGAAATTAATAAGAATTTAGACAATATTATTAAAACCATTCTCAAAATTTCAGAAAAAAATATTGAAACCATAATGCCTGGGTTTACTCATTTAAAAAATGCACAAGCTGTATCTTTTGCGCATTATTTAATGTCTTATGTAGAAATGTTTAATAGGGACAAAAAAAGATTTACCTATAATTTAGAAAGTTTATCAGAAAATCCTTTGGGTGTTGCCGCTTTAACAGGTACTTCTTTTAATATTGACAGAAATTTTACTTCAAAAAAACTAGGCTTTAAAAGACCAACAAATAATTCAATCGATACTGTTGCAGATAGAGATTTTGTTCTAGATTTTTTATATAGCGCTTCTGTTTGTTCAATGCATATTTCAAGAATTGCTGAAGAGCTTATTATTTGGAACTCTGATGGATTCAACTTAATTGCACTTTCAGATAAAGTGGTAACTGGTTCTTCGATAATGCCTCAAAAGAAGAATCCCGATTTGTTAGAATACTTAAGAGGTAAAACTGGAATGGTTTATGGAAATTTATTTTCAATGCTGACAATTCTTAAAGGACTTCCCATATCTTATTTTAAAGATCTTCAAGATGACAAAGAAATACTCTTCAAATCTAATGAAATCCTTAATAATAGTATTGCTATTCTTAATGAGGTTTTAAAAAATCTAAAGCCTAATAAACAACAAATGTTAGACCTTGCTAACTCAGGCTATATTACAGCTACTGACTTAGCTGACTATCTTGTTAAAAATCATTCAATGCCATTTAGAAAAGCGTATCAAACTACAGCTTCTATTGTGAATTATGCAGAGAAAAAAAAGAAAAAATTGAATGAATTAAATATTGACGAACTAAAGAAAATTGAACCAAGGCTCACAATTGAAGTTTTAAAGATATTTAATGTGAAAAACTCTGTTAACTCTAAAAAATCTTATGGTGGAACATCTTTTGATAATATCAAAAAAATGATAATGAAATATAAAAAGATGTAAAATGATAAAAAAACTAATTTTAATTTTTATAATTTGTTCTTTCTTGTTTTCATGTGGAAAAAAAGGAGATCCTCAATATGAGGGGAATGAAATGGTTTTTCCAAAGTCAGTAGATTGATGAAATATATAAATAAAAACTTAACAATTGAAAAAGTTAATGTTCAAAAAATAGCAAAAAAGTTTGGTACACCAACTTATTGTTATTCACACAAACGGCTAACAGAAAATATAAAAAATTTTAAAAAAAATTTTAGCTCTTTTTCTCCATTGATTTGTTTTGCTGTCAAATCCAATACTAATGTAAATCTGATAAGAGAAATTAGAAAATTAGGGCTAGGTGCTGATGTTGTTTCAATGGGTGAGTTAATGATGGCTCTAAAAGCAGGTATAGACCCAAAAAAAATTGTTTTTTCGGGCGTGGGTAAAACTTCAAAAGAAATAAGTTATGCAATTGATAAAAAAATTTTATTAATAAATGCTGAGTCTAAAAGTGAAATTATTGAAATTGAAAAAATTGCAAAATCAAAAAAAAAAATAGTTAATATAGGTATTAGACTTAATCCCAATACAGATGCTAAGACATTAAAACAAATTTCAACTGGAAAAAAAGAAAATAAATTTGGTGTAGATGAAAAAACTTTTTTTGAATTAGTAAATTTTACAAATCATTCTAAAAATATTAACCTTAAATGCTTAAGTGTTCATATTGGTAGTCAAATTTTAGATCACAAACCATATGAAAAAATGCTCAATGTAGTGAATAAAATAATAAAAAAAAGTGGTCATATCTTTGAATTTATTGATCTAGGTGGGGGCATGGGTATTTCTTATGAAAAAAATAGTAAAAAACTTAACTATCAAAAATATAACATTGCTATACAAAAATTTTTAAAGGACCAAAAAACAAAAATAATATTTGAACCTGGTCGATCTATAGTCGGTAATATTGGATTTTTAATTTCTCAAGTTATTTATATAAAAGAAAATACTAAAAAAGATTTCATCATATTAGATGTTGCAATGAATGATCTTATGAGACCTGCATTATATGGTGCAAATCACCAAACTATACCTGTAGTAAAAAATAATAGAATTTCAAACAAAACTTATGAATTTGTAGGACCAATTTGTGAAAGTACAGACAAATTTACAACTATAAAAGGTTTTCAGAAATTAAAAGAAAAAGATCTTGTGATAATGTGTGATGTTGGAGCTTATGGAATGTCACTAAGCTCAAATTACAATGTAAGACCAAAACCAGCAGAATTAATAATTAAAGGATCAAAGATTAATATTATTAAAAAAAGACAAAAACTAAAAGATTTGATTTAGTTTTTGATTAATATGATAAGAAATTTTTTATTTTCATTATTTTTTTTCTTAGGAATAGTTTTAATTTCCATAATTTTCTTGCCAGCAATTTTACTACCAAAAAAAATAGTTTTATTTGGTGGAAAAATTATGGGCTTTTGGACTTCTTTATGTTTAAAAATATTTTTATCAACAAAGATAATCATTAAAGGTAGAGAAAACATAATTAGAGGAAAAAAATTTTTTATAGCTGCTTCACACCAGTCAATGTTTGAAACTTTTTTTTTACAAACTATTTTTAATTCTCCTGTTTTTATTTTAAAAAAAGAATTGCTAATGATTCCTATATTTGGCTGGTATTTAAAAAAAATAGGGTCAATTTCAATTAAAAGAAATAAAATTTCTAAAGAAAACTTAGGTTTTTTCGATGATATTTCTAAACAAGTGAAATTATCTGAAAGACCTTTAATAATTTTTCCACAAGGAACAAGACTTTCTGCAGAAGATAGAACTCCTTTTAAAAAAGGATCTGGTAGAATTTATGAAGAATTAAATATTCCATGCCAACCAATCGCAATCAATTCTGGTAATACCTGGCCAAAACATGGTTGGAAAAAAATTAATACCACTCTAACTGTTTCAATTTTAAAACCTATTGAACCTGGACTAAGCAAGGAAATTTTTACAAAAGAATTGGAAAAAACTATTTATACTGAACTTGATACTTTAAGCTAGCCTTTCATAGGCATTACAACAAATATACTGTCAAAATCGCCTGGATCTTTAATTAATGCCGGAGACCCAGTATCATTGAAAAAAATTTCAATCTTATCTCCATCAAGTTGTGCTGCTACATCAATTAAATATCTAGAATTAAAACTTATTTCTAGATCATGATCAAACTTTACAGTTAAACTTTCTTTTCCATCACCACTATTTGTGTTGTTAACTGATAAGTTTAAAACGTCTTTTGACAAATTAAATTTAACTCCATCTTTTTTATCTAATGAAACTGAAGCAACTCGATCAACAGAGTCTAAAAATAATTTTAAATCTATTTCTAACTTCTTTTGATTATTCTTAGGTATTACCTGAATATAATTTGGAAATTTTCCATCAATTAACTTAGATATTAATATACTATTATTTAATTCAAATTTTATTTTAGATTTAATATTTGAAATTTTAACATCACCATCATAACTTTCTAACAATGAGCATAGTTGAAAAATTGTTTTTTTAGGAAGTATTATTGGTTCAAAATCTACTTGCTGGTCTAATCTTATTTTTGAAATAGACATTCTATGACTGTCTGTAGCTGCTGCTGTTAAAAAATTTTTATCTTCAGTTTGTGTTTGATGAAAAAAAATTCCACTTAAATAGTGTCTTGTTTCATCATTTGAAACTGAAAATTTACATTTATTCAATAATTTCAATAATTGTTTTGATTTTATAGAAAATTCATTTTGATTAAAGTTTTCATCTGTTAGTGGAAACTCAGATGCACTAATACAATTTAAATTAAAAACAGACTTTTCAGACTCAACTTGAAGTTTGCTAACGTCTGTTAAAGATAAATTAATTTTTTTTCCTGACGAAAATTTTCTTATGATGTCATACATAATAGATGACGTGGTAGTTGTGTTTCCTTCTTCTATAACTTCTACATTGTTAATTTGATGAATAAATATTAAATCTAAATCGGTTGCTGTAATTGTTAGGTTAGAATTACTCGCATTTAATAAAACATTTGACAAAATAGGGAGTGTGCTTCTTTTTTCAATTACGCCTTGGCAATAATTAAGTGCTTGTTGCAGATCTTGTTGATTAACGTTAAATTTCATTTTCTTTATTATACAATATCTGATTTTTTAGATTATTAATATTGTTTGTCATTTCTGGATCTTTTTCCTTCAATTTTTCAATGGTTTTAACTGAATGAATGATTGTTGTATGATCTCTATTAGAAAATTCTCTTCCAATTTCAGGTAATGACTTAGATGTCAAAATTTTTGTTAAATATATTGCTGTTTGTCTTGGTCTTACAAGATATCTAGATCTTCTTGAAGAAAGCATCTCACTTTTACTAATTTTGAAGAACTTACATACGGTTGATTGTATTAAATCTATTGTTACTTTGTTTTCTCCAATATTTAATAGATCTTTTAAAACTACTTTAACCTCTGATAAATTTGGAACTTTGTTGTAAATTCTTGAAAAAGAAACAACTCTATTAATTGCTCCTACTAACTCTCTAATACTTGTGGTTATTTCTGTGCTTATAAATTTTTGTATTTCTTCTGAAATATTTACTTGATTTGAGTAAAAAATGCTTAGTTCCTCTGTTTTTTGTTTAACAATTTTACTTCTAAGTTCATAGTCAGGTTTTTGTATATCTACAACAAGACCTCCAGCAAATCTTGATTTAATTCTATCTTGGATTCTTGATAATTTGTTCGGAGCTCTATCGGCAGAGATTATAACTTGTGAGCCTTTATCTAATAGTGCATTAAACGTATGAAAAAACTCTTCTTGCATTGCTTCTTTACCATTCATGAATTGAATATCGTCTATCAATAATATGTCAGTATTTCTAAAATACTCTTTAAACTTCACCATATCATTAGATTTGATTGATTTTACAAACTGATACATAAATCTCTCAGCAGAAATAAACATAACTTTGTTTTTTTCTTTTAATGAAAGACCAATTGAATTTAATAAATGTGTTTTTCCCATTCCAACTCCTCCATAAATATAAAGTGGATTATAATGAGAAATATTTTCTGAAACTTTCATGGATGCTTCATAGGCAAGTTTATTACTTGTTCCTGTTATAAAATTATCAAATCTTTTATTTGGGTCTATTCTGTTATATTGCAAGTATGTATCTTTAATGAATGATACGTTTTCATTATTTTCATTTTTAGTAAAATTATTTTCTATCTCATTTTCAGAATTTTTTTCAATAATCTTAAACTCTATTCTTGTTAAATCTTTCTTATACATTTTTACTATTTGTAAAATTTGGTCTAAATATCTTGAAGTAATCCAGTCTCGAATAAATCTAGTAGAAACCGAAAGTAAGACATAGCTATTCATCTCTTCAACAAAGTCTATCTTTCTAAGCCAGCTTTCATATATATCGCTACCTAGCTTATTTTTCATATCCTTTTGAATTACAGCCCAATCTAAAGCTTCAGATGAAACATCTTTTGTACTTTGTGTTGTGTTGTTGCTTGTCAT